>NZ_VWVL01000004.1:0-543161 GCF_008632015.1 Pantoea sp. B_9 | reverse complement strand
CGCCACTCGCCACCCAAAGAGCAAGCTCTTCTGTGCTGCCGTTCGACTTGCATGTGTTAGGCCTGCCGCCAGCGTTCAATCTGAGCCATGATCAAACTCTTCAATTTAAAGTTTGATTTGCTGCAACGAGTGCAGCGATGCTCTGTGAATTAAACTTCGTAATGAATTACGTGTTCACTCAGCAAAGACTTGATATTTTTTACGTCCGGAGACGTTGATATCAATCCTGCGAGTGCCCACACAGATTGTCTGATAAATTGTTAAAGAGCGGTGCGACGCGGCGTTCAGCCTGCTGTCGCGAGGTGGCGTATATTACGCTTTCCTCCTTCAGAGTCAAACACTTTTTTCAGCGTTTTTCTCCGGCGGGGTGAATCGCTTCACGCCCTGCTGAGCCGCCTGCGTTGCCGCTTTGCCGTCTCAGTGGTGGCGCATTATAGGGCGAACTTATGGAAGCGCAAGTGCAAATTTCAACTTTTTTACTGTTCGCTTAAGATTTGTGCAGAAGACCTGATTTCAGGCCTTTTTCATGCGCGCCGGCAGGTCTGCGAGACTATCAATCACCCAGTCCGCGGCCGCTTCGCCTTCGGCGGTGACCGGCTTACCACTGCGCACCAGCACTTTGGTTCCCACGCCTGCCGCCTTTGCTGCCAGCATATCTTCCAGCTTATCGCCCACCATATAAGAAGCCGCCATATCGATATTCAGGTGTTTCTGCGCCGAAAGCAGCATGCCCGGTTGCGGCTTGCGGCAATCGCAAGTCTGGCGGTACTCCACGACCGTTGCATCAGGCAGATGCGGACAGAAATAGATGCCGTCGAGATCGACATCGCGATCGGCCAGCGACCAGTCCATCCACTCGGTGAGCTGCATAAACTGATCTTCGGTAAACATGCCGCGCGCGATGCCAGACTGGTTAGTTACCAGCACCAGCGCGTAGCCCATCTTCTTTAACGCCTGCAGCGCTTCAATGGTGCCATCAATAAACTGAAAATTGTCGATCTCATGAACATAGCCGTGATCGACATTCAGGGTGCCATCACGATCGAGAAAAATAGCCGGGACTGGGTTCGCCACGTAGAAACTCCTGCTGCAAATAGTGCCGCGCAGTATCGCATGATTGCGCGTACCGTGAGAATGGCAGATTGAATGACTTTGATTGATTTAGCCGTCTGGATGCCTTACCATCCATCCAGATTTCGCCTGCCCCGGCGGCGCGAAGACCGATACACCACGGACAACGCAACACGATAACAATTAAACTAATGATTAAACTCGAAAATATCACCAAAGTGTTCCAGCAGGGTTCACGCACTATTCAGGCGTTGTCAAACGTTAGCCTGCACGTGCCTGCCGGACAAATTTATGGCGTCATCGGTTCATCCGGTGCCGGTAAAAGTACGCTCATCCGCTGCGTCAACCTGCTGGAGCGCCCGACATCCGGTCGTGTGCTGGTTGACGGTCAGGATCTCACCGCGCTCTCTTCCGGGCAGTTAACGCTGGCGCGCCGCCAGATTGGCATGATCTTCCAGCACTTCAACCTGATGAACTCCCGCACCGTGTCGGGCAACGTTGCGCTGCCGCTTGAGCTGGGTAACCTTTCACGCGAGGCGATCAAAAAGCGCGTCAGTGAGCTGCTGGAGCTGGTCGGTCTGGCGGACAAACACGACAGCTGGCCGGCGAATCTGTCCGGCGGTCAGAAACAGCGCGTCGCAATTGCCCGTGCGCTGGCCAGCAATCCGAAGGTCCTGCTGTGTGATGAAGCCACCAGCGCGCTGGACCCGGCCACCACCCGCTCGATTCTGGAGCTGCTGAAAGACATCAACCGTCGGCTCGGCATCACTATTCTGCTGATCACCCACGAGATGGATGTGGTGAAACGCATCTGCGATCAGGTAGCGGTGATCAGCAACGGCGAACTGATTGAAAAAGACAGCGTCAGCGAAGTGTTCTCGCACCCGAAAACGCCCCTGGCCCAGCAGTTTATTCAGTCAACGCTGCATCTGGATATTCCGGATGATTACCAGCAGCGCATGCAGGCGAGCGCGGGCACTAACAGCGTGCCGCTGCTGCGGCTGGAGTTCACCGGTAAATCGGTGGATGCGCCGCTGCTGTCAGAAGCCGCGCGCCGTTTCAACGTCAATAACAACATTATCAGTGCCCAGATGGATTACGCCGGTGGCGTGAAGTTCGGCATCATGCTGGCCGAAATGGACGGCAGTGAAACAGATACACAAGCCGCTATTGCCTGGCTGAAAGAAAATCATGTGAAAGTAGAGGTGCTGGGTTATGTCTGAAGCGATGCTGTGGTTACTGACGCGTGGCGTCTGGGAAACGCTGATGATGACCTTCGTTTCTGGTTTCTTTGGCTTTGTGCTTGGCCTGCCGGTTGGCGTACTGCTGTACGTCACGCGTCCGGGGCAGATTCTGGCCAACACTGCGCTGTATCGCGTGCTGTCAGCCATCGTCAATATTTTCCGTTCTATTCCTTTCATTATCCTGCTGGTGTGGATGATTCCGTTTACCCGCGCCATCGTCGGCACCTCCATTGGTCTGCAGGCGGCCATCGTTCCGCTGACCGTGGGCGCGGCGCCGTTTATCGCCCGTATGGTGGAGAACGCACTGCTTGAGTTGCCGACCGGACTGATTGAAGCCTCGCGCGCCATGGGTGCCACACCGCTGCAGATCGTGCGTAAAGTGCTGCTGCCGGAAGCGCTGCCAGGGCTGGTGAATGCCGCTACAATTACCCTGATTACGCTGGTGGGCTACTCCGCCATGGGTGGTGCTGTGGGCGCGGGCGGTCTGGGCCAGATTGGCTATCAGTATGGTTACATCGGCTATAACGCCACCGTGATGAATACCGTGCTGATTTTGCTGGTGGTGCTGGTGTATTTAATTCAGTTCTGTGGTGACCGCATCGTGCGTGCGGTGTCACATAAATAAGCAAACAACATCAATAGTCCTCTATTAAGGAAAGGATATGTCTTTCACATTTAAAAAGATTGCCGCTGTGGGTGCTCTGATTGGCGCGATTGCGCTGGCAGGATGCGATCAGAAAGAGAAAGATCCCAACCACATTAAAGTGGGTGTGATTGTCGGGGCTGAGCAGCAGGTTGCGGAAACTGCCGTGAAAGTCGCGAAAGAGAAATACGGTCTCGATGTTGAACTGGTTACCTTTAACGATTACGTGCTGCCTAACGAAGCGCTGAGCAAAGGCGATATTGACGTTAACGCCTTCCAGCACAAGCCGTACCTCGATCAGCAGATCAAAGACCGCGGCTACAAACTGGTGCCGGTCGGCAACACCTTCGTTTATCCGATTGCCGGCTACTCGAAAAAAATCAAATCGCTGGATGAGCTGCAGAACGGTGCGCAGATCGCTATCCCGAACGATCCAACCAACCTCGGTCGCTCTCTGCTGCTGCTGCAGAAAGTGGGCCTGATCAAACTGAAAGATGGCGTGGGCCTGCTGCCAACCTCACTGGATATCACTGAGAATCCAAAGAACCTGAAGATTGTTGAGCTGGAAGCGCCACAGCTGCCACGTTCACTGGACGATCAGCAGATTGCGCTGGCGGTGATCAACACCACTTACGCCAGCCAGATTGGCCTGACCCCGGCGAAGGACGGCATCTTTGTCGAAGATAAAGACTCGCCGTACGTGAACCTGATCGTTAGCCGCGAAGACAACAAAGACGCGGAGAACGTGAAGAAGTTTGTTGAGGCTTATCAGTCAGACGAAGTGTCTGAAGCCGCCAACAAAATCTTCAACGGCGGCGCAGTGAAAGGCTGGTAATTATCCCTTTCATGCGGTGCAGGGCGGCTTCGGCCGCCCTTTCTATTTCAGCATGTGGCAGCTGACTTGTTATTTCTGGTCGTCCTTGTTTCAATAACGCCACTTTATATTACATGAGGATGTTGCCATGCGTTTTTTACCGCTCTGCTTGTTGGCATTGATGCTGACCGGGTGCGTGCGTGAATATCACCCAATAAGCAGTGCTCCGTCTCGCCCGCAGCAATCAACCAGCGAACCTCAGCGCAAACCGGCTGCGCGTCCGGCCCCGGTGAAGATCTATACCGATGCGACCGATCTGGTCAGCAATCCGTTCCGCGATCTGGGCGAAGTGTCGGGTGATGATTGCCAGAGCAGCACCCAGGACTCACCGCCGAACCTCAATACCGCGCGTAAACGCCTGCAGATTAAAGCGGCCGGCATGAAAGCCAACGCCGTGCTGCTGCACAAGTGTGAAATTGTCTCCAGCACGCCAGGCTGCTATCGCCAGGCGGTATGCCAGGGTTCCGCGCTGAAAGTCTCCAATCAATGAGTGAATTTGCCTTTGCGCAAATCGGCGTGATCCGTTCGCCGTGGAAAGAGAAATTTGCCGTACCGCGCCAGCCGGGTCTGGTGCAGGACGGCGGTGGCGAACTGCATCTGCTGGCGCCGTACAATCAGCCTGAAGCGGTGCGTGGACTGGAGGCATTCAGCCATCTGTGGGTGCTGTTCGTCTTTCACCAGACCATGGATGGCGGCTGGCGTCCAACCGTACGCCCGCCGCGCCTCGGCGGTAATGCCCGCATGGGCGTATTTGCCACCCGCTCGACCTTTCGCCCCAATCCTATCGGCATGTCGCTGGTTGAGCTCAAAGGCATCCGCTGCGAGCAGCAACAGGTAGTTCTGCAATTAGGCAGCCTCGATTTGGTGGACGGCACCCCTGTGGTGGATATCAAGCCATACCTGCCCTTCGCCGAAGCGCTGCCTGAGGCGCGCGCGGGATTCGCTCAGAGCGCGCCCGACGCCAGCATGCCGGTGCGTTTCTCCGCGCAGGCGCAGCAGCAGTTGCAACAGCAACAACGCCACTACCCGCAGCTGGCGCGCTTTATCACTGAAGTGCTGGCGCAGGATCCGCGCCCGGCTTATCGCAAAGGTGAAAGCCCTGGCCGTGAATATGCCGCCTGGCTGCTCGACTTTAATGTGCGCTGGCGCATTGACGCGGCGGGAACCGAGGTGATCGCGCTCGATCCGCGCTAAAACAAGCTTTTGAGTGACGGATCTCGCTGGTACACTAGCCGCCAGCAAATTTTTTGTTCGTATCCTTCCGTACAACTGGAATCGTAAATTAATGCGTACTACTCAATATCTGCTCTCCACCCTGAAGGAGACGCCTTCCGATGCTGAAGTGATCAGCCACCAGCTGATGCTGCGCGCCGGTATGATCCGCAAACTGGCTTCCGGTCTCTATACCTGGCTGCCGACCGGTATTCGCGTGCTGCGAAAAGTTGAAAACATCGTGCGCGAAGAGATGAACAACGCCGGTGCGATTGAGATCTCAATGCCGGTGGTTCAGCCAGCCGATTTGTGGGAAGAGAGCGGTCGCTGGGAGCAGTACGGCCCGGAGCTGCTGCGCATTAAAGACCGCCACGAACGTCCGTTTGTGCTGGGTCCGACCCATGAAGAAGTGGTCACCGACCTGATCCGCAACGAGCTCAGCTCCTATAAGCAGCTGCCGCTCAACGTCTATCAGATCCAGACCAAATTCCGTGATGAAGTACGCCCGCGTTTTGGCGTGATGCGTTCGCGCGAATTCATCATGAAGGATGCGTATTCGTTCCACACCTCGCAGGAGTCGCTGCAGGAAACTTACGATGCGATGTACCGCGCCTACAGCCAGAGCTTCAGCCGCATGGGGCTGGATTTCCGCGCCGTGCAGGCCGATACCGGTTCGATTGGCGGCAGCGGCTCGCATGAGTTCCAGGTGCTGGCGCAGAGTGGTGAAGATGATGTGATCTTCTCCAGCGAGTCCGATTACGCAGCCAACATTGAGAAAGCCGAAGCGCTGGCACCTGCCGGTGAGCGCCCGGCGGCAACGCAGGCGCTGACGCAGTTCGCTACGCCAAACGCGAAAACCATCGCCGAGCTGGTCGAACAGCATCAGATCCCGGTAGAAAAAACGGTGAAAACGCTGATTGTGAAAGCCAGCGAAGAGAGCGGTCATTCGCTGGTTGCGCTGCTGTTACGCGGCGACCACGAGCTCAACGAAATCAAAGCCGAGCATCTGGACATTGTGGCCGCGCCACTGGAAATGGGCAGCGAGGAAGAGATTCGCGCCGCCATCGGTGCCGGTTTTGGCTCTCTCGGTCCGGTCGGTCTGACCATCCCGGTGATTGCTGACCGCACCGTGGCAAAAATGAGTGACTTCGCGGCAGGCGCCAACATTGATGGCCAGCACTATGCCGGCATCAACTGGGGCCGCGATCTGCCAGAAGCACGCGTAGAAGATATTCGTAACGTGGTAGAAGGCGATCCGAGCCCGGATGGTAAAGGCGTGCTGATGATTAAGCGCGGCATTGAAGTCGGCCACATCTTCCAGCTCGGCACCAAATATTCGGACGCGATGAAAGCAGCGGTACAGGGTGAAGATGGTCGCAACCAGATCATGACCATGGGCTGCTACGGTATCGGTATCACCCGCGTCGTGGCGGCGGCTATCGAACAGAACCACGACGAGCGCGGGATTATCTGGCCAGCGGCGCTGGCACCGTTCGAAGTGGCGATTCTGCCGATGAACATGCACAAATCCTTCCGCGTGAAAGAGCTGGCGGAACAGCTGTACAACGAGCTGCGCGCCAAAGGCATCGATGTCATTCTTGACGATCGTAAAGAGCGTCCGGGCGTGATGTTCGCCGATATGGAACTGATCGGCGTACCGCACACTATCGTGATTGGCGATCGCAACCTGGATAACCAGGAGATCGAGTACAAAGCCCGCGCCGCCAGCGAGAAGCAGATGATCAAGCAGCACGACATCGTCGACTTCCTCAGCCGCGCCCTCAACAAGTAATCCCCTGACGCCTCCTGCCGGAGGCGTTTTTTTTAGCGTAGCTTGCCGCGCAGCGCCTTCACATTGCTGCGTCGTGATTTACCTTCCAGCCGCCGCTCTCTGGACGCCCGCGTCGGGCGCGTCGCGCGGCGCACTTTCTCCACCGTCGTCAGCTCGCGTATCAGGTTGATCAGCCGCTGCAGCGCCGCTTCGCGGTTCATCTCCTGGCTGCGATACTCCTGCGCTTTGATAATCACCACGCCATCGGCGCTGATCAAATGGTGGTTCGCCTCCAGCAGCCGTTGTTTATAAAACGGCGGTAGCGACGAGGCGTGAATATCGAAGCGCAGATGGATAGCGGTCGACGTCTTATTGACGTGCTGGCCGCCCGCGCCCTGAGCGCGAATGGCACTGAGCTCCACTTCATTGTCCGCAATTGAAACACTACGTGACAGCACAATCATCTGCCACCTGCCGTTATCAGCGCGGTTGTATCTGGAAATAACCTGTTCATCAACTTAACCTTTTGTGCGCCGCCAGGCTGGCTGAGACCAGTGCTGGCTGTCACTTTTTGCCCTTTCTTTGCCACCTTCCCTGCGCCCCCTGGCTGATTTCCAGCGAACCCCTGTGATATAGTCGCATATCAACCAGAGTATTGATGCTCTGCTGAGGAGGTGTATGTGCAAAAGTATTGTGAGTTAGTTCGCCAGAAGTATGCCGGGATTGGCAGCGGCGACCTGGGGTATGTGCCAGATGCGATCGGATGCGCACTGAAAGCACTCAATGATATTGCCGCTAATTCTGCGCTAAACTCTTCTGTCAGGGAACAGGCAGCGTATGCCGCTGCAAACTTATTGGTGAGCGACTATGTTGACGAATGAAGCCTACAAACCCATCAACTGTGATGACTACGACAACCTCGAGCTCGCCTGTACCAAACACTGGACGCTGTCGCTGGAGCTCAAAAACGGCGACCAGCTGAAAGCGAAAGCCGTGGACATGGTCTCACGTAAAAACGTCGAGTATCTTGCGGTCGACCTCTCCGGTGAAACGCGCGAGCTGCGTCTCGACCACATCGCCAGCTTCAGCCATCCTGAGCTGGGCACCGTTATCGTCAGCGAAGACGAATAATCTCTCCCCGGGCGGGAAAGCTATTCCCGCCCACCTCGCTTAAGGCTGCAGCGAAGCGTAGTACGCCGCTAAATCATCCATATCCTGATCGCTCAACCCGGCCACAAAGGCTTTCATCACCTCTGCCTGACCGCCACTGCGCTCGCCTTTTTTGTAGGCCTGCAGCGAATGCAGCAGGTAGGGCGCATGCTGTCCGGCCAGATTAGGGTAAAGCGGCACCGCGCTCTTACCTTCCGCGCCATGGCAGGCCATACAGCTGGCGGCTTTCTGCGCGCCGGCCCTGACGTCGCCCTGCGCAAACGCCGGCAGCGCAGCAGCCAGTAGCGCCGCGACAATCCACTGTTTCATCATTGCTGTTCCTTTTTAGGGTGTTGACCAGATCGCCTGCCAGCCTTGCGTCTCGCCCGCCGCGCCTGCGCGGGTGACAAACAGCCCCGGCGCAGCAATCAGCGTCTGGTTGTAGTAAATCAACGGAATGCGTTCGCGCTGCCACGGCGGGACGCCCAGCTCCTGCCACAGTTTTTTCATTTCGCGACCACCAGCCCGGCCGACAACATGGTGATAGCCGTGGGCCTGAAAGCGCACAATAACCTGCTCATCCGCCGCCGGCTGGCGCAGTACCGCCTGCGCCGGACTGGCGCGCAGTTCACCCAGCCCATCAGGCAAAATTAATGGCTGCGTCAGCGGCTGCCAGGTTAGCGAGTGCTGACTCAGTGAGTGCTGTCGCGGCAGCCAGTAAAGCCGCTCCCGGTAGCGCCGCAGTTCGTGCGCGCCAAAGCGCAGACACGGCTGCGCATCATCACGGCTGTGCATCACCTCGTCGGTAATGCGCTGCAGCGCGTCGCGCGCGGGCATTGCGCCACCGCGTTCGCCAATCCAGCGCCGCAGCAGCGCGTGCCGCCGCGCCTCGCTACAGGCCAGCAGCGGCGGAAAATGCAGTGCGCCCTGGGCATCGGTCAGCTGCGCCAGCTGCTCGCTGAGCAGCTCATCCAGCAATTGCTCCTGCTCACCGCATAGCGCTGCGCTGCGGGCGCTGGCCGTGCTGAAGTGCGGCCAGCGCGCCTGCAGCAGCGGCAGCACTTCCTGGCGCAGGAAATTGCGATCGTAGCGACGGTCAGCATTGCTCTCATCGTCAATCCAGTCCAGCTGGTACCCGACAGCGTAAGCTTCCAGCTGCTGACGGCTGAGGTTGAGCAACGGGCGCAGATGCCAGTGGCCGTTAACCTGCCGCTGCTGCGGCATCGCCGCCAGACCAGCCGGACCACTGCCGCGTTTCAGCGCCAGCAGCAGCGTTTCAGCCTGGTCATCGAGGTGCTGAGCAGTAAGTAAGTACTCACCGGGTTGCAGGTGTGTGAATAACGCCTGATAGCGCGCCGTGCGGGCTGCGGCTTCGATCCCGCCGGCGCGAGCGTCCACCTGCACGCGCAGCACCTCGCAGGGAATTTGCCACTGCTGACACTGCTGCTGGCAGTGCGCCGCCCAGCGATCGGCGTTGGGGCTTAAACCATGATGCACGTGTAATGCGCGCACGCGCAGCTGCGGCTGCTGGCGTTGCCAGCTCACTAACTGATGCAGCAGGACGCTGGAATCGAGCCCGCCGCTGAATGCCAGCACGCAGCGGGCATCGGCTGGCAGCAGCGCAGCAAGATGAGAAAAGGACATGCACGCATTCCGTTGAGGTGAACCGCCGGATTGCGGCTCACTGCGCGCGCTATTTTACGCCTGATACAACTCCAGCGGCAAACCATCCGGATCGGGGAAGAAGGTGCAGGCTTTACCGGTGAGAGCATCGATGCGGATCGGCTCGCACACCACGCCCTTTTCTGCCAGCGCGGCAACCGACTGTTCGACATCATCCACACAAAACGCCAGATGGCGCAGCCCGCACGCTTCCGGCCCGCTGACGCGCGGCGGCGGCGCAGGAAACGAGAACAGCTCAATGGTATAGACGCCATTAAGGCCAAGGTCGCCTTTCCATGAGTCGCGCTCAGCGCGATAGTATTCACCCAGTAGCTCAAAGCCCAGCACGTCGCAGTAAAACGCCTTACTGCGCTGATAATCGGTGGCAATAATGGCGATGTGGTGGATCTGTTTTATCTGCAGCATAGCGGCTCCGAAAGTATTCTGAGCCGCTTAGCCTACGTGCCCGGCGCGGCGCTGAAAAGAGGCAATTATCTGAAGTTAGCGCACAGGTTCGTCGCGCAGCACGCGCACCAGATAGCGACCGTCGTCGGTGAGCGTGGCACCGTGAATATCCGTTTCAAAGCCGGGATAGTGCCGCCCGATGGTACAGAGCATCAGCAGGAAATCCAGCACCGCCCGGCTCTGCTCGGTAATCATCTCGCCCGGCATCACCAGCGGCACGCCTGGCGGATAAGGCAGGATCATGTTGGCTGAAATCCGCCCGACCAGCTCGCGAATGTCCACGGTTTCCACCTGTCCCTGCACCTGTCGCTGAAACGCCTGGTGCGGCGTCATCTTCATCTCCGGCAGAACGTCGAATGCCCGCAGCATCAGACGCGGCAGATCATGCTGCAGGATCAGCTGATGAATGCCCTGCGCCAGCGTCTGGATGCGCATGTTACGGTAGAAGTCAGGATCTTCAGCATAGAGATCCGGCAGCATGTTTTTTACCCGTAGGTTGAGATCGTAGGCGCGTTTGAACTCCGTCAGTCCGCGCAGCACGCTCATCGCTTTGGTTTTATCGATGCCAATGCTGAACAGGAACAGCAGATTGTACGGCCCGGTCTTTTCCACCACGATGCCACGCTGGTCGAGGAATTTCGCCACCAGCGCGGCCGGAATGCCCTCTTCCGCCATCTGGCCCAGTTCGCTCATGCCCGGCGTGAGAATGGTGACTTTGATGGGATCGAGATACATATGATCGCGATCGGCGTGGGTAAAGCCGTGCCACGCCTCGTCGCCCGGCTGAATCGGCCAGCATTCGGCTTCATCCACCTGCTCCGGCTGCCAGATATCAAAGAACCAGCCGTCACACTCTTCGCGCAGCCGCTGGATCTCGCGGCGAAAATGCAGCGCGCGCTCCACCGAGCGATTAATCAGCCGCCGGCCCGGATTACCGCGCAGCATCGCCGCCGCGGTCTCAATCGAAGAGACGATCGCGTAGCTCGGCGAGGTGGTGGTGTGCATCATGTAGGCTTCGTTGAAGGTGTCGTGATCGTAATCGCCCTTGATGTGAATCAGCGACGCCTGTGAGAACGCCGCCAGCAGTTTGTGAGTCGACTGGGTTTCATAGATCACCTTGCCGGGGATGCGCTCGCCGCTCATGCCGCTTTTGCCGCTGTAGATAGGGTGAAAATTGGTGTAAGGCACCCAGGCGGAATCGAAATGGATGGACGGCACGTCCAGCGTCTGTTTGATGTATTGCGTGTTATACAGCAGACCGTCGTAGGTTGAGTTGGTGATCACTGCATGCACCGGCCAGCTGGCGCGCGGGGTAGCGTTAACTTTCTGCTGGATGCTGTCGCGGGTGAATTCGCGCTTAGGGATGCCACCCAAAATGCCCAGCGCGTTGCGCGTTGGTTTGAGCCAGATGGGGATGATGTCGCTCATCATCAGCAGATGGGTCAGCGATTTGTGGCAGTTGCGGTCAATCAGCACCGTGCTGCCGGCCGGTGCGGCGTACATTCCGACGATTTTATTCGAGGTCGACGTGCCGTTGGTGACCATATAGCTCTGTTCAGCGCCAAAGGTGCGCGCCACATACTCTTCTGCTTCGAGGTGCGGACCGGTGTGATCGAGCAGCGAGCCCAGTTCGGTGACCGAGATCGAAACATCCGCTTTCAGCGTGTTGGCGCCGAAGAAATCATAGAACAGGCTGCCGACCGGGCTTTTCTGAAACGCCGTGCCGCCCATGTGGCCCGGCGTGCAGAAGGTGTATTTCCCCTCTTTGACGTAGGTGAACAGCGCTTTGGTCAGCGGCGGCATAATTTTGTCGATGTACTCATCGGTGTACTGCCGGATATGCAGCGCGATATCGTCAGCGGCGTTGAGCGCGTATTCGAAGAAGTGCAGCGCCATGCGCATTTCATTAATGCTGACATCCATCTGCGAATGGGTGTTGATGAAGGCATACAGCGGCAGTGATTCGTTAAGCTGATTGATGTCGCTGCACAGCGCCAGGCTGTAGTCGTCCCAGTCAAATATCACCCCGCAGACGCGCGGGTTGTGTTCAATCAGTTTCAGCAGGTCGCTGGCATTGTTGGGATAAACGGTCTGGAAACCCTGCAGCTTCAGCGCCGCGTCCAGTTCGCGAATCGGTTCATCTTTGTAGAACGCGCCGTGCGGTCCCATGATCGCAATAATATTCAATGCTCACCTCCTGTGGTGTTGTCGCACGGAATAAGGATAGCGAAAAGTGGCGGGTGAATGTTCCGGAATAGCGCCGTTGTTGGCCTGATGTTTGTCAGCGATGCATCTCAGGTCGCCATGAATGGCGCCCCTACAGGATCACTGCCCGGTTTTTCCCAGGGTGCGCATTGAGGTACAAACAGGCATAAAAAAAGCGGACCGGGGTCCGCTTCTGTGAAGGCTTTTCGGCGCTTACGCGTAGCCGTAGCTCATAAGGCGCTGATAGCGGCGGTTAAGCAGCTCTTCCGTGCTCAGCACATCGAGATCGGCCAGATCGGCCAGCAGCTGCTGCTTGAGCGCTGCCGCCATGTCCACCGGATGACGGTGCGCGCCGCCCAGCGGTTCCGGGATGATCGAATCGATCAGCTTCAGCTCTTTCAGACGCCCGGCGGTAATGCCCATCGCTTCTGCGGCCAGTGGCGCTTTGTCGGCGCTCTTCCACAGAATCGACGCACAGCCTTCCGGTGAGATCACCGAATAGGTGCTGTACTGCAGCATATTCACTTTATCGCCAACGCCAATCGCCAGCGCGCCGCCGGAGCCGCCTTCGCCGATCACGGTACAGATCACCGGGATCTTCAAACCGGACATCTCGCGCAGGTTGCGGGCAATCGCTTCAGACTGACCGCGCTCTTCCGCACCGACGCCCGGATAGGCACCCGGCGTGTCGATGAAGGTGATCAGTGGCATCTTAAAGCGCTCGGCCATCTCCATCAGACGCAGTGCTTTACGGTAGCCCTCGGGTGCTGGCATACCGAAGTTACGCCGGATTTTCTCTTTGGTTTCGCGGCCTTTCTGATGGCCAATGACCATCACCGGACGCCCATCCAGACGAGCGATGCCGCCGACAATGGCTTTATCATCGGCATAGGCGCGGTCACCGGCCAGCTCGTCAAAATCGTCAAACGCATTGCGGACATAGTCCAGCGTATAAGGACGCAGCGGATGGCGCGCCAGCTGCGCAACCTGCCATGCACCCAAATCGGAGAAGATTTTACGGGTCAGCTCGACGCTTTTCTCGCGCAGACGCTGCACTTCTTCATCCAGATTAATATCGTGTTTCTCATCCGAACGACCAATCGATTTCAGCGAGTCGATTTTCGCTTCCAGTTCAGCGATTGGCTGTTCAAAATCCAGGTAATTAAGACTCATAATGTTCCTGTTTTAGTCAAACTCCAGTTCCACCTGCTCCGACCCTACTAACGACCGCAAATCGTTGAGTAAACGATCGCTGGGCGAAATACGCCACGCTGCACCAAAGCGCAGCTTCGCCCGCGCATCTGCTCTCTGATAATAGAGATGCACCGGAATGGTCCCGGAGCGATGAGGCTCCAGAGACTGGCGGAGACGGTTTAAAAGCTGGTCATCAATTTGCCTGTCCGTCAGCGAGATAGCAAGTCCGCGCGCGTATTTTTCCCGCGCTTCGTCGATGTCCATGACTTCCCGGGCGGTCATTTTAAGCCCACCGCTAAAGTCATCAAAGCTGACCTGTCCACTGACGATCAGGATACGGTCCTTCTCCAGCAGCTGCTGGTATTTATCTAACGCATCGGTAAATAACATCACCTCGAGACGGCCAGAGCGGTCGTCAAGAGTACAGATACCAATTCGGTTGCCGCGCTTGGTGACCATGACGCGGGCGGCAATCACCAGCCCGGCCGCAACGGTCACTTTACCACGTTCTGTTGGATGCATGTCTTTCAGGCGCATGCCGCCAACGTAGCGCTCAATTTCTTTCAGATACTGATTGATCGGATGGCCGGTGAGATACAGACCGAGCGTCTCACGCTCGCCATCCAGCTGCACCTGTTCCGGCCACGGCGTTATGGCCGCGTAAGATTGCTCAACCTGCTCGGGCTCTTCGGCCAGCACGCCGAACATATCCGCCTGTCCCGTCGCTTCGGCTTTGGCATGCTGATCCGCCGCCTTCAGGGCGTCACCCAGCGCGCTCATCAGCGCCGCGCGGTGCGGGCCAAGACGATCGAACGCGCCGGACATGATCAGTTTTTCCATCACGCGACGGTTGATCTTTTTGGTGTCGGTGCGTGCGCAGAGATCAAACAGCTCTTTAAAGTAGCCGCCCTGATTACGCGCTTCGAGGATCGCTTCGATCGGCCCCTCACCCACGCCTTTGATGGCGCCGATGCCGTACACGATTTCCCCGTCATCGTTGACGTGGAACGGATAGAGCCCGGAGTTAATGTCTGGCGGCAGCACTTTCAGCCCCATGCGCCAGCACTCATCCACCAGTCCAACCACCTTCTCGGTGTTATCCATATCGGCGGTCATCACCGCCGCCATGAACTCGGCCGGATAGTGTGCTTTCAGCCACAGCGTCTGATAGGAGACCAGCGCATAAGCAGCAGAGTGCGACTTGTTAAAGCCGTAGCCTGCGAACTTCTCCACCAGATCGAAGATTTTCATCGACAGTTCGCCGTTGATGCCCATCTTCTCAGCACCGTCCTGGAACACCGAACGCTGCTTGGCCATCTCCTCTGGTTTCTTTTTACCCATGGCACGACGCAGCATATCCGCGCCGCCCAGCGTATAGCCGGACAATACCTGGGCAATCTGCATCACCTGTTCCTGATAGAGGATGATGCCGTAGGTCGGCTCCAGCACCGGCTTCAGGCTCTCATGCTGCCACTGAATGTCCGGGTAGGAGATGGCTTCACGGCCGTGCTTACGGTCAATAAAGTTATCGACCATGCCCGACTGCAGCGGCCCCGGACGGAACAGCGCCACCAGTGCGATCATATCTTCGAAGCAGTCCGGCTTCAGGCGCTTGATCAGATCTTTCATGCCGCGCGATTCAAGCTGGAACACCGCGGTGGTTTCCGAGCGTTGCAGCATGTCGAAGCTTTTTTTGTCATCCAGCGGGATGGCGGCGATATCGATCGGCGGTAAACCCTGCTTTTCGCGCCGCGGATTGATCATCTTCAGCGCCCAGTCGATGATGGTCAGCGTGCGCAGGCCGAGGAAGTCAAACTTCACCAGTCCGGCGTATTCCACGTCGTTTTTATCGAACTGGGTGACCGGGAACTGGCCGTTCTCATCGCAGTACAGCGGCGCAAAATCGGTGATTTTGGTCGGCGCAATGACCACGCCACCGGCGTGCTTGCCGGCGTTACGCGTGACCCCTTCCAGCTTGCGCGCCATGTCGATCAGCGCTTTGACTTCTTCGTCAGCTTCGTAGATCTCCGGCAGCTGCGGTTCCGCCTGGAACGCTTTTTCCAGCGTCATGCCCGGATCCGGCGGGATCAGTTTTGAGATGCGATCAACAAAGCCGTACGGATGACCCAGCACCCGGCCGACGTCGCGAATCACCGCTTTCGCCGCCATGGTACCAAAGGTGATAATCTGCGACACCGCATCGCGGCCGTACATCTCAGCCACGTGATCGATCACCTGGTCACGTTTTTCCATGCAGAAGTCGACGTCAAAGTCGGGCATCGAGACACGTTCCGGGTTAAGGAAACGTTCGAACAGCAGGTCAAACTCCAGCGGATCGAGATCGGTAATTTTCAGCGCGTAGGCCACCAGCGAACCGGCACCGGAACCACGCCCCGGTCCGACCGGAATACCGTTGTCCTTTGACCACTGGATAAACTCCATCACGATCAGGAAGTAGCCGGGGAAGCCCATCTGGTTAATGACGTTGAGCTCGATGTCGAGACGCTCGTCATACTCCGGCCGGCGTTCGGCACGCACCTTCTCATCCGGGAAGAGAAACGCCAGGCGCTCCTCCAGCCCTTCGCGCGACTTCATCACCAGAAAATCTTCGGTCGACATGTCGCCGGTCGGGAACTGCGGCAGGAAATATTCGCCGAGGCGCACCGTGACGTTACAACGCTTAGCAATCTCTACGCTGTTTTCCAGCGCTTCCGGGATGTCCGAGAACAGCTCGCACATCTCCTCTTCGCTGCGCATATATTGCTGAGGACTGTAGTTGCGCGGACGTTTAGGATCGTCCAGCGTGTAGCCGTCGTGAATCGCCACGCGGATTTCATGGGCATCAAAATCTTCTTCGTTGAGGAAGCAGACTTCATTGGTGGCCACCACCGGCACCGATTCAGCAATCGCCAGCTCAACCGCGGCGTGCAGATAGGCCTCTTCATCTGGCCGGCCGGTACGCGTTAGTTCCAGATAGTAGCGGTTAGGGAAATGCTGCTGATAGAAACTCAGGCACTGCGCCACCAGCGCGTTATTGCCGCGCAGCAGGCTGCGACCGACGTCACCGCGCCGTCCGCCCGACAGCAGAATCAACCCTTCGCCCAGCTCCAGGAGCCAGTCGCGATCGATAATCGGTCCGGCGATACCGTAACCGCGCTGGTAAGCGCGCGAAATCAGTAGCGTCAGATTCTGGTAACCGGTGTTATTAGCGGCCAGCACGGTGAGCTGCGTCAGCTCATCGCCCATCAAATCGCTGGCCACCTGGAAGTCAGCCCCGACGATCGGTTTGATACCGGCGCTGTGCGCGCTGCCATAAAAGCGCACCAGCCCGCACAGGTTGGTGTAGTCGGTGATGGCAATGGCTGGCATGCCGAGCGCGGCCGCCTTTTTTACCAGCGGCCCGGTCTTGGCCAGACCATCGACCATGGAGTAATCGCTGTGTACGCGCAGATGTATAAAACGAGGTTCAGCCATATCAGTTTCCGGTTAAAACAGCGTCAGGCTATTAAAGCGTAGTCGGCTGGCGCGCGGCCAGCACATCAGCATCAATCAGGGCGTTACGCACCGGCGCAAAGCTGCGGCGGTGGTGAGGTGTGGCACCAAACTGCGTCAGTTTTTCCATGTGCAGCGCGGTCGGATAGCCTTTGTGCTGGGCGAAACCGTACTGCGGAAACAGCAGGTCCAGCTCGGCCATTTCACGGTCGCGCGTGACTTTGGCAATAATCGAGGCAGCGCTGATTTCCCGCACCAGGCTATCGCCCTTCACCACCGCCTGCGACGGCATTGGCAGTGCCGGACAGCGGTTGCCATCAATCAGGACAAAATCCGGTGCAATATGCAGACCGGCAACCGCGCGCTGCATCGCCAGCATGGTGGCGTGCAGGATGTTCAGCTGATCAATCTCTTCCGGCTCAGCGCGGCCCAGGCTCCACGCCAGCGCTTTCTCTTTGATTTCATCAAACAGCGCAAGGCGGCGCTTTTCAGACAGCTTTTTGGAATCCGCCAGGCCGGCAATCGGCTGCGCCGGATCGAGGATCACGGCGGCAGTCACCACGGCACCGACCAGCGGGCCACGTCCGACTTCATCAACGCCGGCAATCAGCCGGGCGTCAGGATAGATAAATTCAGCCATTGGCAATCTCCAGTACCGCATCCGCCGCCTGTTCGTCGGCGTTCCAGCGAATCTGCTGATGCAATTGGGTGAAAGTGGCCAGCAGCGCGTCACGCTCCGGACCGGCATGCAGCAGCGGCTCCAGCGCCGCGGCTAACGCTGCAGGCTGGCACTCCTCCTGCAGCAGCTCCTGCACCAGCTCACGGCCGACCAGCAGGTTAGGCAGCGAAACGTACGGGGTTTTCACCAGCCGCTTCGCCAGCCAGAAGGTGAACGGCTTCATACGATAGCCCACCACCATCGGGCATTTCGCCAGCATGCACTCCAGCGCTGCAGTGCCGGAAGCCAGAATCGCTGCGTCGCTGGCGATCATCGCCTGGCGCCCTTTGCCATCCAGCAGGTGCATTGGCAATTCCGGCGCGACGCTGGCTTTGATCTGCTCGAACTGCGCGCGCCGCTTCGCGTTAACCAGCGGCACCACGATCTCCAGCGCCGGATAGCGCTGGCGCAGCAGCTGTGCAGCGCGCAGGAAATCGGCGCTGAGCATCTCCACTTCCGCGCCGCGGCTGCCCGGTAGCAGGCCAAGGCACAGCGCATCATCAGCAATGCCTAATTCACGCCGCGCGGCCAGTTTGTCCGGCTGCAGCGGCATCGCATCGGCCATGGTGTGCCCGATGAAGCGGCACGGCACGTTGTAGCGATCGTAAAACGCTTTTTCAAAAGGCAGAAACGCCAGCACCAGATCGGTGTTGCGGCCAATTTTGAACACGCGCTTTTGTCGCCAGGCCCACACGGAGGGACTGACGTAATGAATGGTGCGAATGCCGGCACGCTTGAGGTTGCCTTCCAGCGTGATGTTGAAATCCGGGGCATCGATGCCGACGAAGACATCCGGCCGCAGCTCGGTAAAGCGCTGGGTTAAATCCTTGCGGATGTGCAGCAAACGGCGCAGGCGGCCAAGCACCTCAACGATGCCCATTACCGCCAGCTCTTCCATCTCGTACCAGGCTTCGCAGCCTTCGGCCTGCATCAGCGGACCGGCAACGCCAACGAAGCGCGCGTCAGGATGGCGCGCTTTTAGCGCACGAATCAATCCGGCACCAAGAATATCGCCGGAGGTTTCTCCGGCGACCAGGGCAATCGTTAAGGGACGCACTGACATGAATTAACGAATCAATCCACGGGTAGAACGGGCAAAGAAGTCGTAGAAAGGCTGCACTTCGCTATGAAGTTTAGCCAGTTCTTCAATCTCCGGCTTCACTTCATCCAGCGTTTTACCGCTGCGGTACAGCAGCTTGTACGCGTTACGAATGGCGTGCAGTGCTTCTTTGCTGAAGCCACGACGCTTCAGGCCTTCGATATTGACACCGAACGGCGTGGCATGGTTGCCCTGCGCAATCACATACGGCGGCACGTCTTGCGCGACGCCGGAACAACCGCCTACCATCACGTGGGCACCAATGGTGCACCACTGGTGCACCGCCGTCACGCCGCCGATGATGGCAAAATCATCCACGGTAACGTGGCCGCCCAGCGTTACGTTGTTGGCCAGAATACAGCGATTGCCGATCACGCAGTCATGAGCAATGTGCGCATTGACCATCAGCAGGTTGTCGCTGCCGACTTTGGTCAGGCCGCCACCCTGCGTGGTGCCACGATGAATGGTGACGCTCTCGCGGATGCGGTTGCGATCGCCGACTTCAACGCGGGTCGGTTCACCGGCATATTTCAGATCCTGATTCACTTCGCCAATCGAAACGAACTGGTAGATCTGGTTATCTTTACCGATACGCGTGTGGCCATTCACCACCACGTGCGATTTCAGCACCGTGCCTTCGCCAATTTCCACGTTCGCTCCGACAACACAAAACGGACCGATTTGGACGTTGGCGCCGATCACCGCACCTTCTTCAATGATGGACGTTGGATGGATGCTGGCGGTTGAATCAATCACTAATTATGCCTCCCGGCTACGGGCACACATCATGGTCGCTTCACAGACAATCTTACCGTCTACGGTTGCCACGCCTTTGAAGCGCGTCAGGCCACGGCGGGTCTTCTCGAAGGTGACTTCCATGATCATCTGGTCGCCCGGCACTACCGGACGCTTGAAACGGGCTTCATCGATACCGGCGAAATAGTACAGCTCGCCCGGTTCCAGTTTTCCAACGCTTTTAAACGCCAGAATACCGGTCGCCTGCGCCATCGCTTCCAGGATCAGAACGCCTGGGAAAATCGGTTTACCAGGGAAGTGTCCCTGGAAAAACGGTTCATTAACAGAAACGTTCTTTACCGCACGCAGGTATTTATGCTCTTCAAATTCCAGCACGCGGTCAACCAGCAAAAACGGATAGCGGTGCGGCAGCAGTTCTAAAATCTCTTCAATTTTCAGAGTATGCGTTTCAGTTGTCAAAATACTCTTCCTGTCCTAAAAAATCTGATGGCAACAATAACACGGCCTGCACCGATCAAAATGATCTTTCGCAGGCCGCAAATCAGTTCAGTGGCGTTTCGCTTACCATGATACCTGCTGCCGCACTCTGGTTAACCCCGAGGTGAAAGAAGGTACGCTGCTTTATTATGAAAGCGGGTAGAGCCGGGATGTGCTCAGTCGTCTTTGCCGACCTTGCGTTCGATGGCTTTTAAGCGTTTGCTCATGTCATCGATGTTCATCACCAGCGCTGCCGTTTTACGCCAGGTTTTGTTGGGTTGCAGCGGGATACCCGATGAGTATACCCCAGGCTCTGTGATGGGACGCATGACCATGCCCATGCCGGTTACCGTCACTTTGTCACAGATTTCCATATGGCCGTTAATGACGCTGGCTCCGCCAATCATACAGTAACGCCCAATCTTCAGACTACCCGCCATGATCACACCACCGGCAACCGCGGTGTTATCACCAATCACGACGTTATGCGCAATCTGACACTGGTTGTCTATGATAACACCATTGCCGATCAGAGTGTTATCCAGCGCACCGCGATCGATCGTGGTACAGGCACCAATTTCTACCCGATCGCCAATCACAACGGTGCCCAGCTGAGGAATTTTCACCCAGTTGCCGCGGTCGTTAGCATAACCGAAACCATCGGCACCAATCACGGTGCCAGACTGAATCAGACAATCCTGACCAATCTGGATCTCATGATAAACCGTAACGTTGGCCCACAAACGGGAACCACGGCCAATGCGCGTGCGCTTGCCGACAAAGCAGCCGGCGCCAATCACCACGTCATCACCCAACTCAACGCCGGACTCGATGACCGCGTTAGCGCCCACCGAGACATTGTTCCCCAGCTTCGCGCTCGGATCGATCACGGCGCTGGGCGCGATATTTTGCGCGGGCTGCGGCGTGGTGTCCAGCAGTTGTGCCATGCGGGCATAAGTCAGGTAAGGGTTTTTCACCACCAGCGCGGCGGTTTTACACCACTCCAGATCCGCTTCCGTCAGCACCACGGCTGAGGCCTGAACCTGTGCGAGCTGCTCGCGGTAGCGGCTGTTGGCAAGAAAAGTGATTTGACCAGGGGTGGCGGATTGCATAGAAGCAATGCCGGAGATGGCGATATCGCCATCTCCGTGCAATTCTGCATCCAACTGCTGGGCTAAATCAGCCAGTCGAATTGATGACATCGATTATTTAACCTGTTTCAGCACGTCAGCAGTAATGTCTTTCGCGTTAGAAGCATAGGCAACGGCATTGGCGTCGATTACCACGTCATACCCTTCGCTGTCCGCCACTTTCTTCACTGCGTCCTGAATACGGCTCAGCAGTTTGTTACGCTCTTCCATCTGACGACGGCGGTTATCCTGATCGAAAGCCTGCGCTTTCGTCGAGAACGCTTCGCGCTGTGACATGATGTCTTTTTCCATGCGGCTGCGGTCGCTGGCCTTCATGGTTGAACCATCACGCTGCAGTTTCTGCATTTTAGTCTGCAGATCGCGCTCCTGGCTCTGCAGCTCAGTAGCACGGCCCTTGAATTCGTTTTCCAGCTGTTTAGCAACGGTCGCACGTTGCGGTAACTGTTGGAAAATGCTGGACACGTTTACCACTGCAATTTTGTCAGCAGCCTGAACGCCCGCGGAAACCGCTAAAGCAAGACCCAGACCTGCGGCACACAACAACTTTTTCACTATAAACTCCTTACCATCAACGTTTGTGTCAGCGACACAGTGTTGGCATCGTCCGGCTCCCGTCTGGCGCCGGCGCGATGCCGTACTACGACTCTGCTTCCGTGCTCAGAACCTTACCAGGTTTTACCGATGTTAAACTGGAACTGTTCTGCTTTGTCTCCCTCGACTTTTTTCACTGGCTGTGCGTAGGAGAACACCAGTGGTCCAAGTGGCGACATCCACTGCAGCGCAAGACCGGCAGAGACGCGAATGTTGTTCGGGTCGCTATAGTCCGGAATGCCCGCCGCGCGGGTTTCCGCGGTGTTCTGCCACTTGGTATCCCAGACAGTACCGGCATCCATAAATACCGAGGTACGTACTGAGTTTGCATATTTCTCGCTCAGGAACGGCGTTGGCGTAATCAGCTCAAGGCTGGCGATCGCCATGGCGTTACCGCCCACCGCATCGTCAGACTTACAGATGCCGTCCGGATCGGTCAGATTACAGCTCGACGAGCGATCGTTCAGGTAAGCGGCTTTCGGACCAATGGTGTTGGACTGGAAGCCACGCACGGTACTGGAACCGCCGGCGTAGAAGTTCTCATAGAACGGCATCTCTTTGCCACCGAGTCCGTCACCGTAGCCAACACGGCCACGACCCAGCACCACCCAGGTGCCATCACGGTTCAGCGGCACGTACTGCTGGGTGTCCAGCGTCGCTTTATAGAACGAGTTATCAGAGCCCGGGATGGTCACTTTACCGTTCAGGTTGGTACGGTTACCGCGCGTCGGGAAGAAACCACGATCGAGCGTGTTGTACGTCCAGCCGTAGTTGAAGGTGAAGTCATCCGCAGAGAAATCACCGTCATCATTCAGCCCCTGATGACGACCCACCGAGTCAAGGTAACGCCACATCGCCACCTGCGGACGCATGTTGGACAGGTCGTTGTGCACATAACCTAAGCCGACGCGCAGCGTGTTGTTTTCGTTAACCGGGAAGCCGAGCGTCCCGTCCACACCGTAACTTTTGTTGGTGTAGTCGGAGAGATCAGCATCATCCGCTTTAAAGTCGTTGTAGAAGAGGCGGCCGCCGAGGCTCACACCGTCCACCGTGAAGTACGGATCGGTGAGTGAGAATTCTGCGTAGGTCTGGTAGTCGTTCTTGGTACCGCTGATGCCGACGGTATTACCGGTGCCGAGCCAGTTCTCCTGGGTCACGCCAACCTGGAAGCTGACGCCACTCTCAGTACCGTAACCCACACCAAAGTTGAAGGTACCGGTGTTACGCTCTTTGACTTTGTAAACCACGTCTACCTGGTCTGGCGAGCCCGGAACGCGCTGGGTATCAACGTCCACGGTTTCAAAGTAACCGGTACGGTTCAGACGCTCTTTGCCCTGATCGACGAGGTCGCTGCCCAGCCATGCGCCTTCCATCTGACGCATTTCGCGGCGCAGTACGGCATCTTTCGAGGTATCGTTACCTTCAAAACGCACTTTATGCACGTAGTAACGGTTACCTGCATCAACGTTGATGTGCAGCTTAACGGTTTTATCCGCATCGTTGATCTCCGGCTGCGTCACCACGCGTGGATAGGCGTAGCCATAACGGCCCAGCAGCTTCTTGATGTCATCTTCCATCTGGGTGACTTTGGTGCCGTTATACAGCTCACCGTTAGGAATCTGCGTCAGGTGCTCAATTTCCGCCGAGTGGCCTGCCATGCTGCCGTTGACGATCACGCCGGCAATCTTGTACTGATCGCCTTCGGTGATGTTGACGGTGATGTAGATGCCTTTCTTGTCCGGCGTCAGGCTCACCTGCGTGGAATCAATATTGAAACGCGCATAACCGCGATCCAGATAGAAGCTGCGCAGGGTTTCGAGATCGCCCGCCAGTTTCTGCTTCTGGTATTTACGATCGCCCACCACGTTCCACCACGGCACTTCATCGCGCAGCTGGAAGCGGGAGATCAGTTCGTCTGAGCTGAACGCTTTGTTGCCGACAATGTTGATCTGCTGGATCTTGGCCGAGACGCCTTCCTGGAAGACGAATTTCAGATCGACACGGTTACGCGGCAGCGGCGTCGCGATGGCTTTGACGCTGGCGGTATATTTACCGACGCTGTAGTAAAAGTCCTCCAGCCCCTTCTCGATGGAAGAGAGCGTGGTGCGGTCAAGCGCTTCGCCAACGCGCACACCGGAGGCCTCAAGGTTCTCCTTCAGCTGATCCTCTTTCACCGCTTTGTTACCGGAGAAGGTGATGCTGGCAATGGTCGGACGTTCCTTCACCTGAACAATCAGGGTGGTGCCGTCACGCAGAACCTGGACATCTTCAAAGTTACCGGTAGCGAACAGTGAGCGAATGGTGTTTCTGATGTCATCATCATTCACCGTATCACCGACGCGTACCGGCATGCTGAGCAGAGCCGCGCCGACGGCGACTCGCTGTAGACCTTCGAAATGAATGTCCTTCACTACGAAATCGTCTGCACCGTAAACGGTGGCGCTGCTAAACAGCAGCGACGCTATGAGCAACTTTTTCATCGCCATCGTTGTTATGCGTTTTCCTAACACATCCCGCGCCTGTCTGCGTTCCAGCGATTACAGGCGAGAGAAATCATTGAAAAGTGCAAGCCCCATTAAAAGCACCAGCAAAATTGAGCCGATGCGATAACTGAAGTCCTGAACTCGCTCGGACACCGGTCCACCTTTGATCTTTTCGATCGCAAGAAAGAGCAGATGTCCACCATCTAAAACCGGCAGAGGGAACAGATTGATGATCCCTAAGTTGACGCTAATCAGCGCGAGGAACATCAGGTAATAAATCACCCCATATTCAGCTGACAATCCGGCACCCTGCGCAATCGAAATTGGCCCGCTCAGGTTATTCAGCTTGACGTCCCCGGTTATCAACTTGCCCAGCATCGAAACCGTCAGCTTCATCAGTTGCCAGGTTTTGACACCGGCTTCACCAATCGCGGCGAAAGGTCCGTACTGTTTTACCGTTTTGTACTCATCCGGCAGCGGGATCACACGCGGGATCACCCCGGCAAAACCTTCCGCTGCGTTGCCCGGTTTCGCTTCCGGCGTTAGCGTCAGCGTTAACGGTTCACCGTTACGCTCAACCTCCAGCGCCATGTTTTTGCCGGGATTATCCCGAACCTGAGCCGCAAAAACCTGCCATTGCGTTAATGGCTGACCATCGACTTTAACGATCCTGTCGCCGGCTTGCAAACCGGCAGCACTTGCCGGTGAACGTGCCTGCACTTCTGCCAGCGTGGTTTCGATTTGCGGCCCGCGCGGTCGAATACCTAAAGCGACCACCGGGTCCTGTTTGTCCGGTTCAAATTGCCAGTCACGCAGATTGAGCTGCTTCTGCTGCGTCGCCTGCTGACCAAACTGTGACACGGTCAGCGTGGCGCTGCTGTCGCCGATTTTACCGATCAGCGCCAGGCGCACAGCATCCCAGTCAGGCGTTTCGATACCGTCAACCGCTTTAAGTTCCATGCCGGAGGTAATTTGCGCTTCTGCCGCGACGGAACCGCTCATAATTTCGCCGACCACCGGGCGAACACCCGGCACACCATGGATGAACACCACCCAGTAGGCAAACACGGCAAAGATGAAATTGGCGATGGGACCGGCGGCAATGATTGAGGCACGCTGCAGCACGGTTTTATTGTTGAAGGCCTGATGACGCAGCTCAGCGGGCACGCTCTCTACGCGCTCGTCGAGCATTTTGACGTAGCCACCGAGCGGAATCAGCGCGATCACGTATTCCGTGCCCTGGCGATCAGTGCGACGCCACAGGGCTTTGCCGAAACCGATCGAGAAGCGTTCTACTTTGACACCGCAGCGACGCGCCACCCAGAAGTGGCCGAACTCGTGCACCGTAATCAGCACGCCGAGCGCCACGATAAAGGCGACAAAACTCCAGAGTATGCTCAACATCGTCGCTTATCCTCAGAGGGTGCGGAACACCAGCAGCAGCAGGCAGGCAAATACCGGCACCGCGGCTGTCAGGCTATCAATGCGATCGAGGATACCACCGTGCCCCGGAATCAGGTTACCGCTGTCTTTGATACCGGCTTCACGTTTGAACATACTTTCCGTGAGATCGCCCAGCACGGAGGCCAGCGTGGCAATCACGGCGCAGATAATCAGCGTGCCCGGCGCCACCGATAGCGGGGCCAGCAGCGCAAACAGCCAGGCGATAATCGCCGATGACAGCAGTCCGCCAAAGAAGCCTTCCCAGGTTTTGCCCGGCGAGACTTTCGGCGCCAGCTTATGCTTGCCGAACAGACGACCAAACATGTAAGCACCGGAATCCGCGCCCCAGACGAGGAACATCACGAACAGCAGCCACCAGGCGCCGGCGAAATGGTCGGTGTCATAGTGATACTGGCGCAGCGCCATCATGCCCCAGAAGAACGGCACCACGGTCAGCACGCCAAACAGCAGGCGCAGCGGACGCGATGCGCGCCACAGCGCAGCGGAGGCCGGATAAAACAGCACGAGAAACAGCGCGACAATCCACCAGCCCAGCGAGGCCCAGAGCGAGCTCTCCATCTGGAACTGGTGCAGATTACGTTGATAGGGTTGCAGGGTGAACAGCATCACCGCCAGCAGCAGGCCGCATAGCACCGCCAGCCAGATACGCTGCTGACGCGTTGCCATCCCCGCCAGCTGCCCCCACTCCCAGGCGGCAAGCATGCAGATGATGATGGTGGTAATCGCAAAACCGGACAGCGGCAACCAAAACAGAGCAGCGATCACCAGCGGAATCAGAATAAACGCGGTGATCAGACGAGACTTCAGCAAAGGTTACCCCCAGGTTGCTCAGGCGCCGCCTGGTGCAGCGCCGCCATAGCGTCGCTCCCGCAGAGAGAATGCATTCAGTGCACCTTCAAAAACGTGTTCATCAAAATCAGGCCAGAGAACATCGGTAAACCAAAACTCAGCATAGGCGATCTGCCACAGCAGGAAGTTGCTGATCCGATGCTCTCCCCCGGTCCTTATCACTAAATCCACCGGCGCCAGCTCCTGCATACACAGATGCGGAGCCAGACTTTCTTCAGTTATCTGGTCAGGACGTAGCAGTCCTTCCTGAACCTGTTCAGCCAGTTTTTTTACACCCTGGATAATATCCCAACGGCCACCATAGTTGGCAGCAATGTTGAGGGTGAGTCCATCATTTTGCTGAGTCAGTTCCTCGGCGCGGCGAATGCGTTCCTGAATGCGGTTATTGAAACGGCTGATATCACCAATAATGCGCAGACGCACATTGTGCTTGTGCAGGCTTTTGACTTCGCTGTCGAGCGCCCAGACAAACAATTCCATTAAGGCCGTCACTTCCTGTACCGGTCGGCTCCAGTTTTCACTGCTGAACGCATAGAGCGTGAGCGCTTCCAGCTTGTTGCTGACCGCAAAGCTGACAGCCCGGCGTACTGATTTTACCCCGGCTTTGTGGCCTGAAATACGCAGTTTGCCCTGATTTTTTGCCCAGCGACCATTACCATCCATAATGATGGCCACGTGACGTGGCGTGCAGTACGACCCGTCATCGATTGTATTGTGATTGTTGGACGACATAACGCGTAATAATTCCTTTCATCAGAAATGCTGTGGTTTCTGAATACATTGCGCCTGCGGCAAACGCCGGAAACTTCACCGGATGACATCGAAACAATGTCGGGCCGTAAAACGCGAGCGAGCGACTATACCATTTTCACCCTGAGCGAACAAATAGCGCCACCATCAACCGGCTAAACGAAAGCGCGGCAGCAACGCCGTGGCCCGCACGCGTGCAATCCGATCAATCTCCATCACGTCATCCACGCTGCCCGGCTCCTGACACTGCAGGGTTGCCAGCACTTCACTGTTGATGGCCGCGATATCGGTAAAGCGAATCTGATGCTGCAGAAATGCCGCTACCGCGACTTCATTGGCTGCGTTCAGCGTGGTGGTGGCCGCCTGTCCGGTTGCGCATGCATCGATTGCCAGCTTCAGGCAGGGATAGCGTGCGTAGTCCGGCTCAGCAAACGTCAGCGCCTTCATTCGGGTGAAATCAAGCGGCGTTACGCCTGCGGTAATACGTGCCGGCCAGGCCATGCTGTGGGCGATTGGCGTGCGCATATCGGGTGAACCCATCTGTGCCAGCACGCTACCGTCGCAGTATCGCACCATGGAGTGAATCACCGACTGCGGATGCAGGATGACCTCCATTTGTGCGTCGGTGGCGTTAAACAGCCAGCGGGCTTCAATGTATTCAAGACCTTTATTCATCATGGTGGCCGAATCAACGGAGATTTTACGCCCCATTGACCAGTTCGGATGCGCACAGGCCTGATCTGGCGACATAGCGGCCAGCTCGGCTAATGGCGTGTCACGAAAAGGACCACCCGATCCCGTAAGGAGAATCGACTCGATGCCATTCTCCCGCAGATCAGCGTACCCCAACTGATGCTGTATGGAAGCGGGCAAACTCTGAAAAATGGCGTTGTGCTCGCTGTCAACCGGCAGCAACTGCGCCTGATGCTGGCGCACCGCCTCCATAAACAAACGGCCGCATGTGACAAGCGATTCTTTATTGGCAAGCAGGACGGTTTTGCCGGCGCGAATGGCGGCCAGCGTCGGTTGTAAACCGGAAGCGCCCACAATGGCGGCCATCACCTGATCGACCTCATCCAGCGCGGCCAGTTCGCAGGCGGCCTGAACGCCGGAGAGCACTTCCGTATCTATGTTGAGTGCTTTCAGTCGTTCACGCAGCGCCGCAGCGGAAGCGTCATCGGACATCGCCGCGTAGCGCGGTTTAAATTGCTGACACTGTTCGGCCATCAGCGCCACATTCTGACCTGCCACCAGCGCAGTCACCTGATAGCGCTCAGGATGCGCCGCCACTACCGCCAGCGTGCTGGTGCCAATTGAGCCGGTCGAACCCAGCAGAGTTAATCGCTTCATGGTGCTGTCCCTGTGAAGTCGTGGTGCGCGCCCGCGCGTACGCCGGGCACAATGTAAAACGCCGCCAGAGTCGTACTACGTCTCTGAACGGCGTTTTGTCAGGCAAATGACGGAATCAGAATTCCATCAGTTCCTTCTCTTTCTCGGCCAGCGCCGCATCAACGTGCTTGATGCGAACGTCGGTCATTTTCTGGATCTCGTCCTGCGAGCGACGTTCGTCGTCTTCGCTGATCTCTTTGTCTTTCAGCAGCGCCTTGATCTTGTCGTTCGCGTCACGGCGCACGTTGCGCACGGAAACACGGCCCTGCTCGGCTTCGCCACGCACAACCTTGATCAGATCTTTACGACGCTCTTCGGTCAGCGCAGGCAGTGGAACACGAATGTCGCTACCGGCTGAGCTTGGGTTGAGGCCGAGGTCAGAAGCCATGATAGCTTTCTCGACTGCCGGACCCATTGAGCGATCGAACACGTTGATTTTCAGCGTGCGTGAATCTTCAACGGTGACGCTGGCCAGCTGACGCAGCGGCGTTGGCGTACCGTAATATTCCACAACGATGCCGTCGAGCAGTGAAGGCGAAGCACGACCGGTGCGCACTTTGCTGATGGTGTTTTTGAATGCTTCCACGCATTTGTCCATGCGCGTTTCAGCATCTTTTTTAATATCGTTAATCACGTTGAAACCCTTGGATTCGGTTTGACCTGGCCACTTCCGGACGCAGCGGAACGGAAACGGTATCGATAAACATCGATCA
Source organism: Pantoea sp. B_9 (assembly GCF_008632015.1). NCBI lineage: Bacteria > Pseudomonadati > Pseudomonadota > Gammaproteobacteria > Enterobacterales > Erwiniaceae > Pantoea > Pantoea sp. B_9. Next base: position 513,739 of record NZ_VWVL01000004.1, on the reverse strand, counting down.
TCCTGAATGCTGCGCGACAGCAGTGCAGCGCGCCAACAGAATATACCTTATTTTATCCTGCGTCGGGTATTAATGCGTAATCAGGGTGCCTTCTTTTTCACCCATCACCACGCGACGCAGCGCGCCAGGCTTGTTCATATTGAAGACGCGGATCGGCAGTTGATGGTCGCGCGCCAGCGTAAAGGCGGCCAGATCCATCACTTTCAGCTCTTTTTCCAGCACTTCACCGTAGGTCAGCTGTTCGTACAGCGTGGCATCCGGATTTTTCACCGGGTCGGCTGAGTAGACGCCGTCGACCTTGGTGGCTTTCAGTACCACGTCCGCTTCGATTTCGATGCCGCGCAGGCAGGCCGCTGAGTCGGTGGTAAAGAACGGGTTGCCGGTACCGGCAGAGAAGATCACCACGCGGTTATTGCGCAGCAGGCTGATGGCTTCTGCCCAGCTGTAGTTATCACACACGCCGTTCAGCGGAATCGCCGACATCAGGCGCGCGTTAACGTACGCACGATGCAGTGCGTCACGCATTGCCAGGCCGTTCATCACGGTCGCCAGCATCCCCATGTGGTCGCCGACCACGCGGTTCATACCTGCCTGCGCCAGACCCGCGCCACGGAACAGGTTACCGCCACCAATTACCACACCCACCTGAATGCCCAGCTCAACCAGCTCTTTCACCTCTTGCGCCATACGGTCAAGTACGCTCGCGTCGATACCAAAACCTTCGGCACCCTGCAGTGCTTCGCCGCTCAGTTTCAGTAAGATACGTTGATATACAGGTTTTGCGTTGGTCGCCATGGTCAATTCTTCCTGGAAGATAAGATGAATGAGAAGTTAAATCTGATCGATCATCCGCTTAGCGCGTGAGAAAAGCTATTGGGATGAGACTGAAAATTGCTGCGCCAAAACGCAGACAAAAAAGAACCGCCTCTCGGCGGTTCCTGCAAACCATTAAGACTGTTTGGACATGGCAGCAACTTCGGCTGCAAAGTCAGATTCGACTTTCTCAATGCCTTCGCCCACTTCGAAGCGGATGAAGTTGATCACGTCAGCGCCTTTCTCTTTCAGCGCCTGGCCAACAGTTTTGCTCGGATCGATAACGAAAGCCTGACCGGTCAGAGAGACTTCGCCGGTGAATTTCTTCATACGGCCTTCAACCATCTTCTCTGCGATCTCTTTTGGCTTGCCAGACTGCATCGCGATGTCCAGCTGAACCTGGTACTCTTTCTCAACCACGTCAGCAGAAACGTCTTCTGGCTTCACGAACTCTGGCTTGCTGGCAGCAACGTGCATCGCAATCTGCTTGCTCAGCTCTTCATCAGCGCCGGTGGTAGAAACCAGTACGCCGATGCGCGCGCCGTGCAGATAGCCGTTCAGCTCAGCACCTTCGAGGACAGCAACACGACGGATGTTGATGTTCTCACCGATTTTCGCAACCAGTGCCACGCGCTCTTCTTCGAACTGCGCTTTCAGAACTTCCACATCAGTCACTTTACCGGCAGCAGCAGCGTCCAGCACTTTGTCAGCAAAGGCCTGGAAACCGGCATCTTTTGCCACGAAGTCAGTCTGGCAGTTCACTTCCAGAATCACGCCATAGTCGCCAGCGATTTTGGTTTTGATCACGCCGTCAGCAGCCACGTTGCCTGCTTTCTTAGCAGCTTTGATCGCACCAGACTTGCGCATGTTCTCGATCGCCAGCTCAATGTCGCCGTTCGCTTCGGTCAGCGCTTTTTTGCAGTCCATCATGCCTGCGCCAGTACGCTCGCGCAGTTCTTTTACCAGTGCAGCGGTAATTTCAGCCATTCCAGAATCCTCGATTCGTCTCGCAGTGCTTTCACACTGTCAGAAACTTGTTGCGGAAAATTTACTTGCCCCGCCAGCCCGAACAGGGTGCGTGACTAAGTGAGATAAATAAAGGGGCCTTCACGGCCCCTTAACAGATCACATCTGATGTCTAAGGGCTCTCAGAAAGAGCGAACCTTATTAAGCTTCAGCAGCTTCTTCAGCCTGCTCAGCCAGGTCCTGTGAACGGCCTTCGCGCACGGTAGTGGCAACGGCAGTCAGGTACAGGCTTACAGCACGGATCGCATCGTCGTTACCTGGGATAACGAAATCAACGCCGTCTGGATCAGAGTTAGTATCAACGATAGCAAATACCGGGATACCCAGGTTGTTTGCTTCTTTGATTGCGATGTGTTCGTGGTCAGCGTCAACAACGAACAGTGCATCCGGCAGACCGCCCATATCTTTGATACCGCCCAGGCTGTTTTCCAGCTTGGCCAGCTCACGAGCACGCATCAGTGCTTCTTTCTTGGTCAGTTTGTCGAAAGTACCGTCCTGAGACTGAGTTTCCAGATCTTTCAGGCGTTTGATTGACTGACGAACGGTTTTCCAGTTGGTCAGCATACCACCCAGCCAGCGGTGGTTAACGAAGAACTGGTCGCAGCTCAGCGCAGACTCTTTTACCGCTTCGGCAGCAGCGCGCTTGGTACCAACAAACAGAATCTTACCTTTACGGGAAGAGATCTTGTTCAGCTCAGCCAGGGCTTCGTTGAACATTGGTACGGTTTTCTCAAGGTTGATGATGTGAACTTTGTTACGCGCACCAAAAATGAATGGCTTCATTTTTGGGTTCCAGTAACGGGTCTGGTGACCGAAGTGAACACCAGCCTTGAGCATGTCGCGCATGGAAACAGTTGCCATGATTACCTCTAAAAGTTTGTTTGGGGTTGGGCCTCCATGTATCCCATACAACCGACCTCTTACGAGGCACCCCGGCGTACGTGTCGATACATGTGTGTTTTAGTACACATAATGAGATTTATGCGTTTCCTGCCCTCTCATACGAGGTGACAGAGAATCGTCGGCGCGCTTTATACCACAATGCGCAGGAATACGCCAACAGTTGTTAGCATGAGCGGCAGGGTATAATCCCGATTTGGCAGCCCATTTGCTGACTGCTAACATGACTGCCACAGAACTCATTATTGTCGAAAATTGCGGCGATTGCGGATTATTTAATGGCCATTTCAATCAAAACCCCAGAAGAAATCGAAAAAATGCGCGTGGCGGGCCGTCTGGCTGCCGAAGTGCTGGAGATGATTGCTCCACACGTCGTGCCAGGCGTCACCACCGGCGAGCTTGACCGTCTGTGCCACCAGCACATCACCGAAAAGCAGCAGGCCATTTCAGCCTGTCTCGGCTACCACGGTTTCCCGAAATCAGTGTGTATTTCGGTCAACGAAGTGGTATGTCACGGTATTCCCAGCGACGATCGCGTGCTGAAAGACGGGGATATCGTTAACGTCGACGTCACGGTGATCAAAGATGAGTACCATGGCGATACGTCAAAGATGTTCATCGTCGGCAAACCGACGATTCAGGGCGAGCGCCTGTGCCGGGTTACGCAGGAGAGCCTGTACATTGCGCTGCGTCTGGTGAAGCCGGGCATTCGCCTGCGTGAACTGGGCCGGGCGATTCAGAAATACGTGGAAGCACAGGATTTTTCCGTGGTTCGCGAGTATTGCGGACACGGCATCGGTAAAGGCTTCCATGAAGAGCCGCAGGTGCTGCATTACGATGCCGACGACAGCGGCGTGGTGCTGCAGGCTGGCATGACATTTACCGTCGAACCGATGGTAAACGCCGGTGATTATCGCATCCGCACCATGAAAGATGGCTGGACGGTGAAAACCAAAGATCGCAGCTTGTCCGCACAGTATGAGCATACTATTGTGGTGACGGAAAACGGCTGTGAAATCCTGACGCTGCGCGCCGACGACACTATTCCAGCGGTGCTGGAAAACAACGCGTAACGCTCGTCATCAGGATAACAGGCCGGCTCAAAACGAACGCCTGTCAGTTTAGGTTCACCCATCCCTGCACCTCCCGTAGCGGCGCCATCAGTTGCGCGTTAACCCGCGCCGCTACTGCGGTGATGTCACGGACGGTGGCTAACTGAACGGCATCACGGCGTTAAGCCCGCTTTTTATGGCGCAGAAGAGGCATGTTGATGAGTGGTAGCGTGACCGAAGCAGTACACAAAGGCCTGACCGATTCCCCCGCCAGCTGGCCAGACGACGCGCTGACGCGCGACAAACTCAAACAGTATCTTGAACAGTTCCAGCAGCATCTGGGCAGCGCTTTTGACGCTGGCAGCGATATCGAATCACTGATTGATGCGCGCACGCTGTTTATCGATCGCCTGCTGCGCCGGCTATGGCGACTGTTTGGCTTTGACCAGATGAAAGAGATTGCGCTGGTGGCGGTGGGCGGCTATGGCCGCGGTGAGCTGCATCCGCTGTCGGACATCGACGTGCTGATCCTGAGCCGTCAGCCACTGGACGAAGCTGCCGCGCAGCGCACCTCAGAACTGCTGACGCTGATGTGGGATCTCAAGCTGGAGGTCGGCCACAGCGTACGCACGCTGGAAGAGTGTCTGCTGGAGGGCTTGTCGGATCTCACCGTCGCCACCAACCTGATTGAGTCGCGCATGCTGACCGGCGACGTGGCGCTGTTTCTCGAACTGCAAAAGAATATCTTCAGCGACGGTTTCTGGCCGTCGTCACGCTTCTTCGCCGCCAAAATTGAGGAGCAGCTGGAACGCCATCAGCGTTATCACGGCACCAGCTACAACCTCGAACCGGATATCAAAAGCAGCCCGGGCGGGCTGCGCGACATTCATACTCTGCAGTGGGTCGCGCGCCGCCACTTTGGCGCCACCACCATGGATGAGATGGTCGGCTTTGGCTTTCTCACTGAAGCCGAACGCAATGAGATCAATGAGTGCCAGGAATTTCTCTGGCGCATCCGTTTCGCGCTGCACCTGACGCTGCCGCGCTACGATAACCGCTTACTGTTCGATCGCCAGCTCAACGTGGCACAGCGCCTCAACTATGGCGGCGAAGGCAATGAGCCGGTTGAGCGCATGATGAAAGATTTCTATCGCGTCACGCGCCGTATCGGCGAGCTGAACCAGATGCTGCTGCAGCTGTTTGACGAAGCCATTCTGGCGCTGTCGACCACCGAGAAGCCGCGCAGCATCGATGAGGATTTTCAGCTGCGCGGTAATCTGATCGACCTGCGCGATCCCACGCTGTTTGAGCGCGAGCCGCAGGCGATTCTGCGCATGTTTTACGTGATGGTGCGTAACGAAACCATCACCGGCATCTATTCCACCACGCTACGCCAGCTGCGCTACGCCCGCCGTCATCTGCAACAGCCGCTGTGTCAGATCCCCGAAGCGCGCCGCACCTTTATGGCGATTCTGCGCCATCCAGGCGCGGTAAAGCGCGCGCTGCTGCCGATGCATCGCCACAGCGTACTGTGGGCTTATACGCCGCTGTGGGGCAATATTGTCGGCCAGATGCAGTTCGACCTGTTTCACGCCTACACCGTGGATGAGCACACCATCCGCGTGTTGCAGAAGCTGGAAAGTTTTGCCGACGAAGCCACGCGCCCGATGCACCCGCTGTGCGTCGAGCTGTGGCCGCGCCTGCCACAGCCGGAGCTGCTGCTGATGGCCGCGCTGCTGCACGATATCGCCAAAGGGCGCGGCGGCGACCACTCGATTCTTGGCGCGCAGGACGCGCTGGACTTTGCTGAGCTGCACGGCCTCAATTCGCGCGAAATGCAGCTGGTGGCGTGGCTGGTGCGTCATCACCTGCTGATGTCGGTGACTGCTCAGCGTCGCGACATTCAGGACCCCACGGTGATTCAGCAGTTTGCTGAAGTGATGCAAAATGAAAACCGGCTGCGCTATCTGGCCTGCCTGACGGTTGCCGACATCTGTGCCACCAATGAAAGCCTGTGGAACAGCTGGAAACAGAGCCTGCTACGTGAGCTGTTCTTCGCCACCGAAAAACAGCTGCGCCGCGGTATGGAGAACAGCCCGGATCTGCGCGAGCGCGTGCGTCATCACCGGCTGCAGGCGCTGGCGCTACTGCGCATGGAAAATCTCAACGAAGAGCGCCTGCACCATATCTGGAGCCGCTGCCGCGCCGACTACTTCCTGCGCCATACGCCCAACCAGCTGGCGTGGCACGCGCGGCATCTGATCAATCATGACCTCAGCAAACCGCTGGTGCTGGTGAGCCCGCAGGCCACGCGCGGCGGCACCGAGATCTTCATCTGGAGCCCGGATCGCCCTTACCTGTTTGCCGCCGTAGCCGGAGAACTCGATCGCCGTAATCTGAGCGTGCACGATGCGCAGATCTTTACCAGCCGCGACGGCATGGCCATGGACACCTTTATTGTGCTGGAGCCGGACGGCAGTCCGCTGGCAGCGGATCGCCATCCGCTGATTATCCAGGCGCTGGAGCAGGCGATCACCCAAACGCAGTGGGTGCCACCGCGTACGCGCCGGCCGTCGTCACGTCTGAAACACTTCAGCGTCGATACCGAAGTCAACTTTTTGCCCACCCATACCGACCGCCGCAGCTATCTGGAGCTGGTGGCGCTGGACCAGCCAGGTTTGCTGGCGCGCGTCGGCGAAGTGTTTGCTGACCTCGGCGTTTCGCTGCACGGCGCCCGCATCAGTACCATCGGCGAACGGGTGGAGGATTTGTTCATCCTTGCCAACAGCGAACGACGTGCGCTGGATGCCGAAATGCGCTCCGTGCTGCAACAACGGTTGACAGAGGTACTTAATCCAAACGATAAAATGTGACCCGGCTTCCATTCTTCACGTTGCCGATGCATTGGCCTGGTGACCCGGCCCATCCGTGGATCTCGCCGCAATGAGCGCGCCACCGTTCTGCAGCATGAAGGATGTTTGCCCGATAATTTTACTCTGCACGCCAACTGGCGTGCATCCGCAATGACAGACTCAGGAATTAAATATGCAACAGTTACAGAGCGTTATCGAATCTGCCTTTGAACGCCGCGCCGACATTACGCCGACCAGCGTAGACAGCGCCACCCGTGAAGCGATCAACCAGGTGATTGGCCTGCTGGACAGCGGTGAACTGCGCGTGTCAGAAAAGATCAACGGCGAATGGGTAACGCATCAGTGGCTGAAGAAAGCGGTACTGCTGTCGTTCCGTATCAACGACAACCAGGTGATCGACGGAGCAGAGACCCGCTTCTACGACAAAGTGCCGATGAAATTTGCCGGCTGGGATGAAGCGCGCTTTAAAAGCGCCGGCTTCCGCGTCGTGCCACCGGCGGCGGTGCGTCAGGGTGCATTCATCGCGCGCAACACCGTGCTGATGCCGTCCTATGTCAACATCGGTGCGTATGTCGATGAAGGCACCATGGTAGATACCTGGGCCACTGTCGGCTCCTGTGCGCAGATTGGTAAAAACGTGCACCTGTCCGGCGGCGTCGGCATCGGCGGCGTGCTGGAACCGCTGCAGGCAAACCCAACTATCATCGAAGATAACTGCTTTATCGGTGCCCGTTCCGAGATCGTTGAAGGCGTGATCGTCGAAGAAGGTTCGGTAATCTCCATGGGCGTTTACATCGGCCAGAGCACCAAAATTTATGACCGCGAAACCGGTGAAGTGCACTACGGCCGCGTACCGGCGGGTTCGGTGGTGGTTTCCGGTAACCTGCCGTCTAAAGATGGCAGCTACAGCCTGTACTGTGCGGTGATCGTGAAGAAAGTCGACGCGAAAACGCTGGCAAAAACCGGCATCAACGAACTGCTGCGCACCATCGATTAAGTTTTTTCTTCCCGCTTATTTTTATACCCACGGGCCTGTATTCAGGCCCGTCATTTTTTCTTTACACTCCTGCCGCTATTACCTGTTTCGCGCCGCGAATTAACAGGTGCGTTTGTTTTTCAAACAGGTCATAATCCGCGCCAGTTAACTCCGGTCGCGCACTGTTCATCCCGGTTTTTGTGTCTACAGTTGATTAAGTATGCCGTAAGCGTTCGGTTCGTTGCGCTTATTACGCAGCCGAATGATGATGATAATCCTGCGCGCTCACTCACTCTCAGATGGAATATAAACGCTATGTACGACAACCTGAAAAGCTTAGGTATCAGCAATCCTGAAGACATTGACCGCTACAGCCTGCGTCAGGAAGCCAACAACGACATCCTGAAAATCTACTTCCGCAAAGACAAGGGCGAGTTCTTCGCCAAAAGCGTGAAGTTTAAATACCCGCGTCAGCGCAAAACCGTGGTGGCCGATCACACCACCCAGGGTTATAAAGAGATTCAGGAAATCAGCCCTAATCTGCGTTACGTGATCGACGAACTGGATCAGATCTGCCAGCGCGATCAGGTAGAAGTGGATCTGAAGCGCAAAATCCTCGCCGATCTGCGCCATCTGGAGAACGTGGTGTCGAACAAAATCGCGGAAATCGAATCCGATCTCGATCAGCTGACCCGCAACGGTCGCTAATTCCCGCCACTTCTCAGGCCAGCCATTGCTGGCCTTTTTTATGCCTGCTCATCAAGCTGCAGCGCCACATACAGCAGCAGCCGATCGTCAAAGTTCGCCAGGTTGAGGCCGGTCAGTTCCGAGATGCGGTTCAGGCGGTACTCCAGCGTATTGCGATGAATAAACAGCGCACGCGCTGTGGCGCTCGGCTGCACGTTATGACTGAACCACGCAACCAGCGTGCGCCGCAGCAAACCGTTATTGTCCATACTTTTCAGCTTTGCCAGCGGACGTGCCAGCTCGCTGGCCTGCCAGCCGCCGCGCAGGCTATCCAGCAGCACTGGCAGCACCAGATCCTGATAGAAGAAGCTCCGCTGCTGCGGCATGCGCTGTTTGCCCACCATCATGGTGGTGCGGGCGGTGCGGTAAGAGCGCGCAATGCTGCCGGGCCCGGTAAAGAAATTGCCGAGCGCGATACGCATCCGCACCTGGCCGCTCTCTTTCATGCGCTGCAGCAATTGATCGACGCGGCGGCGATGATCGTCCTGATCGTAACGGCCATGGGCATTCAGCGCTGGCTTCAGCACTACCATTTCGGTGAGCGAAACAATGGCGATCAGGTTGTCGCGATCGGGCGTGGTCAGCAGCGTCTGTAATTGCTGCAGCTCCGACATCGCGCTATCGACCCCCAGCTGTCCGCTGTCCACTTCCACCACCGCCACCACACGCGGCTGATTGAGATCGATGCCCAGTCGCTGCGCCCATTCGTTCAGCGCTGGCGACAGCGTATCGCTGCGGATCAGGTTCAGCACCAGCTCCTCACGCAGGCGGCTGTCCTGCGCCAGCATATGCAGCAGGCGCGCCTGTTCCAGCATCATCTCTGCCGTCATGCACACCAGCTCGCCGTAGTGGCGTAGCGTGCTGGGCTGGCCGGTGAGGCCAATCACGCCGACGATGTCGCCATCAATGCGCAGCGGCAAATTGATGCCCGGCCGCACGCCGTGCAGGTGTTTAGCCACCGCTTCGTCAATATCAACCACCCTGCCCTGTGACAGCACCAGCAGCGCGCCCTCGTGCAATTCGCCAATACGCTCGCGATCGCCACTGCCAATAATGCGGCCGCGCGCATCCATCACATTGACATTACTGTCGATAATTTTCATGGTGCGGGCAACGATATCATGAGCCAGTCGCGCATCAAGATGATAGGTGGCCATCAAACACTCCAGAATTCGGGACGAACCGACAGAATACGCATCCCGATTGCCCCTGGCATTGTGCAACTGCACATAGCCGCAGGGCGATTACCGGAATTGCGGCAGCGGTCACACTGGGAAGGCACAGATGACTGGGGGCGCAGCAACATACAGGCAATAAAAAAGGCGAGCCGCAGCTCGCCTGAGAGACCAATAAAAGGATCACTGCATCAGCAGATAGAGGCTGCTGTCGCCGCGCTTGACGTTGAGCGCCAGCACCGACGGTTTGGTGTCGAGGATTTTACGCAGCTCACCAAGGTTGCTTACCGCCTGCTGGTTCACACCGAGGATCACATCGCCTTTCTTCAGGCCGATACGTGCCGCAGCGCTGCCGGCTTTCACGCTGTCAACGCGCACGCCCTTCTGGCCGTTGCTGTCAACGTTACTGAGATCGGCGCCTTCAATGCCGGTGTAAATCGTCGCGGACTGCACTTTATCCTGTGAGCTCTGCTGCAGCTCAACCGTCACGTTCAGCGGTTTGCCGTCGCGCAGCAGGCCCAGCTGCAGTTTGGTGCCGACTGGCAGCGAGCCGACTTCCGCACGCAGGGCAGCAAAGCTGGTCAGCGCTTTACCGTTCATAGAGACCACCACGTCGCCCGCTTTTACGCCGGCTTTCGCCGCCGCTGAGTTTGGCAGCACCTGGCTGACAAAGGCACCGCGCTGCGCATCCACTTTCATCGCTTTGGCCAGCTCGGAGTTAAGCTCGGTGCCCATAATGCCCAGCTCGCCGCGTTTCACCTGGCCATACTCCACCATCTGCGCGGTCAGGTTTTTCACCATGGAACTCGGGATGGCAAAGCCGATACCGATGTTGCCGCCGTCCGGTGCGAGGATCGCGGTGTTAATACCGATCAGCTCGCCGTTCAGGTTAACCAGCGCACCGCCGGAGTTGCCGCGGTTGATGGCGGCATCAGTCTGGATAAAGTTTTCGTAATTTTCGACGTTAAGGCCGCTGCGCCCCAGCGCCGAGACGATGCCGGACGTGACCGTTTCGCCCAGGCCGTACGGGTTACCGATGGCCACGGTGTAATCACCGACGCGCAGATTGTCGGAGTCTGCGATCTTAATTGCCGTCAGGTTTTTCGCATCCTGCAGCTGGATCAGCGCGATGTCAGACTGCGGATCTTTGCCGATGACCTTAGCATCGTAGCGACGGCCATCGCTCAGCTGTACCTGAATTTTGGTGGCGTTATCCACCACGTGGTTATTGGTCACCACATAGCCTTTGTCGGCGTTGATAATTACGCCGGAACCGAGCGCGCGGAATTGCTGCTTCTGCGCGTTGGCGCCATCGTCGCTACCCTCACCGCCGCCGCCCTGGCACATGGGTGAACCCTGGAACGGCGATCCGTCCTGACAGAACGGGGAATTATCGCCAAAGAATTGCTGGAACTGCTGCGGCATGCGCGGGGTTTTCACCGTAGTGCTGCCTTCCACGCTGATACTGACCACGGAAGGCATCACTTTTTCCAGCATGGGTGCCAGGCTGGGCAGTTGCTGACTGGAGGAAGACGCTGTCTCCGCCGCGAAAACACTGACAGGGCTTAACGCCATGCCCAGACTAAGCGCCAGCGCACTTAACATTAATGTGCTTTTTTTCATTCGTCTGTGTCTCTCTGAAATTAACGTGCAGACCATTGCTGTGGTCGTGATGATGAGATTAAGTTTTTAGCGCGAAGTTCCTGATAAAGTATTGGGTAAAGGTAAAAATTTATTCTTCGTCTTTACAAAACTGCGCTTATTCCACCGCCATCAACCGACGATACTCATCCCAGGCGTAATTGTCCGTCATCCCGCTGATATAGTCCTGAATCAGCCGCGAGCGATAATAACGTTCCCATAACAATCGCTGATATTTATGCTGCACCACCAGGTTACGCATCTGTTGCTGATAAGCTTTACGATGTTTACCGGAAAGTTTATGAAACAGTCGGGTTTCGATCGGATGTTTCGCGAGAAAATCCTCATTCATTAACGTGGTAAACTGTTCATAATCGAGCTGCATTAGCGACTGATAAATTTCCAGTAATCCTTTAATGACCCGATACCCCTGTAATTCCAGCTGCTCAACTTCAGGGTGATTAAACACCTGCTGGCGCGCCACGGTTTTAAATAATTTTAACAGGCGCCCTTCATCACCGTCGTCTTCCAGCAGCGCATGGTTAAAGTTGCCGGCAAAAATGGCAGGTAAATTATCAACAAAGCGGCGCACCGCATGGCTGACCAGCACGCTCTGGACGTAAACCCGCAGCGACATGAAAAATTGATCGCTAATACTGCGACGCTTTTTCTGATTGGCCTCTTTCCACGCTTCATTAATGGTGCGGCTGAACGCGTCGCCGGGTTTCACCGGGCCCCAGGCGTTGAGCAAAGAATGATAGAGCGTATCGACGGTGAAGATGTCTTTTTCTACGGCGTCATCAAGGTCGGCAATACAATAGGAGATATCGTCAGCCGCTTCCATTATCCATGTCAGCGGATAACGGTGGTGCTCAGGTATATCCGTTGCCGCGCGGAGATCGGCCACATATTCACGTTCGGATAAATAGAAACCCGGCTTTTTCATTAACACGCTGAACTCCGCCGGCTTATCACCCTGCCACCACGCCGGCGCGGTGTATTTTAAAATACACGCTACCTGCGCATAGCTAAGATTTAGCTGCAGCAGGGTATGCACCAGCCGAATGGCCTGCGCATTCCCTTCGAAATGGCACAAATCCTGACGAATCATTGCATTTAACCGGTCGAAATCGGCACGCTGCGCGTCATCCGCCACGCCCGCCACCAGCGGATCCACCAGTTCGGCCGGCAGGTTGTCATCAAACCAGTCATTGATCGCCGCTTCACCAAAATGGCCAAACGGCGGGTTGCCGACGTCGTGCAGCAGGCAGGCCATCTCCACCAGGCTCTCGACCGCGCCCTCAAAGCCATCGAGGCCGTAAGCCGCCAGCCCGCCGCCCTGGGTTTTCAGCGTATGCAGAATCTCTTTGGTGATGTAACGCCCGGTTTGCTGCACCTCAAGCGAATGGGTCAGGCGCGAACGCACGGCCGCATTCCGCTCCAGCGGAAACACCTGGGTTTTTTGTTGCAGACGGCGAATCGCGGCAGAATTAATAATGCGTCCACGATCGCTTTCAAAGTGGCGGGTAATAAAGTATTCGCCTTCGGGATCTTTGCGGCTGGTATAAGGGCGGGTGAAACTGATCTTCTTCCTGAAATTGATCGTCGCCATTGTTACCCCTTATTTTTTCCTGAATTGATCCCCATTGAGCCATGTTAGACTATGCCTCACTTTAGCCTTATACATCCATAACTACAGCGAGATTCTTTATGAAAGCAGGCATTATTGGCGCGATGGAGCAGGAAGTCACACTGCTGCGTGACAAAATTGAAAACCGTCAGACGCTGACGCTGGCCGGCTGCGAAATTTACACCGGTACGCTCAACGGCGTTGAGGTGGCTCTGCTGAAATCGGGCATCGGCAAAACCGCGGCGGCGCTGGGTACCACGCTGCTGCTGGAGCTGTGCAAACCGGATCTGGTGATCAACACCGGTTCCGCAGGCGGTCTGGCACCAACCCTGCAGGTGGGCGATATCGTGGTGTCCGATGAAGTGCGTTATCACGATGCCGATGTCACCGCTTTTGGCTATGAGCCTGGTCAGATGGCGGGCTGCCCGGCGGCGTTTGTCGCGGACAGCGCGCTGATTGCCGCCGCAGAGCAGGTGATCAAACAGCTGGATCTCAACGCGGTGCGCGGTCTGGTGGTCAGCGGAGACGCCTTTATCAATGGCGCCGCGCCGCTGGAGCGTATCCGCAGCACCTTCCCGCAGGCGATTGCGGTAGAGATGGAAGCCACGGCGATTGGTCACGTTTGCCATCAGTTTAAGGTGCCGTTCGTGGTGGTACGCGCTATTTCTGACGTGGCCGATAAAGCGTCGCATCTGAGTTTCGAAGAGTTCCTCAGCGTGGCGGCTAAACAGTCGTCGCTGATGGTGGAAAACCTGCTGGCTCAGCTGGCGCGTGGCTAAATATCTGCTGCTCGGGCTGTGGCTGCTGTGCCACAGCCTGCTGGCCGCACCGCGCGTCATTACCCTGTCGCCGCATCTCACTGAACTGGCGTTTGCCGCCGGCATCACGCCGGTGGCGGTGAGCGCCTGGTCAGACTATCCCGCCGCTGCTCGCCAGCTGGAGCAGGTGGCGAACTGGCAGGGCATTCGCGTTGAACGCATTGTGCAGCTCAGACCGGATGTGGTGCTGGCCTGGCGCGGCGGCAATCCGCTGCGCCAGGTGGAGCAGCTGCAGCGTCTGGGCATCCATGTGGAATGGATCGATCCGCAATCACTCGATCAGATGATTGACGCGCTGGCGGCGCTGCAGCGCTGGAGCCCACAGCCCCAGCGGGCCACCGCGGCCGCACTGGCGTTACACCAGCAGCTGCAGACGCTGCGTCAGCGCTATCAGCAGCAAACGCCAGTGCCGCTGTTTCTGCAGTTTGGCCAGCAGCCGCTGTTTACCGCCGCGCGCAGCACGCTGCAGAATGAGGTCATCACCCTGTGCGGCGGTCGCAATATCTTTGCTGACAGCAGCGTGAGTTGGCCTCAGGTGAGCCGGGAGCAGGTGCTGACGCGGCACCCGCAGGCGATTGTCACTGGCGGTGATGCCAGCCGTGCCGCCAGCGTCGCGCGCTTCTGGCAGCCGCAGCTTAACGTGCCGGTGATTGCGCTTAACGATGACTGGCTGAGCCGGCCGGGTCCGCGCCTGCTGCTGGCGGCAAAGCATTTGTGCGAAGCTTTACATCCGACGAAAAATAAAGCATTACCAGACTAAAGATTCGACGATTCATGTCGAAAATCAAATAACAAGGCACAGCGGCCACGTATGCTCTGTGCCCTTTTAGCGCGTAGCGCACTTTTGACATCACCAGGATTTCACCATGACCAGAGCGCTGCTGCTGGCCATAGGGCTGATCGTGGCTGCACCGATCGGTGCGGCAACCACCACGGGCTCTATCGCCGTCTCGCTGACGATCTTCTCCCGCTGCGATATCTCACGCCCGAGTGAGCAGACGCTGCCGTCTGTTGACTGCGGCCGGCATTTCAGCGCGCAGCCGCGCGTGACACAAAGCGTACTGAACCGCGATGCGTTGCGCCGTGAAACGGCTCGCTTAGTGACAATTGAGTGGTAAATCATGGCTGCCAGAACGGCAGCCAGCCCAGCATCAGATGCTGAAAGAGGAGCCGCAGCCGCAGGTGGTTTTGGCGTTGGGATTGGTCACGATAAAGCGGGAACCTTCCAGACCTTCGGTGTAGTCAACCGATCCACCCACCAGATACTGCAGGCTCATCGGATCAACCACCAGCGCCACACCCTGCTTCTCGATGGTCATGTCGCCGTCATTCATTTGATCGTCAAAAGTAAAACCATACTGGAAGCCACTGCAGCCCCCGCCGGTGATATATACGCGCAGTTTCAGCGCCGGATTCTCTTCATCCGCAATCAGGTTTTTTACTTTTTTCGCTGCTGCATCGGTGAACTGCAGAGGCAGCGCGGCTACGTCGTCACTCATCTTTTACTCCGGGTAAACGTCCAGGTCAGAAAACGACCTCAATTTCGCTATTATCTGCCAGCCGTCCAGTGCAATCAAGTAGCGCCCTTGACACTGTGTGCCGCCAGTTATGGCATAAAGTATAGCAATGTCGCAGGCGCAAGCGGCCGCGCGCCTTTCTTCACCGGCCGCTCTTCCGTAGAATGGCGCCAGATTTTTTCCAGAACAGCAGGAGCCGAACCATGAGTAAGTCAGAAAACCTGTATGCCGAAGCACAACGCCTGATCCCGGGCGGCGTGAACTCCCCGGTGCGTGCCTTTACCGGCGTGGGCGGCGTGCCGCTGTTCATCGAACGCGCCGACGGTGCCTATCTGTATGATGCCGATGGCAAAGCCTATATCGATTACGTCGGCTCCTGGGGACCGATGGTGCTGGGCCACAATAACGCCACCATTCGCAATGCGGTGATCGAAGCCACCGCGCGCGGCCTGAGTTTTGGCGCGCCGACCGAGATGGAAGTGAAAATGGCCGAGCTGGTGTGCGAGCTGGTGCCGAGCATGGATATGGTGCGGATGGTTAACTCCGGCACTGAAGCCACCATGAGCGCCATCCGCCTGGCGCGCGGTTTCACCCAGCGTGACAAAATCATCAAATTTGAGGGCTGCTACCACGGCCATGCTGACTGCCTGCTGGTGAAAGCCGGTTCCGGTGCGCTGACCCTCGGCCAGCCCAACTCGCCGGGCGTGCCGGCGGATTTTGCCCGTCACACCCTGACCTGCACCTATAACGATCTCGACTCGGTGCGCGCGGCGTTTGAGCAGTATCCGCAAGAGATCGCCTGTATCATCGTCGAACCGGTGGCAGGCAACATGAACTGCATCCCGCCGCAGCCGGAATTCCTGCCGGGCCTGCGTGCGCTGTGTGATGAGTTTGGCGCGCTGCTGATTATTGATGAAGTGATGACCGGCTTCCGCGTGGCGCTGGGCGGTGCCCAGGCTTATTACGACGTTACGCCAGACCTGACCTGCCTCGGCAAGATCATCGGCGGCGGTATGCCGGTTGGTGCCTTTGGCGGCCGCCGCGAAGTGATGGCCGCGCTGGCCCCCACCGGCCCGGTGTATCAGGCGGGCACGCTGTCCGGCAACCCGATTGCCATGGCCGCCGGTTTTGCCTGCCTGTCGCAGATTGCGCAGCCTGGCACCCATGCGACCTTAACCGCACTCACCGACCAGCTGTGTGCTGGCCTGCTGGCGGCGGCAGAGGCGGAAAATATTCCGCTGGTGGTGAACCACGTCGGTGGCATGTTCGGTATTTTCTTCACCGACGCCGACAGCGTGACCTGCTACGCCGACGTGACGAAGTGCGATGTGGAGCGCTTTAAGCGTTTCTTCCATCTGATGCTGCAGGAAGGTGTTTACCTCGCGCCATCGGCCTATGAGGCCGGCTTTATGTCCCTGGCGCACAGCCAGGAAGATATTCAGCGCACCGTCGATGCCGCCCGCCGCTGCTTCGCGCAGCTGTAAACCTGCCGGGGCGCCATTCATAGCGCCCCGCTTCACTAAGCGCGCCTTAGCAGCCAGATAAAATACGGCGCGCCGAAGAAGGTCGCCATCAGGCCCGCCGGGATTTGATCCGGGAAGGCCAGCATGCGGCCGCACCAGTCGGCGAACACCAGCAGGCACCCGCCGAGCAGGCCAGCCATCAGCAATTGCGGCAGCGCGCGACGGAAGCCGAGCATGCGCACAATATGTGGTGCCATCAGGCCAATAAAACTCAGCGGACCGATAGTGAGCGTCGCGGTGGCGGTCAGCGCAGCCGCCAGCAACAGCAGGCTGAAGCGCGATCGGTTCAGCGCCATGCCGGCTGAGCGCGCCGTGGCACTGCCGAGCGGCAGCAGCGTCAGCCAGCGGCTGGCCAGCGGTGCCAGCGCCACCAGTATCATGCCCACAACAGCACTCTGCAGCGCCTGCGTCATTGAGATGTTATACGTCGAACCGGAAATCCAGCTCAGCAATCCGGCCATGCGCGGATCGCCGCTCGCCAGCAACACCATCAGTAACGTGACAAACGCACTGTTCAGCGCCATTCCGGCCAGCAGCATGCGTTCCGGTGCAAAACCGCCGCGGCTGGCCACCAGCATAATCACCAGCAGCGTCAGCGCGGCACCCAGCACGCCGGCCGGCAGCAGCCAGGCGACCGCGTTGCCGGGCACAAAGAACAGCATCACCACCACCCCGCAGGCCGCTCCGGAGCTGATGCCCAGCACTTCCGGACTGGCCATTGGATTACCGGTCAGGCGCTGAATCAGCACCCCGGCGACACCCAGCATCGTGCCGACCACCAGCGCCGCCAACACGCGCGGCACGCGCCACGGCAGCAGCTGTTGCAGCATATCGCCGCTGACCCACGTCCAGCCGTGTGCGTCGCGCCCAAACGCAATGCCCGCCAGACTGCACAGCACCAGAATCATCACGCCCGCCAGACACCAGCGCAGCACGGCCTGCCGCTCCTGCGGCACTGTGTCGCCGGCATTCATCGCCGGCGGCAGCGAGCCCGTGCGCAGACGCGGCAGCAGCCACAGCAGAATCGGCACGCCAATCAGCGCGGTAGCCGTCCCGGTTGACACTTCACGCCAGTGCGCGGTCAGCCACAGCACGCACTGATCGGCCAGCCACAGCAGCAGTGCGCCAATCAGCGGCGCCAGCAGCAAGCGGCTCAGCAGACGACGCGCCCCCAGCATCTTCGCCAGCAGCGGCGCGAACAGCCCGATAAAGCCGATGATACCGGCGACGTTAACCAGCTGCGCACTGAGCAGGATCGCCAGCGCCAGCGCGGCAATGCGCGCCGCCGACAGCGCAAGACCGAGGTTTTTTGCCACGCCATCATCCAGCCCCATCAACGTCAGCGGACGCAACAGCGCCAGCGCCAGTGCGAACGCCAGCAGCAGGCGCGGCCACAGCAGCGCCACGTTGTGGCCGTCGAGCTGGTTCAGCGCGCCAGTGCTCCACAGAAACATGTTTTGCAGCTGATCGTGATTGAAGATGGCAAAGATTTGATTAACCGCGCCGGCATACAGGCTCAGTACCAGACCGGCCAGGATCAGCGTCACCGGCGACAGACGCTTGCCCCAGGCGATGCCAAACACCAGCACGCCGACCAGCACCGCACCGCCCATTGCGGCAAACTGCTGCGTCAGCTCCCCGCCCGGCAGCTGCCACAGAGTGGCGACGGTCAGGCCAAGCTGCGCGCCGGAAGATACGCCCAGCGTGGTCGGCTCCGCCAGCGGATTGCGCAGCACCTGCTGAAACAGCAGGCCCGCGAGGCCAAGTCCGGCCCCGACCAGCAGCGCCAGCGCCAGCCGCGACAGCAGGCTGTAGTGGAACACCACCTGACGGATGTTATCGATATCCGGCGCGAACATCGCCTGCTGCCACTGCGCCAATGGCAGCGCCTGGCGCAGGTTGATAAACGTGAGCGCCAGCGCCAGTAAACTGAGCACGCTGAGCAGCGCGACGGGAAACAGACGGTTGCGCATCAGTGCGACTCCAGCGCGCGTTCCAGCACGCGAATAAATTTGATGGCTGAGTAAGTGGCGCCGTAGTACCACACCGCCGGCACCCGCCGGAAACGACCGGAACGGACAAACGGCAGCGCCTGCCACAGTGCGCTTTGCGTCACCTGCTGCATATCGCGTTCGTTATCGTGATCGAAGCAGATCACCTCAACGTCACCGACCTCCGCCAGCCGCTCCAGCCCGACCACCGCACTGCCCCAGAAGTTGGTTTCGCCCTGCCAGGCATTGCGCAGGCCAAGCTGCTCCATCACTTCGAGGAACAGGCTGCCTTTACCGAAGGTAATGGCGTGACGCGGATCCATCAGCGACATCAGCAGCAGCGGACGCTGCGCCCACGGACGTAACCGCTCACGCGCGGCCGCCACTTCACCATCCACCCAGTACAAATGGGCCTGTGCCTGCGCTTCAAGGCCAAGCCGGGCACCCAGCGCATGCAGCGATGTGCGCGCGGTGGTGAACGGTTTGCCATCGCCGCTGTTGAGGTCAAAGCCCATCGTCGGCGCAATGCGCTCCAGCTTGTCGACCGCCGGGCCGTAACCGTTGGAGTGCAGGATCAGCGACGGTGCCAGCTGGGTCATCAGTTCCAGATTAGGTTCGGTGCGTAAGCCGAGATCGAGGGTGCCGGCCGGCAAGACCGGGTCACCCACCCAGATAGCGTAGTTGTGCAGATCGGCCACGCCGAGCGGGGCGACGCCGAGCGCCATCAGCAACTCCACCGGCAGCCACTCCAGCGCCAGGATGCGCTGGCTGTCCGGCGGCGCGGCGCGCAGCGGTGCAAGGTTCATCAGCGGTGAGAGCGCCAGCGCAGTCAGCAGACGGCGACGGGAAATGTCGAACATCACGAGGCCTCAGTAGACAAAGCTGACGGGCGCGCCGCCCTGCGGATGCGGCAGAATGCCCATCGGAATGCCATAAATATCACCCAGCACCCCGGCCTGCATAATCGCTTCCGGTCCGCCTTGCGCGATCACTTCGCCCCCGCGTAGCGCCACCAGCTGGTCACAGTAGCGAGCCGCCATGTTGAGATCGTGCAATACCGCTATCACCGTCAGGCCGCGTTCGTGGCTGAGGCGCTGAATCAACGCCAGCACATCAACCTGATGGGCAATATCCAGCGCAGATGTGGGTTCGTCCAGCAGCAGGCAGCGGCTGTTCTGTGCCACCAGCATCGCCAGCCACGCACGCTGCCGCTCGCCGCCGGACAGGCTGTCCACCAGCCGCCCGGCGAAGGGTTTCAGTCCAACCAGCGCAATCGCCTCGTCTACCCGATCGCGATCTTCCTGGCCGTAGCGCCCCAGCGCACCGTGCCACGGATAGCGCCCAATCGCCACCAGCTCGCGCACCGTCATGCCCTCCGCCGCAGGCAGCTGCTGCGGCAGATAGGCCACCTGTCGTGCAAAAGCTTTACTGCTCCAGGTATCAACCGCCTCACCGTTGAGCATCACGCGCCCTTCGCTGGCGGCATGGTGACGGCCGAGCATCTTCAGCAGCGTGGATTTACCGGAACCGTTATGCCCGATCAGCGCGGTGACTTTGCCCGGAGCGAAAGTCAGCGACAGCGGATGCAGCAGCGTGCGGCCGGGCACACGGAAGCTGACGTTTTCCAGTGAAAAGGTGGTTTCTGCGTGGTGCGGATGCTGCATGATAATCCCTGGTTAACGGGCGCCACAGCGCCCTGTGTTCAGTATCAGAAGCGGAAGGTGGCGGTACCGACGATCTGGCGCTCTGCGCCCCAGTAGCAGGCGTAGTCGCGGTAGCAGCTGGCAACGTATTCGCGATCGAACAGGTTGTTGATGTTGACGCCGACGGTTGAGCCCGGCAAGCCGAAGCGGCCCAGATCGTATTTCAGTGCGGCATCTACAGTGGTGTAGGCGGCGACGTCAAAGTTCTGGTTGGCATTTGCGCCGCTGGCGTACAAGCCTTTGCTTTCACCCACGTAGCGCACTCCGGCCCCCACGGTGAAGCCCGACAGGGCGGTTTCGTGGAAGGTGTAATCGCCCCACAGCGAAGCCATATGCTTCGGCACCTGCACCGGCGTACGGCCTCTCAGCAAGGTGTCTTCGGTGTATTCCGCATCGGTGTAAGAGTAAGCCGCCGTCAGGTTGATGTTGGCGTTAAGCGCCGCTTTGGCTTCCAGCTCGACGCCGCGGGAGCGAATCTCCCCTCCCTGCACACTAAACTGCAGGCTGTTCGGATCTGCCGTCAGGTTTTTGGTTTTAGTCAGCTGATAAACCGCTGCGGTGACCACAATCGGGCGATCTTTTGGTACGTATTTTACGCCAGCCTCATACTGCTTCGCGCGGGATGGGTCAAAAGGTTTCCCATCAACCGTGGTGCCAGTCGTTGGGATAAAGGATTCGCTGTAGCTGAAATACGGCGCGATACCATTATCAAACACATAGTTCACACCACCGCGCCAGGTAAATGCCTGGTCGTGGTTTTTTACTTCGCTGTTACCGTTACGGTTCAGTGCGGAGGTCATCGCATAATCGTATCGCCCGCCCAGCGTCAGCACCCATTTATTCCATTCCATCTGATCCTGCGTATACAGGCCAGTTTGCTCCTGACGGTTCAGATATTGATAGGGGAAGGCGGCACCCACAGCATCATTACCATACTGCGGATCAATCGCGTTGATAGGCGCTGCGGAGGCAAAGGCAGCATTGATATCATTACGGGTGCGCTGATAATCAACCCCCATCAGCAGCGTATGATCGACCGCACCGGTAGCAAATTTTGCCTGCACCTGATTATCGACGGCAAACTGATTCAGTTTCTCATCGGAAATGGCTGAACCACGCGTAATCTGTTGTGATTCAGGCAGATAGCCGTTGCCATAAATACTGCGATAATTCGTTTTCAGCTCGGCATAGCGCAGATTCTGGCGCACCGTCCAGGTATCGTTAAAGCTGTGCTCAAAGTTGTAGCCAACCATTTTGGTGTTGCGCGAGATCTTATTGCTGTCTTCGCCTTCATCAAAATTGGTGGGCAGCTTATAGCTGCTGCCGTCCGGCCGGGTGATGCCCACCACGGTGCCTTCACGCGGCAGCCAGCCGTAATAGCCGGTTTCCGGTTCGTTCTGGAAGTAGGTCAGCAGGTCAATGCGGGTATTGGCATCGGGACGCCAGCTGAACGAAGGCGCAAGGGTATAGCGCTTCTCTTTGTTCATCTCCTGTTGCGCATCGGCGCTGCGCGCCAGGCCGGTCAGGCGATAGCTGTAAACACCGTCATCATCCAGTGAGCCGCCAAAATCGAAGCCGGTGGAGAACAGGTTGTCGGTGCCCATCTGGAACTGGACTTCACGCAGCGTCTCCTGGGTCGGCCGCTTGCTCACCAGTGACACCACACCGCCCGGGTTGCTCTTACCGTACAGCACCGACACCGGACCGCGCAGCAGCTCCGCGCGCTCAAGGAAGTAAGGATCGATAGCGAATTCGGAGTAGTTGTCACCCTGCAGCTTCAGGCCATCCAGATACTGGTTGGTGTTGGTTTCGCTGAAGCCGCGAATCGACAGCGCGTCAATTACGTCCGAGCTGCCGCGGTTACCGGTCAGCACGCCTGGCGTGTAATTGAACGCACCTTTGACGCTGGTCACCGCATGCATTGACATCTCTTCCTGCGTCACCACCGACACCGACTGCGGATTCTTCTCGATTGGCGTATCGGTTTTGGTGCCGGTCGCGCTGTGTTTGGCGGCGATGGTCGGCGACGGTCCCCATGCGCTCTCCTGCGCGACGCCGCTGCCGCCATCCGCCGTCACCACCACGGTATCTTCGGCCAGCGCCTGCATGCTGAGTGTGCCCAGAGTCAGGGAAATCAATAACGCGAGCGGTCGACGGGTGGTCACCGCGCGCAGAGAACAAGGAAAAGTGTTTCGCGCATTCATAGTGGGATCTCATGAAAATAGAACAATGCAGGCGAATGGAAACGAGAATGATTATTAGACGCACGGATTTTAGGCGAAACCTGGCAAGCACCGCAAGATGTAATGCCTGCTGGCGGTGAGTTTGCCAGCGGATCGCACATATCCATGATCGCGGCTAAAAATGGCGGGCAAAGAAAAAGGCGCCGCAGCGCCAGAGGGAGTTAAATTCAGCTTTTATGCAAGACTCAGGCTGGAGCGCCGCCATGTATCTGGCACCGCCACGTGGTGGTAAAACGCTGGCACTGCACAGGCTCTGAAGGTATAAAGCCGGTGCAGTGCCGGATGGCTTATTTACTGCCAAACATATCTTTAATCCAGCCCGCGACGCCGTCAGAGTCTTTCTGCTCGCCCTGCGGCTGTTGCTGTTGCTGCTGTTGCTGTTGCTGTTGCTGCTCTTGCTGTTGCTGCTGCTGAATCTGCTGCTGTTGCTGCTGGCACAGCGCGTTCGGATCCAGCGCCCACACCGGCAGCGAACGCCAGGTGCTGCTGCCGCTGCCGCAGACAAAGTTACCGGCCGAATCGATATTCATCTGAGTGATATCTTCCGGTGGCGTCAGGACCAGTGGCATCGGCGCCTGGTTGTCGAGGTAGCGACGATAGATCTGCATCGCACCGCTGGCACCGTACAGCTTCGAGGTCTGGTTGTTGTCGCGGCCAACCCAGGTGATCGCCACTTCTTTGCCATCAATACCGGCAAACCAGCTGTCGATCAGGTCATTGGTGGTACCGGTTTTCGCCGCCAGATGCGCACCCGGGAAGCGTGCGCCCAGCGCCCGCGCCGTACCGTGATCGGCCACCTGCTGCATGGTATACAGCGTCAGATACGCCGCCTGCGCCGGCTCAACGCGCTGCGCCTGCGGGAAGCTCTGATACAGCACCGTGCCATCTTCCGCGATCACCGAGCGCACCGCCGACAGCGCAGCGCGGTTACCGCCGCTGGCAATTGACTGGAACGCCTGCGCCACTTCAATCGGCGTCAGATTAAGCGCCCCCAGCAGCATGGCCGGTACCGGATGCAGCTGATCTTTTGGCACGCCCAGTTTGGTCCAGGTATCCACTACCGCGTCGAGTCCCAGCGTCATACCGAGGTTAACGGTTGGCACGTTCATCGAGTTAGTCAGCGCATCCACCAGCATCACTTTACCGCTGAAGCGACGATCGTCGTTCATCGGCTTCCACACTGAACCGTTTGGCTGTTTCAGCGCGATCGGCTCGTCGGCGATCCAGCTGTTCAGACGATAGCTGTTTGGCTGGCTGAGGGCGGTCAGATAGGTCGCCGGTTTTGCCAGTGAACCAATCGAGCGACGCGCCTGCAGCGCGCGGTTATAGCCGGCAAACTGTGGATCGGCACCGCCGACCATGGCGCGCACTTCACCACTGAAGCGGTCGACCACCACCATCGCGGTTTCCAGATCTTTCAGCCCGCGCTGTTTCTTCAGCGTAGGAATGCCGTCTTCAACCGCTTTTTCCGCCGCATCCTGCGAAATCGGATCGAGCGTGGTGAAGATCTTCACGCCGGAGAGGTCTTTGACCTTATCACCCAGCTTCGCCTGCAGCTCATTACGCACCATCTGCATAAACGCCGGCTGCGGCGTGATCACCCCACCTTTCGGCTGGACGCCAAGCGGCCGCGCCGACAGCATGTCGTACAGCTCCTGGTCGATCACCTTCTGCTGTTGCAGCAGACGAAGCACCAGGTTACGACGCTCCAGCGCCAGCTGCGGATTACGCCACGGATTGTACAGCGACGCACCTTTAACCATGCCGACCAGCATCGCCTGCTGATCAAGGCTCAGTTCGTCCACCGGGCGGCCAAAGTAGTACAGGCTGGCCAGCGGGAAACCGCGGATTTGGTCATTGCCCGCCTGGCCGAGATACACCTCGTTCAGGTAGAGCTCAAGAATGCGATCTTTGCTGTAGCGCGCATCCATGATCACCGCCATATAGGCTTCACGCGCTTTACGCCACAGCGAGCGTTCGTTGGTGAGGAACAGGTTTTTCACCAGCTGCTGCGTCAGCGTACTGCCGCCCTGCACCGCTTTACCGGCGGTGATATTGGCGAGGAAGGCGCGACCAATCGAGTACGGGCTGATGCCGTCATGCTCGTAGAAGTGGCGGTCTTCGGTGGCGATCAGCGTATCGACCAGCAGATCCGGGAACCCGGCGCGCGGCACAAACAGACGCTGCTCGCCGTTTGGCGACTGCAACATGGTGATCAGCCGCGGATCGAGGCGGAAGAAGCCAAAGTCGCGTCCGGTATCGAGGTTTTTAATCTCGCTCAGCTCGTTGTTGCTGAAGGTGAGACGCGCGTTAATCTGGCCCTCTTTGCTGTCCGGAAAATCAAACGGACGGCGCAGCAGGTCGATGGTGTTGCCTTTCACGCTGAACTCACCCGGACGGGTAATGCGCGACACTTCGCGATACTGCGTGCCTTCCAGCAGCGCAATCATCTCTTTCTTGTCGTAAGCCATGCCCGGTTCGAGGCTGACCATGCGCCCGTACACGGCCGCTGGCAGCTGCCACACTTTACCGTCAATGCGGCTGCGGATTTCCGAATCGAGATAGACGCCCCAGGCGGCCATCACCACGACAAACACCAGGAAGAGTTTAATCAACCAGCCTAACCAGCGGCGTTTGCCACGCGCGGGTCGTTTTCCTTTACCTTTGGGTGGCACCGGCGCACTCTCCTCATCATCTTCGTCAAAATCGTCCTGATCGATATCATCTTCAGGCTCCCTGCGGCGACCCCGGCGCGTAACGTTACGCGGCGGCTTTGGCGCTTTTCCTTTGCGCCCAATAGGTTCGCGATCGTTCCCAGACATGCTTTGTTTTCTCCAGGCATAGCTACGGCAGCGCCGCTACTCTAACTGCTTTCTCGTGCCGCGCATGGCAGAACCCTCTGAATTCGATCCACTGCGGGCTACGAGGAATATTTTTTGGTACGCCTCGTCGGCAAGGCGCTGGCCGGATCGTCCGGCCACGGATGTTTGGGATAGCGCCCTTTCATCTCTTTCTGCACTTCAGGATACGCACCGCGCCAGAACGCCGCGAGGTCACGGGTGATCTGCAGCGGACGGTGCGCCGGCGAAAGCAGCTCCAGCACCAGCGGAACGCGCCCATCGGCAACCGCCGGGTTCTGCGCCTCGCCAAACATCTCCTGCATACGCACCGCCAGCGCGGGGGGCTTTTCCGCGTCGTAGCGAATCGGCAGGCGACTTCCGGTCGGCACAGTGTAATGAGTTGGCAGCACAGTATCCAGCCGCTGCCGCTGTGACCATGTCAGCAAATGTAATAAAGCGCTGACAAGATTAACGCTCTGCAGCCCTTTTAAATCGCGTACTGCGCCCATCTCCGGCAACAGCCAGTGCTCCAGCGAGGCCAGCAGCGTGTCATCATCCAGCGTCGGCCACGCCTCTTCCGGCAGCCACTGCGCGGCGCACTGCAAGCGCACACGCAGCTGCTCTGCCTCTGGCGTCCAGCCGAGCACCGCCAGCCCTTTTTCGCGGATCCAGCGCAGCATCGCCGGATGCAGGATCTCCGGCTCGGGCCGCGCCTGCGGCTGGGCCCGCAGGATCAGCGCGCCAATCGCTTCCCGCTTCCACGCGCGCAGCGTGCCTTTGTCTTCATCCCAGTCGACATCGGTGCGCTGCTCCACCAGCTGCGGGCACTGCTGGCGCAGCGCATCCATCTCTACCGGCAGCGCCAGCAGCATGCGTGCATCGGCGCTGCTGGCCCCCTGCAGCAGGCTCGGGGCAATCAGCCACTCATAGCGGCTCAGGCCGTCGTGCTCATCCAGCATCGCGCCGATACCATTGGCGAGCTGATAGCGCGCGCTGTGACCGCGACGCTGCGCCAGCCGGTCAGCAAATCCGGCGGCCAGCAGCGCCGGGAAGCGATCGGCGTCAACGCGACCTTCGCGCGCGTTCAGCCGCTGCTGCCAGTGCCGCGCGCGCCGCAGCCACTGCGGCTGTGGCTGGTTGAGCGCATCACGCAGATCGACACTGCCGCTGCGCGGCGGATCCTCCAGAATCGCCACCAGCAGCGCCGCGCTGGCGATGGCGTGCACATCGTCGCCGGCGGCGCACAGCATCGCCGTGAGACGCGGATCGCTGCCGAGCTGCGCCATTTTACGGCCGCGCGCGCTGAGCCGCCCTTCGCTATCCAGCGCGCCGAGCCGCTGCAGCTGTTGACGTGCCGCCTGCAGGCTGCGCGCCGGTGGACTATCCAGCCATTGCAGCTGAGCCGCGTCCTGACAGCCCCACTGCAGTAAATCCAGCTGCAGCGAGGCCAGATCGCTGGTGAGTATCTCCGGTTCACTCTGCGCCGCCGCACGCAGCGCCTGCTCCTGCGGCAGCAGATGCAGACAGATCCCCGGCGCCAGGCGACCGGCGCGGCCAGCGCGCTGCGTCATCGATGCCTGGCTGATGCGCTGGGTCAGCAAACGCGTCACGCCGCTGCGCACGTCAAACTGCGCCGCGCGCTCCAGCGCGCTGTCCACCACCAGGCGGATACCTTCAATCGTCAGGCTGGTCTCGGCGATATTGGTGGCGAGCACCACTTTACGCCGGCCCGGCGCGGCCGGCAGGATGGCCCGCCGCTGTGCCTCCAACGACAGCGCACCATATAAAGGAGATAAATCCACCTCATCACTGACGCGCGACGCCAGTTCACGCTTCACCCGTTCAATCTCCGCCACGCCGGGCAGAAACAGCAGCAGCGAACCGGGCTCATCCCGCAGCAACTGTGCCACCTCGCGCGCCACTGCCTCTTCAAACCGCTGCTGCGGATTGAGCGAAGCGTAACGTCGCATCACCGGAAAGCTGCGCCCCTGTGACGCAATAAACGGCGCGTCGGGCAGTAGCGTGCGTAGCTGCTGATTATCCAGCGTTGCCGACATCAGCAGAATTTTCAGGTCGTCGCGCAATCCCTGCTGCACATCAAGCAGCAGCGCCAGCGCAAGGTCAGCCTGCAGACTGCGCTCATGGAATTCGTCGAGGATCACCAGCGATACGCCCTCCAGCAGCGGATCGCGTTGCAGCATGCGCGTCAGAATGCCTTCGGTGACCACCAGCAGACGCGTCGCTGCGCTGCTGCAGTTTTCCCCGCGCAGCCAATAACCTACCGTCTCGCCCGGCTGTTCACCCAGCTGTTCCGCCAGCCGCTGTGCCACGTTACGTGCCGCAAGCCGGCGCGGCTCCAGCATGATGATTTGCCCTGGCAGCTGCGCCTGTTGCAGCAGCTGTAGCGGCAGCCAGGTGGATTTCCCGGCGCCGGTCGGGGCCGCCAGCAGCACCTGTGGCGACTGCGCCAGCGCGGCCAGCAATGCAGGCAGTACCTCGCTTACCGGTAACTCACTCACACTCAACTCCCACTCTGCCTGTGCTAAGATGGCGCGCATTGTACACCACCCGGCGCCAATTACCGGAGTTCAGCATGGCCACGCAACGACTGTTTTTTGCCCTCGAATTGCCTGATGCCCTCCAGCAACAGCTGGTGCAATGGCGGGCCGATTGCTTCGCCGCAGACGCGGGTAAACCGGTGGCGGCGGCGAATCTGCACCTGACGCTGGCGTTTCTCGGTGAGGTCAGCACGGAAACGGCGGAGCAGCTGCAGCAGCTGGCGGCACGCATCCGCCAGCCTGGCTTTACGCTGGATCTCGATGACGCCGGTCACTGGCCGCGTCCCGGCGTGGTGTGGCTTGGCTGCCAGCGCGCGCCGCGCGGTTTACTGCAGCTGGCCAACCTGCTGCGCGCCCAGGCCGCGCGCCATGGCTGTGCGCAGAGTACGCAGCCGTTCCATCCCCACATCACCCTGCTGCGCCACGCTGCGCAGGCCGTGGCGCTGCCGCCGCGCGGTTTTCACTGGCGCGTTGAGGTGAGTCATTTCGCGCTGTTTGCGTCCAGCTTCACGCAGGGACGCACGCGCTATCGCCGGCTGGCGCGCTGGCCACTGTTATCTGCCGCAGGAGCATAAATGCAGTTCGATCCGCCGTTACAATCAGCCCGCTTAATCACCCGCTATAAACGTTTTTTAGCCGATGTCATTACGCCTGAAGGTGACACCTTTACCCTGCACTGCGCCAATACCGGTGCGATGACCGGCTGCGCCACACCAGGCGACACCGTGTGGTACTCCACCTCGGCCAGCGCGACGCGCAAATATCCGCATAGCTGGGAAATAACGCAAACCGCGCAGGGCCACTGGATTTGCGTCAATACCCTGCGCGCCAACCAACTGGTGCGCGAGGCGCTGCTGCGCGACGCAATTCCGGAATTATCCGCTTATAGCCACTGCCAGGCTGAGGTGAAATACGGCACGGAAAAAAGCCGAATTGACTTCCTGTTGCAAGCGGAGGGCAAAGCCAACTGCTATATTGAAGTCAAGTCCGTCACCCTTTTACAAAATGGTAAAGGCTATTTTCCGGATGCGGTGACGGCTCGTGGACAGAAACATCTGCGCGAATTAAGCACTATCGCGGCAGAAGGCCACCGGGCCGTTTTGTTGTTTGCTGTTCTGCACACGGGGATTGAGGACGTTTCCCCGGCGCACCATATCGATGCGCAATACGCAGAACTACTGGTACAGGCGCAGCGCTGCGGTGTGGAAGTGTTGGCGTATCAGGCTCAGATTTCACCGGCAGAAATGTTACTTACCCGGCCGTTAACGGTAACGATTAACGCACAGTTGTAATATTTAACGTTATTTGCTGTGATAAGAATGTTCTGAGCGGTGCGCTAAATACGCTGTTCCTCACAGGCTTGTCAAGGTGCGTTCATGAATAATTGCCAACCTTGATTGCTTCTGCTATTTATAGCGGCCTGTTTTTTTCCCTGATGGGAATCGATATGCCCCGCATGCGTCGGGTTGCAGGCAAAGGCTTTCGCAATCTGAAACAGAACGGGTAGTGCGTGTTATCCAGGAGAAACAACATGCAAGAAGGGCAAAACCGTAAAACATCGTCCCTGAGTATCCTCGCCATCGCTGGGGTGGAGCCGTATCAGGAGAAACCGGGCGAAGAGTATATGAATGACGCCCAGCTGAGCCATTTCCGCAAGATTCTGGAAGCCTGGCGCAACCAACTCAGGGATGAAGTAGACCGTACTGTGTCGCATATGCAGGACGAAGCTGCCAACTTCCCGGATCCGGTTGACCGTGCCGCCCAGGAAGAGGAGTTCAGCCTGGAGCTGCGTAACCGCGATCGTGAGCGCAAACTCATTAAAAAGATTGAGAAAACGCTCAAGAAAGTGGAAGACGACGACTTTGGCTACTGCGAATCCTGTGGAGTCGAAATTGGTATCCGCCGTCTCGAAGCGCGTCCGACCGCCGATCTCTGCATTGACTGCAAAACGCTGGCAGAAATCCGCGAGAAGCAGATGGCAGGCTAATGGCCGTTAACAGACTGTCGCCGCACAGCCGGGAAAACCACTGTTTTCCCGCCGTGCGGTGTACCACAGCATGATGTCCGCCACGCTTCCCTGCATCGGGCGTTTCGCCCCCTCTCCTTCCGGTGATCTTCATTTCGGTTCGCTGATAGCTGCATTAGGCAGCTACCTGAGCGCGCGCGCGCAGCAGGGCCGCTGGCTGGTGCGCATTGAAGATATCGATCCGCCGCGTGAAGTCGCCGGTGCCGCAACGCGCATCCTGCGTCAGCTGACGCATTATGGGCTGCACTGGGACGGCGACGTGCTGTGGCAGTCGCAGCGCCACGAGGCCTATCGCGCGGCGCTGAGCTGGCTGCGCGAACATCGTCAAAGCTACTTCTGTACCTGCCCGCGCAGCCGCATCCAGCAGCTGGGCGGCTTTTACGACGGTCACTGCCGCGATTTACATCTGCCGCCGGAGGGCGCCGCGCTGCGGCTGCGTCAGCATGCGCCTGTATACGGTTTTGACGATCGCCTGCGCGGCCACCTGCAGGCGGAGCCGCGTCTGGCGCAGGAAGACTTTATTATTCACCGTCGTGACGGCCTGTTCGCCTATAACCTTGCGGTGGTGGTCGATGACCATTTTCAGGGCGTGACGGAGATTGTGCGCGGTGCGGATTTGATTGAGCCAACGGTGCGCCAGATTGCGCTGTATCAGCAGTTTGGCTGGCCGGTGCCGGCTTATCTGCATCTGCCGCTGGCAATTAACCCGGACGGTAATAAATTGTCGAAGCAGAACCACGCGCCAGCCTTACCGGACGGCGATCCGCGACCGGTGCTGGTGCAGGCGCTAAGCTTCCTGGGGCAGTCGGTTTTACCAGGCTGGCAGGACCATGGGCTGGAGGCGCTGCTGGACCATGCCGTTACATACTGGGATAGCGCATCGATTCCGCGGCATGATGCGCAACAACCGGATGAGGCGACAACGCCATTCCTAAATGGTTCGCAACAGGCTATGATTAGCCGCTGATTTTATTCACACCCATTTTCTCACTGTCGAGGTGTCCCATTTTTACCCGAGTCGCTAATTTTTGCCGGAGAGTCCTCAAGCGTGATGAGGAGGCCCCTGAAGAGGTGGAAACCGTAAGTCTGATGACCGTTATCCCCCGGGAAAGCCACAATATCTCACGCAAAGATATCAGCGAAAACGCTCTCAAAGTGCTGTATCGCCTGAACAAAGCCGGATACGAAGCCTATCTGGTTGGCGGCGGCGTGCGCGATTTGCTGCTGGGTAAAAAGCCGAAGGACTTTGACGTGACCACCAACGCCACGCCGGAGCAGATGCGTAAGCTATTCCGCAACTGTCGCCTGGTCGGGCGTCGCTTCCGTCTGGCGCATGTGATGTTCGGTCCGGAAGTGATCGAAGTCGCCACGTTCCGCGGCCATCATCAGGAAGAGAGCGTCGACGATCGCAACGGTTCGCAGCGCGGTCAGAACGGCATGCTGCTGCGCGACAACATTTTTGGCAACATTGAAGATGATGCGCAGCGCCGCGATTTAACCATCAACAGCCTCTATTACAGCGTGGCTGATTTCACCGTACGCGATTACGTCGGTGGCCTGCAGGATCTGCAGGAAGGCATCATCCGCATGATTGGCGATCCGGAAACGCGCTATCGCGAAGATCCGGTGCGTATGCTGCGCGTGGTGCGCTTCGCCGCCAAGCTGGACATGAGCATTGCGGCGGAAACCGCCGAGCCGATTCCCCGCCTCGCCACGCTGCTGAATGACATTCCGCCGGCGCGCCTGTTTGAAGAGTCGCTGAAGCTGCTGCAGGCCGGTTACGGTTATCGCACCTATCTGATGATGCGCGAATACCAGCTGTTCCAGCCGCTGTTCCCGACGCTGGCGCGCAACTTCACCGAACAGGGCGACAGCCCGATGGAGCGCATGCTGGCCCAGGTGCTGAAAAACACCGATACCCGCCTGCACAACGATATGCGCGTGAATCCGGCGTTCCTGTTTGCGGCGATGTTCTGGTATCCGCAGCTGGAGTCAGCCGAGCAGATTGCGCAGGAGAGCGGCCTGACCTATTTCGATGCGTTTGCGCTGTCCATGAACGAAACGCTGGATGAAGCCTGCCGTGCGCTGGCGATTCCGAAACGTATCACCACGCTGATTCGCGATATCTGGCAGTTGCAGCTGCGCATGTCCCGCCGTCACGGTAAGCGCGCATGGAAGCTGATGGAGCATCCTAAATTCCGCGCCGCCTACGACCTGCTGGCGCTGCGTGCGGAAGTCGAGAACAACGCCGAGCTGCTGCGCCTCAGCCAGTGGTGGGGCGAGTTCCAGTCGGCGGTGCCGACACAGCAGAAAACCATGCTCAACACCCTGGGTGACGATCCTGCTCCGCGCCGTAAACCACGCCGTCCGCGCCGTCGTCCAGCTGGCCCGCGTCGCGACAGCAACCACAGCGCGTCATGACGCGGGTCTATCTCGCCTTAGGCAGTAATCTCGCCGATCCGCTGCATCAGGTTGATGCAGCGCTGGCCGCGCTGGATGCCATTCCCGATACCCACCGCGTAGCCACCTCCGCGTTTTATCGCACGCCACCGTACGGACCGCCGGATCAGCCGGATTATCTCAACGCCGTGGTGGCGCTGGAGACCACACTGGCCGCGGAAACGCTGCTCGATCACACCCAGCGCATTGAGCTGGAGCATGGCCGGGTGCGCAAAGCCGAACGCTGGGGACCGCGCACGCTGGACCTCGATATTATGCTGTTCGGCAATGCGGTGATCCACACGCCGCGCCTGACGGTGCCGCACTACGATATGCACAACCGCGCCTTCATGCTGGTGCCGCTGCTGGAGATCGCGCCGACACTGCGCCTGCCGAACGGCCAGCCGCTGGCCGGCATTCTGGCGACGCTGGACCGCAGCAGCATCCGCTTGTGGTCCGCCTGACGCGGCAGAATCGCACGCACGTCGTATCGCCTTTGCAATCAATCCAGTACACTGCGCGCATCAGAAAATGCTGGAGATTGCGATGAAACCCACCACCCTCTCTCACTTACGCCAGCTGAAAGCCAGCGGCCGCAAGTTCGCCACGCTGACCGCCTACGATTTCAGCTTCGCGCGCCTGTTTGCCGACCAGGGCATTCCGCTGCTGCTGATTGGCGATTCGCTCGGCATGACCGTGCAGGGCCATGATTCCACGCTGCCGGTGACGGTCGACGATATTGCTTATCACACCGCCGCGGTGCGGCGCGGTGCGCCCAACGCGCTGGTGATGGCCGACCTGCCGTTTATGAGTTACGCCACGCCGCAGCAAACCTTTGACAGTGCCGCGCAGCTGATGCGCGCCGGCGCCAACCTGGTAAAACTGGAAGGCGGCGCCTGGCTGGCAGAGACCGTGCGCATGCTGACCGAGCGCGCCGTGCCGGTGTGTGGTCATCTGGGATTGACGCCGCAGTCGGTTAATATCTTCGGTGGCTACAAGGTGCAGGGGCGCGATGAAGCGGCAGCCGAGCGCCTGCTGGCGGATGCGCTGGCACTGGAAGCAGCCGGTATGCAGCTGCTGGTGCTGGAGTGCGTGCCGGTCGCGCTGGCTGAGCGCGTCACAAAAGCGTTGTCGGTACCGGTAATCGGCATCGGTGCCGGTAACGTCACCGACGGCCAGATTCTGGTGATGCACGACGCGTTTGGTATTACCGGCGGCCACATTCCAAAATTTGCCAAAAATTTCCTTGCGGAAACCGGCGACATTCGTGCGGCAATTCGCCAGTATATGGCCGACGTTGAGGCAGGCACCTACCCTGCTGCCGAACACAGTTTCCAGTAAATCAGGAGATTTGCAGTGCTGATCATTGAAACGCTGCCGCTGCTGCGCCGTGAGATTCGACGCTGGCGCCAGGCAGGTAAACGCATCGCGCTGGTGCCCACTATGGGCAACCTGCATGAGGGGCATCTGACGCTGGTGGATGAAGCACGCCAGCGCGCAGATATCGTGGTGGTATCGATCTTCGTTAACCCGATGCAGTTTGATCGCGCCGACGACCTGGCGCGCTATCCGCGCACGCTGCAGGACGATTGTGAAAAACTCAATCGCCACAGCGTCGACCTGGTCTTTGCCCCGGCGCCGGCCGATGTCTATCCGCAGGGTCTCGACAGCCAGACGTTCGTTGAAGTCCCGGGCCTCTCCTCGCTGCTGGAGGGCGCCAGCCGTCCCGGTCATTTCCGCGGCGTGGCCACCATCGTCAGCAAGCTGTTTAATCTGGTGCAGCCGGATATCGCCTGTTTTGGCGAAAAGGATTTTCAGCAGTTGGCGATCATCCGCAAGATGGTGGCGGACATGGGCTTTGACATTGACATCGTTGGCGTGCCGACGGTGCGCGCCAAAGACGGTCTCGCGCTCAGCTCACGTAACGGCTATCTTACTGCCGATGAACGCAAGCTGGCGCCGGTGCTCAGCCAGGTGATGAACAGCATGGCGCAGCGCCTCAGCAACGGCGAGCGGCACGTGGATGAGATTATTGAGCACGCCGAACAGACGCTGCGCGATCAGGGCCTGCGCCCGGACGGCCTGGCCATCTGCGATGCCGATACGCTGCAGCCGCTGACGGTCGACAGCCAGCGCGCAGTGATTCTGATGGCCGCCTGGCTCGGCAATGCGCGTTTGATTGATAATCAGCAAGTGGATCTGACGGTTTAACGCCGTCGTTTATGGGCAGCATGTACCCGCTACACACTGCGCGGTAGAAACCGGCCGCGCACGGGTATAACAAAGGTATCACGCTATGATTCGTACCGTATTACAAGGCAAACTGCACCGCGTAAAAGTGACGCAGGCGGATTTGCATTATGAAGGCTCATGCGCCATCGATCAGGATTTTCTTGATGCCTCCGGCATTCTGCAATACGAAGCCATCGACATCTATAACGTCACCAACGGCCAGCGCTTCTCTACCTATGCCATAGCCGCCGAGCGTGGCTCGAAAATCATTTCGGTCAACGGTGCCGCCGCGCGCTGTGCCTGTCAGGGCGATCTGCTGATCATCTGTTCTTATGTGCAGGTGGAAGATGAAGTGGCACGCAGCTGGCAGCCGAAAGTGGCCTACTTCGACGGCGATAACGAAATGAAGCGTATCGCTAAAGCGCTGCCGGTGCAGGTGGCCTGATCATCCCGCGCGCTGTACGGACAGCGCGCCTTTCCCTTATACGCCCGCCAGCTGCGGCTGCCCTTTGCGCTTCAGCGTAAACAACCAGTCAAACCATCCTTTTGCCCGCAGTACGCACAGCGCCGTTGGCAACGCCAGCGCGACGCTGAACGCCAGCACAAAATGCAGGTCAGCCAGCCACGCAGAGTGGCCGTCGTGGCGCAGCAATTTACTGCACACCTGAATCGCCAGATAGTGCGACAGATAAAACACAATCGAATGGCGGCCAACGTAGTTAACCGCCCGCAGATTGATACGGCAGGCCAGCGCAACGAACAGCGGGATTGAGGGCAGCGCCAGCGGCAGCAGCCACGGCGAATGCTGACGCAGCCCGCCCCACAGGCTGAACGCCGCGAGCAGCATAAAGGCGATCAGCGACAGCAGCAGCGGCGTACGACGCTGCGCGAACGCGGCAATATCAATATCCTGGCGCACCAGCCAGTCGGCGCTGTAGAAGAAGGCAAACAGCACCAGCGACTTGTTCAGATGCAGGTTGTCGAAACTGGCAAACAGCGAGTCAGGCGGCACCGGCGGCAGCAGCACCGCACCGGCAACGCACAATGTCAGCACCAGCGCCGCGGGCAGGCGGCGCGCCGGGATAATCAGCACAAAGAACAGAAACAGCGAGTGCAGAAACCAGGTGATATCGCCGCCGCTCAGATGGCCGAGCGCGATGGCCAGCGGCGACTGTGGGTGATTGGCCATCGCGCTGAAGGTCCACTTCAGCCCGCCGTAGATCAGCGCCCAGACGGCAAACGGATAGAGAATGCTGCTGACTTTGTTTCGCAGATAGCGCGCCTGCCCGTGGCGTAAACCGCTGGCGACGAACAGTCCGGAGACAAAGCACATCAGCCCCATACGCACCGGCGCCAGCAGCTGATTCACCAGCTCGTTAAAGGCAGTGAAGTGCCCGGCCTGCTGGTTCACTGCAATCATGCAGTGCAAAAAAATCACCGCCAGAATGCTCATGCCGCGTAAATTATCAATCCATGATACCCGATTCACTCTTCGCTTCCCCGCTGCTTTTTTGGTCAGCGGCCACTATGGGGAAAGCCACGGGCTGAAAGCACAAGACGCGTCTGGAATTGCGAAGAGTGGGTAAAAAAAAGCCGCCGCCGGACGACGCCGGCAGCGGCTTCTTATTCGGAGCTGCGCCTCAGGTGCGCAAGCCGCGTCCGCGCTGAATCAGCGCATACACCAGCACGTAAAACACTACGATAAACGCCACCAGCACTGACAGCGTCAACACCAGCGGAACATCGTTGATGCCAAGGAAGCCATAGCGGAACCCGCTAATCATGTACACCACCGGATTGAGCTTCGACACCGCCTGCCAGAACGGCGGCAGCAGCGCCAGCGAGTAGAATACGCCACCGAGGTAAGTTAACGGCGTCAGCACGAAGGTCGGGATCAGGCTGATATCGTCAAAGGTGCGCGCAAACACCGCATTCAGCAGGCCCGCCAGCGAGAACAGAATCGCCGTCAGCAGCAGCGTGATCGCCACCATCGGCCACGAGAATACGTGGAACGGCACGAAAAACAGCGACACCGCCGTCACCAGCACGCCCACGCACACGCCGCGCGCTACGCCGCCGCCGACATAACCGGCGATAATAATGTGCGTCGGCACCGGCGCCACCAGCAGCTCTTCAATGTTGCGCTGGAACTTGGCGCTGAAGAATGACGAAGCGACGTTGGCGTAAGCGTTGGTGATCACCGCCATCATAATCAGGCCCGGCACGATAAACTGCATATAGCTGAAGCCGTGCATATCGCCGATACGTGAGCCGATCAGATTGCCAAAGATAATGAAGTACAGCGTCATGGTGATCACCGGCGGCACCAGCGTCTGAATCCAGATGCGGGCAAAACGGTTGATCTCTTTGCTCCAGATACTCTTGAGCGCCACCCAGTACAGATGCGTCATGCGGTTACTCCTGTTTTTCCCTGCGTCAGGCTGACGAACAGCTCTTCCAGACGATTCGCTTTATTGCGCATGCTGAGCACCTGCACGCCCTGCGCGCTCAGCTGGCTGAATACGCTATTCAGCCCCTGTTCACGCATCACTTCCACTTCCAGCGTTGAGGTATCAACCAGACGATACTGGAAGCCCTCCAGCTGCGGCAGCGGGCTGCGCGGCGCCAGGTCGAGGATAAAGGTTTCCGACTGCAGCTTGGACAGCAGCCCTTTCATTGAGGTGTTCTCCACCAGCTCGCCGCTCTGGATGATGCCGATGTTACGGCACAGCATTTCCGCCTCTTCCAGATAGTGGGTGGTCAGGATGATGGTGGTGCCTTTGGCGTTCAGCTCTTTCAGGAACACCCACATTGAGCGACGCAGTTCGATATCCACACCAGCCGTCGGCTCATCAAGAATCAGCAGTTTCGGTTCATGCATCAGCGCCCGGGCAATCATCAGCCGGCGCTTCATGCCGCCGGACAACATGCGCGCCCGTTCGTTACGCTTGCCCCACAGGTCGAGCTGATTGAGGTATTTTTCCGCGCGCTTGTTCGCTTCGGCGCGTTCCACGCCGTAATAACCGGCCTGATTAACCACAATCTGCATCACGGTTTCAAACGGGTTAAAGTTGAATTCCTGTGGCACCAGCCCAAGCTGCCGCTTGGCGTTGACCACATCTTTCTGCAGGTCATAGCCAAACACGCGCACGCTGCCGCTGGATTTGTTCACCAGCGAGCTGATAATGCCAATGGTGGTGGACTTACCGGCACCGTTAGGGCCCAGTAAGGCATAAAAGTCGCCTGCTTCCACGTTGAGATCGAGGCCTTTCAGCGCCTGTACGCCGCCGGGATAGGTCTTGGTCAGCCCGGAAAGTTCCAGTGCATAAGTCATTGCGAGTCCGTACCCTGTTGTAGTGACATCATAGCCATATGAAATGATAGTGCGCTCGCGTCGAGCGTGCGGGGTTATTCAGCGATAACGGTTGTGAAATCAAAGGAATTGCGCAGAGTGATAACCCACCACACTCTACCACTCTGCGTGCCGCAGGAAAACGCGTGCCGAGCCCGTAAGTCATTGAGTTACGGGCTGCGCATTTTATCGCAGGCGGAGGGAATCAGCCTTGGAAGATTGTGCGGTTATTCGTCCAGCAGCGTAACTTTGCCGATATACGGCAAATGGCGGTAGCGCTGTGCGTAGTCGATACCGAAGCCGACCACGAACTCATCCGGAATGGTAAAGCCGATAAACTCAACCGGCACCTCAACCTC
The DNA here is from genome assembly GCF_008632015.1 of Pantoea sp. B_9. NCBI lineage: Bacteria > Pseudomonadati > Pseudomonadota > Gammaproteobacteria > Enterobacterales > Erwiniaceae > Pantoea > Pantoea sp. B_9. The sequence goes on along the minus strand of NZ_VWVL01000004.1, from coordinate 475,305 downwards.
GCGGCGCTCCGGCTTATCCAGCAGCGTGCAGATCGCCAGTGATTTTGGCTCACGCAGCTGCAGAATTTCACGCACTTTGCTCAGGGTGTTACCGGAGTCGATGATGTCCTCGACGATCAGCACATCTTTGCCGCGAATGTCTTCATCGAGATCTTTGAGGATTTTCACGTCGCGCGTGGAGGACATGCCGCTGCCGTAGCTGGAGGCGGTCATGAAGTCGACTTCGTGCGCGACATCAATGGCGCGGCACAGGTCAGCCATAAACATGAAGGAGCCGCGCAGCAGGCCGACCAGCACCATTTCGCTGCCGCTGTTGCGGTAGTGCTCGCTGATCTGCTTGCCCAGTTCGGCAATACGGGTTGCGATCTCCTGCTCAGAGATCATCACGTCGACGGTGTGTTTCATTGCATTCGCCTAAGAAGGTTTTCAGAAAGCCGCGCATTCTATCATAGTCGACGCACAGGCTAACGCCGCGCACAGAACGCAAACGTTATCGTGGCGAAATTTATTGCGCTGGCGTTAACTGTAAGCATCCTGCCCCGCTCTCTCTGGAGATCCCTATGGCCGCTTCATCAGGTAAAAAAACGCAGATCGGCACGCGTGAACTGCATCCGGAAACGCAGATGCTCAACTACGGTTACGATCCGCGCCTGTCAGAAGGTGCGGTGAAGCCGCCGGTGTTTCTGACGTCAACCTTTGTGTTTAACAGCGCCGAAGAGGGCAAAGAATTTTTCGATTTCGTTGCCGGCCGCCAGCAACCGCCGGCGGGCAAAAGCGGCGGGCTGGTCTATTCCCGCTTCAACCACCCTAACAGCGAGATCGTCGAAGATCGGCTGGCCATTTATGAAGGTGCCGAAAGCGCCGCGCTGTTCTCTTCCGGCATGTCGGCGATTGCCACCACGCTGCTGACCTTTGCCCGTCCCGGCGAAGTGATCCTGCACTCGCAGCCGCTGTACGGCGGCACCGAAACGCTGCTGAGCAAAACGCTGCACGATCTGGAGATCAAAGCGGTGGGATTCAGCGACGGCACCGACGAAGATAAAGTGTATGAAGCCGCGAAGCTGGCGTGGCAGCGCGGGCGCGTCGCGATGATTCTGATTGAAACACCGGCCAACCCCACCAACAGTCTGGTAGACATCCAACTGATGCGTCAGGTGGCGGAGGTGATCACCCAGCAGCAGGGCTCCCGGCCGATTCTCGCCTGCGACAACACCCTGCTCGGCCCGCTGTTTCAGCGTCCGCTGCAGCACGGCGCGGATATCTCGCTCTACTCGCTGACCAAATATGTCGGCGGTCATTCCGATTTGATTGCCGGCGCCGCGCTGGGCAGCCGGGCGTTAATCAACAAAGTGCGTTCGCTGCGCAGCGCGATTGGCACCCAGCTCGATCCGCACTCCAGCTGGATGATTGGCCGCTCGCTGGAAACGCTGTCGCTGCGCATGGAGAAAGCCGCCAGCAATGCGGAACAGGTCGCGGCATTTTTACGCGATCACGCGCAGGTGGCGAAACTGCACTGGCTACCCTATCTCGACGCCAGCAGTCCGGCAGGAGAAACCTGGCAGCGCCAGTGCAGCGGTGCCGGTTCCACCTTCTCCTTTGATATCGAGGGCGGCCAGGCTGCGGCATTCCGCTTTCTCAACGCGCTGGCGCTGTTCAAACTGGCGGTGAGCCTCGGCGGCACCGAGTCGCTCGCCAGCCATCCCGCCAGCACCACCCATTCCGGCGTACCGCAGGAGGTGCGGGAGCGCATTGGCATCACCGACGCGACGGTGCGCCTGTCGATCGGCATCGAACATGCCGATGATTTGATTGAGGATATCCGCCTGGCGCTGGAAGCAGCCGTCAGCTCACCGTAAAGCCCAGCATCATGCCGGTATCCTCATGCTCCAGCAGATGGCAGTGCGCCATATAGGCATTTTCGCTATCGGCGACGTAGTTGAAGCGCACCAGCACTTCACTGCGCCAGCCGTTGACGCTGACCATATCTTTCCAGCCGGCGCGATGCGCCGCAGGCGGCTTGCCGTTCTCGGACAGAATGCGGAACTGCGTGCCGTGAATGTGGAACGGATGCAGCATGGCGTCGCCTTCGCCGGAGATGGTCCATTTTTCATATTTGCCCAGCGGCACGGCAAACATGGGCTTTTCCATGTTGAAGGCCTGGCCGTTGATTTTGTTGCCGTTGTGGAAATCATATGCGGCGCTGCTGGCGTGGTTACCCTGATCCATCGCCATATCGCCGTGATCCATGTTGCCATGATCCATCGCGCCATGGTCCATGTTCATGCTGCCATGATCCATCGCTTTGCCCGCGCCGTGCTGGCTGCCCATCGCTTTGGCACCGTAGCGCTGCTGCAGCGCCTGCATGCCCTGCTGATCCAGCTGCGGATCCATCATCAGCTGTAGCCAGCGGCTCTGCAGCCCTTCCGTTGCCGGCAGCGGCGGCACATCCACCAGCTGGTCCGGCAGCGTACCGCTGGCCATCACGCGCAGCGGCAGAATCTGCACCAGCGGCAGCGGCTGATCGAACGGCGCCAGCGTCATGCCCATCTGCGTGACCGGCAGCGTTACGATATCAAAGGTTTTGCCGTCTGAAGTATCCACCAGCACTTCAAAGCGCTCGCCCGGCAGCAGCGGCAGGCTCTCCACCTTCACCGGTTCAGCCAGCAGGCCACCGTCGCTCGCCACCACGTACAGCGGACGTTTATCGCTGGCGGCGATGTGCAGCGAGCGCGCGTTGCAGCCGTTGAGCAGGCGCAGGCGCAGCCAGCCGCGCGGCACCGCGTGCTGCGGATACGGCACGCCGTTGGTCAGCATCAAATCGCCAAACCAGCCCACGGCGGCGCGCATGATATCCAGCTGATAATCGATACGCGTGCCGTCCTGAGTGAGCTGCTTATCCTGGAAAATCAGCGGCACATCATCTTCGCCCCACTGCATCGGCAGCCGCAGCTTGCCGGACGCCTCATCTTCCAGCAGTACCAGTCCCGCCAGCCCCTGCGCCACCTGATAGCCGGTTTTGCCGTGCTGATGCGGATGGAACCAGCAGGTCGCCGCCGGTTGATCGGGGGTAAAACTCACCTGACGCGTGGCGCCGGGCGCAATCAGCGCCTGCGGACCGCCATCCACCGCGCCGGGAATTTCCAGCCCGTGCCAGTGCAGCGTGGTGGCTTCCGGCAGGCGATTATGAATATTGACGGTGACACTTTTCTCACGCTGCAGGCGCAGCGCCGGGCCGAGCAGGCTACCGTTGTAACCCCAGGTTGGGACGGATTTGCCGTTCCACTGGCTGCTGCCGGTCATGGCGGTCAGCGTGTACTGGCCGTGTGCATCGGGCTCCAGCATCGACGGGATGGGCAACAGCGGGCGCGTAGCGGCCATCAGTGAGCGGCTCCACAAGGGCAGCGCGCCGGCTGCACTGAGGGCGGCGGTCAGCTTGAGAAAATGACGACGTTGCATATTCATATCCTTATCGTGAATAGGGGCACAGCGTAAACCTTTCCCCTGCGGGAGGGTCAAGCGATGAAAGCGCCCGCCGGGATAAAAAACGCGCCAGTGGCCCATTTAGCCAAATTTAGCGGAATCCCGGCAATAACTGTGCTAACGTCATTAAATTGTCCCTTGTTGAGAACGATTATGACGAAAAGCATCAAGATCCTGCTGCTGGCGGGACTCCTTGGCTTCTCCTCCACCAGTTTTGCCCTGAGCGAATCCGAAGCAGAAGATCTGGCTGACCTCACCGCGGTGTTTGTCTATCTGAAAAATGATTGCGGCTATCAGGATCTGCCCGACGCGCAGATTCGTAAAGCACTGGTGTTTTTTGCCCAGCAAAACCGCTGGGATCTGAGCAATTACAGCGCTTACAACATGAAATCCCTCGGTGAAGAGAGCTACAAAGATTTGAGCGGTATCGCCATCACCAACGACAAAAAGTGTAAGTCGCTGGCGCGCGATTCCCTCAGCCTGCTTGCCTACGTGAAATAATCCTCCGCCCTGCGCTGCTGTTAACGCCCTGACCGTGCAAGCACGGTCATAATTCGTTATGCTTTTTTCTGGCATTATTGCGCGTTAACAGCATAAGGAGCGCTCCGGCATGGCCGACAAAGAGACCTGGCATGAGACGCTGCATAGCGGCTTTGGCCAATATTTCAGCGTAGACAATCTGCTTTACCGCGATAAAACCGCGCATCAGGATCTGGTGATCTTTGAGAACGCCGCCTTTGGCCGCGTGATGGCGCTGGACGGCGTGGTGCAAACCACCGAGCGCGATGAGTTTATCTATCATGAAATGATGACGCACGTGCCGATTCTGGCGCACGGCAATGCCCGGCGCGTATTGATTATCGGCGGCGGTGACGGCGCGATGCTGCGCGAGGTCGCCCGGCATCAGCGCGTTGAGCACATCACCATGGTGGAAATTGATGCCGGCGTGGTGAATTTCTGTCAAACCTATCTGCCTAATCACAGCGCCGGCGCCTTTGACGATCCGCGTCTGCAGCTGGTAATCGACGATGGCGTTAACTTCGTCAGCCAGACGCAGGAACGGTTTGATGTGATCATCTCCGACTGTACCGATCCAATCGGTCCCGGCGAGAGTCTGTTCACCTCGGCGTTTTATGCCGGCTGCAAACAGGCGCTCAATCCCGGTGGCGTGTTTGTCGCGCAGAACGGCGTCTGCTTCCTGCAGCAGGATGAAGCGGTCAACAGCCACCGTAAACTCAGCCACTATTTCGCTGACGTCAGCTTTTATCAGGCGGCGATTCCGACCTACTACGGCGGCATCATGACCTTCGCCTGGGCGAGCGACGATCCGGCGCTGCGCCAGCCGGACCTTGCGACGCTGCAGTCACGTTTTGCCGCGGCCGGACTGCCCTGCCGTTACTACACGCCACAGCTGCACATCGGCAGCTTTGCCCTGCCGCAATACCTTTTAAACGCGCTCAGCTGACCTCAGGAGGTGAACCCAATTGCAAAAGCTAAAACTACATGGCTTCAATAATCTGACCAAAAGCCTGAGTTTTTGTATCTACGACATTTGCTATGCCAATAGCGAAGCCGAACGTGATGGCTATATCGCCTATATTGATGAGCAATATAACGCCAACCGCCTGACGGAAATCCTCACCGAGACCTGCTCAATCATCGGTGCTAACGTGCTGAATATCGCGCGCCAGGATTATGAGCCGCAGGGTGCCAGCGTGACGATTCTGGTCAGTGAAGAGCCGATCAATCCGCAGGATATCGATAATTCCGAGCATCCCGGCCCGCTGCCCAGTTCGGTGGTGGCGCACCTCGACAAGAGTCACATCTGCGTGCACACCTATCCGGAAAGTCACCCGGAAGGCGGTTTATGTACCTTCCGCGCCGACATTGAAGTCTCGACCTGCGGCGTGATTTCGCCCCTGAAGGCGCTGAATTATCTCATCCACCAGTTGGAGTCGGATATCGTGACCGTGGATTACCGCGTGCGCGGCTTCACGCGCGACGTCAATGGCGTGAAGCATTTCATCGACCATGAGATCAATTCCATTCAGAACTTCATGTCCGAGGATATGAAAGCGATGTACGACATGGTGGACGTTAACGTTTATCAGGAAAACATCTTTCATACCAAGATGTTGCTGAAAGAATTTGATCTGAAGTATTACCTGTTCAACACCAAACCTGAAGAGCTGAGCCCGCAGGAACACAAGCGCATTACCAATCTGCTGTGGAAGGAGATGCGTGAGATTTACTACGGACGCAATATTCCGGCGACGGGATTGAAGTTGTTGTAACTCAGCGCCAGCAGTGGGTGAAGGCTGCGCCGCGGTAGCGCAGCGCACGTCATTCACCCGCTGATGCAGGCGGCACATTTACGCGGTCAGCTGCAGGCCAATGCCGCGCTCGCGCAAATCACGGCATACCGCTTCATCAAGGCGGGAATCGGTCACCACATCGGTCAGGCTATCAATCGGTGCCGCGCAGTACAGCGACCATGAGCCATATTTACTGCTGTCGGCCAGCAGAATGCGCCGGCGCGCGTTGGCCAGCAGATCCATCTTCAGCCCGGCTTTGTCTTCCGTCGGCGTGGTAATACCGCGCTCAATACTCCATGAGTTACAGCTGACAAACGCGATGTCCGGATTGATACTGCGCAGCAGGCGCCGGCCGTGCTCACCAATGCACGACTGACTGGAGTCGTCGATGCGGCCGCCGATGATGGTGGTCTCAATCTGTTTAAACTCCGACAAAAACAGCGCAATGTGCAGATCGGCGGTGATCACCCGCAGCTGCAAATGGGTCAGCTGTCGTGCCAGTTCCAGCATGGTGGTGCCGGCATCCAGCACTACCGCATCGCCGGACTGCACATAGCTGGCGGCGAACTGGGCGATGGCCTGCTTCTCCGCCAGGTTACGCTGCATCTTCTCCAGCGTGGTCGGCTGCGTCGGGATAAAGCGGTTCAGCGTGACGCCGCCGTGGCTGCGGCTAATCACCCCTTCCTTGTCCAGCTTAATCAGATCGCGGCGAATGGTGGCTGGCGAAGCAGAAATGGCGCTCACCAGCTGTTCAACAGTGACCAGATTATGACTTTTGAGATAGTCCATAATCTGGTCGAGACGGCTTTGTCCCTTCATATTTCCCTATGCAAGCTGCATCGCGAGTTTTATCGAGATCGCCATGCTCGCAGAGTTCGCTTTACCTGTCCAGGCGATATCAAATGCCGTGCCGTGGTCGGCGGAAGTGCGGATAAACGGCAGTCCCGCCGTGATGTTGACGCCATCGTAAAATCCAAGCAGTTTCAATGGGATATGCCCCTGATCGTGGTACATCGCCACTACCATATCGTACTGCCCCTGCTGGCACTGTAAAAACACCGTATCCGGCGGGCACGGGCCATGGACATCAATGCCCTGCTGCTTCATTGCCTGGATCGCTGGCGTCACCGTGGTGATCTCTTCATCACCAAACAGGCCATTCTCGCCCGCGTGCGGATTGACCCCGGCGACCGCGATGCGCGGTTGGTCATAGCCCACGCGGCGCAGGAAGCTGTCAGCCATGCCGATCACCGTCTGAATACGTTCGCCGTTCAGCGTGTCGAGGAACTTACGCAGCGCGATGTGCGTGGTCACGTGGATAACTTTCAGATGGTCGGTATACAGCACCATGGCGTAATTTTTGGTCTGGGTCAGCTGCGCCAGCAGTTCGGTATGGCCGGGATAAAGGTGGCCCGCCGCGTGCAGCGCCTCTTTGTTCAGCGGGGCGGTGGCAATCGCCTGCACGTCGCCCGCCAGCGCCAGTTCGGTGGCGCGCTTCACGCAGCGCCAGGCCAGATCGCCGGCCTGCTTCTGTACCTTGCCCGGCTGCAGCGCGTCAGGATCGGCCAGCGGCTCATCGATGACGTTAATGATGCCCGGTGCGAAATGCGCATCCTGCACGCTGTCCAGCACGCGCAGCTCGGCCTGCGGCGTAATGTTCAGCGCCAGTACCCGACGCAGCGTCGCGGCACAGCCGACCACCACCGCCGGAATGCCCGCCAGCTCCCCTTCTGCCAGTGCTTTAATGATGATTTCCGGGCTGATGCCCGCCGGATCGCCCATGGTCACCGCAATAGTGTTATTCACTCGACTTCTCCTCAATAAAACGAATGGCTTCTGCCAGGGTGTTTTCATCACCAAAGCCACCCGCTTTGGTCATCACCGGCAGGTGTAATTCACTGTTAAGCAGAACCCCGTGCGGCACACAGCCCGCCACCTGGCCCTGAATCTGAAAGCCGCTGGCCCCGAATGCCTGCGCCACTGCGATGGCCACGTCACCGCCGGAAAGAAACAGGCCGGCAGGCTGAATGTGTGCGCAGACGGCGCGCGTCAGCTGCGCCAGGAACTGGCAGATGCGCTCGCCGAGCTGCTGGCGCGTAATCTGCTGCTGCTGACACAGCTGCGCAATCGCGTGGCGCTGGTCAGCCTGTTGCGTAGTGCGCACCACACAGTGCACGCCCTCGCGCAGCGCCTGGACCATCGCCTGCTGCCAGGCCGCCGCCTGCGGCCATGCCGGTGTGGCAAACAGCTGGCAAATATCAATATCAATCAAGCGGATGTCACGCTGGCTGGCGAGCCTGGCGATTTGCTGCTGCGCCATGGCGCTCATCGAACCGACTATCGCCAGCACCGGGCGAGAGGGCCGCGCAGCAAGATGCGCACCCAGCGCATCGCTTAACCCGGACGCGCCGACCAGCAGCGGACGTTCCGGCAGCGTCGCGGCAGCCGCGATAATGGCGTCGATATCCGCCTGCTGTTCCGCGTCCAGTACCAGCAGGCCCTGACTGGTCGCCAGCCGTGCGGCCAGCGTGCCGCTGCGTACCGTGGCAAGATCGATCTGCTCGCCCGGCAGGTCGCATTGCATCTGCAGGCGCGTCAGCACGTTACTGCTGGTCACCGGGGTTTTAGGATCGCTGGCAAATTCGGTATCAGTCAGGCGCTGTTGATGGATCCACACTTCCCCGCCGCGCGTGATGCGGCCCAGCTTAGGCACCGCCGGCACCACCAGCGCCAGCCGTTTCGCGCTGACCTGCAGCGCGGCCGCCACCTCAGCGCCTGGATTGCCGCGCAGCGTTGAGTCAATCTTCTTAAACAGCCAGCCGTGTTGCGCTATCTGCTGATGCGGCTGCATGGCGGCATGTGTACGGCTGGCGGCTTCCGCTGCGCTGACCGCACGGCTATCGGTGCTGATCACCAGCACATCCGCTGCGCCGGCCTCCGGGGGTGTCAGGTTATTGAACAGCACGTGGACGCGCGCGCCGGCCAGCGCGAAACCGCTGCCTGCGTCATTGGCGCCGGTAAAATCGTCGGCAATCACCAGAACGGGCGTTTTCCATGGCGATGAAGTCATTCTCTCTCCTGTCACGGCCCCTTGCCGTGCTGCATTTGATTATATTCAATCATGATTGATTATATGTGAGCAAGATCAAATTAATTGAAATCGATATCGCCTATAAATTTAGCCTCAGAAAGGGATACATCCCGCACAGCATTGAGCAAACCTAATCATAATGTGCAAAACCGTTATAAGGGCATGACATGAATATCAACAGCACCGTGATCAGTGGCTATCAGGCTCTGAACGATCTCAGCTATTTACTGCAGGATAAGCAGAAGGCGTTGCTGGTCACAGATAAAAACATTCTGGGTATTCCGGCGGTGCAGGCGCTTATCGCCCGGCTGCAGCAGCAGATCGCCAGCCTGAGCCTGGTTGATACGGTGCCGCCCGAGCCGAGCCAGCATGATGTGGCGGCGATTGTTGCGGCGCTGCCGCACGGCGACGTCGATCTGGTGATAGGCATTGGCGGCGGCAGCGTGCTGGATGTGGCGAAGCTGCTGTCCGTGCTATGCGTGGCCGATGCGCCAACCCTGACGGCGCTGCTGGCCGGTGAGAAGCCGCACACGCGTACCGCTTCTTTACTGATCCCAACCACGGCCGGCACCGGCTCGGAAGCCACGCCCAACGCCATCCTTGCCATCCCGGAGAAAGAGACCAAAGTCGGTATTATTTCGCCGGTGATGCTGCCGGACTACGTGGCGCTGATTCCGGAACTGACCACCAGCATGCCGGCGCACATCGCCTCGTCGACCGGAATTGATGCGCTGTGCCACCTGATTGAGTGCTTCACCGCCACCGTGGCCAATCCGGTGAGTGATAACTATGCGCTGATCGGCATGAAAAAGCTGTTCGCCAGCCTCGAAAAGACCCTTGCCGAACCGGACAACCTGGAAGCACGGCTGAATATGTTGTGGGCGTCCTACTACGGCGGAGCGGCGATCGCCCATGCCGGGACGCACCTGGTGCACGCCATGTCCTATCCGCTGGGCGGCAAGTATCATCTGCCGCACGGCGTGGCCAACGCCATTCTGCTGGCGCCGTGCATGCAGTTTGTGCGTCCGGCGGCGGTGAGCAAGTTCGCGCAGGCCTACGATCTGCTGCCGGATGCCGATAGCGCACTGGATGAAGAGGCCAAATCGCACGCACTGGTGGCCTATTTCGCCGCGCTGGTGCAGCGCCTTAAACTGCCGGCCAGCCTGGAAGCGCTGGGTATCGGGCCGGATCATCTGCCGTATCTGGTCGAAGCCGCGCTGGACGTGCAGCGCCTGATGAAGAATGTACCGATGAAAGTCAGCGCCGACGATGTGCGCAACGTCTACCTGACGCTGTTTCCGGCGTTAAATCACTCAGCATGAGCGGGGGAATCATGAGCAACACCATTCAGGGCGTACTGACCGCCATCGTCACCACTTTTGATCGCGACGGAGCCTACAATCCTGCCGCGCAGCGTGAACAGATTCGGCGTCAGCTGAGCGCCGGTAACGGTATTTTCTGCGGCGGCACCAACGGGGAGTTTTTCGTGCTGAACGAGCAGGAGAAGCTGGCGGTGACCGAGACCTGCGTCGACGAAGTAAACGGCAGCGCACCGGTGGTAGCGCACATTGGCGAGATCTCGACGCGTGAGACTATCCGGCTGGGCAGGCAGGTAGCAAAGCTGGGTGTGGATGCCGTCTCGGTGATCACCCCTTACTTTGTCCCGCTTAAACAGGAAGAGCTGATTGATCACTACCGTGCCGTGGCCGACGCCCTCGACGTCCCGCTGTTTCTCTACAACATTCCGGCGCGCACCGGTAATACGCTGCAGCCGGAAACCGTGCGCACGCTGGCAGCGCATCCCAACATCATTGGCATCAAAGACAGTGCCGGCAGCTACGAAAGCCTGAGCGGCTTTCTGCAGGCAGCGGCAGGTATTGCGCATTTCAATGTACTGAACGGGCCGGATTCACTGATTCATCAGGGCTTCGTCGATGGCTGCTCCGCCTGTATTTCCGGGCTGGCTAACGTGGCACCGAAAGAGATTAACGCCATCTGGGCGCGCTTCCATGCCGGTGACATCGCCGGATCGCGCGCCGCTCAGGAGAACGTCACCGGCCTGCGTACCGATCTCTACAGCATTGGTTTTTCCCCGGCGGCGGTGAAAAAAGCCGTGGCGCTGCTCGGCTATGAGGTTGGCGACAGCCGCTATGCGGTGCGCTTCTCTGCGGAGGAAGAGCAGAAGATCCGCCAGATCGTGAATCAGTATTTGCAGTAAAGCCAGGAAATTCAAAGCACTTACCGCACGCAGCTGTGGTAGCGGCGCGATTCATCGCGCAATACAGGCGCCGCTACCCCCTGCCGCCATCAGGGTTAGGGTTAATCTGACGGTGGCGGGGCGGATTCAGGCAGCGATGGCTGCTGTTATTAACACCGGGACGCATTTGCTATGAAAGTCATCTGTACTTCACCTTCGTTCGCCCGCTACGACGCCGCGCCGATCGACACACTGCGCCAGCAGGGCTTTGAGCTGATTACGCTGCCCGCCGACGCGCCACTCAGCGCGCTGGCGCCGCATCTCGCCGACACCGTCGCCCTGATCGTGGCCTTTACCGAGGTCAACGATGCGCTGCTGTCGCTGGCACCGCAGCTGAAAATTGTCTGCAAGCACGGCGTGGGCGTCGATAACATCGATCTCGACGCGACGCGTGCGCGCGGTATTTACGTGACGAACGTGCCGGACGCGAACAAACACGCGGTTGCCGATTTCGCCTTTGCGCTGATTCTCAATAGTGCGCGCCAGATCACCACCGCCGCAATAGAGACCCGCGCCGGCCACTGGCCACGCATTTTTGCCACCGACGTCTACGGCAAAACGCTCGGCATCATCGGCCTGGGCAATATAGGAAAGCAGGTGGCACTGCGCGCTAAAGGCTTCAATATGCGCATCCTCGCCTTCGATTTTTACCCCGATGACGCCTTCGCCGCCGAACACGGCGTGACGTTTGTCAGCCTCGATCAGCTGACGGAGCACAGCGACTTCATCACCTTACATATGCCGCTCACCGACCAGACAAAAAACCTGTTCGACGCTGCGCGCCTGAAGCGCATGAAGAAGAGCGCGTTTCTCATCAACGCGTCACGCGGTGGCGTGGTGAATGAGCAGGATCTCTACCAGGTATTGCAGGATAACGTGATTGCCGGTGCGGCGGCGGATGTCTTTGTGCAGGAGCCGCTGGCGCAGCATCCGCTGTTCACCCTGAGCAACTTTATCCCCACGGCGCACCTTGCCGGTTATACCGACGGTGCCATCAGCGCCATCGGCGAACGCTGCGTGACACAGATTGTCCAGTGTATAAAACAGGGCGAACGCCCGATGAATGTCATGAACGGGCTGGCCTGACGCCGCCCTCCTCTGTCACCCTTTTCGCGTGGATAATGATTATGACCAACACCGCACGCTCAACACGCATCAGATGGTGGATCGCTGGCCTGATGTGGCTGGCCATTGCCATTAACTATATTGATCGTACCGTACTCTCTGCCGCCGCACCGCACCTGATCACCGAGCTCGACATCAATCCGGAGATGATGGGCTTTATCATGGCGGCGTTTTTCTGGTCTTATGCGCTGTTGCAGATCCCGGCAGGCTGGTTTGCCGACCGCTTCGGCCAGAAAAAAGGCCTCGGCATCGCTGTCGGCTGGTGGTCGATCGCCACCATGGCAATGGGGCTCGCCACCGGCTTTAAATCGCTGCTGGCGCTGCGTCTGGCGCTCGGCGTGGGTGAAGCAGCGGCTTATCCCAGCAACGCCGGTATTACCGCGCGCTGGTTCCCGGATCGCGAGCGCGCCACCGTCTCCGGCCTGTTCGACAGCGCATCAAAATTTGGCGGGGCCGTCGCCATGCCGCTGATCGTCTTTATGATCGCGCTGTTCGACTGGCGTCTGACCTTTCTGGCGATTGGTGCCGTCGGGCTGATCTGGGTCATCGCCTGGTACTTCATTTATGCCGAGAACCCGGAAGACCACAAAGCGATTAGCACCGATGAAGTGCGCCTGATCCGCGATGGCCAGGCGCAGAAGCACGGCGATAAGAACGTGCGGCCGATGAAGTGGTACAAGCTGCTGCGCTACCGCAACATCTGGGCGATGTGTATTGGCTTCTTCACCATCAATTACACCTCCTACTTCTTTATCACCTGGCTGCCAACCTACCTGGTGAAAGACAAAGGGATGGATTTCCTGAAAATGGGCATGGTGGCGGCGCTGCCGCTGATCTGCGGTATGGTGATTGAGGTGCTGGCGGGCTGGGCGTCGGACCGTATGGTGCACAAAAAAGTGCTGTCGCTGACCGCCACGCGCAAGCTGTTTCTGACGATTGGCCTGCTGATGGCGCTGTGCATCGGGTTCGCGCCGTTCACCGATTCCGTGTTCATGACGGTACTGCTGCTATGTATTGCTAAGTCCGGCACCACCGTCGCGGCCTCTCAGGTGTGGGCGCTGCCGGGCGATGTTGCGCCCACCAACAGCGTGTCAATTGTTGCCGGGCTGCAGAATACCGTCTCCAATATGGGCGGCGCGGTCGGACCAATCATTACCGGCGCTATCGTCGGTGCCACCGGCCACTTTACCTGGGCGCTGGTGTTCTCGGCGGTGCTGGTAGTGATCGGAATCCTTAACTACCTGTTCCTGCTCGGCAAGGTCGAACCGATTGTGGATGAGGAACCTTTATCCCACGCCCGTTCCGCCATTAACGGCGTGTAACCAGCGTAACGGCAGTGGCGCCCCGGCTGCGGGCGCCCGTTAACGGCCGGCCATAAACCGGCGATAAGCAGCAATCACCGCAAGAAAATCCTCCACGCCGCAGAACGACAGGCTCTCCTCATCGTAATAAGTCATGCCCTCTTCCAGGCCGTCATCCTCTAACGCCAGCTGATTGGCGCGGATCATCACCTCTTCCTCATCCAGCCACAGCGTATATTCGTGCCCGACGCGCTGCCACTGCTGCTGCGTGCCTTTGACTGCACGCACCGCGGCTTCGACTTCATCCAGCAGCGCAAAGTTCTCTTTCACCTCTTCATTGAACCAGTGCCCCACCGCTTCGTGGTCCATCGACATGCGCACCCGGACCTGACCGGTCACGTCACGCAGAAATTCATATTCCATGTTGGCCTCATACCAGTGGCGCGCCAGACGGCACGCTTTCGTGCATTTTGTGCGCAGCGCGCGCAAGAAAGTGGGATCGCGCTCGCATTATGCCTGGAGACGGCGAGGGAAAAAAGCGCATAAAAAAAGGGACGATGCGCTCGTCCCTTTTTCACTGGCAGGCGTATTTTACACCGCGGTCTGGAAAATCACTCCGTCCGCTTTTTCGGTGTACTGGCCCAGCTGATCGAAGTTCAGATAGCGGTAGGTGTCGGCAGCGGTTTTATCCACCTGCACCATAAACTGCTGATACTCGTCCGGCGTAGGCAGTTTACCCAGCAGGGAAGCGACCGCGGCCAGCTCGGCTGATGCCAGGAACACATTGGCACCGGTACCCAGGCGGTTCGGGAAGTTACGGGTCGAGGTGGAAACCACCGTCGCGCCGTCTTTCACGCGCGCCTGGTTACCCATGCACAGTGAACAGCCCGGAATCTCGATACGCGCACCGCTCTTACCAAAGACGCTGTAGTAGCCCTCTTCTGTCAGCTGCGCGGCATCCATCTTGGTTGGCGGCGCTACCCACAGGCGGGTCGGCAGCTGGCCTTTGTGCGCGTCCAGCAGTTTACCTGCCGCACGGAAGTGACCAATGTTGGTCATGCACGAACCGATGAACACTTCGTCGATCTTCTCACCCTGCACGTCAGACAGCCAGCGCGCGTCGTCCGGATCGTTCGGCGCACACAGGATGGGCTCTTTGATTTCCGCCAGATCGATTTCGATTACCGCTGCGTATTCCGCATCGGCATCGGCTTCCAGCAGTTGCGGATCGGCCAGCCATTTTTCCATGCCCTGAATACGGCGCTCCAGCGTACGACGGTCGCCGTAGCCTTCGGAGATCATCCACTTCAGCAGTACGATGTTGGAGTTCAGATACTCGATGATCGGCTCTTTATCCAGCTTGATGGTACAACCCGCCGCAGAACGCTCGGCCGAGGCATCGGTCAGCTCAAATGCCTGCTCAACTTTCAGCTTCGGCAGACCTTCGATTTCCAGCACGCGACCGGAGAAGATGTTTTTCTTGCCTTTCTTCTCAACGGTCAGCAGGCCCTGCTTGATGGCGTACAGCGGAATCGCGTGCACCAGATCGCGCAGCGTGATGCCCGGCTGCATTTCGCCTTTGAAGCGCACCAGCACTGACTCCGGCATATCCAGAGGCATTACGCCCGTCGCTGCGGCAAACGCCACCAGACCAGAACCGGCCGGGAACGAGATGCCAATCGGGAAGCGGGTGTGTGAGTCACCGCCAGTGCCGACGGTATCCGGCAGCAGCATACGGTTCAGCCAGCTGTGAATCACGCCATCGCCCGGACGCAGCGAGACACCGCCACGGTTCATGATGAAGTCCGGCAGCGTGTGGTGTGTGGTGACATCGACCGGCTTCGGATAAGCGGCAGTGTGACAGAAGGACTGCATCACCAGATCGGAGGAGAAGCCCAGACACGCCAGATCTTTCAGTTCATCACGGGTCATTGGACCGGTGGTGTCCTGAGAGCCGACCGAGGTCATTTTCGGTTCACAGTAGGCGCCAGGACGAATCCCTGCCACGCCACAGGCGCGGCCCACCATTTTCTGCGCCAGCGAGTAACCACGGTTGCTTTCAGCCACATCTTTGGCTTTGGTGAACACATCGCTGTGCGGCAGACCCAGCGACTCACGCGCTTTGGTGGTCAGGCCGCGACCGATAATCAGCGGAATACGGCCACCGGCGCGCACTTCATCCAGCAGCACGTCAGTTTTCAGCGCAAAGGTCGCCAGCAGTTCATTGGTCTCGTGATTGCGTACTTCACCCTTGTAAGGGTAAACGTCAATCACATCGCCCATGTTCAGGCGCTCAACGTCGAGTTCGATCGGCAGCGCGCCGGCATCTTCCATGGTGTTGAAGAAGATCGGCGCGATTTTACCGCCGAGGCACAGACCGCCGCCTTTTTTGTTCGGCACATACGGAATGTCGTCACCCATGAACCACAGCACTGAGTTGGTCGCGGACTTACGTGAAGAACCGGTACCAACCACGTCACCGACGTAGGTCAGCGGGAAGCCTTTCTGCTGCAGAGCTTCAATCTGTTTGATCGGGCCAACGTTGCCAACATCGTCGGGTTCGATGCCGTCACGTGGGTTTTTCAGCATCGCCAGCGCGTGCAGTGGAATATCCGGACGTGACCATGCATCCGGCGCCGGAGAGAGGTCGTCGGTGTTGGTTTCGCCGGTCACTTTGAACACGGTGGTGGTGATTTTTTCTGCCAGCTTAGGACGCTTGAGGAACCATTCTGCATCAGCCCAGGACTGGAGGATTTTCTTCGCGTGGGGATTACCCGCTTTGGCTTTCTCTTCGACGTCGTAGAAGTTATCGAACATCAGCAGCGTGTGGGACAGTGCTTCAGCGGCAATCGGTGCCAGAGCCTCATCGTCAAGCGCCTCGATCAGCGCATGGATGTTGTAGCCGCCCTGCATGGTGCCCAGCAGTTCGACTGCTTTTTCACGAGTGACCAGAGGAGAGTGGGCTTCGCCCTTTGCGATAGCTGCCAGGAATCCGGCTTTTACATACGCCGCTTCATCAACACCCGGCGGGACACGGTTGACCAGCAGGTCAGTCAGGAATTCTTCTTCACCCGCTGGCGGGTTTTTCAGCAGTTCAACCAGCGCGGCCATCTGGGAAGCATCTAACGGCTTAGGTACGATTCCCTGGGCAGCACGCTCGGCAACGTGCTTACGGTATTCTTCTAGCACGACGTTCTCCTCGCTCTCATTGTATAGCTTTCCGGTGCACCTGTTGATGCTGTCAAACAGTAGGGTGAGGTGCCCGGTTCTGCGTCGGCCAGCATAGCAGGATTTCGGCTGATTGTTAATCCGTTTACAAAAAAGCAACATCCGCGCGTTATTTAGCAGATTTGTCTGCGCTTTGCGCCAGAAGAGAAGCCAGAGCGGCTCTGGTAGTGCCTGTTCGCGCCTGTGCCGGTAGCCAGTGGAGCCAGGTTTTAGCGCGTAATTTGTTGCATCCGGCCCTCACACAGCGAATCCATAACCTGCAATCCCCTTTCAGGCCGGTTCATTCACTTTTGGTTATGTGCTAATGCGCTTGCACTAAACGGCTACCCTTCAGCTTCCCGCACACGTTTTCCTGAGGAAAAATTAATACCACATCACCTGATAAATATTGAACGTGATGCCTTGCGCGTATTTAATTAATTATCAACGCAGTGCCGGTTTAAATTAACCTTTAAACTTAGTCACTCAATTAAAATACACCCTTAAAAAATAACTGCGATTTAAAAAAGAGATAGAAAAATAAAAGAGGAAATGATAAATAAATAGCGTAGACTGCCTGCGGGCGCTTGAGGCTATCTGCCTTAAGATCTGCAAAAGAAATTGAGGTGGATGGTGGAAGGTGAACCGTGCGATTAATTTTCATTAACCGCACGGGTGAGCCACTACCCTACACCCAGACAGTGTCAGGGTAATGGCTTGCTCGTGCTAATGCAAGGAGTAAGTGATTATGAAGGTGAAATTCAGCACGCTGATTATCAGCGGGCTCATCCTGTTAGGTTTATGCCTGGCAAATCGCAGTTCACTGTGTGAATTACGATTGCGGATATTCGCGGCTGAATTATCGGCTGTCATGGCTTACGAAGCACAACAGTAAACTTCAATAGCGGAGGGTCTCCTCCGCTATTCCGGCATCGTTAACGTGTTGCTCCTGCGCCCGCTTTTATCTATTCAACTTACGTTTTCGATTAATAAAAAAACGGCTCCTTACAGGAGCCGTTAATTAACCTAAGCCTCAGGCGAAATTATTTCTTTTTCGCTTTCGGATTTGGCAGGTCAGTAATGCTACCTTCAAACACTTCCGCCGCCAGGCCAACCGATTCGTGCAGGGTTGGGTGCGCGTGGATGGTCAGCGCGATATCTTCGGCATCACAACCCATCTCGATAGCCAGACCGATTTCACCCAGCAGCTCGCCGCCGTTGGTACCGACAATCGCGCCACCAATAACACGGTGCGTCTCTTTGTCGAAGATCAGTTTGGTCATACCGTCTGCACAGTCAGACGCGATAGCACGGCCCGATGCCGCCCACGGGAAGGTGGACACTTCGTAGCTGATGCCTTTCTCTTTGGCTTCTTTCTCGGTCAGACCCACCCAGGCAACTTCTGGCTCGGTGTAAGCGATAGAAGGGATCACTTTCGGGTCGAAGTAGTGCTTCAGACCGGAAATGACTTCTGCCGCCACGTGACCTTCGTGTACGCCTTTGTGCGCCAGCATTGGCTGACCGACGATGTCACCGATAGCATAGATGTGTGGCACGTTGGTGCGCATCTGTTTGTCGACGCGGATAAAGCCGCGATCGTCCACTTCCACGCCTGCTTTGCCAGCATCCAGACCTTTACCGTTCGGTACACGGCCAATCGCCACCAACACTGCGTCGTAACGCTGTGGTTCAGCCGGCGCTTTTTTACCTTCCATGGATACGTAGATACCGTCGTCTTTCGCTTCTACCGCGGTGACTTTGGTTTCCAGCATCAGGTTGAATTTCTTGCTGATACGCTTGGTGAACACTTTCACCACATCTTTATCGGCGGCCGGGATCACCTGGTCAAACATCTCGACCACGTCGATCTCTGAACCCAGCGCATGGTAGACGGTACCCATCTCCAGACCGATGATGCCACCGCCCATAACCAGCAGACGCTTCGGAACTTCTTTCAGCTCCAGCGCATCGGTAGAGTCCCACACGCGCGGATCGTTATGTGGAATGAAGGGCAGTTCGATTGGACGCGAGCCGGCAGCGATAATGGCGTTGTCGAAGTTGATGGTGGTTGCGCCACCTTCCCCTTCTACCACCAGCGTATTGGCGCCGGTGAATTTACCCAGACCGTTCACCACTTTCACTTTGCGGCCTTTCGCCATGCCAGCCAGACCACCGGTCAGCTGAGTGATGACTTTCTCTTTCCAGGTACGGATTTTGTTGATGTCAGTCTGCGGCTGGCCAAACACGATACCGTGCTCTTCCAGAGCCTTAGCTTCTTCGATGACTTTCGCCACGTGCAGCAGCGCTTTTGACGGGATACAGCCGACGTTCAGACAGACACCGCCGAGGGTGCTGTAGCGCTCTACCAGTACGGTTTCCAGACCTAAATCAGCGCAACGGAAGGCTGCAGAGTAACCTGCAGGACCTGCCCCAAGTACCACGACTTGAGTTTTAATCTCTGTACTCATCATGACCTCTTGTTAGATTGCCGGCGGTCAAAAGCGACCCTTTCCCAGGCTCTTGATGCCCTATCTCCACCGGGACATTTCACCGCGAGAGTTTACAGAATTGTTAACAAACTGCCAACCGCGGCAACTCCGAATGCTTACAACAAGGCCGGCATTTGCCGGCCTTGATTAACGTCACATCACCAGACGGCGAATATCAGACAGCATATTGTTAATGATGGTGATGAAGCGCGCACCATCCGCACCGTCGATGACGCGGTGGTCGAACGACAGCGAAATCGGCATCATCAGGCGCGGAGCGAACTCTTTGCCGTTCCACACCGGCTCCATCGCCGATTTAGACACCCCGAGGATAGCCACTTCCGGCGCGTTAACAATTGGCGCGAAGTGCGTGGTGCCGAGGCCGCCAAGGCTGGAGATGGTGAAGCAGCCGCCCTGCATATCGCTGGCGGTCAGTTTGCCATCACGCGCTTTCTTCGACGTCGCCATCAGCTCACGCGACAGCTCAGTGATGCCTTTCTTGTTCACGTCTTTGAACACCGGAACCACCAGACCGTTTGGCGTATCCACCGCCACACCGATGTTGATGTACTTTTTCAGCGTCAGCTTCTGGCCATCTTCCGACAGCGAGCTGTTGAAGCGTGGCATCTGCTCCAGTGCCGCCGCGACCGCTTTCATGATGAACACTACCGGGGTGAACTTCACATCCAGCTTGCGCTTCTCGGCTTCCGCATTCTGCTGCTTACGGAACGCTTCCAGATCGGTGATATCGGTTTTGTCGAAGTGGGTCACATGCGGAATCATTACCCAGTTACGGCTCAGGTTAGCGCCCGAGATTTTCTGGATACGACCCAGTTCCACTTCTTCGATTTCACCAAACTTGCTGAAGTCCACTTTCGGCCATGGCAGCATGCCCGGAATACCGCCGCCTGCGGCCGCAGCCGGTGCCGCTTCAGCGCGTTTCACCGCATCTTTCACGTAAGCCTGCACGTCCTCTTTGAGGATGCGACCTTTACGGCCGGTGCCTTTGACTTTCGCCAGGTTAACACCGAACTCGCGCGCCAGGCGACGAATCACCGGCGTGGCGTGCACGTAAGCATCGTTTTCAGCAAATTCGCTCTTCGCATCGGCTTTCGCCGCTGCTGGCGCAGGTGCAGCAGCCGGTTTGGCTTCTGCAGCTGGTGCGGCTTCCTGTTTCGCTGCCGGTGCCGCAGCAGCCGGCGCAGCGCCTTCTACTTCGAACACCATGATAAGCGAACCAGTGCTGACTTTATCGCCGGTAGCCACTTTCAGCGCTTTAACCGTACCGGCAAACGGCGCCGGAACTTCCATTGACGCTTTATCGCCTTCCACCACGATCAGTGACTGCTCAGCCTCAACTTTATCGCCTACTTTGACCAGCACTTCGGTGACTTCCACTTCGTCGCCGCCGATATCCGGGACGTTAACGTCTTTGGCACCCGCAGCCGCGGCTGGCGCGGAGGCCGCCGCTTCTTTCACGGCAGGTTTGGCAGCCGCTGCTGGCGCCGCGCCTTCGGCTTCAAAGATCATGATCAGTGAACCGGTGTTCACCTTGTCGCCTGTGGCGATTTTGATCTCTTTCACCACACCGGCAAACGGTGCAGGCACTTCCATGGACGCTTTGTCGCCTTCGACGGTGATCAGCGATTGCTCTGCCGCCACTTTGTCGCCCACTTTAACCAGAATTTCGGTGACTTCTACTTCGTCGCCGCCGATATCCGGTACGTTAACGTCTTTCGCTTCGCTGGCGGCGGCCGCAGCAGGTGCGGCTTCCGCTGGTTTCTCTTCGGCGGCCGGTGCCGCAGCAGCTGCACCTTCGGCGTCGAAAATCATGATCAGTGAACCGGTATTCACTTTGTCACCGGTCGCGATTTTGATCTCTTTGACCACGCCAGCCTGCGGCGAAGGTACTTCCATCGAGGCTTTATCGCCTTCCACGGTGATCAGCGACTGTTCGGCTTCAACCTTGTCGCCCACCTTGACCAGAATCTCGGTGACTTCAACTTCGTCTGACCCGATATCCGGTACGTTAATTTCGATAGCCATTACTCTCTTACCTCTTAAGCCAGACGCGGGTTAACTTTATCGGCATCGATGTTGAATTTCGCGATCGCATCCGCCACCACTTTCTTCTCGATTTCGCCGCGCTTAGCCAGTTCACCCAGGGCTGCAACCACTACGTATGACGCATCCACTTCGAAGTGGTGACGCAGGTTTTCGCGGCTGTCTGAACGGCCGAAACCATCGGTACCCAGCACGCGATAATCGCTGGCTGGCACGTAGCTGCGAACCTGCTCTGCGAACAGCTTCATGTAGTCGGTCGATGCCACCGCCGGCGCGTCGTTCATCACCTGAGCGATGTACGGTACGCGTGGAGTTTCCGTTGGGTGCAGCATGTTCCAGCGCTCACAATCCTGACCGTCGCGTGCCAGCTCGGTGAACGAGGTCACGCTGTAGACGTCAGAACCGATGCCGTAATCCTTCGCCAGGATCTGTGCCGCTTCGCGCACGTGACGCAGGATAGAACCTGAGCCCAGCAGCTGCACTTTGCCTTTGCTGCCTTCTACCGTCTCCAGCTTGTAGATACCCTTACGGATACCCTCTTCCGCACCCTGCGGCATCGCAGGCATGTGGTAGTTTTCATTCAGCGTGGTGATGTAGTAGTAAATATTTTCCTGCGCTTCGCCGTACATACGTACCAGACCGTCATGCATGATGACTGCCACTTCGTACGCGTAAGACGGATCGTAAGAGATACAGTTCGGGATAGTCAGCGACTGAATGTGGCTGTGACCATCTTCGTGCTGCAGACCTTCACCGTTCAGCGTGGTACGACCGGACGTGCCGCCCACCAGGAAGCCGCGCGCCTGCTGGTCGCCTGCCAGCCACATCAGATCGCCGATGCGCTGGAAACCAAACATCGAATAATAGATGTAGAACGGAATCATCGGCAGGTTGTTGGTGCTGTAAGAGGTCGCCGCCGCCAGCCAGGAAGACCCTGCGCCGAGCTCGTTGATCCCTTCCTGCAGAATCTGGCCTTTCTCGTCTTCTTTATAGTACGCAACCTGCTCACGGTCCTGCGGCGTATACTGCTGGCCGTTCGGGCTGTAAATACCAATCTGACGGAACAGACCTTCCATACCAAAGGTACGCGCTTCGTCTGCGAGGATCGGCACCAGACGATCTTTGATCGACTTGTTCTTCAGCATCACGTTGAGCGCACGCACGAAGGCGATGGTGGTAGAGATCTCTTTGCTCTGCTCTTCCAGCAGCGCACTGAACTCTTCCAGCGCCGGCATTTCCAGCTTTTCGCTGAACTCAGCCTGACGGGTTGGCAGATAGCCACCCAGCTTCTCGCGCTGGCCGTGCAGGTAGTTGTACTCTTCTGAGCCTTTTTCGAAGGTCACATACGGCAGCTGTTCGATCTTGTCGTCAGCCACTGGCACGTTGAAGCGATCGCGGATGTAGCGAACGCCATCCATGTTCATCTTCTTAACCTGGTGCGCGATGTTTTTACCTTCCGCAGTGTCACCCATACCATAGCCTTTAATGGTATGCGCCAGGATCAGCGTTGGCTGACCTTTGGTCTCCTGCGCTTTCTTCAGTGCCGCGTAGATTTTCTTCGGATCGTGACCACCACGGTTCAGGGCGAAGATCTCTTCGTCTGACCAGTCTTTCACCAGCGCTGCGGTCTCCGGGTATTTACCGAAGAAGTGCTCGCGCACGTACGCACCGTCGCGTGATTTGAAGGTCTGATAGTCGCCGTCAACGGTTTCGTTCATCAGCTGAATCAGCTTGCCGCTGGTATCTTTCTTCAGCAGCTCGTCCCAGCGTCCGCCCCAGATCACTTTGATCACGTTCCAGCCAGCACCGGCAAAGATGCCTTCCAGCTCGTTGATGATCTTACCGTTACCGGTGACCGGACCGTCGAGGCGCTGCAGGTTACAGTTGATGATGAACACCAGGTTATCCAGCTTCTCACGGGTAGCGATGGTGATCGCCCCTTTGGATTCTGGTTCGTCCATCTCGCCATCGCCAAGGAAGGCGTAAACGGTCTGCTTAGAGGTATCTTTCAGGCCGCGGTGTTCCAGATATTTCAGGAACTTCGCCTGATAGATGGCGTTCAGTGGGCCGAGACCCATCGACACGGTCGGGAACTGCCAGAAGTCCGGCATCAGTTTTGGATGCGGATAGGAAGAGAGACCGTTGCCGTGGACTTCCTGACGGAAGTTGTTCATCTGCTCTTCAGTCAGACGTCCTTCAAGGAACGCACGAGAGTAGATGCCCGGAGAAATGTGGCCCTGGAAATAGACCAGATCGCCGCCATCCTGCTCGCTACGCGCGCGGAAGAAGTGGTTGAAGCACACTTCATAAATGGTGGCAGAAGACTGGAAAGACGACAGGTGACCACCCAGCTCCAGATCTTTCTTCGACGCACGCAGAACCGACATAATGGCGTTCCAGCGGATTGCGGAACGGATACGACGTTCAAGAGAGGTGTTCCCCGGATATTCCGGCTCATCTTCGACCGCAATGGAGTTGATGTAGTTGCTGACGGCATTGCCGCCCGCTGCCACTTTCACACCGCCTTTGCGTGCAGCACTCAATACCTGATCAATCAGATACTGCGCGCGCTCAACACCTTCTTCACGGATGACCGATTCGATCGCCTGTAGCCAGTCACGAGTTTCGATCGGATCCACGTCATTCTGTAAACGTTCTGACATGGGGTGTATTCCTTATCTGTGTCTAATACGTTGAATTATCAGGAGCCTGTCTGCTTGTGCTTTGCTTCTGATTCACAGCACAAGAAGACAGGCCCGTCGTTTATGTCGCACGTTCATTGCCGTGCGTTATTCCTTACGTTGCTGTAAACGACGCAGGGAGCGTTCACGACGGCTCTGCTCCCGACTTCTGTCCAGCAAGATTTCCTCAATGAACGCCAGGTGACGATGGGATGCCTCGCGTGCTTGTTCTGGCTCACGAGCCACAATCGCCTCAAAGATACTGGCGCGGTGACCGCTCACTTTCGCCAGCATTTCGCGGCGAGCGTAGAGCAATTCGAAATTCTGACGGACGTTCTGTTCCAGCATAGGGCCCATCGAACGCAGCAAGTGCAGCAGCACCACATTATGGGCGGCTTCTGTGACAGCGATCTGATACTTCATGACCGCATCGGCCTCAGCATCTAAATCGCCGCTGTCCTGCGCCTGCTGGATGTTGACGTGACAGTCGCGAATACGCTGCAGGTCTTCATCGGTGCCGCGCAGCGCAGCGTAGTAGGCCGCAACGCCTTCCAGCGCGTGGCGGGTTTCCAGCAGGTCAAACTGGGATTCAGGATGTTCAGCAAGCAGGCCGACCAGCGGGTCGCTCAGGCTTTGCCAGAGGTTCTGCTGTACGAAGGTGCCACCACCCTGACGGCGCAGCAGCAGGCCTTTGGCTTCCAGACTCTGGATCGCTTCGCGCAGCGATGGACGTGAGACATCAAACTGTTTGGCCAGTTCACGCTCGGGAAGCAGTTTTTCACCCGGCTGGAGCGTCCCTTCCATAATCAGGGATTCCAGCTGCTGCTCGATTGCATCGGAGAGCTTGGGTTGGCGAATTTTACTGTAGGCCATCATCCCTTCTTATGAGCCAAACGTCCGGAGTAAATTGGTAATACCAATTGAAAAATGGTGCCCGTAAAGTAACAAAGTATTCACCTTGTGTCTATATGGCCCCCCGCACACTTTCACCGCAGACACCGGTTACCGTGCGCTAACTTACCGGGATCTGGCAGAAAAGCGTCTCAGCGCGGCAAATGTTAACAGATTTCACTTTTACCAAATCTTACACTGCATTAGCGCGCATCAGGCTGCGTAGCCATAAGCGAATGCTATTCGTGTTTAAGCCTTATTCATGGCAGAAATAGCGCAAGGGAAGCGCAGAGGATGCTGCTGCTTTTTCAGCCATCTCTCAGCACAAAAAGCAAAAGCAGGTGCAAAGCGGCGCGCTTATCACTATTCTGGTCGCCAGGGTAGCTCAGGCTTGCACACAGCCCGCCGGATACCGTAAAGAAAAACGTACACAGATAGAACAGCCTTACAGTGCGCGCACTGCAGGTGCACAATAACAACATCATGAGGTTTGTATGGAACAACAGCATGGCGAAACGCTGCATCGCGGCCTGAAAAATCGCCATATTCAGCTGATTGCGCTGGGCGGTGCCGTCGGTACCGGTCTGTTTCTGGGCAGCGCATCAGTGATTAAATCGGCCGGTCCGGCCGTGATTCTCGGCTATGCCATCGCCGGTTTTATTGCCTTCCTGATCATGCGCCAGCTCGGTGAAATGGTGGTGGAAGAGCCGGTGGCCGGCAGCTTTAGCCACTTCGCCTATAAATACTGGGGCAACTTTGCCGGCTTTGCCTCCGGCTGGAACTACTGGGTGCTGTATGTGCTGGTGGCGATGGCTGAACTCACCGCCGTCGGCAAATATATTCAGTTCTGGTGGCCGGAATTCCCCACCTGGGCCACTGCGGCTATCTTCTTTGTGGTGATCAACGCCATCAACCTGACCAACGTCAAAGTGTTCGGTGAGATGGAGTTCTGGTTCGCGATTATCAAAGTGGTGGCGGTCATCGGTATGATCCTGTTTGGCGGCTGGCTGCTGTTTAGCGGCAACGGCGGCCCACAGGCCAGCGTCAGCAACCTGTGGAACCAGGGCGGTTTCCTGCCGCACGGCGTCAGCGGGCTGGTGATGATGATGGCGATCATCATGTTCTCCTTCGGCGGCCTTGAACTGGTGGGTATCACCGCCGCAGAAGCCGACAATCCACAAGAAAGCATCCCTAAAGCCACCAACCAGGTGCTGTGGCGTATCCTGATTTTCTACATCGGCTCGCTGGCGGTGTTGCTCTCCCTGCTGCCATGGACGCGCGTCACTGAAGAGACCAGCCCGTTTGTACTGATCTTCCACGAACTGGGCGATGCGCTGGTGGCGAATGCGCTCAACGTGGTGATCCTGACCGCCGCGCTGTCGGTGTATAACAGCTGCGTTTACTGTAATAGCCGCATGCTGTTCGGCCTCGCGCAGCAGGGCAACGCGCCAAAAGCGCTGCTGAAAGTGGATCGTCGTGGTGTGCCGGTGGCGACCATTCTGGTCTCGGCGGTAGCCACTGCGCTGTGCGTGTTGATTAACTATCTGATGCCGGGCGAAGCCTTCGGCCTGCTGATGTCGCTGGTGGTCTCCGCGCTGGTCATCAACTGGGCGATGATCAGCCTCGCGCACCTGAAATTCCGCAAGAAAAAAGACCAGCAGGGCGTGACCACCCGTTTCAGGGCGGTGCTGTATCCGCTGGGTAACTGGATCTGCCTGCTGTTCCTGGCGGCCATTCTGGTGATCATGCTGATGACGCCGGGCATGGCGATTTCAGTGTGGCTGATTCCGGTGTGGCTGCTGGTGCTGGCCGTGGGTTATACCGTTAAAAATCGGGTACAGAAAGCCTGATGCTTCACCGGGCCCGGCACGCTGCTGCCGGGCCGATCCGCTTCACACTTTTCCCTGCCCGCGTATTTTGTCCATCATCCTGACCGATTGTTCCCCACCAGGTTACTGATTTAACGCTGATAATTTTTGCTCCACTTGTCGCAGGAGACGACTGATGAAAGGAGCAGCCCTCTCGTTCAGAGAAAAACTGGGATACGGCATGGGTGACGCCGGATGCAACATGATCGGCGGTGCCATCATGCTGTTTCTCAACTACTTCTACACCGACGTATTTGGCCTTGCTCCGGCGCTGGTCGGCACGCTGTTGCTGTCGGTACGGGTGCTGGATGCGGTGACCGACCCGATAATGGGCGCGATTGCCGACCGCACGCAGAGCCGCTGGGGACGCTTTCGCCCGTGGCTGCTGTGGATATCGCTGCCCTACGTGCTGTTCAGCGTGCTGATGTTTACCACCCCGGACTGGAGTTATGAAAACAAGGTGATCTGGGCATTTGTCACCTATTTCCTGATGTCGCTGACCTACACCGCCATCAATATTCCTTACTGCTCGCTGGGCGGCGTCATCACCAACGATCCCGGTGAACGCGTCTCCTGCCAGTCATACCGCTTTGTCATGGTGGGCATCGCCACGCTGATCCTCTCGCTGTCGCTGCTGCCGATGGCCGAGTGGTTTGGCGGCGACAACAAAGCGCGCGGCTATCAGCTGGCGATGAGCGTGCTGGCGCTGATTGGCCTGGTGATGTTTCTGTTCTGTTTTGCCACGGTGCGCGAGCGTATTCGTCCGGCGGTACCGAGCAACGATGATCTGAAAAAAGATTTGCGCGATGTATGGAAGAACGATCAGTGGGTGCGCATTCTGCTGCTGACGTTCTGTAATGTCTGTCCCGGTTTTATTCGCATGGCCGCCACCATGTATTACGTCACCTGGGTGATGGGCCAGTCGACGCACTTTGCGACGCTGTTTATCAGCCTGGGCGTCATCGGCATGATGCTGGGCAGCACACTGGCGAAAGTCCTCACCGATCGCTGGTGCAAGCTGAAGGTGTTTTTCTGGACCAACATTGCGCTGGCGCTGT
Organism: Pantoea sp. B_9; assembly: GCF_008632015.1. Taxonomy (NCBI): domain Bacteria; kingdom Pseudomonadati; phylum Pseudomonadota; class Gammaproteobacteria; order Enterobacterales; family Erwiniaceae; genus Pantoea; species Pantoea sp. B_9. The sequence continues at coordinate 447,478 of NZ_VWVL01000004.1, read as the reverse complement.
TCTCCAGCGGCTTTTACTGGATCGATCCACACGCCACCGTCACCGTGGTGATCGCTTATTTCCTGCTGAACATCCTGCACCAAATTCCGTCGCCGCTGCACTGGTCGCTGATGGCTGATGTCGATGACTACGGCGAATGGAAAACCGGTAAACGCATCACCGGGATCAGCTTCTCCGGCAACCTGTTTTTCCTCAAGGTCGGACTGGCGGTAGCGGGTGCCATGGTCGGGTTTTTATTGTCGATGTATGGCTATGACGCAGCGGCGAAGCAGCAGTCTGCCAGCGCGCTTAACGGCATTGTGCTGCTGTTTACCCTGATCCCCGGCGTCGGCTATCTGATCACCGCCGGCGTGGTGCGCCTGCTGAAAGTGGACCGCGCGCTGATGCGCACCATCCAGCAGGATCTCGCCCTGCGTCGCGCCAACTTCCATGACCTGTCTGCCCCCGTTCGCCGCGCAACCTCACAACCAGGAGAAATTAAATGAGCTGGCCTAACCCGTTTATTACGCAACGTGCCGATCCGTTTATTTTGCGCCACGGCGATGGCTACTACTTTATCGCTTCGGTGCCCGAGTACGATCGACTGGAGCTGCGCTATGCCAGCACGCTTAACGGCCTGATTACCGCCCCGGCCACAACTGTGTGGCGTAAACCGGACAGCGGTCCCTGCAGCGCCCTGATCTGGGCACCGGAACTGCACGTGATCAATGGCCAGTGGGTGATTTACTTTGCCGCCGCGCCGTCCCGCGAAATCAAAGAGGGGCTGTTTCAGCACCGTATGTACGCGCTGGTATGTGATGATGCCGATCCACTCAGCGGTCACTGGCAGCCGTGCCGCCGCGTGCAAACCCACCTCGATACCTTCGCCCTCGACGCCACCCACTTCGTACATCAGGGTAAAAACTGGTATCTGTGGGCGCAAAAAGATCCGGCCATTCCCGGTAACTCCAACCTTTATCTGACGGAATTACTGAATCCGTGGACGCTGAAAACCCAGCCGCTGATGCTCAGCCGGCCGGAGTATGAGTGGGAGTGTGCCGGCTTTAGCGTTAATGAGGGACCGGCGGTGATTCGTCATGGCGAGCGGCTGTTTGTCACCTACTCAGCCAGCGCCACGGATGAAAATTACTGCCTCGGCATACTGAGTATTGACGCGCAGGCCGATCCGCTCGACATCAGCGCATGGCATAAATCGGCGCGGCCGGTATTTGCCACCAGCTGGGATAATCACCAGTACGGTCCGGGGCATAACAGTTTTACCGTGGATGAAGCAGGACGGGATGTGCTGGTGTATCACGCACGGAATTACACCGAAATTGAGGGCGATCCGCTGTGGGATCCCAACCGCCATACGCGGCTTAAATATTTTGCCTGGCGCGAAGACGGCACACCGGATTTCGGCGTGCCGCCTGCCGATCACACTAACGTGCCGTAGATAGTCAGCAGCGCCACTACCACGACCAGTACCAGCGAAACGCGTTTGGCCAGCGCCACGGCGACCCGTGGCGTTTCCACTTTATCCAGATGCGGATCGCGCGCCAGCGAGAACTGCGCCAGGCTGGTCAGCACCTGATACTGTGGACGATGCACATCGCTGAGCGCGGCAAACCATGCCGGCAGCGCACGCTCGCCGTGGCCGAGCAGCGCATAAGCCACACCGGCCAGCCGCACCGGAATCCAGTCCAGCACGTGCAGAATGCGATCGATGCCGGACTGTGCGCGTTCCAGCGGGGAACGGTGTTTTGCGAGCCAGCTTTGCCAGGCACGCAGAAACGCATACCCCACCAGCAACACTGGCCCGTAAGGGCCACCGACCACAAACCAGAACAGCGGCGCAAGATAGAAGCGGAAATTAATCCAGATCAGCGCGTTTTGCAGCGCCTGCAGAAATTCGCGCTCGCTACAGTCAACCGGCACGCCGTGAATCAGCGTCAGCTCTGCCGCCATCGCCTGATGGGCCGCTTCATCATCGTGGCTCGCCGCTTTAAGATACTGATGATAATGCAGCCGCACCGAGCCGGCACCAATGCACAGCAAACCGACCACAATCCAGAACAGCAGCTGCGCCACGCCAAACAGAATGCCCTTCAGGCTCCACACCACCAGCCAGACCAGCAGCATGGCGATCACGGTCATCAGCAGCGTACGCAGCAACGAGAAGCGCTGGCGACCGCGAAACAGCGGCTCAAGCCGATGATCCAGCTGCCAGTGTTCACCTAATTTAAAAAGGCGTTCCCAACCCAAAACTAACAACAAACTAAACAACGTCATACCTGCTCCTGCGGTGTCAGGGGTGCTCCTGCCCGATAGCCTGTTTATAGCGTATCCAGTCAAATGCCGGACCGGGATCGGTCTTGCGTTCCGGCGCAACATCGCTGTGACCGGTGATACGCTGCGGCGTCAGCGGATAATGCTGCATCAGCAGGCGGGTAACCTGCTGCAGCGTAGCGTACTGGGCATCGGTGTAGGGCAGCGTGTCAGTGCCTTCCAGCTCAATGCCCATAGAAAAATCGTTGCAGTTTTCCCGTCCGGCAAACTGCGAAATGCCGGCATGCCAGGCGCGCTGGTCAAAGGAAACATACTGTACCAGCTCACCGTCACGGCGGATCAGACAGTGCGCCGCCACGCGTAACTGGGCGATATCCGCAAAATAGGGATGCGCATCAGCCGGTAGCGTACCGGTGAACAGCCGGTCAATCCACGGACCGCCAAATTCGCCCGGCGGCAGACTGATGTTATGAATGATCAGCAGCGACGGCGCTTCGTTATCCGGCCGCGCATTGAAGTGCGGCGACGGCACCTTGCGTGCGCTCGTGATCCAGCCGTGTTCCAGTTTCATGCCTGTTATCCTGAACAAAATCTGGCTGAGAATACCATGATTCCACCTCGCTGCTTGTGACTTAATGCGTTATGGCATCAGTAAGTTAAGGATACTAAACATTTCGCCTGGCGTGTCTGGCAATAGCTGCAAAATCAGGCTAAGGTGAGCGCACGTAATCCGCAGGGTGGAGCCGCAAAATCATGGTGTCGCGTCGTTATAATCCCGAACATCGTCGTCAGGAATTGCTTAAACGTATTCAGCTGGATATCCCGGAAACCGTGGCGCGCGCGCTTCAGGAGGATTTAGGCGGTGAGGTTGACGCTGACCGCGACATCACTGCCCAGCTGTTGCCGCAGGCGGCGCAGGCTGAAGCGCGCGTTATCACCCGCGATGCCGGTGTTTTCTGTGGTAAACGCTGGGTGGAAGAAGTGTTTATCCAGCTGGGCAATAACGTTTCCATTACCTGGCACGTCGAAGACGGCCAACCGCTGGTGGCCGATCAGCTGCTGTTTGAATTAAAGGGACCGGCAAGATTGCTGCTGACCGCAGAACGCACCGCGTTAAACTTTGTGCAGACGCTCTCCGGCGTGGCGACAGCCGTGAACCGCTATGTGGCGCTCTTGTCTGGCAGCAATACCCAGCTGCTGGATACGCGCAAAACCCTGCCCGGGCTGCGCACCGCGCTCAAGTATGCGGTGCTGTGCGGCGGCGGGCAGAATCATCGCCTGGGCCTGTCCGACGCTTTCCTGATCAAAGAAAACCACATTATTGCCAGCGGTTCTGTCAGTAAAGCGGTGGAGAAAGCCCTGTGGCTGCACCCGGATGTGCCGGTCGAGGTGGAAGTGGAAAGTCTCAGCGAACTGCAGCTGGCGCTGGCGGCCGGTGCCGACATCATCATGCTTGATAACTTCACGCTGGCGATGATGCAGCAGGCGGTTACGCTGACGGCGAAGCGCGCGCTGCTGGAGGTGTCCGGCAACGTGACGGAGACGACGCTGCCGCAGATCGCCGCCACCGGAGTGGATTATGTCTCGGTGGGCGCGCTGACTAAGCACGTGCAGGCGCTCGATCTGTCGATGCGTTTTCGCGAAGTCTGACGTAAGGCCATGCCGCCGGTGCTGGCGGCAAATTGCGAGCCGGCTTCCATCATCATGTGGCTTCGCCTGTAACGCGCTACATTGTCTGCGCGCCCCTTTCCGGGATTGAAACGCGCCCCCTTCCGCTTTTCCCCGCCCTTTTTTACCGTTGCGGCTCCACAACAAGGAGCCTCATTATGGATAAACAACGCGGTTTTACCCTGATCGAGCTGATGATTGTCATCGGTATCGTCGCCATCCTCAGCGCCATTGGCCTGCCCGCTTACCAAAATTATCTGCAACGTGCCGCGCTGACCGACATGCTGCAAACCATGGTGCCCTATAAAACTGCCGTGGAGCTGTGCGCCATTGAGCGCGGCGGACCGGCGCAGTGTCAGGCCGGCGAGCGCGGTATTCCCGCCGCTAAAGGCTCACGCTATGTGGCGAACCTGAGCGTGGTGAATGGTGCCATTACGCTGACCGGCCAGGAGAGCCTGACGGGGTTAACCGTTGCAATGTTGCCGATATGGAATGCGGCGGAAGGCGCACTCAGCTGGCAACGCAGCTGCACCAGCGACAATGCCAGCCTGCGCGACAGCTGCCTTGAGCAGTTCCGCTTTGCCGACAAGGAAGAAAACAATGGATAAGCCGGATAGCACCCTGCAGGCACTGTGTGCCCGCTATCAGGCCGTGATATTGCACCATGACGCCACGCACTTGCGCGTGGCGGTCGCGGACGCGCCAGACCCGTTGTTGTTAGAGGCGCTGCAGTTTGCCAGCCAGTGTGCAGTTGAGGTCGAGTGCTGGCCCGCCGCACGGCTGGAGCAGCTGCTGCACCAGCCAGAAAGCCGTGCGGCACCGCGCGAACAGGCCAGCGCCGAGTCCGCTATTCACGCTGTGGATCAGATTCTGCGCCAGGCCATACAGCGACGCGCCTCCGATGTGCACTTTGAACCGCAGCGTCACGGGCTGCGCGTACGGCTGCGGATTGACGGCGTGCTGCATCCGCTGCCGCAGTTACCGGATGCCCCACCCGCCGCCGTGCTGGCACGGTTGAAAATCCTCGGCGGTCTGGATATCGCGGAGCGTCGGCTGCCGCAGGATGGCCAGTTCAGTCTGGAGATGGATGACAAACCGGCGGCGTTCCGCCTGTCGACCCTGCCGGTCAGCCAGGGCGAAAAAGCGGTGGTACGCCTGCTGCAAAGCGAAAACAGCGCCATTGCGCTCGATAAGCTGGGCATGCCGGTGCCACAGCTGCGCCTGCTGAAAAACGCGCTGGCCAAACCGCAGGGGCTGATTCTGGTCACCGGCCCAACCGGCAGCGGCAAAACCTTTACGCTGTACAGCAGCCTGAGCGCCCTCAACGTGCCGGAGAAAAACGTCTGCAGCGTGGAGGACCCGCTGGAAATTCCGCTACAGGGGATTAACCAGACGCAGGTACAGCCACGGAGCGGTCTCGACTTTAACCGCGTCCTGCGCGCGCTGCTGCGGCAGGATCCGGACGTCATTATGATCGGCGAAATCCGTGATGCTGAAACCGCCAGCATCGCCGTAAAAGCGGCGCAGACCGGACATCTGGTGCTCTCAACCTTGCACACCAACTCGACGGCCGAAACCCTGACCCGCTTACGGCAGATGGACATTCCCGGCTATCTGCTTGGCCCAGCGTTACAGCTGGTGGTGGCGCAGCGGCTGGTGCGCCGTTTGTGCGTGCACTGTCGTCAGCCGGGCCAGGCAATTGCCCATCTGCCCGGCGACATGTGGCCCGGCACGCTGCAAACCTGGCGTGCGCCCGGCTGCGATCACTGCTTCTCGGGTTATTACGGCCGCCTGGCGCTGTTTGAAATCCTGCCGATGAGCAGCAGGTTGCAGAACGCTATCTCGGCTGATATGCCGCTGGAGCACCTGCTGACGCTGGCCGCGGAGCAGGGAATGAAAACGCTGCTGACCGCCGGGCTGGAGGCGGTCAGCCGCGGCGACACCTCTTTCGAGGAGATGCAGCGCGTGGTGGGCCTTGGCAATGGCTAATCGCTACCAGTTTCACTGGCAGGCACTGGACAGTATGGGCCTGCTGCAGGAGGGCGAGTCGCTGCAGCCCACGCAGGATGCCCTGCTCGGCCAACTGGGCGATCGCGGCATGCTGGTGGTGAGCTGGCAACGCGGCAAGTGCTGGCGCGCGCGCGACTGGAAGTGGCAGCAGAAAATTGACCTGATGCGCCAGCTGGCGACGTTGCTGAAAGCCGGGCTGCCGCTGGCGGAGAGTCTGACATTGCTGGCCAGCGGCCATCCTCATGCAGGCTGGCGCGTGCTGCTGAGCCTTCTGCAACAGCGGGTCATGGCCGGTGAGCCGTTTTCACAGGCGCTGCGCGCCTGGCCGGATATCTTCCCGCCGCTGTTTCCGGCACTGATGCAGGTAGGTGAGCTGACCGGGCAACTGGACGAATGTTGCCGCCAGCTGGCACTACAGCAGAGCAGGCAACAGTTTCTGCGCCAGAAAGTGGTGAAAGCGTTGCGCTATCCGCTGTTCATCCTGCTGGTAGCGCTGGCGGTCAGCGCCGGGATGCTGCTGTTTGTACTGCCGGAATTTGTTGCGGTGTACGCCAGCTTTGACGCACCGCTGCCGGCCTTTACCGCCGGCGTGATGGCGCTGTCGGCACTGTTGCAGCAGGCGGCGCTGCCGCTGCTGTTGTGCGGTGTGGCGTCCGGGTGGCTGGCGCGTCTGACCTATCGACGATCCGTTGCGTGGCAAAAGCGCAGCCAGCAGTGGCTGCTGCGGCTTCCGCTGCTGGCCCCGTTGTGGCGCGGCGGTCAGCTCAGCCAGATCTACGCGATTCTGCAACTGACGCAGCAGGCCGGGCTGACGCTGCTGCAAAGCCTGCAGGCGGTGGAAGTGACACTGGCCGCGCGACTGTGGCGCGATGCCGTCGTGGCGTTACAGCAGCATATTGCCGCTGGCGCGCCGCTGCACCAGGCGCTACAGGGACATCCGCTGTTTACGCCGCTGTGCGCTCAGCTGATCCGCGTCGGTGAAGAGGCCGGTGCGCTGGATGTGATGCTGGCGCGGCTGGCGGAGTGGCACGAAGCGCAAACGCTGACGCGCGCAGACAGCCTCGCCGCTTCGCTGGAGCCATTAATGATGGTGGTGATTGGCGGCATTGTCGGCACGCTGGTGATTGCCATGTATCTGCCGGTATTTGGTCTGGGAGACGCCATACGTTAAACGGGCGCACGCGGCGCCCGTTGCGGCACATCAGCGGTTAAAGACGCGGTTTTCCTGTTCTGCCACACGAATAAAGGTCGTGCGTTTGGTCAGCTCTTTCAGGCGCTCTGCGCCGACGTAAGTACAGGCCGAACGCAGTCCGCCGAGGATATCTTTCACCGTCTCCGCGACCGGTCCACGCAGCGGCAGACGAACGGTTTTACCTTCTGCGGCGCGGTAGCCCGCCACACCGCCCACATGACGTTTCATCGCGGATTCGGAGCTCATGCCGTAGAACAGCATGAACTGCTCGCCCTGCTCTTCAACAAGAGTGCCTTCGCACTCATCGTGCGCCGCCAGCATGCCGCCGAGCATCACGAAGTCAGCGCCGCCGCCGAACGCCTTGGCGATATCGCCCGGCACGGCGCAACCGCCGTCACTGACAATCTGCCCGCCGAGGCCGTGCGCCGCATCAGCACACTCAATCACCGCAGAGAGTTGCGGGTAGCCAACGCCGGTTTTGACGCGTGTGGTGCAGACCGAACCCGGACCGATTCCCACCTTCACAATGTCGGCACCGGACAGAATCAGCTCCTCGACCATTTCACCGGTCACCACATTCCCGGCACAAATGGTTTTCCCCGGGAAGCTTTCCCGCGCGCGCTGCAGGAAGGCAACAAAGTGCTCGGAGTAGCCGTTTGCCACATCAATACAGATAAAATTGAGTTGGGGCGACAGCGCGAGGATCGCGCTTAACTTTGTGAAATCTGCTTCTGAGGTCCCGGTGGAGACCATCACGTGACTGAGCACCGTGGCCGGTACGCGCTGGATAAAGGTCTGCCACGCTTCAACACTGTAGTGCTTGTGAACGGCGGTCAGCACGTTAAAGCCAGCCAGCGCTTCGGCCATGGTAAAGGTGCCGACGGTATCCATGTTGGCGGCAATCACCGGAACGCCGGACCAGGCGAGGCCTGAATGTTTGAAGGTGAACGTACGTTCCAGCTCAACCTCGGAACGGCTTTTCAGCGTGGAGCGTTTCGGGCGGATCAATACATCTTTAAAGCCCAGTTTTACATCTTCTTCGATACGCATAGCAGAGTGTCCTGGTTAGTGACGACGAACCGCAGTTCGGGTAGCGCTCACGGCTCCAGTGTCGTTATCATACGCGCCATTCGTTCCGCGACAAGACTGCGAATTTCACTTTATTTAAGCTACAATCCGTTAAATTTAGCTGAGAAAACCGATTGTGATCGGGCTCTCATCACGCTGCGGCAGATGAGAAAATGTTGAGAGAACGCTATGCCTTTTACCGTTGCACTGACCGGCGGCATTGGTAGTGGTAAAAGCACCATTGCTAACGCTTTTGCCGCGCTGAACGTCGACATCATTGATGCCGATGTGATTGCCCGCGAGGTGGTTGAACCGGGCACACCTGCGCTCAATGCGATTGTGAAACGCCACGGAGAATCGATTCTGACCGCAGAAGGCACGCTTTATCGCGCGCGTTTGCGGGAAATTATTTTCCAGCAGCCGCAAGAGAAAAACTGGCTCAATCAACTGCTGCATCCGCTGATTAACGCCCGTACCCAGCAGCTGAAGGCGCAGGCGACTTCGCCTTACGTCATGTGGGTAGTGCCGCTGCTGGTAGAAAATGGTCTGCAGCATCAGGCTGATCGGGTATTAGTCGTAGATGTCGACGAGGCCACGCAGCTGCAGCGCACCCGCCAGCGTGATGGTATCTCTCTCAGCCAGGCGCAACGGATTCTTGCCGCGCAGGCCAGCCGTCAGCAGCGTTTAGCCTGCGCGGATGACATCATTGATAACAGCGGCACGCCGGAACAGGCTTTGCCGCGCGTTGCTGAACTTCACCAGCGCTATTTACGCCTGGCAGCAACCGGACGGGATTAATATCATGAGCACAGTGGTTCTGTTTGAACACCCATTGAATGAGAAAATGCGCACCTGGCTGCGCGTGGAGTTTTTGATTAACCAGCTGCACGAAACGCTGCCGGTCAACAGCTCGGTTGCCGCACTGGGTGTATTTCGTATTATTGGCGACCTGCTGGATATCTTCGAACGCGGCGATATGCGCACCGAGCTGTTAAAAGAGCTGGAGCGTCAGCAGCAAAAACTGCGTGCCTGGCTGGATGTGCCGGGTGTCGATGAACACACTGTCAGCCAGCTACGCGAACAGCTGAAGCAGCAATCCAGCGAGCTGATGGCTGCGCCGCGCATGGGCCAGCAGCTGCGCGAAGACCGGTTGATTGCCTCCGTACGTCAGCGCCTGAGCATTCCCGGCGGCTGCTGCAGTTTTGATCTGCCGGGTTTACACATCTGGCTGCACCAGCCACAGGCGCTGCGCGATACCCTGGTGAATAGCTGGCTGGCCTCGCTCGATCCGCTGCGCAACAGCCTGACGATGATCCTCAACCTGATTCGTCAGTCGGGCGTGTTTCGCCATCAGACCAGCCTCAACGGCTTTTATCAGGATAACGCCGAAGGGTCCGACCTGCTGCGCCTGCAACTGACGCTGGAAGATGCGCTCTATCCGCAGGTCTCTGGTCATAAAAGCCGCTATGCCATCCGCTTTTTACCGCTCGATAGCGAACGCGGTGAAGTGCCGGCGCGACTGAATTTTGAATTAGCCTGTTGTTAGAGGATGTTATGCAGGAAGAGATGATTACCGTACCTTGCCCCAACTGCGGTAAAGCCGTGATGTGGGATGAACTCAGCCCGTGGCGCCCGTTTTGCAGCAAACGCTGTCAGTTGATCGATCTGGGCGAGTGGGCCGCTGAGGAGAAACGCATTCCCAGCAGCGGAGACATGACGGAGAGTGACGACTGGAGTGAAGAGCAGTCGTGATCGGCAGGGGCTCGCGGCCCCTGAGTTTAAATCTCGCCCGCCACTAAGCGGGCAATCAGGGCGTGGTTGGCCGGTGGAAATTCATCGGCCACTAAATCACGCTGCTCGACCCAACGCTGCGGCTGACCTTCGCGTCCCCACGGCTCACCCTGCCAGCCCTCCACCAGGAAGAAATGCAGCGTAACACGCAGGTCATCGTAACTGTGATCGGCCTGACCAATCGCTCTCGCCGCCGTCACTTCAATACCGGTTTCTTCCATCAGCTCACGTTTTAACGCCTGTTCTGCGCTTTCGTGCTGTTCAATTTTTCCGCCCGGGAACTCCCATTTATTGGCCATGTGCGAGCTTGCTGCGCGCTGGGCAAGAAAGATCTGACGACTGGCATTGCGAATGATGCCCACCGCAACCTGCAGGTGTTTCATAAGCTGGATTCCGCTTGTAGTGAGTGAGCGCTGATTTTAAAGCAGACGCCGGACGATGTTAACTGCTGTCGGCTTCACCGCGATCCTGTCGCACAGATTCCAGTTATTAAGACAGGTCGTAATGATCGCACGGCGCCATGTTGGGAATACTCGCAGCCACTTTACTCTAGCCAGGCCGACTACACATGGAACGCAAACTAACAACGTTTCTGGCGCAAGACGCACAGAAACAGATGAATACCTTACGCCATTTGGTTTTCCACGACATCCTGACGCTCGACAGCGCGCAAAACACCTTAACCTGGTGGCCAGAACAGAAGACCATCCCGCTTAATGAAGCACAGAAGCGCTTCTTCTCCTGCCTGCTGCTGCGCATCACCTCGAAACGGCAGATCATAGCCACGGTATGGAATGAGAGCTATCCGGGGATCAGCGACAACAACTATCACCAGCTGCTGTTTCAGAGCCGGGCGCTGTTGAAACGCTATGGTTTGCCGGATGGGCTGCTGGTTACGCTGCCCTACCATGGCGTGCGGCTGAATGAGGAGAAGCTGATGGCGATTACCCGCTAATCAGCCAAAGAAAAAGGAGCCCGCGGGCTCCTTTTTGTTATCAGGCCAGACGACCGTGACACTGTTTGTATTTTTTACCTGAGCCGCATGGGCACGGATCGTTACGTCCCACTTTCCGCTCACCGCCCTGTGCCGCCAGTGCAGCGGCCGCTGCGGTGTCGTCATCGACGTGGCTGAGCTGCTGCTGCTGTGCCAGACGCTCTGCTTCTTCACGACGCTGCTGCTCCATCGCTTCCACTTCTTCCGGCATCCGCACCTGCACTTTGCTCAGGGTGCTGATCACTTCGTACTTCAGCGACTCCAGCATCGCGGCAAACATGGCGAAAGATTCACGTTTGTACTCCTGCTTCGGATCCTTCTGCGCATAGCCACGCAGATGGATACCCTGGCGCAGATAGTCCATCGCCGCCAGATGCTCTTTCCACAGCGAGTCGAGCGTTTGCAGCATCACGCCTTTTTCAAAGTTGCGCATCATTTCTGCGCCGACCACTTCTTCTTTCGCCGCATAGTTTTCGCTGGCGCGGCTCATGATGCGCTCACGCAGCGTCTCTTCATGCAGATCCGGCTCTTTATCCAGCCACTCGGCAATCGGCAGATCCAGATCGAAATCATTGCGCAGACGCTCTTCCAGCCCCGGGACGTCCCACATCTCTTCCAGCGACTGCGGCGGAATGTAAGTGTCGATAGTGGCTTTGAACACATCTTCACGGATGCTGTTGATGGTGTCCGAAACGTCAGAGACATCCAGCAGTTCGTTACGCTGGCTGTAAATGGCGCGGCGCTGATCGTTAGCGACGTCATCGTATTCCAGCAGCTGTTTACGGATATCGAAGTTGCGGCTTTCCACTTTGCGCTGCGCATTAGCAATCGCTTTGGTTACCCACGGATGCTCAATCGCTTCGCCCGGCTTCATACCCAGCTTACGCATCATGTTGGACACACGATCGGAGGCAAAGATACGCATCAGCGCATCTTCCATCGACAGATAGAAGCGCGAAGAACCGGCGTCACCCTGACGACCCGCACGGCCGCGCAGCTGGTTATCGATACGGCGTGATTCGTGGCGTTCGGTACCGATAATATGCAAACCGCCTGCCGCCAGCACCGCATCATGGCGCAGTTTCCACGCCGCCTTGATGGCTTCAATCTGCTCTTCCGTCGGGTTTTCCAGCGCGGCTACTTCCGCCTGCCAGCTACCGCCGAGCATGATGTCCGTACCACGACCGGCCATGTTGGTCGCGATGGTTACCGCGGCTGGCTGACCTGCCTGCGCCACGATATCCGCTTCGCTGGCGTGGAACTTGGCGTTCAGTACGCTGTGCTTGATACCCGCGCGCGTCAGCTCCTGGGATACCACTTCCGATTTTTCAATCGAGATGGTGCCCACCAGTACCGGCTGACCGTTAGCCGTACAGGTACGAATATCTTCGATAATGGCATCGATCTTCTCTTTCTCGGTCATGTAGACCAGATCGGCCATATCTTTACGCACCATCGGACGGTTGGTCGGTACCACGATGGTATCGAGCTTGTAGATGGAGCTGAATTCAAACGCTTCAGTATCAGCGGTACCGGTCATACCGGCCAGTTTCTCGTAGATACGGAAGTAGTTCTGGAAGGTGATGGAAGCCAGCGTCTGGTTTTCATTCTGGATCTCCACACCTTCTTTGGCTTCGACCGCCTGGTGCAGGCCATCAGACCAGCGACGTCCCTGCATGGTACGACCGGTGTGTTCATCAACGATGATCACCTCGCCGTCCTTCACGATGTAGTCAACGTCGCGGGTGAACAGCGCATGGGCGCGCAGTGCTGCCGTCACGTGGTGCATCAGCATGATGTTGGTCGGCGAGTAGAGTGATTCGCCCTCATCCATAATGCCCTGGCTGACCAGCAGCTCTTCCACTTTCACCAGACCGCGTTCGGTCATGTGCGCCTGACGGGCTTTTTCATCCACCCAGAAGTCACCTTCGCCCTGGAAGTTATCCGAGTCTTCTTTTTCCTGGCGCACCAGGTGTGGAATGATTTTGTTGACCTTGATGTAGAGATCGGAGCTGTCTTCGGCCGGACCCGAGATAATCAGCGGGGTACGCGCTTCATCGATTAGGATCGAGTCCACCTCATCCACCAGCGCATAGTGCAGTTTACGCTGTACGCGCTCTTCCGGACTGAAGGCCATGTTATCGCGCAGATAATCGAAGCCGTATTCGTTGTTGGTGCCGTAGGTGATATCGGCTGCATAGGCAGCGCGCTTGGCCACCGCCGGCATGCCCGGCAGGTTGATACCGACTGTCAGACCAAGGAACTCAAACAGCGGACGGTTGTTTTCGGCGTCACGCTGCGCCAGATAGTCGTTGACGGTCACAACGTGCACGCCCTTGCCGCTCAGCGCGTTCAGGTAAGCCGGCAGCGTCGCAGTCAGGGTTTTACCCTCACCGGTGCGCATCTCCGCGATGCAGCGTTCGTTGAGCACCATGCCGCCGATCAGCTGCACGTCAAAGTGGCGCATGCCAAACACGCGCTTACTGGCTTCACGCACGGTGGCGAAGGCTTCGGGAATCAGGCTCTCCAGCGTTTCACCTTTTTTCAGGCGCTCGCGGAATTGATCGGTTTTCGCTTTCAGTTCGTCGTCAGACAGTTTGACGAACTCCGGCTCCATCTTGTTGATGACATCGACCACTTTACGCATGCGGCGCAGAGTACGATCATTGCTGCTACCAAAAACTTTCGTTAACAATTTGATTAACATAATAAATTTATCTCAATTCAGCCGTGACAATACGGGCTGCAAAGGCAAAAAACAGAAAAAGGAAAATAACGTTAGCGTTAAGCAATGAAAGGTCCGGCGCGGATGCCATGAATAGCAGCCTGCCAGTCAGCAGAAGAGTGAACGTTGGGCAAAACATGATGCGCTCGCGACGGCGGTGCCATCGCGGCTAAAGGTTGCGCGGGTGAAGTCAGCAGCGCCTGCAGCGAGTCAATCAGCGCCAGCTTTTGCGCCGCCAGCGGCAATGCATGCTCCGCTTCCGCTGTTGCGGGCGGCGTCATGCTGAATGAGAGATGGCGAATGACGGTGCGGATGGCGTGCTGATGCCAGTAGTCAACGTTGAAACTGGGGCGACGCGCGCTTTCCTGCATTCGAATCAGGTGATCAAACCGCACCACCTTGCCGGTAAACAGGCTGCTGACCGGCGAATCGCTGCTGGTGGGCTCTGCGCTTTGTGCACAGGCAGGCAGGCCGAGACTGGCCGCCACCATTCCCAACAGGAGATGAGGCCAGAAATAGCGTCTGCCGAGTTGTCGCCAGCGTGAGAAAATCCCGATCACCTTTCGTCCATCATGCCAGTCATTAAGCGCTAAGCCAGAGTTACGTTACGTACCCTGCTTACATGAGCGCCAGATAATAGCACTTATGTGGGGCTTCGACATCAGGGATTAAAGGGCTTACGGCGGATTTCACGTTTTTTTGCGCAGGGTTTGATCACTGACAACAGGGTTTTGCGAGCGGGATTACAGCGCCAGCGACGGGCAATAAAAAACGGCGGGTTCCACTGACCGGAGAGGGTGTCAGGGAAGCCCGCCGTTTGATGGCTGACTTATTACGCCAGCACTAAATTTGGCGCTTTGAAGGCCAGTGGCAGTTCAGCTTCGTCTTCGAAGGTCGCCCATTCCCAGGCTTCCTGCTTCGCCAGTACCGCCTGCAACAGCTTGTTGTTCAGCGCATGGCCGGACTTGAACGCAGAGAATGCGCCAATCACGTTATGACCACACATGAACAGGTCGCCGATGGCGTCCAGCATTTTGTGACGCACGAACTCATCTTCAAAGCGCAGGCCATCTTCATTCAATACGCGGAAGTCATCGAGGCCAATCGCACAATCTAAACTACCGCCCAGGCACAGGCCTTTAGACTGCAGATATTCGATTTCACGCATAAAGCCGAAGGTGCGCGCACGGCTAATCTGACGCACAAAGGATTCAGCCGAGAAATTGAGCTGGTAACGCTGCGAGCTTGAGTCGATCGCCGGATGTTTGAAGTCGATGGTGAAGTCGAGTGAAAAACCGTTGTACGGTTTAATCTCGGCCCACTTATCGCCATCTTCTACCCGTACCGTTTGCTTCACGCGCACGAATTTCTTCGCACTGTTCAGCTCTTCGACACCGGCATCCATCAGCAAATAAACAAAAGGCGCGGCACTGCCATCCATGATCGGAATTTCTGGCGCATCGACTTCAACAATAATGTTGTCGATACCCAGACCTGCCAATGCAGCATTCAGGTGTTCAACCGTCGAAATACGCACGCCTTCATCATTCACCAGGCAGGTACTCAGCATGGTGTCGCGCACGTATTTTGCATCAGCCGGGAAATCAACCGGTGGATTCAAGTCAGTGCGACGATAGATGACCCCGGTATTAGCCGACGCAGGGCGTAAAGTCAGCGTGACTTTTTTGCCGGTATGCAAACCGACGCCAGTCGCCTGAACAATACGTTTTAATGTCCTTTGTTTGATCATCGCATTATCTCGCAATATTACCCATCCGACCGCCAGTATAAATTACCGGCGGGCGAACACTTTAGCACAAAGAGCGGAGAATCCCAATTCTCAGGATATTCTTAGTCTGCCTGTTTACGCAGGAAGGCTGGAATATCAAGATAGTCAGGCTCTTTGCTGGATGACGCTGGCTGGTCATTCACCACTTTCGCGGCCGGTTTCTGCTCCTGCGGCAGCGGCGCCATGCCGTGCTGCTGGTAGCGATGATCCATGACCGGCTGAGTCGCAGGCTTGTTAGTCACCAGAGTGATTTCCGGACGCTTGTCCATGCCGATACCGGTCGCCACCACGGTGACGCGCAGCTCGTCGTTCATCTCTGGATCCAGTGAAGTACCGATAACCACGGTCGCGTTGTCCGAGGCGAAGGCGCGGATGGTGTTACCCACGGTTTCGAACTCATCCAGGCGCAGGTCGAAGCCCGCCGTGATGTTGACCAGCACGCCGCGCGCACCCGACAGATCGATATCTTCCAGCAGCGGGCTGGAGATCGCCATTTCGGCAGCTTCTTCAGCACGGTCTTCACCACAGGCAACGCCAGAACCCATCATCGCGTAACCCATTTCTGACATCACGGTACGCACGTCGGCGAAGTCGACGTTCATCAGACCCGGACGGGTAATCAGTTCTGCGATACCCTGCACCGCACCTTTCAGCACGTCGTTAGCCGCACCGAAGGCATCCAGCAGAGAGATACCACGGCCCAGCACTTTCAGCAGCTTGTCGTTAGGAATGGTGATCAGTGAATCAACATGCTTAGACAGCTCTGCGATACCCTGCTCAGCAAACGCCATGCGTTTTTTCCCTTCGAAGTTGAAGGGCTTCGTCACCACCGCAACCGTCAGGATACCTAAATCTTTGGCTACTTCAGCCACCACAGGAGCTGCACCGGTACCGGTACCGCCACCCATGCCCGCGGCGATAAACACCATGTCTGCCCCTTCCAGCGCAGAACGCAGTGCTTCGCGATCCTCTTCCGCCGAGGTACGGCCGACTTCCGGGTTAGCACCCGCACCGAGACCTTTGGTGATATTGGTCCCGATCTGAATCGTCTGGCCGACCGCCGTTTTACGCAACGCCTGCGCGTCGGTATTCACAGCGAAGAATTCCACACCTTCGATACGCTCGCGTACCATGTGCTCTACGGCGTTGCCACCGCCACCGCCGACGCCGATGACTTTAATCACCGCGTCATTGGTTAATTCCATAGGTTCAAACATGATTTCTCTCCGTTATGTGCCTGTCGCCTGGAGATCATAAACATTGCCTGATGATCTCCTTTTTCAAAAAATTAAAACTCTTTCTTCAGCCAGCTGTTGATGCGTTTAAACCAATTGCCCACTGAAGCACGTTTTTCCGTTTCTGCATCACCGTTCATGTGTGACTCTTTGCCGTAATGCAGCAGGCCAACCGCCGTCGAGTAGTACGGCTCCTGCGCATAATCCGTCAGGCCGGTGATGTTAAGCGGCTGACCGATGCGCACCTGAGTGTGGAACACCCGCTGTGCACAGGCCGCCAGACCTTCAATCTGCGCCGCACCGCCGGTCAGCACAATACCGGCTGCCAGATGGTGCTTCACGCCCTGCTGGCGCAGTTGCTCCTGCAGTTGCAGAATCTCGTCGTTCACCAGATTCAGCAGTTCGGTGTAACGCGGCTCAATCACTTCTGCCAGCGTCTGGCGCTGCAGGCTGCGCGGTGGACGTCCACCCACGCTCGGCACCTCGACGTTTTCGTCTTTGCCGACAATCGAACCCAGCGCACAACCATGACGCACTTTAATCGCTTCGGCGTCGGTTGGCGGTGTGCCAAAGGCATAGGCGATATCACTGGTCACCACGTTCCCGGCATAGGGAATCACTTTGGTATGACGCAGCGCGCCGCCGGTGTACACCGCGATATCCATTGTACCGCCACCGATGTCAACAACACAGACTCCCAGCTCACGTTCATCTTCGGTCAGCACCGAAAAACTGGATGCCAGTCCGGCAAAAATCAGTTGGTCAACTTTCAGGCCACAACGTTCAACGGCTTTCACGATATTTTTTGCCATATCGTTGTGGCAGGTGATGAGATGCACCTTGGCCTGCATACGCACGCCGGAAAGGCCAACCGGATTTTTGATGCCTTCCTGATAATCGATGGCGTATTCCTGTGGAATCACATGCAGAATACGATGTTCGTCGCGCACGCGAACGGATTTCGCCGTATGCACCACGTTTTCCACATCATCCTGAGTGACTTCCTCTTCGGAAATCGGAACCATCCCGATTTCGTTCTGACAACTAATATGTTTGCCCGATAAAGCAAGGTATACCGACGAAATCTGGCAGTCTGCCATCAATTCCGCCTGGTCGATGGCGCGCTGAACGCACTTCACCACCGACTCCAGATCGTTCACGCCGCCTTTGTCCATACCGCGGGACGGGCAGCTGCCGACGCCAATAATGTTGACCATACCATCGGGCAGAATTTCCCCAACCAGGGCGGCGACCTTCGCAGTGCCGATTTCAAGTCCTACTACCAGTTTTCTGTCCGTTGCCTTGATCATTGTGGTTTAGCCTGTGCCTGGTTTTGTTGCTGATTACTGTCCTGTGGCTCAATCGGTGCCGGTGCCCAGCCTACTGCGGCGCCGGAGTCATAGCGTAGATCAACATAGCTGATACGCTGGTTCTGACTCTGGCCCTGCTGCTGCAACTCCGGATAGAGCTCAATAAAACGGTTCAGACGCTTCATGGTATCGCTGCGCCCCAGTTCGATGCGCACATCGTCGCTGGTCACCAGCTGCCACGAGCGCCGCGCCGTCATCGACGCGACCTTCAGGGTAAACTTACTGGCCCGCAGCACATCACTCATGGTGTGATAGCCGGCCAATACCTCTTTCTCACTGCCTTCCGGACCATACAGCATCGGCAACGTCTCTTTGCCGATGTGGCTGGCCGGGACGCTGAAGGAGACGCCATCGGCGTCCACCATGTGCGAGTCATTCCAGCGTGCCACCGGGACGTACTCCACCAGGTTTATCTTCAGCTCATCAGGCCACTGCTTGCGCACGCTAACCTGTTTAATCCACGGTAACCGCTCGATCTGCTGCTGGATAATGTCCACGTTCTGCGACATGAACGTTCCCGGCGCGCCGAGCGATAAAATCGCCTGACGAATATCATCGTGCGTGGTGTAGTGGGTTTCGCCCGTCACCACCAGCTTCGACAGCGGCAGTCGCGACGCATCGTTCATCCACTTCAGCACCACCAGGCCGCCAGCCACCATGATGCCCATCACCAGCAGCAGGAACACGATGCCAAACAGCCGTGCTCCGTTGCTCCGTCCGGAGCGCGCACGCTCCTGAGGTTCGCGATTTCTTACGCGCAGTGCCGCCTGAGACATATCAGTCAGCCAGCTCCAGAATGCGCGCCACCAGTTGCGGGAAGCTGTATCCCGCCTGCTTTGCCGCCATCGGCACCAGGCTGTGGCTGGTCATGCCTGGCGAGGTGTTCACTTCCAGCAGCTGGAAATTGCCGTCACCGTCGACCATCACATCAACCCGTCCCCAGCCGCTGCAGCCTAACGCGCGCCACGCGGCCAGCACTAATGTCTGCAGTTCCGCCTCTTTCTCCGCACTCAGGCCGCTCGGGCAGAAGTATTGAGTATCGTCAGAAATGTATTTTGCTTCATAGTCATAGAACTCGCTGGCGGTCTGAATTCTGATTGACGGCAGAATTTCGTCGCCGACGATGCCCACGGTGTATTCGGCACCGCTGAGAAAAGCTTCCACCAGCACGTCATCATCATGGCGAAACGCCTCCTGCAGCGCGGCTGGCAGCGCTTCCGCCTGATTCACGCGGCTGATGCCGACGCTGGAACCTTCACAGCTTGGCTTCACAAACAGCGGCAGTCCGAGCGCGTCAATCGACGCCTGCGCTGCAGCATCCAGCCCCTGCTCATACTGCTGGCGCGTCAGCCAGACAAATTTGCCCGCCGGCAATCCCCTGCCCTGCCACAGCAGTTTGCTGCGCAGTTTATCCATGGTGATGGCCGACGCCATGACGCCGCTGCCGGTGTAGGGCAGTTGCAGAAACTCCAGCAGCGCCTGCAGCGTGCCATCTTCGCCACCGCGACCGTGCAGCGCGATAAACGCTTTGGCAAAGCCCTGCTGCCGGAGGTCCAGCACTGAGACGTCACGGGTGTCGACACCGTGCGCATCAATGCCCATCTCGCGCAGTCCTGCCAGCACCGCGCTGCCGGACATCAGTGACACCTCGCGCTCGGCGGAGGTACCGCCCATCAATACCGCGACTTTCTCAGCCATGGCGCGCCTCCGTGTTCAGAGCCGGCTGCAGCTGAATCTCAGCCAGCTTGCGGGCAATTTTGCCGATGTTGCCGGCGCCCTGCACAATCACCAGATCGTCGCCGGACAGCAGCGGTGCCAGCGCATCCGGCAGCGCTTCGTGCTCGGAGACCAGAATCGGATCGACCTTGCCGCGATTGCGGATGGCACGGCACAGTGAACGACTGTCCGCGCCCGGAATAGCGGCTTCGCCCGCCGGGTAGACATCCAGCATCAGTAACACATCCACCTGCGACAGCACATTGGCGAAGTCATCGAACAGGTCGCGGGTGCGCGTATAGCGATGCGGCTGAAACACCATCACCAGCTTTTTCTCTGGCCAGCCGGCGCGCGCCGCTTTGATGGTGACATCCACTTCGGTCGGATGATGGCCATAATCGTCGACCAGCATCGCGCTGCCTGGCTTACCGTTAACGGCTGCGGTGTCAAACTCGCCCAGCACATCGAAACGTCGACCGGTGCCCTGGAAACTCTCCAGCGCCGCCAGAATAGCGTTGTCGTCAATGCCCTCTTCGCTGGCAACCGCCACGGCTGCCGCGGCGTTCAGCGCGTTATGGCGACCCGGCGCATTCAGCGTCACGTGCAGCACCGGTTTGTCCTGACGAATCAGGGTGAAGTGGCCCTGCGCGCCGCGCTGTTCGTAGTTTTCGACCCGCACATCCGCATCGTCGCTGAAACCATAGGTGGTGACCTGACGGCCCACGCGCGGAATCAGATCGCGAATCACCACATCGTCCACGCACATCACCGCGCGCCCGTAAAACGGCAGGTTGTGCAGGAAGTTAATAAACGTCTGCTTCAGGTTCTCAAAATCGCCCTGATAGGTATCCATGTGATCCGCTTCGATGTTAGTGACAATCGCCACCATCGGTTGCAGATGCAGGAAAGACGCGTCGCTTTCGTCCGCTTCCGCAATCAGATAACGGCTGCTGCCGAGGCGCGCGTGCGTACCCGCCGCTTTAACCAGACCGCCATTGACGAACGTCGGATCGAGACCGCCTTCCGCATAAATACTGGTCACCATCGCAGTGGTGGTGGTTTTACCGTGCGTGCCGGCAATCGCGATGCCGTGACGGAAACGCATCAGCTCAGCCAGCATCTCCGCCCGGCGGATCACCGGGATACGCTGCTCACGCGCCGCCACCAGCTCCGGGTTGTCCTGCGCCACGGCGGTGGAAACCACGACGACGCTGGCGTCGGTAACATTTTCCGGGCGATGGTTGAAGTAAATGGTCGCGCCCAGCGAGGCCAGATGCTGCGTAACCGGATTGGGCGCCAGATCGGAGCCGCTAATGTGATAGCCTTCGTTCGCCAACACCTCGGCAATACCGCCCATGCCGGCACCGCCGATGCCGACAAAGTGGATGTGCCGGACGCGACGCATCTCGGGCACAATAGAACGCAGTTTTGCCAATTGTTGTGTATTCATCTGTCTCTGTTACCTGTTTTCCCGTTTGCACCTGCATTCAGATGCGGGCCAGTCAAACTGACCGGTTAACTTACTTCGCGACGCGCGCAACCTCTTGTGCCACCCGCTCGGTCGCATCAGGAATCGCGACCTGGCGGGCTTTTTCCGCCATCGCCAGCAGCGTGGCGCGATCCCAGTGGCGCAGCGTGTCTGCGACGGCCGCAGCAGTAAACTGCGGCTGCTCGAAAATTTTGGCCGCGCCGGCTTTTTCCAGCGGCAGCGCATTCCAGTACTGCTGACGATCTTTGTGCTGGAACGGCACGAAAATCGCCGGTAAACCCGCCGCCGCCACTTCACTGACGGTCAGCGCGCCGGAGCGGCACACCACCACATCGGCCCACGCATAGGCTTGCGCCATGTCATCGATGAACTCGGTGACCTTATGCTGCGGCTGGCCAGCGGCCTGATACGCCTGCTGCACGGTCTCACGTGCGCCTTTGCCGGTCTGATGCCACAACGTGATGGCGTCACCCAGTTCGGCGGCGACCTGCGGCACGATCTGATTGAGGATGCGCGCGCCCTGACTACCGCCAATCACCAGCACGCGAATCGGCCCGCTGCGGTGTGCCAGACGCTGCGCCGGCAGCGGCAGCGCCAGCACATCATTACGCACCGGGTTGCCCACCACCTCAGCAGTGGGGAACGCGCCCGGAAAGGCCTGCATCACTGTGGTAGCGATTTTCGCCAGCCACTTATTGGTCAGCCCGGCAATACCGTTCTGCTCGTGCAGCACCACCGGGATGCCGCAACTCCACGCCGCAAGGCCGCCCGGACCGGAAACATATCCGCCCATGCCCAGCACCACATCCGGCTGCCAGTTTTTCATGATGCGGCGCGCCTGGCGCCACGCATTGAAGATGCGCACCGGTGCCAGCAGCAGGGCCTTTACGCCTTTACCGCGCAGTCCGCTGATGCGGATGAAGTCGATATCGATGCCATGCTTTGGCACCAGATCGGCTTCCATCCGGTCTGCGGTTCCCAGCCAGCGCACCTGCCAGCCTTGTTCGATCAGATGATGCGCCACGGCCAGTCCGGGGAACACATGTCCGCCGGTACCCCCTGCCATGACCATCAGCCGTTTACCACTCATCGGGCACCTCGGGTAAACGCCTGGGCTTTTGCCAGACGCGTTTCATAATCTATGCGCAATAAAAACACGATGGCGGTCGACATAATGATCAGACTCGATCCACCGTAACTGATCAGCGGCAGCGTCAGGCCCTTGGTCGGCAGCATACCCGCCGCCGCACCAACGTTAACCAGCGCCTGGAAGCTAAACCACACGCCAATGGAACAGGCGAGGAAGCCGGAAAAACGCTGGTCGATTTCCAGCGCGCGACGGCCAATCGACATTGCGCGAAAAGCGACGAAGAATACCATCAACAGCGCCAAAACCACACCGACATAACCCAACTCTTCACCGATAATTGAGAAGATAAAGTCGGTATGCGCTTCCGGCAGATACTCCAGTTTCTGCACCGAGTTGCCCAGGCCCTGCCCCCAGAACTCACCGCGGCCAAACGCCATCAGCGACTGAGTCAGCTGGTAGCCGCTGCCGAACGGATCTTCCCACGGGTTCCAGAAGGAGGTCACGCGGCGCATACGGTAAGGTTCCGCGATAATCAGCAGCACCACGGCGAAAATGCCGGAGCCGATAATCGCCAGGAACTGCCACAGTTTGGCGCCCGCCAGGAACAGCATCGCCAGCGTGGTAACAAACAGCACCACCACGGTGCCGAGGTCCGGCTGGGCCAGCAGCAGCACCGCCAGCACCACCATCACGCCCATCGGCTTACAGAAGCCCCAGAAGTTGTTCCGCACCTCTTCCACTTTGCGCACCAGATAGCTGGCGAGATAGCAGAACAGCGACAGCTTGGATAACTCCGCCGGCTGAATACGCAGCGGCCCGAGCGCGATCCAGCGCGATGCGCCGTTAACCGAGCTACCGACCACCAGTACGATCAGCAGCATCGCCACCGAAGCCATCAGCATCGCGTTACTGTAGCGCTGCCAGAAATCCATCGGTACGCGCAGCGTCACTAACGCCATCCCCAGCGCCAGTGCGATATAAAAGGCATCACGCTTGGCAAAGTAGAACGGATCGTCGTTAAGACGCTGTCCAACCGGCATCGACGCCGAGGTGACCATGACAAAACCGATAATCGCCAGACCAAATGTCAGCCACAGCAGCGTGCGGTCATATAGCACCACCGGCGCGTCGTCGTTGTCGCGCGCGCCCATCACCCAATCACGCAGGCGCAGCGAAATAAAACTGGCGATACTGGCTCCGGGAATACGCATCAGCTCAGCTCCTTCGCCAGTTGCGCGAAGCGATCGCCGCGCTGTTCAAAATTACGGAACTGGTCGAGGCTGGCGCACGCCGGTGACAGCAGCACCAGGTCGCCCGCCTGCACCTGCGCGGCAATCTGCGTCATCGCCTGTTCGAGCGTGTCGGTGCGCGTCGCCACTGCCGGACGCAGCGCGGCCAGCGCGTCGCCGTCACGTCCAAAGCAGAACAGCCGCACGTTGTCGCCCTGCAGATAGCGCGCCAGCGGCGTAAAGTCCGCCCCTTTGCCATCGCCACCCAGCAGCAGCCACAGCGTACCTTTCACCTGCAGGCCGTTAAGCGCGGCTTCGGTGCTGCCCACGTTGGTGGCTTTCGAATCATTAATCCAGCGCACGCCATGCGCTTCGTGCACCAGCTGGAAGCGATGCGGCAGGCCACTGTAGGTGGTTAACGCTTTCAGGCTGGAAGCGCGCGGGATATTCACCGCATCGGCCAGCGCCAGCGCGGCCAGCGCATTGGTGTAGTTGTGCTGCCCGACCAGCTTCATCTCGTCGGTATTAAGGACTTTCTCGCCCTTCACCCGCAGCCAGGTACTGCCCTGCTGCTGGTTGAGGTGATAATCGCCAACGTCGATACCAAAGCTGACGCAGCGGCGATCGGCACCGCGCACCGGCATGGTCATGCCATCGTCGGCATTCACCACGCAGATATCCGCGTTTTCATAGATGCGTAATTTAGCGGCGCGGTACTGCTGCATGCCGAGCGGATAGCGATCCATATGATCCTCAGTGACGTTGAGGATGGTTGCCGCCGCCGCTTTCAGGCTGTGGGTGGTTTCCAGCTGGAAGCTGGAGAGCTCCAGCACATACAGCTGCGCCGGCGATTTGAGCAGCGTCAGCGCTGGCAGCCCAATGTTGCCGCCTACGCCCACCTGCCAGCCCGCGGCGCGCGCCATTTCGCCCACCAGCGTGGTGACGGTACTTTTGCCATTGGAACCGGTGATCGCCACAATCGGCGCCTGCGCTTCACGGCAGAACAGTTCGATATCGCCGACAATTTCAATGCCGGCGTCAGCCGCTTCGCTCAGCGCCGGGTGCGCCAGCGCGATACCCGGGCTGGCGATGATCAAATCGCATGCCAGCAGCCAGTCGCTGTTGATACCGCCAACGTGGCGCTCCACCTGCTCTGGCAGTTTGTCCAGCCCCGGCGGTGACACACGGGTATCCATCACGCGGGGCGTTACGCCCTGCGCGAGGAAGAAATCAACACAGGAAAGGCCGGTAATGCCTAATCCAATGATGACGACTTTTCTGCCCCGATAGTCAGCCATGATTAACGTACCTTGAGCGTTGCCAGGCCAATCAGCACCAGCATCAGCGAAATAATCCAGAAGCGCACGATCACGCGCGGCTCCGGCCAGCCTTTCAGTTCATAGTGGTGATGAATCGGTGCCATGCGGAAAATACGCTGGCCGCGCAGCTTGAACGATCCCACCTGCAGAATCACCGACAGCGTCTCGACCACAAATACGCCGCCCATGATCACCAGCAAAAATTCCTGACGCAGCAGTACAGCCAGCGTACCCAGTGCGCCACCCAGCGCCAGCGAACCCACGTCGCCCATAAAGACCTGCGCCGGATAGGTGTTGAACCACAGGAAGCCGAGACCGGCCCCGACGATCGCGGTACAGACAATCACCAGCTCACCGGCGTGGCGCAGATACGGGATGTGCAGATACTCAGCGAATTTCACGTTACCGGTCGCCCAGGCCACCAGTGCAAATCCCGCCGCGACAAACACCGTTGGCATGATGGCCAAACCATCCAGACCGTCTGTCAGGTTGACCGCATTACCGGTTCCGACAATCACAAAGTAGGCCAGCACCACGTAGAACAGGCCGAGCTGCGGCATAACATCTTTAAAGAATGGCACCACCAGCTGTGTGGCAGGCGTATCTTTACCGGCAACGAACAGCGCGAACGCCACACCAAGCGAAATCACCGACATCCAGAAATATTTCCAGCGCGCGATCAGGCCCTTAGTGTCTTTACGCACCACTTTGCGATAGTCATCAACAAAGCCAATTACGCCAAAACCGACCAGCACCACCAGCACGCACCAGACGTAAGGATTGGACGGATAAGCCCACATCAGCACCGAAACCGTGATGGAGGTCAGAATCATGATGCCGCCCATGGTCGGCGTGCCGCGCTTGCTGAAGTGCGACTCCGGACCATCGTTACGTACCACCTGGCCAATCTGCAGTTTCTGCAGCCAGGCGATCAGGCGCGGGCCCATCCATAAAGAGATGAACAGAGCGGTCAGCAGGCTGACAATGGCGCGAAACGTCAGATAGGAAAAGACGTTAAAGCCGGAATAAAATGCGACCAGATGTTCGGCCAGCCAGACTAGCATGTTCCTTTCTCCTGTAAGCTCTGTACTACCTGCTCCATGGCGGCACTACGTGAACCTTTAACCAAAATAGTGATGTCCGCATGTTGGGACAGCAGCGTGCGTAAACGTTCAGTCAGTTCAGCTTTACTGGCGAAATGTTCGCCCCGGCCGCTGCTTTCACTAATCAAATGGCTGAACCTGCCGGTGCTCAGCACACAATCAATACCGGCGGCTTTCGCCGCTTCGCCCACCTGACGATGACAGGCTTCGGCTTCGTCGCCCAGCTCGCCCATGTCGCCGACCACCATGACGCGGAAGCCCGGCATATCGCCCAGCACCTGCGCAGCGGCGGTCATCGAACCAACGTTAGCGTTGTAGCTGTCATCCAGCAGCAGCTGATTACCGGCGAGGCGAATCGGGAACAGGCGCCCAGGAACGGGCTGTAAGGTTTTAAGGCCAGACTGGATAGCGGTTAACGGCGCGTCAACCGACAGCGCCAGCGCGGCAGCAGCCAGCGCATTAGCGATATTGTGCCGACCCGGCAGCGGCAGCTCGACGGCGATGTCACCGCGCGGCGTGTGCAGGGTAAACAGCGTGGCGTCAGCGCGCAGCACGATATCGCTGGCGCGGAACTCCGCGTCTGCCATCGGCTGCGGCGAAAAGCGCCACAGGGTTTTATCAGCAAACTGCGGCTGCCAGTTGGGCAGATCGTTGCTGTCAGCGTTGATGATTGCGGTGCCGTGTACCGGTAAGCCGCCAAAGATTTCGCCTTTGGCTTTTGCCACGCCCGCCAGTGAACCGAAGCCTTCCAGATGCGCCGCCGCCAGATTGTTAACCAGCGCGGTTTCCGGACGCACCAGATTGGTGGTGTAGGCGATTTCACCCTGATGATTCGCGCCCATTTCAATCACGGCATACGCGTGTTGCGGGGTAAGACGCAGCAGCGTCATCGGCACGCCGTAATCGTTGTTGAGATTACCGGCGGTATACAGCGTTTCACCGCACTGGCGCAGAATCGCCGCGGTCATCTCTTTCACGGAGGTTTTACCGGAGGAGCCGGTCAGCCCCACCACGCGCGCTTTCGCCTGCTGACGCACCCAGGCGCCGAGCTGACCAAAAGCGATACGCGTGTCAGCGACCACCACCTGCGGCACGTCAACCGCTAAACGACGATTCACCAGCAGCGCCTGTGCGCCACTGGCGATAGCGTCGGCGGCAAAATCGTGCGCATCAAAACGTTCACCCACCAGCGCGACAAACAGGCTGCCTGGGGTGACTTTACGGGTATCCGTGGTGACATCCGCAATAGTGAGATCGCTGCCGTGCAGTTGCCCACCGCTAATCTCTGCCAGAGTTTTCAGCGTAACCGGAATCATGCCATTCCCCCCAGCAAACGGGCGACGGTGTCGCGGTCAGAGTAGTCAAGGCGGCGGTTGCCGATGATTTGATAATCTTCATGGCCTTTACCGGCCACCAGCACGATGTCGTCGGCGCTGGCCTGCATCACCGCATGGGTGACCGCCTGCGCTCGTCCTGCTATGACGCGGGCCCGGCCCGGATCGAGCAGGCCGGTGAGAATGTCGTTAACAATCGCCGTCGGCTCTTCGCTACGCGGATTGTCATCGGTGATCACCACGATATCGGCAAACTGTTCGGCAATCGCGCCCATCAGCGGGCGTTTGCCTTTGTCACGGTCGCCACCGCAGCCAAATACGCACCACAGCTGGCCCTTGCAGTGCAGCCGGGCCGCTTCCAGCGCTTTTTCCAGCGCGTCTGGCGTATGTGCGTAATCCACCACTACCGTCGGCTTGTGCGCGGCGGTGAACACTTCCATACGCCCGCACACCGGCTGCAGCTGGCTGGCACTGGCCACCAGCGTGTCGAGCGGATAATCCAGCGTCAGCAGTGTCGCCAGTGCCAGCAGCAGATTGCTGACGTTAAAGGCGCCCATCAGGCGGCTGTCAAACTCGCCGTTGCCCCAGCTCGAACTGAACTGCACGTGTGCGCCGCCGTCGTGATAATCGATCGCCGTCGCCTGCAGCCAGCGGCCACGACAGCCGGGCTGCAGATTGTTGCCCAGCGTGACAGCCACGGCATCCGGTAATTTTTCCAGCCAGCGGCGGCCCACTTCATCATCGGCGTTGATGATGGCCTCGCCTACCTGATGCTCAGAGAACAGCAGCCACTTGGCCGATTCGTAGCCCTGCATGTCACCGTGATAATCAAGGTGATCGCGGCTCAGATTGGTAAATACCGCGGCGGCAAACGGCAGCGCGGCCACGCGATGCTGCACCAGACCGTGCGAAGAGACTTCCATCGCCGCCACGGTAGCCCCCTGCCCGACCAGGTCGTGCAGAATATGCTGTACATCCACCGCCGAGCCGGTGGTGTTTTCACTCGGCACCAGCTGACCGTACAGGCCATTGCCCACCGTGCCCATCACCGCACCGGTTTCGCCCAGCAGGTTGGCCCACTGCGCAATCAGCTGCGTGGTGGTGGTTTTGCCGTTAGTGCCGGTCACACCAATCAGCTTTAATTTTTCAGCCGGCTGCTGGTAGAAACGCCCGGCCAGCGCGGAAAGGCGCTGCGGCAGCTGAGCCAGATAGATAACCGGGACGCCGTGCATCTCGCGGATATCCCCATCGCTGGCTTCGCCTTCAGCCTCGGCAATGACCGCCGCCACACCCTGGGCGATGGCCTGTGGAATAAATCGACGTCCATCAGCATGATGGCCCGCCACGGCGATAAACAGATCGCCAGCAGCCGCAGCGCGGCTGTCCAGTGTCATGTCACGGAGTGGACGCGCCGGCGCGCCAGGCACCCACGGGGCCAGCAAGTCGCGCAGGTTACGATCTGTCACTTGATTCCTCACTTCTCTTATTCTTCACCAACTCGTTTTTATCCACCGTTGGCAGCGCATCCGGTTCAATGTTCATGGTGCGCAGGACACCGCCCATGATGGCGCCAAACACCGGTGCAGAAACCGCACCACCATAATATTTACCGGCCTGGGGATCGTTGATCACCACCACCAGCGCAAAACGCGGGCGACTGGCAGGCGCAACGCCCGCGGTGTAAGCAATGTATTTATTGACGTAGCGTCCGTCCGGCCCGACTTTTTTCGCGGTACCGGTTTTGATCGCGATGCGATAGCCCTTGATGGCGGCTTTAACGCCACCGCCACCCGGCAGCGCCACGCTTTCCATCATGTGCATCACGGTTTTCACCAGGTCTTCCGGGAAAACGCGCTCGCCCGCCACCG
The DNA here is from genome assembly GCF_008632015.1 of Pantoea sp. B_9. Classification (NCBI taxonomy): domain Bacteria; kingdom Pseudomonadati; phylum Pseudomonadota; class Gammaproteobacteria; order Enterobacterales; family Erwiniaceae; genus Pantoea; species Pantoea sp. B_9. The sequence continues at coordinate 418,220 of NZ_VWVL01000004.1, read as the reverse complement.
GCGGGTCAACTTTGGTAATCGACAGCGGGCGGTTGATGCCGTAGCTGCCAATGGTTGCGTAGACTCGCGCTAACTGTAACGGCGTTACCATTAGCCCATAGCCGAAAGAGAAGGTGGCCCTCTCTATGTCAGACCACCGTTGTTTTTGAGGGTATAAGCCACTACTTTCCCCGACCAGCCCCAAATTGGTCGGTTTACCCAGGCCAAAGCGCGCGTAAGTTTCTACCAGCGCTGAGGAGGGCATCGCTAACGCGAGGCGCGAAACCCCGACGTTACTCGACTTCTGCAGAACCCCGGTAAGGGTCAATTCGTTGTAGCGCGCCACGTCTTTGATCTCATGACCATTGACGCGATACGGCACAGTGTTCAGGACGCTGTTCTCTTTCACCACGCCGCGCTGCAGTGCGGTCATCACCACCATTGGCTTCACGGTGGAACCGGGCTCGAAGATGTCGGTAATAGCGCGGTTACGCATGACGTCTTTCGGCGTGTTGCTGAGATTATTGGGGTTGTAAGCCGGGCTGTTGGCCATCGCCAGCACTTCGCCGGTGTTCACGTCCACCAGCACCGCAGTGCCCGATTCGGCTTTGTTGAAGGCAACGGCATTGTTCAGTTCGCGATACACCAGCGCCTGCAGGCGCTCGTCGATGCTCAGCGTCAGGTTGTGCGCGGCGCGGCTATCGACCGAGGAGATGTCCTCAATCACCCGCCCGTAGCGGTCTTTGCGCACGGTACGTTCGCCCGGCTCACCGGTCAGCCATTTATCGAAGCTCTTCTCGATGCCTTCAATGCCCTGGCCGTCAATGTTGGTGAAGCCAATCAGGTGGGCAGTGACCTGGCCGGCCGGATAGTAGCGACGCGACTCCTGACGCAGGTAAATACCGGGCAGCTTGAGCTTTTTCACGTATTCGCCAATCGCCGGGTTAACCTGACGGGCGAGGTAAATAAAGCGCCCTTTTGGATTGGCGTTGACGCGCGCCGCCAGCTGATCCAGCGGGATCGACAGCGCATCCGACAGCGCTTTCCAGCGGCTATCAACGGTGACGCCGCCGTGCTCGGTCAGCTCTTTGGGATCGGCCCAGATGGCGTTAACCGGCACGCTTACCGCCAGCGGGCGTCCGGCGCGATCGCTGATCATGCCGCGTGCGGTAGGCACTTCCTGCACGCGCAGCGAACGTAAATCGCCTTCCTTCACCAGCTTATCCGGGCTGATGACCTGCAGCCACGCCACGCGCGACAGCAATCCGCCCAGCGCCAGAAGAATACAGCCGCACAGCAACGCAAAACGCCAGCTTACAAAGCTGGCCTTATCTTCCTGTTTTCTTAACTTCAGCGTTTTGCCTGCGCCGCTCATTGAGGTCTGCGATTCCTTATTTCTGCACCACAATATTTTCCTGTGAAGGATCAACATGCTGCAACTGCAGCTTATCGGTTGCTATCCGTTCTACCCGGCTGTGATCGCCCAGCGCATTCTCTTCGAGGATCAGGTTGCGCCACTCGATATCCAGCGCATCACGCTCCAGCACCAGCTGCTCACGCTGCGCCGTCAGCAGACGGGTCTTATGCGTGGTGGTCACCACCAGCACCGAAGAAACCAGCACGGCGATCAGCAGCAGCAGCGGGATCTTGCCAAAACGCAGCAGATCGCCACCAATGACGCCGGGCAGGCTGTGACGCTCATTGCCAATCACGATGCGGTTCTCTCAGCGATACGCAGGACCGAACTGCGCGCGCGCGGGTTGTCTTTGACTTCGGCTTCGCCAGGAATCAGCTTGCCGAGGGTTTTCAGTTCACGTCCGCCCAGCGCTTTTAGCTGGCTCTCGGTCATCGGAATCCCGGCCGGCACCTGCGGTCCGCGGCTCTGGTCACGCATAAAGCGCTTCACCAGCCGATCCTCCAGCGAGTGGAAGCTGATGATGGATAAACGCCCGCCCGGTGCCAGCACCGTTAATGCCCCTTTCAGCGCGATATCGATCTCTTCCAGCTCACTGTTGATCCAGATGCGTATCGCCTGGAAGCTGCGCGTCGCCGGATGCTTAAACTTGTCTTTTACCGGCGTTGCCGCCGCAATCAGATCGGCCAGCTCTTTGGTGCGCGTCATCGGCTGTTCCCGGTTGCGCTCGACAATGGCGCGGGCGATGCGTTTTGCGAAGCGCTCTTCGCCGTAGGTTTTCAGCACAAACGCAATGTCTGCCTCTTCCGCGCTCTGCAACCACTCGGCTGCCGACTGACCGCGCGTCGGATCCATACGCATATCCAGCGGCCCGTCGCGCATAAAGGAGAAACCGCGCTCGGCGTCATCCAGCTGAGGCGAAGAGACGCCCAAATCCAGCAGTACGCCGTCGATTTTGCCGGTCAGCCCGCGCTCTTCGACATACTCAGCCAGCGCTGAAAACGGCCCGTGCACAATCGAGAAACGTGGATCTTTTATCTCAGCGGCTGCGGCTATGGCTTGCGGATCGCGGTCGATCGCCAGTAACTGTCCGTGCGCGCCAAGCTGCGACAGGATCAGGCGTGAGTGACCGCCGCGACCAAAGGTGCCGTCAATATAAATGCCGTCTTCCCTGATATTGAGGCCGTTAACCGCCTCATCCAGCAGCACCGTGGTGTGTTTAAAATTTTCCTGCATAGCTATAGCGACAAGTCCTGCAACCGCTCAGATAAAGGCCCCTGAGCTGACTGTTCTGCGTCAATATCGTCCTTAACTTGTTGATACCAGGTCTGTTCATCCCACAGCTCAAACTTGTTGAACTGTCCAACCAGCATCACTTCTTTGGTCAGGCTCGCATGCTGGCGCAACGTGTTCGCCAGCAGTAAACGGCCTGCGTTATCCATCTGGCACTCGCTGGCATGTCCTAACAGCAGACGCTGCACGCGACGCTCGTTCGGATTCATACTGGATAACCGGGCCAGTTTTTTCTCAATAATTTCCCATTCGGGCAGGGTATAAAGCAGCAGGCAGGGCTGATGGAGGTCAATGGTGCAAACCATTTGACCCTGAGACTCTGCGAGCAGCAATTCGCGATAACGCGTCGGCACCGCCAGGCGCCCTTTGCTGTCGAGATTGACTAACGTTGCTCCACGGAACATGCCAGCCCTACCCCTCAGTTACCCGTTTTCACCACTTTATCCCACTTTTTACCACGAAACGAGTTTACGGAGCCGATGAAATCCTTGTCAAGCCGCAACGGCAAGTGAATATCACTCTTTACACCGAATGAAATTAACCGGAGAGACGAATAAGAGGAGAATGAATGGTCAATTTAAAATTAACCTGATGAATAACAGTATAAAAAAAATTTGCGTCAGATTTATCGGTGAAAATTAGCGCAATTTTACCGCTGCGATTATTCTGCCCCAATCTGCGACGGCGGCGGCATTTTAGGGGATTTCTGAAAGGAAGCCCAGCACCATCGCGTCAGCTCTGCTATGCGCGATTGCTGAAGATGTAAACAAATAAGAAAGTCCAGCGCCGATAATTCGTTAGCCGGAGCGATGATAATTTACGCTTTTTTACGCCCGTGTGCGTCTGGTTAAATATGGATGAGAGAAATTAGCGCGGGCGACGTCTCGCCCGACGCTTCATTTAGCGCGACGACTTAATTGTCCGCGGCGGAATAAATTACGGCGGATACGGGTTAAACCCGGCTTCGGTTTGCGTGGCTCATCCAGCGAAGCCAGCACCAGCTCCAGCACACGCTCAGCGACATCGCGATGGCGCTGCCCTACCGCCAGCACCGGGCACTCCAGAAAGTCTAATAATTCGTGGTCGCCGAAAGTCGCAATAGCCAGGTCTGTCGGCAAGCGGCCGTCACGCTTCAGCGTCACGTCCATCACCCCCTGCAGCAGGCCAAACGAGGTAGTAAACAGCGCTTCGGGCATCGCGTGGTCTTCGAGGTATTTTTCAAACAGCGTCGCCGCAGCGGCGCGGTCAAAGCTGTTGCAATAGATGAAATCGATCGGGCGTTCATCGCCCTGCCACGCCTCGCGGAAACCCATTTCACGCAGGAAGCTGACCGACAGCTCCGGCAGCGCGCCGAGAAACAGCACGTTTTTCACCGGCAGCTGACGCAATTCAGCCGCCAGCGCCTGCGCGTCATCCTGATCGGCACCGACCACGCTGGTGAAGTGTTCACGATCCAGCGCGCGGTCCAGCGCGATAATCGGCAGCGGATCGTTGACCCAGCGCTGATAGAACGGATGTTCCGGCGGCAGCGACGTGGAGACAATGATCGCATCCACCTGACGCTGCAGCAGATGCTCAATGCAGCGCATTTCATTATCCGGCTGATCTTCGGAACAGGCAATCAGCAGCTGATAGCCGCGCTGACGCGCCTGGCGTTCAAGATAGTTGGCGATGCGGGTATAACTGGTGTTTTCCAGATCGGGAATCACCAGGCCAATCGAACGGGTGCGTCCGGCGCGCAGGCCTGCAGCCACCGCGTTGGGGTGATAGTTGTACTCACGCACCACCGCCATGACTTTCTCAACGGTTTTGTCGCTGACACGATACTGCCGCGCTTTGCCATTGATGACATAGCTCGCCGTGGTGCGCGACACGCCCGCCAGGCGCGCAATTTCATCCAGTTTCACGATGACACCTTAATTCTGATAAGCCAGGGCTGGCGAAAATGTCCGCAGAGTAGCTAAGGGTAAAACATTTGTAACATCTAACCGCAGAACAGTACGCTGAGCAACCGCTTTTCATGCACAAGCGGCCGAAGCGCATAAAATAAAAAAACCCGGCATTCCGCCGGGTTAGCTTGAAAACCGATGATAACTTTGCGGTATTAACGCATTACGCGATCGCCGCGTGATACCCCGACGATGCCGGAACGCGCCACTTCAACGATTTCCGCCACTTCGCGTACGGTGTTGAGGAACGCGTCGAGTTTATCGCTGGTGCCGGCCAGCTGAACCGTGTACAGCGTCGGCGTCACATCAATGATCTGCCCACGGAAAATTTCCGCGCTGCGTTTTACCTCTTCGCGACCGTACCCGCTGGCCTGAATCTTCACCAGCATGATTTCACGCTCGACGTAAGCGCCCTGCCCCAGTTCGCTGACGCGCAACACGTCCACCAGCTTGTGCAGTTGCTTTTCGATCTGCTCCAGCACTTTCTGGTCGCCCACGGTCTGAATGGTCATGCGCGACAGGGTAGGATCGTCGGTCGGCGCGACGGTCAGGCTCTCAATGTTATAGCCGCGCTGGGAAAACAGCCCCACCACGCGCGACAATGCGCCGGATTCGTTCTCCAGCAGAACTGATAAAATACGACGCATAATTAAGTCCTCTCCGTTTTGCTCAACCACATCTCATCCATCGCGCCACCGCGAATCTGCATCGGGTAGACGTGCTCGCTGCCGTCCACCGTGACATCCACAAACACCAGACGCCCTTTCGCCAGCGTGTCGAGCGCCAGTTGCAGCTTCTCTTCCAGCTCAGCCGGATGCTGAATCGCGATGCCCACGTGGCCATAGGCTTCCGCCAGACGCACGAAGTCCGGCAGCGATTCCATATAGGATTGTGAATGGCGGCCGGAGTAAATCATGTCCTGCCACTGTTTCACCATGCCGAGAAAGCGGTTGTTCAGGTTCAGCACCAGCACCGGCAGATCATACTGCAGCGCGGTCGACAGCTCCTGAATATTCATCTGAATACTGCCGTCGCCGGTTACGCAAATTACGGTCTCCTGCGGCAGCGCCATCTTCACGCCGAGTGCCGCCGGCAGGCCAAAGCCCATGGTGCCGAGGCCGCCGGAGTTGATCCAGCGACGCGGTTTATCGAACTGGTAGTAAAGCGCGGCGAACATCTGGTGCTGGCCGACGTCCGAGGTCACATACGCCTCGCCGTGCGTCAGACGACAAATGGTTTCGATCACCGCCTGCGGTTTGATTTTGTCGCTGGTACGGTCAAATTCCAGGCACTTGCGGCTGCGCCAGCCTTCAATGCTCTGCCACCAGTCACGCAGGCTGTCGAGCTCCTGCTTCGCCTCGCTCTGCGCCAGCAGCTCCAGCATCTGCGTCAGCGTCTGTCTGGCATCGCCGACAATCGGGATATCGGCGCTGACGGTTTTGGAGATCGAGGTTGGATCGACGTCAATGTGCATCACGGTGGCATTCGGGCAATACTTCGCCAGATTGTTGGTGGTGCGGTCGTCAAAACGTACGCCGATACCAAAGATCAGATCGGCATTGTGCATGGTCATGTTGGCTTCATAGGTGCCGTGCATACCGAGCATGCCCACACACTGACGATGCGTGCCCGGGAACGCGCCCAGCCCCATCAGCGAGGTAGTGACCGGAATATTCAGCTGCTCTGCCAGCTGCAGCAGTTCCGCCTCGCAGCCAGAAGTAATGGCCCCGCCACCGACGTAAATTACCGGCTTGTGCGCCGCCAGCAGCGTCTGCAGCGCGCGCTTGATCTGGCCTTTGTGGCCCTGCAGCGTCGGATTGTAAGAGCGCATGCTGACAGTTTCCGGCCACACGTACGGCAGCTTGTTAGCCGGATTCAGAATATCTTTTGGCAGATCGATCACCACCGGCCCCGGACGACCGCTGGCCGCCAGCCAGAAGGCTTTTTTCAGCACTGTCGGGATCTCTTCGGTGCTTTTCACCAGGAAGCTGTGCTTCACCACCGGACGCGAAATCCCCACCATGTCGCACTCCTGGAAGGCGTCATAGCCAATCAGCGAGGACGGCACCTGACCGGAGAGGATCACCAGCGGAATGGAATCCATATAAGCGGTCGCAATACCGGTGATGGCGTTGGTGGCGCCAGGACCTGAGGTGACCAGCACCACGCCGACTTCGCCGGTCGCGCGCGCCAGGCCATCCGCCATATGTACGGCGCCCTGCTCATGGCGCACCAGCACGTGGTCAATACCACCGACCGTTTGCAGCGCATCATAAATATCGAGCACCGCACCGCCCGGATAACCGAATACCTGCTTAACGCCCTGATCGATTAACGAACGGACGACCATTTCGGCTCCTGACAACATCTCCATTTTCTGCCTCCAGGCTTGAGAGCCAGCTGCGCCAGCAAACGCTATCCTGCGTGCCGCTCGCATCTGTCCCTTTATTGCCAATTAAGATCAAAACCTTATGTTTATGCTCAGAAGACGCCATTCATTTCGTCTTCCAGGTACAGGGATTCTACCTGCGTGGATTCTTTTGAGAGTAGGTCGATTACCATAACCGCAGAAAACCCGGCCTGCAAACGTCATAAGGCGGCACGGCGCTGTCAGTGGCAAAAAAGGCACTGACGCGTGATTATCGCCCGGGAGGAATAAACTAATGCGATGGCATATGGACAGAGGAAAATGCTGGTTTGCAGATTATTTACAGCGTGTTGTAAGAAATATGATTTTCATATTGCCAGCGTGTTTAGCCCACAATTTTTTCCGTTACCGCGTTTCTGGCGTGATTAACTCTTAAATCCATCTTCCACATCACAATCTGCTAAGCAACAAGCTTTATCTTGTTTTTCCACCTGACGAATAAGCCTGACTAAAAACATATAATTCAGCAACTTAAAATTACCCGCCTTTTTTAAAAGATTTTTTAAAGTGGCATAACGCGCTAAGCCACCGTTAATTAATGGCAATGCTCTGTGATGACCGATAATCCCAGCACATCGCCCTTTTCCGGCCAGAGAAATACCCTTTCACTTAGGGTTGACATCGCCAGGCGAATCCAGTACCAATATGTGCAGCACTCATTTTACGAGGTTTGATTCATGTCACGTTCTTTTCGTCTACTCGGTCTACTACTTAACGCATCCAGTTTGCGCGGTAGACTCGTGGGCGAAATCAACAACTGATTCGAACCTGCTGAAAGTTAAAAAACCCGCGCCACTGCGCGGGTTTTTTTATGCTCGTAGCACCGGCGAAGTCAATGCAAAAGGAAGATGACCATGAGCCAGCAAGTAATAATTTTCGATACCACTCTGCGCGACGGCGAACAGGCATTACAGGCCAGCCTGAGTGTTAAAGAAAAACTGCAGATCGCCCTGGCGCTGGAACGGATGGGCGTGGATGTAATGGAAGTCGGTTTTCCGGTCTCTTCGCCGGGTGATTTCGAATCCGTGCAGACCATTGCCCGGACCATCAAAAACAGCCGCGTGTGTGGTCTGGCGCGCTGTGTCGAGAAAGATATCGACGCGGCTTACGAATCGCTGCGCGTGGCCGACGCCTTCCGTATTCACACCTTTATCGCCACTTCGCCGATGCACATCGCCACTAAACTGCGCAGCACGCTGCCGGATGTGATTGAACGCGCGGTGCACATGATTAAGCGGGCGCGCAACTATACCGATGACGTTGAGTTCTCCTGCGAAGACGGTGGTCGTACGCCGATTGACGACCTGTGCCGCATGGTAGAAGCCGCGATCAACGCCGGCGCCACCACCATCAATATTCCGGACACCGTGGGCTATACCCTGCCGGGCGAGTACGCCAACATTATTGGTCAGCTGGTGCAGCGCGTACCCAACATCGACAAAGCGATTCTGTCGGTGCACACCCATGACGATCTGGGCATGGCGACCGGTAACGCCATTGCGGCAGTGCTGGCCGGTGCGCGTCAGGTCGAAGGCACGCTGAACGGCCTGGGCGAGCGCGCCGGTAACTGTGCGCTGGAAGAGGTGATCATGGCGATCAAAACCCGTCAGCAGATCATGAACGTGCACACCAATATCAATCATCAGGAAATCTACCGCACCAGCCAGATTGTCAGCCAGATCTGCAACATGCCGATCCCCGCCAACAAAGCGGTGGTCGGTTCCAACGCCTTCGCCCACTCCTCCGGCATTCATCAGGATGGCGTGCTGAAGAACCGCGAAAACTACGAAATCCTGACGCCAGAATCGATTGGCCTGCACAAAATTCAGCTGAACCTGACGTCCCGCTCCGGCCGTGCCGCCGTGAAGCACCGTATGGAAGAGATGGGTTATAAAGAGTCCGATTACAACCTGGATACGCTGTACGACGCCTTCCTCAAGCTGGCGGACAAAAAAGGCCAGGTGTTCGATTACGACCTGGAAGCGCTGGCCTTCATTAATAAGCAGAATGAAGAGCCGGAGTACTTCCAGCTGAACGAATTCAACGTGCAGACCGGCTCCAGCGTCACCGCAACGGCGTCAGTGCAGCTGGGCTGCGGCGAAGAGGCCAAAGCCGACGCCGCTACCGGTAACGGTCCGGTTGATGCCGTCTACCAAGCCATTAATCGTATCACCGGCTTCGATGCTGAGCTGGTGAACTACAAGCTGACCGCGAAAGGCCACGGCGAAAACGCGCTGGGTCAGGTCGATATCGTAGTCAACTACAACGGGCGTAAATTCCACGGCGTGGGCCTGGCGACCGATATCGTCGAATCCTCGGCGAAAGCGATGGTGAATGCCCTGAACAACATCTGGCGGGCAAAGCAGGTCGAAAAAGAATTGCAGCGTAAATTTAAAGATCAGAAGGAAACGGTGTAACTATGACTCAGTCTTATCATATTGCGGTAATGCCAGGCGACGGAATCGGTCCGGAAGTTATGGCGCAGGCCATGAAAGTTCTCGACGCGATTCGCGCGCGCTTCGATATGCGCATCACCACCAGCGAATATGATGTCGGCGGTATCGCCATCGATCGTCACGGTGAACCTTTACCCGCCGCCACCGTGGCCGGTGCTGAGCAGGCTGATGCCATTCTGTTCGGCTCGGTCGGCGGTCCAAAATGGGAACATCTGCCGCCGGCCGGCCAGCCTGAGCGCGGTGCGCTGCTGCCGCTGCGTAAACACTTCAAACTGTTCAGCAACCTGCGCCCGGCGGCGCTGTACAAAGGTCTGGAAGCATTTTGCCCGCTGCGCAGCGACATCGCTGCCCGCAGCTTTGATATCCTGTGCGTGCGTGAGCTGACCGGTGGCATCTATTTCGGCCAGCCGAAAGGCCGCGAAGGCAGCGGCGCGCATGAACGCGCTTTTGATACCGAGGTCTATCACCGTTTTGAAATCGAGCGTATTGCCCGCAACGCCTTTGAAGCTGCGCGCAAGCGCCGTAATAAAGTGACTTCTGTTGATAAAGCTAACGTGCTGGCGACCTCGGTGATGTGGCGTGAAATCGTCAACGAAGTGGCAAAAGATTATCCGGATGTGCAGCTGAGCCATATGTACATCGACAACGCCACCATGCAGCTGATTAAGGATCCGTCGCAGTTTGACGTTTTACTCTGCTCGAATTTGTTTGGTGACATTCTGTCGGACGAGTGCGCGATGATTACCGGCTCGATGGGCATGCTGCCTTCGGCCAGCCTGAATGAAGAGGGATTCGGCCTGTTCGAACCGGCGGGCGGTTCCGCACCGGATATCGCCGGCCAGAACATCGCCAACCCGATTGCGCAGATTCTGTCGCTGGCGATGCTGCTGCGTTTCAGCCTGAACGCTGACGCCGCTGCGGATAGCATTGAGCGCGCGGTAAGCCGTGCGCTGGAAGCGGGCCATCGCACCCGTGATTTGGCCGGTGACGGCCCTGCCGTGAGCACCGATGAAATGGGCAGCATCATTGCCGGTTACATCAGCGAGGAAAAATAACAAAATGAAAAGCTTATACCAGAAGTTATTTGATGCACATGTCGTTCACGAAGCGCCAGACGAAACGCCGTTGCTGTATATCGATCGTCACCTGATTCACGAAGTCACCTCGCCGCAGGCGTTTGACGGTTTGCGTGCGCACGGCCGTAAAGTGCGCCAGCCGTCGAAGACCTTTGCCACCATGGACCACAACGTTTCCACCCAGACCAAAGACATCAACGCCTCGGGTGAGATGGCGCGTATTCAGATGCAGGAGCTGATGAAGAACTGTGCTGAGTTCGGCATTCAGCTGTATGACCTGAACCACCCGTTCCAGGGCATTGTGCACGTGATCGGTCCCGAGCAGGGCATGACGCTGCCAGGCATGACCATCGTTTGCGGCGACTCGCACACCGCAACGCACGGCGCCTTCGGTTCCCTGGCGTTCGGTATCGGCACCTCCGAAGTGGAGCACGTGTTCGCCACCCAGACCCTGAAACAGGGCCGGGCGAAAACCATGAAGATTGAAGTGCTGGGCGAAGCTGCGCCGGGCATCACCGCCAAAGACATCGTACTGGCGATCATCGGTAAAACCGGCAGCGCCGGCGGCACCGGTCACGTGGTTGAATTCTGTGGCCCGGCGATTGAAGCGCTGAGCATGGAAGGCCGCATGACGCTGTGCAACATGGCGATTGAGATGGGCGCCAAAGCGGGCCTGGTAGCACCGGATGACACCACGTTTGCCTATCTGAAAGACAAGCAGTTCGCGCCGAAGGGCGAGCAGTGGGAGCAGGCGGTGGCTTACTGGCGCACCCTGAAGTCCGACAGCGACGCGCAGTTTGACGCCGTCGTGACGCTGAATGCTGCCGATATCGCGCCGCAGGTCACCTGGGGCACCAATCCGGGCCAGGTGATGGCCGTGGATCAGGCCATCCCGAATCCGGCCTCGTTTACCGATCCGGTTGAACGCGCTTCCGCCGAGAAAGCGCTGGCCTATATGGATCTGCAGCCGGGCATCAAACTGACTGAGGTAGCGATCGATAAAGTGTTTATCGGTTCCTGCACTAACTCACGTATCGAAGATCTGCGCGCGGCTGCCGCGATCGCCAAAGGCCGCAAAGTGGCGCCGGGCGTGGTTGCGATGGTGGTGCCAGGTTCCGGTCCGGTGAAAGCGCAGGCTGAAGCCGAAGGTCTGGACAAAATCTTCCTCGAAGCCGGTTTTGAATGGCGTCTGCCGGGCTGTTCGATGTGCCTGGCGATGAACAACGATCGTCTGAATCCGGGTGAGCGCTGTGCCTCAACCAGTAACCGTAACTTTGAAGGTCGCCAGGGTCGCGGCGGTCGCACCCATCTGGTGAGCCCGGCGATGGCTGCTGCGGCGGCGGTAAACGGTCGTTTTGCCGACATTCGTGAATTGACTCAGGGAGCTTAAGCCATGGCGAACAAATTTACCCAACACACCGGGATTGTGGCCCCGCTGGATGCCGCAAACGTCGACACCGATGCCATCATCCCGAAGCAGTTTTTACAGAAAGTGACGCGCACCGGCTTTGGCGCACACCTGTTCCACGACTGGCGTTTTGATGATGACGCCGGCACCCAGCCGACCGCCAGCTTCGTGCTGAATAAGCCGGAGTTCAAAGGCACCAGCATCCTGCTGGCGCGCGAGAACTTTGGTTGCGGCTCCTCGCGTGAACACGCGCCGTGGGCGCTGACCGACTTCGGTTTTCACGTGGTGATTGCGCCAAGTTTCGCCGACATCTTCTACGGTAACAGCTTTAACAACCAGCTGCTGCCGGTGAAGCTGAGCGAAGAGCAGGTCGATGAAATGTTCAAACTGGTGGCCGCGCAGCCGGGTATCCGCTTCACCGTCGATCTCGAAGCGCAGACCGTCACCGCCGGCGACAAGGTTTATAGCTTTGAAATCGACAGCTTCCGCCGTCACTGCATGATCAACGGCCTCGACAGCATTGGCCTGACGCTGCAGCATGAAGCGTCCATCGCCAGCTACGAATCCAGCCAGCCAGCGTTTCTGCGTTAAGGTTTACCCGGTGCGCAGCAAGGCGCCCCCTACAGCAAACGCGCCAGTAATTTGGTCGCCATTGATGGCGACCAGAGATGCTTAAATGCACAATGCCCTGTAGGGTCGCCATTTATGGCGACCAAAAATGTGCAAAACATGCCCGAAATGCGCAATGCCCTGCTGGGTCGCCATTTATGGCGCCCTTCAATCTCCACACAGCCCTCACTGCGCATCGCGTACCCGCGCCGCCAGCACCAGCGCCACCACCGCCATCACTAACGCCAGCCAGTACACCGACTCATGACCAAAGCGCTCACTCAGTATCCCCTGGATCAGGCCGGCGATAATCAACCCGGTTGAAATCGAGGTGGTGAACATGGTGGTCGCCGCACCGGCACGGCCCGGCATCAAATCCTGAAACCACAGCATACCTATGCCGGCGATGATGCCGATAAACGCGGCATTAAACAGCTGCAGCATCATCAGCGCGGTTTGAGAACGGAATAGCACCAGCCCGAGATAAAACACAATCGCCGCCACCAGCGCCAGCAGCATCAGCTTGCGCTTGCCGTAGCGCTTCGCGTAATGGCCGGCCAGCAGCATGATCGGGATCTCCAGCCCGGCAGCGGTGCCCATCAGCAGCCCTGCCAGCTTCTCCGGCAGGCCAAGGGTTGCGCTGATATACAGCGGCATATCAATGATATACATGGTATTACACGCCCACATCACCACCGAGGCGATAAACAGCAGCCGCACCTGGCTGTCTTTCCACGGGCTGAGCTGCATCAGCACCTGCTCCGGCGTGGCGGCGATGCGCGGCACCGAGGGCAGCGTGCGCCAGATCAGCAGCATACTCAGCAGAAAAATCACCGCCGCCACGCAGAATAGCGTGACGAAGCCGTAGTTGAGCGCCAGCGCGAACGACAGCGGCGGCCCAATCACCCACGCCAGCGACAGCTGCGCGCGCATCACCGAACTGAACATCACTACTTCACGCGCCGACTGATCGGCATATTCACGCGCCAGCGCGAAGATCTGCGGAATCGCCACGCTGGCCAGCGCCGACAGCAGCACGCCGAGGGTGATGAGCGTCAGATAGTGACGGTTAAAGGCAAACAGTAGCGCGTTGGCCACCGCCATCAGGCAGCAAAACAGGATCAGATGACGGCGATCGCCACGGTTATCCGAACGCTTCGCCATCAGCAGGCTGATTACGATCCCGGCGACGGCGTTGATGGTAAAGAACAGGCCGACCCAGAACGGCCGCACCTGCACCTCGCGCGTCAAAAACAGGCTGAGCGTCGGCGCCTGTAACGCCCCCGCCACGCCGACCATAAACGACACCGCCATAAAGGAGAGGTAAACCGGATTCAGGCGGCGCGGCCGCGGTAACAGCGATTTCATGCAGAAATCCCTTTGAGGAAAAAGACCGGGAAAAAAACAGCGTAGAAGATTCCACAGCAAAACGAAAAAAGCCAGCAGAGAAAAACTCCGCTGGCGGTGAAATTGCACCCTACTCAGAAAAGGTTCCACGTCGGCGGAACCGCTGGCAGAGCGCCATTCATTGCTGAATGCCTCCCGCTCTTCCATTGCCCGCCAGTATGCCTCTAATATGGGGCAGGAAAAACTGAGCGAAGTCGAGAAGGAGTTCCCCTTTTATGTCCTCTGCGCGTCTGCAACAGCAATTCATTCGCCTGTGGCAACACTGTCAGGGCCAGGATCAGGAAACCACGCTGAGCGAGCTGGCCGAACTGCTGCACTGCTCACGCCGCCACATGCGTAATCTGCTGAACGCCATGCAGGCGGCGGGCTGGCTGATCTGGCAGGCTGAAGCCGGTCGCGGTAAACGCTCGCTGCTAAGCTTCTGCTACACCGGACTGGCGCTACAGCAGCAGCGCGCCGAAGACCTGCTGGAGCAGGATCGCATCGACCAGCTGGTGCAGCTGGTGGGCGATAAAAACCAGGTGCGACAGATGATTGCCGCGCACCTTGGCCGCAGCTTTCGCCAGGGCAAGCATATTCTGCGCGTGCTCTACTACCGGCCTCTGCCTAACCTGCTGCCTGGCTCGCCGCTGCGCCGTTCAGAAACCCATCTGGCGCGGCAGATATTCAGCGGCCTGACGCGTATAAATGAGGAAAAGGGGGAAATCGCCGCCGACATTGCCCATCACTGGCAGCAAACCTCTCCGCTGCACTGGCGCTTCTTCCTGCGGCCGGCAATCCGCTTTCATCATGGCCGCGAGCTGGAGATGGAGGATGTCATCGCCTCGCTGGAGCGGGTGCGCAGCCAGCCGCTGTTTTCGCACATCGACCAGCTGCACTCGCCGGCGCCGTGGACGCTGGATATCCATCTCAGCCAGCCGGACTGCTGGCTGCCGTGGCTGCTGGCCAGCGTCAGCGCCATGATTCTGCCGCGTGAGTGGCCGACGCTGCGCCACTTCGCCCGTCAGCCTATTGGCACCGGTCCGTACAGCGTGGTGCGCAATCAGCAAACCCAGCTGAAAATCGCCGCGTTTGATGACTACTTCGGCTACCGCGCGCTGATTGATGATGTCTCGATCTGGGTGCTGCCGGAGATCAGCGATGAGCTGGTCTACGCCGGTGTAAAACTGGAAGGCGAAAACGACGACGAAAAATCGGAAGAGAGTCGCCTCGAAGAGGGCTGCTATTTTCTGCTGTTCGATCAGCGCTCTGAACGCGGGCGCGATGCCGGTTTCCGCCGCTGGGTGAGCGATCTGCTTAACCCTATCGCGCTGCTCAATCATGCCGGCGTCGGCTATCAGCGCTACTGGTTCCCGGCTTATGGCCTGCTGCCGCGCTGGCACCATCGGCGCGATATCACTCCGGCCCACAAGCCCGACGGCGTGACCCAGCTGACGCTCAGCTGGTACAGCCACCACGTCGAACACGAGGGCATCGCCAATGCGCTGCGGCCGCTGCTGGCGCAGCAGGGCGTCGAGCTGATTACCCGCGAAGTGAGCTACGAAAGCTGGTTCGACGGCGCGGGCGAGAGTGACATCTGGCTGGGCAGCGTCAACTTTACCCTGCCGCTCGACTACGCCCTGTTCGCTCAGCTCTACGAGCTACCGCTGATGCATCACTGTATCCCGCTGGACTGGCAGGCCGACGCTGCGCGCTGGCGTGAGAAAGCGCTGCCGCTGGCGGAGTGGAGCAAACAGCTGGTAAACAGCGACTATCTGCATCCGCTGTTTCATCACTGGCTGCTGCTGGAGGGCCAGCGCAGCATGCGTGGCGTGCGGCTGAACACGCTCGGCTGGTTTGACTTCAAGTCCGCCTGGTTCGCCCCGCCGGAGCTGTAAAAAGGGCAGCAGGAGACAACACGACCGGCAGGTGAACCTTTCGCGTTGTCCTGTAAATGTCTAGAATATGTCGTTCTCAACGGGGTGCCGGTTAACTGGCTGAGAGAGACCCGTCGAACCTGATCCGGCTCGTACCGGCGTAGGGATTTGAGATGCTCCGCCCTCAGATCCTTTGCGACGCAACCTTACCTTCTCCTTAAGGAACGCAAAGTGTTAAATAAAGTTCTCCCCCTGTTGCTGCTGATCGCTGCGCCGGCTCTGGCGGCCAAACCCGTCCTCACGGTTTATACCTACGACTCGTTCGCCGCCGACTGGGGCCCCGGTCCGGCAGTGAAAAAAGCTTTTGAGGCCCGGTGCGGCTGTGAGCTGAACTATGTGGCGCTGGAGGATGGCGTATCGCTGCTTAATCGCCTGCGCATGGAAGGAAAGAACAGCAAGGCCGACGTGGTGCTGGGGCTGGACAATAACCTGATTCAGGCGGCGGAAAAAACCGGCCTGTTCAGCAAAAGTACAGTGGATACCCGCGGGCTACAACTGCCGGACGGCTGGCACAATGACACTTTTATCCCGTTTGATTACGGCTACTTCGCGTTCGTTTACGACAAAAACAAGCTGAAGAATCCGCCGCACAGCCTGAAGGAGCTGGTCGAAAGCCCGGAAAAATGGCGGGTGATTTATGAAGATCCGCGCACCAGCACGCCGGGGCTCGGCCTGCTACTGTGGATGCAGAAAGTGTACGGCGATGACGCGCCGGCGGCCTGGCAGAAGCTGGCCAGCAAAACCGTGACCGTGACCAAAGGCTGGAGCGAAGCTTATGGTCTGTTCCTCAAAGGCGAAAGCGATCTGGTGCTGAGCTACACCACCTCGCCGGCTTACCACATTATTGAAGAGAAAAAGGATAACTACGCCGCCGCGCCGTTCAGCGAAGGCCACTACCTGCAGGTAGAAGTGGGGGCGCAGCTCGCCAGCAGCAAACAGCCGCAGCTGGCGCAGCAGTTCATGCAGTTTATGGTGTCGCCAGCGTTTCAGAGCACCATTCCCACCGGCAACTGGATGTATCCGGTGATCAAAAGCGATTTACCCGCCGGTTATCAGGCGTTACCGGTGCCCGCGAATGCGCTGCAATACACCCCGACAGAGGTGGCTGACCATCGCGTGGCGTGGATTAGCGCGTGGCAGCGCGCCGTCAGCCGCTGATGCCCGGCTGGCTGCTGCCCGGAGCGCTTAGCGCACTGCTATTGTGTGCGGTCGCGCTGCTGGCGCTCGGTGCCCTGCTGCTCGCCGCGCCGGCCACCGACTGGCGCGCGCTGCTCAGCGATAGCTATCTGCACCATGTGCTGGCGTTCTCCTTTGAACAGGCGCTGCTGTCAGCGCTGCTCTCGGTGCTGCCAGCCATTCTGCTGGCCCGCGCGCTCTATCGCCGCCGTTTTACCGGCCGCACCCTGCTGTTGCGCCTGTGCGCCATGACACTGGTGCTGCCGGTGCTGGTCGCCGTATTCGGTCTGCTGAGCGTCTATGGGCGCAGCGGCTGGCTGGCGCAGCTGAGTGCCACCGTCGGTATCGACTATCACTTCTCGCCCTATGGCCTGCAGGGTATTTTGCTGGCGCACGTGTTCTTTAATCTGCCACTGGCGACGCGCATGCTGCTGCAGGCGCTGGAGAGCATTCCCGGCGAGCAGCGCCAGCTGGCGGCGCAGCTCGGTCTGCGCGGCTGGTCGCTGTTTCGCCTGCTGGAGTGGCCGTGGCTGCGCCGTCCGCTGCTGCCAACGGCAGCGCTGATCTTTATGCTGTGCTTCGCCAGTTTTGCCACCGTGCTGGCACTGGGCGGCGGTCCGCAGGCCACCACGCTGGAGCTGGCCATTTATCAGGCGCTTAGCTTTGATTACGATCCCGGCCGCGCCGCGCTGCTGGCACTGTTGCAGCTCGGCTGCTGTCTGCTGCTGGTGCTGCTCAGCCAGCGCTTCAGTAAAGCGATTCCGGCCGGTAGCCAGACGGTGCGCGGCTGGCGCGATCCGCAGGATTCCTGGCACGCACGCGTTGCGGATACGCTGCTGATTACGCTGGCACTGCTGTTACTGCTGCCACCGCTGGCGGCGGTGCTGGTCGACGGCTTACGCGGCGGCATTGCCGGCGCGCTGCAACAGCCCGCGCTGTGGCAGGCCACGTGGACGTCGCTGCGTATCGCACTCGGTGCCGGTGTGCTGTGCGTGCTGCTGACCATGATGCTGCTGTGGAGCAGTCGCGAACTGCGCCAGCGTCAGCAGCGCTTCGCCGCGCAGGCCATGGAACTCAGCGGGATGCTGATTCTGGCGATGCCGGGCATCGTGCTGGCGAGTGGGTTCTTCCTGCTGTTCAACGCCACCGTTGGCCTGCCGCAGCGTGCCGATGCGCTGGTGATCTTCACCAACGCGCTGATCGCCATCCCCTACGCCATGAAAGTGCTGGAAAATCCGATGCGCGATCTCAGCGCGCGCTACGCTCAGCTGTGCGCCTCGCTGGGCATCAGTGGGT
Source organism: Pantoea sp. B_9 (assembly GCF_008632015.1). Classification (NCBI taxonomy): domain Bacteria; kingdom Pseudomonadati; phylum Pseudomonadota; class Gammaproteobacteria; order Enterobacterales; family Erwiniaceae; genus Pantoea; species Pantoea sp. B_9. Next base: position 399,813 of record NZ_VWVL01000004.1, on the reverse strand, counting down.
TTACTCGCCTGCGGCTGATTGAACTGCGGGCGCTGAAACGTCCGCTGGCACAGGCGCTGGCCTTTGCCTGCGTGCTGTCGATTGGGGACTTCGGCGTGGTGGCGCTGTTCGGCAGCGCCGATTTCCGCACCCTGCCGTTTTATCTATTCCAGCAGATTGGCGCCTATCGCGGTGCCGATGGCGCGGTGACCGCGCTGCTACTGCTGCTGTTATGCCTGCTGCTGTTTACGCTGATGGAAAAATTACCGGGTCGCCATGCTGACACTGAATAACCTTACTTATCTCTACCATCATCTGCCGATGCGCTTCAGCTTTAGCGCACAGGCCGGTGAACGTCTCGCCATTCTCGGCCCGAGCGGCGCGGGCAAAAGTACCCTGCTGAGCCTGCTCGGCGGCTTTCTGCCGGTGAGTCAGGGCAGCCTGCTGATCGATGGCGTCGACCATACCCGCAGCGTGCCTTCTGCGCGACCGGTATCGATGCTGTTTCAGGAGAACAATCTGTTTCCGCACCTGACGGTGCAGCAAAATCTGGGGCTGGGCCTGCATCCCGGCCTGAAGCTGACGCGCGAACAGCAGCAGCAGGTACAGCAGATTGCGGAGCAAACCGGGCTGGAATCGATGCTGACGCGTCTGCCCGGCCAGCTCTCCGGCGGTCAGCGACAGCGCGTGGCGCTGGCGCGCTGCCTGCTGCGCAATCAGCCGGTACTGCTGCTGGACGAACCGTTTTCGGCACTCGATCCGGCGCTGCGCAGCGAGATGTTACAGCTGGTGCGCGCGGTGTGCGAGGCGCGCACTATCACGCTGCTGATGGTGTCGCACAGTCTGGAGGATGCGCAGCAGATTGCGTCACGCAGCCTGGTGATTGTTGACGGTCGGGTATACTGGGATGGCAGCATCGCCAGCCTGCTGCGCGGTGAAAGCCCGGCGGCCGCCATCCTTGGCGTCCAGCCGCGTTAAGCGAAGAACACTTTCCACAGCAGCTGCAGGAAAATTGGCATCATCGGGTGGAACAATAGCGCAATAAAGGCACCCACGCCGATGAGCGCCATTAGCGGAGCCAGCCAGCGCAGCCGCGCCTGCGGCAGATAAGGCGTAGCCCAGTCGACGCTTTTGCCGCTGCGCCACCAGCGCCACAGCAGCCAGCCGCCGATCCACAGCAGCAGCGCCACCGCCAGCAGCAGCCATTTGAAGCTGTCGCCCTGCGCCGCCTGCGGCACGTCGATCGCCACGCCCGCCAGAATGCCCGGCATCAGGTAGGCCGGCGGCCACAGGATGCAGCCGATAATGTTCGGCGGCAGGAATTTACGCACCGGCAGCTCCAGCATGCCGGCCGCCAGCGGAATCAGCGGACGCGTCGGTCCGACAAAGCGCCCCACGAGGATGGTAAACATGCTGTGCTGATGCAGCGCGTGCTCGGTTTTATCCAGCAGCCCTTTGTATTTTTGCAGGTATTTCCAGCGGTGCAGCGGTCCCTGGAATTTCCAGCCAATGCCGTACGACACCCAGTCGCCAATCAGACAGCCGGCCAGCCCGGCGGCCCACGCCGGATAGAGCCCGATTTGTCCGCTGCCCACCAGCGCGCCGAGGCTGGCCATCAGGACCGTTCCCGGCAGCAGCAGGCCGACAAACGCCAGCGACTCAAGAAAGGTCACCAGCGCCACGGCAATCAGCGCGTACTCCAGCGATTGCGTAAACAGGTGTTGGATCCAGGCTTCCATAACTATCCTCTGCGGAATATAGAGGCTGGATTGTCCTGAGACAGCCCCACAGCGTCAAGCAATTCCCCGCGCTGCCGCACGCCCGCGCCGCACAGACGACGGCACCACCGCAGTACACTGTATAAACATCCATGATATACTGAAATGAATTCATTCTCCGGAGTTAACGTGACCGAACCGCGCGCAGGATTTTTGCTGACTCGCCACTGGCGGGATACCCCGACCGGCAGCGAAGTGGTGCTGTGGCTGGCCACCGACCAGGGCCCGCAGCGCCTGGTGCTGCCTGCGCAGGAGTCAGTGGCGTTTATTCCCCGGGAGTTCCAGGCGCAAACCGAAGCGCTGATTCGCGACGAGCGCCATACGCGCCTGCAACCGCTGGATCTGAAAGATTTTCGTCGCCGACCGGTGCTGGGACTCTATTGCCGCAGCCACCGACAGCTGCAAAGCATTGAAAAACGCCTGCGTGAAAACGGCATTGCGGTGTATGAAGCAGATATCCGCCCGCCGGAACGCTACCTGATGGAGCGCTTTATCACGGCGCCGGTGTGGTTCAGCGGCGAGCCGCGCGGCGACAGCCTCGTCAACGCGCGCCTCAAGCCGCATCCCGATTACCGTCCGCAGCTGAAATGGGTGTCGCTCGACATCGAAACCACCGAGCACGGCGAGCTGTACTGTATCGGGCTGGAGGGCTGCGGCCAGCGCCAGGTGTATATGCTCGGCCCGCCGAACGGTGATGCCAGCCAGCTGGATTTTGAACTGATTTACCTCGACAGCCGGCCACAGCTGCTGGAGCAGCTTAACGCCTGGTTCGCCCGTCACGATCCCGATGTCATCATCGGCTGGAACGTGGTGCAGTTTGACCTGCGCGTGCTGCAAAAACATGCCGACCGCTACGGTATTCCGCTGCGTCTTGGCCGTCAGCAGCAGCCGCTGGAGTGGCGCGAGCACGGCTTTAAGCCCGGCGTGTTCTTCGCTCAGGCCAGCGGCCGGCTGGTGATTGACGGTATCGAGGCGCTGAAATCGGCGTTCTGGGACTTCGCCTCATTCAGCCTGGAAGCGGTGTCGCGCGAGCTGCTGGGCGAAGGCAAAGCCATCAACAATCCGTGGCAGCGCATGGAAGAGATCAACTGGCGCTTTGCCCACGACAAACCGGCGCTGGCCACCTACAACCTGAAGGATTGCGAGCTGGTTACGCGTATTTTCCAGCACACCGCCATCATGCCGTTTTTGCTGGAGCGCGCCACCGTCAATGGCCTGGCAGTGGATCGCCACGGCGGATCGGTGGCGGCGTTCAGCCACCTGTATATTCCGCGAATGCACCGCGCCGGCTTTGTCGCGCCCAATCTCGGCGAAGTGGCACCGGAAGCCAGCCCTGGCGGCTACGTGATGGATTCGCGCCCCGGACTGTATGATTCGGTGCTGGTGCTGGATTATAAAAGCCTCTATCCGTCGATCATCCGCACCTTTCTGATCGATCCGGTCGGGCTGGTCGAAGGCCTGGCGCATCCGGATGACGCCGATTCGGTTCCCGGTTTTCGCCACGCGCGCTTTTCGCGCCGCACCCACTGTTTACCGGCGATTGTCGGGCAGATCTGGCAGGGGCGCGAGGCCGCCAAACGTGACGGCAACCAGCCGCTGTCGCAGGCGCTGAAGATCATCATGAACGCTTTTTATGGCGTACTTGGCACCAGCGCCTGTCGCTTTTTCGATCCGCGCCTCGCCTCGTCGATCACCCTGCGCGGTCACGCCATCATGCAGCAAACGCGTGAGCTGATTGAAGCCGAAGGTTTTGACGTGATTTACGGTGACACCGATTCTACTTTTGTCTGGCTGAAAAGCGCCCACAGCGAAGCCGATGCCGCCGCGATCGGCCAGCGGCTGGCCGGGCACGTGAATCGCTGGTGGCAACAGCATCTGCAGCAGACTTACGGTCTCGACAGCGCGCTGGAGCTGGAGTACGAAACCCATTTCAGCCGCTTCCTGATGCCAACCATTCGCGGCGCCGAACAGGGCAGTAAAAAGCGCTACGCCGGACTGATTCGCCGCGACGGTGACGAGCGGCTGGTGTTTAAGGGGCTGGAATCGGTGCGCACCGACTGGACGCCGCTGGCGCAGCAGTTCCAGCAGACGCTGTATGGCCGCATCTTCCGCGGTGAATCCTGGCAGGATTACATTCGCGACACCGTAGTACAGCTGCTGGCCGGCGAACTGGACGAGCTGCTGGTGTATAAAAAGCGCCTGCGCCGGCCGCTGAAAGATTACGAACGCAACGTGCCGCCCCACGTGCGTGCCGCGCGCCTCGCCGATGAACATAACCGTAAACTGCAGCGTCCGCTGCAGTATCAGAACGGCGGATCGATCCGCTACGTCATGGCCACCGCCGGGCCGGAGCCGCTGGAAGCGCGCAGCACGCCGCTGGATTACGATCACTACGTCAGCAAGCAGCTGCAGCCGATCGCCGAAGGGATTTTACCGTTTGTCGGTGATGACTTTGCTACACTGATCACCGGGCAACTGGGGCTTTTTTGACAGGTGACGAATGCCCTGCCATCCAGTACCATAGCGCCCTTCCTGATTCTCACCGCGTGCACCAGCTGACCAGATAACTGTCTGGCGGTGGGGTATTGTCTGAGAGCAGGCGAACGTCTTTCTATCTTTTAGAGAATCGAGCAAAAAATATATGGTTTTTACACTGGGTCAACGCTGGATTAGTGATACGGAAAGTGAGCTGGGACTGGGGACAGTCGTGGCGCTGGATACGCGCATGGTCACACTGATGTTTCCCGCCACCGGCGAAAACCGCCTCTATGCCCGTAATGATTCTCCGGTCACCCGCGTGATTTTTAATCCGGGTGATACCGTCACCAGCCACGAAGGCTGGCAGATGCAGGTTGATGAAGTCCGCAACGAAAACGATTTAGTGACTTACATCGGCACGCGTCTTGATACCGACGAAAGCAACGTGGTGCTGCGCGAAGTGATGCTCGACAGCAAACTGGTGTTCAGCAAGCCACAGGATCGCCTGTTTGCCGGCCAGCTGGATCGCATGGATCGCTTCGCCCTGCGCTTCCGCGCACGCAAATACCAGAGCGAACAGTATCGCCTGCCGATTAGCGGCCTGCGCGGTATGCGCACCAACCTGATTCCGCACCAGCTGCACATCGCACATGACGTCGGTCGCCGTCATGCGCCGCGCGTGCTGCTGGCCGATGAAGTCGGCCTCGGTAAAACCATTGAAGCCGGGATGATTATCCAGCAGCAGCTGCTGGCCGGACGCGCCGAGCGCGTGCTGATCGTGGTGCCGGAAACCCTGCAGCACCAGTGGCTGGTGGAGATGCTGCGCCGCTTCAACCTGCGCTTTGCCCTGTTCGACGACGATCGCTACACCGAAGCGCAGCACGACAGCGACAACCCGTTTGATACCGAGCAGCTGATTATCTGCTCGCTGGATTTTGTCCGCCGCAACAAACAGCGGCTGGAGCTGCTGGCCGAAGCTGACTGGGATCTGCTGGTGGTCGACGAAGCGCACCATCTGGCATGGAGCGAAGCCGCGCCGAGCCGCGAATATCAGGTTATCGAACAGCTGGCGGAAAAGACCGCCGGCGTGCTGCTGCTGACCGCGACGCCGGAACAGCTCGGCATGGAGAGCCACTTTGCCCGTCTGCGCCTGCTGGACCCGAATCGTTTCCACGATTTCGCGCAGTTCGTGGCCGAACAGCAGCACTACCGCCCGGTGGCAGACGCCGTCAGTACGCTGCTGGCCGATCACGCCATCAGTAAAGAGGAGATGAACCTGATCAACGACCTGGTCGGTGAACAGGATATTGAGCCGCTGCTGCAGGTGGCGAACAGCGATCGCGACGGCAAAGACGACGCACGTAAAGAGCTGATTTCGATGCTGATGGATCGCCACGGCACCAGCCGCGTGCTGTTCCGTAACACACGTAACGGCGTGAAGGGCTTCCCGAAACGCGAACTGCATCAGATTCGCCTGCCGCTGCCGGCGCAGTATCAGACGGCGATTAAAGTCTCTGGCATTATGGCGGCGCGCAAAACGGCGGAAGAGCGCGCGCGCGACATGCTGTATCCCGAGCAGATTTATCAGGAATTCGAAGGCGACAGCGGCACCTGGTGGAACTTCGACCCGCGCGTTGAGTGGCTGATGGGCTACCTCACCAGCAACCGTAAAGAGAAGGTGCTGGTGATTTGCGCCAAAGCCGCCACTGCGCTGCAGCTGGAGCAGGTGCTGCGCGAGCGCGAAGGCATCCGCGCCGCGGTGTTCCATGAGGGGCTATCAATTATCGAACGCGACCGCGCGGCCGCCTTCTTCGCTTCGCAGGAAGATGGCGCCCAGGTGCTGCTGTGTTCAGAGATCGGCTCGGAAGGGCGTAACTTCCAGTTCGCCAGCCGGCTGGTGATGTTCGATTTACCGTTTAACCCGGATCTGCTCGAGCAGCGTATTGGCCGTCTCGATCGTATCGGCCAGCTGCATGACATCCAGATTCTGGTGCCGTGGCTGGAGAAGACCGCCCAGGCAGTGCTGCTGCGCTGGTACCACGAAGGGCTGGACGCGTTTGAGCACACCTGCCCGACCGGCCGTACCATCTACGACAGCGCCTACCCGCAGCTGATTGAGTATCTGGCCGCGCCGGACAACCCGCAGGGGCTGGACGACTTTATCGCCCAGAGCCGCAAACAGCATGACACGCTGAAGGCGCAGCTGGAGCAGGGGCGCGACCGTCTGCTGGAGCTGAACTCGAACGGCGGCGAAGCCGCGCAGGCGCTGGCTGATGCCATCGGCGAACAGGATAACGACACCGAGCTGGTGAACTTTGCGCTCAACCTGTTTGATATCGTCGGGATCAACCAGGAAGATCGCAGCGATAACCTGATCGTCCTGACGCCGTCGGACCACATGCTGGTGCCGGATTTCCCCGGCCTGCCGGAAGATGGCTGCACCGTAACCTTTAACCGTAACCAGGCGCTGTCACGCGAAGATACCCAGTTCATTACCTGGGAACATCCGCTGATTCGCAACGGCCTCGACCTGATTCTCTCCGGCGATACCGGCAGCTGTGCGCTGTCGCTGCTGAAGAACAAGGCGCTGCCGGTGGGCACGCTGCTGGTAGAGATGATCTATGTGGTCGAAGCACAGGCGCCGAAGCACCTGCAGCTTACCCGCTTCCTGCCGCCCACGCCGGTCCGCCTGCTAATGGATCGCGCCGGAAATAACCTCGCCGGCAAGGTGGAGTTCGAAAGCTTTAACCGTCAGCTCAACGCAGTCAACCGCCATACCGGCAGCAAGCTGGTGAACGCGGTGCAGCAGGATGTCCATCACATCCTGACACAGGCGGAAAAAGTCATCGTGCCGGAAGCGCAGGCGCTGATTGCGGCGGCCAAAGTTGAGGCCGATGAGAAGCTGAGCGCCGAGCTGTCGCGCCTTGAAGCGCTGAAAGCGGTCAACCCCAACATCCGTGATGATGAGGTTGATGCGCTGGAGAGCAACCGCGAGCAGGTGCTGGCCAGCCTCGGTGAAGCCGGCTGGCGGCTGGATGCGCTGCGTCTGATCGTTGTGACACACCAATAATCGCTGAGGCCGCGCTGAATCATGCTGATGGAACCCTACAATCCGCCGCTCGACCCCTGGCTGCATATTCTGTATCAGGATGAGCACATCATGGTGGTTAACAAGCCGAGCGGTTTGCTGTCGGTGCCTGGCCGCCTTGAGGAGCACAAGGACAGCGTGATGACGCGCATCCAGCGTGATTTTCCGCAGGCGGAGTCGGTGCACCGGCTCGATATGGCCACCAGCGGTGTGATTGTGGTGGCGCTGACCAAGGCGGCTGAGCGCGAGCTGAAGCGGCAGTTTCGCGAGCGCGAGCCCGCGAAGCAGTACGTGGCGCGCGTCTGGGGACATCCGGCGGCGGAAAAGGGCATGATCGATCTGCCGCTGATTTGCGACTGGCCTAACCGGCCGAAGCAGATGGTGAGTGTGGAGCTGGGTAAGCCGGCGCAGACGGAGTATCAGGTGCTGGCGTATGACGCCGATAACAGCGCGCGGGTGCAGCTGAAGCCGATCACCGGCCGTTCCCACCAGCTGCGCGTGCATCTGCTGGCGCTGGGGCATCCGATTCTCGGCGATCGCTTCTATGCCCATCCCGAGGCGTTAGCCATGGCGCCACGCCTGCAGCTGCACGCCGAATCGCTAACCATTACCCATCCGGCGTTTGGCAACAGCATGACGTTTCGCCAGCCGGCCGATTTTTAAGGGGCCGCCGCCCCTTATTTAAAGCCCTTCTCTTTGCGAATCAGGTCGTACGCGGCCTGAATCTCCTGCGCTTTCTGCTTCGCCATCTCCATCATCTCCGGCGGCAGACCTTTCGCCACCAGCTTATCCGGATGGTGCTCGACCATCAGCTTGCGGTAAGCGCGCTTGATGGTGGTGCTGTCGTCGCTGCTTTTCACCCCCAGCACGCTGCAGGCATCTTCCAGCGTCGGGCCACGTTTCGCCTGCTGATAAGCGCCGCCGCCATACGAGGAACCGCCACCAAACTGCTGACCGCCCTCCATCATGCGCAGGAACTGATCGAACTGCGCGCGGGAAATCCCCAGCTCTTCCGCGATAACGTACAGCACCTGACGCTCGTTGGGATGCAGCGAACCATCAGCAAACGCCGCCTGGATTTGAATTTCCAGAAACATCCGAATCAGGTCAAAACGGCCAAAGCAGGCGCTGCGCAGCTCGCGCAGTTTATTACGTAACGGATATTCGCTCTGCTTACCTTCACGAAACGCACGCTGTGCCGCGGTGCGCGCCTCGCCATGCAGTTGCATGCGATCCATAAATAAAGAGGCAATCTGGATATCCGCTTCGGTGACGCGCCCTTTTGACTTGGTCAGATGGCCCATCACCTGGAACGTGGTGCTGAAGAACAGTGTCTGACGCGCCTGATTATTGGCGAAGTAGCCCTGTCCTTTTACGCTGCGCACTTTGTCAAACAGATGACCAATGATCAGACCCAGTACGATGCCCCAAAAGCCTGCTCCGGAAAGTAAGCCGAGAGCCAGACCAATAACTTTTCCCCAGTAGCGCATAAACTCCTCAATTCGCCATGCTTGCGGCTGAAAATTGCATTATCATACCTGTCATTTATCTCCGCGCCTAACGGCAACGCAGGCAGAGCAGGATTAACACTGGCGCAACGCCGGGCGGTACGTTAGTCTCTGTCCGGATTGTCGGCATGATGCCAGTTTTCATGGAATTATCGAAACCGCGTATGAAAAAACGTATACCTACCCTGCTGGCTACCATGATTGGTGCAGCGCTTTATAGTCAGCATGCACTGGCCGACGATCTGATGTCGCAGTGTATGCTGGGCGTGCCGAGCTACAACCGTCCGCTGGTCAGTGGCGACGCGAATTCGCTGCCGGTAACCATCAACTCTGACTCAGCAAAAGGGAACTATCCGAACGACGCGGTGTTCACCGGTAATGTTGATGTGCAGCAGGGGAACAGCCGTCTGGTTGCCGACGAGATGCAGCTGCATCAGCGTCAGCAGGACGGACAAACGACGCCGGTGCGTACCGTCGATGCGCTGGGTAATGTGCACTATGACGACAACCAGGTCATCCTGAAAGGTCCGAAAGCCTGGTCCAATCTGAACACCAAAGACACCAACGTGTGGAACGGTAATTATCAGATGGTCGGCCGTCAGGGTCGCGGTGATGCTGACCAGATGAAACTGCGCGGTAATAACCGCTATACCATTCTGGAAAACGGCAGCTTTACCTCCTGTCTGCCGGGTTCCAACAGCTGGAGCGTGGTCGGTTCGGAAGTGATTCAGGACCGTGAAGAAGAAGTGGCGGAGATCTGGAATGCGCGCTTCAAGCTCGGCAACGTGCCGGTGTTTTACAGCCCGTATCTGCAGCTGCCGATTGGCGACCGCCGCCGCTCCGGCTTCCTGATCCCCAACGCGAAATACGGCAGCAACAACGGCTTCGAATTCATGCTGCCGTACTACTGGAACATCGCGCCTCAGGCCGATGCCACTATTACGCCGCACTACATGAGCAAGCGCGGTCTGCAGCTGCAGAACGAGTTCCGCTACCTGACGCAGTTTGGTGCCGGCCTGTTAGAGCTGGACTATCTGCCGTCTGACAATCAGTACAACAAAGATAAAGCCGCGCGACCGTCGGTGCAGAACGACAGCAACGACGACCGCTGGCTGTTCTACTGGCGTCACTCCGGCGTCTACGATCAGCACTGGCGCTTCAACGCCGACTACACCAAAGTCAGCGATCCTTATTACTTCAACGACCTGGATTCGAAGTACTACAGCTCGACTGACGGCTACGCCACGCAGAAATTCAGCGTAGGCTACGCTGACACCAACTGGGATGCGACGCTGTCCAGCAAAGACTTCCAGGTGTTTGGTAATACCAGCAGCCAGAACGTGTATCGGGCGATGCCGCAGCTGGATGTCAATCTGTACCAGAACGATATCGGGCCGTTTGACGGTCGCATCTATGCGCAGGCGGTGAAGTTCACTAACGTCAGTAACCGAATGCCGGAAGCGACGCGTTTGCACATCGAGCCAACGCTCAACCTGCCGCTGTCCAACGGCTGGGCCAGTCTGGATACCGAGGCAAAGCTGCTGGCAACGCATTACCAGCAGGATAACGTTAACTACTACAACGAAAATATCGATACCACCCGCACCAATCAGCTGAAAGAGTCAGTCAACCGCACCCTGCCGCAGTTCAAGGTAGATGGTCGCCTGGTATTTGACCGCAATATGGACTGGGCCGAAGGCTACACCCAGACGCTGGAACCGCGCGTGCAGTACCTGTATATCCCGTATCGCGACCAGAGCAACATCTATCCGTACGACTCCACGCTGCTGCAGACCGACTACACCGGCCTGTTCCGCGATCGCACCTACAGCGGCCTCGATCGTATCGCTTCGTCTAACGAAGTGGCGACCGGCGTGACCACGCGTATTTATGATAACGATCTGGTTGAACGTTTTAACGTTTCCGTGGGTCAAATCTACTCGTTTACCCCGTCTCGTACCGGCGTAAACCAGACGAATAAAGAAGATGATACCGGTAGCCTGGTGTGGGCGGGTGATACTTACTGGAAAGTCAGCGATCGCTGGGGCGTGCGCGGCGGCCTGCAATACGATACGCGGCTGGACAACGTTTCCCAGGGCAATGCCATTGTGGAATACCGTCGTGATGCCGACCGTATGGTGCAGCTGAGCTATCGCTACAGTAGCCCGGAGTATGTGGCGCAGGCGTTGAATAACCCCAGCTATGTCACTAACCCGATCTACAAAAACGGTATCTCGCAGGTGGGCGCCACGGCCAGCTGGCCGATTGCCGATGCCTGGTCGCTGGTGGGGGGTTACTACTATGACACCCGCAACAGCCGTCCGGCCGAGCAGCTAGTCGGTCTGCAGTACAGCTCCTGCTGCTACGCCATTCGTCTGGGTTACGAACGCAAGATCAACGGTTGGGAAAACAACGACAGCAAGTATGACAACCAAATCTCATTCAACATTGAGCTGCGTGGTCTGAGTTCTAACTATGGCTTAGGCACCAATGAAATGCTGCGTCAGGGCATCATCCCTTATCAGCGCGCTTTCTGATGTTGTGATATTTGACAGGCTATCCCGCAGTGCGGAAACAACAATGGATAAAGTATGAAGAACTGGAGAATGCTGATTCTTGGTGTGGCGATCACCGCTAACACTGCGTTCGCAGCCCCACAGATGGTCGATAAAGTTGCCGCAGTCGTGAACAACGGCGTGGTGCTGGAAAGTGACGTAGACAACATGCTGCGCACCGTGAAGTCACAGGCGCAGCAGGCTGGTCAGCAGCTGCCGGATGACAAAACCCTGCGTCATCAGATCCTTGAACGCCAGGTCATGGACGCCATCATTCTGCAGATGGGCGAAAAAGCCGGTCTGCAGGTGAGCGATCAGCAACTGGATCAGGCGATCCAGAACATCGCCGCGCAGAACCGCATGAGCGTTGATCAGCTGCGCAGCCGTCTGGCCTATGACGGGATGAACTACAACGATTATCGCGCGCAGATCCGCAAAGAGATGCTGATCTCTGAAGTGCGTAACAATGAAGTGCGCCGTCGCGTCACCATTCTGCCGCAGGAAGTGGATACGCTGGCTAAGCAGATCGGCTCGCAGAATACCCAGGGCACCGAACTTAACATAAGTCAGATTCTGCTGCCGCTGCCGGAAAATCCAACTCAGCAGCAGGTTGATGACCAGGAAGCGCTGGCGCGTCAGCTGGTGGGTGAACTGAAAGGCGGTGCCGATTTCGGTAAACTGGCCGTGACCTACTCTGCCGATCCGCAGGCGCTGAAAGGCGGCAACATGGGCTGGGGCAAAATTGAAGAGCTGCCAACGCTGTTCTCGCAGGCGCTGAGCAGCGCGAAGAAAGGCGACATCGTCGGCCCAATCCGCTCTGGCGTTGGCTTCCATATCCTGAAAGTGAACGATCTGCGCGGCGAGAGCAAAAACATTTCGGTCACCGAAGTGCATGCCCGCCACATTCTGCTGAAGCCGTCACCGATCCTTACCGACGATCAGGCACGTCAGAAGATTGAACAGATCGCCGCAGACATCAAGAGTGGCAAAACCACCTTCGCCGCTGCCGCGAAACAGTTCTCCGACGATCCGGGTTCCGCGAACCAGGGCGGCGACCTTGGCTGGGCGTCACCGGAAATCTACGATCCGGCTTTCCGTGATGCGCTGCTGAAGCTGCAGAAAGGCCAGGTCAGTGCGCCGGTGCACTCCTCCTTCGGCTGGCACCTGATTCAGCTGCTGGATACCCGTCAGGTGGATAAAACCGATGCCGCGCAGAAAGAGCGCGCTTACCGTCTGCTGTTCAACCGTAAGTTTGCCGAAGAAGCGCAAACCTGGATGCAGGAACAGCGCGCCAGTGCTTACGTGAAGATTCTGGATGGCAATGGTCAGTAATTATCGTGTGGCGATCACGCCCGGCGAACCCGCCGGGATTGGTCCCGATCTCGCCGTTGCGCTGGCTCAGCGTGACTGGCCGGTTGAGCTGGTGGTGTGCGCAGACGGCGACGTGCTGCGCCAGCGCGCGGCTCAACTGGGTTTGCCGCTGACGCTGCGTGACTATCAGCCCGGGGTGGCACCGCAGCCGCAGCAGGCCGGTACGCTGACGCTGCTGCCCATCGCGACGGCGCAGCCGGTGACGGCCGGCGAACTGACGGTCGCCAACGGTCATTACGTACTGGAGACGCTGGCCCGCGCCTGCGACGGCTGCCTCAGCGGCGAGTTTGCCGCGCTGGTGACCGGTCCGGTACACAAAGGCGTGATCAATGACGCCGGCATCCCCTTCACCGGTCACACCGAGTTCTTTGCTGAGCGCGCCGGTGGCGATCGCGTGGTGATGATGCTGGCGACCGAAGCGTTGCGCGTGGCGCTGGCCACCACGCATCTGCCGCTGAAAGATGTCGCGGACGCCATCACCCGTGACAGTCTGCATGAAGTGATCACCATCCTGCATCAGGATTTGCAGCGTAAGTTTGGCATTCCGCAGCCGCATATCTTTGTCTGCGGCCTCAACCCGCATGCTGGCGAAAGCGGTCATATGGGCCGGGAAGAGATCGATACCATCATTCCGGCGCTCGACGAACTGCGCCAGCAGGGCCTGCAGCTCACCGGTCCGTTACCGGCCGATACGCTGTTTCAGCCGAAATATCTGCAGCACGCCGATGCGGTGCTGGCGATGTATCACGACCAGGGCCTGCCGGTGCTAAAATTTCAGGGGTTTGGTCGCGCGGTGAATATCACCCTCGGCCTGCCATTTATCCGTACCTCTGTTGACCACGGCACCGCGCTGGAACTCGCCGGTCTGGGCAGCGCAGAGCCGGGCAGCTTTATTACGGCGCTTAACCTCGCCATCACTATGATCAAGAGCAGTAATGAATAATCGCGTCCATCAGGGGCACTACGCCCGTAAACGTTTCGGGCAGAACTTCCTGAACGATCAGTACATTATCGACAGCATCGTCTCCGCTATTCATCCGCAAAAGGGTGAAGCCATGGTGGAGATTGGCCCAGGGCTGGGTGCGTTAACCGAGCCGGTGGGCGAGCGTCTTGATGCGCTGACTGTCGTCGAGCTGGACCGCGACCTTGCCGCGCGTTTGCAGACGCATCCGTTCCTCGGTCCTAAGCTGACGATTTATCAGCAGGATGCGATGACCTTCGACTTCTCCGCGCTGTCAAAGGAGCAGGGTCAGCCGCTGCGCGTGTTTGGCAACCTGCCTTACAACATCTCGACGCCGCTGATGTTCCACCTTTTCAGCTATACTGGTTCGATTAAAGATATGCACTTCATGCTGCAGAAAGAGGTGGTTAACCGTCTGGTAGCCGGCCCGGGCAGCAAAGCTTACGGGCGTCTCAGCGTGATGGCGCAATATTATTGTCAGGTGATTCCGGTGCTGGAAGTGCCACCACAATCGTTCACCCCGCCACCGAAAGTGGATTCGGCGGTAGTGCGTCTGGTTCCTTTTACCCAGCCACCGTATCCGGTCAGCGATGTGCGTTTACTGAGCCGTATCACCACCGAAGCGTTTGGTCAGCGACGCAAAACCCTGCGTAACAGCCTGGGACACCTGTTCACGGCCGGTGCGCTGGATGAACTCAACATCGACGCCTCGCTGCGGGCAGAAAATGTCACCGTGGCGCAGTATTGCCAGCTGGCAAACTGGCTGGGCAATCATCAGGCTGAATCTGCGGAGAACTGAGTGCATGAGTGAACTGGCCCGCGTTTGTGTTCAGGTACTGAGTCAGTATGTGGAATCGCAATCCTCTCCCGATGAGGATCGCTACGTGTTCGCCTACACCATCACTATTCGTAATCTCGGGCGCAACAGCGTGCAGCTGCGCAGCCGCTACTGGCTGATCACCAATGGCAACGGGCGCGAGACCGAAGTGCAGGGTGAAGGCGTGGTCGGTGAGCAGCCGCATATCGCGCCCGGCAATGAGTTTCAGTACACCAGCGGTGCGGTTCTGGAAACGCCGATGGGCACCATGCAGGGACACTATGTGATGATCGACGAAGAGGGCGAGACCTTCCACGTGGAGATTCCGGTGTTCCGCCTCGCGGTGCAAACCTACATTCACTAATTCCTCCTCCGCCCGGCCAGTCCGGGCGGCGCGTTTTCATCGGACTGACTTAATGAGTACATACCTGATTGGCGATATTCACGGCTGTTATGACGAATTACGTGCGCTGCTGGCGCAGGTCAATTTTGATGCGCAGCAGGACGAGCTATGGCTGACCGGCGACCTGGTGGCGCGCGGTCCGGGTTCGCTTGAGGTACTGCGCTACGTCAGGTCGCTCGGAGACTGTGTGCGCATGGTGCTGGGCAACCATGACCTGCATTTGCTGGCAGTGTATGCCGGTATCAGCCGTAACAAGCCCAAGGATCGCCTGACGCCCCTGCTGGAAGCGGACGATGCCGACGAGCTGATTAACTGGCTGCGGCGCCAGCCGCTGCTGCAGGTAGATGAAGAGAAAAAGCTGCTGATGGCGCATGCTGGCATTACGCCGCAGTGGGATCTGGAGACGGCACAGCAGTGCGCGCGCGAAGTTGAGGCGGTCTTATCCAGCGACAGCTATCCGCTGTTTCTCGATGCCATGTATGGCGACATGCCGAACAACTGGACACCGGAACTGAGCGGACTGGCGCGCCTGCGTTTTAGCACCAATGCGCTGACGCGCATGCGCTTCTGTTTCCCCAATGGTCAGCTCGATATGATCTGCAAAGAGGCACCCGCCTCAGCGCCGCCGCCGCTGAAACCGTGGTTCCAGGTGCCCGGCAAAATCAGCAGCGATTATACGCAAATCTTTGGTCACTGGGCTTCGCTGGAAGGAAAAGGCACGCCAGAGCATGTGATCGGGCTCGACACCGGCTGCTGCTGGGGCGGAACGCTGACCCTGCTGCACTGGGAGAGCGGCCAGTATTACACCCAGGTCTCGAACCGTGATCAGGCCATGGCGGAAAGCGCGGTGAATGCACCCTCCCCCCTGAGCGATATGCAGTAAACAAAAAGCCCCGCGATGTTAGCGGGGCTTTTTTTGGGTCACCATAAATGGCGACCCTACAACGACCATCTGTACCGTGACAGCCATCAGCCTGATATTGCACGGGTTTATCGCGTCAAAAACAGCGATTGATCCCTGCCTTTACAGGCTGCGCATTCATGCGCAGCAGGCCACTCTCAACGGCGGCGATCCAGAATCTCAAAGCAGTAACTGTGCGAATTCTGCGCATCGGCATCGTGGAACTCACTGAACGTCGACTGCCACTCGTCCGGCTCGTAATCCGGGAACTGGGTGTCGCCTTCCACTTCCGCATCGATATGCGTCAGATAGAGACGATCGGCGCGCGCCAGCATCTGCGCATAAATCCGGCCACCACCAATCACCATGATCTCTTCTGCCTCACCCGCTGCGGCAATTGCCTCTTCCGGAGACGTTACCCAGGTCACGCCGTCATGGTTGCCGGGCTGGCTGCTGACCACAATATTCAGGCGTCCCGGTAACGGGCGACCAATCGATTCAAAGGTCAGACGGCCCATAATCACCGGTTTGTTCAGCGTGTTGCGCTTGAACCACGCGAGGTCGGCAGGCAGGTGCCATGGCATGGCGTTTTCCATGCCAATAATACGATCTGCTGCCAGTGCCGCGATCAAACTAATCATGTTAAAAGACCTACAGGAAAAAAATTGGCGCAATGATACGTAAAGGTGAAACTTTCGTCGATAGGACGACCGTGCTATTTACGTAAAGCCCGCTTGGCTCGGCGTTTTGTCTGAGCGACAGAGTTTTACTCCGGCTTTGCGGCCGTTAGCGGAAAGAGCCGCCAGAATTCGCGGTGAAGGCGCTACAACTCAGGGTGATGCTCCACGCTGACCGCGCGCTGTGTAAAGAAAAGCGCACTGTGCCCGCCCCAAAAAAAACAGCTCCCGCAGGAGCCGTTGATTTACGCATCAGAAATCGTAGCGCAGGCGCACCAGATTAACGTTGCCCAGAGATTTATCGGTACTGGAGGTGATCACGTACTCGTAGTCGACGCGGAAACCGTAGTCGAGCTGCGCGCTGACGCCCACGCCGTTATCGATACGCTTGTAGTTACGTCCGTTGACGAACTCCAGGCGATCGCCCATGAAGTAAGGCTGGATGCTCTTCACAGCATACTGGCCGATCGGGAATTTATAACCGGCGAAGTATTCAACACCCCACGCATCATCCGCGAAGTAGTTGTTAACGGTGTTGCGTTTAGTTGGCGAGAAGTTCTCATACCAGCCCGCACCGGCGGACAGCGTCCAGTTGTCCGGCGTCCAGCTCAGCGCGGTGCCGTAGATATTCTGGTCGTAACGCTTGCTGTCACCATTGCCCGGATTGCGGATATCCGCGCGGGTGTAGTTCCACGCGGTGCCCCACGCCAGATCTTTGGTGATGTGATAGTTCACACCCAGCGAACCGCCGCCCTTGCGCTTGTAGCGCAGGCCGTTGCCCGGCAGATAGTCGTCATCTTCAAACAGATAAGCGGCATAGACATCCGCATCGCCAAAGGTGTTTTTATACTTCAGCATCTTGCGCGAGCGGTAAGATCCGTCGTAGTCACCGTTGATGCCGTTACCCGGTGCCTGGGCCAGCATATCGTAGTCCCAGATATCGGTTTTAGCGCCGACGACATCGTAATAAACGCTGTTCTGCTGGCCAAAATAGAGCTCGCCAAGCGATGCGCTTTTGAAACCGGTATACAGCTGGCGACGCGTGGTGTTATGGGCGCCGTCCGCATAGTGGTTATCCCAGCCCCACCAGGCAGGGAAGTTAACGCCCAGCTCGTAGTAACCCACCCAGCTGACATCGTCAAACAGGTAGTAGTTGGCGCTGAAGCGGAAACGTGAACCGCCGTCGTAGCCGTTACGCTTATACGATTTATCGTTAACCCCGTTCTGATGCAGATACTGCGGACGAATACTGCCGCCCACTTTGAAATCGAGACGGCTAAGCGGATCGCCGGCCTGCGGATCCTGCTTCAGCAGGGTGATTTCCGCCTGACTGGCGAGAGGTGCAGCAACAAGTAACGCAGCCACTGCGCTGAGAGTGAAAGCACGCATTTTCATTTTTATATCCCGTAAAGGTGAGCGCTCTATGATTGAGCAGCGGAATAGTACGGTGCGCTTAGCGGAGAGGTATTTATAATTTTGTGCGGATACGCCTGAATGTAACTGGTTTCGCATCAACTGATAAAAATTATGTCAAATCAATAGATTTGTAACGTATAACCTTATGCAGCACAGGCAAAACAGGCCAAAAAAAACGGCCCGCGCGGGGCCGTTTAGTCACAGAGCAGGCGGTTTAGCCTTTAATCTGCGCGTGCATTTCCTGCACCGAAATCACTTTTTCGGTCGGATCCGCATTCAGCGCCATCGCGGTAGCAAAACCACCGTTCAGCGTGGTGTCGTAATGTACTTTGTACTGCAGCGCGCTGCGGCGAATCAGTTTCGAATCCTCAATCGCCTGGCGTCCTGCGGTGGTGTTGACGATGTAGGTGTACTCACCGTTCTTCAGGCGATCCTGAATGTGCGGACGCCCTTCGTGCACCTTGTTCACCAGGCGCGGATTGATGCCGGCTTCACCCAGCACCACGGCGGTACCGTGCGTCGCATCCAGCTCGAAGCCAAACTTCTGCAGCTTCGCGGCCAGGTCAACAATACGTTTCTTGTCGCCTTCACGCACTGACAGCAGCGCACGCCCCTGCTTCTTCATATTGCTCTGCGCGCCCAGCATGGCTTTGCTGAATGCTTCTGCGAAAGTGCGGCCCACGCCCATCACTTCACCGGTCGAACGCATTTCCGGACCAAGAATCGGGTCCACACCCGGGAATTTGTTGAACGGCAGCACCACTTCTTTTACCGAGTAGTACGGCGGAATCACCTCTTCGGTCACGCCCTGTTCAGCCAGGGTTTTGCCAGCCATCACGCGTGCAGCCACTTTCGCCAGCGGCACGCCGGTGGCTTTGGAGACAAACGGCACGGTACGCGCGGCACGTGGGTTCACCTCAATCAGGTAAACTTCGTTGTCCTTGACCGCAAACTGCACGTTCATCAGGCCACGTACGTTGAGTTCAAAGGCCAGCTTTTCCACCTGCTGGCGCATCACGTTCTGAATCTCAGTGCTCAGGGTGTACGCCGGCAGCGAACAGGCCGAGTCACCGGAGTGCACGCCCGCCTGCTCAATGTGTTCCATGATGCCGCCAATCAGCACGCGTTCGCCGTCGCAAATCGCATCGACGTCCACTTCCACCGCGTCATCGAGGAAACGATCCAGCAGCACTGGCGCATCGTTGGACACGGACACCGCAGTCTGGAAGTAGCGCTTAAGATCCACTTCGTCATAGACGATTTCCATCGCCCGGCCGCCCAGCACGTAGGAAGGACGCACCACCAGCGGATAGCCAATCCCTGCGGCTTTCTCTACCGCCTGTTCCAGCGTCGCCACCGTGGCGTTAGCCGGCTGTTTCAGTTTCAGGCGATCCACCGCCTGCTGGAAACGCTCACGGTCTTCCGCGCGGTCAATGGCATCCGGGCTGGTACCAATCACCGGCACGCCAGCCGCTTCCAGCGCGCGCGCCAGCTTCAGCGGCGTCTGACCACCGTACTGCACGATAACGCCTTTTGGCTGCTCGATGCGCACGATCTCCAGCACGTCTTCCAGCGTTACCGGCTCGAAGTAGAGACGGTCTGAGGTGTCGTAATCGGTTGACACGGTTTCCGGGTTACAGTTGACCATAATGGTTTCGTAACCGTCTTCACGCAGCGCCAGCGCCGCATGCACGCAGCAGTAATCGAACTCAATGCCCTGACCGATACGGTTTGGCCCGCCGCCCAGAATCATGATCTTGTCGCGATCCTGATTAGGATTGGCTTCGCACTCTTCTTCATAGGTGGAGTACATGTAGGCGGTGTCCGTGGCGAACTCTGCCGCACAGGTATCCACGCGCTTGTAAACCGGATGCAGGTTGAACTGATGACGCAGCTTGCGGATTTCACTTTCCGCCACACCGGCCAGCGTTGCCAGACGCACATCGGCAAAGCCTTTACGCTTCAGCGCACGCAGGAAATCTGCGCTCAGCGAGTTTACACCTTCGCGCGCCACCTGCTCTTCCAGGCGCACCAGTTCTTCAATCTGCACCAGGAACCAGCGGTCAACGTTGGTCAGGTTGAACACGCCGTCCACTGACATGCCGGCACGGAACGCATCAGCGATATACCAGATGCGGTCAGAACCGGCATCTTTCAGCTCGCGGCGGATACGGGTCAGGGCTTCGCCATCATCCAGATCCACTTTCGGGTCGAAACCGCTGGCGCCCACTTCCAGACCGCGCAGCGCTTTCTGCATCGACTCCTGGAACGTGCGGCCAATCGCCATCACTTCACCAACCGACTTCATCTGCGTGGTCAGACGGTCATTGGCACCGGCAAACTTCTCGAAGTTGAAGCGGGGAATCTTGGTGACGACGTAATCGATGGACGGTTCGAACGAGGCCGGCGTACGGCCACCGGTGATGTCGTTCATCAGTTCATCGAGGGTAAAGCCCACCGCCAGCTTGGCCGCGACTTTGGCAATCGGGAAGCCGGTCGCTTTCGAGGCCAGCGCTGAGGAGCGCGACACGCGCGGGTTCATCTCAATGACGATCAGGCGGCCATCTTTCGGGTTAACCGAGAACTGCACGTTGGAACCGCCGGTTTCGACACCGATTTCACGCAGTACCGCCAGCGAGGCGTTACGCATGATTTGATACTCTTTATCCGTCAGCGTTTGGGCTGGCGCCACGGTGATGGAGTCACCGGTGTGAATCCCCATGGCATCAAAGTTTTCGATCGAGCAGACGATGATGCAGTTGTCGTTTTTATCACGCACCACTTCCATCTCGTACTCTTTCCAGCCAATCAGCGACTCATCAATCAGCAGCTCATTGGTTGGCGACAGATCGAGGCCGCGCTCGCAAATCTCTTCAAACTCTTCGCGGTTGTAAGCGATACCGCCACCGGTGCCGCCCATGGTAAACGACGGACGAATGATGCACGGGAAACCGACCTCCTCCGCTACCGCCAGCGCTTCTTCCATGGTGTGCGCGATACCGGAACGTGCGGTATCCAGGCCGATGCTCTTCATCGCCACGTCGAAGCGGCGACGGTCTTCAGCTTTATCAATCGCATCGGCGGTGGCACCAATCATGGTCACGCCAAACTCGGCCAGCACACCCTGGCGCTCCAGCTCCAGCGCACAGTTCAGCGCGGTCTGGCCACCCATGGTCGGCAGCACCGCATCCGGGCGCTCTTTTTCAATGATTTTACGCACCACTTCCCAGTGGATAGGCTCGATGTAGGTCGCATCCGCCATTTCCGGGTCAGTCATGATGGTGGCCGGGTTAGAGTTCACCAGAATGACGCGGTAACCCTCTTCACGCAGCGCTTTACACGCCTGCGCACCTGAATAGTCGAATTCACATGCCTGGCCAATCACAATCGGGCCAGCGCCAAGGATCAGGATAGATTTTATGTCAGTACGTTTTGGCATCGTGGGCTCCTGATTACTTCGCGTTAGAACGGTAAGCTTCGATCAGTTCGATAAAGTGATCGAACAGCGGCGCCGCATCGTGCGGGCCTGGGCTGGCTTCCGGATGTCCCTGGAAGCTGAACGCCGGTTTGTCGGTGCGGTGAATGCCCTGTACGGTCTGGTCAAACAGGGAAACATGGGTCACACGCAGGTTAGCCGGCAGGTTGGTTTCATCGACGGCAAAACCGTGGTTCTGCGCGGTGATCATCACGGTGTTGTTATCAAGATCTTTCACCGGATGGTTGCCACCGTGATGGCCAAGCTTCATCTTCACGGTTTTCGCACCGCTGGCCAGCGCCAGCAGTTGATGGCCAAGACAGATACCAAACACCGGAATGTCGGTTTTCAGGAAAGCCTGAATCGCGCTGATGGCGTAGTCGCACGGCTCCGGGTCGCCAGGGCCATTCGACAGGAAAATCCCGTCCGGATTCAGCGCCAGCACCTCATCAGCCGGCGTTTGCGCCGGGACAACCGTCAGGCGACAGCCGCGATCCACCAGCATGCGCAGAATGTTGCGCTTGGCGCCGTAGTCATAAGCCACCACGTGGAACGGCAGCGCGTCAGCGCTTTGCTGCTCGGGCAGGCCGCCTTTCAGCGCCCAGCTCCCCTGCTGCCACGCGTAGGTTTCCGCCGTGGTCACTTCTTTCGCCAGGTCCATGCCTTTCAGGCCCGGGAACGCCTGGGCTTTCTGCAGCGCCAGCGCCGCATCCGGACTGTCGCCGGCGATGATGCAGCCGTTCAGCGCCCCTTTCTCACGCAGCAGGCGCGTCAGTTTGCGCGTATCGATATCGGCGATACCGACAATATTGTTGCGCTGCAAATAGGCTGACAGGCTCTCTTCGCTGCGGAAGTTGCTGGTAATCAGCGGCAGATCGCGGATGACGAGGCCCTGAGCATGGATTTGACTGGATTCTTCATCGGCGGCATTGGCACCAACGTTGCCGATATGAGGATAAGTGAGGGTGACGATCTGGCGGGAATAGGAAGGATCAGTGAGGATTTCTTGATAACCGGTCATTGACGTATTGAAAACGACCTCCCCCACTGCCGATCCCGTTGCCCCGATGGCCCGACCGTGGAATTGGGTTCCGTCTTCCAGAACCAAGAGCGCTGACTTAATCAAAACATCCTCCAGGGAATAAACAGTCACAATATCTGCATATTAATTCAAAATGATGCGCTGAATCAATGCAAAAACCGCCTGACCGCTCGATTTTTGGCAAATTGCGCGCATTCTAATGATCGACCTGGTGATTGTCTACCCTGAGCGGTTATTTTTTTGTATATTTCGGGCTACTGAATGTTAAAAGTGAAGCAAGGCGACAAAATAGTGAGAGATCTCCGATAAATAATCGGTTGCCTGACGCAATTAATGGCAAAACACCGGCTGACTGCGTAAATTTTTGACCAAATGGTCAAAAAAAGCCACTCGCCATGAAAAAACGCGCAGATAAGTCACAAAAACAACCATCATAAACAAAAATAACAATCAGACTACCATTTTACAGACAAAATAAAGGGCAATGAAAACATTGCCCTGTTCAATCAATATCTTACCGATTGAAATAACCACATCACGATGGTTCACAACACTCACAACATCGATAAATCCAGCACATCACGCATATCATAAAGGCCAGATTTCTTATCTTTTAACCACGCAGCAGCCTTAACGGCCCCGTTGGCGAAGGTCATACGGCTGGAAGCCTTGTGCGTAATCTCTACGCGCTCGCCGATATCCGCAAACATCGCGGTGTGCTCACCGACAATATCGCCCGCGCGCACGGTGGCAAAGCCGATGGTTTGCGCCTTGCGCTCGCCGGTATGGCCTTCGCGAACGTAAACCGCGTGCTCATCCAGCTTCCAGTGCATGGCGTCGGCAATCGCCTCTCCCATCGCCAGCGCCGTGCCTGATGGCGCATCCACTTTATGGCGGTGATGCGCTTCCACAATCTCAATATCCGCATAGTCGCCCATCACTTTTGCCGCCTGCTGTAACAGGTTAAGCACCAGATTGACGCCTACGCTGAAGTTCGCGGCAAATACGATGCCAATCTCTTCAGCTGCTTCACGGATGGCTGCCTTACCGGCTTCATCAAAACCGGTGGTGCCAATCACCATCGCTTTTTGATGCTGACGGCAGAACGCCAGATATTCCAGCGTGCCTTCCGGACGGGTGAAATCGATCAGCACATCGAAATCATTCACCACCTGCCGCAGATCGTCGGTCACCCGTACGCCGGTTTTGCCGATTCCCGCCAGTTCACCGGCATCCGCCCCCAGCAGCGAGGAACCGCTGCGCGCCAGCGCCGCGCCTAACACCACGCCTTCCGCCTGCTGTGCGGCCTGAATCAGATTGCGTCCCATGCGACCCGGCGCACCAACAATAGCAATGCGGATTTCACTCATATTTATTCATTCCTGATACAAAACTATGCATGCAAAGCGTAAACAGGTTAACGGTCAGATAACAGTCACGCCACAATAATAACGGGATAATAAGAATTTTAGGCCAGCCGCGATAGATTATCAGTAAAAGCAATCCCGCCCGCTGGAAGTCACGGCTGAGGTGATAAAGGATAAAGAAAAGGCCGAACATTGTCGGCCTGTTTCTGTCAGCAAATTGAAGTGCTTACTGCACGTTGCGTACGTCGACGCGCAGCTCTTTCGGCACTTCAAACACGATATTCTCTTCACGGCCAATCAGCTCAATCGCCGCTTCGCCGCCCAGCTCACGCAGGCGCTGAATCACCTGCTGCACCAGAATATCCGGAGCCGAAGCGCCGGCGGTAACGCCGATACACTGCACGCCTTTGACCCACTCTTCCTGAATATCATCCGCAGAATCAATCAGCTTCGCCAGCTTGCCGGCACGCTGCGCCAGCTCCGCCAGACGATTCGAGTTGGAGGAGTTTTTCGAGCCGACCACCAGAACCACCTCCGCATCCTGCGCCAGCACGCGCACCGCTTCCTGGCGGTTGGTGGTGGCGTAGCAGATATCATCCTTACGCGGTCCAATGATTGCCGGGAAGCGCTGACGCAGCGCATCGATCACGTCCGAGGTATCATCCACCGACAGCGTGGTCTGCGTCATAAAGCACAGGTTGTTTTCATCTTTTACCTGCAGCTTAAACACATCCTCAGGCGACTCCACCAGATACATACCGCCGTTCGGGTTGCTGTACTGGCCCATGGTGCCTTCCACTTCCGGATGGCCGGCGTGGCCGATGAGGATCGCTTCCACGCCTTTACGGCTGGCACGCGCCACTTCCATATGCACCTTGGTCACCAGCGGACAGGTGGCGTCAAACAGCATAGTGAGGCTGCGCGCTTTCGCTTCGGCCCGCACGGCCTGGGAAACGCCATGTGCCGAGAAAATCAGGATGGCGTTATCCGGTACTTCACTGATCTCTTCAATGAAGATCGCACCGCGCTCGCGCAGGCTGCTGACCACGTAGCGGTTATGCACCACTTCATGACGCACGTAGATTGGCGCGCCATACATCTCCAGCGCCCGCTCGACAATGCTGATGGCGCGGTCGACGCCTGCACAGAAACCGCGTGGGTTAGCTAACAGGATTTGCATCGCTGGCCTCCAGCACCGGATCGATCTCCAGCACTTCTATCTCGAATTTAATGCGCTGACCCGCCAGCGGATGGTTGAAATCGACGGTAATCGAGTCACCGGAAATTTCACGAATCACGCCCGGCATTTCGCTGCCGCCCATGCCGCTGAACAGCATGATGGCACCGACTTCCGGCTCGCCCGCGTCGATGAAATCACGGCGCGAGAAGTACTGGATCAGATCCGGGCTGGCAGCGCCAAAGGCGTCTTCCGGCTCGAGCGTAAAGGCGTGCTGATCGCCCACTTTACGCCCGACCAACTCCTGCTCCAGCGCCGCCGACAGGCTGCCATCTCCCAGACGGAACAGCGCAGGCTTGCCGTTGGCGCGCGTGGATTCAGCCGTCGAGCCATCCTCCAGCTTCAGTGTAAAATGCACCAGCAGCGCGCTGTCGCGCTGAACGATGTCTGTCATCTGTTACCCTTATTTATTCGTGACCTGTTTGCCTTTCGGGCTGAGAAAGCCCTCCAGCACCACCAGCGCCGCACCGATGCAGATTCCGCAGTCGGCAATGTTAAAGGTGGCGAAGTGCCAGTCACCGACATAGAAGTCGATAAAGTCGACCACAAAGCCGTGCCAGGCACGATCAAACAGGTTACCCAGCGCCCCGCCGATAATCAGCGCGTAGGCAATGTTGGTTAATTTATTGCTGGCGCGATTGCGATACATCATCACCAGCAGCGACACCACAATGGCGATGGCGATACCGGCAAAGAACCAGCGCTGCCAGCCGCCTTTGTCTGCCAGGAAGCTGAACGCCGCGCCATAGTTGTGCGCGTAGAACAGGTTCAGGAACGGCATCAGCGGCTGAGTTTCATGCAGCATCATGTTGTTCATGACCCACTGCTTGCTGGCAAAATCGACCACGATCACCACCAGCACCAGCCATACCCAGCGCAGTCCGGTTGAGCACAGTTTACTCATCAGGCAAATTTCCGCACTTCACCGTTTCCGGCTACGTTGGTGTAGCAACGTCCACACACCGCAGCATGCTCCGGATTCTGGCCGACGTCAGTAGTGTAATGCCAGCAGCGCGGGCATTTCTCGCCTTCTGCTTTATGCAGCGCGATT
Source organism: Pantoea sp. B_9 (assembly GCF_008632015.1). NCBI lineage: Bacteria > Pseudomonadati > Pseudomonadota > Gammaproteobacteria > Enterobacterales > Erwiniaceae > Pantoea > Pantoea sp. B_9. The sequence continues at coordinate 373,709 of NZ_VWVL01000004.1, read as the reverse complement.
TTCAGACCTTTTAACAGTTCGCTCTGCTGCGCTTCGTCGCTGGCCGTCACGTAATCCGCCACGGTCGCGCCCGAGGTCAGCAGCACGAAACGCAGCTCATCGCCCAGCGCCTGCAGCTTCGCCGCCAGTTCCGGATCGGCGTACAGCGTGACGGTGGCTTCGAGTGCGCCGCCGATGCGCTTGTCGCTGCGCGCCTGCTCGATCACCTTGTTCACTTCACCGCGCACTTTCAGCAGTTCTGCCCAGTACGCATCGTTCAGCGCTTCATCCTGCGCCAGACCAAACAGGCCCTGATACCACTCTTCGGTGAACACGTACTGTGGACGCTCGCCAGGCAGATAGCCCCAGATCTCATCCGCGGTGAACGACATGATCGGCGCCATCCAGCGCACCAGCGCTTCAGCGATATGCCACAGCGCGGTCTGGCAGCTGCGACGCGCCAGGCTGTCGCCCTTCGCGGTGTACTGACGATCTTTGATCACGTCGAGATAGAACGAGCCCATCTCGATGGAGCAGAAGTGCATCAGACGCTGCACCACTTCGTGGAAATCGTAGTTCTCGTACGACTGCACAATATCCTGCTGTGCCGCCAGCGCACGGCCGACAGCCCAGCGATCCACTACCACCATCTCTTCCGGACTGACGCAGTCGGTCGCCGGGTTGAAGCCTGCAAGGTTCGCCAGCAGGAAGCGCGCGGTGTTACGGATACGGCGATAGCTGTCGGCAGCCCGTTTCAGGATTTCGTCAGATACCGCCATCTCACCGGAGTAGTCGGTTGAGGCCACCCACAGACGCAGAATATCCGCGCCCAGCTTGTCCATCACATCCTGCGGTGCCACGGTGTTGCCGATTGATTTCGACATTTTGCGGCCCTGACCGTCGACGGTGAAGCCGTGGGTCAGTACCTGACGGTAAGGCGCTTTGCCTTTCATCGCCGTGGAGATCATCAGCGACGACATGAACCAGCCGCGATGCTGATCCGAGCCTTCCAGATACATATCCGGTGCGTGCCCGTCAAATTCCGGACGCGCATCCACCACCGAGAAGCTGGTCGATCCGGAGTCAAACCAGACGTCGAGGGTATCCGGCACTTTGACGTAGTGATCGGCGTCATCGCCCATCAGATCGCGCGGATCGAGATCCCACCACGCCTGGATACCGTCCTGCTCGACGCGCTGCGCCACTTTCTCCATCAGCTCCAGCGTATCCGGGTGCAGCTGCTCGCTCTCTTTATGGACGAACAGCGCCATCGGCACGCCCCAGGTGCGCTGACGCGAGATGCACCAGTCCGGACGGTTAGCGACCATCGCTTCGATACGCGCCTGGCCCCAGTCCGGGATCCACTGCACGCCTTTGATCTCTTTCAGCGACTGCGCACGCAGGCCTTTCTGATCCATGCTGATAAACCACTGCGGCGTAGCACGGAAGATGATTGGCGTTTTATGACGCCAGCAGTGCGGATAGCTGTGCAGCAGTTTTTCCACGTGCAGCAGCGCGCCTTTCTCCTGCAGCAGCGCAACGATCATGTCGTTGGCTTTAAATACGTTAACGCCATCCAGGGTTGGATAGGTGCCCGGCAGATACGCGCCGTCCGGTCCGACCGGGTTAGCGGTTTCGATGCCGTACTTCTGGCCGATCACATAGTCATCCGGACCGTGGCCTGGCGCGGTGTGCACCGCACCGGTACCGGCGTCCAGCGTGACGTGCTCGCCCAGCACCACTTTCGACTGGATCTGCTCAAGGAACGGATGCTGGAACAGCTGCAGCTCCAGCGCGGCGCCTTTGCATTCGCCCAGCACCTGCCACTCGCTGATGCCCGCGCGTTTCAGCACCGATTCCACCAGATCTTTCGCGAGGATCAGACTGCGGCCGGCAATCTGCACCAGCTGGTAGTCGAACTCCGGATGCAGCGAGATGGCGCGGTTTGCCGGCATGGTCCACGGCGTGGTGGTCCAGATAACCAGTGAAACCGGGCCTTCTGACGCCGCAACGCCAAACTTCGCGCGTACCGCATCGGCATCCAGCGCGTTAAACATCACGTCGATAGAAGGTGAGGTTTTGTCGTAATACTCCACTTCCGCTTCCGCCAGCGCGGAACGGCAGTCCATGCACCAGTGCACCGGCTTAGCGCCTTTGTGCAGATGGCCATTACCGATGATCTTGCCCAGCGCGCGAATGATGTTGGCTTCGGTCTGGAAATTCATGGTCAGATAAGGACGATCCCAGTCGCCGAGCACGCCAAGGCGGATGAAGTCCTTCTTCTGGCCTTCAACCTGCTCCGCCGCGTAGTTGCGGCAGGCTGCGCGGAATTCAGCTGCGCTGACTTTCTCGCCCGGCTTGCCAATCATCTGCTCAACTTTGTGCTCAATCGGTAAGCCGTGGCAGTCCCAGCCGGGAACATACGGCGAGTCAAAGCCCGCCATGCCTTTCGACTTAACGATAATATCTTTCAGAATCTTGTTAACTGAGTGACCAATATGAATGCTGCCGTTCGCATACGGAGGGCCATCATGCAGGATAAAGGTTTTTTTCCCTTTTTTGGCTGCGCGGATGATGCCGTACAGGTTGTCATCATACCAACGTTGCAGCATTCCCGGTTCGCGTTTGGCCAGATCGCCACGCATCGGGAACCCCGTTTCCGGCAAATTCAGGGTAGATTTATAGTCACTCATCAGATTCTCGGTTCCGTATTTCGGTCATTAAACCGGTGTTTTTAGCCCAAAAAATTGGCGGGCCGTCACCACATCTTTCGCAATTTGTTCTTTCAGCGCGTCCAGCGAAGCGAAACGCTGTTCGTCGCGAATCTTCTGCTTCAGCACCACCTCAATGTGGCGCCCATAAAGATTCATATGTGTGTCGAGCAGGTGAACTTCAAGCTGCTGACGCAGACCTTTTACCGTCGGGCGCGTACCAATGTTTGCCACGCCGGGAATCGGCTGCTCGCCCAGCCCCAGCACTTCAACCGCAAAGACACCTTTTACCGGCGTCACGGTGCGACGAAGCGGGAGATTGGCGGTCGGGAAACCAATGGTGCGTCCCAGTGCATCACCGTGCACCACGCGGCCAGAAATACTGAACGGATGACCGAGCAGCAGCTGCGCCTGAGCAAAATCGTCCTGCGCCAGCGCCTGACGTACCGCCGTACTGCTGATACGTTTGCCGCCATCACAATAGGTCTGGGTGCTGATGACCTCAAAGCCATACTCCGCACCGGCTTTCTGTAATAACAGGAAATCCCCCTGGCGACCAGCGCCAAAGCGGAAATCATCCCCCACTGCGAGGAATTTCACATTGAGCTTGTCGACCAGCAGTTCGCTGATAAAGCTTTGTGCTGAGTGTGCCGCAAAACGGCGATCGAAGCGCACGCACACCACGGCATCAACGCCCGCCAGTGCGAGGTATTTGAGCTTTTCACGCAGACGCGTCAGGCGCGCCGGCGCTTTGTCGCCGGCAAACAGCTCCAGCGGCTGTGGCTCAAACAGCATCACCACCACCGGCAGGTTGCGTTTACGTCCTTCGGCAATTAACTCCGCCATCAGCGCCTGGTGGCCGCGATGCACGCCGTCAAAATTACCAATGGTCAGGACGCAGCCGCGATGCTGCTCTTTCAGATTGTAAATACCGCGGATAAACTTCATGGCTGACTCAAACCGGTGGAAATCGGCGGATTATACCCTTGAATAGCGTTCAGGTTAACCCGTCTGCGTGCCTTTCCTGCGCCTGATTCAGCGTCAGGCGCCCGCTGGCTGGCGGCTCCGGCCCCATCACAACAATTTTGTTGCGAAATACTGTATTCAGCGCGGTGTTGCTGGTAGAATCTTGCGCCATCAATTACGTAAGCGGGTGTCGTGGTTAAAACGACGCTTTATTGCACAAATCCATTGACAAAAGAAGGCGCAAAAGGCATAGTCCTCGGCCTTTGATTTGTCCATATAGAACACATTTGGGAGTTGGACCTTGGCTAATATCAAATCAGCTAAGAAACGCGCCGTAACATCTGAGAAACGTCGCAAGCATAACGCGAGCAATCGTTCTATGATGCGTACTTTCATCAAGAAAGTATACGCGGCTATCGCAACCGGCGACAAAGCTGCTGCGCAGAACGCATTCAACGAAATGCAACCAATCGTGGACCGTCAGGCTGCTAAAGGTCTGATCCACAAAAACAAAGCTGCACGTCATAAAGCAAACCTGACTGCTCAGATCAACAAACTGGCTTAATCGCCGTCTGTTTATCGCTTTGTTAAAAGAACCGGCGCTTCGCCGGTTTTTTTATGCCTGCGATTTATGCCTGCGATCTGTGGCTGAACAGCGCGCTGAAGTCGCGATGGCAAATGCGCTGCACCGCCGGATGCTGAATCATGCGCCCGGCAAAAATAACGTGATACTCCTCCATCACCGTCTCCAGCCTGCCGATCTCGCGCACGCTATCGTCACGATAGACATCATCCCCGTACAGCGTCGGTGCGACAAAGATCGCATTATTCTGCGCGCCAAACGCCTTCATCAGCGCCGCATCATCAAATTCACCGAGAATCTCAACCTGTAACCCCTGGCTGTGGATCCAGTTCAGCAGCTTGTGCCCCAGCATCGAACGCCGGCCGGGCAGCAGCAGGCGCCGCTGCTCCAGACAGGCCGGAAACGGCAGCTCAGGCAGTGGCGCATTACACCAGAAGCTAACCGGACATTCGCCGAGCTTGACCGAAAACAGCCCGGCCTGCTGGGTTGAATCTATCGGGCAGTCGGAGAGGATCATATCCAGCTTGTGCTGGCTGAGCTGCTCCAGCAGCATTTCATGCGTGGATTCAAAGCAGCGCAGCTGAATTTTCTCGCCGGCCATCACCACCGTTTCCAGCACCTTGCTCACCAGCTGTTTTGACAGCGCATCCGCCACGCCAACATCAAACAGCAGATGCGACTCCTTGCGGTAGTTAACGATATCAAGCATTTCCTGGCTGAGCATAAACATGCGATCGGCATAGCGGAACACCAGCTGCCCCAGCTCGGTGGGCACCAGGCCGCGCCCCTGACGGCGAAACAGCACGCCATTCAGCTGCTCTTCCAGCGCTTTGATCTGGCCGGTTACGGTCTGCGGCGTGAGGCACAGCACTTCAGCGGCGCGCACCACCGAACCGGTTTTGCACACCTGCCAGAAGTAGTAGAGATGATTAAAATTGAGCTGATTCATACCATAAAGGAGGCTTGCGCCTCTCCTTATTAGCGCAGTTTGATGCGCAGCAGCGTGTAACCTATCACCGCCGACAGCAGCGAACCGCTAAGAATGCCCAGCTTCGAGAACGTCACCAGCTGTTCATGCGCGGCGTCAAACGCCAGCGAACTGATGAAGATCGACATGGTAAAGCCGATACCGCACAGCACGCCGATGGCCATAATGTCGCGAATGGTGGTGCTGCCAGGCAACGCCGCCAGCCGCAGCTTCACCGCCAGCCAGCAGAACAGCGTGATACCTAACGGTTTACCAATCAGCAGACCGAGGATAATGCCAAGCGGCTCCGGCGACAGCACATCGCCAAAGGTGATGCCGCTGAGCGAGATGCCGGCGTTGGCGAACGCGAACAGCGGCAGGATCAGCCAGTTCACCCACGGCATCAGGCCGTGCGCCAGGTGCTCAGCCGGTGAGTGTCCCTCTTTCTCCTCCAGCGGCACAAAGAAGCCCACCACCACGCCCGCCAGCGTGGCATGCACGCCGGACTTCAGTACCGCAGTCCACAGCACCACGCCCACCAGCATATACACCGCGATGTTGCGCACCCCGCAGCGATTGAGGATCGCCAGCAGCACGATGGCGCCGCCCGCCACGCTCAGCGACAGCACTGACAGATCGCTGGTATAGAACAGCGCAATAATCACGATGGCACCGAGGTCATCAATGATCGCCAGCGCCATCAGGAACACTTTCAGCGCCGCCGGTACCCGGCTGCCGAGCAGCGCCAGCACACCGAGCGCAAAGGCGATATCGGTGGCCGTGGGAATTGCCCAGCCGTTGCGGGCAACCTCGTTATCATGATTGAACAGCAGGAAAATGAGCGCCGGCGCAACCATGCCGCCCAGCGCTGCAATCACCGGGAAGATCGCGCGATCGCGGCTGGCCAGCTCGCCGCTGATCAGTTCGCGCTTCACTTCGAGGCCAATCAGCAGAAAGAACAGCGCCATCAGCGCATCGTTAATCCACAGCAGCAGGTTTTTGCTGATATCCAGCGCGCCGAAGCGAATCTGTACCGGCTCCGCCAGCAGGTTTTGATAGCCTTGCGCGGTGGCGGCATTATTGGCCAGCACCATCGCCGCCACCGCCGCCAGAATCAGCACCATGCCGTTGCTGGCGTCACTTTCGATAAAGCTTTTCAGCAAGCTTCGAATACTACGGGGTTTGTTCACAACTCCTCCTGAGCAGAGACATTTGGTGGAGAAGTTTAGCCGCTGTAACACCTCGTTAAAAGCAGCTTATGTCTCGTTTATTGCTCGGGATTTTCGAGTTATTCGCCAGGCCGGGCGTATTGCAGCGGAGGGAGAGGCTGAAAGCGGACGGACGCAATACGGCGCTGGTCACTAAGCAGGTAGCGCGCCGTCAGGCCTGGTGGTTAGTGCAGGTCAGCAGCGTCACGTCATCCGTACGCTGCTGTGGCAGCGCATTATCGCCGGCAATCTCATGCTGGGCGCAGTGAGGCTGATGCGGATGCAGACCGCCTGGCGGTGAGAAAGGCTCAGCCATCTGGGCACTTGCCAGCGCGGAAAACGCCACAAGCGCTGTTGAAAGTAACAACGGTAATAGTCGCATAATTTTTTGTCTTTTCACTATAACGGTCCGGAATGGACCAGGCATGCAGGTGATGATCCAGCCTGAGAAGTGGCAAACAGTGTTTTCCACGGTCAGTCAGGTTTCAGTGAAGGATTTTACGCCACTCAGGCACAGGAATTTATAAAATCGTGCGGTTTATCACAGTTTACCGCACGATTTATGCATTATCCGACTTTAACCGGAATGTAAAAGGTGCCCTGCAGCAGATCCGGCGTGCTGTAGCGGAGATCGAGCTTAATCAGATCCTTGCCCGGCCGCCGCGCCACGCCGAGCGCAGGCAGATGGTTGTAGTACACCTCTGCGGTGAACGCATTGATCTCTTCCGGCGCGCCGTGCCAGTCAATCTCCGCATACAGTCCGCTTTCACCGGTCCAGTTCTGTACATTGCCGGTCAGCACGTCGGCGTACTGGCTCTCCAGCGCCTGGAACAGACTGATATGCTGCTGATCGCTGGAGTTGACGCCCGGACTGAACTGAAAACCGAGCCAGCCACGCTGCACGTGCTGGCCGGCGAAGGCGATGAAATCACGCGTATGCTGCGCCACCACGTGATTGTGGTGGTCAATGTATTCGCCGAAGCGGCACTCCCACTCGATCACTTCTCCACACAACTTCAGCTCCGGCTTCTCTGCCAGGCGCGCACTCACCCACTGCCGCTGGGTGGAGATGCGGCTGTGGAAGTCTTTCATCTGCATCTCAGGAATGCGGCGATAAGCGCCTGGCGTCATGGCGAAGTGGCTTTTAAACACCCGGGTAAAGTTTTGCTGATTATCAAAGCCAAACCGCACGGCGATATCAATTAGCGGCATGCTGGTCAGGCGCAGCGCCATGGCAGAGAGCGTCAGACGACGTTTGCGCGTGTACGAGGCCAGCGTCTGGCCGGTCATCTCTTTGAACATGCGCTGCATGTGCCACTTGGAGTAACCGGATTTCAGGGTAATCAGATCGATGTTGAGCTCGTCGGTCAGATTGGCCTCGATCCAGTCCACCAGATCGTTGATGTACTGTTTTTTCAGATTCAGGCTGAGCATTTTTTTTAATTGAATGGGTTGGGAAAGGCGGTGCTTTTGCGTAATCCGTCACATAAATATAACAAAATCGTATGGATAACGTAAGGAAGAGTAAAGACAGCGAGACGCGAAAAGCATTAATTGCTTAGGTAACTAACCTTTTATCGTCTTAACGGCATCGCATGATTGAGCAGTGATTTGCCTGCGCATAGCGGTGCGCATTAATGCGCACCCTACGAAAATCGTGCCGGTACTCTGTCGGGGCGCCATGAATGGCGACCAAATGCTGGTCAATCTGATGGGCCGACACATGATCGGTGCGCATCAATGCGCACCCTGCGAACATCGTGCATTACCTTGCAGGGTCGCCATTTATGGCGACCGATAATGCCGGGCAGGCGTGCCTGCCCTCATCGACCACTCAGTGCGAACGCATGCCCGCTGCCGTCATCATCATACGAAACAGTGATGCCACCACGCCCAGTGCCAGCACGCTTGCGCCGTAGATGATTACTAACCACAGCACGCGCTTCCACCAGGGGGCTTTCGTTTCAGTGGGGTTGTTCATATTGCTGACCTCGGTTTGCATCTCAGTGGTATCCTTCGTCGGCTTTGATTTTTCCGCGGAACACATAGTAACTCCAGAAGGTGTAACCCAGAATCACCGGAATAATCAGTAAGCTACCGACCAGCATAAAGGCCTGACTCTGCGGCGGTGACGCGGCGTCCCAGATGGTGATCGACGGTGGAATAATGTGCGGCCATACGCTAATACCGAGGCCGGAGAAGCCGAGAAACACCAGCGCCAGCGTCAGCAGGAACGGCGAGTAGTGCGCCTCACGCTTGATGGCGCGCACGATGCCCCACGAACACAGCAGCACCAGTACCGGCACCGGCAGGAACCAGAACAGATTAGGACGACTGAACCAGCGGTGCGCAATCGCATCGTGGGTGAACGGCGTCCACAGGCTGATAATGCCGACAATCAGCAGCAGCGCGATCACCAGCGGCGTCGCCAGCGCGGACATCTTACGGTGCAGTTCATGCTCGGTTTTCATGATCAGCCAGGTACAGCCCAGCAGCGCGTACGCCACCACCAGACCGACGCCGCAGAACAGCGGGAACGGCGCCAGCCAGTCCATCGCCGAGCCGGCAAACTCGCGCCCTTTCACCGGGAAGCCGTCGATAATCGCACCGACCGCAACGCCCTGACTGAAGGTCGCCAGCAGTGAACCGGCGATAAATGATTTATCCCAGAACGCACGGTGCTCTTCCGTGGCCTTAAAGCGGAACTCAAACGCCACGCCACGGAAAATCAGGCCAATCAGCATCGCGGTGAGCGGAATGGCCAGCGCATCGGCAATCACCGAATAGGCCAGCGGGAACGCACCGTACAGACCGGCACCGCCCAGCACCAGCCAGGTTTCGTTACCATCCCAGACCGGCGCAACGGTATTCACCATCATGTCGCGCTCAACTGCATCTTTGTTGAACGGGAACAGGATACCGATGCCAAGATCGAAGCCATCCATCACGATATACATCAGGGTGGCGAACACGATAATGGCGAACCAGATAATGGAGAAATCGATCATTTATTTACCCTCCTGCGGTTCGTTCAGACTCTCATGGGCCGCAGAAAGCGGACGCGCAGGTGTTTTATCCTGCCCCGGACCACCGTGGCGCACATCTTTACCCTCGCCGGTCAGCGGACCTTTCTTAATCAGGCGCATCATGTAAACGTAGCCGACACCAAACACTGACGAATAGACGAGGATGAAGGCCAGCAGGCTGATGCTCATATGCAAATCACCATGCGCCGACACCGCATCAATGGTGCGCTGCACGCCGTACACCACCCATGGCTGACGACCAATTTCCGTGGTAAACCAGCCGGCAAGAATGGCGATCAGGCCGGACGGGCCCATCAGCAGGGCGAACCACAGGAACGGCCGGGAGTTATACAGCCGCTTTTTGTAACGCAGCCACAGGCTCAGCACGCCGAGGGTGATCATCAACAGGCCCATCGCCACCATGACGCGGAACGACCAGAAGATCACCAGCGAATTCGGGCGGTCCTCTTTCGGGAAGCTCTTCAGCGCCGGGACCTGTTTGTCCAGGCTGTGGGTCAAAATCAGGCTGCCGAGGTACGGCACTTCCAACGCATATTTGGTGCGCTCTTCATCCATATCCGGAATACCGAACAGAATCAGCGGCGTCGATTCTCCCGGCGGGTTTTCCCAGTGGCCTTCAATCGCCGCAATTTTTGCCGGCTGATGCTCAAGGGTATTCAGGCCGTGCGCATCGCCGATCATCGCCTGAATCGGCGCAACGATCAGTGCCATCCACAGTGCCATAGAGAACATTTTGCGGATTGCCGGGTTGTCGTTACCGCGCAGCAGATGCCACGCGCCAGACGCGCCAACAAAGAAGGCGCTGGCGAGGAAGGCCGCCACCGACATATGGAACAGGCGGTACGGGAACGACGGGTTGAAGACAATCCTGAACCAGTCCTGCGGCACCACGATGCCATTCTCTATGATGTAGCCCTGCGGGGTATGCATCCAGCTGTTGGACGCGAGGATCCAGAAGGTCGAGATGATGGTACCGAGCGCAACCATGCAGGTGGCAAAGAAGTGCAGGCCCGGCCCAACGCGGTTCCAGCCAAACAGCATCACGCCGAGGAAGCCCGCTTCAAGGAAGAAGGCGGTGAGCACTTCATAGGTCAGCAGCGGACCGGTAATACTGCCGGCAAACTGCGAGAAGCCACTCCAGTTGGTACCAAACTGATACGCCATCACCAGTCCGGACACCACGCCCATACCGAAGTTAACGGCAAAGACTTTGGACCAGAAGTGGTAGAGATCGCGATAGGTCTCGTTACGGGTTTTTAGCCACATGCCTTCGAGCACCGCCAGGAAACTGGCGAGACCGATGGTGATGGCCGGGAAAATAATATGGAAGGAAACAGTAAAGGCGAACTGAATCCTGGCCAGGTGGAAGGCATCTAATCCAAACATTGCTTACCTCTTTGCCACAAGATTGCACCGAATTTTTACTTATAATTAACAAGTTTGACGCACAAGATTATTATTTCGTGACGTCGGAAGAGATTCACGCCAATTGTAAGGCAAGCGGCGAGAACAAAAAGAAACAGTGGGAATGGCTAAAACTATAACAGTATTTTTTGATTTCGATCATTGTTTTCACCAGAAACTACTTGTTTAAAATCACTAAGTTAAGGTTAAAGCCCGTGATTTATTGTGACAATCTTGTTATTAAGCAGAGCGAGAGGAAAAGGCGTTAATCTGGTAACTGGCTAATTTAGCTGTTAATTACTGCGCCAGACAAAACGGCACAGGACCGCACCGTCACGTTACGCTGTAAAATTTCCTGCACAGTCGCCAGAAAGAAACTTTGTTAATTAAAAGATAATTTTTATAGACCAAAAAGAAATTAATTTGCTGCCTTTCGGTGACATTCTGTGAGCCATCGCGCATTAACCCGCTGGGGCATGGCATTTGCCAGCGGCGTCAGGCTGTGCTTTGTTAAAGCAGCACAGTCCGGTTAATCAGCGAAGGAGAGGTTATGACCCGTCTTACCGCCCAGGATTTTCCCCAGGAACTGCTTGAGCTTTATGACTACTATGCGCACGGTCGCATCAGCAAGCGCGAGTTTCTCTCGCTGGCCGCGAAGTTCACCGTCGCTGGCATGACCGGAGCCACCCTGCTCAGCGCCATGAGCCCCAATTATGCGCTGGCAGAGCAGGTGTCGTTTACCGATCCTGATATCAACGCCGAATACATTCACTACCCGTCGCCCCAGGGACATGGCGAGGTACGCGCTTATCGGGTGCGCCCGACTCACGCCATCGGCAAGCTGGGTGCCGTGGTGGTGGTACACGAGAATCGCGGCCTGAATCCTTACATTGAAGACGTGGCGAGACGGGTCGCCAAAGCGGGCTATGTCGCGCTGGCGCCGGATGGCTTAAGCTCGCAGGGCGGCTATCCGGGCAATGATGAAGAGGGCCGTGCGATGCAGGCCAAAGTCGACCCGACCAAACTGATGAACGATTTCTTCGCGGCAGTCGATTTCCTGATGCAGCATCCCGAGGGGAACGGCAAGGTCGGCATCACCGGCTTCTGTTATGGCGGCGGCGTGGCCAATGCGGCGGCAGTGGCGTTTCCTGAGCTGGCCTGCGCCGTGCCGTTCTACGGCCGCCAGCCAAAAGCGGAAGATGTGGCGCGCATTCGGGCGCCGCTGCTGCTGCACTATGCCGCGCTGGATAAAGGCATCAACGAAGGCTGGCCAGCTTATGAAGCCGCTCTGCAAGCCAGCCACAAAACCTATGAAGCGTATATTTATCCCGGCGTGAATCACGGCTTTCACAACGACTCAACGCCACGCTATGACAAAGCTGCCGCCGAACAGGCATGGGGTCGCACACTCGGCTGGTTTGAGAAATATTTGCACGCCTGAGCCTGGCGCGCCGCGACGGCACTCACGCTGTCTGCGGCGCTTTAATGATGCGGTGGACATTGCTTTCCAGCCAGTCGGCGAGGCCAATGACCTGCCCTTCCACCTCATGCCCCAGCGCCGTCAGCCGGTACTCCACGTGCGGCGGCACCACTTCATAGGCGATACGCTCAATGAAGCCATCCTCTTCCATGTAGCGCAGCGTCTGCGCCAGCATGCGTTCACTGATGCCACCAATCCGGCGGCGCAGTTCGCTGAAGCGCAGCGTCTCAGCGCGCAGCGCCAGTAACACCAGCACACTCCAGCGGCTGGTAATCCGTTTTAACACTTCACGTGACGGGCAGTTCACATTGAGTAATTCACCACGGGAAAATTTATCACTCAGGTTTTCAGCCATTTACATCACTCCGCTCAAACTAACAAATCTGTAAGTACTTACTAAAAGTTAGTTTATCTCGTAGGCTGTTTCCATACCAGTTCAACCTGAGGAAAACACCATGATTGCGATTACCGGAGCCACTGGCCAACTGGGCCGTTTAGTGATTAATGCCTTGCTGAAGAAAGTACCGGCCAGCGAGATCATCGCTGTGGTACGTTCACCGGAAAAGGCGCAGGACCTGCAGGCACTCGGCGTCGCGCTGCGTACCGCTGATTACAACCAGCCACAGACGCTGCACAGCGCCTTTGCCGGGGTGCAGAAAGTGCTGCTGATCTCCTCCAGCGAAGTGGGCCAGCGCGAAGCCCAGCACCGGGCGGTGATTGATGCCGCCAAAGCGGCGGGCGTGTCATTTATCGCGTATACCAGTCTGCTGCATGCCGATACCTCGCCGCTGGGTCTGGGCGTCGAACACCGCGCCACCGAAGCGCTGCTGCAGGCTTCAGGCATCCCTTATGCCCTGCTGCGTAACGGCTGGTACAGCGAAAACTATGCGGCCAGCATCGCACCGGCGTTAGCGCATCATGCCTTTATCGGCGCGGCGGGCGACGGGCGCATCGCGTCGGCGGCGCGCGAGGATTATGCAGCCGCGGCGGCAGAGGTGATCAGCCGTGACGATCAGGCCGGCAAAGTGTACGAACTGGCCGGCGATGACAGCTATACGCTGGCAGAATTCAGTGCGGAGATTGCCCGCCAGTCCGGCGAACAGGTGGAGTACGTTAACCTGCCGCCTGCGGAGTTCAGCGCGGCGCTGATCGGAGCCGGTTTACCCGCGCCGCTGGCCGAACTGCTGGCGGATTCCGACGCCGGTGCCGCTCAGGGTGCCCTGTTCGACGACAGCCACACGCTCAGCAAACTCATTGGCCGCCCGACCACACCGTTCGCCGCGGTAATTAAGGCCACGCTGGCAAAGTAAGGCGCTGACGGCGCCCTCACCTGCGGTGAAATCCGGGGTGAGGGCGACGAAAAGCCCTCTTTTCCCCGTCTCGTTTGCCATCAAATGATCAACCTCTTCCCGCTTTTTTGCCGTCATCACTGACGATTTTCTTATTTACAGATAATTCTGTTCACTTATTTAAAGCTTCATCTGAAACACTGCTTTCAATTCCTGAAATATAGGACGTTGTATTCGCTGAAAAAAGCCTTAAATAGCCGATCAATCGACAAGTTTTATTACGTTCATAGATATTTCGCATTGTTGTCTCATCGGGTCAGAGATCTATAATTTGTCCTTTGAGCAACCAGGCAATTTCAGGAGGCCGCTATTAATACTAACCACCAGCAACGTCAAGCTTTCGGAGAACACGAAGCCCATGCTGATCTGGGGTATCAATACGATCCTCACGAGTTTATCCGCGAAGGTATGCAGGATTCGGAGCCGGAACCCGAGCTGATTGAAGGCCTGCCTGCGCCTGATGCGCTGACGCCTGCCGATCGCTATCTGGAGCTGTTTGAGCACGTACAGACGTCACGTATTTTTGCCGACAGCAAAACGTTTCCGGACTGCGCGCCTAAATTCGATCCGCTGGATATTTTAATCCGCTATCGCCGCCGCAAACGCTCGGCGGAGTTCGACCTGGAAAAATTTGTCCACGAGCATTTTTATTTACCGCAGGTCAATGAGAGTTTTTATGTTTCCAATCCGGATAAAACCCTGACGGAACATATTGACGATCTGTGGCCTGTGTTAACCAAAATGCCGCAGCAGCATTTACCGCATTCGTCGCTGCTGCCGCTGCCGAAGCCTTACGTGGTGCCCGGCGGGCGTTTTGGTGAAACGTATTACTGGGACTCCTACTTCAGCATGCTGGGACTGGCCGAAGCGGGCCGCGACGATCTGCTGCGTCATATGGCGGACAACTTCGCCTGGCTGATTGATAACTACGGTCACGTGCCGAATGGCAACCGAACCTATTACCTCAGCCGCTCGCAGCCGCCGGTGTTCGCGCTGATGGTCGAGCTGTTTGAAGAGGACGGCATTCGCGGCGCGAAGCGCTATCTTGACCAGTTGATGAAAGAGTATCAGTTCTGGATGGACGGGGCCGGCGAGCTGATGCCGCATCAGGCCTATCGTCACGTGGTGCGCATGCCGGATGGTTCGCTGCTCAACCGCTACTGGGACGATCGCGACACGCCGCGCGATGAGTCGTGGATGGAAGATGTGGAAACCGCCAGCAAATCGCGTCGTCCGGCCAGCGAGGTCTATCGCGATCTGCGCGCCGGTGCCGCTTCCGGCTGGGATTACTCTTCGCGCTGGTTGCGCGATCCGCAGCGTCTGGCCAGCATTCGCACCACCCAGTTTATTCCGGTGGATCTGAATGCGTTTCTCTACAAGCTGGAGCTGATGATCTCGACGCTGGCGCACGCGAAGGGCGAAGAACTTACCGGCCTGGCGTGGCAGAAGAAAGCGGATGCGCGCAAGCAGGCGATTCATCGCTATCTGTGGGACAACACCGCAGGCGTGTACCGCGACTACGACTGGCGTCGTGAACGCTTTGGTGCCTTTACCGCAGCGGCGGTGGTACCGCTGTTCCTGGGGCTGGCTTCACCCGAGCAGGCGCATCTGCAGGCGGTGGCGCTGCGCCAGCTGCTGCTGACGCAGGGCGGGCTGGTGACTTCCATGGTGGAGAGCGGAGAACAGTGGGATAAACCCAACGGCTGGGCACCACTGCAGTGGATGGCGGTGGTCGGACTGAATAACTACGGTGAAGAGACGCTGGCAACCGAGATTGCGGTCAACTGGCTGACCACGGTGAAGAATTTCTATTCGCTGCACCACAAGCTGGTAGAGAAGTACGATATCAGCGGCGATCGCGCCCGCCCGGGCGGCGGCGGTGAGTATCCACTACAGGACGGCTTCGGCTGGACCAACGGCGTCACCCGTCGCCTGCTGGCGATGTACGGGCATTTGCTGGCGGACTGACGCGGGACACTGCGGTCTGATGCGGGATGCTGCGGCCTGATGCCCTCACCCTGGCCCTCTCCCACCGGGAGAGGGAAACGCTGCCATATGCAGGACTGAGACAGCCCAGGTTAATTCAAGAGCCAATCCCCCGCTCGCTCGGTTCCCTCTCCCGCTGGCGGGAGAGGGTTAGGGTGAGGGGAAAAACGCACTCCCCCCTCAATTCCCCTGCAAAAACGCCAGCAGATCCGCATTCAGCTGGTCCTGATGCGTCACGGCAAAACCGTGCGGGCCGTTCTCATACACTTTCAGCTGCGAACCCGCAATCATCTCGTGCACCAGCTTGCCGGTGGCTTCAAACGGCACTACCTGGTCGTTACTGCCGTGGATCACCAGCGTCGGCACATCCACTTTGGCAATATCCGCACGGAAATCCGTCTCAGAGAACGCGGTCACGCAATCCAGCGTACCTTTCAGCGACGCCAGCAGCGCAATGTTCAGTGTCTGCGTCAGCACCCCATCGGAAACCGTCTGGCCCGCGTTGGTACCGTAAAACGGCGTAGCGAACTCTTTAATAAACTGCGCACGATCCTTCAGCAAACCCGCTTTGATCCCGTCAAACACCGCTGATTCTACCCCTTCCGGGTGGTCGTCGGTTTTACCAAAGATCGGGGTGACGGCGCCCAGCAGCACCAGTCCTTTCACTTTCGCGGTACCATAACGACCAATGTAGCGCGACACATCCCCGCCGCCCATTGAGAAGCCCACCAGCGTCACCTCATCCAGCTGCAGATGCTCGATCAGGCCGTGAATATCGTCGGCAAAAGTGTCGTAATCGTAGCCTTCCCACGGCTGATCGGAGCGACCAAAGCCGCGGCGGTCAAACGCGATGACGCGATAGCCGCGCTCGGCGAGGAAGTTGAGCTGGCTGTCCCACATATCGGCATCCAGCGGCCAGCCGTGGCTGAACAGCACCGGCTGCCCCTTGCCCCAGTCTTTGAAGTACAGGTTTACGCCGTCTTTAGTCTTGAATGTGCTCATGTTTTTTCTCCGTTAGTCAGTGATGTTGTGTCTGGGAATCAAACTAGCGTGGGATGCTGGAAAAACCTAAAGCAGAGATTTTGACAACTTGTGCAAAGATTTTTGCTAAGCCCTGCCATCAAAAATCCTTGTACAAGTTGGCCGATTTTTTCCGCTATCTCCTGACGGGCGAGCTTCGTATCGTGCTCTCATCGCTCACTGACAGGAACAGCCTGATGAACCAGCCAAATCCACAAACAGCGCGCAGCGGCGCGTTTTCCCCTTTCGCCTACGGGCTTTTCGCCGTGATCTGGACCGCTTCGGTGCTCGGCAATACCGGTAGCTTTATCCGCGACGTCGCCAGCGCCTGGCTGATTACCGGACTGTCGGATAACCCAACCGCCGTCGCGCTGATGCAAACCGCCGCCACCCTGCCAGTGTTCCTGCTGGCGCTGCCGGCCGGCGTGCTGTCAGATATTGTTGACCGCCGCCGCCTGCTGATTGTGGTGCAGCTGCTGATGGCCAGCGTCAGCGGCACGCTACTGCTGCTGTCGCACAACCACTGGCTCACCGTTGAATGGCTGATCGGCCTGACCTTTGTCGGCGGCGTCGGCGCGGCGCTGTTCGGTCCGGCATGGCAGGCCATCGTGCCGGAGCTGGTACCCCGCCATGAGCTGAAAAATGCCGTCGCGCTCAACTCGCTGGGCATCAATATCGCCCGGGCGATTGGACCGGCTACCGGCGGCCTGCTGCTGGCAAGTTTAGGTGCTATGGCCGCTTACGGTGCCGATGTCGCCAGTTATTTTTTCGTCATCGCCGCGCTGCTGTGGTGGAAACGTCCGGCGAAAGCCGCTACCGCGCTGAATGAGCACTTCTTTGGCGCTTTCCGCGCCGGGCTGCGCTATGTGAAAGCCAGCCGCGAACTGCACCGCGTACTGTTGCGCGCCGCGCTGTATTTTGCCTTCGCCAGTGCCATCTGGGCGCTGCTGCCGCTGGTGGCGCGCACCATGCTGCACGGCAGCGCGGGCTTTTATGGCTTGCTGCTTGGGGCCGTCGGTGCCGGTGCCATTGCCGGCGCGCTGCTGCTGCCGCGCCTGCGTGCCCGGCTGAGCCATGATGGACTGATGCTGCTCTCCGCCGTGCTCAGCGCGCTGGTCATGGTGGCGCTGGCGCTCAGTCCGCCACAGTGGCTGGCGCTGCTGCTGATGCTGGTACTGGGCACCGGCTGGATCATCGCGCTGACGACCCTCAACGGCGTGGCGCAGGCGGTGCTGCCCGACTGGGTGCGCGGTCGCGGGCTGGCGGTCTATCTGATGGTGTTCAACGGCACGCTGGCGGGTGGCAGTCTGGCCTGGGGGCTGATCGCCCAGCACATGGGTCTGGCGTCAACGCTGATGCTGGCCGGTGCGGCGCTGCTCATCACGGCGCTGCTGGCAAAACGGCTGGCGCTGCCGGCGGGCGAAGCGGATCTGCAGCCAGCGCAACACTGGGCTGAACCGGTGGTGAGCGATGCGGTGGATATCCGTCGTGGTGCCGTACTGATCCAGATTCGCTACCGTGTTCCCCAGGCCGATCGCGCCGCTTTCCAGCACGCCATGCACAAACTGGCTCAGGCGCGACGCCGTGACGGTGCCTATGCGTGGGGATTAATGGAGCAGACCGACGATGCCGGAGCGCTGCTGGAGTGGTTTATGGTGGAGTCATGGCAGGAGCATTTGCGTCAGCACCAGCGCGTCTCGCGCGCCGATGCTGAGTTACAGCAGGCGGTACTGCAGTTCCATCAGGGTGATGAACCCCCGCAGGTCAGCCATCATATTGCGCTGTGATCAGGCTGGCGCGTAGATGTCACTCAGGCCGGGCAGCGTCGGCAGGCGCTCGCGCCACCAGATAGCCGCGTTGCCGCAGGCGCTCTCATTCCACGCCAGATAGGCGATATCGCGCCGGCACTCGCTGTCCAGCTGGCGCGCCACCAGCGCACCGCTCGCCAGGTGCGGGCGCGCCAGATAAAGCGGCAGATAACCACAGCCGAGCCCGGCGAGATGCGCCTGCAGTTTGGCCGGGAAATCATGCACGCTCAGCGTCTTCTGCTCATCCAGCACGCGTAAATCCATCCCGGCACCGTGGCGGGATGAATCATGCACCGTGACCGCGCGATACTGGCGAATCTGTTCGCGCAGCAGCGGTTCGGGCTCCGCCGCCAGCGGATGGTCAGGAGCGACAGCGAACACATACTCCAGCCAGCCCAGCGGCTGGCAGACAATCTCTTTGCGCGTGGCGGGTTCCTGAACCGCGCCAAAGACAATGTCCGCTTCGCCGTAGTGCAGCGCTTCCCAGCAGCCGGCCAGCACGTCCTGACGGAACTGCAGCTGGGTGTGCGGGTGCTGCTGATAAAATTCGTCAATCAGCGGCGTGAGGATGCTGAACGGCAGCGAAGCATCCACGCTGATGGTCAGCAGACTCTCCCAGCCGCTCTCCACGTAGCGCGCCTGCTGCTCCAGCTCGTTCACCGCACGCAGCAGCGTCCGCCCTTTTTCCAGCATCAGACGGCCGGTCGGCGTGAACGTGGCGCGATGGCCGGAGCGATCGAGTAGCGTGATTTTTAAATCGCTCTCCATCTTCTGCACGGTATAGCTCAACGCCGACGCAGTTTTGAACAGTCGCGCGGCCGCAGCGGCAAAAGTGCCATGACGATCGAGCGCATCCAGAATCAGCAGCGCCTCCAGATTTAAACGCATTCCCTACCCTCCGTAAAAAAAGTTGAACGACAACGTAAAAACAATCCGTTATCAATAACTGCTGTCATTTCGTATTTTTTTCCTCATCGGCGCAAGCATTTTTAACCGCGCATTAACACGGTGGCTGAGGGCCGCTACGCTTAATTTAACGGAGAGAACAGAATGACGACCGCATCCCTGATTTTTACCAACGGTAAGTTTCACACCGTCGATCGCGCAAACCCGCTGGCCACCGCCGTAGCCATCAAAGACGGCAAGTTTCTCGCCGTAGGTAGCGAAGCGGACGTCATGCGCTTTGCCGGCAGCGACACGCAAATCATCGACGCCAAAGGGCATACCGGCATTCCCGGCCTGAACGATTCCCACCTGCATCTGATTCGCGGTGGCCTCAACTACAACCTTGAGCTGCGTTGGGAAGGCGTTCCGTCGCTGGCCGATGCGCTGCGTATGCTGCGCGAACAGGCACTGCGTACGCCGTCACCGCAGTGGGTGCGCGTGGTCGGGGGCTGGAGCGAGTTCCAGTTTGCTGAGCGCCGCATGCCGACGCTGGACGAAATCAACGCCGCCGCGCCCGATACGCCGGTCTTCATTTTGCATCTGTATGACCGCGCGCTGCTCAATCGCGCCGCGCTGAAAGTGGTAGGCTACACCAAAGAGACCCCCAACCCGCCGGGCGGCGAAATCCAGCGCGACAGCAATGGCAATCCGACCGGCATGCTGATCGCCCGTCCCAACGCCATGCTGCTGTACGCCACGCTGGCGAAAGGGCCCAAACTGCCGCTGGAACAGCAGGTTAACTCAACGCGTCAGTTTATGCGCGAGCTGAACCGCCTCGGTCTGACCAGCGCCATCGACGCCGGCGGCGGCTTCCAGAATTACCCGGACGATTACGACGTGATCGCCGAACTGCACGCGAAAAAGCAGCTGACGGTACGCATCGCCTATAACCTGTTTACCCAGCGTCCCGGCCACGAGCTGGAAGACTTTGAGAAGTGGACCGATATGCTGAAGCCGGGCCAGGGCACCAATTTCCTGCGCCACAACGGTGCCGGTGAAATGCTGGTGTTCTCGGCGGCGGACTTCGAAGATTTCCTCGAACCGCGCCCGGATCTGGCACCCGGCATGGAAGATGAGCTGGAGCGCGTGGTGCGCCACCTGGTGGAGCATCGCTGGCCATTCCGCCTGCACGCCACCTATAACGAATCGATCAGCCGCATGCTGGATGTGTTTGAGAAGGTGAATCGCGACATTCCGTTCAATGGCCTGCACTGGTTCTTTGACCATGCGGAAACCATCACTGAAGCCAATATTGAGCGGGTAAAAGCGCTCGGCGGCGGGCTGGCGGTGCAGCATCGCATGGCTTTCCAGGGGGAATACTTTGTCGATCGCTACGGTAAAGAGGCCGCGAAGCAGACGCCGCCGGTGGCGCGCATGCTGGAGGCCGGCGTGCCGGTCGGCCTCGGTACCGATGCCACCCGCGTTGCCAGCTATAACCCGTGGACCGCACTGTACTGGCTGGTTTCAGGCCGTACCGTCGGCGGGATGCAGCTGTACGATGACAACGCACGCATCGACCGTGAAACCGCGCTGATGCTGTGGACCAAAGGCAGCGCCTGGTTCTCCAGCGAGCAGAGCGCCAAAGGTGAGATCAAAGTCGGCCAGCTGGCAGATCTGGTGCTGTTGTCGAAAGATTTCTTTAGCGTGCCGGAAGAGGAGATCAAAGGCATTGAATCGGTGCTGACGCTGGTGGATGGCAATGTGGTGTATGCCGCCGGCAGCTTCACGCCGCTGGCACCGCCGCCGGTGCCGGTGTTGCCGGAGTGGTCGCCGGTGGTTACCGTGCCTGGTCACTACCGCAGCGCCCCGCCGCAGACCAGCGGCCGTGCCGCGCGGATGCCGCAGGTACACCAGTGCAGCGGCCCCTGCGGCGTGCACAGCCACGCTCATGATGTCGCGCGCCAGTCATCGGTGCCGGTGTCAGACAACAACGCGTTCTGGGGGGCGCTGGGCTGTTCCTGTTTTGCGTTTTAAGTGATCAAGGGGTGCGGGCGCTGGCCCTCACCCCATCGATATATTGCCTGCCAGGCCAAAGCCCTGCTTACCGTTCTTCTTAATCTGGTACATCGCGCCATCCGCCCGGGTCAGCGCGTCGTCGAAGCTGTCGCGCCGGTGTACCGGGGCGATACCGATCGAAGCACCAATCCGCGCATGACCATTGTCGACATCAAACGGCGTCAGCGCCGCATCCAGCACCGCCTGCGCCAGAATGCGCACCTTGGGGTAATCAATCAAAAACGGCAGCAGCAGCACGAACTCATCGCCGCCAAGCCGCCCGACGATGGCCTCTGACGGCAGCAAATCGCGGATGCGCTGGCTGAGCTGAATCAGCACCTCGTCACCGCTGCGATGGCCGAGCGTGTCATTGACGTGCTTGAAGTTGTCGAGGTCGATAAACGCCACGCACAGCGGCCCGGCGCGTTGCAGCTGACTAAAATGCGCCTGCAGCGCGTGGCGGTTGGGCAACGCGGTTAACGGGTCGTGATGCGCCAGCAGGGAGAGCTGGGCTTCGTAATTCTTCTCTTTGGTCATGTCGATATGGGTGCCGGTCACTTTGAGCGGATTACCCTGCTCGTCCCACTCGCTGACGCGTCCGCGATCCAGCACCCAGGTGATTTTGCCGTTCTTGCCGATCATACGGTGCAGCGCCTCGTAATAGGGCGCGCGTCCTTCAATATGATCGTAAAAGGCGCGCAGCACCTCATCGGCATCTTCCGGATGCAGGCACTCGCGCCAGGCATCAAAGCGCGCTTTGGTCTCTTTCGCCTGAAAGCCGAGCATCGCGCCCCAGCGCCGGTTAAAAATCACCAGCTTGCCGCTGGGAATATCCAGCTGCCACAGGCACAAGCCGGTGCCGTCCAGCGCCGCGTTCAGCTTATTACGCGCGTCGTGCGCCAGGCGCTTGAGGCGCGCATTGTGCTTTTTCAGGTTCTGAATCTGCTGGCGCAGCGCTTCTTCGGACATGGTTGATCGCTGGAGAGAAAATAAGGGCTATTTTGCCTGCACGATAGATTCTGTAAATAAAACAAATGAAAAGGCGATTAGCGTCGGAAAATTGCGCCGGGTTCAGCAGGAATGGCGAAGCAACGCGGTAATTTCAGCAAACAAAACTTACACTTACTAAAAATAGCAGCGCGCTTCGCTTCGGCGCGCTGGCGAAACCTGGCTTTCACCAGGAATTTTCCCTCCTGTTTTTAAGAAATTTCTTAAGCGCGATTTAAGTCCACTTGTATTAAGTCGCTGTTGAAGGATGCCTGACGCGCAACGTGCTGTCAGAGAAGAAGCGCCGTCATGGTGGCGGCGCGCGCAACCGGTCCAGCGAGTGAAACCATCCGTGAGTAAACGCATCCTCAGCCTCCTTCTGTTACTGGGCTTTTGTCTGTCTGCCTGGGGTGCAACCACGTTAAATTTCTCGCCGCGCTATGGTCTGGTAGCACCGGAAGTCACGCTGTCGCCGCAGAGCCAGCAGTGGCTGAAACAGCACTCTGTACTGCGCGTCGGCGTGTGGAACAACCCGCTGCCGCCCTATTCCGTGTCGTTTGAAGCCAACACCTACGAAGGACTTTCGGCCGATTATCTGGCCATCGTGGCGAAGGCGTTAAATCTGCCGGTGAAAATCAAGGTGTATAAAACCCGGCTGGAGCTGGTGGATGCGCTCAACGACGGTGAAGTCGATCTGATTCCTTACTACACGCTGGCCGCCAATCAGGATACGCAGCTGGCGCTGAGCCTGCCGTATTCACTGGCGCGCAGCGTATTAATCAGCAAACGTAACGCGACCTTCGATAGTGAACTGAAAAATAGCCGCTATCGTCTGCTCTATTACGGTGATGCAGAACTCAAAGCGCTGCTGCACAAGCGCTATCCGCGCGCCACGCTGGCCCCGGCCGCGCCGCCGCTGTGGGCCTACACCGATACCGCGTTTAGCGAAAACACCCTGTTCTGGAGCAACAGCGCCACTCAGCGCTTTCTTTCGCATCGCGGCCTGCAGAACGTGATTGAGGCGCACAGCACGCCGTACACCAACGATGTCGACGCGCGCTTTGCCAGCAACAGTGCCAATCTGCCGCTGATCGCAGCCATTGATGAAATCCTGAAAAACATTCCGCTGCGCAACGCGGTACAGATTGCGGAAGCCTGGAGCCTGGATTATCAGTCGGTGGTTAAAAACCATCCGCTGGATCTCAGCGATCAGGAGGCCGCGTGGCTGGCAGAACACCGCGAGATCACCGTTAACTACGATCCTTCGCATACGCCGTTTACCTTTATTGATAACCGCCAGCGCGTGGTCGGCCTGAGCGTGGACCTGCTGAAAATGATTTCCCAGCGCACCGGCATTCGCTTTCGCTACAATCCGATTCAGGGGTTGAGCAACATGCGCGATACGCTCAACCGCCAGCGCGATGCGATTATCGCCGTCAGCGACGCCACCGCGCAGCAGGACGACAAAATCCGCTACACCCGCTCCTACATCTACTCGTCGTGGGTCGTAGTGACGCGCAAAGACAGCCCGTGGAAAAGCTTTGATGAGATGGCAGGCAAGCGCGTCGGTATCTATGAGCGCGCTTACTATCGTTACGATTTACGTGAACGCTGGCCGGGCATCAACTTCGTCGAAAACGGCGTATCGATTGATTCACTCGGTCAGCTACTCGATAAGCAGCTGGATGGCTTTATCGTGCCGTACGAGTCGTCGCTGTTTCTGCTCAACAATCACTTTAATGACAGCTTTAAGGTCGCGTTTGTCGCGCCGCTGCCGATGTTCCGCATGGCGATGGCGGTCAATGGCCAGGATCAGGTGCTGCTGTCGATCCTTAACAAAGCGCTGTCCGATATTCCGCAGCCGACCATGCAGTCGCTGATGGAGCGCTGGATCAAATACACGCCGCCCGCCACCAGCACCTCATGGCAAAGCTATCGCAGCTATATATTGCGCATCGTCGCCGTGGCCGGGCTGGGCCTGCTGTTTTTCCTGTGGCGTAACCATCTGCTGAAAGCCTCGCTGGCCAAACAGCGCGAGCACGAGCGTGAAATCAGCGAGCAGCTGGCGCATATCGAAGCGCTGATGGCCGACCTGCGCAAAGCCAACGAAGTCGCGGTGCGCGCCAGCGAAGCGAAAAGCACCTTCCTGTCGCACATGAGTCATGAAATCCGCACGCCGCTGGCGGCGCTGATTGGCCTGCTGGAAATCGAGCATCTCGGCCAAAGCGACGCACAGCAGCGGCAGAAAAATATTGATGTCGCCTGGGAGTCGTCGCGATCGCTGCTGTCGCTGGTGGGCGATATTCTCGACCTGGCAAAAATCGAGTCCGGTCATTTCAGTATTCAGCTGCAGCCAATGTCGCTCAGCGAAGTGGTGCATGACTGCGAAGCGCTGTTCCGCCAGGTGGCGCTGAATAAAGGCCTTGAGCTGAATATTGTGCTGGAGCTGACGCAGGATCAGGTGCTGTTTGACCCGGTAGCACTGAAGCAAATCCTCTCCAATCTGGTGAGCAACGCCATCAAGTTTACCTCGCAGGGCGCAGTGGAAGTGGCGCTGTATCAGGCAGAAAGCACGCGGCCGGAGTATGTGCTGGAGGTGAGCGACAGCGGGGTTGGCCTGACGGCAGAGCAGCAGCAGGCGATCTTCGAGCCGTTTATCCAGGTCGGTCAGGGCAGCAACCGCGCCAGCGGCACCGGGTTAGGCCTGAATATCTGCCGCCGGCTGGCGGTGATGCTCGGCACCGAGCTGCACGTCGAGAGTGAACCGGGTGACGGCAGCGTGTTTATGCTGCGCTTCCGCGCGGAAGCGGCGAGCATTGAACATGAGCAGCCCGCCCTGCCACAGCCGGTGGAGCCAGCAAAACAGGCTGCACTGCGCATTCTGATTGTCGATGACAACGCCACCAACCGTCTGCTGCTGGCCCAGCAGCTGCGCTACGCCGGGCACCATGTGCTGGTTGCCGACAGCGGTGCAGCGGCACTGGCGCTGTGGCGCGAAAATCAGCCGGACCGCGTAATTACCGACTGCAACATGCCGGAGATGGACGGCTTCGAATTCACCCGCCAGCTGCGCGCCGAAGAGAAGCGCCTGGTGCGACGCGCGGTGCCGGTTTACGGCCTGACGGCGATGGCGGAGGAGCGCGTGGCTCAGCTGGCGCAGGACGCCGGCATGAACGGTTGTCTGTTTAAACCGCTGGAGCGCGCGCAGCTGCTGCAGGTGATCACCGGCGCACCGATGAACCCGACGCGCGACGATACCCTGCTGACGCTGGAAAATCTGGCGGCAAACAACCCGCAGGCGTGGCGCGACCTGGTGACCACCGCGCGCCAGCAGAACAGTTACGATCTCGCCCAGCTGACGCAGGCGGTGGCTGCGAACAATTTTGCTTCGGCGCGTCACGCCGCGCATCAGCTACTCGGCAGTGCCCGAATGCTGCGCGCCGACGCGCTGCAACATCGCTGCCGCGCCGCCGAACAGGCGGCGGAGCATGAAGATGGTGCGCTATTACAGCAGCTGCTGCCGGAGGTCGCCGGGGCGGTGGCCGAGCTGGACGCACTGTTCCTGCGTGCCCTGGAAACACCTATTCCTGAAGAGGTGATGTAATGAAAGAGAGCGCAATCTGGCAGATTGCCGTGCTGGACGATCATCCGCTGATTGGTAAAGCCATGCAGTACCGTTTAGCGCAGGAGCCGCAGCTCGATCTGGCCGGGGCCTTTGCCCAGCGCCAGCAGCTGATGAATTTCCTGCAGCGCCACCCGCTCGATATCCTGGTGCTGGATTACATGCTGGGTGAAGACCAGCTCGACGGGCTGCAAATGGTGAAACAGCTGCGCCTGCACTACCCGCAGCTGAAGATTCTGGTGTCGTCCGCGGTGGAAAAACCGGCAATTGTCCAGCTATTGCTGAAAGCCGGCGTGCAGGGATTTGTCGGCAAAAGCCACGATCAGGAGGTGCTGATCGATGCCATCCATCAAATCTGTCGCGGCAAGCGCTTCCTGACGCCGGACATGATGCTGGAGCTGGATAAATTCCAGGAGAGCGATCGCGAGATGCACGACTACCTGACACCGCGCCAGGCGGGCGATGACATCTCGCTGCTGCTGCGCGAGCTGAGCCCGCGCGAAATCGAGGTGATTCGCTGTTATCTCGACGGGTTGAGCATTACGCAGATCGCCGGTAAATACGCGCGCAGCCGCAAAACCATCAGCGGTCAGAAGCAGACCGCGCTGCGCAAACTGGGGCTGCGCTCGGATCTCGAACTGTTTAAGTACAAGCAATATTTCACCGAGCTGGTGACCACCCAGTAAGCGACTGCGCTGCGGATAAAACCGGTTCTGTGACGCGGATCAAGGCTTAATCGCCGCACAATGCTGCCCTCATGAATTCTAGTATGGTAGTTTAGCCGTTATCATACAGACACGATGACGGTGGATGACATAATGCAGCTGACAATGCGGTGGTTTGGGCCGAAGGAAGACAAGGTTTCGCTGGAATATATTCGCCAGGTGCCGGGCGTACGCGGCGTGGTGGGCGCACTTTACGATGTGCCGGTGGGCGAAACCTGGCCGCAGGAGAAGATCCAGGCGCTGGTCGATCAGGTGCACGCAGCCGGACTGACGGTCGAAGTGATTGAGAGTGTTAATATTCACGACGACATCAAGATCGGCCTGCCGAGCCGCGATCGCTATATCGCTAATTATCAGCAAAGTATCCGCAACCTGGCGGCCGCCGGGGTAAAAGTGATCTGCTACAACTTCATGCCGGTGTTCGACTGGATGAAGACGGATATGAATTATGTGTTGCCGGATGGCTCCATCACCATGGCCTTCGAGAAACAGGGCATTGATAAAAGCCTCGAGGAAGTGGTGAAAGAAGTACTGGGCAGCGCCAACGGCTTCGCGCTGCCGGGCTGGGAGCCGGAACGGCTGGCAAAAGTTCAGGAGCTGTTTGCCAAATATCAGGACGTTGACGACGCGAAGCTGCGTGAAAACCTCGCCTATTTCCTCAAAGCGGTGATCCCGGTGTGTGAAGAGGTGGGCGTGAAGATGGCGATCCACCCGGACGATCCGCCGTATTCGATCTTCGGTCTGCCGCGCGTGGTGAAGAACCGCGACGATCTCGACTGGATCTGTAACGTCGTCGATTCTGAAGCCAACGGCATTACGCTGTGCACCGGATCGATTGCCGAGGATCCGCAGAACGATGTCTATGCCATTCTGGCCGAGTTCTCACGCCGCAGGCGCATCCCGTTTGCCCACGTGCGCAACATCAAGATCATCCGCGATAAAGATTTCTACGAGTGCGCGCATCCGACGGAATATGGCTCGCTGGATATGTATAAAGTGCTGCAGTCGATGTATGACAACGGCTTTGACGGCTATATCCGTTCGGATCACGGCCGCTTTATCTGGGGTGAAACCGGGCGCCCAGGCTACGGTTTGTACGACCGCGCGCTGGGCACCACCTATCTGCTGGGCCTGTGGGAAGCGCTGAGTAAGCGTTAATGGGCTACGATCTGGCGCTCACCCTTGCGGCTTTTTCAGTAACGGCACCAGCAGCGCCGCGACGAAAAAGCCTGTCATGATCAGCCAGAACGCGTCGGAAAAGGCCTGGGTGCGCGCTTCACGCAGCGTCAGCGCCGCCAGCGACTGCAGCGCGGCCGTATGCGCGGCATCCGGGCTCAGGCCGCTGGTCATCAGCGCCTGAGCGCGCCCCTGCAGAAAATCACCCAGCGTCAGGCTGGCGCTGTTGAGATGATCCGCCAGCCGGCTAAAGTGCAGGTTGGTGCGGTCGTTGAGCACCGTACCGCACAGGGCAATACCAATCGCACCGCCAAGGTTGCGCATCAGATTAAACAGGCCAGACGCGAGCTTCAGGCGGGCCGGTGGCAAACTGCCCAGCGTCAGCGTTACCGTCGGTGCCACGGCAAACTGCTGCGCCATACCGCGAAATGCCTGCGGAAACAGCAACTCCTTAGCCCCCCAGTCATGGGTAATCGGCACGAAGAAATGCATCGACAGCGCAAAACAGATCAGCCCCGCCGCCAGCAAAATACGCAGATCGACGCGGTTCGCCAGCCAGGCATACAGCGGGATCGACAGAATCTGAAACACCCCGGTGGAGAAGATCGCCAGTCCAGTCTCCAGTGCGCTGAAGCCGCGCACCTGGCTGAGAAACAGTGGCGTAAGGTAAATGGTGGCGAAGATCCCCACGCCCGCCATAAACGAGAAGTAGCAGCCGAGGCTAAAGTCGCGGTCCCTGAGCGCGCGTAAATCGACGATCGGTTTGGCATGCCGCAGCGTGCGGATCACAAACAACACGCCCGCCGCCAGCGCAATCCAGCCGGTGGTGGCAATGGTGTCATCATCAAACCAGCCCCAGCGCGGCCCCTCTTCCAGCGTATATTCCAGACAGCCGAGCGCCAGCGCCAGCAGCACGATGCTGAGATAATCCGCGCCGCGCAGCAGTTCGCGGTTGGGCGCGTCAATGTTCACCAGCAGCGGAACCGCAATGGTGATGTAAATACCGGGAATGATGTTGATAAAAAACAGCCAGTGCCAGCTGAAGTTATCGGTGATCCAGCCGCCAACGGTCGGGCCAAGCGTCGGCGCCAGCGACGCCAGCGCGCCGACGGTCGCGGCAGCAATCACCCGCTGCCGGCCCTGGAAAAAGGCGAAGGCGGTAGTGAACACCAGCGGGATCATCGAGCCCCCCGCCAGCCCCTGCAGCGCACGGAACGCGATCATGCTCTGAATGTTCCACGCCCAGCCGCACAGCAGGCTCATCAGCGTAAAGCCGCAGGCCGAAGCGGCGAACAGCCAGCGCGTAGACAGCACGCTGGCCAGCCAGTCGGAGAGCGGGATAATAATGATCTCGGCGATCAGGTAGCTGGTCTGCACCCACACGGTTTCATCATCCCCCGCCGACAGGCCACCGCCAATGTCGCGCAGCGAAGCTGAGACAATCTGGATATCCAGCAGCGCGATAAACATGCCTATGCACAGGGTGGCAAAGGCGAAGACTTTCCGGCTGACCGGCATCTGCGCGGGCGCGATTGGCGCGGCGACCACGCGGCTCATTGCGCGCTGCGCTCATCGACGGTCACGGTCACCGACAGTCCCGGACGCAACAGCCCGAGCGTGGCCGCATCGCCGTCCAGCGCAATGCGCACCGGTACGCGCTGGACAATTTTGGTGAAGTTACCGGTGGCGTTTTCCGCCGGCAGAATGCTGAAGCGCGAACCGGTCGCAGGCGACAGGCTGGCGACATGCCCGCTGAAGGTGCGGCCTGGCAGCACGTCCGCGACAATTGTTGCCGTCTGGCCTGGCTGCATGTGCGCCAGCTGGCTCTCTTTAAAGTTGGCGTCAATCCATAGCCCCTGCGCCGGCACCAGCGACAGCAGCTGCGTGCCGCTGCTGACATACGAACCGGCCCAGGCGCGGCGATTGCCGATCACGCCATCAAACGGCGCGCGGATAGCGGTGTATTCCAGATTGAGCTGTGCCAGTGCCAGGTCGGCCTGCGCCTGTGCCAGCGCGGCGTGCGTCTGCTGCTCGCGCGCATCCAGCACCTGCAACTGACGTTCGGCGACCGCGCGATCGGCACGGGTTTTGCCTTCCTGCGCCAGCGCCTGATGGTAATCGGCCTGCGCATGATCGCGAATCTGCTGCGACACCGCAGCGCTGCTCACCAGCGCGTCATAGCGGCGCTGGTCGGCAGTGGTTTTCTGCGTTACCGCCTGCGCCGCCAGCAGCGCAGCACGCGCGCCGTCGATGGTGGCCAGCTGGAGCTGGCGCGTGGCGGCGATATCCTGCAGCGCCGCCTGCTGTGCGGCGACTTCGCCCGCCGCACGGTCAACCGCCGCCCGATAGTCGCGGTTATCCAGCTGCACCAGCAGGTCGCCCTTTTTAACCGCCGCATTATCCTGCACCGCAAGCGTCTGGACATAGCCGGACACTTTGGCCGAAATCGCACTGATATCCGCGCCGACGTAAGCATCATCGGTCGAAGGCATAAAGCGCGCGCTGTGCCACCAGTAATAGCCATAGCCGGCCAGCGCCACGCCGCCGCAGGCCAGCATCAGCAGCAGTGCCGTTTTTTTCCGCGTCAGGCTCATGGTTCGTTCCCGGCCACCGTCTGCGGGGCGAATTTTTGCGCCGTATCGCCTGCGCGCTTTCTCGCCAGATACTGCTGGCGGTAGTGCATCATCGGGCTGGCCGCCGGGCCAGGCACCATCTGGTATTTGTCACTGGAGAGCGGCTGGCCGGTGGCGCTGTCGACCATTTGCGGCGTCACCGGGCGCTGAGTGGCGCTTTCAACCAGCTGCATCTGCCGCCCTTCCGGTGAAAAGTGGGTGCTGCCCCACTCGGCCAGCGCCAGTATTACCGTGCGAAAATCGCGGCCCGCCGCAGTGAGCTGGTACTCGTAGCGTGCCGGAGCGTCGCTGTAACACACCTTTTCCAGCAATCCATCCTCCACCAGCTCTTTCAGCCGGCGCGACAGAATATTGGGCGCCACGCCGCTGCTTTTCTGAAATTCATCAAAGCGGGTAAAGCCGGCCAGCGCATCGCGCATGATCAGCATGCTCCAGCCATCGCCGACGCGTCCAAGGCTGCGTGCGATAGGGCACGGCATATTACACAGAGGTTGGTTTTTCATGGGCCAGTTCCCGATGTGAAGTCGATGCGGGATACTGTGGCAGGGTAACTTTCATTTTGCAAGTAACTTGCAGAATGAAAGTAATAAACAGAACGTCAGCGCGCGTTCTGGCGCAGCCTCACAGCCTGTCGATCAATTCCTGCCGGTGGTCATGCAGCAGACGCAGCATTTCACGCAACAGCGGATCTTCGTTGCCCTTCTGCCACGCAATACTCAGCGGCAAGCCTTTGATCTGCTCAGGTAACGTCAGCGCGATATAGCGCACGCTGTCGCTGTTCATGGTGCGATAAGAGGCTGGCACCACCGCCAGACCGAGGCCGGCGGACACCAGGCTGAGAATGGTTTGCTTCTCTTCGGCATATTGCGCGATATGCGGCGTCAGGCCGGCCTGCTTAAACAGGCTGATGGTGAGATCGTGGCTGTGCGGCCGGGTGCGGCGGTCCGGAATGATCATGGCTTCATGCTGAAAATCCGCCACCGTCACCTGCGCTTTATCCGCCAGCGGATGCGTCAGCGGCACTGCCAGCACGCAACTTTCGCGGGTAATAAAACGCAGCGCCAGTGACGCATCCATACGCTGCGGCGCACGGATAATAATCATATCCAGCCAGCCGGATTTTAATTTGGGAATCAGGTTAAGGGTTTTATCTTCGATAATATGGATATCGCTCAGCGGATGACGCGGCACAAATAAATTCAGCAGTGCCGGAACTAAACCGCGCGCGGCGCTATCGATAGCGCCAATGCGTAATGTCCGGCGTTCATCTTTTAATCCGCCTTTAAAACGCAGCGCCAGCGCATCAAACTGATCGATCAGTTTTCCCGCTTCGTCAAAAAACAGGGCTCCCTCGGCGGTTAATGAAACATTGCGCGTTGAGCGGTTTAACAGGCGCACGCCGAGATCCTCCTCCAGCAGGCGAATAAAGCGGGAAAGTGATGCAGGCATCATTTCCATACTTTGTGCCGCCCGGCCGAAATGCAGTTCTTTACCCACCGAGACAAAACAACGCATTTGATTTATATCCACATTTCCCTCACCGCACGATTATTCAAATAGTTTATATAATCCACGCCTGATGATCGCGCAATACAAACCTGCATACTGCATTCGACAACCAGAAAATAATGCTACCCTACACAATCTGGAGCACTTTAATATGAAATCTCACCTCGAAAAAAGGGTGATGCGTAAAGTGACGTTGCGCATTGTGCCCTTCATCATGCTGCTCTATTTCATCGCATTTCTCGATCGCGTCAATATTGGTTTTGCCGCGTTAACCATGAATCAGGATTTAGGTTTCTCGCCCACGGTATTTGGTTTTGGCGCTGGGATTTTTTTCCTCGGCTATTTTCTGTTTGAAGTCCCGTCGAATTTAATTTTGCACAAAGTGGGCGCACGCATCTGGATCGCCCGCGTGATGATCAGCTGGGGATTAGTCTCCGGCTGCATGGCGCTGGTGCAGGGCACCACCAGCTTCTACCTCCTGCGCTTTCTGCTCGGCGTGGCGGAAGCCGGTTTCTTCCCCGGCATCATTCTCTACCTCAGCTACTGGTTCCCGGCGGCGAAGCGCGCGCAGGTTACCGCCATCTTCATGGCTGCCGCCCCGCTCTCTACCGCGCTCGGCTCGCCGGTCTCTGCCGCGCTGCTGGAGATGCACGGTCTGCTGGGCTACGCCGGCTGGCAGTGGATGTTCGTGTTAGAAGCGATTCCGGCGTTGCTGCTGGGCATCGTGGTGCTGTTTTTCCTTACCGACCGTCCGGCGCAGGCTAAATGGCTGAACGCAGAAGAGCGGCGCTGGCTGCAGGAGACCATGCAGGCTGAAGAGCAGGCACGGTCGACGCAGCACGGCCACAGCAGCGCCTGGCGCGGGCTGGCGGACAAGCGCGTACTGGCCCTGGCGCTGGTGTACTTCGGCACGTCGGCCGGGCTGTACACGCTGGGGATCTGGTCACCGCAAATTATTCGCAGCTTCGGCGCCTCCTCGCTGGAAATCGGCTTCCTCAATGCTTTCCCGGCGGTGATCGGCGTGATTGGCATGATCCTGTGGGCGCGTCACTCCGATCGTCGCGGCGAGCGCAGCTGGCACGTCATTGGCGCCTGTTTACTGGCTGCCGCCGGGCTGATTTACGCCGGTAACGTCAGCACGCTGCTGGCGGTGATTATTGCGCTGACGCTGGTCACGGTCGGCATCAGCGCCTCCAAACCGCCGCTGTGGAGCATGCCGACGCTGTTTCTCAGCGGGCCGGCCGCGGCCGCCGGCATCGCCACCATTAATTCCATCGGCAATCTCGGCGGTTTTGTCGGCCCGATGATGATTGGCGTGATCCGCCAGCAAACCGGCAGCTACACCTGGGGACTCTATTTCGTCGCCGCGCTGCTGGCGTTGTCCGCGCTCATCGTGCTGATTCTCGCCGCGCACACGCCAAAACCGCAAAGCGCCGATCTGCCTCATCCTCATACCCATTAATTGACTGGAGAAGACTATGCGTAACTACAAAATTGCCGCGATTCCGGCAGACGGTATTGGCCCGGAAGTGATTTCGGCTGGCGTTGAGGTACTGCAGGCGCTGACGCGGCACGATGAACAGCTGACGTTTGACGTGCAGACCTTTGACTGGGGCTCGGACTACTACAAACAGCACGGCGTGATGATGCCGGAAGATGGCCTGCAGACGCTGAAGCAGTTTGATGCCATCTACTTTGGCGCGGTGGGCGCGCCGGACGTGCCGGATCACATCACGCTGTGGGGGCTGCGCCTGCCGATTTGTCAGGGCTTCGATCAGTACGCCAACGTGCGGCCTACCAAAATTCTGCCGGGCGTGACCTCGCCGCTGCGCAACCGTGGACCGGGCGATCTTGACTGGGTCATCGTGCGCGAGAACTCGGAAGGGGAATACTCCGGCAACGGCGGCCGTGCGCACCGCGGCCTGCCAGAAGAGGTGGGCACTGAAGTGGCGATTTTCACCCGCGTCGGCGTGACGCGCATCATGCGCTACGCCTTTAAACTGGCGCAGTCGCGGCCGCGCAAACTGCTGACGGTGGTGACCAAATCCAATGCTCAGCGGCACGGCATGGTGATGTGGGATGAAATTGCGGCGGAAGTGGCGCAGGAGTTTCCGGATGTGCAGTGGGACAAGATGCTGGTGGATGCCATGACGCACCGCATGACGCTGCACCCGCAATCGCTGGACACCATTGTCGCCACTAACCTGCATGCGGATATTCTCTCCGACCTCGCCGGCGCGCTGGCCGGCAGTCTCGGCGTCGCGCCGACTGCCAATATCGATCCGGAGCGGCGTTTTCCGTCGATGTTCGAACCGATTCACGGCTCGGCGTTTGATATCACCGGCAAAGGCATCGCTAACCCGATCGCCACCTTCTGGACGGCGGTGCAGATGCTGGAACATCTGGGCGAACGCAACGCGGCCGCGCTGATAATGCAGGGCATTGAGCATGTATGCGCGGCGGGCATTCTGACGCCGGACGTCGGCGGCAGCGCCACCACCGCTGACGTGACGCGCGCGCTGGTGCAGTTTATTGAGGTCAAATCTCAGGTGGCGGCAACCGCCTGAGTCGAAAGGCGGGGTGTTACAGCGCCGCCGCCAGCCGGTCCAGCGCCAGCAGGATGCCATAGCGCCGCGCCGGTGCTGCATCCGGCAGCGGCAGCCAGTAGTTGGCCTGGCTGGCGAGATCCAGCGCCGCCGGGCACAGCGCCATCACTGGGGTCTGCTGGATGTGAGCGTGATGCACCGCGCTGAGCACGCTGCTGTTGATGGTATCCGGCGCGAGGATCAGCAGCAGATCGTCCGGCTGCAAACGGCTGAGCGTCAGGCGCAGCAGGTTGTCGTCCTGGATCCACGCCAGCGCCAGCCCGGCCTCACTCAGCCGCTGCTGCACTTCCCCCACCAGCGGCGTGTGCTGGCCGGCGGCACCGATCAGCAACACGCTGCGTGCCTGACGCAGCGCCTGCGCCGCCTGCTGCCAGCGGCTGTCATCCAGCTGCTGCCACTGCTGGGTCAGCGCCTGATGCAGACTCACCAGCTGCGGCACCGCACCGTGGCTGGAAGTAGCCGGTTCGGCGCTGGCGCGTGCCAGCCGCATACGCAGATCGCGAATATCGTCGCAGCCGACCGAACGGGCAAAGCGGGTAATGGTCGCCGCACTGACTTCCGCCCGGCTGGCCAGTTGTTCAATGGTGGCCGAGGCCGCGAACGCGGCGTCACGCAGGATGGCGCGCGCCACCCGCTGCTCCTGCTGGCTGAGGGAAGCCTGCCGCTGACGAATCACCGTCATAAACGCACTTTCCTGCTGGCCGGCCTGGCGCACCTGGTGCAGAAAATCATCCAGATCGCGGTAGCCCGCCGAGGCAGCAAAGCGCTGGAGTACAGCCGGGCTGACACCCGCCTGCGCCGCCAGACTCTCCATGGTGGCCTGCGCGCTGGCGTGCAGGTTATCCAGAATAAATCGCGCCAGCTTTGATTCCTGCGCATCAAAACGCGCCGACTGCTGCTGCAGTTGCCAGACAATATCCATTAGCTCATCACATCCTCAGTAACGAACCCTCATGATGCATGAAAATATTTTTCATGGTGAGATTTTTTTCAGCTGAGCGCACTGAATTTTCCTGGAATTAAAGCACTCGCAACAGAAAATCATCGTGCCGATCACATCAATGAAAATTATTTTCATGGCAATTTGATGATTAAACTACTGATAAATAATATTTTAAATTATTTTCATCACAAAATCATCTGGCCGCAGGGTATTTACAGTGCGGCCGAGACAGGTCTTAAATGCCGGAGTCAATTCACAGGAGGATAAATTATGCGCATTGTTCTTTGCTGTGCCGCTGGCATGTCTACCAGCATGCTGGTGAATAAAATGCAGCACGCTGCACAAGCGCGCGGGCTGGCGATCAACATTCAGGCCGTCCCGGTGGCCGATTTCGAACGTATCCTGCCGGATGCGGATGTGGTGCTGCTCGGCCCACAGGTGCAGTTTGAAGCTGCCCGCCTCACCGCCATCGCGGCCCCGCAGGGCAAGGCGGTCGCCGTGATCGACATGATGGATTACGGCATGATGCGCGGCGAACAGGTGCTGGATAAAGCGCTGGCGCTGCACGCTTCCTGATTCTTCGTTTCCCCTAATCTGACTGATAACACACGGCGTTGCGCTGTGGGAGATTCTGCATGCCTGAAGATGACGTAATGGTGGTTCCGGAAGAGGAGATCATGCTGCTGCTGGTGCAGGCCGGTGCCGCGCGCAGCGCCGCTCTCAGTGCCCTGCGGCTGGCGCGCGCCGGCCAGTTTGAGGCGGCACAGCAGCAGCTGGCGGCGGCGCGGGAAAACGTGAGCAGCGCGCATCAGCAGCAGACGGCGCTGATTAGCCTGGACGAAGGCAGCGGCCGGCTGCCGGTTACTCTGATTCTGGTTCATGCCCAGGATCACCTGATGAACGCCATGCTGATTCAGGATTTAGCGGGCGAAATCATTGAACTCTATCGCCGTACCACGGCAGGAGAAAACGATGCTTAAGATAGCAATCATTGGCGGCGGCAGCAGCTATTCGCCGGAGCTGGTGGAGGGAATCATTAACCGTTATGCGCAGCTGCCGGTAACCGAACTGGCGCTGGTGGATGTGGCGGCAGGACGCGAAAAGGTGCAGATCATCGCCGACCTCACGCGGCGCATGCTGCAAAAGAACGGGCTGGAGCAGGTTAAGGTCAGCGTGCACTTCGCGCTGGATGAGGCGATTCGCGGCGCGCGCTTTGTGCTGACACAGCTGCGCGTCGGCCAGCTGGCGGCACGCGCCGCCGATGAACGGCTGGGCCTGAAGTATGGCCGTCTCGGTCAGGAAACCACCGGTGTCGGCGGCTTCGCCAAAGCACTGCGCACCATTCCGGTGATGCTGGAGATTGCGCGCAAAGTGGAACAACTGGCACCGGACGCCTTCATCATCAACTTCACCAATCCGGCGGGCATCGTTACCGAAGCCGTGGCGCGCTACAGCAACGCGAAGATCATCGGCCTGTGTAACGTGCCGGTGAATATGCACCATATGATCGCCGGCATGTTACAGGCGCCGTTTGACGAGGTGGCGCTGCGCTTTGCCGGGCTGAATCATCTGGTGTGGGTGCATCAGGTGCTGTGCCGCGGCGAGGACGTGACCGCCGGGGTGATCGAACAGCTGTGCGAAGGCCAGGCGCTGACCATGAATAACATCAAAGAGATGCCGTGGTCGCCGGCGTTTCTGCGCGCGCTGCAGGCGATTCCCTGCCCTTATCACCGCTACTACTGGCAAACACCGCAGATGCTGGCCGAAGAGCAGGAGAAAGCACAGCACGGCCAGGCCGGAACGCGCGCCGAACAGGTGATGAAAGTGGAAGCCGAGCTGTTCGCGCTGTATGCCGATCCGCAGCTGGCGCACAAGCCGGAGCAGCTGAGTTTTCGCGGCGGCGCATATTACTCCGAAGTGGCCGTTGAGCTCATCAGCGCCATCCATAACAATAGCGGGCAAAATCTGGTGGTGAACTGCCAGAACCGTGGGGCGATTCACGGTCTGCCGGACGACGCGGTGGTGGAAGTGAACTGTGTGGTCGATACGCAGGGCGCGCACCCGCTGGTGTTTGGCGCGCTGCCACCGCTGATGCACGGGCTGACGCAGCAGATCAAATCCTTCGAGCGATTGACCATCGACGCGGCGGTGCACGGCGATCGCGGTGCCGCGCTGCTGGCGCTGGTCGGCAACCCGCTGGTCGGCGATGTCGCCAGCGCCGAAGCGCTGCTGGACGAAGTGCTGACGTTGAATCAACCGTGGCTGCCGCAGTTTGCGTGATATCCCTGTCGCAAACCGCACCCTGGCCGGCGCGGCGCGCTTCATCGCGCAATAAATTGCGCCGCGACGGCCGGGTGCAGGTATCCGCTGCCGCGCCGAAGTGACACGCATTGACCTGTTAATTTGTTGCGCCATTGTGCCCAAGGAGGCCCTATGTCCAACCGTAATATCATCGAACGTTATGTGCTGCCCGCCGCGCTCAAGGTGGCCGGGCAGAAGCATGTGCTGTCCGTGCGGGACGGCATCATTCTCAACATGCCGTTCATGCTGATCGGCAGCTTTTTTCTGATCTTCGCCTACCTGCCGATCCCGGCGTGGGGCCATCTGATGGCCGACCTGTTCGGCGACAGCTGGCGCAATAAACTGCTCTATCCGGTACGTGCCACCTACGACATCATGGCGCTGATCTCCAGCTTCGGCATCGCCTACCGGCTGGCGGAGAAATACCGCACGCTCGATCCGCTGACCAGCGGCGCGATGGCGCTGGTAGCGTTTGTGATGACCATTCCGCAGCAGACGCTGTTCGCCCCGGTTGAAGGCGCGCCCGCGCAGCTGGTCACCGGTGTGCTGCCGATTTCGCTGATCGGCAGTCAGGGCCTGTTCGTGGCGATTGTGATTGCGCTGCTGTCCACCGAAATCTACCGCTTTGTGCACAGCCGTAACCTGGTGATTAAGATGCCGGAAGGCGTGCCGCCGGCGGTGGCGAAATCGTTCCTCGCGCTGGTTCCCGGCTTCTGCGTGCTGGCCGTGGTGCTGCTGCTGCGCCTGGCCGTTGAAGCCTCACCGTTCCACGACATCAACAACCTGATCGCCACGGTGATTGGTCTGCCGATGCACCACGTCGGCGGCACGCTGCCGGGGATGATTTTCTCGGTGTTGCTGATTGGCATTCTGTGGACGCTCGGCCTGCACGGCGATGCCATCGTGCTGGTGTTCATTCAGCCGGTATGGCTGTCGAACATGAGTGAAAACCTCGAAGCCTTTCAGCATAACCAGCCGATTCCGCACATCTTTACCCAGCAGTTTTACGATTTATGGATTGCGCCCGGCGGCACCGGCGCGCTGCTTGGGCTGGTGATCTTTATGCTGATCCGCGCACGCAGCCGCCAGATGAAACAGCTGGGGAAAATCGCCGCGCCGGCGGCGCTGTTCAACATCAGCGAGCCGCTGGTGTTCGGTATTCCGCTGGTGATGAACCCGTACCTGTTCCTGCCGTTTATCCTGACGCCGGTGCTGCTGGTGATTGTCTCGTGGGCGGCAATGAGCAGCGGTCTGGTGGCGCCGCCAGCTGGCATCGCCCTGCCCTTCACCACGCCGATCTTCGTCAGCGGCTATCTCGCCACCGGCGGCCATATCTCCGGCACGGTGTTGCAGGTGGTCAACCTGACGATTTCGCTGGTGGTCTACTATCCGTTTTTCCGCGTGTGGGATCGCCTGAAGCTGCGCGAAGAGCAGCAGAATGAACAGCAGGCGCAGGCCGCCAGCAGTAGTGCCGTCGTACCTTCCTGAACCATTCCCTGCCGGGTGCGCCCTGCTGCGCACCCGGCCGCATCCTTCCACTTTTTGCAATAATGACTTCGCAGATCTGGCTATTCTGCCAGCAATACGGCTGTGCGAACCTTAGGCCACGGCTCGGGATCACCCCGGCCACTACCTGAGGAATCGCATGATGAAACTGTACAATTTAGCACTCTCCGGCCACGCTCACCGCGCACTGCTGGCACTGTCACTGCTCGGCATAGCGCATGAAACGGTCGAAGTCGACCTGCCTGGCGGCGAACATAAAACCCCGGCGTTTCTCGCCATCAACCCGTTCGGTCAGGTGCCGGTGCTGGAAGACGAAGGCGTTTATATCGCGGATTCCAATGCCATTCTGGTGTACCTGGCGAAGAAATTTAACCGCAGCGACTGGCTGCCGGAAGATGCGCTGGGCGCCGCTCAGGTGCAGCGCTGGCTGTCGGTGGCGGCCGGTGAACTGGCTTACGGTCCGGCGGCGGCGCGCCTGATTACCGTGTTTGGCGCCAAATTCAACGCGGAAGAGGTGCTGGCGCGCGCGCATCTGATTCTTTCCCGGCTGGAAAGTCATCTCAGCCAGCGTGAGTGGCTGGTGGGCGACCATCCCACCATTGCTGACATCGCTTTATATAGCTACCTGGCCGGTGCGCCGGAAGGCAACGTCGAGATGTCCGGTTACCCTGCGGTGAATCAGCTGCTGCGCCGGATTGAAGCGCTGCCCGGCTTTGTGCCTTTTCCGCAGACCGCCGCCGGCCTGCGCGCCTGACAGGAGCCAGCATCATGGGCGAGAAACTGATTACGCTGCCGGTATGGCATGACGGTGAAATTGCGCTGCAGCAGCAGGCGGGCGTAGCGGAA
This sequence comes from Pantoea sp. B_9, assembly GCF_008632015.1. NCBI lineage: Bacteria > Pseudomonadati > Pseudomonadota > Gammaproteobacteria > Enterobacterales > Erwiniaceae > Pantoea > Pantoea sp. B_9. The sequence continues at coordinate 333,407 of NZ_VWVL01000004.1, read as the reverse complement.
AGTATGGCCGATGTCGGGCAGCGCGTGATTCGCGATTACATGCCCGATCAGCATCGTGACTTTTACGCGCAGCTGCCGTTTATCGTTGCCGGCAGCGTTGATGCACAGGGTGATGCCTGGGCCACGCTGCTGGAAGGCCAGCCCGGTTTTATCTTCTCGCCCAACGCCACCACACTGGATATCGCGGCGCGTCCTGACACCAGCGATCCGGCGGCCGCCGGGATGACCGATGGCGCGCCGGTGGGCCTGCTCGGCATCGAGCTGCACACGCGGCGGCGCAACCGCATGAACGGCGTGCTGACGGCGATTGGCGGCGGCCTGCGCGTGCAGGTTGACCAGAGCTTCGGCAACTGCCCGCGCTATATTCAGCTGCGCGATTTCCGCTTCGACCATGCGCCCGGCAGGGCTTATCAGGGCGAAGTTGAGACGCTCAGCGCGCTGGATGACGCCGCGCGCGCCGCCATCGGGCAGGCCGACACGTTTTATGTCACCACTTATGCCGACCAGGCGCGCCGGCAGGTGGACGTTTCGCATCGCGGCGGCAAAGCCGGTTTTGTGCGCATCGCTGCCGATGATGTGCTGACCATTCCTGACTTCAACGGCAACCTGTTCTTCTCCACCCTCGGCAATATCGTACTCAACGGCAAGGCCGGGCTGCTGTTTATTGACTACGCCAGCGGCGATGTATTGCAAATGAGCGGCGATGCCACGGTGATAACCGATTCCGCCGAAATCGCGGCCTTTCAGGGGGCCGAGCGGCTGTGGCGCTTTAGCGCGCGCCGCATCGTGCGCCGGCGCGCTGCCCTCGCCCTGCGCTGGGCCGATCAGCCAGACGGCATATCGCCCGCCTCGCTGATGACCGGCGACTGGCCGTCCGCCAGCGAACGCCTGCAGGCGCAGCAGCTGGCGGCGCAGTGGCGACCATTTCGCATCACGCAAATTGTCGATGAGAGCGCGCAGATTCGCTCGTTTCATCTTATGCCGGATGATGGCGCTGGCGTGCTGCCGCATCTGGCGGGCCAGCATCTGCCAATCCGCCTGACGCTGCCGGGCAGCGCTAAGCCACTGATTCGGCAATATACGCTGTCAGTTGCGCCGTCGGATGGTTATTACCGCATCAGCGTGAAGCGTGAAGGTGCCGTATCACAGTATCTGCACGATGCCCTGCGCGTCGGCGATCGGCTGGAGGTGCGCGCACCGGCCGGCGACTTCATTATTGATGCACACGAAACGCGGCCAGCGGTGCTGCTGGCGGCGGGCGTCGGCATCACGCCGCTGCTGGCGATGCTGCGTCACCTGATTTATGAAGGCCGACGCAAACGCCGGATGCGCCCGGTGTATTTGCTGCAGTCGGCGCGTAACCTGGCCGAACGCCCGTTTGCGCGTGAGATCGATGCGCTGCTGGCAGCCAGTGAAGGTGCGTTGAAACTGGTGCGGGTGCTCAGCCAGCCGGGCGAAGCCGAAGCCGAAGCCGGCGTGGATTACGACGTTGCCGGACGCATCGATATGGCGCTGCTGTCGCAGGTGCTGCCGTTCAACGATTACGATTTCTATCTGTGCGGTCCGCCGTCATTTACTCAGGCGATGTATGACGGACTGCGCGGCCTGAATATTGCCGATGCGCGTATTCACGCCGAAGCGTTTGGTCCGTCGTCGCTGCAGCGTCAGCAGGAGGATGCGCCAGAGCCCGCCGCGCTGCCGCCGGTGGCGACCGAAGCGGTGCCGGTGGTGTTTACAGAGTCGCTGAAAGAAGCGCGCTGGACACCGCAGTCCGGCACGCTGCTGGAGCTGGCCGAAGCACGCGGCCTGAGCCCGGCCTACAGCTGTCGCGCCGGACATTGCGGCAGCTGTAAGACAAAACTGGTGAAAGGTGCGGTGACTTACACCACCCGGCCAGGCATCACGCTGGCGCAGGATGAGGTGCTGATCTGCTGCGCGGTGCCGGCGCAGGTCGAAGACGGGGACGCGGCGGTGCAGCTGGCGTTGTGAGGTGAGTGCCCGGCAAATCCTTTTGTCTTACGGCCAGATCGCCATTCTGGCCGTAAGATCATCATTTACCACTGGAGTTTTTATTTTCTCATCCATGTACCGGTCCCTCTTTTGCCCGCGCGGCCGCTTCCAGCACCCGTTCAGGCGCAGAGGCGAGAAGATCTTTCGGTTTTTGATTTCCCAGCCAGCTATTCGGTGAGCCAAACCAGAGCGCCAGTGACCAGGGGGTTTTTGTTTCACCAAACAGCTGAATAATTTTCTTCATCTGCGGCAGCGGTTGCCCGCCTACGTCCAGCGCGTAAGCAGGATAAAGATCTTTGCCTTCAGAAGTAATGGCAAAAATTTTATCGGCCCGCTTCCAGCGGCTCGGTAGACCGCTGGGATTTTTGATATCCACGGCAGAGCCGCTGCGACGTGAGACTTCCTGAGCAGGCAACCATTCAGCATCATCGAGAATGGTTTGCTTCAACGTCTCAAGTCGTGCCGTGTTAGAACTGCTTGCAGGCTTGCTTTTGCCTGCGCTTTTTATCTTTGCAGCAGGAAGGATTTCGTCCCGTTTTTTACCGGTGAGCTTTTCCAGCCCCACTACCGCACGAAAGGCAGCCTCCAGCGCTACCTGAAATGCGACCTCGTCGATGTAGGCTGGACGCTTCAGGACATAATAGAGCTCTTCCTGCGCGCCACTGAAATCCGGAACCGAGATGGTGATGTCGGCATGTCCGTTGCTGCTCGTTGAGTAAGAAACATTGCCAGAAGACACCGCAATCACTTCAAATTCAGTCGATTTACCCGCACTGACCATGGCTGAATCCTGATTACCACACATATCCAATATCTACAATATAGACAAAATACTGGCTTCAGGTCTCGAATGTTAATAGGGATTTCTGGCAGCGAGGGAGGGGTTGTGAGTGACGCCGCTGTCTATATTATTCCTTATATTGCAGTAGATTAAATCTATATCTGATGTATGAAATCGGGTTAAATATTTGCCAAACACTCATTAAACTCCTGAGCAGGTTATGTCGTGCTGAGCCTTATAAACTGATAAAAGTACCTAAGATTTAGTGGGCGACTTTCTACCTGCTGTGGGATCACTTTGCTGGTGGGGTACTTTGCACTTACCAGTCAGTGCGGCGAAGCTATCCAGGTTTTATGACGGAATGCTTTTATCCGGCAGGGATTAATGTTTCTGTGTGACTAGTTACCCACTCCTGAAGTAAACATCATGACTGTTACCACCAACAACGCTGCAAAAACACCAACAGCACTTCTACCAAAGCGAAATCCTAAAATCTCAACATTAAGAGCCCGGGTTATCTGAGCAACATTCGCAGAATTAAGACCCTCGCTGGTAGCTTCCTCAGCATGGTGATTAATGCGCTCAGTGGACCTACTGACAGCCCAACCTGTGTGCGATTTGACGCCACTGTCGCCGGTAAGGAAGCAACGGACCTTATAAGCCGCTGCCAGATAGCCTTAGACGAGGACCAGAGAGTGCTGCTTGGGTTTACCTTCAGTAACCTGACGTCAGAAATTTTCACGCTCAACAAAGGTGATCATACAGGCGAACAGCGGGTTAGCTTGAAAGCCAGACTGATTAAGGCTGATTGGATCAAGATTGGTCAGGCGATGGTTTACAAGGCTGAAAAATCGGAAAATCCACCACATTCAAATAAAACTGAAAATCGAAGTTATGTTGATAACTCGTTTTAGAATAAATGCCCCTAATAGGGGCATTTACTTTGAGTTAGTAGTAACTTACATTTGTGCGTGATGAGTCGTTTGTCAGCAACAATATTGGTTGCATAGTTCCTTCTTTGAAATCGTAAACTATCATTTCAGGATGATGTAAATCGAATGCTTGCCCTACAAATACAGATGCGGCATTAGATGCACAAATTAAAAGATGCATCCTTTTAACACCATGGTGCGATTTCAATGTATGAAAGTCGTAATGTAATCTTGATGAAAATAATACTCCATCAGTTGGGTGAGGTATTGCTCCGTTATCAAACTCATCATTCTTAGGTTTGTAAATGATTACTTTTGCATTGAGCTCCTCACTCAATTTATTAGCTGTTTCACGCATAACTTTAGGGAGTGCAGTAAAAGCTATGCATATTACAACATCCTCACTATGATCTAACCCCTCAAATCCTTCGCAATCATAAAATACTCCAGAAGCAGTGAATGAAGGCCACTTCCAGCAAGCACCATCACGGTATCTTAACATTGGAGTATATTGGCTTTTGTTTCCCAGAAGGGCTCCTAATGCAACTAATGCAGGTGATGGGCCAAAAGCAAACAATGCAGCTCGGTGTCCTGAATCTCTGGTTTGCTGAATGATTTTATCTGCAGCATTTTTAATATTAGCTGGCATGATGTGCTTATGAAGATCTGGCATTTCTCGAGTGAAATCGTTACTATCATATATACAATTAATTACACCACTCATTTTATAATTAAGTGTAGCAAGAGATGCCGATATTTCTTTTTTATTGGGAGGTGATGCAACATTCGTATTTATAGGCCATAAAATCGAGTAAACAGGTATTGACTGATATTTAAGACCATCAAGTAATTCATCAGCATCGCGAATGAATTTACTTCTCATACCCGAAAGTATTTCTGCAGTGTAATCACAAGCAGCAACACGATCTATCAACCGGTGATGTTTGTCGCATAACAAGAGGACATTACTTGGTTCGTTTGAAAGCAAATTAGATAGTACAGGTATGCCCCGTTCGCCATTTTCAGAAGAAGCAACATTGTGAGCCAGGTATGAGTAATTTCCATCCTGCCCTGTCAGCTCATCAATATATAAATGTTCGCCACATCCAGTAAACATGCAGCGACTGTGACTAGCCATATTTACCTTTCGTTTGGTTTCAAGTGTAAAATCATTCCCTCGACCTTTATCCCTACAACCTGTCTCAGCTGATTCAATAAACTTAGTCAATTCAGGAAACCCTATTTCACATGACTGCTCCATAGTACGAGCATATATATCTTGGATAGACCCAAGAGTTAATAAATCATTTATGGATAAATTTGCACCCTGAAGATATGACAGAATTAATTTTTTATTAGATGCAACTCTTTTAATACACCCCACAAATCCCGCAGGTGATAAGTTTAATCTGAAGCAAGAGTTAACAACCCCATTATCAACTGTAGTAATAATTATATTCGAACTTCCTTCATCACTGATTACAGCGACGCAATCCCACACTATTTCACTTTCGATAAAAGACAGGAATTCGTCAATTGACTCTGCCTCCTCAAGAGGAGGATAATTAGATTGATTGAGTAAATCGCTTTTATTCATTATAATTCACCTTTTAAATTCTTACCTAAGTCAAATGTTCGTTATTTCACGTTTGATTGCAAGTTTTAGAAATCAATCTTATAAATCATCATGTCACACCTTAAAGAAAACTCAATACTTCAAGAGGGGGGGCAGATATAAACCCAATTAAAAACAATAACTTAATCACATCCAGAGCTCTCGCCCCTTATAATTAATTGACTTTTCATTAAGTTTTGTTATTTTCTCACGCTAGCATATTTAAATTGTATCAAGCGAGGTTGTAATGTCTTCGCCAGAAATTTATATCTCTGTTGATATTGAAACTACCGGCCCAATTCCGGGGGAATATGACCTCATTAGTATTGGCGCTTGCGTAGTAGGAAAACCAGAAGAAAACTTCAGTTGCTTAATTAAGCCACAGGGAGGCTTGGTTGAAGATGAGGCTCTTGCGGTAACCGGGCTAAATATTGATGAGTTAAATGAAAATGGTAAGAACATATCTATTGCCATTGAACTTTTTGATAATTGGCTGAAAGGAGAACAATTCAAAGATAAAAAAATAGTTTTTGTTGGATTCAATGCTGCTTTTGATTGGTCGTTCATTAATTATGCATTTATTAAACAGCTGGGAAAAAACCCTTTTGGTTTTACAGCTCTTGATATTAAGTCATATTATATGGGCAAATTTGGTACACTTTGGCAGGAAACAAAATCTAGCAAGATAGATGTAAAGTTAAAAACCAAAAACTTAGCTACCCATAACGCTCTTCAAGATGCGATATATCAATCAGAAATATTCAATAAAATTTCAAAGAAATAGTTTTTTTAATCAGGAGATTAGTATGAGCTCTCAAGTTTTAGACTATACAGCGCAAGACTCCTCACAGGTTAACAGTTGGGAGAAGATGCTCATTGAAGCCTCTAAAAAAATATCTTTAACTTCTATTCAATATGATTTGATTGAAAGCCGATATTCCCAATTGCAAAAAATATTAGATAAGGCTCAGGAGTTTTGTTTGTCTGGGGCTCATATCTTTATCCAGGGTTCAATTGGCCTTAAGACAACTGTTAAACCTGCACCTGAAGCCAAGGGCGATATGGCGACTATCGATGCCGACGCCATCATCTTATTACCGAATGCTGTTAATTCCAAACCAGAAGATGTATTGCTTGCAATAGAGACGTTATTCAGGGCAGAGTCAACAGTTAAAGCTGATCCACAACAACTTAGACGTGGAATTAGAATTGTCTACTCTGATGAAAACCCAGGTTTTCATATAGATATTACTCCTGCTATTATAGCACCTGGAAATTATGAAAGTGAGGGGTATGGGAAACTACTTGTTCCTGATAGGCAAGATGGTTGGAAAGCTAGTGCTCCGCGTTCTTATTCACTATGGCTTGAAAATGTAAGCACTAAAAAAATTTTGATGATCACTGAATCAACTAGGACTATAGACAGTATCGTTGGTAATGAAGAGTTAGCTAAGTCTACTATGGATCCTATTCCTAACTATCAAGAATACTCAGACTCTCACCCTCTTGGCGCAACTATTAAGCTTTTAAAAAGACACCGCGATCGCTGGGCTATACGTGCTTCGAGAGAAATTCATAGGCCTATTTCAGCAGTTATTACTACGCTCGCAACAAAAGCTTATTATCAAATTGCTTTAAGGTCTGCCTTGACACCAATGAGGCCAATCGATGTGATGTTCTCGATTGTATCTGATATGGCTCAACATGTTGATTATTCTAATAGTGAATATAAGGTTCTAAATCCATGTGATGAAGGTGAAAACTTCGCTGAAAAATGGAATAGAGATAATGGAGAAGGTGATAAATATAGAGATGCATTTTACGATTGGCACGCTGATGCAATCACCGATATCGCACTTGGTTTAAGCGACTGGGGCACTCAGCAGAGATTTGAACAGGAAGTAAGTGATAAGTTTGGTGTACCTCAATCTATGATTAGTGAGATATCCAAAGATTTTGGCACGTCTTGGACATTGCCGGGAAGAACGTCTGGTGTAACATTAAATAAAAATGTATTGAGTGCGTTTGGTACGTTATCTGGTTTAGGTCAAGCTAATGCAGGGACGGTCGAACGCCTTGGATAAGACTAATAATATCACACCTGCTATACAGGCAGGTGTAAACAGACTTCATGAGATATTTAACAATTGTTTTCTAGTTGAAGTTAATACAACAAACTCAAAGGAAGTTATTAGATTTGAGCTGAATCTTCCTGTTGATTATCTAGGAATAAAAAGGAAGTTACAGGTAGGGTTTAGTGAAAGCTTCCCAAGCGTAGCCTTAGCATTATCTATTAAACCAAGCCCTTGGTTAGAATGGCCTCATATCTTGGATGAGTTTGTTTGTTTATTTGGTGGTGGAGATAAGGCTGTATATGGTGATCCCGTTGAAGTTATTGATAACACGTTCTTAAGATTAGGGAAGATGGTCTCCCTTGTATGCGAAAGTCAAAACACTAAAGAAATTAAAAATGAATTTGACAGTGAAGTAATCAGCTATTGGGCTATGCAAGCTAAATTAAGTCAACAGAAATTAACTTTACTGAGCAAACCAAAAGAATCTACACCTCTATACACTTTATCCAAGAGTGGCGAGTTAGGTAATGGAGAAATTTGGGCCTCAGATAGTGACAATAAAATTTTAGAACATTATCAATGGCAGGTATCTCCCACCAAAAAAAAGATTGAGGCAGCAAAAGGGGCGTTTTACTTAAAATTAACATCCACACCAAATGTAAAATTACCAACTGCTTATGGTTTTGTCGATTGGCTCTCAAGTCATGCTGATGAAAGTGATATTCAGGCTCTGAAAGAATGGTTAGAAAATGAATCTAATCACCCCTTAAGGTGGGTAGTTCTTGAAATATTTAATTCAGAGCCAGTGAGTGTTATTTCGTTCCTAATTCAAAGGAAAGGAGTCAGAGATAGTCAGACATTTAACTTTGGGTTAAGAAAGGCTAAAATCCGCTCAGTAAAAAACCCCATAGGTGAAAAGGATAAATTACTAATTACTGATACTTTTTTTCTCGACAACGAAGTTATCTTTTCACGTTCAAAAGATTTCCGCATCGATGAAAATGAACAAAAAAAAGTTCTTCTGATTGGCGCAGGTTCACTTGGAAGTCATGTAGCATCACAATTAATACATTCCGGCATAACAGAACTAACAATTGTTGACCCTGACACTCTCGATGATTCTAATTTAGGAAGACATGTTTTAACAATTGATGATCTAGGTAAAAATAAATCATTAGCACTTAAGAATTACCTTCGATCTTGCATACCAACAGCTGTAATAACTGCAATTCCAAAATATTTTCATCAAGCAGTTTTTCATAAGGATATTAACATCTATTCATATGACTGTATTGTTTCAACCTCTGCAGACTGGCCAACTGAATACTTCCTATGGGAAATTAAGTCAAGAGTAAAAGAGATTTCATTTGTGCAAGCTTGGGTTGAGCCCTACGCATTTGTTGGCCATGTTTTGTGCAGCAATAAAACAAAAGTCGCAGATGCAAGATATCTCTTTGATAAAAAAGGGGACTTTAAGAATAAATTTACTCAATGGGAAAACAATGGTTATTTCAAATTACCAGCCTGTGGTGTAGGGTTCATTCCCGGAAGCTCATTAAATATCCAACTGATTGCAGGTATGGTATCAAAGTCAGTAGTTAAAATTTTGCAGGACACTGAAAACTCAGATAGTAACCTATGGAGTTCATTTGTTACTGAAAGTAGCAGGGTCGTTATGGCTGGAGGAACTTACGTAGGTCCACAGATTGATGAAAACATCGAGACAATGGTAATTAAAAATGAATGGAACAATGAATAACCCTCCTTCTCTCGCATGGACTTGGGTGTGGGAAGAATATGATTTCAAATTGCAGGTTAGCGAAGATGTTTCTGCTATTTTTGATGCTCATAGACAGCACGGTGACAAAATGGAATGTGGAGGGCAATTATTCATCAGCCCTTCATTCGATAATGGCTTATGGCTATCCTCAGCTACTTTGCCGCATTCATCAGACAAATCTTCAAAACATTGGGTAGAACTTAATTCTTACCGATGTGATTATGAGCAAAGCCAAGCCAGGAGCTATGGTTTAGTTTTTGCAGGTTACTGGCACACTCACCCTCAATTAATACCGGCATTATCAAATCAAGATAAAATTAGCATTGAACGTTTCTATCATGCCAATAAGCAAATAATTAAATCTCCAATTTTTGTTATAGTGGGAACATCAGCATGTCAAAATGGAATAAAAGCATGGGCTTATAAAGATGAAGTGTATTTAGAGGCGGTTGCAAAATGAATACTCATGGATATTTTTTTTAAAATTTAACTATTTATTATTTACTTTAGCATCGAAAAGCACATAACGCTCATTATAATCCTTATCAAGTGATTGTTGATGAGAAACGGATCATGATGTTATCAAATGACTATTTCCCGTTAAAGCAAAACCATTTATCTTCTCATTATCCCTACCTAGGTCTATTTACACCGAAGACATACAGAAAAATAAAATTTATATAACTGAATAAAAAGACACCTATTTAATTAATGAGATTAATGAAAGGGAATACAATAAATTCCTTAAAATTAAGAATGGAATTAGAGGTATTCAATGACCAAAAACTGAGCCTGTTACTGCCTTATGCATAGAAGCAGAATCAGACGCCGAACGCCGCCACTACGCCGAACTCTGGGTAAAACAGTAATAAGAACGAACAGAGAAAGAGCTCAAATTCCAGCGCGAAGTTGATGCTGCCTGGAAACCCTGATGCCCAACATGCTACCGGTTAACATGGGCAACGCCGCAGGCATCGCGCATGACTCTGGTGGTCGGCTCGCGCTGCTCGTGCGCGATGCAGATTGCCAGCGCTGCGATGCTCGACTTTCCGCCGTTCTCGCCGATAAACGCCCCGTTGATATCTACCTTGTCGATAGTGAAGGCAGCGATCAGAAACTCCGCAACTGGGCGCAACAGCACCGCATTTCGCCGATCAAGTACGCGAGCGCCGCATCACCCTGAACCACGATGCAGGCCGCTGGATGTGCTACGGCAACGGCATCATGCCGGTTCTTCTCCAGCAAGAGGAAAGCGGATGGCATATCGCAGCGTTCAAACCCTCGCGTTGTAGCTAAGTGCCGCCAGCTCTGTGGCGTCAACCAGTATGCAAAGCGTGCCGTCGGGTTATCAGAAAGCCGCTCTGCAGCATGGCGTTCCAGCTGAGTCGCTTTACTCACTTGCGTTGGCTGAATCATCGCGCCAGCTGCCACATGGCACGCGCCTATAGCCCTGGACAATCAACGTCGCGGGTAAAAGCTATCGCTATGAAAGTCGACAAGCTGCCTGGCAGGCGCTGCAGCAGTTTATGAAAATCCATCTGCTTAAGAGAATCGATGTTGGCATCGCGAAGGTCAATCTCGGCTGGAATGGCCATCGCTTCAGCTCACGAGGGATGCGTTTGATCCGTATACCAACCTGAGCGCAGCGGCGCGCATTCTTCGCGAGTGCTGGGAGCGTAGTCCCGGCAGTTGGTTGAATGCGGCTGGCTGCTATCACCATCCGGCTTGAGGTAAACCGGCTGCGCGCTATCGGCAGATTGTCAGCCAAAAGCTGGCTTCACTAACGCCTGCTCAACCTGGTCCAATCGCAACACAGGCACCCGCTAACCTCGCGAGCAATCAAACACCTTCAACCGAAATTATCTGGACAGAACCACGGAGGCAGCAATGAACAAATTGATGCTGGCTGGCGCGATCGCCGCACTGCCATTTATCTCACATGCGGAACTCAACGTTATCGCGGATCTCGGCGGACGATCGGCATCGCCGTTCTATGAGGGAATCAACGCTGAGCCTCAGTCGCAACAGCAATCAATCCAACCTGATTACAGTGAAGGTTCAGTGTTGCCAGTGGCAACACCTGAACTCACTCCCGGCATCACTGAGCCGCGCGCGCTGAAACTACCAGGAGTTGGTGCGCTGTTTCTGGTTGGCGATGATGCTCAATCGCAAAATGGCTATCACGTAACGCTGAACCGCTCAGCCGTCGTGGTGCGGTTGGAATGGTGGTGAACGTTAGCAGCTCAGCTTCACTACAGCAGTTGTGCCAGATTGCGCCAGATCTACAGCTCGCATAGGTATCAGCTAGCGATCTGGCGCGTCGCCTATAGTTGGAACATTACCCGGTGCTGATCACAGAGCATTCACTGAGCCAGCAGTTATCAGCCCAGTGATGGAATTCGCCGGATTGCATGGAATGCCTCATGCATCGCAGATGCTGCTTCCACTGTTCTTCATCCTTTCTCTGGCACTGCTGCGCGCTTACTTGTGCTGGCGCAATCTGCATCACTCGGCACGCAGCAGGTATGAATCCTGCCAAAAGTGAGGCAATACTATGAGCGATCACTATGTTATCGAAGCGCTATTACGTCCCGCAGTTGAGTTCAACACCACGCTGGTACCGGCTGTTTACCAAAATCTGCTGGTGCTACCTGCGGCGCTGATGTTGGGCATGGCGCTGGCGGTGCTGACAGCCTCGTTCAAGAAGTATTTGTAAGCTGGACGATAGCGTGCAAAGCTCGACTTTGCGCCCTATCGTCAGCATGCAAGGCGCTTGCGGCGCGGCAGATGTAAACGATATGAAATTTTATTGGTAATATTACAAAGTTAACATTCTATTTTTATAGAGATTAGATTTTTATAAGTTAACAATCATTACATTATGGAGGGTATATGAAAGATTTTGAATTGTCTTGTCTGAAAAATGCTAAGACACCAGAAGATTTGAAGCGAATTGGAGATTTCGAGAAGGCTTATAGTTTCCTTCAAAACTTAGTCAAACCATTTAAAATAGAGGCCGAAAATTTCGAGGAGTTATTTCCCTTCGTTGAAAAACTCCAAGAAAACTGGATGTCATTATCAAAAGAAACTTTCACAAATGAATTTCAGAAATATAAGTATATACTGACCCATATCGATGGTGAACAAAGAAACCATCTCCTTAATTTAAAGGATGATTTTTACGACAATCCTAGAAAAGCTAAACGCTGGTATTATAACTTATCAAGAATAATTAGAGAAAATGATGATGAGAATACTGAGGCATTTTCAACTTTGAATGAAATCTACCTTAATGTAACTGATAAGGGCGATGAAGATGAGTAAAAAACTACCATCTTTAACGTTAGCTAAAGATTTGAATATTGAACTGCCAGAAAATAGTAAAAACTTAACTGAAGCAGAGAACTCAAAGATAAAAAATGCCGTAATTAACGGAGGCGCACTTGGTTCTGATGGAAATACATTTATTAATAAGAAAAAAATAGGAACTTTGTTAGCATGCGATAATGGAGGAGTTAATAAGATTTATAATAACCTTTCTGATAAAGATAAGTTAATCTTTGATAATGAAAGATATGCTTCAGTATCAGCTATATTGCATACTGTTTCAGACAGAGTACAAGAACCTCGTGATTCTATTATACGTGAAAAGCTGCGGCAATCTGAAAAAGTCTTAATAGCGTTACGAGACTCCCCAACCGCTGAAAAAAGCCGTGAAATCCTGAAGTCTAGAATTGAAAATGCACTTCCAAATTTAAAAAAAGATAAAATTAAAAGAGATGGAATAGAAAGCTGCCAACTCTCAGGGAAGGCACTTGAAAAGGATGCCCACGCTCATCATGTGAATAGAAAATCAGATGATCCTCACAATGCGCTTAACCTGGATGATATCTTAGTCGTAAACCCTGACATTCATGACGAGATTCACAAAAACAATGCCAACACCCGAGAGGAGCTGGAAGAATTGATAAAAATAAAAGGCTGGAACGACCCATTCTCATCTGCGAGTGGAAATGAGAATTAATTGCGAGCTTTCTTTAGGTTTCATCAACATTTCTAAATAACATCACCCCCATAAAAATAAATAAAATGGGGGTGTTTGGTCACTGCAGAAAAAATCACATCATTATTAAAGTAATCACGCATGAGATTTATTTAGCCCTATTCGTCCTATTTATTAATTAGTGAATACACCCTCCTAGTCACTGAGGAGGAAATCATGGTTAATTGTTTCGTTCAAACTTCAATAAATACACTTCTATTGGTTACAGTCTTAGTCAATCCAGAAATTACTTTTGCTTCAGAACTCGACGAACTCGCCACCACCCAACACCTACCAGACTAAGTCCAGCTCTCCCTCGACCGCGCCCGCACTGTCGCCACGCAGTCCGATCCCAATAATCGCCGCCGTTACCTGTTCGACTACAAGAAAGCCAGCGAAGACCTCAACACCATGCGTGCTGGCATCGACCGCTACACGCAGCCTTCGCGTGCGCAGCCGCTGGATTACGGTAAGGTCAGCGGCGATTACACGCGAGGCCGTCCGCTATGGCGATGATTACCGCGCAGATCAACGCATTTAAAACGGCATCCGGCAAAATCGATATTGGCGTTCTGTATCTGGTGACCGTTGGTCTACTGCTGTGCGTGCTGTTTCTCTGGGCAGCCTGGGCTGCAGTGGATGTCAGGCATGGACGGGCAAATACCAAAGTCAGGGATGCCGCGCTTGCCCGATTTGTTATCGGTTCTATGGCTTAACCGATCGTCTGCATCTGGATGTTCGCCAGTTAACGCAGACATTTTCGAAGTGCTTTTACCCGTCAGGTTGCTTAAGAGGAAGGCTCATACTGGATAGCTGAAGCATTACAGTGACCTCAGCAGTCAAAGTGACCAGAAATCATTGGTGCTTCAAAAAGCAAAAACCCAGCCATAAAGGCTGGGTTTTCAGAATGTTGGTGCCCGGACGCGGAATCGAACCACGGACACGGGGATTTTCAATCCCCTGCTCTACCGACTGAGCTATCCGGGCAACGGGGCGCATTAAACCTTACTCGCGCCGTACCGTCAAACGCTTTTCGGTAAAAATCAGCTGACTGCTGCCTTTTGCAGCAACCGCCGGACCCGATGGTAAAAACCTGCGCAACCGGGTTATTTAGTGGTGAATTTTTAGCCACTCACGCCGATAACCGTGCTGACATCCCATAACCATAATAAGGTCCACCATGTTCAGCACGATTACATCGGGAATCCTGTCGCGTCTCGCGTGGCAGAAACGCAGTCACAGCAGCGCAACGCTCAGTTCGCTGCAGGAGGCCATCGCCATGGTTGAGTTTACGCCTGATGGTCACATACTCACCGCTAACACGCTGTTTCTGGAGCGCATGGGCTACACGCTGGCAGAAATTGTCGGCCAGCATCACAGCCTGTTCTGCACGCCGGATATGGTGCAGTCACCGCAGTATCGCGAGTTCTGGCAGCGTCTGAATCGCGGCGAAGGCTTCAGCGATAAGTTTTTGCGCGTGGCGAAGCACAGCCGTCCGATCTGGCTGGAAGCCAACTACGTACCGGTGCAGGATCGCCACGGCCGGGTGATCAAAATCGTCAAGCTGGCGAGTGATATCACCGCGCACATCATGGATGCGCAGGAGCAGCGCGCCATGACCACCGCCATTGAGCGCTCGATGGCGGTGATTGCTTTCAACCTCAAAGGTGAAGTGCTGATGGCCAACGATAATTTCTTCAATACCATGGGCTATCGCGCTGATGAGATCATCGGTCGCCATCACAGCCTGTTCTGTCCGCCCGAAATGCGCACCAGCGAGGCCTATCGCCGCTTCTGGCACAAGCTCAATCAGGGTGAATATATCTCCGGCCAGTTCGAGCGCGTCAATAAGCAGGGCAACACCGTCTGGCTGCGCGCCACCTATAATCCGGTGTTTAACAGCGCCGGCGAGCTGTACAAAGTGGTGAAGTTCGCCACCGACGTTACCGCGCAGGTGGAAAAAAACCAGCTGGAGCGCGAAGCAGCGCAGCAGGCATGGCAAACCGCGCTGCATACCAGTGAAAGTACGCAACAGGGAGCGGCGGTCATTGAAAACAGCGTGCAGAATATCAATGCGCTGGCCAGCGAACTGCACGGTATTTCTAGTGATATCAATGATCTGAGCGACTCTTCCGATCGCATCGGCGCCATCGTGGAGAGCATCCGCCGCATTGCCGACCAAACCAATCTGCTGGCACTCAATGCGGCAGTGGAAGCCGCGCGCGCCGGTCAGCACGGCCGCAGCTTTGCGGTGGTCGCCAGTGAAGTGCGCACCCTCGCGGCAAACATCAATCGCGCCACCAGCGAAATCGAGAATCGGGTGAGGCATAACCATCTGCTGGCGGATAAGGCGCAGAAAGGCATCGCGTCGAACCTGAAACGTGCCGATCAGGGCGTAGTGCTCGCGCAGCAGGCGGGCGGTGTGATTGCCGAAATTCGCGGCAGCTCCAGTGAGGTGGTGCGCGCCATCAGCCACGTCGCCGATACACTAAAAGCTCCGCAATAAGCGCAGCAGCGAGCGCTGGCCGGCGGTGACATAAAAGTGTCATCGCCGTGCCGTAACCTAAGATTATTCCTAATCAACGCCAGACTCTTTCTCATGCAGCAGCCTGATTTCCGCACCGGGCTTAGCGCCCTGACGGGTCGTGCCCGCGCGCGTTCGCTGTGTATTGCGGTGCCGTTCGTCACGCCAGCGATGGACAACACGGCGGTAATGGCGCTGTTTAGCGAACACAAAGATTTGATTGGCCTGCCGGTGGTGGAAAACGGCACGCCGTTCGGCATGATCAACCGCCACATCTTTCTGTCGCAAATGACGCGCCCGTTCTTCCGCGAGCTGTACGATCGTAAAAGCTGTATCGCCTTTATGGATAAACAACCGCTGGTGATCGATGCCGAAACCGAACTCGATCGGGTCGCGCAGCAGGTGGTCGCCAGCGGAGATAAATCAGTGACCGATGGCTTTATCGTGACTGAACAGGGCCGCTATATTGGCATCGGCCTCGGTATCGACCTGATTCGCACCGTCTCCGATTTGCAGGCGCAGCAGCATCAGCAAATTTTACAGAGCATCGATTACGCGCGAGTGATTCAGGACGCGATGCTGGACCGCTCGCGGCAGCAAATGGCGCAGCAACTAAGCGACTGGTGCCTGCACTGGCAGCCGCGCGATGGCGTGGGCGGCGACTATTACGCCTTTCACCGCGACGAGCACGGCTGGCTGGCGCTGATTGCCGACTGCACCGGTCACGGCATTCCCGGCGCGTTTATGACGGTGATTCTGCATGCGGCGCTGGAGCGTGCGCTGCAGCACAACCATCGTACGCCGTCTGCCCTGCTGCAGGCGCTTAACCGCCACATCAAACAAACCCTGGGCCAGCTTAACGCCTCGCAGCAGACTTCGCTGTCCAACGACGGCTGCGATGCGATTGCGCTGCGGCTGGAGACGGCCAGCCATCAGCTGAGCTGGGCCAGCGCGCGCATGCACGCCGTGCTGCAGCCGCTACAGGGTGAAGCCGCCGCGCTGCAGGCCGATCGCGTCGGCGTTGGCTACACCGATACACCGCACGACTATTGCTGGCCGCAGCAGCAGCGCACACTGCAGCCCGGCGATGTGCTGCTGGTGATGAGCGACGGCGTGACCGATCAACCCGGCGGCGCGCGGCAGATTATGTTCGGTAAAAAGCGGATTCAGACGGTCATTGCACAACATAAAACCCTGCCGATGGCCGAGCTCTCCACGGCGTTTGCGCAGGCATTTCTTCACTGGCAGGGCAACCAGCCGCGACGCGATGACGTCACCTGGTTTGGCCTGCGTTATTAACGAGCCTCTTATGCATCCAGCTTCCACCGGCACGCACCTGCCGCCCGACAGCGTTGCGCTGCACTATACCGGCTTCTTTTCGCCGCAGAACATCACCGCGATGGGTGAAGTGATCAAAGTGTTTCTGGAAAACCAGCAGGCCCCGCTGAAAGTGCGCCGCCGGCTGTTCTCCAGCTTTGTCGAGATTGTGCAGAACATTCTGCGCTATTCGCAGGACAGCCGTACCCTGAGCCATGCCGAACAGCACTATCGCTTTGGCACCGTAACGCTGCACGTGGACGGCGATAACTACGTGCTGGAGAGCAGTAATCAGGTCGAACAGGCCGCCTGCGAGCAGCTGCGAGACTGGCTCGATCTGCTGCGTACCATGAGTAACGACGAAATTAAGCAGGCCTACCGTGTCGGTCTGCGCACCGAGAGCCCCGCCACCAGCAAAGGGGCCAATATCGGTTTGCTGACGCTTGCCCGTGATGTCAGTGAACCGCTGGAGTATGAACTGCGTCCGCTGCCCGCCAGCGGCTACGCCACGTTTTGGCTTAAAGCCACCATTCACCAGGATTGAGGTTGTATGCAAAACCTGATTATCTCTGCCACTGAGAGCACGCCCGAAGTGAGTTTTGATTTTGCCACCCGCCAGTTTGCGCTGCGCGGCGAGTCGTGGCCGGAGAACGCGGCGGCGTTTTATCGCCCGCTGCTGGATGCCCTTGAGCAGTGGCAACCCACCGACAACGACGCGGTGGTCGTCACTATCGCGCTGCGCTACTTCAACAGCTCCAGCACCAAGATGCTGTTCAGCCTGTTCGATCTGTTTAACCAGCTGGCGCAGCGCGGTCAGCGCGTCACGCTGAACTGGCTGTTTGATGCGGAAGATGACATCGCGGAAGAGTTTGGTCAGGAACTGGCGCTGGATTTTACCGATCTGCAGGTTAATCTGCAGGCGGAACTGGCGTCATGATGGACCTCAATGAGCTGTTCCGTGAAGAGAGCGAGGTGCTGAATCGCTCACAGCATGTGGCGGCGCAAAACACGCTGAGCGCGCAGGATTACCGCGAGGCGCTGCTGCACCTGAATCGCCACTATCAGCGCCTGATGCGCGAAACCTGGCGGCTGATCTCCCGCAGCGATCGCGCGGAGCGCGAGCTGAACCGCGTGAATGAGCAGTTAAACCAGCTGGCGCAGGAGCTGGAGTACAAAGCCAGCCACGATCCGCTAACGGCGGTGTGGAATCGCGGCGCGATTATTCAGCGCATCAGCCAGACGCTGGAGAGCGGTCCGGCGGCGCTGATCATTCTGGATATCGATCACTTCAAGAAGATCAACGACGAATACGGCCATCCGATGGGCGATAAGGTGATTTGCGGGCTGGTGACGCGCATTCAGGCGCACTGCCCGGCCGGTGCCAGCATTGGCCGCATCGGCGGCGAAGAGTTTACCGTGCTGCTGCCGCACTATCGTCTGTCCGACGCGGTGATTGTCGCCGGTGCGATCCACGCCTCGCTTAACGCCTCGCCGCTCGCGGTGCTGCCGCAGCAACTGGTGACCGCCAGCCTCGGCGTGAGCTACGGTAAGCCGGGCTCCGATTTCGACACGCTGTACAGCAATGCCGATGCTGCGCTCTACGATGCCAAACACCACGGCCGCAACCGGGTATTTTTCCGCTGATCAGCGCGCCTGCGCGGTGCTGGCCGTCTGCATCGGCACGCTGCTATCCGGCGGCGGCAGGAAGATGTGGTCGAGGATATTGCGCATCACCGGCGCGGCCGTAATGCCTTCGTTACCGCCGTTTTCCAGAATCAACGCCACCGCCACCTGCGGGTTGTTAAACGGCGCAAAGGCGGTGTAGAAAATGTGGTCGCGCAGGCGCACCGGGATCATCTTCGCGTTGTAAGTCTGGTTCTGCTTCAGGCTAAACACCTGCGACGTACCGGACTTGGCGGCGATGCCGTACGGCGCGGTATGGAAATATTTATAACCGGTGCCGTTTGGCGCGTTAGCCATACCAAACATGGCGTGGCGCACCAGCGACCAGTACGGTGATTTCGCATCGCCAATCTGCGGCTGCGGCGCGGTCGGCTGATAAACCTGCTGCCAGGTGCCGCGCTGTGCTTTAGCCAGCAGGTGCGGATTAATCACCCGGCCGTTATTGATCAGCGCCACCATGGCTTTCACCATCTGAATCGGCGTGGCGATCCAGTAGCCCTGACCGATGCCCACCGACACCGTATCGCCCTGATACCACGTATGTTTATGCACTTTCTGCTTCCATTCGCGGCTTGGCAGCAGCCCGGCGTACTCTTCATTCAAATCGATACCGGTAGGTTTGCCGTAGCCGAACTGGCTGAGCATGCTGTGGATGCGGTCGATACCCATCATGAACGCCACCTGATAGAAGAAGGTGTCGGCGGACTCTTCAATCGCTTTGGTGACGTCGAGCATGCCGTGGCCGGACTTTTTCCAGTCGCGGTATTTGCGATCGGTGCCCGGTAGCGTCCAGGTCGGCGCGCCAAAGAAGGTGGTGCCCGGCGTAATCACTTTGCTCAGCAGCGCCGACATCGCCATGTAGGGTTTTACCGTCGATGCCGGTGGATACAGCCCCTGGGTAACGCGATTGATCAGCGGCAGGTTTTTATCCTGCAGCAGCGTTTTATAGGCTTTGTAGCTGATGCCCTTCACGAACGGGTTGGGATCGTAGCTCGGGCTGGAGACCATCGCCAGCACGCCGCCATCGTGCGGATCCTCAATCAGCACCGCTGCACGCTGCCCGGCCAGCTGGCTCTCCACATACTGCTGCAGATGCAGATCCAGCGTCAGCCAGATGTTTTTGCCCGCCACCGGCGGCACCTCTTTCAGCACACGCACAATGCGGCCGTGGTTATCCACTTCCACTTCCTGATAGCCGGTTTTGCCGTGCAGCAGAGATTCGTAGTAGCCCTCAATACCCTGCTTGCCGATGTTGTGGTCGGCGGCATAGTTTTCGCCCACGCCCTCGGCATTGAGCCGCTTGTAATCGTTATCGTTAATCTTCGACACGTAGCCGACCACGTGCGCCAGATCGGCGCCGTACGGGTATTCCCGATCCTGATAGGTATCAATGGTGACGCCGGTGAAGCGGAACTGATTGACCGAGAAGCGCGCCACCTCTTCATCGGTGAGCTCGGCTTTCAGCTCCACCGGTTTATAGCGGCTGCTCTGCTTCAGTTCGTGCTCAAAGGTTTCGATATCATCCGGTGTCAGATCGACGATAGGCGTTAGCGCCTTCAGCGTCGCCTGCATGTTGTCGATTTTGTACGGCGTGACGAGGATGTCGTACCAGGTGACGTTGCGCACCAGCGGGATGCCGTTGCGATCGAAGATCAGCCCGCGCGTCGGCGCGATGGGGATCATTTTGATGTCGTTCTCGTTGGAACGCGTCTGGTAATAGCTGTGCTGATCCACCTGTAAGCGATACAGGTTGATGCCAAGAATGGTGAAGCAGATAACAACCAGGGCAAACGCCACCAGCGCGCGGCGCACAAACAGTTTCTCTTCGGCTTCGAAATTGCGGAAATTCATTAGGGGCTTAGTCTCTTCATTATCACGCTAATGATAGGGAGAGATTCCGGCAGAGCCAGCAGGAAGATGCACAAGCCTGGGTAAAAGTGTGTCAGATGTTTACGGTGGGGCTGCTGTGTCAGGAATGCGGGACAGGGCGTTTACCGGCTAATAAACGTTGCCCGATCGGTCCCCTCTCCCGCGCGCAGGCATTAACCGTTGCTCGATCAGTCCCCTCTCCCGCGCGGGAGAGGGTTAGGGTTAGGGTTAGGGTTAGGGTTAGGGTGAGGGTGAAAAAAAGCGAGGAAAATCAATCCCCCAGCAGCACCGACTCCAGCGCGATCTTAATCATATCGTTGAACGTCGTCTGACGCTCTGCCGCGGTGGTTTGCTCGTGCGTACGGATGTGATCCGACACGGTACAGATGGTCAGCGCTTTGGCACCAAACTCTGCCGCCACACCGTAGATGCCGGCCGCTTCCATCTCCACGCCGAGGATGCCGTACTTCTCCATCACGTCGAACATCTGAGGGTCCGGCGTATAGAACAAATCAGCGGAGAAGATGTTACCGACGCGCGCGTCCACGCCCAGCGCTTTAGCCGCGTCAACCGCGTTACGCACCATGTCGAAATCCGCGATGGCGGCAAAATCGTGATCCTTGAAACGCATGCGGTTAACTTTTGAATCGGTGCAGGCACCCATACCAATCACCACATCACGCAGTTTCACGTCTGCACGCACGGCACCGCAGGAACCGACACGAATGATCTTCTTCACGCCGAAATCGGTGATCAGCTCTTTGGTGTAGATCGAGCAGGATGGAATACCCATACCGTGGCCCATCACGGAGATTTTGCGGCCTTTGTAAGTCCCGGTGAAGCCCAGCATGCCGCGCACGTTGTTCACTTCGACCACATCGTCGAGGAAAGTCTCGGCAATGTGTTTTGCACGCAGCGGATCGCCTGGCATCAGCACCACGTCCGCGAAATCGCCCATTTCGGCATTAATATGAGGAGTTGCCATTGTTGTTCTTCCTTATCAAAAAGTGGTGGCTGTTTTACAGCAAGCTTTTGCCGTAGTCCATGCTGGACAGGCCAAAATAGCTGGCGATGGTCTGGCCGATATCGGCGAAGGTATTGCGGTAACCCAGCGAGCCCGGTTTTACTTTTGGACCGTAGATCAGAATCGGGATGTGCTCGCGCGTGTGCTCGGTACCATGCCAGCTCGGATCGCAGCCGTGGTCAGCGGTGAGAATCAGGATATCGCCCTCTTTTACCAGCGCCATCAGCTCCGGCAGACGACGGTCAAACAGCTCCAGCCCACCGGCATAACCGGCGATATCGCGGCGATGGCCCCAGGTCGAGTCAAAATCGACGAAGTTGGTGAACACAATTGAGTTGTCCGGCGCCTTCTTCATCTGCTCAATGGTGGCGTCAAACAGCGCATCCAGACCGGTGGCTTTAACTTTTTGCGTGATGCCCTGCTCCGCGTAGATATCAGCGATTTTACCCACTGAAATCACTTCGCCGCCCTTCTCATCCACCAGCTTTTTCAGCATGGTTGGTGCCGGTGGTTCGACCGCCAGATCGTGACGGTTACCGGTGCGCTGGAAGTTACCGGCTTTATCGCCGACAAACGGACGCGCGATCACACGGCCAATGTTATAGCCGCCGTTGGTCAGCTCTTCACGCGCAATTTCACACAGCGCGTACAGGCGATCGAGGCCAAAGGTCTCTTCATGACAGGCAATCTGGAACACCGAATCTGCCGAGGTGTAGAAAATCGGCTTGCCGCTTTTCATGTGCTCCTCGCCCAGCTGGTCAAGAATTACCGTGCCGGAGGAGTGGCAGTTGCCGAGGTAGCCCGGCAGATCGGCGCGTTTTACCAGCGTATCCAGCAGCTCCTGCGGGAAGCTGTTCTCTTTGTCGCTGAAGTAGCCCCAGTCAAACAGCACCGGCACCCCGGCGATTTCCCAGTGGCCGGACGGCGTATCTTTGCCCGACGAGAGTTCGCTGGCGTAGGCGTACGCGCCGATGATTTCCGCCTGCGGATCCAGTCCCGGCGGGAAGCGGCCGGTAGAGAGTTCCGCCGCTTTGCCAAGGCCGAGCGCGGTCATGTTGGGCAGATGCAGCGGACCTTCGCGGCCTTCATTGGCGCGGCCTTCAAAGCACGCTTCGGCGATATGGCCGAGCGTATCCGATCCTTCATCACCGAATTTATCGGCGTCTTTGCTGGAACCGATCCCGAAGGAGTCGAGAACCATAATAAAAGCACGTTTCATGCAAGTCTCCTGCGCCATAGCGCGATGACAAGTCAAAAAAAAGCGATCAGATCAGTATACCCGAACGGCCGCTGCCTGGCACGCAGTTACGCCACTATTCGCTGATGCGGCGATACACCACCGGCGTGGCCTCCGGAGCGTGGTCGCTGAGCGTTATCGCCGCTTTCACTGCCGCAGCGGCCTGCTGCCACTGTGCTTCCGACGCGGCATGAATCACCGCCAGCGGCTGCTGCGCATTGACCTCACTGCCCAGCGTGATCATGTCGCTGAGGCCCACGCTGTAATCAATGCTGTCGCTGGCGCGCTGACGGCCACCGCCCAGCGCCACCACCGCCATGCCCAGCGCCCGCGTGTCCATGGCGCTGACGATGCCGGGACGATCGGCGTACACCGCTTTGCTCAGCATCGGTGCCGGCAGGTAGCGGTCCATCTGCTCGATGAAATCCGTCGGGCCGTTCTGCGCCGCCACCATGCGGGCAAACACCTCAGCCGCTTTACCGTTATCCAGCACCTGCTGCAGTTTTTGCCGCGCTTCGGCTTCGTTCGCCGCCAGTTTGCCGGAGATCAGCATCTCAGCGCACAGCGCCAGCGTGACCTCCAGCAGCCGCGGATTGCGCGCCTCACCGGTGAGGAAATGCACTGCTTCGCGCACTTCCAGCGCATTACCGGCGCTCGATGCCAGCACCTGATTCATGTCGGTGAGCAGCGCGGTGGTTTTGCATCCCGCACCGTTGGCGACGCCGACAATCGCCTGCGCCAGCTGCTGCGAGGCCTCAAAGGTTGGCATAAACGCCCCGGATCCGACTTTGACATCCATCACCAGCACGTCTAATCCTTCGGCTAATTTTTTGGCGAGGATCGAGGCGGTGATCAGCGGAATAGAATCCACAGTGGCGGTGATATCGCGCGTGGCGTAGAACCGCTTATCCGCCGGCGCCAGCGAATTGGTCTGACCGATAATGGCAACGCCGACCTGTTTGATGATCTGACGGAAGCGATCGTCGCTGGGGAAGATATCGAAGCCGGGAATGGCTTCCAGCTTATCCAGCGTGCCGCCGGTGTGGCCGAGGCCGCGCCCGGAAATCATCGGCACGTAGCCGCCGCAGGCCGCCACCATCGGACCCAGCATCAGCGAAGTGACATCGCCCACGCCGCCGGTCGAATGTTTATCAACAATCGGTCCGTTGAGGTTCAGCGCCTGCCAGTTGAGCACCGTGCCGGAATCGCGCATCGCCATGGTCAGCGCCACGCGCTCTTCCAGGTTCATGTCGTGAAAATAAATCGTCATCGCCAGCGCGGCGATTTGCCCTTCAGACACGCTGTTATCACGCACGCCATTGATGAAAAAGCGGATTTCCGCTTCGCTCAGCGGCTGGCCGTCGCGTTTTTTACGAATAATTTCTTGTGGCAGGAACAAGGTTGCCTCCCCGGAAAAGCGATGTATCGCTGAATGACAGCCGCCAGCTGCGCAGCAATGCGCACCTGACGGCAGTAACACCGTGGGCCGCCATTTTGGCGACCGCGTGGATTAATAACCGGCTTTGCTGGTCGCCGTAGCGTGGCCCAGGGTATTCAGCAGGCTGGCTAACAGGCTGGAAGCGCCGAAGCGGAAATGACGCGCATCCGCCCAGCCGCTGCCGAGGATATCGTCGGCCAGCTGCAGGTAGATAGCGGCATCTTCCGCCGTGCGCACGCCGCCAGCCGGTTTGAAGCCCACCTGCTGCTGCACGCCTTTGTCACGGATTACCTGCATCATGATCGCCGCCACCTCTGGCGTGGCGTTGACCGGCACTTTACCGGTAGAGGTTTTGATGAAATCCGCACCGGCATCGATCGCGATTTCGGACGCTGCACGAATCAGCGCTTCCTCTTTTAGCTCGCCGGTTTCAATGATCACTTTCAGCAGCACGTTCGCCGCCGCGCAGGCCTCTTTACAGGCTTTTACCAGCGCAAAGCCGACGTCACGATTACCGGCAATCAGCGCACGGTACGGGAACACCACGTCAACTTCATCCGCGCCATAGGCGATTGCCGCACGGGTTTCCGCCAGCGCGATGTCGATGTCGTCGTTACCGTGCGGGAAGTTAGTGACGGTCGCGATACGAATTTCCGGCGTGCCCTGCTCGCGCAGCGTCTTACGTGCAATCGGGATAAAGCGCGGATAGATACAGATCGCCGCCGTGTTACCGGCCGGTGATTTCGCCTGATGGCACAGCGCGATCACTTTTTCATCGGTGTCGTCTTCGTTCAGGGTGGTCAGGTCCATCAGTTGCAGCGCGCGCTGCGCGGCCGCGTTCAGATCGGTCATGGTGCTCTCCAAAGTCAGGCCGGTGAAATCTGCTCACCGGAGAATGTGATAATTATAACAACCCACGCCGCGTGGAATTGCGAGGTTTGTCACAAGGAAAAGGAAACCGCGCTCTGATATACATGCATTTAGCGATTTTAATCACATTAAATCGCTATTTTGCCGAACAGCGCGGCATGATGCGATTGTGATTATTATCACAAATGTTGCCGCAAAAAGGTATCGGATATCGTTAAAGCGTAGTTAATTTGCGACAGAGCGGAAGTTGTCAGCACATCATCAGAAGTGGCAGAGGCGTTGCAGCGACGCGATTCATCGCGCAAGAAATTGTGCCGCTGGCAAAACTGCAACGGCGATTAACCGTGACGGCGCTATTAGATGAAGTGAAGGGGCGGCAGGCGCAGGATCAATACTCAATCCGGCAGCGCGAACAAACGCAGGCTGTTGTGCCACAGCGCGTCGGCGATCTCATCGGGCGGTTCCGGGCGCAGCTGGCACAATACTTCGAACACATTACGCGCGCGCTCCGGGCGATTTGGCTGGCCCTGAAAACCGTGCAGCGGCATATCCGGCGCATCGGTTTCAAGCAGCAGCGCCTGCAATGGCAGGCTGGCGATGGTGTGGCGGGTTTTGCTGGCGCGCGCATAAGTGATAGTGCCGCCGACACCAATCGCGTAGCCAAGGGCGATGAAACGCTCCGCCTGCTGCTGGCTGCCGGCAAAGCCGTGCACCACGCCACGCCGCGGCACATCGTGACGGCGCAAATACTGCGCCAGCTGATCGTGCGTACGTCGCGAATGCAGGATCACCGGCAAATCATAGCGCTTTGCCAGCTTCAGCTGGGCCTCCAGCAGCCGGGTTTGCCGCGCAAAATCCGGCGCTTCCATATACAGATCCAGCCCGATTTCCCCGATCGCCACGCGTTTTGCATCCGGCGTTTGCAGGTACTGCTCAAGGCGATCGAGATCGTCATCCTGATGTTGCGCAATATTGATCGGGTGCAGCCCGAGCGCGCTATACAGCGCCGGATGCTGCTGCGCCAGCTGGCTCACCACGGCAAAACGGCTGGCATCCACGCACGGCACGATGATGCGTTCCACGCCCGCCTGCGCCGCCTGCGCGATACTGTGTTCGGCAGCGGTGACAAATGGCGGAAAATCAAAGTGGCAGTGGGTGTCGATAAATCTCATGCCAGCGATCCTGCATCGTAGTCGGCGTCATTACCCGCCAGCGGCGGCGTGCTGACCGGCCGGTTATCCGGCGCGTTGGCGACGGCGGCTGGCGGCGTCACGGCAATCGGTCGCGCCAGCGGTTCAGCATCGCTCAGCCACTGGCCCAGCGTCGCCAGGAAATAGCGCCCGCTACGGCGCCCCAGATGATAATCCTGATTCAGTGACGCCAGACGACTGCCCAGCGCCATGCTGGCCAGCGGCTTTGGCGGAAAGATCTCAATGATGCGCAGATTATCCGGCGGCTGTTCAATAAACTGCTGAATCTGGCGGTAGCTCTCTTCGTGCTGATGCAGGATATTGATCATCGGCTGCAGGGCGCTGTCGCTCAGCCAGCGCTCCATGCGTTTAAACCACTTCGGCGTATACGCCATCTGTGACGGCACGGTACGGATCACCACGATAGTATCGGCGCCACGCCGCGCCGCTTCGCGCACCGGAATAGCATCACTGATGCCGCCGTCGAGATAGCTCACGCCATCCATCAATACGCCGCTGCGGTAGAAACCGGGGATCGCGCTGGAAGCCTTAATGATGTCATGCCAGGTCAGGTTGGTGGGATTGAAGTACTGCGCGCTGTAATCATCGCTGCGGCAGGCGCACATGTAAAATTCGCTGCCTTTGGCAAACAGGCTTTCGGCGCTGCTCAGCGCCAGCGGGAACTCCTGTTTAGTGATATCCACCAGCCAGTCGAGATCGATCAGGTGGCCACCGCGCACAAAACGCAGCGGATCGAAAAACAGTTTACTGGTGGTGTAACGGGTAATTACGCGCCGCGCATAACCGGGCTGGGCACAGACAAAGGCTGAGAGGTTTTGTGCACCGGCCGAGGTGCCGAGCATCAACTGAAAGGGGTTGAAGCCTGCGCGCTGAAATTCATCCAGTACGCCCGCCGTGAAGATGCCGCGTTGCCCGCCGCCTTCGCAGACCAGGGCGATTTTTTTGGATTTGAATGGCGTGAGTGCCAGTGGCTCAAAGGTGTCCAGCGACACCGGGATGCGTATTCCCAATGGATGTCCCTCAGTGTTTGCTGCTCTGAGGGAGGCGCTCAATCAGCATCCCGGAGAACCAGTCATTGTCGTTCCCTGACCAACCGCATCCTGCAATCGTCGCGGCGCACCTTCAATGGTGGCAATGACTGGCCTCCGCTTTATGTGACTAGCGGGTTAACATGGTTAACGCAGTGGGTCAGGGTCGTTTGCGCCCGGTAAACAGGCTCACGAGGAACAGAATAATACCGACAATAAAGACAATTTTAGCTGCCCATGCTGCCGTACCCGCCAGACCGCCAAAACCTAATGCTGCAGCAATCAGAGCGATGACCAGAAAGATAATACCCCAACGAAACATAAGCCTCTCCTTTACCATAGTGAAAATCGAACTGCTTATTCTTCACATCACTGTTTTTAATACGGAACGGCACCGTTGGTGATGCCGTTCCGGTTGCGTTAAGATTTCACCTTGAGGTCATTCTTCACGCTTTTCACGCCTTCAATGGCTTTGGCGATCTTCTCAGCCCGATCGGACTGGGCCTGATTCGCCACTTCCCCGGACAGCTGTACCACGCCATCGGTGGTTTCCACCTTCACGTTGCGCGATGGCACAATGTCATCTGCTAAAAGTTTAGCTTTTATTTCACTGGTGGTTGCTGCATCACCTGCATAACCTTTCAATGAACTCTGTTTGCTGTCTCTGACGTGTAGTTTGTCGCTGACGGATTTAACCCCTTCCACCTTCTGCACCAGCGCCACAGCCTTCTCGGCCTGGTCCTGCGAGGTGACAAAACCGCTCAGCGTCACCACGCCCTGCTGCGTTTTGACGGAGATATCCGTACTTTTAATCGCTTCATCGTCCACCAGCGCGGCTTTGGCTTTGGCGGTGATGCCGCTGTCATCCATAAAGCCATCGACTTTTTTCATAGAACTATCGATTTTGGAACCCGCGCTGCTGCTGGTATCAGCCGCCATTGCCGCGCCGCTTAACAGCGCAGTACCGGCCAGTGCAGCAATCAGGGTTTTAGCAATCTTAGTCTTATTCATCGATATCATCCTTCTATCAGTTAACCCACTCGCAACCGCGAATGCGCCAGCAACACACCACGTTGCTGCGTGATGGACGTAATCAGACCTACAGGTCCGTTTTCTCGTCCGACAGAATAATCATAGTAGGGATTACAGCTTTTGCTGGCTTTTGTGGTTGATATCTCGCCAAAAAGCGATAACCGCAGCGCAATTAAGAGGAGTCTGTATCGGAGAAAACCGGGCGGCAGAAAGCAGCAGCCCGGTGAAGACGGCGAACTTAGTGTTCGCGCGTTTTACGGAAGGTCACGTCAGGATAGCGCTCCTGCGTGATGTTGAGGTTGACCATGGTCGGGGCGATATACGTGAGGTTGTCACCGCCATCGAGCGCCAGGTTGATCTCGTTTTTGCGCTGGAAATCGTCGAACTTCTTCGCATCGCTGCATTCAACCCAGCGGGCAGTCGACACGTTGATGGCCTCGTAAATCGCCTCAACGTTGTACTCGCTCTTGAGACGCGCCACGACCACATCAAACTGCAGCACGCCCACCGCACCCACGATCAGATCGTTGTTGTGCACCGGACGGAACACCTGCACGGCGCCCTCTTCCGACAGCTGGACCAGCCCTTTCAGCAGCTGTTTCTGCTTCAGCGGATCGCGCAGGCGAATGCGACGGAACAGTTCCGGGGCGAAGTTCGGAATACCGGTGAACTTCATGGTTTCGCCCTGGGTGAAGGTGTCGCCAATCTGGATGGTGCCGTGGTTATGCAGGCCGATGATATCGCCCGGATAAGCTTCTTCAACGTGCGAACGGTCGCCCGCCATGAAGGTCAGCGCATCGGAGATCACCACATCTTTACCGGTGCGCACCTGACGCAGTTTCATGCCCTTCTCATATTTGCCGGACACCACGCGCATAAAGGCCACGCGGTCACGGTGTTTCGGGTCCATGTTGGCCTGAATCTTAAACACGAAGCCGCTGAACTTCTCCTCTTTGGCTTCGACTTTGCGGGTATCGGTCTGGCGCGGCATGGGCGCCGGCGCCCAGGCAACCAGACCATCCAGCATGTGATCGACGCCAAAGTTGCCCAGCGCGGTACCGAAGAACACCGGCGTGATTTCGCCGCTCAGGAACAGCTCTTTGTCGAACTCGTGCGATGCGCCCTGCACCAGCTCCAGCTCGTCGCGCAGCTGCTGCGCCAGCTCTTCGCCGACGGCCGCGTCCAGTTCCGGGTTCGCCAGCCCTTTTACCACGCGCACTTCCTGAATCGTGTGGCCTTTGCCGCTCTGATACAGGTAAGTTTCATCGTTGTAGAGGTGATACACGCCTTTAAACAGCTTGCCGCAGCCAATCGGCCAGGTGATCGGCGCACAGGCGATTTTCAGCTCGCTCTCGACCTCATCCAGCAGCTCCATCGGATCGCGAATATCACGGTCCAGTTTGTTCATAAAGGTGATGATCGGCGTGTCGCGCAGACGGGTCACTTCCATCAGCTTGCGGGTACGATCCTCAACCCCTTTCGCGGCGTCGATCACCATCAGGCAGCAGTCCACCGCCGTCAGCGTACGGTAGGTATCTTCCGAGAAGTCTTCGTGCCCGGGGGTATCCAGCAGGTTAACCAGGCTGTCGCGATACGGGAACTGCATCACCGAGGTGGTGATGGAGATACCGCGCTGCTTCTCCATCTCCATCCAGTCTGATTTGGCATGCTGGCTGGAGCCGCGACCTTTAACGGTACCGGCGGTCTGGATCGCCTGTCCGAACAGCAGGACTTTTTCGGTGATTGTGGTTTTACCGGCGTCCGGGTGCGAGATGATCGCAAAGGTACGACGGCGCGCCACTTCTTCTAAAAAGGGAGCAATAGACATGAGTGAATTCTTCTTCAGGGCAACGCGCGAGCGGCGCGCTGCGAATAAATCATTCCGGAGCCAGTCCGGCGGATAACGGTGCCAATGGCGACGCATGCGCGTCGGGTCACAGCAGGGTGTGTGCGATCTACATTGGCGGCAGTCCGGTTATCCCATCAGCATTGAGGCGGCATAGCATACAATATTTCAGCAGGCGGGGGAATCTGCGGCAGGATGAGACGATGCTCGCGCAGTTCAGGACATGTCTTGTAAACACTAAGCGATGTCTGGCTGAGAATGCCTGTCCGGAACCGTCACCCCGGCAAGGACAGCAAAATGACTCTACAGCTTAACCCACATACCTACAGCCCGTCGCACCGAAACGCCGCCCTGTCGTCGCCCGCGCAGATGTACCGCAAACCCGGCGAGATGCTGCTGATCAACGCGCCGGATAACGCCGCCGTGCCAGCCATCGGTCGCGCTGATTTTTCCCGCAGCAGCCTGCCGGCGCACCTGCATTATCTGCTCACGCCGCGTCCCGGTTTTTCTGCCGGTCAGCATTTTGTCCCGGAGTATCCGTACATGCTGGACGCCGCGCTGTCGGTCACTGCCCGCCGGGGCGCGGTGTCGTTAGCACCGTATCACGCCGACAGCGACAAGTGCGCGCTGGTGATTGAGCGGCAGACGTTGGTGAAGTTTGATCTGCCGCCGCTGCACGATTTGGTGCTGAGCTACATCGGTCTCAACACCTACTTTAGCGAAGTGCGCTTCTACAACCGTGCCGGACGCATCGTGGCGTTTCGTCGCCTGAACGCCAGCAAAAAGCGCCACGAAGTGTTCTGCTTCGCCGGCATGAAGCCGGTCTCACTGGTGATTGAGACCAGCCAGCACAGCTCGATTTTGCTCGATGAGATGGTGTGGAACCAGACCGTGGGCGCGGGCGCGCGCTGAGGCGCCTTACCCCAGCATGCGCACCACTGCCGCCTTGAAGATTTTCACACCAATCTCCAGCGAACTCAGCTCAAAGCGCATCTGCGGATGGTGCAGTCCCGGCACCAGATTGGTTCCCAGCCCCCAGAAACCGGCTTTCACCTGCGGATTTTTCACCGGATAGTAGAAGAAATCCTCGCTGCCCGGCGTGGTTTTCGCCGCCAGTAATCCCTGCTCGCCGAGCACATCGACAATCGCGGCGCTGAGCAGCGCGGTGGCATCGGCATCAATTTCCGCCGCCGGCATCTCTTTCAGCACCACCACTTCAGCGGTTGCGCCCAGCGCGGCCACGCTGTGCTGAATCGCCTGGCTGACTTTCTCTTTAAGCAGTTCCATCGGCGCGTTCTCCTGCGAACGCAGATCCCACACCACGCGCGCCTCGTCCGGCACCGAGTTGGTCACGCCGGCGTCGCACAGGAAGCGCGTCGCTTTTACGCTCCAGGTGAGGCCCGGTGCCAGATGAATGCTATTCACCGCCTGCACCGCCTGGACTGCCGCATCAAGCGCGTTGACGCCAAGATGCGGTCGCGCGGCATGGGCCGGAACACCTTTAATGGTGGCCTCCAGCGTGCTGCAC
Organism: Pantoea sp. B_9; assembly: GCF_008632015.1. Classification (NCBI taxonomy): domain Bacteria; kingdom Pseudomonadati; phylum Pseudomonadota; class Gammaproteobacteria; order Enterobacterales; family Erwiniaceae; genus Pantoea; species Pantoea sp. B_9. The sequence goes on along the minus strand of NZ_VWVL01000004.1, from coordinate 301,565 downwards.
GCTGAATAGATCACCGCAGGCGTCGCCTGCCCGATCTGGCACTCCTCCAGCGGGCGCAAATGGAAGCCAAGAATCATCTCCACGTCATCCAGCGCGCCGCCCTCAATCATCGCCAGCGCGCCGGCCCCCAGCTCTTCAGCCGGCTGGAACAGCAGCTTCAGCCGTCCTTTTTTAATAGCGCCTTCCTGCAGCAACTCCTGCGCGGCGGTCAGCACCACCGACGAGTGGCCGTCATGGCCGCAGGTATGGCGGGCGCAGGCAACGCCGTCGATCACATGCCCGAGCGCATCCATGTCGGCGCGCAATGCCAGCACCGGGCCCGGCACGCCGCTGTCGATCTCCGCCACGATGCCGGTGGTCTGGTTGATGCCGCGCGTGACCTTAATGCCAGCCTGTTCCAGCTGGCCGGCGATGTAGGCCGAGGTTTTAACTTCCTGAAACCCCAGCTCGGGTATTTCATGCAGAAAATGGTAGTGATCGAGAACTCTGGACACCGTTTCGCTCCTAAACAAAAAAACGCATCACGAACATAGCGATAACCGCATTGATAATGCTGGTGAGCATCAGCAGCGGCCAGTATTTTTTCGGCACATCAGCAACGCCCAGCAGGCGGCCCATGTACTGCAACTGCGAACCCATAAGAAAAATCGCCGGTGCCAGGATAGTGATGTCGGTACCGCTCAGCAGGCCTTTCGCCATCAGGCTTACCGCCACACCGACGCTGGCCGAGGATGACAGCCACGCGGTCAGCAGCACGGTGATCGCCTCGCCGGGCAAACCGAAAATCCCCATCAGCGGCGCAAACGCGTGGCCAAGAAACTGCATGATGCCGAGCAGATTCAGCACTTCCGCCAGCACATAGGCCATCACCACATTGGGCATCAGATTGTGAATAGCAATATGGAAGCCTTTACGCGCGCCGACAATAAAAATATCAAACGGATTATTATTGACCCGCGTCTGTACGTTATTTGACATCAGCAAAATCCTTCTTATAAACACTGTTTAACACAAAACGGACAAATGCCGCACCGACGAATTTCAGCACAAACATCAGCAACAGCGGAATAATGATTGGTGCACTCATGGACGCAAATAGCGCCGAGCCAATGGCAAAATAATTATTGATCAGTCCGGCACCGGAATATTGCCAGGCGCTCATCACCACCAGCTCTTTTTTACCGATTTGCTGCTGATCGGCCATCTCTTTGGTGAGCGCCGCGCCGGCATCGGTACTTTGCAGATCGGTAATCAGCGCCAGGCCGCAGCGTCCCGGCAACCCCATCAGCGGTTTCAGCAGTGGCGTCAGCAGCGTGTGGGCGGCACGAATCGCACCGTAGTGGGTGAAAATCTCCAGCACGCCCAGTGCCAGCATCACAGTGGGTGCCAGCGACAGCGCGAACAGGAAGCCGGCTTTGGCGCTGATGCCGCCGGCGCCGAGAAAGGTGGAACCTGATTCTTTGATGGTGCCAAAGCTGCCGCCCAGCGTGGTGAAATCAAACGCGCCCAGCCAGCTAAAGCCTTCGACCTTATAAAGCAAACCGGAAAAAAACAGTATTGCCAGTATCAGCGCGAGGTAATTTCCGGCGCTCGCCGTGACCGTTTGTGGCGCGGCCATGATTTTTTCTTCAGACATCTTTTCTCCTGCTGACCCTATTTCTGCCAGACGTGGTTGCAATATACGGAACTATTAACCAAGCAGGATTTATGCCAATGCGCACTTTCTTTAATTTCGCTATGGCTAATTTTGTTCAGTAACAAGCAGCAGCCGGAATAAGCGTTTATATCGCCGTGCCAGGTTTATTGCTGGTCGCGCCAGTGCTTATTTTATCGGCGGGTTGACTGGCGAAGAAGTGATCGGTGCGGTTGTGCGCTGCACCGCCAGCAGGCAACACAGCTGCACTAAAACAGTGCTGCGGACTGTGAATGAAAATTAGTCAAAGTTGAGAATTCTTCGCATTCAACTAGCGGAATAATTCCATTTATAATCAATAAGATAAATTCAACTTTTTTACGAAAAAACCTTCACAAAAAAGTATAGATTGATGCATAATTCGCCGTACTTCACCTGACAAATTAAAAAGGACTCAGCCATGTTAACCGCTGAAATGACCTCACGCCTGAACGACCAGCTCAATCTCGAATTCTTCTCCGCCAACCTCTATCTGCAGATGAGTGCCTGGTGCAGCGACAAAGGCTTCGAAGGTGCCGCCTCCTTCCTGAAAATGCACTCGCGCGAAGAGATGCAGCATATGCAGAAGCTGTTTGATTACGTCAGCGATGCCGGTTCACTGCCGGTGCTGGGCAGCATCGCCGCGCCGGCGATAAGCTGGAACTCGCTGAATGACGTACTGGAAGAAGCGCTGAAGCACGAGCAGCTGATCACCAGCAAAATCAACGAGCTGGTTCACGCCGCGCTGACTTCGCAGGATTACTCCACCTTTAACTTCCTGCAGTGGTACGTTGCCGAGCAGCACGAAGAAGAGAAGCTGTTCAAAACCGTGCTGGACAAACTGGCGCTGGTGGGCAACAAAGGCGAAGGTCTGTTCCTGGTGGACAAAGATCTGGGCCGCATGAACGTCGAAGGCCACGACCAGTAAAAATAATAAAGATTATGCACAGCAGCATGCACAACGCCCGACCCTGTCGGGCGTTTTTTTGTGCTTACTCCAGCGCCTTCAGTCTGAGCTCCGACGGCTGTGGCCGGCCAAACAGGTAGCCCTGAAACAGCGTACAGCCCTCTTCGCGCAGGCGGACAAACTGCTCATTACTCTCCACGCCCTCTGCGGTAATCTGAATATCCAGGCTGCGGCTCATGCCGGTAATTGCGCGGATGATCGCCAGCGCCTCGCGGCTGTCGCCCATATCATTGATAAATGACTTGTCGATTTTGATCTTATCGAACGGGAACGAACGCAGATAGCTGAGCGACGAGTAGCCGGTGCCGAAGTCATCGAGCGCAATCTGCACGCCCAGCGTTTTCAGGCTCTGCAGCGTGCGGATATTGCCGAGCGTATCATCCAGCAGCACCGATTCGGTGATCTCCACCTCCAGCCGATGCGGCGCCAGGCCGGATTCGCGCAGCGCGCCCTCCACCACCGACACCAGCGAGCTGTTCTTAAACTGCAGCGGCGACAGATTGACCGAGACCGACTGTTCGGTTTCCCAGCTCTGCGCTTCGCGGCAGGCTTCGTACAGCGCATAGGCGCCGAGCATATGGATCAGCCCGGTCTCTTCCGCAATCGGAATGAAGTCATTCGGCATGATCAATCCTTTGATCGGATGATGCCAGCGCATCAGCGCCTCATAGCCAATGATGCCGGTCTCGTTGGTGATCGGCTGATAGTAGAGCTTGAGCTGCCGTCCGGTAATTGCCTCGCGCAGATCGTTCTCGATCACCCGGCGGCTGCGCGCCACATTATCCATCTCCAGCGTAAAGTGCTCATAACGGTTACGGCCGTTACGCTTGGCTTCATACAGCGCCATGTCGGCGCAGCGCAGCATGTGTTCCGGCGTATTGGTGGCCTGCGAGGTCAGCGCGATGCCGACGCTAAGCCCGACCGACAGGTTGTGGCCTTCAACATTCACCGGCGGGCGGATCGCCTCGATCAGGCGCTGCGCCACAATCGCAGCCTCATCGGCATTCCGCACGTTGGGCAGCACGATGGCAAACTCATCGCCGCCGATGCGCGCCAGCGTGTCCTGATCGCGCAGTACGCTGCGCAGCCGCTTCGCCACCACCCGCAGCAGATCGTCACCGATTTGATGCCCCAGCGCATCGTTCACGTTCTTGAAGTTATCCAGATCGAGACACAGCGTGGCGCTGGTCTGGCCCTGCTGCTGATCGACGCGCAGCGCCTCGCTCAGCTTCTGGCGAAACAGGATGCGGTTTGGCAGGCTGGTAAGATTATCGTGATGCGCCATGTGACGAATGCGCGCATCGGCTTCACGCTGGTCGGTGACATCTTCCACAATTAGCATCACGTAATTCTGCCGCATGTCTTTGCCGCTGATGGTGGTGGCGCGCGTGTGCAGCACCCGCTCACCGCCAGCGGTCAGCAAGAGTTGCTCGCGCGTGTGGATGCCTTCGCTGCGCAGCGCGATATCCGCCAGGCTGTTGAAGTAGTCACTCAGTTCCGCCGACATACATTCGTGCGGCCGCTTATGCATAATCAGCGACTTACTGAAGCCAAACAGCTGCTCGGCTTTGTCATTCACCATCAGGATTTCGCGGCTGATGGCGTCTTCGACGATCACGCAGGAGGGAATGTTGCTGATGATGGTGTCGAGGAAGCCGGAAAGCTCCGACATTTTGGCGCTCTGCGCCTGCGCCAGATCGCGCGCACGCAGCAGCTGCTGCTCGTGCTCACGCCGCTCGGTGACGTCGCGGGTGATCTTGGCGAAGCCGATCATTTTGCCCTCTTCATCATGAATCGCGTCAATCACCACATGCGCCCAGAAGGCGGAGCCGTCTTTGCGGTAGCGCCAGCCCTCGTCCTCAAAGCGACCGGTTTTCAGCGCGATGCCCAGATTGGCATCCGGCGTACGCGCCTGACGTTCCGGTGAGCCGTAGAACACGGAGAAGTGCTGGCCCACGATCTCGTCAGCCATGTAGCCTTTGGCGCGCTGCGCGCCGGCGTTCCAGTTCACCACCCGGCCCTGTAAATCCAGCATGTAGATGGCGTAATCCGTCACGCCTTCCACTAACAGGCGGAAGGTTTTCTCGTATTCACGCTGCTTGCGCAGCAGCGCCTGCTGTTCGGTGCAGTCGCGGGTGATTTTGGCATAGCCGATCAGTTTGCCGGCGTCATCGCGAATCGCGTCGATGATCACATGCGCCCAGAAGGCGCTGCCATCTTTGCGATAGCGCCAGCCTTCGTCTTCAAAGCGACCGGTTTTAAACGCGGTGGTCAGGTTGCGTTCCGGGATATGGTTCAGGCGATCCTGTGCGCTGTAGAAGCGCGAGAAGTGCTGGCCGACAATCTCTTCAGCCACATAGCCTTTGGCGCGCTGCGCGCCGGCGTTCCAGTTTTCGACATTGCCGTCAAGGTCGAGCATGTAGATGGCGTAGTCCGTTACGCCTTCAACCAATAAACGGAAACGCTGCTCCTGTTCCTGTTGTTTACGCTGCTGCGCCTGCTGTTCAGTACAGTCGCGGGTGATTTTGGCAAAGCCCAGCAGTTCGCCGTACTCATCGCGGATGGCGTCAATCACCACGTGCGCCCAGAAGGCGCTGCCGTCCTTGCGATAGCGCCAGCCTTCGGTTTCATAGCGCCCGGTGGCGGTGGCGATGGCCAGACCGCGCTGCGGCGCGCCGTTGCGCCGATCCTCTTCACTGTAAAACAGCGCAAAATTCTTCCCGACGATCTCTTCGGGGGTATAGCCTTTGGCGCGTTGCGCCCCGGTGTTCCAGTTAGCCACCGTGCCATCCGGCTTAATCATGTAGATGGCGTAATCCACCACGCTCTGCACCAGTAGCCGGTACATTACGTCAGAGTTATTGTTCATTGTTGTTCGCCTATGCTGGCCTGGTCTCGATGCGCAGTTAAGATAATTCTTAATCTTCAGGCAGACTTAAACGCAAAAGCGCATCGCTTACAAGCGCAAATCATCCGCAGACAAAAGTTGGTAGTGTGGTTATCGGCAGTGGCGAGAAAATGTTCAGTGGGATAGTGGATTTATTGCGCAAAGTTGACAGCACGCCGCGCGGAGATTTTCCGGCGGCGTGCTGTCAGGTGGCATTAACTGACGTCATCTGGCGCGTTCAGGTTAAATGCATGCCGATATAGCGTTCATAACGCGCGGGTTTTACGCGTGACAGATCGACCAGCACCAGACCATCAATACAGTGATTGAAATCCGGATCGCTGCCGAAATCGATAAACTGCACGCCGCCCGGCTCGCACACTTCCGAATACTGTTTGTACAGCGTCGGAATCGCGGTACCGAGATTAGCCAGCAAATGCTTGAGACGCCGCAAATCGTCGGCATAGTTATCGCCGGTGAACTGCGCCAGCACCTCCGGCAGCGACGCCGGATAAGGGCGGCGCGATTTCGCCAGCGGCAGGTCGGTCGGAAAATAGAGACGGTAAAACGCCACCAGCAGATCGCGCGCCGCCAGCGGCATGGTGCCGGAGATTGATACCGGGCCAAACAGGTAGCGCGTCTGCGGATAGCGCGCAATGTAAGCGCCGATGCCCATCCATAAATAATCCAGCCCGCGCTTGCCCCAGTAGGCCGGCTGAATGAAGCTGCGTCCCAGTTCCAGCCCCTGCTGAATAATCGGCAGCATGCGCTCGTCATAGTGGAACAGGCTGTCGCTGTAGATGCCCTGCAGCCCGCGCCGCGCCAGCTGCTCGGCGCCGGGGATAAAGCGGTAGGCACCGACAATCTCCAGCGCCTCGTCATCCCACAAAATCAGGTGATAGTAATCATCGTCATACTTGTCGAGATCGCGCCGCCGGCCACTGCCCTCGCCCACCGCGCGGAAAGCAATTTCTCGCAGCCGGCCCAGTTCACGCAGCAGCGGCACCCAGCTGGCCCCGTTGCGCCGCCACAAATAGATCTGTTTGCCGTCCGGCAGCGTCCCGAGCCGTTCACTCTCCAGCAACGCTTTTTTCAGCTCAGCGCGATCTTCCGGGCGGGCGATGGCGGCTTCGGTGAGAAACAGACCACGTCGTCCCTGGCCGATGCGGTACAGATGCTTGCGCAGCCGCTTCGCCAGCTCTTTGCCCGGCGTATGGCCATCGTGCCAGTTGGCGAAGGGAATCTGTTCGCCGATATGCAGTTTGATGCGCGTGCCGCGCTGGCGGAACATTTCGCGCACCAGCATCAGCAGCGCCAGCGGTGCCGCCACCTTCGCCGCGGCGTAAAACGCCAGGCTGTTACGTCCGACTACGTGCACCGGCACCAGCGGCGCGCGGGCGCGGGCGGCGAGGCGCAGAAAGCTGTGGTGCCAGTGACGGTCACGCACGCCGCGGCTGGACAGGCGCGAGACTTCACCGGCCGGGAAGATGATCAGCGCGCCCTGGTTGTCGAGATGCTGCTGCATGCGCGTCAGCTGCTCGCGGCTGGTGCGGTTGCCCATGTTATCCACCGGCAGCATCAGGTTGTTGATGGGTTCCAGCATCATCAGCATGCGGTTGGCAACGATTTTCACGTCGCGCCGCACCTGCGATACCGCCGCCAGCAGCGCCAGGCCGTCCAGCGCGCCAAGCGGATGGTTGGCGACGATCACCACCGGCCCATGCGTCGGGATCTGTTCAAGGTCGCGTTCGCTGAGCTCACAGCGCACATCCAGGTGTTCCAGCACCTGCTCCACCATATCCACCCCTTTCAGATGCGGATAGCGCTGGGCAAAGTCCTGAAACTCCTGTTCACGCACCGCCCACTTCAGCAGGCTTTTCTGCCAGTGCGCTGGCTGCTGGCCTGGCCAGTAAGTATTGAGAAGCTGATCAACGGAAAACATGGTGCACCTTTTTATACGCAGCGGTTTATTCCCCTGACGTTAAAACGGCTTGTTTTCAGATTTATGACCACGGCAGATGCGGACAGGAAAAAGTATCGGCGCGCTTTGTGCTGGCGCATAAAAAAGTCAATTTTACCTTAAATGAGAATTTTCCAGACAGGACTTAAATCTTATTCTTAAGACCCGTGAATTAATCTGGTCACACCTCTGCTAATGAATTTTCATCGGTGTTTATTCCTTGCATTCTTTTTTTTGTTTATTTTTGGACTACACATATGATTCATTCGGTATTTATAGTTGATGACCACCCATTAATCTGTGCGGGTATTCAGGCACTGCTGCACGCTTATGACTATTCGGTTGCGGGCATTGCCAACAAAGGCGATTTATTGATTAGCGAATTACATCATGCGCAGCCAGACGTGGTGCTGCTGGACCTGACCATGCCCGGCCGCGCGGGCATTCCGCTGATTGCCGACATTAAGCGTATTTTGCCGCAGCAAAAAATCATTGTTTTTACCGCCTCAGAAAGCCTGTTTTATCAACGCTGTTGCCTGCAGTTAGGGGTAGAAGGCTATGTGTGTAAACGCGGCGATTTGGAAACTTTATTGACAGCAATAAAAGAAGTCGAGCGCGGAAAACGTTTTTATCCGGTCACGCACAGTGCGGCGGATGCCGCCGAGCTGATTGAAAGCGAGAAATTGATGAGTTTAACGCGCCGCGAATTGATTGTGCTGGTGAAACTGGCCTCCGGGATGAGTAATAAAGAGATCGCCTCGCAATTACAGCTGAGCAGTAAAACCATCAGCACTTATAAAATTAAAATTCTGCGTAAGCTCGGCCTGAAAGGGATTAGCGGAATTAATACGGCGGCGCGCGCCAATGATCTGGTATGAGTCAAATCCGGCCCGGTCCGCCAGCGTGACGACCGGGCAGCAGATCAGAGCTTGAGCGGCGGCAGCTGAGAGAATACGCTCAGCAACCCTTTGCTCCACAGCTGGCGGATCTGGGAAAAGTAGGGATGCTGTTCGGTGATGTGGTACTGCTCGCTGTCGCTGAAGCTGTCGCTGTGGTAAACCATCGCGTCGAGCGGCAGGCCGACGGAGATGTTACTCGCCAGCGTCGAATCCATGGAGATCAGCGCACACTGCATCGCCTGGCTGAGCGAGGTCTCATAGCGCAGCACGCGGTCAATAATTGGCTTACCGTATTTGCTCTCACCAATCTGGAAGTACGGCGTGTCGACGCTGGCTTCAATAAAGTTGCCCTGCGGATAGATCTGGAACAGCCGCGGCTCTTCGCCGCGAATCTGCCCGCCCAGCAGCAGCGTGCCGCCAAACTCCTCGCCGTCGCGCGCAATCACTTCACGCAGCGTGGCGCCTACCAGCAGCGCAATGTCGTACAGTGAACGCCCGTTGAGCAGATTGGGTTGTTCGCTGTCGTTACAGTTGCGCCGCAGCAGGCTCATCACGCTCTGCGTCGTCGCCAGATTGCCGGCGCTTTGCAGCACCAGCGTGCGCTCATCATCCACCTGAAACACATGCAGTTTGCGAAACGAGGAGATATGATCCACGCCCGCATTGGTGCGTGAATCCGAGACAAAAATCATCCCGGCCGATAAACGCATTGCCACACAATAAGTCATAGTTACGCCTGTTCCGATTACTGCTGCCCGTGCACCTGTTGCACCGCAGCCACCGCCAGCATATCTTCACCGCCGCCGCCCAGACGAATGCCGCGCACCGGACAGGCATCGAGATAGTCGACACCCACCGCCAGCCGCAAATGCTGCCGCGTACTGCGCGTGTTATTGGTGATATCAAAGCTGTGCCAACTGCCATCCAGCCAGGCTTCAACCCAGGCGTGGGTAGCAACGTGTTCAACGTTGTCAGTATACAGATAGCCACTGACGTAGCGCGCCGGGATCCCCAGGCTGCGACAGCAGGCGAGAAACACGTGGCTGTGATCCTGGCAAACGCCGCTGCCGGCAGCAAACACTTTCGCCGCGCTGTCGCTTACCTGCGTGCTGCCGGGCTGGTACGGCATTTTCAGCAGCAGCTCGTCCATCAGTTTTTCCAGGCTGGCGAGCGGTTTTTCCGCCTGCCAGTAGCGCCGGGCGAAGTCGCGGATTGCCCCGTCCGGCTGGGTCAGCGGCGTAGCGCGCAGAAAAACCAGCGGCGACAGCGTCGACTGCGGATCCGGCGCCAGCTCGCTGGCATCCAGAATCTCGACCACGCCGCGCGCGGCAATCTCCAGCAGCTGATGCGGCCTGTCCAGCGTCAGCACGTGCAGCACGTTGCCGTAAGCATCCAGCGTGCGCGTCGCCTCACACGGCAGATCGAGCTGCCACGACAGCACCTGCTGGTGCACCGAATTCTGCGGCGTCAGGCGCAGATACTGGGTGCTGAGTTTTACCTGCTGCTCATAGGCGTACCAGGTTTTATGCTCAATGTTCAGTCTCATTTCGCCTCCAGATAGGTGTGATTGATGCTCTCCGCCAGCGCGTTGATGCGGCTGAGAAAATGGTCCAGCCACGGCTGCAGGCCGTCGCGCGTCAGGCTTTCCCAGGTGCTGAAGCGCATCTCCGCCAGCAGGACCGTACTGAGATAGCGCGGGCGATCCTCGCCGCTGCTGCCAATCTGCTCCAGCTGGCTGGCGATCTCCTCAATGCAGGAGTGCAGCGAGCGCGGACTTTCGCTGCGCAGGATCAGCATTTCGTTGACCAGCGGCGGCATCAGCTGCTGCTTAAAGATGGCGTTGTAGGCCTCGCGCGCCGACACCGCGCGCAGCAGGCTGTCGAGGCAGTAATATTCCCGCACCGTGTCGGGATGCTGCTCCAGCAGTTGCTGGTTAACGCTCAGCAGCCGCGCGGTGCCGTCGCTGCGCTCCATCAGCGTGCCAAGCCGGATAAAACGCAGCGCATCGCCGCGCAGCAGCGTGCCTGACATCGCGCCGCGAAACAGATGCGAACGCTCTTTCACCCAGTCGAAGAAGCTGTCGGCACCGGCCGGCGAGATGCCGCGGCGGCGCGTGTTGCGCATCTCAATCCACGTCGAGTTAATGCTCTCCCACACTTCGGATGACAGGCTGCCGCGCACCGCGTGCGCGTTGTTCCACGCTGCCTGCCAGCAGCTGAAAATACTGCTCGGGTTACGCTCATCCAGCGCGAAGAAGTTGAACAGCTGCGGCATGGTGCAGCGCCCGTTGAGGGTTTCAAACAGCTGACGCGTACCGGTCAGGTTGAGCGGCAACAGCAGTTCGTCGCCCTGACGATTGCGCACCGGCATCAGCGACAGGCGATGGGTCACATCCAGCACCCGGGCAAGTTGTTCTGCGCGCTCCAGATAGCGCGCCATCCAGTAAAGGCCACTGGCCGTCCGGCTTAGCATGATGTGTCATCCTCCAGCACCCACGTGTCCTTGGTGCCGCCGCCCTGCGACGAGTTCACCACCAGCGAGCCTTCGGTCAGCGCCACGCGCGTCAGGCCGCCCGGCACCAGCCGGATATCCGCGCCGTACAGCGCAAAAGGCCGCAGATCGATATGGCGCGGCGCCAGACCGTTGTCGATAAAAGTCGGGCAGGTGGAGAGCGACAGCGTATCCTGCGCGATGTAATTATCCGGCCGCGCCAGCAGCCGCTCGCGGAACTCACTCAGCTGCTGCTGGCTGGCGACCGGACCAATCAACATGCCGTAACCGCCGGCACCGTGCACCTCTTTCACCACCATCTGCGCCAGATTGGCCAGCACGTAGCTCAGATCCTGCGGCTTGCGGCACTGCCAGGTGGGCACATTGTTGAGGATCGGATCTTCATCAAGGTAGTAGCGGATCATCTCCGGCACGTAGGGGTAGATCGACTTGTCATCGGCGACGCCGGTGCCGATCGCATTCGCCAGCACCACATTGCCGGATCGGTATACCGACAGTAATCCCGGCACGCCGAGCATCGAATCCGGCCGGAAGGCGAGCGGATCGAGGAAGGCGTCATCCACGCGGCGATAGATCACATCCACTTTGCACGGCCCGGCGGTGGTACGCATCAGCACCGCACCGTCTTTGACGAACAGATCGGCGCTCTCCACCAGCTCCACGCCCATCTGCTGAGCGAGAAAGCTGTGTTCGAAGTAGGCGCTGTTGAAACGTCCCGGCGTCAGCACCACCACCACCGGATCGTTAACCGGCGAGCTTTCGCGCAGCGTCTGCAGCAGGTGCGAGGGATAGCGCTCCACCGGCGCGATATGCTGCGCGGCAAACAGCTCCGGATAGAGGCGCATCATCATTTTGCGGTTTTCCAGCATGTAGGAGACGCCGGACGGCGTGCGCAGATTATCCTCCAGCACGTAATAGTCGCCGTCGCTGTTGCGTACCATATCGACACCGGTAATGTGCGCGTAGATCTGGCGATGCAGATCGACATCCTGCATACAGGGCTGATACTGATCGTTAACCAGCACCTGCTCGGCCGGCACGATGCCGGCTTTGAGAATATATTGCTGATGGTAGATATCGTGCAGGAAAGCATTGAGCGCCTGAACGCGCTGGCGAATGCCGCGCTCCAGCATCGCCCACTCGCTGGCAGGAATGATGCGCGGCACGCTGTCGAACGGAATCAGCCGCTCGGCACCGCCGTCGTCACCGTAGACGTTGAAGGTGATGCCAACGCGATGAAACAGCAGTTCTGCCTCTTCACGTTTACGCGCCACCGCCTCTTTGTCCGCCTGTTGTAACCATTCCCAGTAATGCTGATAGTGAGCGCGGTGCTGACCGTCGCTCTGCAACATCTCATCGTAGAAGGTTGATGCTATCTGGTCGCGTGCTTTCATGATTTACCCGGCGCTTGTCAGAGGACCTGACTTCTCTCCTGCACAAAGTGTGCCAGAGGCCCGCCGCCGCAACGGCAGGCGCGCCCCAAAAGCGGAGCCGCGCCGGATAATCCTTGCCTTGCACCTTACTGGTGCATCAGCTGCTGCGCCACTGGCAGCCAGATTTCGGTCATTGCTCCTTCGCCGCCGGTAAACGGATCGCGATCCGGCAGCGGCACGCGCTGGATCTGCTCTTTTGACGCGCGAAGCCGGGAAGGTTCGTCGCGCACGGTTTCCGGTGACATCCCTTCAGGATAGGCGCCAACGGTGAAAAAGTCGTCGGAGGCAAACACCTGTTTATGGCCCACGCCGGCCGGGATCAGCACCGCATCCCCCTCACGCAGCGTCACCATGCGACCGCTGTCGCCGCCAAACAGCACTTCCGCCCAGCCCGCGCCGACGCCCAGTACCTCATGGGTGTTGGGATGATAGTGGGTGTAAGGAAAAATCGGCGCGCGCCACGCCGCAGGCCAGCCGCTGGCGCTAAAGGTTTTTTCAAACCAGGCCGCGCTGTCCTCCTCCTCTTCCGGCACCACGCACGGCCAGATGATCAGCGGCAGCGGATTATTGGGTACACCGCCGGACGGCAGCGATAACATTAAATGCTGCGGGTTACCTGACGATCCCGCGGAAAAGGTACCGGCGGCGAAAGACATCAGTAACAGCAGACTGGAAGATTGGGCAGACATACTCTTTCTCCGGATAGCCACATTGCCTAATTGTGGCAAAGCCACCGGGCATTGCAATGTGCGCACACCGGCAAAATTCACATAAAAGAATGATTTAGCTTACTAAAGCCAAATTACTTATTAACATATTTAACATTTCGTGGCATGCCGTGGCGCGCCTCGTTTACCCGGCATCTGCCACAGCAAAAAACAGGCAAAAAAAACCGGTGGATTTCGCCACCGGTAGAATCAACAGTTGATTCAAAGGCACTGACAGGTTATCGCAGGCGGTCAGCGATGGGTTTCACTACGTTCTCCCCTTCACGACCATAAAACTGAAACAGCGTCTCGGCGGCCGCCTCGGTGAGCACCATGATTTCAATGCGGCGGTTACGTGCGCTGAGCGGATCGGCTTTGTCCAGCGGCATACGGGATGACATGGCATTCACCTGCAGCACGCGCGTGCTTTCCAGCCCGCCGCGCTCCAGCGCGCGCCGCGCCGCCAGCGCACGGTCACCGGAGAGATTCCAGTTGTTGTACGCCGCGTTGCCGCTGTACTGCGCGGCGTCGGTGTGGCCGCTGATCATGATTTTGTTGTCGATGCGGTTAAACACCGGACCGAGTTCAGTCAGCAGGCGCTGGTAAAACGGTGTCAGCACCGCGCTGCCGCGCGGGAACATCATGCGATCCTGGTCATCCTGAATCAGGATACGCAGCCCCTGCGGCAGGGTTTCCAGCGTCAGCAGGTTCTGGGCGTGATAGCTGTTGATGATGCTCTGGATCTGCTGACGCAGCTGCGCCAGCTCGGCGTCGGAGCGCGACAGCACGCTGTCCAGATCTTCCTTAGGCTGATTGGCGTTGTTGTCGCTGTTTTCCGCGCTGGTGTCACTGACGGTGGCGCCCTCGGTCGGCGGCGCAATCGCCAGCGTTTCACCAATGATGGCGGAGCCGCGTCCGGTTTCGACATCGAACGGATTAAAGCCGGACCCGTTAAACACCGAGGTGCCGTTAAGCTGCGCGACGATCTCTTTACGCTCGTCTTCGGTGACGGCGCCCATGATCAACTTTGTGGTGGTGACCAAAGGGGCCGAGCGTATTTCTGAAGTGTCGGCGCGCTTTACCCTTGACGCGCTGCCGGGCAAACAGATGGCGATCGACGCCGATCTTAACGCCGGGCTGATTAATCAGGAACAGGCGCGCGTACGGCGTCAGGATGTGGCCAACGAGGCGGACTTCTACGGCGCGATGGACGGCGCCTCCAAGTTTGTGCGCGGTGACGCCGTTGCCGGCATCATGATCCTGCTGATCAACGTGCTGGGCGGCATCCTGATCGGCGTGTTCAAACACGGTTTACCGGCCGGCCAGGCGTTCGAACAGTATGTGCTGCTGACCATCGGTGACGGTCTGGTGGCGCAGATTCCGTCACTGCTGCTGTCGACGGCGGCAGCGATCATCGTGACGCGCATCAGCGACGGCGCTGACATGGGCGAGGAAGTGAAGTCGCAGCTGCTGGCGAAACCGGCCACGCTGTATACCGCCGCGGGCGTGATGTTTGTGCTGGCGATTGTGCCGGGCATTCCGCACATGGTGTTCCTCGTCTTCACCGCCCTGCTGCTGTTCGCCGCGTGGCGCCAGAGCCGCGTAGTGCAGAAGCCGACGCAAAGCCATGTCGACATGGAGGCGATCAATCAGGCGCTGGCGCAGCCGGACGAACAGCCGACCATCAGCTGGGACAATATTCCGCTGGTCGAGCCCATCGGCCTTAACCTGGGCTACAAGCTGGTCACGCTGGTGGACAAAGGCAAAGGCGCGCCGCTGACCCAGCGTATGCGCGGCGTGCGCCAGGTGGTGTCGGAAACCAGCGGCGTGCTGCTGCCGGAGATCGCCCTGCGTGAAGATTTCCACTTAAAGCCGTCGCAGTACGCCATCAAGATCAACGGCGTTCGCACCGCGGTGGGCGAAGTGCACGCCGACCGCCTGATGGCGCTGCCGACGCCGGATCAGTACGGTGAGATCGACGGCCTGCTGGATACCGATCCCGCGTACGGTATGGCGGTGACCTGGATCCTGCCGGAGCAGAAAGCCAAAGCGCTGAATCTGGGGTATCAGGTAGTCGACTGCGCCAGCGTAGTGGCCACGCACGTCAACAAAGTGGTGCGCGAAAACCTGCCGGAGCTGTTCAACTACGATGATATTACTCAGCTGCATCAGCGGCTGGCGAGCGTGGCGCCGAAGCTGTCAGAGGATCTCAACGCCGCAGTGAACTACAGTCTGCAGCTCAAGGTGTATCGTCTGCTGCTCAATGATCAGGTATCGCTCAAGGACATCACCACCATCGCCACCACGCTGCTGGAGAGCGTGGCGATCACCAAAGATCCGATCCTGCTGACCTCCGACGTGCGTTACGCGCTGCGTCGCGCCATGGTGGCGGCGATTGCGCCGGACAACAAACCGCTGTCGGCCTATACGCTGGATAACAGCCTGGAAAACCTGCTGCTGGCAGCGCTCAATCAGGCGCAGCAGGGCGGCAAAGTGGCGCTGGACAGCTTCCCGGTCGACCCTAACATTCTCACCCAGCTGCAGAGCACGCTGCCGGTGATGATGGAACAGCTGAAAGCGCAGAACCTGACGCAGGTGCTGCTGGTGACGCCGCAGTTGCGGCCGCTGATTGCACGCTACGCCCGGTTGTTCGCCAGCGGGCTGAATGTACTGTCGTATAACGAGGTGCCGGACGATGCCAATCTGCAGATTGTCGGGCAGGTGAGCTGATGCGTTGCGGAAAACTGTTATAAAAAAACACCGCTGATCTGTCTCTGCCGCCCTTCACTGTTATGTGGTTTACTGGCAGGCAGTGATATTCAGAGGTGAATAATGGACGCGATTAAACAAATTCTGATCGATGAAATCGACACGCTCAACCGCGAAGAGCGGCGCGATAATCTGCCGCGTTTTAGCTTTAACTTCCTGAAAACCCATCCGGGGCTGTGGGGCGTGATGTACCTGTGCTACGGCCTGTGCGTGGCGCTGATTTTCTCGACTGAGATGCTCGGCTGGCCGGCCTTCTGGTTCGCCACGGTGTTCGTGCTGGTGATGAGTTTTCTGATGCTGCTCGATATCAACCCGAAATACCGCTTCGAGGACATCGATACGCTGGATCTGCGCGTGTGCTACAACGGCGAGTGGTATTACGTGCAGCCGGTCTCACAGCAGGCGCTGGACAAGATCCTGGAGAATCCGGGTACGCCCGAGCGCGTGCGCAGCGGCATCGATCGCCTGATGCAGCAGAAAGGAGAAGTGGATTTTTATGATGTCTACTACCTGACCTGGGGCCATCAGCGCGCCGCGAAAATCTGATCGGGCAGATTCATTCCTGCTTCCATGGTATTTATAAGTCTTTAATGACTCACTGCTTAATTACTACCCCCAGCGTCTTTACACAGAAGGTATGCAAAGATAAGGCGGTTAGTAAGACAACGCCTGAAGGCTGGGTCTGGAAGTTTCGCCGCGCGCACCAAATCAAAACGCCGGCACGCCGCTGTGAAAGCGCAGCTCAGTGTCCGGTTCGCTGATCAAGCGCGCTTCTGCTACCCCGATCGCCCGCACGCGCGGCGCGATATCCTTCGGTGAAATCTGTGCCGCCAGCGTCAGGTAATCCTGATAGTGGCGCGCCTCTGAGCGCAGCAGCGAGATATAAAACTTCTCCAGCTGCGCATCCAGATACGGCGCCAGGCTGGCGAAGCGCTCGCAGGAACGCGCTTCGATATACGCCCCGCAAATCAGTTTATCCACCAGCGTATCCGGTTCATGGGTAGTCACTTCACGCAGCAGCCCTTTGGCGTAGCGGCTGGCGGTGATCTTGCGATAGGGCAAACCGCGCGCCTGCATGATTTCCCACACCTGATAAAAGTGGTGCAGCTCCTCTTTGATCAGCAGCACCATCTTTTCCACCATCTCATCAGCCCACGGCAGTTCATTGCGCACAATAATGCTTTTGCTGAGATTCTTGTGGGCATTGATAAAATCGCTGTCGTGATTCTCGCCGAAAATAAAATCTTCGTACGGCTGCAGCCACGCCAGGATCGCGTCACCACTGGGTTTATCCGCGACGTATTTACGAATCAGCCACACAGCGGTCTGCGCCGCTTTCAACTCGCATACCATGTGATCGGTAAGCAGCAGCGTGAGATTTTCCGGCTTGCGCGCTTCATCAATCCACGCCTGCGGCGTGCGGCACTGTAAAAACTGGTGAATGGGGTCTAATAGCGAAGCGTAATTCATCAGAAGTTCTTTGCTGGCAGGAAAATTACCGGGCGGCATGTGCCGCCCGTCAGGGCTTAGTGACGCACACCGTCATCGTCTTCGTCGTCGATCTCTTCGCCGTCGTCTTCATCTTCGGCATCCGGATCTTCAAAGTAGGTGCCCCAGCCGTCGTAATCGACGTTGTATTTCCCGACCAGATTCACCAGCTGCTCGACCTGCGCGTCAATCAGTTCCGGCTTCAGCGCCGATTCACTCAGGATGTCGACGCACATCACGGTGCTACCGTCTTCCAGCTCCAGCTCTTCCGGCTCGGTGACTTCATAGCCCAGCTTGAACGCGTCAACCGCGGCCTTCTCCAGCGAGTCGAAGTTGTTGCAGGAGAGATGATGCTCGATGGTGTAAAGCGCATCCGGATCGCTGCCGTCTTCCAGCAACTCTTCAATGATCAGGCGCGTCTCTTCGCGCTGTTCTTCCAGCAATGCTTCGTATGCCATGGGCGTGTCCTCAAAATAGTGGCAGTGAATGCAATTATTTTCCCACACTGCCTCGCGCGCCACTACACAAAACAGAAAGTTTCTTAGCGCTGGGGTTGAAAATGCATATTCATACGGTTAGATTGAATTTTAATTCATTATTGATGTAATGCGGAGCGCAGTATGAGTCAGCTGTATTCGAGACATTTCCTGAGATTGCTGGATTTCACTCCAGCCGAAATCACCGATCTGTTATCACTCGCCAGTGAATTAAAACAGGCAAAGAAAAACGCCAGCGAAACCCAGTACCTGAAAGGCAAAAACATCGCGCTCATCTTCGAAAAAGACTCGACCCGTACCCGATGCTCTTTCGAAGTTGCCGCCTACGATCAGGGCGCTAACGTCACCTATCTCGGCCCGAGCGGCAGCCAGATCGGCCATAAAGAGTCGATGAAAGATACCGCGCGCGTACTGGGACGCATGTATGACGGCATTCAGTATCGCGGCTACGGCCAGGCGCTGGTGGAAACGCTGGCCGAATATGCCGGCGTGCCGGTGTGGAATGGCCTGACCACCGAGTTCCATCCGACGCAGCTGCTGGCTGACCTGCTGACTATGCAGGAGCATCTGCCGGGCAAAGCGCTGAACGAGATGACGCTGGTGTACGTCGGCGATGCGCGCAACAACATGGGCAACAGTATGCTGGAAGCAGCAGCGCTGGTGGGGCTGGATCTGCGGCTGGTGGCACCGAAAGGCTGCTGGCCAGAAGAGGAGCTGGTGGCGCAGTGCCGCGCGGCAGCGCAGCACACCGGCGGCAAAATCACCCTGACAGAAGAGATTGCCGAAGGCGTGCAGGGTGCTGATTTCATCTATACCGACGTCTGGGTATCGATGGGCGAAGCGAAATCGGTGTGGGAAGAGCGCATCGCCCTGCTGCGTCCCTATCAGGTGAACAGCGCGATGCTGGCGCTGACCGGCAATCCGCAGGTGAAGTTCCTGCACTGCCTGCCCGCGTTTCATGATGACCAAACCACGCTCGGACGGCAGATGGCCGAACAGTATGGCCTGCACGACGGCATGGAAGTCAGCAACGAGGTGTTTGAATCCGACCATAGCGTGGTGTTTGACCAGGCGGAAAATCGCATGCACACCATTAAAGCGGTGATGGTGGCGACGCTGAGTCAGCGCTAAGCCTGCACGGCGCAAACGTTTACCTCGCGCGTGATTTCTGCTTGATGCGGCTCAATGAATGCGTATAATGCGCCACAATTTGCCGGAGGAAACATGCAACAGCGCAGCGCACAATTTGCCGCTCCCGTACGCCTGAATGCAGGCGGCGCTCCTGTTTCTTTCCGTCATTCATCGATCGCCAGAAAGCCCCTGTAAAGGGGCTTTTTTTTGTCCGCAATCCGGCAGCGCAGAGGAGAGAGCTATGGCCAACCCGCTATATCGCAAGCACATTATTTCCATCAACGACCTCAACCGCGATGAGCTGGAGCTGGTGCTGCATACCGCCGCCCAGCTGAAAGCCCATCCGCAGCCGGAGCTGCTGAAACACAACGTTATCGCCAGCTGCTTCTTTGAGGCTTCAACGCGCACCCGCCTGTCGTTTGAAACCGCGATGCACCGGCTGGGCGCATCGGTGGTCGGTTTTGCCGACGGCAGCAACACCTCGCTGGGCAAGAAAGGCGAAACCCTCGCCGATACCATTTCGGTGATTGGCACCTATGTGGATGCCATCGTGATGCGCCATCCACAGGAAGGCGCGGCGCGCCTGGCCACGGAGTTCTCGGGCGGCGTACCGATCCTTAACGCCGGTGACGGCGCCAACCAGCATCCGACGCAGACGCTGCTCGATCTGTTTACCATTCGCGAAACGCAGAGCCGCCTCGACAACCTCAACGTGGCGATGGTCGGCGACCTGAAGTATGGCCGCACCGTGCATTCGCTGACCCAGGCGCTGGCGAAATTCAGCGGCAACCGCTTCTACTTCATCGCACCGGATGCGCTGGCGATGCCGTCCTACATCACCGATATGCTGGATGAACAGAACATTGCCTGGTCGCGCCACGACAGCATCGAAGAAGTGATGCCGGAGCTGGATATTCTCTACATGACGCGCGTACAGAAAGAGCGTCTCGATCCCTCAGAGTATGCCAACGTGAAAGCGCAGTTCATCCTGCGGGCGGCCGATCTGGCCGGTGCGCGCGATAACATGAAGGTGCTGCATCCGCTGCCGCGCATTGATGAGATCACCACCGATGTCGACAGCACACCGCACGCCTGGTATTTCCAGCAGGCCGGCAACGGCATCTATGCCCGCCAGGCCCTGCTGGCGCTGGTACTGAATAGCGAACTGGCACTGTAAGGAGCAGAACGATGACCCACGATAACAAACTGCAGGTTGAAGCCATCAAACGCGGCACGGTGATCGACCATATTCCGGCGCAGGTCGGCTTTAAGTTACTGTCACTGTTCCGCCTCACTGAAACCGATCAGCGCATCACCATCGGCCTTAATCTGCCGTCGGGCGAGATGGGGTGTAAGGATCTGATCAAAATCGAAAATACTTTTCTGACCGATGATCAGATCAATCAGCTGGCAGTATACGCGCCGCACGCCACGGTGAATCGCATTGATGAGTATGAAGTGGTGGCGAAGATCGCACCGACGCTGCCGGAACGCATCGAGCGCGTGCTGACCTGTCCCAACGGCAACTGCATCAGCCGCAGCGAGCCGGTGTTCTCCAGCTTTGCGGTGAAGCAGCGCGATGACGATGTGCACCTGAAGTGTAAATACTGCGAGAAAGAGTTCGCGCGCCACGTGGTGCTCGGTCACTGGTAATCGCCCGTTTCCTCCCTATAATGGGGCGAACATTTTCGCGGCGGGCAAGGGTTCGCCGCGCATGCCTAAGGAGAAACAATGTCTCGCGAAATCAGTACTGAAAAAGCCCCGGCAGCGATTGGCCCGTACGTCCAGGGCGTGGATCTCGGCAGCATGATCATCACCTCCGGCCAGATCCCGGTCGATCCGGCCACCGGTGCGGTTCCGGACGATATCGCCGCGCAGGCGCGTCAGTCGCTCGAGAATGTGAAGGCGATTGTGCTGGCCGCTGGCCTGCAGGTGGGCGACATTGTGAAGACCACCGTGTTCGTCAAAGACCTGAACGATTTCGCCACGGTCAACGCCACCTATGAAGCGTTTTTCACCGAACATCAGGCCAGCTTCCCGGCGCGCTCCTGCGTGGAAGTGGCGCGTCTGCCGAAAGACGTGAAGATTGAGATCGAAGCCATCGCGGTACGTCGCTGATTTAGCTGTCATCAATCACACAGCATGCAGGGGGCGTATCCGTGCGCACCTGGCGAGATCGCCAGGTCGTCATCAATGACGACCCTGCATAGTTCGTGACTTCCGATCTTCCCTATCTCGACGATCGCAGCAGTTTCTCCAGCGGTCGCACCAGCGCCAGCACCGTTTCATCCTGCACCTGCGCCGCCGCATCCAGCTGGGCGTGCATTTGCGCCACCTCGCCTGCACCGTAGGCCTGGTTGCGCTCCAGCGCATTCACCAGATCCAGCCCCATCCGGCTCAGCTCAGCGACCTGGCGCACCTGCGGCTGCAGTGCTTTCAGCTGATAATTGCCCAGCACCAGCGGCATCACCGCATCGCTGTTGCGCTGCCAGCGCTGCAGCTGATGGCGCAGGGCGCTGGCGGCAGCATGATCGCCGCGATTAGCAATCAGCGCATCCACCTGTTTATCCAGCAGCCGCACCGGCTCGCTCTCGGCCGGCAGCACGTCCGCCAGCCGGTTCAGCGGCTCAAAATAGTCATAATGCCCGGCCTGAAACTTCAGGTGCTGGCGGGTGTAATACTGCGCGGGTTCCAGCACTTCCGCCAGCACGCGCAGCGGAGTGATATCGCTGCTGTTGGCCAGTCGCATCATCTGCACCTCGGCCTGCTGATGCTGCTGCAGGCCGACCGACACCGTCCCCCAGCGATCAATCGCGCTGAGCCGCTGGTACATATTCTCGCTGTCGGTCACATCCTGCGCCGACCACAGCCGCTCCGCCACCACAAAGGCGCGCGGCCACAGCCGCGTATCAATCACCCGGCTATTGACGTTCTCCGCCCACAGCGCCGCTTCACCGCCCAGCAAATCACGCTGCAGCTGAGCGGGCGTGGGCAGTACCGGGGCAATACCGGCCGGTATCTGCGCCAGCCTGCTACCTGTGGTCGGATAGCGCACGTTGCCCACCAGCACGTAGCCGGTCAGGCTGTCACGCGTCAGCGTCACCACCGGCTGAAACGGCCCCATCCAGCTGTCGACGCTGAAGGTCAGCTGCGTCGGTGATAGCCAGCGAATGTCGCTGACCTGGCGTCGCGCCTTGCCGCTGAAATCGATAAAACCGCGCCAGCCGTTTTTGCCCTCAATCAGGGTGAAACTGCCCTGCACCGCGCTGCCTTTCAGACGCGGCATAGTGAACTGCCAGCTTTGCGCCTGATCGTCGGCGCGCAGTTGATCGACGCCGTTCAGCCCCTGCGGCCAGAGCTCGTTGCGATAGTGATACGCGGCGCTCTGCGGCTGGTCGAGATAAAAACCGGTGGAAAGAATGCCGCGATACCCCTGCTTTACCACTTCGCTGAGCGCGTCCTGCCCCTGCCACGACTGAATCACAATACTTTTCGGCAGGTCGGGATGGTACACCTCATCCCAGCCAAGCATGCGCCGCTGATGCGCGGCGAGAATCTTCTCAACCCGCTGGTTGAACCACGCCTGCAAAGCATGGGCGTCCTGCAGGCCGTGGTCGCGCATAAACTGCTGAATCTTCGGTGAGGCGTTCCACTGACTGGGATCGACTTCATCCCCGCCGATGTGAATGTAGGGATCGGGAAAGATCGCCGCGACTTCGCCAATCAGCGTGTCGATAAAGCGAAACACCGCTTCATTGCTGGGATCGAGCAAGGGTTTAAATACCCCCCAGCCGCGCTCCATGGCATATGGCCCCGGCGCGCTCATCAGCTCCGGCATCGCTACGGCCAGGGCAGAAGCATGGCCGGGCAGATCGATTTCCGGCACCACGCGCACGCCGCGCTGAGTGGCATAGTGCACCAGCTCGCGCATTTGCTGCTGGCTGTAGAACAGCCCATCACTGGCCTGTTGCTGCAGCTGCGGATAGTGACTGGAAGCAAAGCGCCAGCCCTGATCGTCGGTCAGGTGCCAGTGAAACACATTCATGCGCGCCGCGGCGATACCATCAATCTGCCGCTTGAGGGTTTCCAGCGGCAGGAAATGGCGCACCGGATCGATCAGCACGCCGCGCCACGGGAAGCGCGGCCGATCGTCAATGGTGACAAAGGGAATTTGCGTGCCGCTGGCGGTGTTGGCGATCAGCTGCAGCAGGGTTTCCATGCCGCGCATCGCGCCAAAACGGGTAGGTGCCTGCAGCAGTACGCCACTGCTGCTGACCTCCAGACGGTAGCTTTCGTCGCTGTCCGGTTGCGGTAGCGGATCGACCGCATCGGCAATCCGGACCTGAATGGCGGGACGATCGCTGGCCGGGCTGGCGGGCAGCAGCGCCCAGCCGGTTTGCCGCGCAATGCGGGCGCGCCAGCGCGCTTCGGCCCCTTCCAGGTGATCGCCGGTGATGTGCAGCGAAAATTGCGGCGTCAGGGTAAACGCGCCACCGCCTGCGGGCTGCGTCACCTGCTGTGGCCACGGCATCAGCGGCAGATCGCCTGCCGGTGCGGCCTGCGTGGAAAACGTCAGGGAACACAAAACGGCCAGCAGCGTACGGGGCAGAAGCATGGTGGGCATCCTTGTAAGGCAAAACGATGGGCCGGAAATGGCGCAAAACGCTCATTAAACCTGTTTCGCAACGCAAAGCAAGTTGCAACCGGCTGAAGTTTGTGCGGCTTAAAACTTTTCAGTGTAGCGGCTGTTGACCACTGCACGGCTTTCAGGCGCTGGCCGCGCTTCTTTGCGACAGGTCAAAAACGGTGCGATTAATTTCCTCTGAAACACCACATGTTGCGATTACACTCCTTAAAATTATCTACATGTAGTTTCCAGCGGGGAAAGGGAAGATGGCAACGGTAGTGATTAAGCGTGACGGCTGCAGGGTGCCGTTTGATGCCCGGCGCATTGAAGCTGCAGTGCGGGCCGCCGCGCAGGCTGCTCAGGTTGACGACCTGGCCTGGTGCACGACGGTCGCTCAGCAGGTCAGCGCGCAGCTGGCAATCCAGGCTGAAGTCGATATTCGCGACATCCAGTGTGCCGTGGAAGAGGCGCTGATGAGCGGACGCTGGCCGCAGCTGGCGCGCGCCTATATTGAATACCGTCACGACCGCGATCTGGCGCGCGAGCAGCGCGGCAAGCTGCACCATGCCATTCGCGGCCTGGTGGAACAGACCAACGCGGCACTGCTCAACGAAAACGCCAACAAAGACAGCAAAGTGATCCCGACGCAGCGCGACCTGCTGGCCGGCATCGTGGCCAAACATTATGCCCAGCAGCAGTTGCTGCCGCGCGATGTGGTGCTGGCGCACGAGCGTGGGGAAATCCATTATCACGACCTCGACTACTCTCCCTTCTTCCCGATGTTTAACTGCATGCTGATCGATCTGCACGGCATGCTGACGCACGGCTTCAAAATGGGTAACGCCGAGATTGAACCGCCAAAATCCATCGCCACCGCCACCGCGGTGACGGCGCAGATCATCGCGCAGGTCGCCAGCCATATTTACGGCGGCACCACCATTAACCGCATTGACGAAGTGCTGGCGCCGTTTGTCACCCTCAGCCTCGAAAAACATCGCCAGATTGCCCGCGAATGGCAGATTGCTGACGTGGAAGCTTACGCGCGCGCGCGCACGGAAAAAGAGTGCTACGACGCGTTTCAGTCGCTGGAGTACGAGGTTAATACGCTGCACACCGCCAACGGTCAGACGCCGTTCGTCACTTTTGGCTTTGGCCTCGGCACCGACTGGGCGGCGCGCCTGATTCAGCAATCGATTCTGCGCAACCGCATTGCCGGGCTGGGCAAAAACCATAAAACCGCGGTGTTTCCTAAGCTGGTGTTTGCCATTCGTGAAGGCGTCAACCGCCGCGCCGGCGACATCAATTACGACATCAAACAGCTGGCGCTGGAGTGTGCCAGCAAGCGCATGTATCCGGATATCCTCAACTACGACAAAGTGGTGGAAGTCACCGGATCGTTCAAAACGCCGATGGGCTGCCGCAGCTTCCTCGGCGTTTACGAGGAAAACGGTGAGCAGATTCATGAGGGCCGCAACAACATCGGCGTGATCAGCCTCAACCTGCCGCGCATTGCGTTAGAAGCCCAGGGAGACGAAGCCCGCTTCTGGACGCTGCTGGATGCGCGCCTGGCGCTGGCGAAGCGGGCGCTGATGACCCGCATTGCCCGGCTGGAAAAAACCAAAGCGCGCGTCGCACCGATTCTTTATATGGAAGGTGCCTGCGGCGTGCGGCTCAATGCGGACGATGAGGTGGGCAAGATCTTCCGCAACGGCCGCGCCTCGATCTCGCTGGGCTATATCGGTCTGCATGAAACACTCAACGCGCTAAGCGGCAACGCCGTGCATCCGTATGATGCCGCGCACCTGCGCGCAACCGGCGTGGCGATTGTGACGCATCTGCGCAAAGCGGTGGATGCGTGGAAAGCGGAAACCGGCTACGGCTTTAGCCTGTACAGTACGCCCAGTGAAAACCTGTGCGATCGCTTCTGTCGCCTTGATGCCGCCGAATTTGGCGTGGTGCCGGGCGTAACCGACAAGGGCTATTACACCAACAGCTTCCATCTCGACGTAGAGAAAAAGGTCAATCCGTACGACAAAATCGACTTTGAAGCGCCCTACCCGGCCATCGCTAGGGGCGGCTTCATCTGTTACGGCGAATACCCCAACATTCAGCACAACCTGCGGGCGCTGGAGGATGTGTGGGATTACAGCTATGACCGCGTGCCCTATTACGGCACCAATACGCCGATCGATGAGTGCTACGAGTGCGGCTTCAGCGGCGAATTCAGCTGTACCAGCAAAGGCTTTACCTGTCCGAGCTGCGGCAATCACGATCCGGCGCGCGTTTCGGTCACGCGCCGCGTCTGCGGCTATCTTGGCAGCCCGGATGCGCGGCCGTTCAACGCCGGCAAGCAGGAAGAGGTGCAGCGCCGCGTCAAACACCTTGATACCGGACAGCTGGGATGATGCACATTCATCGCTACTACGATGTGGATATCGTGAATGGTCCCGGCACGCGCTGCACGCTGTTCGTCGCGGGCTGTGAACATCAGTGTCGCGGCTGCTACAACCAGAGCACCTGGCGGCCTGACTCCGGCGTGCCGTTTACGCTGGCCATGGAGGAGCAACTGATCGCCGATCTGCAGGATCAACGCATTCCACGTCAGGGTCTGTCGCTGAGCGGCGGCGATCCGCTGCATCCGCACAATGTGCCGCATATTCGCCGGCTGGTGAAACGCGTGCGCCGTGACTGTCCGGATAAAGATATCTGGCTGTGGACCGGCTACACCCTGGCGGAGCTGACGGCGGCGCAGCGTGAAGTGATTGCGGAAATCGACGTGCTGATTGATGGACGTTTCATCGAAGCGGAAAAAGATGCGCGGCTGCTGTGGCGCGGCAGCCGCAATCAGACTATCTGGTATCTACGCCAGCCACAGTGCGAGGATGCCGAGCAGCATGCCGCTGACGGCCACGCCGCAGAAGGCGATCCACAACGCGCGCGGCGGGAACGCGCGATGCAGCATCAGTAGCGACGGCACGCTGACCGCGGGCAGCGTCACCAGCAGCGCCAGCGCCGGTGCGATGCCCATGCCCGCCAGCATCATGGTTTGCACGATGGGGATTTCGGCGGCGGTAGGGATCACAAACAGGCAGCCGGCGATGGCCATCAGCATTACCCAGAACAGCGTATTGCCCACCGCGCCGTCCGCGTGCGGAAATAGCCAGACGCGCGCGGCGCCGAGCAGCAGCACCGCCACGATGTAGAGCGGAATGGTGTTACAGAACAGCCGCCACATCACGCGCAGCCAGCGCGTTACAAACCGTTCATGGCTTTCGTGCGGCAACAGCGGCGCGGCAACGGCGGTTTCCGGCACGCTGCGCTGCACCAGCATGGCAATGCCCAGCACCATCACCCCACCCGCCACCAGCCGAATGGCGGCAAACTGCCAGCCGAGCACAAAGCCCATAAACACCAGCGTTGCCGGATTGAGCAGCGGATTCGCCAGCCAGAACGCCATCGCCGCGCCGCTTGAAACCTGCGCCTGGCGCAGGCCGACGGTCACCGGCGCGGCACAGCAGCTGCACATCATGCCCGGCAGGCCAAAACCGGTGCCGACCAGCGTGGCCCCCAGCCGGTTGCTGCCCATCAGGCGCAGCAGCCAGCGGCGCGGAATCAGCACCTGCACCAGCGAGCCCAGCACCACCCCGAGCACCGCAGCTTTCCACACCGCGAGAAAATAGACCATGGCGTAATCCAGCGCGGCGCGCCACGGCGAATCTGCGGCATTGGCAAGAATAGAGCGGCCGATGGAATGGGTTTCTGCGGCCGTGAAGGCTTTGCCATAGTAAGGCTGCCATTTGACGTACCACAGGCCGATAAGCACCACGGCGAGGAACAGCAGCGGTTTCCACCAGGCGAAGCGAGCCGCTGGTGCAGGTGAGGCGAATTGGGTCATAACCGGTTCCGTATTCAACTGAATAACGTATGCCGCGCGGAGGGCGCGACGCAGATCCCACAGTGTTATTCAGGTTATGCCCTTGTGCCAGCGTCGTCACGCTTAAACTTGATCTGTCTCCGGAATTTAACCAATCCCGCCTGTGCCGGCTGGCTTGCGTTTCCGCGCTCAGGGTCCAGACTTGTCTGTTGAAACGTGTCACGCACAGCAGGTGCGTGACCAGCAAGGAGGAGAAAGATGAGCAAGAAAATAGCGGTTCTGATTACCGATGAATTTGAAGACTCAGAGTTTACCTCACCGGCCGAGGCCTTCACCAAAGCGGGCCATGAAGTGGTCACCATTGAGATGCAGGCGGGCAAAACCGTGAAGGGAAAACAGGGCAAAGCCGAAGTCAAAATCGACAAGGATATTGACCATGTCAGCCCGGCCGAGTTTGACGCGCTGCTGCTGCCCGGCGGTCATTCGCCTGACGCGCTGCGCGGTGACGATCGCTTTGTCACCTTCACCAAAGAGTTTGTCGCCAGCGGCAAACCGATTTTTGCCATCTGTCACGGTCCGCAGCTGCTGATCAGCGCGAACGGCGTGCGCGGTCGCAAAATGACCTGCGTGAAAGCTATCGCCATCGATCTGCGTAATGCCGGCGCGGACTTTTACGATAAAGAGGTGGTGGTTGATGATGACAAGCTGGTTACCAGCCGCACGCCTGAAGACCTGCCCGCGTTTAACCGCGAATCCCTGCGCATTCTGAACGCAGCGTAAGGCGGTCGCCCGGTGCGCCTCTGCGCGTGCCGGGCTAACGCTGCCAGACAATCTTTTTGCCAAACCCCAGCGCGTTATCGGTCATTTTCAGCTCATCCAGCGTAATTTCCCACAGCGGCGCGGTGACTTTTTTTGCCACCGGAAAGCGCGACTGATAGGCCTTCAGCGCCTGCGCCTCATCGGTCAGTTGTATACGACCACTATACTGCACGCCTTTAATCAGCAACACCGTTTTCGGCTGGCCGTTCACCGTACCAGCGACGCGTGGATGCCGCGCCATCAGCGCGCCGTGACGCGTATCGGCTTCGGTCATCAGCCAGAACGCCATGCGCGCTTCATCGAACACGTAGAAACAGTTGGCGCACCATAACGCATCACCGTCGCTGGCACATAGCGACAGCACGTGCTGCTTTTTCAGATAGCGAATCAGATGAGAATGGTCAGACAAGAGCAACTCCGTGCGTTGATAGCGATGCGGCCGCAGGCGCGTTACACTGCCCGCCAGCACATGAACGAGGTTTGTAAATGGAACAGGGCTGGCAGCTGTATATGCTGCAAACCGCCGCCGGGATGCTTTATACCGGCATCACCACTGACGTCAACCGTCGCCTGCAGCAGCACCAGCAGGGGCGTGGAGCCCGTGCGCTGCGCGGCAAAGGTCCGCTGACGCTGGTGTTTCACTGCGCGGCCGGCGATCGCGCGGCGGCCTCCCGGCTGGAGTATCAGGTAAAACAGCTGAGCCGGGCGCAGAAACTGCTGCTGGTTGCCCAGCAGCCAGCCTGCTTAACGGCGTGGTTTAGTCGATACGATTGAAAGGTGCCGAGAAGGCGATCAGCCCTTCTGCCCCATCGAACGCATCGTCCGCCAGTTTATACACCTGAAACGCCGCTTCGCTGCCGGGCCAGCGGCAGTGCAGGCCGTGACGCGCCGCCGGTTCAAAGCCGAGCGGATTGTAGAACTGCGGATCGCCCAGCACCACCACGGCGCTGTAGCTGAACTCATTGAGCGAATCGAGCCCTTCATACACCAGCTGTTTAGCAATGCCCTGACTGCGCACCGAGGCATCAACCGCCAGCGGCGCCAGCGCCACCCAGTTACGATCCTCGCCCTGCAACGTCACCGGACTGAAGGCGGCATAACCCAGCACCTGGCCTTCGTCATCGGTGGCCACCACGCCCAGCGTGAGTAAACCGTCTTCACGCAACTGCTGTACCAGTTCCGCTTCGGCTGCGGTGGCAAAACTGCGCTTTAACAGGCTGTCGATGCCTGCCGCGTCCACACCAATTTCAGTACGAATCAACATGAGATCCCCGCGCGCGCCTCAGCGGCCTTCGCGTCCTGTGTCATTCCTGCCTCAACAAAAGCAGCCAGCTGCAGCAACCCCGTGCGCAATGGCGTGGGCATGGCGTCCAGTTCTATGGCATCCATCAGATTCTTCACCTCCAGTCCCAGCTCCGTGTCGCCCTCAATCACCAGACGGCGCTGAAAGAACAACATATCGGGGTCGGCTTTGCGTGCTGCTACCAGCAGCAGATCGTTGGCTTCGCCACGAAACCAGACATCTGCTTCGGCGTCGCGCGAAACGGTCAGGCGCCCGTCCTGCAGCGTGGTGACCCAGCGCAGATTGACGTCCGCGATCTCAATGCCGAGATAGCGCCCTTGCAGAAAGTCTAACTCACCTTCAGCCAAAGCATGACGAAATTGCCAGTTTAGGAGTTGTTGCAAAACCGTTTTTTTCACGGCGAATGGTGTTAGCGACACCGGTAAAGCGAGGAATTCCGGCCCTTTTTCAATTAACAGGCCGCGTAAGCGTGCGAACATGCGCTGCACTCCCTTGAGAAAATTTTATCTATATTGCCACATCCGTCGGCTTTCGCCTCAACCGGGATCAAGGAAATCGCCCCGCGTCTGTGCGAAAATTCTCCATTCCGCCCTGGCAATCCCGCTTTCACTGCCTTAAATCAACATTGCAGCACCTGCGCTTCCTTACACTCAACGGCGTTCAGAATCCGGGGGAGGAAATTGTATGGAACTGCTGTGTCCGGCGGGGAACTTACCTGCGCTGAAATCGGCGGTGGAGCACGGCGCTGACGCGGTGTACGTCGGCCTGAAAGATGACACCAACGCCCGCCACTTTGCTGGCCTCAATTTTACCGATAAGAAACTGGCAGAAGCCGCGCGCTTCCTGCATCAGCACCGGCGTAAACTGCACGTGGCGATCAACACCTTCGCCCATCCCGACGGCCTTAACCGCTGGCAAAGCGCCATTGACGTCGCCGCACAGAACGGTGCCGATGCGCTGATTCTGGCCGATATCGCCACGCTGGAGTATGCCGCCAGCCGCTATCCGCAGGTTGAACGTCACCTGTCAGTGCAGGCGTCCGCTACCAATCTGCAGGCCATTCAGTTTTATCACCGCCACTTTGCACTGAGCCGCGTGGTGCTGCCGCGCGTGCTGTCGATGCACCAGGTGAAGCAGCTGGCGCGCGAAACGCCGGTGCCGCTTGAGGTGTTCGCCTTTGGCAGCCTGTGCATCATGGCCGAAGGCCGCTGCTATCTCTCGTCGTGGCTGACCGGCGAGTCGCCGAACAGCGCGGGCGCCTGTTCACCGGCCAAATTTGTGCGCTGGCAGCAGACGGCACAGGGCATGGAGTCGCGCCTGAACGAAGTGCTGATTGACCGTTACGCCGCCGATGAGAGCGCGGGCTATCCGACGCTGTGTAAAGGGCGCTACGAGGTGGATAACCAGCGCTATCACGTGCTGGAGGAGCCCACCAGCCTCAATACCCTGGCGCTGCTGCCAGAACTGCTGCGCGCCAATATCGCCTCGGTGAAAATTGAAGGACGCCAGCGCAGCCCGGCCTATGTGGCGCAGGTGGCTAAAGTGTGGCGTCAGGCGATCGATCGCTGCATGGCCGATCCGCAACAGTTCACGGTGCAGGCGCCGTGGATGCGCGCGCTCGGTGAACTTTCTGAAGGCAGCCAGACCACGCTCGGCGCCTATCACCGCGACTGGCAATAAGGAGACCGTATGAAATACGCCATCGGCCCGGTGCTGTGGTACTGGCCTACCGATACGCTGGAGCAGTTTTACCAGCGCGCCGCAGAGAGCAGCGCAGAGATTGTCTACCTCGGCGAAGCGGTGTGCAGCAAACGTCGCGCCACCGCGTTCAGTCAGTGGATGGAGATGGGCCGCACGCTGGCGGC
The DNA here is from genome assembly GCF_008632015.1 of Pantoea sp. B_9. Taxonomy (NCBI): domain Bacteria; kingdom Pseudomonadati; phylum Pseudomonadota; class Gammaproteobacteria; order Enterobacterales; family Erwiniaceae; genus Pantoea; species Pantoea sp. B_9. The sequence continues at coordinate 270,156 of NZ_VWVL01000004.1, read as the reverse complement.
CAGCGGCAAACAGGTGGTGCTGAGCACGCTGGCGCTGCTGCAGTCCCCTTCGGAAGTCAAAGAGCTGCGCCGCTATGTTGAAAACGGTGAGTTCTTACTGGAAGCCAACGATATCGGCACCGTGAACATGGCGGCAGAGCGCAAACTGCCGTTTGTCGCCGGTCCTACCCTGAATGTGTATAACGCGCAGACGCTCCAGCTGCTGCTGCAGGAGGGCATGACGCGCTGGTGCATGCCGGTGGAGATGTCACGCGACTGGCTGATTCAGCTGTTGCAGCAGTGCCATGACGCTGGCCTGCGCGACCGGTTTGAGGTTGAAGTGCTCGGCTACGGCCATCTGCCGCTGGCGCTATCGGCGCGCTGTTTTACCGCGCGTTCCGAAAACCGTGCCAAAGATGATTGCCAGACCTGCTGTATTGATTATCCCACCGGGCGCCGCGTGCTGTCGCAGGAGGGCCAGCAGGTATTTGTCCTGAACGGCATTCAGACCATGAGCGGCTACTGTTACAACCTTGGCAACGATCTTGCCGGTATGCATGGCTGGATCGATATTGTGCGCCTGTCGCCGCAGGATGAGAGCACGCTGGCACAGGTTGATCGCTTCCGCGCTAACGAAGCGGGTGAAGCGCCGCTGATGATGGCGCGCGGCAGCGACAGCAACGGTTACTGGCGCCGCCTGGCCGGAATGGCGCTGGATAGCGGCGGTTAAAGGCACATTCCGGCTATATTCCTGCCGTTATTAGCAGTTTTAATATGGGTAATGATGCGTAATACTGACTGGTGCAGGTTTACTTATCACCTGCGCCATCCTTTGCTGGAGTACCCATGTCTGAGAAGAAAACTGTTCGCCTGTCCGTGCTGGATCTGGCCCCCATTCCGCAAGGCTCGTCTGCGCGCGATGCCTTCCATAATTCGCTGGCGCTGGCGCGTCAGGCTGAAGCCCTTGGCTTTCATCGCTACTGGCTGGCCGAACACCACAACATGACCGGCATCGCCAGCGCCGCAACGTCGGTGCTGATTGGCTATCTCGCCGCTAACACCGAAACGCTGCGCCTCGGCTCCGGCGGGATCATGCTGCCCAACCACGCACCGCTGGTGATTGCCGAACAGTTTGGCACCCTGGAATCCCTCTACCCTGGCCGTATCGATCTCGGACTGGGCCGCGCGCCCGGCTCCGATCAGCGCACCATGCTGGCGCTGCGCCGTCATCTTTCGAGCGCCCAGGCCGACAGCTTCCCGGAAGATGTGGCCGATCTGATCCGCTGGTTCGATGCCGAAGAGGGCGAACATCCGCCGGTGCAGCCGGTGCCCGGCCTCGGTCTGAAAATTCCGGTGTGGCTGCTGGGTTCCAGCCTGTATAGCGCGCAGCTGGCGGCGCAGCTTGGTCTGCCGTTTGCCTTTGCTTCGCACTTCGCGCCAGACCTGCTGTTGCAGGCGCTGCACCTGTATCGCGAAAAATTCCAGCCCTCTGCGCGTCTGGCAAAACCTTACGCTATGGTGTGTGTCAACGTGGTGGCGGCAGACAGCGATCGTGATGCGCGCGTCCTGTTCACCTCGATGCAGCAGCAGTTCATTAATCTGCGCCGCGGCAAGCCCGGCCCGCTGCCGGCGCCGGTGGAGAACATGGATAACCTGTGGTCGCCGTCCGAACAGTATGGCGTGCAGCAGGCGCTGAGCATGTCGGTGGTGGGCGATAAAGATAAAGTGCGCCACGGCCTTGCCGCGCTGCTGCGCGAAACCCAGGCGGATGAGATCATGGTCAACGGCCAGATTTACGATCCGCAGGCGCGCCTGCGTTCGTTCGCGCTGGCGATGGAAGCCGCACGCACGCTGTAAGCCTTACTGCGGTGGGGAGAGTCCTTCCGGCCCCACCGCCATCTTGCGCACATCGCGCGCCGGTGACTGGCCATAAAAACGGCTGTACTCCCGGCTGAACTGCGACGCGCTCTGATAGCCCACCCGATAGCCCGCCGTCCCGGCATCCAGCTTCTCAATCATCATCAACCGGCGCGCTTCGTTGAGCCGCAGCTGCTTCTGATACTGCATCGGCGTCATCGCCGTAACCGCTTTAAAGTGGTGGTGCAGCGATGAAATGCTCATGCCAACGCTGCTGGCCAGCTGATCCACCTTCAGCGGCTGATGAAAATTTTCGCGCAGCCAGCGCGCCGCGCGCGCCACTTTGTTGCCCGGGCGCTCGGTCAGCGCCATATTCAGAATGCGCGGCCCTTCCGGCCCGGTCAGCAGGCGATAGAAAATCTCCTGCTCAATCAGCGGTGCCAGCGCGGCGATATCCTGCGGCTGATCCAGCAGCGCCACCAGCCGTATCACCGCATCCACCAGCGGTGGCGCGACTTTATGGACGGTAATGCTGCGTTCGGTGGCGGCACTGCCAATCTGCTGCGGCGGGAAATGCTCCAGATAGCGCAGCAGGCGCGCTTCGTTGATGGTGATGCCGACGCCAAGACAGGGTTTCTCTGGCGTCGCCAGCACCACGCAGGACTGCACCGGCATGTCCATGGTGACCAGCAGCAGATCGCCCGGCCCGTAATGCATCACATCATCGCCCATGCGCAGTGCTTTCTGGCCCTGGGCCATCAGCGCAAACCCCGCCCAGCTGGCAATATGCGCCAGGCTGGAGGGGTGCGAGCTGCGGCCAAAAGAGAGAAAATCAATCGCGCTGGCGGTGCGCCCATCCTGCTGCGCGTGACGGGCAATCATCGCCACCAGCTGCTGCCACTGTTCCTGATGAATCATGCGTTATGCACTCCGCGATGAAAAATCACTGAATCCCCATTCTTACCTGCCGATGCGGTTGCGCCTAGTCCCTGCGCCACAGATTTGCAGGATCGTGCAAAAAGCTTGCAGGATTGCGCTACCGCACAAAGCGGCAACAGCGCATGCTTTACTCACCCGAAATCTCAGGTGGAGAGACACAATGCAAGCACTTGAAGGCAAAATTGCGCTGGTGACGGGCGCGTCGAAAGGCATTGGCGCCGCCATCGCCATGACTTTCGCCGCGGCCGGCGCCCGGGTGGTGGTGAATTATCGTCAGGATGAAGCGGGCGCGGCGGATGTGGTGACCGATATCTGCGCGCTGGGAAGCGACGCCATCGCCGTACAGGCCGATATATCCCGTGAAGCTGACGTGCAGCGCCTGTTCGCCAGCAGTATTGCGCAGTTTGGCGCGCCAGACATCGTGGTCAACAACGCCGGCATGTTCCACCATGGCGACTTCGCCAGCCTCAGCGTCAGCGACATGCAGCAGCAGCTCAACGTCAATCTGCTCGGTACGCTGCTGGTGTGCCAGCAGGCGGCGCAGCATTTTCCGGCGCGCGGCGGCTGCATCATTAACCTCAGCGCGCTGAACAGCCAGCGTAGCCTGCCCGGCTCGGTACTGTGGTCAGCGACCAAGGGCGCGATCGATACCTTAACGCAGGGGCTGGCACGTGAGCTGGGCCCGCGCAACATTCGCGTCAACGCGCTGGCCCCGGGGATCATTCTGACCGAAGGGCTGCTGGCAGCGAAAAAAATGAATGCAGAATTTAAAGCGCAGCTGATCGCGGCCACGCCGCTGGGACGCTTTGGCCTGCCGGAGGATGTGGCACAGGTGGCGCTGTTTCTGGCGTCGGAAGAGTCGGCTTATGTTACCGGTGAGCGGGTGCTGATTGCCGGCGGCGTGTAAAGCCCGCGTTACAGACATAAAAAAAGGACGCTTGCGCGTCCTTTTTATTTTTAAGCGATTAACGCTTATGCATCACGGCGACGTGGTGCAGCTGCACCTTCGTCGCGACGTGGGCCACGGCCACCTTCACGGCTGAAACGTCCGCCTTCACGACCGCCTTCGCGACGCTCAGAGAAACGACGCGGTGCGCCACCTTCACGGTTGCCACCCTCGCGGTTACCACGACGCTCACCACCGAAGTCACGACCGCCGCTACGACGCTCGGTGCGCTCGTGTGGCTGTGCATCGCCCAGCAGCTGCATATTCATCGGCTTGTTGAGAATACGCGTGCGCGTGAAGTGCTGCAGGACTTCACCCGGCATGCCTTTTGGCAGCTCGATAGTGGAGTGAGTACCAAACAGCTTGATGTTACCGATGTAACGGCTGCTGATGTCGCCTTCGTTAGCAATCGCGCCCACGATATGACGCACTTCAACACCGTCATCACGGCCCACTTCAATGCGGTACAGCTGCATTTCGCCAACGTCACGACGTTCGCGACGTGGACGATCGCCACCTTCGCGGCTGTCACGGCTGTCACGACGTGGACGGTCGCCGCCACGCTCATCGCGATCGCGGAATTCACGACGCTGTGGACGTGGTGCATCCGGTGGCAGAATCAGTGGACGTTCGCCCTGCGCCATTTTCAGCAGTGCAGCGGCCAGCGTTTCCATATCCAGCTCTTCTTCTGGCTGCATTTTAGCCAGCAGCGCACGGTACTGATCCAAATCGCTGCTTTCCAGCTGCTGCTGAACTTTCGCAGCGAACTGCGCCAGACGACGCTGACTCAGCAGCTCGGCGTTAGGCAGCTCAACTTCCGGAATAGTCAGCTTCATGGTGCGTTCGATGTTGCGCAGCAGACGACGCTCGCGGTTCTCAACGAACAGCAGCGCACGGCCAGCACGACCCGCACGACCGGTACGGCCGATACGGTGCACATACGATTCGGCATCCATCGGGATGTCGTAGTTAACCACCAGGCTGATACGCTCAACGTCCAGACCACGGGCCGCAACGTCAGTCGCGATCAGGATATCCAGACGACCGTCTTTCAGGCGCTCCAGCGTCTGCTCACGCAGCGCCTGGTTCATGTCACCGTTCAGCGCGGCGCTGTTGTAGCCGTTACGCTCCAGCGTTTCTGCGACTTCCAGCGTGGCATTTTTGGTGCGCACGAAGATGATGGCAGCATCGAAGTCTTCCGCTTCGAGGAAGCGCACCAGCGCGTCAGACTTACGGCCGTAAGCGGTCCAGTAAGACTGAGAAATGTCCGGGCGTGTAGTGATGCTGGACTGGATGCGCACTTCCTGCGGATCCTTCATGAAACGCTTAGTGATACGGCGAATCGCTTCCGGCATGGTTGCAGAGAACAGTGCGGTCTGATGACCTTCCGGGATCTGCGCCATGATGGTTTCAACGTCTTCGATGAAGCCCATACGCAGCATTTCATCGGCTTCGTCCAGTACCAGACCACGCAGGCTGGACAGGTCCAGGGTACCGCGTTTCAGGTGATCCAGCAAACGGCCCGGGGTACCAACTACGATCTGTGGACCCTGGCGCAGTGCGCGCAGCTGCACGTCATAACGCTGGCCACCGTACAGGGCCACGACGTTAATACCGCGCATGTGTTTAGAGAATTCTGTCATCGCTTCAGCCACCTGAACCGCCAGTTCGCGGGTCGGCGCCAGCACCAGGATTTGCGGTGCGCGGACAGAAGGATCAACGTTGTTCAGCAGCGGCAGCGAGAACGCTGCTGTTTTACCACTACCGGTCTGCGCCATACCCAGGACATCACGGCCCGCCAGCAGGTGAGGAATACACTCAGCCTGGATTGGCGATGGCTTAACGTAGCCCATACCGTTCAGTGATTCGAGGATGTCGGCGTTCAGGCCCAGATCAGCAAAAGTGGTTTGAATATCAGTCATGTAGTACACGTGCCTCTTAGATTGCGGCGGCCAGTCTACATAACTCGTCGTGAAAACTTTCAGTCATTTTCATCAAAAAGTGTGAACCGGCTCAAATTAGAAGTTTTGACGAACAGAAAAGCCCTCACCTGTTCAGGCGATGACTTTACGGGTAAATCAGGCAATAAAAGTTCGTCAGCTATTGCTGGTCAGATTCTGATAAATCGTCTTGTGTCTGGCCGAGTTGCGCCAGTTCCAACAATGCGTATCGGTGTTCAACAAAGTTATTGACGTTGTTGGCCACCGCCAGTTTGAACAACGCTTTCGCGTCGTCCTTCTCCCCCAGACTTAGGTAGTACTTACCTAAATAGAAGTTGGTTTCACTGAGATGTTCAGCGAGCGAGGTGTTATCCGTTGCGTCCGCCTTGAGACGTTCCATCAATGTTTTTTCACTGATGTCGCCCAGGTAGAACTCGACAATATTCCATCCCCATTGGTCCTTAGCCGCCTTGTCGTAACGCTGTTGGAGCGTCACTTTTGCCTTATCGGCGTCCATCTCGCGTTCAACGAGGTAGAGCCACAGGCTGCGGAACGGATCGTTAGGATCGTCTTGATAAAACGCCAGCAGATCATCTTGCGCTAACTTGTATCGACCGCCGTAATAGAGGGCGATACCACGGTTTAAATGCGCATAGTTGTAAGTTGGATCAAGCTCAAGTACAGAATCAAACGCTTCATAGGCAGCATCAAAATTGCCTGCCTGCGTTAAGTAAATGCCGAGATAGTTAAACACTTCCGGCATATCCGGTCTGATAGACAGCGCTTGCGAGAAATCGTTTCGCGCTAATGCCCTCAGACCCAAACTATCATACAACACTCCGCGCTCATATAACAGCTGTGCGCGTTCATCATCGGTCAGGGCCCGACTGGCAAGAATTTGTTCCATTCGCGCCAGAATAACCTCTTGCTGCAGTGTGGGCTGCAAAGGTACTGCCAGAACTTCGTTCTTACGCCAATTGGAGTTGCTGCATCCTGCCAGCGTGATAGCTGTCGCAACAAAACACCAGCGCAAAAAAGGCTTCATTTCCCACTCCCGAATACAAACATTGGGATAACCATCCTGTCATCCGCCTGCTATGCACAAGGGTTCCCGCCCTCGCGATGATACCCGTCCTGCTTCAGCTGCACTGACACGCTGACCAGCGCGCCACGCATTCCGGGTATACAAACACCACTCCCCGCCAGCAGGCAGGGAGCGGCTGATCAGGAAAAACGCTTACTCGGCGTCAGGCGTCGTCACCGCAGCGGTTTCTTCTGCTGGCTTCTGCTCTGTCGCTTCTTTGATACTGAGACGAACGCGGCCCTGACGATCCACTTCCATCACTTTAACTGGCACTTCCTGACCCATCTGCAGGTAATCGGTCACTTTCTCTACGCGCTTGTCGGCGATCTGAGAAATGTGTACCAGGCCTTCTTTACCGCCGCCGATCGCCACGAAGGCACCGAAATCAACGATACGGGTCACTTTACCGGAATAGATACGGCCCACTTCGATCTCAGCGGTGATCTCTTCGATGCGGCGAATCGCTTCTTTGGCTTTCAGGCCGTCGGTCGCTGCGATCTTCACGGTGCCATCATCTTCGATTTCGATGGTGGTGCCGGTCTCTTCGGTCAGCGCACGGATAACCGAACCGCCTTTACCGATGACGTCTTTGATCTTGTCTGAGTTGATCTTGATGGTATAGATACGCGGCGCGAACTCGGAGATCTCCTGACGCGGCGTGCTAATCGCCTGTTCCATCACGCTCAGAATGTGCAGACGCGCACCCTTGGCCTGGTTCAGTGCCACCTGCATGATTTCACGGGTGATACCTTCAATTTTGATGTCCATCTGCAGCGCGGTGATACCTTCACGGCTACCGGCTACTTTGAAGTCCATATCGCCGAGGTGATCTTCGTCGCCGAGGATGTCAGACAGCACCACGAACTTCTCGTCTTCTTTCACCAGACCCATCGCGATACCGGCAACGGCCGCTTTGATCGGTACGCCAGCGTCCATCAGTGCCAGCGATGCACCGCACACGGAAGCCATAGAAGAAGAACCGTTCGATTCGGTGATTTCAGACACGACGCGCACGGTGTACGGGAACGCATCCTGTTTAGGCATTACTGCCAGCACGCCACGCTTCGCCAGACGGCCGTGACCAATTTCACGACGCTTCGGTGAGCCAACCATACCGGTTTCGCCCACGGAGTACGGAGGGAAGTTGTAGTGGAACAGGAAGCTGTCAGTACGCTCGCCCATCAGCTCATCGAGATTCTGTGCGTCACGCGCGGTACCGAGGGTGGCAGCGACCAGCGCCTGCGTTTCACCACGGGTAAACAGCGCAGAACCGTGGGTACGCGGCAGTACGCCAGTGCGCACGTCCAGACCACGGATCATATCTTTTTCACGGCCATCGATACGCGGTTCGCCGTTCAGGATACGGGTACGCACCACGTTCTTTTCCAGGCTGTGTACGATGTCACCGATTTCGGCATCATCCAGCGTTTCGTCTTCAGCCAGCAGTGCGGCGATGGTTTCGTCTTTGATGACGCCAACCTGCGCATAGCGCTCCTGCTTGTCAGTGATACGGTAAGCATCGCTGATGCGCGCTTCGGCCAGGGCGGCAACGCGTGCGATCAGCGCATCGTTCGCCGGCTCTGGCTGCCAGTCCCAGCGTGGTTTGCCTGCTTCAGCCACCAGCGCATTGATGTTTTCAATTACAACCTGCTGCTGGTCGTGGCCGAACACCACAGCACCCAGCATCTGGTCTTCGGTCAGGATGTCCGCTTCAGATTCCACCATCAGCACTGCATTCTGCGTACCGGCAACCACCAGATCCAGACGAGACTGTTTGATCTCATCCGCGGTTGGGTTCAGCACGTACTGATCGTTGATGTAACCGACGCGTGCCGCACCGATTGGGCCGTTGAACGGAATGCCAGACAGTGACAGCGCAGCAGAAGCACCGATCATCGCAACGATGTCCGGGTTAACCTGCGGGTTCACAGATACCACAGTCGCGATAACCTGTACTTCGTTAACAAAACCTTCCGGAAACAGCGGACGCACCGGGCGGTCAATCAGACGCGCAATCAGGGTTTCGCCTTCGCTTGGACGGCCTTCACGACGGAAGAAGCTGCCCGGAATACGGCCAGCGGCGTAAGTACGCTCCTGGTAGTTCACCGTCAGAGGGAAGAAGTCCTGACCGGCTTTAGCTTTTTTCTGGCCCACGACGGTAACGAATACCGCGGTGTCGTCCATGCTTACCATTACTGCTGCGGTGGCCTGGCGCGCCATCATGCCGGTTTCCAGCGTGACGGTATGCTGACCATATTGGAATTTGCGTACGATCGGGTTCAGCAAAATTTAAGTCCTTAAATTCGTGGCAAAGCCTGCTCGGCCCGCCGGGGATTACCGATCTTTAGTTGCATCCTCGCGACTAATGACAACCCTTAACCGCCCCTGCGGTAAAGCCTCTCATTAGCCGCGCGAACCTCTGCAAGCAAAGATCACTCTCAGCAACAATACATGAGTTTGGTCCGGATTGCTGCGGATTGCTCGAAAAAAGGGGCCATAAAGGCCCCCTTTTCGCGAAACTCGCACAAATCTGATCGCCAGATGCGGTTTTTTGCATACTGCATGCGCTACATCGTTGATCAGATTCTTCAGACTTAGCGACGCAGACCCAGGCTTTCGATCAGGCTGGTGTAACGTGCAACGTCTTTACGCTTCAGGTAGTCCAGCAGCTTACGACGCTGGGATACCATGCGCAGCAGACCGCGACGGCTGTGGTGGTCTTTCTTGTGCTCAGAGAAGTGACCCTGCAGGTGGTTAATCTGAGCAGTCAGCAGAGCAACCTGAACTTCAGTTGAACCGCTGTCGTTAGCGCCACGACCGTATTTAGCAACGATCTCTGCTTTAGCTTCTACGCTTAGAGACATAATAAACTCCAGTAAAAAATGAATGTATGGGTGCCGATCTCTAATTCAGCAGCCCGCTTTTAAAGCCGCGCTATTCTACTCTTCGCCCGGTAGCAACGCAAATGCGCTGTAACGGCCAGCGGTAATACGCGGTCAGTCGGCAAACTCCACCACCAGACGACGCGGAGCCACGCGACCATCGTCGACGATTTCCGCCATGCCGATAAATTTCTGCTGCTCACCTTCGGTCACCCGCACCAGCCCGCTGGCCGGCGCGTTTTCCGCCTGGACCGGCATGCCCTGTTTGAACCAGGCCGCGACCGGCGTGGGCAGATTGACCGCTGGAAAATCTTCCGCCGGGCTGTCCATCGGCAACAGCAACGCGTCCAGCGGTGCGTAATCCGGCGTTTCCGCCGCATTAACCTGCGCCGCCAGCGCCTGCAGCTGTTCCAGCGTCATCATGCGCGCAATCGGGTAGCGAGCCACCTGCAGACGGCGCAGCATGATCACGTGTGCACCGCAGCCGAGCTTCTCACCTAAATCGTCAATGATGGTGCGAATGTAGGTGCCTTTGGAAACATGGATTTCCAGCTCCAGCTCGTCGGCCTGCCAGCGAATAAACTGCAGTTCAAACACGGTAATCGGTCGCGCTTCACGCGGCACGGTGATGCCTTCGCGCGCATATTCGTACAGCTTGCGGCCCTGATACTTGAGCGCCGAGAACATGGTGGGCACCTGCAGCGTCTCGCCGCGAAAGCTCTCCAGCGCGGCGTCCAGCTCAGCCTGGCTGAAGGTCACCGGCCGCGTTTCGACGATATTGCCGTCCGCATCGGAGGTATCGGTGCGCTGGCCCAGACGGGCAATCACGCGGTAACGCTTGTCCGAATCCAGCAGATAGCGGGAAAACTTGGTGGCTTCGCCGAGACAAATCGGCAGCATACCGGTGGCCAGCGGATCGAGCGCGCCGGTATGGCCTGCCTTGTTAGCGTTAAACAGGCGTTTTACTTTTTGCAGCACATCATTGGAGGATGCGCCCTGGTGTTTATCCAGCAGGAAAACACCGTGGACATCACGACCACGGCGACGAGGACGACTCATCAGTCCTCCTTGTCGTCTTCCGCCGGGCTTTCACCCCGTCGCTCAGCATCGTTTCTGATCACGTTAGACACCAGATTCGACATGCGCATCCCTTCAATCAGCGAGTTATCGTAGAAGAAGGTCAGCTCCGGCACGATGCGCAGACGCATCGCTTTACCGAGCAGAATACGGATGTAGCCAGACGCTTCTTTCAGCGCTTTGAGGCCATTTTTCACCGCTTCTTCATCCTGGTCGTTCAGGAAGGTCACGAACACTTTGGCATACGCCAGATCGCGTGACACCTCAACGCCAGACACGGTGACCATCATACCCAGACGCGGGTCTTTGATTTCGCGCTGCAGGATGATCGCAATCTCTTTCTGCAACTCCTGCGCCACGCGCTGTGGGCGACCAAACTCTTTCGCCATACTATTTCTCCCAAATAATTCGGGAGGCCAGAGGCCTCCCAAATTGCATCACATCGACCAGCAATTACTCGATGGTGCGTTTAACTTCAATCACTTCGAACACTTCGATCATATCGCCAACGCGAACGTCGTTGTAGTTCTTCACGCCGATACCACACTCCATGCCGTTACGCACTTCGTTGACGTCATCTTTGAAACGACGCAGAGATTCCAGCTCGCCTTCGTAGATAACCACGTTGTCGCGCAGTACGCGGATCGGGTTGTGACGTTTGATGTTGCCTTCGGTGACCATACAGCCGGCAATCGCGCCAAATTTCGGTGACTTGAACACGTCACGGACTTCGGCCAGACCGATAATCTGCTGTTTGAACTCCGGTGCCAGCATGCCGCTCATGGCTGCTTTCACTTCGTCAATCAGGTTATAGATGACGGAGTAGTAGCGCAGGTCAACGTTTTCAGCGTCAATCACGCGACGCGCAGAGGCATCAGCACGCACGTTGAAGCCGAGGATGATTGCGTTGGACGCAGCGGCCAGGGTGGCGTCGGTTTCGGTGATACCGCCCACGCCAGAACCGATAATCTTCACCTTCACTTCGTCGGTGGAGAGTTTCAGCAGCGAGTCGGAGATCGCTTCCACAGAACCCTGTACGTCGGACTTCAGAACGATATTCAGCTCGGACACTTCGCCTTCGGTCATGTTGGCAAACATGTTTTCCAGCTTGGACTTCTGCTGACGCGCCAGTTTGACTTCGCGGAATTTGCCCTGACGATACAGTGCCACTTCACGCGCTTTCTTCTCATCACGCACCACGGTCGCTTCGTCACCCGCTGCCGGCACACCGGACAGACCGAGGATTTCCACCGGAATCGATGGACCCGCTTCCAGCACTTCGCGACCCAGTTCGTCACGCATCGCACGCACACGGCCGTATTCGAAGCCGCACAGCACGATATCGCCCTTGTTCAGCGTACCTTCACGCACCAGCACGGTCGCTACCGGACCACGACCTTTGTCGAGGAACGATTCGATCACCACGCCGCTCGCCATACCCTGACGAATCGCAGTCAGCTCCAGTACTTCCGCCTGCAGCAGAATCGCGTTCAGCAGGTCGTCGATGCCGGTACCGGCTTTCGCCGAGACGTTAACGAACATGTTCTCGCCGCCCCACTCTTCCGGAATGATACCGTACTGGGTCAGCTCGTTCTTCACGCGATCCGGATCGGCTTCTGGCTTATCGATCTTGTTCACGGCCACGACCACCGGCACACCGGCCGCTTTCGCGTGCTGGATAGCTTCGACGGTTTGTGGCATCACGCCATCGTCAGCCGCCACCACCAGGATAACGATATCCGTGGCCTGCGCACCACGTGCACGCATTGCGGTAAACGCGGCGTGGCCCGGGGTGTCGAGGAAGGTGATCATGCCGTTATCGGTTTCAACGTGATACGCACCGATGTGCTGGGTAATCCCGCCCGCTTCGCCGGAGGCGACTTTGGTGGAGCGGATATAGTCCAGCAGCGAGGTTTTACCGTGGTCAACGTGACCCATGATGGTCACGACCGGCGCACGGCTTTCCTGCGCAGCATCGGTATCACGATCGTCCATTACCGCTTCTTCCAGCTCGTTCTCGCGGCGCAGGATCACTTTGTGACCCATCTCTTCGGCCACCAGCTGGGCGGTTTCCTGGTCGATAACCTGGTTGATGGTCGCCATGGCACCCATCTTCATCATCGCTTTAATAACCAGCGAGCCTTTCACCGCCATTTTGTTGGCCAGCTCGGCAACGGTGATGGTTTCGCCAATGATGACGTCACGGTTCACCGCCTGAGCAGGTTTGTTGAAGCCCTGCTGCAGCGTGCTTGGTTTACGATGTTTGCCACCTTTACCGCCGCGTACCTGAGCACGCGCTTCTTCACGGTCAGTTTTGGCTTCAGAATGCTTGTTGCCTTTTTTGGCCGGACGCGCTGCCTTGGTGGTGCGGGTGCGACCACGACCGCCTTCGACTTCGCGATCGTTTTCGTCTTCTGCCTGACGGGCATGAGTTGAAGTGGTGACGTGGTAGTCGCCCTTATCTTCTTCCTCTGGTTTTTCCCATTCAGCGGCTTTCTCTTCGGCCAGACGACGGGCTTCTTCCGCCGCGCGGCGCGCATTCTCTTCCAGCTTACGGCGCGCTTCTTCTTCCGCTTTACGCTTCAGTTCGGCGGCTTCAGCTTCACGACGGGCTTTGTCAGATTGCGCAGCCTTGGTCATTTCGTCGGTAGGTTGATTAGTCACTTTCTCATTTTCCGCTGCTTCACGCTTAGCCTTGTCAGCGGCTTCGCGCTTGGCTTTCTCTTCGGCTTCACGTTGCGCTTTTTGTTCAGCTTCGCGACGGGCTTGTTCTTCAGCCTCGCGACGCGCCTGCTCTTCCGCTTCACGCTGCGCCTCAGCTTCTGCTTCCGCCTGAGCTTGCTCAGCGTCGGCATCACCTTTCACGTATGTGCGCTTTTTGCGGACTTCGATTTGCACCGACTTACTTTTACCCCCGGTGCCTGGAATATTCAAGGTGCTGCGCGTTTTGCGCTGCAACGTCAGTTTGCCTGAACCGGTCTGACCGTGCTCACGATTCAGGTGGGACAGTAAGGTCTCTTTCTCTTGCTGGGATACGGCGTCGTTTTCAGACTTACGGATCCCTGCATCAGCAAATTGCTGTACCAGGCGATCGACCGGAGTCTGAATTTCGGCGGCCAGCGATTTTACGGTTACATCTGTCATGCTGTTCCTTCCTGTTATTACGCGTCATCGCCGAACCAGCAGATATTACGTGCAGCCATAATCAGCGCACCGGCTTTCTCATCATCCAGCCCTTCAATATCTGTCAGATCGTCAACACCTTGCTCAGCGAGATCTTCCAGCGTGCAAACGCCTTTTGACGCCAGGCGATACGCCAGCGCACGATCCAGGCCTTCAAGATTCAGCAGGTCCTCAGCAGGTTCCTGATTACCAAGGCTCTCTTCTTTCGCTAATGCCAGGGTGGTTAACGCATTTTTTGCTCGTTCACGCAGGGCTTCAATGGTCTCTTCGTCGAGGCCGTCGATTTCCAGCAGCTCGTTGATTGGCACGTAAGCCAATTCTTCCAGCGAAGAGAAGCCCTCTTCCACCAGAACGGTGGCGAACTCTTCGTCGATGTCGAGATGTTTAGTGAACATATCGATCGCTGCATGGGCTTCGGCCTGATGCTTCGCCTGCAGATCATCGACGGTCATCACGTTCAGCTCCCAGCCGCTCAGCTGGGATGCCAGACGCACGTTTTGGCCATTACGGCCAATCGCCTGAGCCAGATTGCCGGCTTCAACAGCGATATCCATGGTGTGATTGTCTTCATCCACCACAATTGACGCCACATCGGCAGGTGCCATGGCGTTAATCACGAACTGTGCCGGGTTGTCGTCCCACAGCACGATATCAATACGCTCGCCGCCCAGCTCGCTGGACACCGCCTGCACGCGCGCACCGCGCATACCGACGCAGGCACCGACCGGATCGATACGTTTGTCGTTAGTTTTTACCGCAATTTTGGCGCGTGAACCCGGATCGCGCGCTGCCGCTTTGATCTCGATAACTTCTTCGCCAATCTCCGGCACTTCAATGCGGAACAGTTCGATCAGCATCTCTGGTTTGGAGCGGGTAACGAACAGTTGCGCACCACGCGCTTCCGGACGCACGGCATACAGCACGCCGCGAATACGGTCACCCGGGCGGAAGTTTTCACGCGGCAGCATGTCTTCACGCACAATCACCGCTTCGGCGTTGTTGCCGAGATCCAGTGAAATGTTGTCGCGATTCACTTTCTTCACCACGCCGGTGATGATTTCGCCTTCCTGCTCGCGGAACTGATCGACCACCATCGCGCGCTCGGCTTCACGCACTTTCTGGACGATAACCTGTTTCGCGGTCTGCGTGGTGATACGGTCGAAGGTGACAGATTCGATCTGATCTTCAACATAATCGCCCAGATTGAAGGCTTCATCTTCAAAGCGTGCTGCTTCCAGCGTGATCTCGCGCGTTGGCTGCGTGACTTCTTCTACCACCACCCAGCGACGGAAGGTGTCGAAATCGCCGCTGCGACGGTCAATGCTGACGCGCACGTCGATTTCCTGCTCATACTTCTTCTTGGTCGCAGTGGCCAAAGCGCTCTCCAGCGCTTCGAAGATTTTCTCACGCGGCAGGGCTTTTTCGTTAGAAACGGCTTCTACTACAGCTAAGATCTCTTTGTTCATCCTGGTTAGCCTCAATCCGGACTTTTAAAAGTGGGGGACCAGGTTCGCTTTCTGAATGTTGCTCAGCGCGAACACTTCATCGTTACCCTCAACGGTTACCGTGATCATCTCGCCTTCGACAGACTTGATGATGCCCTGCCATTTACGGCGGTTCTGCACGGCCATACGCAGTACCAGGCTCACCTCTTCGCCGGCGAAACGCGCATAGTGCTCCGCGGTGAACAGAGGGCGATCGAGACCCGGTGAGGAAACTTCAAGGTTGTAAGCCACCGTAATAGGATCTTCCACATCCATTACAGCGCTGACCTGGTGGCTAACATCGGCGCAATCATCAACATTGATACCCTCTTCACTATCAATATAGATGCGCAAGGTTGATGTGCGACCACGAATGAACTCGATACCGACCAATTCGTAGCCAAGCGCTTCTACCGGAGCAGAGATCAACTCTGTCAACTTTTGCTCTAATGTGGACAAGCCCACCCCCAAGACATAAAAAAAGGGCCTAAAGCCCAGTGTTACGATTTCCTGATAACAAAAAACCCCGAAAATTCGGGGCTTTTTGTGACTGGACCCTGTATGCCGCGATGCGGCTTCGGCACACCATCCAGCAGAATTTTTTTCAAAACTGACTGCGGATGCGTCCGTCGATGCATACAGTATATTTGAAAAAGAACTCTAAGGGAAAGTGGTTGCGGGGGCCGGATTTGAACCGACGACCTTCGGGTTATGAGCCCGACGAGCTACCAGGCTGCTCCACCCCGCGTCCGAAAACGTGGCGAATATTACGCCGATCTTGCGAAAAATGCAAGTTATACTGAGATTTGGTACCGAGGACGGGACTTGAACCCGTAAGCCCAATCGGGCACTACCACCTCAAGGTAGCGTGTCTACCAATTCCACCACCTCGGCACTTCACTGACTGCGACGATACGATGTCGCTTTAGCGCTGACGATCTTACTGCGGGATATCATTGCCCGGCGTGGCCGGTTTAGCTGGCTGAGTCTGCTGTTGAGACTGAGCCGGCGCGCTGAGGTTTTCCCACTCGCTTCCTTTGGAAGTCTTGTTACTGTTCAGATTGCCCAGAATCAGACTGATAATGAAGAACAGCGTAGCCAGTACTGCGGTCATGCGAGTCATGAAGTTACCAGACCCGGTTGAACCGAACAGCGTACCAGAAGCGCCTGCACCGAATGAGGCTCCCATATCAGCGCCTTTGCCTTGCTGCAGCATGATCAGACCAACGAGGCCAATCGCTACAATAAGGAAAACAACCAACAGAGCTTCGTACATAATCAACCTGTTTCCTTGCGCGTTATCCGCACAGTTAAAGCTTCAACCAATATTGACGGGGAGTCTCGTCATCACCCATCAGAAGCGGGTGTGAATACTAACCAAAGGCGCATACCTCTGCAAGCGCAATTTACACGAAGTTTTGCGATTGCGGAAAAAAGCGCCATCCCGGTGATTTTACAGGCGGAAAGCAGCAAACTAACCGCCCGTAACGCGGTTAAACCGCTTTTACCGCATCGGCAATTTTGTGCGCCAGCTCGGTTACCTGCGCCTCATCCTCGCCTTCCACCATCACGCGAATCAGCGGCTCGGTGCCGGATTTACGCAACAGCACACGCCCGCACCCGGCCAGCGTTTTTTCCACCTCTGCGGCAGCCGCTTTGACGCTGTCGCTCTCCAGCGGATCGTGGCTGCCGCTAAAACGCACATTGACCAGCACCTGTGGCAGCATCTTCATGCCGCTGCACAGATCGTGAAGACTCATGTGGTTGCGCACAATCGCAGTGAGTACTTGCAAACTTGCTACGATGCCGTCACCGGTGCTGATTTTATCCAGCAGGATCACGTGGCCGGAGTTCTCCGCGCCCATGCGCCAGCCCTTCTCCTGCATTTTTTCCAGCACGTAGCGGTCACCCACTTTGGCGCGGGTAAACGGAATCCCCAGCTGTTTCAGCGCCAGCTCCAGCCCCATGTTGCTCATCAGCGTGCCGACCACGCCGCCACGCAGCTGGCCCTGACGCAGCGCTTCACGCGCAATGATGTAGAGAATCTGGTCGCCATCCACCTTCTGTCCAAGGTGATCCACCATCATGATGCGGTCGCCGTCGCCGTCATAGGCCAGGCCGAGATCGGCTTTTTCATCCAGCACGCGCTGCTGCAGCTGACGTAGATCGGTAGCGCCGCACTCTTTGTTGATGTTCATGCCGTCCGGCTGCACGCCAATCGCAATCACCTTCGCACCCAGTTCACGCAGCACATTCGGCGCGATGTGATAGGTCGCGCCGTTGGCGCAGTCCACCACGATCTTCAGTCCGTTCAGGCTTAGCTCGCTGGGAAAAGTGCCTTTGCAGAACTCGATGTAGCGCCCGGCGGCATCGACGATGCGGCTGGCACGGCCCAGCTCAGCAGATTCGACGCAGGTCAGCGGCTTCTCCAGCTCCAGCTCAATGGCGGCTTCAACATCGTCCGGCAGTTTGGTGCCTTCGGCAGAGAAAAATTTGATGCCGTTGTCGTCAAACGGGTTGTGCGACGCGGAGATCACGATGCCCGCCTCGGCGCGGAAAGTACGCGTCAGGTAGGCAATGGCCGGCGTGGGCATCGGGCCGGTGAAAGCCGCAGACAGCCCGGCAGCCGCCAGACCGGCTTCCAGCGCCGATTCCAGCATGTAGCCGGAAATCCGTGTATCTTTGCCAATCAATACCTTGCGCGAGCCGGAACGGGCCAGCACTTTGCCGGCAGCAAAACCCAGCTTCAACACAAAGTCCGGGGTAATGGGCGCTTCACCCACTTTGCCGCGAATCCCATCCGTACCGAAATATTTACGATCGCTCATGCCTTTATCCTTTTGCTCTCCGTGTCGCCTCGACGATGCGCATCGCTTCGACAGTTTCTTTAACGTCATGCACGCGAATAATCTGCGCGCCCTGCATGGCGGCGATCACCGCACAGCTCAGGCTGCCGGTCAGGCGCTGTGCCGGGCCGACGTTTAACAGCTGGCCAATCATCGACTTACGCGACATGCCCACCAGCAGCGGCAGACCGTGATGGTGAAAATCACTGAGATGCGCCAGCAGCTCATAATTGTGGCTGAGATTCTTACCGAAACCGAAGCCCGGGTCGAGCAGCAGACGCTCTTTTTTAATGCCGGCCGCTTCACAGCGGGCAATCTGCGCAGCGAAGTAAGCGTCCACTTCACTTACGATGTGCTGATATTCCGGTGCCTGCTGCATGGTGCGCGGTTCGCCCTGCATGTGCATCAGGCATACCGGCAGACCGCTATCTGCGGCGGCCTGTAACGCACCCGGCTCGGACAGCGAGCGGATATCGTTAATGATGTGAGCGCCCACTCGCGCGGCTTCACGGATCACTTCTGCTTTTGAGGTATCAACTGAAATCCACACTTCAAAGCGCTGCGCAATAGCTTCCACCACCGGGATCACCCGCGCCAGTTCCTCTTCCACTGAGACTTCATCAGCACCGGGACGGGTTGATTCGCCGCCCACATCGATAATCGTGGCACCGGCATTCACCATCTCGTTGGTGTGCGTGAGCGCGTCGACCAGCGTGTTGTGCGTTCCGCCATCAGAAAAGGAGTCCGGCGTGACATTTAATATTCCCATCACATGGGGAAACGACAGATCGAGATGGGTATCACGGGCGTACAACTTCATGGCGAAAATCTCCCTGGGGAATCACTGGATTGTGGAATGTAAAAAACCCCGGACCAGCCGGGGTTTTTGCTTAGGAACAGGCCTGTTACTTGTCGAACTGTTCTGACATGGTGTTGCCTGGGTTTGGCGTACGCGGTTCATCAACCGGACGTGGCGCCTTTGGCGTACCGTTGCTGTCAGAGTTGTTGCTGCCTGGATCTTCCCAGCCTGCTGGCGGACGCACTTCGCGGCGTGCCATCAGGTCGTCGATCTGCGGTGCGTCGATGGTTTCATACTTCATCAGCGCGTCTTTCATCGCGTGAAGGATGTCCATGTTCTCACCCAGAATACGGCGTGCACGCTGGTAGTTGCTGTCGATCAGGTGCTTAACTTCCTGGTCGATGATGCGTGCCGTTTCGTCCGACATGTGTTTGGCTTTCGCCACTGAACGGCCGAGGAACACTTCACCGTCCTCTTCCGCATACAGCAGCGGACCGAGTTTCTCCGAGAAGCCCCACTGCGTCACCATGTTGCGCGCCAGGTTGGTCGCCACTTTGATGTCGTTTGAAGCACCGGTAGAAACGTGTTCCGCCCCGTAGATGATCTCTTCTGCCAGACGACCGCCGTACAGCGTTGAAATCTGGCTTTCCAGCTTCTGACGGCTGGCGCTGATCGCGTCGCCTTCAGGCAGGAAGAAGGTCACACCCAGCGCACGGCCGCGCGGGATGATCGTCACTTTATGCACCGGATCGTGTTCCGGCACCAGGCGACCAATAATCGCATGGCCCGCTTCGTGATACGCGGTGGATTCTTTCTGCGCTTCCGTCATCACCATGGAGCGACGTTCCGCACCCATCATGATTTTGTCTTTCGCTTTCTCGAACTCGACCATCGACACCACGCGCTTGTTGCCACGCGCAGCGAACAGCGCCGCTTCGTTGACCAGGTTCGCCAGGTCCGCACCGGAGAAGCCAGGCGTACCACGTGCGATAATCGCTGCATCAATGTCGGTTGCCAGCGGCACGCGACGCATATGCACTTTCAGAATCTGTTCACGGCCGCGCACGTCTGGCAGACCTACCACCACCTGGCGGTCAAAACGGCCTGGACGCAGCAGCGCCGGGTCCAGTACGTCCGGACGGTTAGTCGCGGCGATGACGATAATGCCTTCATTGCCTTCGAAGCCATCCATCTCAACCAGCATCTGGTTCAGCGTCTGCTCACGTTCGTCGTGACCACCGCCTAAACCGGCACCACGCTGACGACCCACCGCATCGATCTCATCAATAAAGATGATGCACGGTGCCGCTTTCTTCGCCTGCTCGAACATGTCGCGCACACGTGATGCACCGACACCGACAAACATTTCTACGAAGTCAGAACCGGAAATCGTGAAGAACGGTACTTTCGCTTCGCCGGCAATCGCTTTCGCCAGCAGCGTTTTACCGGTACCCGGAGGGCCCACCATCAGCACGCCTTTCGGGATTTTACCGCCCAGCTTCTGGAAGCGGCTCGGCTCACGCAGGTATTCCACCAGCTCACCCACCTCTTCTTTTGCTTCGTCGCAACCCGCAACGTCAGCAAAGGTGGTTTTGATCTGGTCTTCGGTCAGCATACGGGCTTTGCTCTTGCCGAAGGACATCGCGCCCTTGCCGCCGCCGCCCTGCATCTGCCGCATAAAGAAGATCCACACGCCAATCAGTAGCAGCATCGGGAACCAGGAGATGAAGATGGAAGCCAGCAGGCTCGGCTCTTCCGGTGGTTCACCCACAACTTTGACGTTTTTGGTCAACAGGTTATCGAGTAACTTGGGATCGTTGACAGGAATGTAGGTCGTGTATTTATTACTGTCTTTTTTGGTTACGTTGATCTCACGCCCGTTAATACGTGCCTCGCGGACCTGATCCTGGTTCACTTCCGACAGGAAGGTTGAATAATCAACCCTACGGCCATTCGACTCGCTGGGCCCAAAGCTCTGGAATACTGACATCAGCACGACCGCGATGACTAACCAGAGAATCAGGTTTTTCGCCATGTCACTCAAGGGATTAACCTCATATTACAACGGTGTTAACAGACAGCGTAGGGTACTATATATCCTTCATACCTGGAATCGCGGCGCTGATGATTTTGCCTGTTTAGCCTGAAACTCAGAATTACGCATCAGAATAAACGCCGTTTCGCCTTGCTTTGATTCCGGTATGGAGGGCTACAGTTTGCGCCCTGTCGCCACAATGTACACTTCGCGCGAACGTGATCGCGAAGCGTCCGGCTTACGAATTTTCACTTTCGTAAACAGGGAGCGAATTTCCCGCAGGTATTCATCGAAGCCATCTCCCTGAAACACTTTCACTACAAAACTGCCGCCAGGTGCCAGTACATCCCGACACATTTCTAACGCCAGTTCAACTAAATACATGGAACGCGGGATATCGACTGCAGGCGTACCGCTCATGTTCGGCGCCATGTCCGACATCACCACCTGCACTTTCTGGTCGCCCACGCGCTCCAGTAACGCTTTCAACACCGCTTCGTCGCGAAAATCGCCCTGCAGGAAGTCAACGCCGACGATGGGATCCATCGGCAGCAGATCGCAGGCAATAATACGGCCACCCGAACCAATCTGTTGTACCACATATTGCGACCAGCCGCCGGGCGCAGCGCCCAGGTCAACCACGGTCATACCGGGTTTGAACAGCTTGTCACCCTGCTGAATTTCATCCAGTTTAAACCAGGCGCGCGAGCGCAACCCTTTTTTCTGTGCCTGTTGCACATATTTATCGCTAAAGTGTTCCTGAAGCCAGCGACTGGAACTGGCCGAACGCTTTTTACCCGTCATAATATTTCCAGTTAAATCGTCATCGTAGCGATAAATCAGCACGCAATGGGTCGCGTTGATTTGGCGATATACCCGAGATGGCGGTAGAATGAACCGTTTTCAATCCCTGAGTAAGCAAAAAATACGATGAATCTGAGTACCAAACAAAAACAGCACCTGAAAGGCCTTGCCCATCCACTGAAGCCAGTGGTCATGCTGGGCGGCAATGGCCTGACTGAAGGCGTGCTCGCCGAGATCGAACAGGCGCTCGAACATCACGAATTGATCAAGGTAAAAATTGCCTCGGAAGATCGTGAAACCAAGCAGCTGATCGTGGACGCTATCGTGCGTGAAACTAAGGCAAACAACGTTCAGGTCATCGGCAACGTGCTGGTGCTGTATCGCCCTGCCAAAGAGCGCAAAATTACTCTGCCACGTTAAGCGTACCGTTACGGCTCGTCCGACGGGCAGAGAAAGTGCCATGCTCCTGCATGGGATAAAAGGCCGCAGCGCGGCCTTTTTCCTTTCTTTACAATATGCAGCTGCGCATTTCAAAGCGTAGCAATATCTTAGATGTATTCCACTTTCAGCACTTCATATTCCACATCGCCGCCTGGGGTTTTGACAATAGCCACGTCATCGGCCTCTTTGCCCACCAGACCGCGCGCCATCGGCGAATTCACGGAAATCAGGTTCTGTTTAAAGTCCGCTTCGTCGTCGCCGACAATCCGGTAAGTAAACTCTTCATCGGTATCGACATTCAGCACGGTGACGGTGGCGCCAAAAATCACGCGGCCGGTTTTCGGCATGGCGGTCACGTCAATCACCTGTGCATTGGAGAGCTTGGCTTCGATCTCCTGAATACGCCCTTCGCAGAACCCCTGTTCTTCGCGCGCGGCGTGGTATTCGGCATTCTCTTTCAGATCGCCGTGCTCACGGGCTTCGGCGATAGAGGCGATGATGCGCGGACGCTTAACGGTTTTCAGTTCGTTCAGCTCTTCACGCAGCTTCTCAGCGCCTTTCAACGTCATCGGAATCTGATTCATTTTGGCTCCTCGTCATCTATCCTGGTTAACGGCGTCATCCTGACCGGTGACAGCAGAAGATCGGCTTCTGCGGCGCGTAACCTCTTTTCACAAGCAAAAGAATCCTGACCCGGAAAGCTTTCCGGGTCAGGTATCGGTTTTGCATTTTGATACGTATTTTACCCCAGAGTTCCCTGTGGGTCATTGTTTACTTTGCACCGTCCGGGGACATAGTATTGACGCCTTCACCCGTCAGTTACCGCGAGATTATGCGATTTTCACGACTTGTTACCGGATTAACCTGTGCGTTTATGCTGCAGGCACAAGCAGCACCCGTTGAAGAATACATGCAGTATTTGCCAGACGGCGCAAACCTGGCGCTGATGGTACAAAAAGTGGGCGCATCCACCCCGATAATCGACTATCACGGCAAACAGATGGCGTTGCCGGCCAGTACCATGAAAGTGATCACCGCGCTGGCGGCACTGCTGGAGCTGGGCCCGGACTTCCGTTTTCAGACCACGCTGGAGACCAAAGGCGCGGTCAGCGATGGCACCTTAAACGGCGACCTGGTGGCGCGCTTTGCCGGCGATCCGACGCTCAGCCGCCAGGATCTGCGCAATATGGTGGCGGCGCTGAAAAAACAGGGCATCAACCATATCAAAGGCAATCTGGTGATCGACACCTCGGTGTTCGCCAGTCACGATATGGCGCCAGGCTGGCCGTGGAACGATCTGACACAGTGCTTCAGCGCCCCGCCAGGTGCGGCGATTGTTGATAAAAACTGCTTCTCGGTTTCGCTCTACAGTGCCAATACGCCCGGCGAAAACGCCTTTGTGCGCATCGCCTCTTACTATCCGGCGCACATGTTCAGTCAGGTGCGCACAATCGGACGCAACAGCGGTGACGGGCAGTATTGCGAGCTCGACGTGGTGCCCGGCGAGCTCAATCGCTACACGCTGACCGGCTGTATGCGCCAGCGTGCGGAACCGCTGCCCCTGGCGTTTGCCGTGCAGGATGGCGCCGCGTGGGCCGGCGAGATGCTTAAAGCGCAGCTGCGCGACGCCGATATTGATTACAGCGGCCATTTAGTGCGCCAGACGCAGGTGACGTCACCGGGTACGGTGCTGGCCTCGACGCAGTCCGCACCGCTGCACAACCTGCTGCACACCATGCTGAAAAAGTCAGACAACATGATCGCCGATACCGTGTTCCGCACCATTGGCCATCACTATTTTAACGTGCCGGGCACCTTCCGCGCCGGTTCGGATGCGGTCAGGCGTGTGCTGCGCGAAAAAGCCGGCGTCGACCTCGGCAACAGCATTCAGGTGGATGGATCCGGCCTGTCGCGTCACGACCTGATCGCGCCGGATACTATGATGCAGGTGCTGCAGTTCATCGCCAAAAATGACGCCACGCTGAATTATATTTCGATGCTGCCGCTGGCGGGTTATGACGGCACGCTGCAGTATCGCGGCGGTCTGCACGAAGCGGGGCTGGATGGCAAAGTGTCGGCAAAAACCGGTTCGCTGCAGGGCGTCTATAATCTGGCTGGGTTCATCACCACGTCGAGCGGTGCGCGCGTGGCCTTTGTCCAGTTCCTCTCTGGCTATGCGGTACCGCCGGAAGACCAGAAAACGCGGCGGATTCCGCTGGTGCGCTTTGAGAGCCGGCTCTATACCGACATTAACAAGAACAACTAATGAAACTGTTGATCGTTGAAGATGATGCGTTGTTACAATCGGGCCTGGCGCAGGCGCTGAGCAGCGAGGGCTACGCCGTGGATTGCGCTGGCAGCGCGGCGGAAAGCAACGCCCTGCTGCGCAGCAGCCAGTACAGCCTGATCGTGCTGGATCTCGGCCTGCCGGATCGCGATGGCGCCACGCTGCTGCGCCAGTGGCGGCGCGACGGCATCGCGGTGCCGGTGCTGATCCTGACCGCGCGCGATGCGCTGGAGGATCGCGTCGACGGGCTGGACGCCGGTGCCGATGATTACCTGGTCAAGCCGTTTGCGCTGGCAGAACTGCAGGCGCGGGTGCGCGCGCTGATCCGCCGTTATCAGGGGCACAGCGACAACCTGCTGCAGCAGGGCGATCTGACGCTCAATCTCAGCTCGCAGCAGGTGCTGCTGGAGAATCTGCCGCTGGAGATCACCCCCAAAGAGTTCGCCCTGCTCACCCGCCTGCTGATGCGCGTGGGGCAAAATGTGCATCGCGAAACGCTGCAGCAGGATCTCTACAGCTGGAACGACGATCCCGGCTCCAACACCTTAGAAGTTCACATTCATAATCTGCGCCGCAAGCTGGGGAAAGATCGCATCAAAACCGTGCGCGGCGTTGGCTACCGGCTGGAACTGCGCGAATGAACAGCATGCGTCAGCGGTTACTGATTATGCTGGCGCTGATTCTCCTCACCTGCCAGGTGATGAGCGCCATCTGGCTGTGGCACGAAAGCCGCGAACAGATCAGTTTCCTCGTCAACGAAACCCTGTCGGCCCAGGCGCGTAACGATCGCGTGGAGAATGAGATCCGTGAGGCCATCGCTTCGCTGTTGCTGCCTTCGCTGGTGATGGTAAGCCTGACGCTACTGCTGTCGTTCTGGGCCATCAACTGGATTATCCGTCCGCTCAAATCGCTACAGGACAGCCTTGCCCACCGCTCTGCCGACAACCTGACGCCGCTGCCGATTTACTCCGAGATGGATGAGATCGTTGCGGTCACCTCCTCCATCAACCAGCTGTTTTCCCGTCTCGACCACACGCTGCAGCAGGAGCGATTATTCACCGCCGACGCCGCGCACGAGCTGCGTACGCCGCTGGCCGGGCTGCGCCTGCATCTTGAGCTTCTGCATCAGCAGCAGGTGCCGCAAAGCGCCATGCTGATTGAGCGTATCGACCAGCTGATGCACACCGTCGAACAGCTGCTGATGCTGTCGCGCGCCGGTCAGGCGCTGGCGGGCGGCCACTATCAGCAGCTGCAGTGGCAGCGTGACATCATGCAGCCGCTAATGCCGGAGATGGCTGAACTGTATGCCCAGCGTCAGCAGACGCTGCACTGGCCAGACGGCGACGATGTGCCGCAGCAGGGTGAAGCGGTGCTGCTGCGCCTGATGCTGCGCAATTTGCTGGAGAACGCATCGCGCTACAGTCCGGAAGGCAGCAGCGTGCAGGTGAAGCTGCGTCAGGTGCAACAGCAGGTCTGGGTTGAAGTGTGGGATCAGGGGCCGGGTATTGATGCCGATGCGGCAGAAGAGCTGACGCAGGCGTTCCGGCGGCGCGATCAACGCTATGGCGGCAGCGGCCTGGGCCTGAACATTGTGCTGCGTATTGTGCAGATGCATCGCGGCAGGCTGGAACTGGTCAACCGCGAAGACAGCAGCGGACTGGTCGCCCGCTGCTGTTTGCCAACGCAACTGATTGGCTGAACGCCATCAGAAGTGGGTGTTGAGGCTCATATAGTAAGTACGGCCTGATTCGTTATAGGTATTGGCACCGGCACCGTAGAGATAAGCGCCGGTGGTAGCATTACCGGTGGTTTGCGCATTGCCCTCACGGAAGTGGCGCTTATCGAACAGGTTATCGATGCCCAGCGTCACGCTGGCATACTTATTGATATCGTAAGTACCGCTCATGCCGACAATCGAGTACGGGCTCACTTTGTCGGTGGCGCTGCCGGTCACCGGCTGTCCTTTGTAGTCATACTTCTTCGGTGTCTGGGTGCCGTACCACGTCAGGGTGGTTTGCAGCGACAGATCCTGCGTTGCCTGCCAGCTCAGTGTCGAGTTCAGCGTATACTCCGGAATGATCGACAGGCGATCGCCGGTCTCCTTGTTCTTGCTCTGCAGCATGTAGGTAAAGTTGTTATTCCACATCACGCTGTCAGAGAAAGGAACATTGACCGTACCTTCCAGCCCTTCCACCACTGCTTTCGGCACGTTCTCCCAGCGATAGATATCCGTGGTGCCGTTAGAGGCTTTACCTGAAGGCGCATAGCCGGCTTCAATCTTGTTGCGGTAGTCGTTACGGAACCAGGTCAGACCGGCCTGATAACCTTCATGCTTCCACTCCAGCCCAACTTCTTTATTGATGCTGTTTTCCGCTTTCAGATCCGGATTACCCTGCAAATAGCAGGCGCCGGTGCTGGCGGCGCAGCCCTGGCCGTTGCTGTACAGCAGGTAGTTCGGGTTCGTCTGGTACAGACTCGGCGCTTTGTAGGCCCGGCCAATCCCCATCTTCAGCGTGAAGTCATCACCCAGCCCCTGTGACAGGTTAAGCGACGGGCTCCAGTTGTTGCCAACGATGGAGTGATGATCGAAGCGCAGCGCCGGCGTCAGCATGGTGCTGTCGGTCAGCTCCATGTTGTCTTCGGCAAACAGGGAGAAAATCTCCGCCTGGGCATAAGGACTGCGGCCGGTGCTGGCGATGCCTGGCACAGCGCCGTTGCTGGCAGCCTGGGTGGTCGACGAAGGATCTTTCATGCGCTGCTGGTTCCACTCGGTGCCCAGCGTCGCGGTCTGATTGACGCCCAGCTCAAACGGCAGGCTGATTTCACTGTGCAGCAGCACATCGTCCAGCTGAATGGTATTGAACCCGCTGTTGGAGAAAATCCCTTCCGTGCCGCCCGCCAGACCTTCATTAATGCGCGTATTGCGGGTTTTTTCGTAGCGCGCCCAGCTGCTGGTGCTGATGCCGTTATCCCACGCGCCGGTCCATTTCAGTGAAATATTCTGGCGATACAGACGGTTGGTTTCATCGCCGTACAGGCTCTTCACCAGCGCGTTAGTGTTGGTGTTCTGCGTATCGCCCGCGTACAGGTTGCCCTGACGACTGTAACCGGCCTGCAGCTCCAGCGTCTGCATGGGGGCAAACGCCCAGCTCAGCAACGCATTGATGTCTTTGTTTACCGAGCCTTCGCGGCCTGCCGGGTAGCTGCCGGCATAGCTGCCGGTGCGCGCTGCCGCGTGCCCTTCATTGATGTCGTACGCGTCGGCCTGGGTTTTGGCTAAACCGCCATACAGCCGGAAGTTGAAGTCGTCGCCCAGCGGCCCTTCAAGGCTGAAGTTGGTGCGTTTGGTCGCCCCTTCCGATTTGTGTTCCGGCGCGTTGAAGTAGGTATTCCACGAACCGTGCCACTGCTGATCGCTGTACTTTTTGGTGATGATGTTCACTACACCGCCCGCCGCACCGTTACCGTAGCGCACCGCGGCCGGCCCGCGAATCACGTCGATGTGATCAATCATCTCCGGCGGCACCCAGTTGGTATCGCCGCGCGTATCACGCTCACCGCGCCAGCCGAGACGCACTGAGTTACGGCTGGTGATCGGCATGCCGTCCACCATAATCAGGGTATTTTCCGGTCCCATGCCGCGAATATCGATCTGACGGTTGTTGCCGCGCTGGCCGCTGGTCGAGTTACCGGTCAGGTTAACCCCCGGCATGGTACGGATAATTTCTGAAACATCGCGCGCCGGCGGATGCTTTTTGATCTCATCGGCGGTGATGGTGGACACCCCCGGTGCCTGCAGCGTCTGCTGCTGGGCCGTCACCATTAAGGTGCCACCGTCCATTGCGCTGGCGTCGGGAGAAGAGGCGTTGCTGGAAGTCGTCTTGCTGGAAGTCTCTGCTGCCCAGGCGCTGCCGGAAAGCAGTGAGGCGCTGAGCCCCAGTTCGATCAAAATAGCGAA
The DNA here is from genome assembly GCF_008632015.1 of Pantoea sp. B_9. Classification (NCBI taxonomy): domain Bacteria; kingdom Pseudomonadati; phylum Pseudomonadota; class Gammaproteobacteria; order Enterobacterales; family Erwiniaceae; genus Pantoea; species Pantoea sp. B_9. Next base: position 241,615 of record NZ_VWVL01000004.1, on the reverse strand, counting down.
GGTTAACCGCGAGTAATGCTTCATTTTTTTCATTCCTGGAAGGCCAGTTCTGCGCCACAGCGGAGTGACTGGCGAGCCGGTGAGAAGATCCCTGTCTTTATCGCGCAGCCGTTCACACCTGGCAGGGCCATCCTTTGCTGAATCCCATGACTTACCGGGTGCCAGACGGAACGTGCGTGCTCATTTTGAGCGCAGTCACCCTATTGCAAATGCAAATAATTATCAATAGTATTATTTATCAATCCTATGTAAACCTCCCCGTACAGACGGCGACTGGCAGCCCCTATGACCTGGCGAAATGATGGAATTGGTAGCGAAGCCTGGTGGCAGGAGCAACAGACTCAGGGCATTCCGCGCATTGAGCCGCAGCAGGATGGCACCTGTCTGGTGACCTTCTTCTGGCGCGATCCGCAAGGCAGTGAAACCACCTCCCACACCCAGCGCGTGTGGATCAACATCACCGGCGTGACCGATCACCACCAGCGGCGCCCGCCGCAATCGCTGATGCGCGTCGCCAGTAGCGATGTCTGGTACTGGCAAACCGTGCTGCCGTCACACTGGCGCGGCAGCTACTGCCTGATGCCGGATCGGCAGGCCAGCGATTTCAGCGGCGAGCCTGACATGCATGCGCTGCGCCACTGGTGGCGCGAAAAATTCCCTGCCGCGCAGGCCGATGCGCTCAATCCGCTGCGCAGCTGGTCCGGCGGACGCGGCATGGGCGTGTCACCGCTGCACCTGCCTGACGCGCCCGACCAGCAGGTGTGGCGTGCGGTGGATGAGGGCCGCGCCCCGACGCTGACGCTGCAGGAGCAGCAGTGGAACAGCGCGCTGCTCGGCAATCGTCGCCGGGTGTGGCTATACGCCACAGGCGAGGCGCAGCACGGCCCGCGTCCGCTGGCGATACTGCTCGATGGTCAGTTCTGGGCGCAGCAGATGCCGATCGCCGGCCCACTGCAGCAGCTGACCGCCGCGGGCAAGCTGCCGCCGGCGGTCTACCTGTTTATCGACATCATCGATCGCGAACACCGCAGCCGCGAGCTGCCATGCAATCCGCAATTCTGGCAGGCGGTGCAGCAGGAGCTGTTGCCGCAGGTGGCACGCTGGATGCCGTACGATGCGCAGCCGGCGCGCACGCTGGTTGCCGGGCAAAGCTTCGGCGGTCTGGCCGCGGTGTTTGCCGCGCTGCACTTTCCCCACACCTTTGGTAACGCGCTCAGCCTGTCCGGCTCCTTCTGGTGGCCGGAGCGCGGTAACCCGCATGGCTGGCTGTTGCAGGCGCTGGACCATGGCCTGGCACCTCGCCAGCCGCTGCGTTTCTGGCTGGAGGCAGGCCAGCGTGAAGGCCTGATTCTGCAAGCCAATCAACAATTACAACAACAACTTACCGCTGCCGGCTATCAGGTGCATTACCAGCCGGTAGAGGGCGGGCATGACGCGCTGTGCTGGCGCGGTGGCCTGCTCGACGGTCTGCAAGCTTTGTGGCGCAATCCAAATTCATTCATCACGCCAGACGTGAACCGGAGCGACAGTAAATTCTCTGATGAACGACACTATGATTGACCAACAAACTCTGCCGCTGGTGGCGGCGCAGCCTGGCATCTGGATCGCCGACCAGCTCAGCCGCCATCACAACGCCTTCGCGGTCGCGCACTTTGTCGAACTGCGCGGCGACATCAACAGTGCGCTGCTGGCGCAGGCCATCGTCGACGGCATGCAGGAAGCCGATACCCTGAATATGGCGTTCGGCGAAATCGACGGCGAGCCGCTACAGTGGCCGCAGCCGCAGACCTTCAGCCTGCCAGACATTGTTGATCTGCGCGGCGAAGCGGATGCCGCTGCCGCCGCGCGCGCCCTGATGCGTGCCGATATGCGGGGTGACCTGCGTGTGCTGAGTGGCGCACCGCTGTGGCACCATCGTCTGTTCCGCCTCGGCGAGCAGCACTGGTTCTGGTATCAGCGCTATCACCATCTGGTGGTGGATGGCTTCAGCTTTACCGCGCTGACGCGCCGCATCGCCAATCTGTACAGCGCCGCCGTACAGCAGCAGCCGCCTGAGCCGACACCGTTTATTCCGTTCAGCGCCGTGGTTGACGAGTATCAGCGCTATCAGCAATCGGCGTTTTACACCCGTGACGGCGAATTCTGGCGCGAAAAAGGCCGCGCCCTGCCCGCGCCCGCCTCGCTGTCGCCGCTGCCGCTGGCCGGTCAGAGCGCCAGCACCGATCTGCTACGTCACAGCGTTACGCTGGATCGTCACCGCTTCCAGACGCTGACCAGCCAGCATCCACAGCACAGCGCCGCCGATCTGGCCTTTGCGCTGGTGGCGCTGTGGCTGGCTCGTCTCACCGGCCAAAATGATTTTGCTGCCGGCTTCATCTTCATGCGCCGCATCGGCTCCGCCGCGCTGTGCGCCACCGGTCCGGTGATCAACGTGCTGCCGATGGCGGTGCATTACCAGCCGGGACAAACGCTCAGCGATCTCGCCGCTCAGTTGGCCGCGGAAGTGAAAAAAATGCGCCGTCATCAGCGCTACGATGCTGAACAGGTGCAGCGCGATCTCGGCCGCCTCGGCGATAGCGATCCGCTGTATGGCCCGGTGATCAACCTGAAGATGTTTGACTACCAGCTCGATTTCGCCGGCATTGAAGGCATCACGCATCAGCTGGCCTCCGGCCCGGTGCGCGACCTGGAAATCGCGATTTACCTCAGCGAGCACGGCGATCTGACGCTGGAGCTGCTGGCGAACGCGCAGCGCTATGCTGCCGAGACGCTGCAGCGCCATGCCAGCCGCTTTGCCCTGCTGCTCAGCCAGCTGGCCGCGCAGCCGCAGCGCGCGCTGGGCGAGCTCGATCTGCTGACGCCAGCGGAGCAGCAGCAGATTGCGGCCATCAATCAGACCGCCCATCCGCTGCCAGCGGAAACCCTGGCGTCGCTGCTGGCGCAGCAGGCGCAGCGCACCCCGGACGCACCGGCGCTGGCCGATGCGCAGCACCAGCTGAACTATCGCCAGATGCAGCAGCAGGTATTCGCGCTGGCGGCCGATCTCAGTGCGGCTGGCGTGCAGCGGGGTGATATCGTCGCCGTGGCGCTGCCGCGTTCGGTGCAGTTGTCGCTGGCGCTGCAGGCGATTGTGACGCTCGGGGCCGCTTATCTGCCGCTGGATACCGGCTATCCGGACGAGCGGCTCCAGCTGATGCTGGAAGACGCCGCGCCCAAAACGCTGATTACCGCTGCCGCGCTCAGTGCCCGCTTCCGCGCCATCGCGCCGGTCAGTCAGCTGCACTTTGACACCCTGTACAATGCCGAACATGCACCGGCACCGGCCAGCGCGCCGACGCCGCAGGATGGCGCGTACATCATCTATACCTCCGGCTCTACCGGCCGGCCGAAAGGCGTGCTGGTCGGCCATCAGGCGATCGTTAATCGCCTGCTGTGGATGCAGGATCGTTATCCGCTGCAGGCGGATGACGTGGTGCTGCAGAAAACACCGAGCAGCTTTGATGTCTCGGTGTGGGAGTTCTTCTGGCCGCTGCTGGTCGGCGCGCAGCTGGTGATGGCGCCGCCGGATGCACACCGCGATCCGGAAGCCTTACAGCAACTGTTTGCCCGCTACAAAGTCACCACCACGCATTTCGTACCCTCGATGCTGGCGGCCTTTGTCGCGGCGCTCGACCACCCGGCCGCGATAGCGTGCTGCGCCAGCCTGCGCAACGTGTTCTGCAGCGGTGAAGCATTGCCCACCGATCTGTCGCGCAGCTGGGAAACATTGACCCGCGTGCCGCTGCACAATCTGTATGGGCCGACCGAAGCGGCCGTTGATGTCAGCTGGTATCCGGCGTATGGCGCGGCGCTGGCAGCCGTCGATGGCCCGAGCGTACCGATCGGCTTCCCGGTGTGGAACACCGGCCTGCGCATTCTTGATGCGCAAATGCAGCCGGTGCCGCCGGGCGTGGCCGGCGATCTCTATCTTACCGGCATTCAGCTGGCGCACGGCTATCTCAACCGGCCGGAGCTGACCGCCAGCCGCTTTATCGCCGACCCGTACGCCGCTGGCGAGCGCATGTACCTGACCGGCGACGTAGCGCGCTGGCTGGACAACGGTGCGGTGGAGTATCTCGGACGCAGCGATGACCAGCTGAAGATCCGCGGTCAGCGCATTGAGCTGAACGAGATCGATCATGCGCTGTGCGCCCAGCCCGGCATTGAGCAGGCGGTGACGCATGCGGTGGTGCTGGGCAGTGCGGCGGCACAGGGCGATGCGCGTCAGCTGGTGGGCTACGTGGTGGCGCCTCAGCCGGTGGATGGCGATGCGCTGCGTCAGGCGCTGGCACAGCAGCTACCGGCACACATGGTGCCGGTGGCCATCGTCCAGCTGGAGGCGCTGCCGCTCAGCAGCAACGGCAAACTGGATCGCAAAGCGCTGCCGCTGCCGCAGAGCACCACGCAGCGCCAGGGGCGCGCGCCACTGCCCGGTTTAGAGAGCACGCTGGCCGCAGCGTTCTGCCGCCTGCTGGCCTGCGACACGATCGGTGCGCAGGATGATTTCTTTGCGCTCGGTGGCCATTCGCTGCTGGCGATGCGCCTTGCTGCGCAGCTGCGCCGCGAGCTCCAGCTGCCGGTCTCGGTCGGGCAGATCATGATCGCCCCGACGGTGGAAAAACTGGCGGCGCTGCTGAGCGATGGACAATCCCATCAGCAGGCGGGCTTTGAAGCGGTGCTGCCGCTGCGTAAAGGCAGCGGACCGACGCTGTTCTGCTTCCACCCGGCGTCCGGCTTCGCCTGGCAGTTCAGCGTGCTGCAGCGTTACCTTGACCCACGCTGGTCACTGGTCGGCATTCAGTCGCCAGACACGCAGGGACCACTGAACCAGAGCGCGCACCTCGATGAGGTCTGTGAAGCGCATTTGTATACGCTGCGAGAGGTACAACCGCACGGACCCTACTATTTCCTCGGCTACTCGCTGGGCGGTACGCTGGCGCAGGGCATTGCTGCCCGGCTGGAAGCGGCGGGTGAAGAGGTCGCCTTCCTTGGCCTGCTCGACACCTGGCCGCCGGAAACGCAAAACTGGGATGAGAAGCGCGGCGAGAATGTGTTGGATCCGGCGGTGCTGGAGGAGGTGAATCGCGAGCGCGAACAGTTTATCGTCGCGCAGCGCCATCAGGCCGGTGAAGAGATGCAGGCCATGTTCGATACCATCGAAGCCAACTACGCCAGCTCGGTGCGTCTGCTGGCCACGGCGCGCAGCGCACGCTTCGGCGGCCGCGCTACGCTGTTCCTCGCCGAACAGACGCAGCAGCCAGGCCAGGATGCGCGCCGCGCCTGGGCCCCCTATGTCGGTGAGCTGACGGTGTGGCCGATGGATTGCGCCCACGTCGAGATTATCTCGCCTCGCATGTTTGAGCAGATCGGGCCGCTGTTGCAGCAGTTGCTGGCGTAGCGGTTTTGTCCTCACCCTCTCCCGGCGGGAGAGGGAAACGTATGGCAGAAAACGTTTACATCACAGCCCCTTCTCCGCCTTAGCGCCCGCGCCCCAGCGGCACAATCATTGGCGTATGCGCCACCGGATCCTCAACAATCACACAGCGTAACCCGTATACCTGCTCAATTAGTGCTGGCGTCACAATCTCGCCAGGCTTGCCCTCGGCAATGATCTTCCCGTGACGCATGGCGATCAGATGGGTGGCGTAGCGGCAGGCATGATTAAGGTCGTGCAGCACCACCACCAGCGTGCGGCCATGCTGTTGATTGAGCGTCTGCATCAGCTCAAGCAGCTCAATCTGGTGGGTTATATCCAGCCAGGTGGTGGGCTCATCCAGCAGCAGCAGTGGCGTCTGCTGCGCCAGTACCATGGCGATCCATACGCGCTGACGCTGCCCGCCGGACAGGGTATCGACCGCCTGTTGCGCCAGGTCCGCCACGCCGGTGGCCAGCATCGCCTGCTGCACCGCCGCTTCATCCTCCGCGCGCCAGCGGCCAAACAGTGACTGATGCGGATAACGTCCGCGCGCCACCAGCTCGCTCACGCTGATGCCCGCCGGGGCGTTTGAACTCTGCGGCAGCAGGCCAAGACGGCGCGCCACTTCTTTGGTCGGATAACGTGCAATCGCCTCGCCGTCCAGCAGTACGTCACCTTTCAGCGGTGCCTGCAGGCGGCTGAGGGTACGCAGCAGGGTGGATTTACCGCAGGCGTTAGGGCCGATAATCACGGTCAGCTCCCCTTGCGGAATCGCCACCGACAGATTTTCCGCCACTACCTTTTTGTCATAACCCAGCGTCAGGCCTTCGCCATGCAGCCGTGAAGGAATATCGATCATTGGCGTCGCGCCTCCCGCACCAGTAACGCAATCAGATAGAGTCCGCCCAGGCTGACGGTAATCACGCCAACCGGCAGTTGATAAGGCAGGAACAGATGCTGCGCGGCATAATCGGCGGCGCACAACAGCAGCGCGCCGCACAGCGCCGCCAGCCATAATGCGCCTTTTTCCCCGCCGCTCAGCCGGCGCGCAATCTGCGGTGCCAGCAGCGCCACGAACGAGATCGGCCCCGCCAGCGCGGTGGACGCCGCGGTCAGCAGCACGCCCAGCAGCATCAGCCACAGGCGGCTGCGCTCCACCGGCACGCCGAGCGCGCAGGCGGTGTCGTCGCCCATCTCCAGCAGACGCATGCGGCGCGTTAACAGCACCACCAGCAGCAGTGACAGCAGCAGCACCGTCACCACAGGCGGCGTTTTCGCCCAGGTGATGCCGTTGAGCGAGCCGGCGCTCCACAGCCCGGCGCTGAGCGCCGACTCCAGCGAAGCGCTGATAATCAGCCAGGCATTGAGCGCCATCAGTAGCGCGCGCACGCTGATGCCCACGATGATTAAGCGAAACGTGTCCACCCCGTTGCGCCAGGCAAACAGATAAACCAGCGCAGCCGTCGCGATACCGCCGATCAGCGCGGCCCCGGTCATCGCGGTAATACTTTGATTGAACAGCACCAGCGCCACCAGCACACCGCTATAAGCGCCGGTATTGAAGCCAAGAATATCCGGGCTGCCGAGCGGGTTACGCAGCAGCGACTGAAAAATCGCCCCGCTGACACCCAGCGCCGCACCGATCAGCAGCGCCATCAGCACGCGCGGCAGCCGCCACTCCACCACAATCAGCTGCACATTAGCGGCCCCCTGCCCGCGCAGCGCCTGCCACACCTGCTCCGCCGTAATCGGCAGCGCACCGCGCGTCAGCGCCAGCCACGTCAGCAGCGCACACGCTAATAGCAGCCAGCCGCCATGCAACCCGGCACGCCGCGTCATAGTCCACCTCGCCCGCGCTGGCGCCGTACCAGCAAAATCAGCATCGGCGCGCCAAGGATGGCGGTCACAATTGAGACACGCAGTTCGCCTGCCACCATCATCCGCCCCAGAATATCCGCCGCCAGCAGCAGCGCCGGGGTGATCAGCGCCGTCGCCGGCAGCAGCCAGCGGTGATCGTTGCCCACCAGCCAGCGGGCAAAATGCGGTGTCATCAGGCCGATAAAAGCGATCGGTCCGACGGCGGCGGTCGCCGCGCCGCTCAGTAAGGCAATCGCCAGCAGGCCCAGCAGTTGAGTGCGCACCACGCGCGTGCCCAGCGCCGCCGCCATATCGCCGCCCATGCTCAGGCTGTTCAGCGATTGCGCCAGCCCCAGCGCCAGCGCCGCACCGGCCAGCACCGCCGGGCTCAGGGTGCGCAACACGCTGAAATAGCGGATATCCAGCGAGCCGCTCTGCCAGAAGCGCAGGTGATCGTAAATGTCCGGATTGAGCAGCGACAGGCCGGAGGTTAAGCCCTCCAGCACCGCCGCCAGCGCCACGCCTGCCAGCGTCAGACGCACCGGATTGACGCGCCCGCCGCCCATCGCACCAATCACCGTCATCAGCAGCGCCGCCAGCAGTGCGCCGCTGAAGGCCAGCGTCAGCCACTGCAGCGGGGAGTCCGCCCCCAGCAGCGCGATGCCGAGCACGATGGCAAAACCGGCCCCGGCGTTCACGCCCAGAATGCCCGGCTCGGCCAGCGGATTACGCGTCAGGCTCTGCATCAGCGCGCCAGCCAGCCCCAGCGCCACGCCCGCCAGCAGACCGGCCAGCGTGCGCGGCAGGCGCGCATCGCGCACAATGATGCACTCCGCGCTGGAGCAGGAGGCGGTGAGAGCGTGATACACATCGGAAAGCGGTATTGATTTGGCACCCAGCATCAGACTGAGCGCCATGAGGAGCAAAAGCAGAATCCCTGAGCCTGCTAATGCACGGATCTGGCGCATAGCGTTCTAAACCTTCACTGTTCGACGTCGTTGCAGTGCAACGTAATGTGATAATGATATTTGTTATCGTTATTACTCGCGTTTGCCTATGTTACCATGAGTCGCCTCGCGGATGATGAGGAAAATTGGTGCAAAAAGGCGAAACAATGAACAAACCCTCTCACTTTATCGATCTCTCACTGCTGAAAACCCACGCGGCGTTTCGCGCGGTTTTTATTGCGCGTTTTATCTCGATTGTGGCGCTCGGCATGCTGGCCGTTGCCGTGCCGGTGCAGATCCAGCAGATGACCCATTCACCGCTGCTGGTGGGCCTCGCCGTCACACTGTCCGCTGCCGGCATGTTTACTGGCCTGCTGACCGGCGGCGTGCTGGCCGATCGCTATGAGCGTAAGAAGTTGATCCTGTTTGCCCGCACCACCTGCGGGCTGGGCTTTGTCGCGCTGGCGATAAATGCCGCGCTGCCCGCGCCTTCGCTGCTGGCGGTCTATCTGCTTGGCTTGTGGGACGGCTTTTTTGGCGCGATTGGCGTCACGGCGCTGCTGGCCGCTACGCCAGCGCTGGTGGGACGCGAAAACATCATGCAGGCCGGTGCCATTACCATGCTGACGGTGCGCTTCGGCTCGATTTTATCGCCGGCGATTGCGGGTGTGGTGATCGCGCACGGCGGCGTGCTGTGGAATTACGGACTGACCGCCTTCGGCACGCTGCTGACGGTGCTGACGCTGCTGAAGCTGCCTGCGCTGCCCCCGCCTCCGCAGCCGCGCGAGCACCCGCTGCGGGCGCTGGCAACCGGTGTGCAATTCCTGTTCGCCAGCCCGCTGGTCGGCATGGTGGCGCTGACCGGTGCGCTGGTAACGCTGGCCAGCGCCATCCGCGTGCTGTACCCGGCGCTGGCACCGCACTGGTCAGTCAGCGCCGACCAGCTCGGTATGCTGTACGCTGCCGTGCCGCTCGGTGCCGCCGTGGGTGCATTTACCAGCGGCAGGCTGAAACAGGCGGCGCGCCCGGGGCGGCTGGTGCTGGGCAGTGCCGTGGCCGGTTTCGTCGCCCTGGGCCTGTTCAGCCTGATGCCGACGCTGTGGCTGGCGCTGCTGTGTCTGGCGGGCTTCGGCTATTTCAGTGCTATCAACAGCCTGGTGCAATACGCGATGATTCAGCTGCTGACGCCGGATCATCTGCTGGGCCGCATCAACAGCCTGTGGACGGCGCAGAACGTGTGCGGCGATGCCCTCGGCGCCGCGCTGATTGGTGCCCTCGGTTCGTGGCTGTTACCGGCGCAGGCTGCCGCGGCGTTTGGCTGTGCCGCGACACTGCTTGGCGTCATGATGTGGCTGGTGATGAAAGGATTGCGGCGCTATCAGGCGCCCGCGCCGGTGCTGGCGCAGCAAACATCATGATTTGACGAACAGCTGATGCAGACGCGTCAGCAGATTGCTGGCGCTGTAGTAATCCAGGCGGAAGGTGTCGATACCCAGCGCATAGACCTGCTTATCGCGCACCGCCGCGTTTTGTGCCAGGAACGGGTTGCTCAGCACTGACTGCGCGGTTTTGTCATCGCCGGCAAACAGCAGGAAGCTGTGGCCGGTCAGGCTGGCGGCGAGATTCTCGCCCGAGAGCTGAATAATATCTTTGCGCTGGCCCATGCTGTGCCCCTGTTGCGTGCCGGCCGGCGGCTGCGCCAGGGTAAAACCGAGCTGCAGCAGCAGTTTGCCCTGCGCCGATGCGGCGGTCCACAGATTCACCGCCCGGCCATCACCGTTCCATACCATCGCGGAGACCGGCTGCGGCGGCAGCGTAATGGCCTGCTTCAGCGCCGCTTCGCGATCGTCGAACTCTTTAACCCGTTGCGCCGCCTGTGCTTCATGTCCGGTGGCCTGCCCCAGCAGCGTAACCACATCCTGCCAGCTCTTATCGTCGTAGTTGACCACCAGCGTGGGGGCAATGGCGGACAGCTGACTAACCAGCTTCAGGGCGGAGTCATTACCGGTGGCGCTGACGATGATCAGATCCGGGGCTTGCGCCGCAATCGCCTCGGCGCTCGGCTCACCAATGTACAGCCGCTTAACGTGGCGCTGCTTTGCCACCTCGCCCCACTGACGGAAGAAGCCCTGATCGTCGGCCAGGCGGCTTTTCGGTGCGGTCGCGCCTGAGGCGATGACCGGCGCTTCAATCGCCAGCAGCGAGCCGGTCAGCGTGACGCTGGTGGAGACAATGCGCTGCGGTGCCTGGTGAAGCGTTACCGTTCCGGTCGCGCCCTGTACGCTGCGCGGCCAGCCCTGGTCGGCCCGCGCTGTCCCTGACAGCGACTGGAAAATGAACAACAGGACAGCCATGCCCCATAAACCGCATTTATTCATAAGTTTTGATCCACCTTTTAGCTTAATGCCTGGCCCGGCGTCAGCCGCCGCTTACGTCTGACAGCACGGTAAATCCCGCGAATGGATTGACTCTTTGCCCCTTTCGACGTAGGTTACAGAGCCATAATAAAAATGATAATCATTCTTAATAATCTTATCATTTATAGGTGAAAATTATGGTGGAAAGCTCCACGTTTGAAAATGCCTGGCTGAAGGATTTTTCCGCGCTGTGCCGCGGTTTCCTTTTCACCTCGCCATGGCGCAGCCTGGCCACCCAGGGCTGCTATACCACGATCAACACGCCGGTGGGCGATGCCGCGCTGCTGCAGGGCGACTTTCAACAGCAGCTGCGCCAGCACTTTGCCGCGGCGAAAAAGCAGGGGATCGCCAATCCGCTGCTGGTGGGCGCGATTCCGTTTGACGTCAGCCAGCCAGCGTCCCTGTTCATACCCGAATCCTGGCAGAGCTTTAATCGCGCCGACCTGCAACAGGCGCTGCCGGCGCAGCAGAGCGATCTGCCGGCAGTGCGGCGGCGGACGGCAGTGCCAGACCACGCGGTGTTTACCCGCATGGTGGCCGACGCCGTTGCCACCATCCAGCGCGGCGATCCGGACAAAGTGGTGCTGTCGCGCCTGATGGATATCGTCACGGAGCAGCCGGTGGATACCGCCGCGCTGATGCAGCGCGTGATCGCGCAAAATCCCAATAGCTACCATTTCCATCTGCCGCTGGCGGAAGGAGGCGCGCTGGTAGGTGCCAGCCCGGAACTGATGCTGCGCAAACAGGGGCGCGATTTCTCCTCCTGCCCACTGGCCGGCTCGGCGCGCCGCCATCACGACGACGTCAGCGCCGATCGCGCGGCAGGTAACACCCTGATGGCGTCAGCCAAAGATCGCCACGAACATCAGCTGGTGACCGACGCGATGCGCAGTACGCTGCAGCCGCGTAGCCGCCTGCTGTCAGTGCCTACCGTGCCGTCGCTGATCACCACCGCCACGCTGTGGCATCTGGCGACGCAAATCGATGGCGAAGTGCAGGATGAGCGCGAAAACGCGCTGTCGCTGGCGGCGCTGCTGCACCCAACCCCTGCCCTGAGCGGCTTCCCGCACGCCCGCGCGCAGCAGCTGATTCAGCAGCTCGAACCCTTTGATCGCCAGCTGTTTGGCGGCATCGTCGGCTGGTGCGACAGCGAAGGCAACGGCGAATGGGTGGTGACCATCCGCTGCGGAACGGTAAACGGCACGCGCGTGCGGCTGTTTGCCGGCGCTGGCATCGTCGCCGACTCGCAACCGGAATCAGAATGGCGTGAAACAGGTGTGAAGCTGGACACCATGTTGCGCGCTTTTGGACTGCAATAAAGGAACAAGCATGAGCATTCCCTTCAGCCGCTGGCCAGCACATCTGGCCGCGCGCTACCGCGAAAAAGGCTACTGGATCGACGTGCCGCTGACCGACATCATCGACCGCCATCGCGAAAACGACGCTATCGCCGTGATCGACGGCCCTTTACAGCTCAGCTACCGCCAGCTGGCGCAGCGCAGTGATAATCTGGCGGCGGCGCTGCAGCGACGCGGTTTACAGCGCGGTGACACGGCGCTGGTGCAGCTCGGCAACGTGGCGGACTTTTACGTTACGCTGTTTGCCCTGTTTAAGCTGGGCGTGGTCCCGGTGTACGCGCTGTTCAGCCATCAGCGCACTGAACTGCTGGCCTATGCGCAGCAGATTGCACCGAAACTGCTGATCGCCGATCGCCAGCACGCGCTGTTTGCCAGCGACGACTTCATCGCCACGCTGTGCGAGGCGCAGCCCACGCTGCAGCAGGTGATCCTGCGTAACGACGCGCAGGCGGAAAATACGCTGGCGTCGCTGCAGGATGAAGCGGCTGGCGATTTTGTCGCGACACCGACGGCCGCCGATGAAGTGGCGTTTTTCCAGCTCTCCGGCGGCAGCACCGGGACGCCGAAGCTGATTCCGCGCACCCACAACGACTATTACTACAGCATCCGCGCCAGCGACGAGATTTGCCACATCAACGCCGACACGCGCTATCTGATCGCCCTGCCCGCGCCGCATAACTTTGCCATGAGTTCCCCCGGTTCGCTCGGGGTGTTCTATGCCGGTGGCCAGGTGATTCTCGCCGCGGATCCCAGCGCCACGCTCTGCTTCCCGCTGATTGAGCAGCACCAGGTGACCGATACCGGACTGGTGCCGCCGGCGGTCAGCCTATGGTTGCAGGCGATTCAGGAGTGGGGCAGCAATTCAGCGCTGGCCTCGCTGCAGCGCATTCAGGTGGGCGGAGCCAAACTGGGCGAAACGCTGGCCGCACGCATTCAGCGTGAAATCGGCTGCCAGCTGCAGCAGGTGTTTGGCATGGCGGAAGGGCTGGTTAACTACACGCGCTTCGGCGATGACGAGCAAACCATTCTGACTACCCAGGGGCGTCCGATTTCGGAAGATGACGAAGTGTGGGTGGCCGACGAGAACGGCAATCCGCTACCGCCAGGCCAGGTGGGTCGCCTGATGACGCGCGGCCCTTACACCTTCCGGGGCTACTACAACAGCCCGGAGCACAATGCCGCCAGCTTCGACGCCAACGGTTTTTACTGCTCAGGCGATCTGATTGAGATCAACGCTCAGGGTTACATCACCGTACAGGGACGCGAAAAGGATCAGATCAACCGTGGTGGCGAGAAGATCGCCGCAGAAGAGATCGAAAACCTGCTGCTGCGCCATCCGGATGTGATCCACGCCGCGCTGGTGTCCATGCATGACGAGCTGATGGGTGAAAAGAGCTGTGCCTTCATTGTGGCGCGCCAGCCGGTGAAACCGGTCGCGCTGCGCCGCCATCTGCGCGAGCTGGGCATTGCCGAATTCAAACTTCCCGACCGCATTACCTGCGTCGACGCCCTGCCGCTTACCCCGGTGGGCAAAGTGGATAAAAAACGTTTACGCCAACAGCTTGCTGAGCAGACGCAAGCCTGATTTTTTCCGGAGATTGTAATGGCTATTCCAAAACTGACGTCTTATGCGCTGCCCGCCGCCACTGAGCTGCCGGCTAACAAAGTACAATGGGCGCTGGAGCCGCAGCGCGCGGCGCTGCTGATTCACGATATGCAGGCCTATTTCCTCAACTTCTGGGGCGAAGACAGCCCGCTAGTGAATCAGGTGGTGGAGAACATTGCCCGCCTGCGCGCTTACTGTAAAGCGCAGGGCATTCCGGTGTTCTATACCGCCCAGCCCAACCAGCAAAGCGATGAGGATCGCGCGCTGCTGAATGATATGTGGGGACCGGGGCTGAACAAACATCCGGATCAGCAGAAGATCGTCGACGCGCTGGCACCGGATCAGGACGATCAGGTGCTGACTAAATGGCGCTACAGCGCGTTCGTGCGCTCGCCGCTGGAATCTATCCTGCAGGAGATGGGCCGCGATCAGCTGATCATTACTGGCGTGTATGCCCACATCGGCTGCCTGACCACCGCTACCGACGCCTTCATGCGTAACATCCAGCCGTTTATGGTGGCCGATGCGCTGGCCGACTTCTCGCGCGACGAGCATATGATGGCGCTGACCTACACCGCAGGCCGCAGTGGCAAAGTGGTGATGACCGCCGACCTGATGCCGCTGCCACAGAGCAAGGACGCGCTGCGCGCGCTGATTCTGCCGCTGCTGGAAGATGATGACGTGCCGGAAGATGATGAAAACCTGATCGATTATGGGCTGGATTCAGTGCGCGTGATGGCGCTGGCGGCGCGCTGGCGTCAGGTGCACAGCGATATCGACTTCATCAGCCTGGCGAAAAACCCCAGCATAGATGGCTGGTGGGCGCTGCTGTCACGGGTGCCAGCATAATGAGCGCCTGTTTTGATTTCAGCGGAAAAATTGTCTGGGTGACCGGTGCCGGTAAAGGCATCGGCTACCACACCGCGCTGGCGTTCCATCAGGCCGGTGCGCAGGTGACCGGTTTTGATTTGCACTTTGGCCAGGATGACTATCCGTTTACCACCTGCCAGCTGGACGTCGCCGATAGCGCTGCGGTGCGCGACTGCTGTCAGTCACTGCTGGCCAGCCAGCCGCGGCTGGATATCCTGGTGAACGGCGCGGGCATTCTGCGCATCGGCAGCACCGATGCGCTGTCGTTTGCTGACTGGCAGGCGTGTCTCGCCGTCAACGCCGGCGGCGCGTTTAACCTGTTCCAGCAGACGCTGCCGGTCTTCCGCCAGCAGCGCGCTGGCGCGATTGTCACCATCGCCTCTAACGCCGCGCACGCCCCGCGCCTCGGCATGTCAGCCTATGGCGCGTCTAAAGCAGCGCTGCGCAGCCTGTGCCAGACGGTTGGCCTTGAGATGGCACCGTATGGCGTGCGCTGCAATATTGTCTCACCGGGATCAACCGATACCGATATGCAGCGCAGCCTGTGGCATACGCCGGAAGCCGAGCAGGAGATGATCAACGGTTTCCCGGATCAGTACAAACTGGGGATCCCGCTGCGTAAGATCGCCCAGCCGCAGGAGATCGTGAACAACATCCTGTTTTTGGCCTCGGATCTTGCCAGCCACGTGGTGCTGCAGGATATTGTGGTGGACGGTGGCGCAACGCTGGGAGCCTGAGGCATGGCAATCTGGAAACGTACGGTGGATCTTGCCACGCTGAATCAGCTGGGCGATAACTCGCTGGTGGCGCATCTGGGCATCGTGTTTACCGCCATCGGTGACGATTATCTGGAGGCCACCATGCCGGTAGACAGCCGCACGCAGCAGCCGTTTGGTCTGCTGCACGGCGGCGCGTCGGTGGTGCTGGCGGAGTCGATGGGCTCCATTGCCGGTTACCTGAGCGTGGAAGAAGGTAAAAGCGTGGTGGGCATTGAGGTGAGCGCCAGCCATCATCGGGCGGTGAGCAGCGGCGAGGTGCGCGGTGTTTGTCGTCCGCTGCATCTGGGGGCGCGCAATCAGAGCTGGCAGATTGAGATACGCAATGGTCGCGATCAGCTGTGCTGCAGTTCGCGGCTGACGGTGGCGGTGCTGGGATAGGTTTGGCTCCGCTGCGGCCTGATGCCCTCACCCTGCCCTCTCCCACGGGGAGAGGGAATGATTGTGCGGCCTGATGCTCTGCGCTAAACAGCAATAAAAAAAGCGGCCATCTGGCCGCTTTTTTCGCTGACATCAACGCTGATAAATGATCTCGACGCCTTCGTCGTCGTCTTCATCCCAGTCGTCATCCCAGTCTTCGTCTTCTTCCACTTCCTGAGCATTTTCCAGCGCTTCACGGTGGTAATCATCCCACATGAAGGCCACTTTCTCTGGCTGCTTCGCTTCTTCTTCCGCTTCTTTTGGATTCGCGATGATAAAGCTCATCACATCCCAGCACAGCTCATTGACACCATCACGGCTGGCAGCGGAGATCAGATAGTATTTCTCATCCCAGCCCAGCGCTTCGGCAATCGCTTTAGCGCGGCTTTCCGCCTCTTCACGGCTCAGCAGGTCGGTTTTGTTGAATACCAGCCAGCGCGGTTTCTGGTACAGCTTGTCGCTGTATTTCTCCAGCTCGCCGAGAATGATGCGGGCGTTTTCTACCGGATCGGATTCGTCGATTGGCGCGATGTCGATGAGGTGCAGCAGCACACGGCAGCGCTCCAGATGCTTGAGGAAGCGAATGCCGAGGCCCGCGCCTTCTGCTGCGCCTTCAATCAGGCCGGGAATGTCGGCGACCACGAAGCTCTTTTCGCTGTCCATACGTACCACGCCGAGGCTTGGCACTAAGGTAGTGAACGGATAATCCGCCACTTTTGGCTTCGCCGCCGATACCGCGCGGATAAAGGTCGATTTACCGGCGTTAGGCAGACCCAGCATCCCCACGTCTGCCAGCAGCATCAGTTCCAGCTGCAGGTCGCGCTTCTCGCCCGGCGTGCCCATGGTTTTCTGACGCGGCGTACGGTTCACGGACGATTTGAAGCGGGTGTTGCCCAGACCGTGCCAGCCGCCTTTCGCCACCATCAGCTTCTGCTCATGGCGCGTCATGTCGCCCAGCGTTTCGCCCGTGCCCTGATCGATCACGCGCGTACCCACCGGCACTTTAACAATGATGTCTTTACCGCGTTTACCGGTACAGTCACGGCTCTGGCCATTCTGGCCGCGTTCGGCGCGGAAAGATTTTTCGAAACGATAATCGATCAGGGTGTTGAGGTTTTCATCCGCCACCAGGTAAACATCGCCGCCGTCACCGCCGTCACCGCCGTCCGGTCCCCCTTTGGGAATGTACTTCTCGCGGCGGAAGCTGACGCAACCGTTGCCACCATCACCCGCGACCACCAGGATCGTCGCTTCATCAACAAACTTCATTTTTTATCTCCGTCACACTGTCGTTTGCGCCACGCTGCGGGCGACAAACGGGTCCGCCAGGGTCTTCTGCGCTGACCGGCGGCGGATAATACAGGATTGGCAAAGCCATGTGTACATAAAGTGTACAGCAAACTGAGGCGCAAGGTCAGCGTGATTGCCGTAACCTGCGGCAGAATGTAAAAAGCCCCGCAAAGCTGCGGGGCCTTCCATTCGTGTGTTCAGACGTTAATCGTCTGCGGCACAACAACCTTACTCAGCAACGATGCTGATGTATTTACGGTTGTTAGGACCTTTAACTTCGAATTTAACTTTGCCGTCTGCGGTAGCAAACAGAGTGTGGTCACGACCACAACCTACGTTGTTACCGGCGTGGAATTTGGTACCACGCTGACGAACGATGATGCTACCTGCCAGAACAGATTCACCACCGAAACGCTTAACACCCAGACGTTTTGCATTGGAGTCGCGACCGTTACGAGTCGAGCCACCAGCCTTTTTATGTGCCATTTGTCAGATCTCCTCTTACGCGCTGATCACAGTGATTTTCACATCAGTGAACCACTGACGGTGACCAGCTTGCTTACGGTAGTGTTTACGACGACGAAACTTAACGATTTTAATTTTCTCGCCACGACCGTGAGCAACAACTTCTGCCTTGATCACACCGCCTGAAACCAGTGGCGCGCCGATTTTCACGTCTTCGCCATTTGCAATCATCAGAACCTGGTCGAACTCGATGGTTTCACCGGTTGCGATGTCCAGCTTTTCCAGGCGAACGGTCTGACCTTCGCTTACTCGGTGTTGTTTACCACCACTTTGGAAAACCGCGTACATATAAAACTCCGCTTCTGCGCATGCCTTTCTGTTCATCAGGCGGCGCGATAAATATTCACAATAGGGCGCGAATTCTACGCAAAACTCCAGCAGAAGACAAGTGCACTTTGCACTCTCTTGCAGAAAAAAAGCGCAGGACGAATGCAAACGTTTCTCAACCCGATTTTTCAAGTACAATCAGTAACAGATTACCTGAACTCACGCTGGGTAAAAGCGCTTACCATGCAGAAAACGAGTCAAAGCTGAACAGACGAATGAACTTAGAACAGATTAACGAATTAACCGCGCAGGACATGGCGGCCGTCAACCAGACCATCCTCGACCAGCTGAATTCAGATGTCTCACTGATTAACCAGTTGGGCTATTACATCATCAGCGGGGGAGGCAAACGCATCCGTCCGATGATCGCGGTGCTGTCAGCACGCGCGCTGAATTATCAGGGATCGCTGCATGTGACCAATGCGGCGCTGATCGAATTTATCCACACGGCGACGCTGCTGCACGATGATGTGGTGGATGAATCCGATATGCGCCGTGGCAAAGCCACCGCTAACGCCGCGTTCGGCAATGCGGCGAGCGTGCTGGTCGGGGATTTTATCTATACCCGCGCCTTCCAGATGATGACCAGCATGGGATCGCTGAAGATCCTCGCACTGATGTCCGAAGCGGTGAACGTGATCGCCGAAGGGGAAGTGTTGCAGCTGATGAACTGCAACGATCCGGATATCACCGAAGAGAGCTACATGCGGGTGATCTACAGCAAAACCGCTCGCCTGTTTGAAGCCGCTTCGCAGGCTTCGGCAATCCTCGCGGAGGCCACGCCGGCGCAGGAGAAAGCGCTGCAGGATTATGGCCGCTATCTCGGTACGGCGTTTCAGCTGATCGACGATCTGCTGGATTACAGCGCCGACGGCGAGACGCTGGGCAAAAATACCGGTGACGATCTGAGCGAAGGTAAGCCGACGCTGCCGCTGCTGCACGCCATGCACAACGGCACGCCAGAGCAGGCGCAGATGATCCGCAAGGCGATCGAGGAAGGTAATGGCCGTCATCTGCTGGAGCCGGTGCTGGCGGCAATGCAGCAAACCGGTTCGCTGGAATGGACGCGCAAACGCGCCGAAGAAGAGGCGGATAAAGCCATCGCCGCGCTTCAGGCACTGCCAGAAACGCCGTGGCGCAGCGCGCTGGAAGCACTGGCGCACATGTCGGTGCAGCGCGATTTCTGATCTGCTACGGGGCCGTCCGGCCCCGTTTTTATTTCTCCCCCTGCTCTGCCCGTCTGATTACATTCCCTTGCAGCATTTTTGCGAAAAACTGCGCAGTTTCGTGCACAGGCAAAACAATTACTGGAAACATATGGAAATTATTTGCTATAAAAATCCGGATTTTTCCAGTTATCTCTGCGCAGGAGAGCCACAGCGCTGCAGAGATGGAGCACTAACACGGACATGGAGAAGAGAGTTATGCATGCAAGGAGAGAAGACTGGCATCCGGCAGATATCATTGCGGCCCTGCGCAAGCGCGGTACGTCACTGGCCGCCCTGTCACGTCAATCTGGCCTCAGTTCATCGACGCTGGCCAACGCGCTGTCACGCCCCTGGCCTAAAGGTGAATGGCTGATCGCCACGGCGCTGAAGGTCCATCCTTCCGAGATCTGGCCCAGCCGCTATTTTGATCCGGTCACACAGCGTCTGCTGGATCGTAAAAAACGCATTCGATCGCCCCAGGATCTGAAAAAGATCGTCTCACGCGGGTAAAGCAAAAAAAAACCAGCCACGCTGTCGTGACTGGTTTTCATGCCTGGCAATCAGGACAAAGGATTACTCGCCGCTGACGCGCTCGATGTTGGCGCCTAACGCTTTCAGCTTGTCTTCAATGTGCTCGTAGCCACGATCGATGTGGTAGATACGATCCACCAGCGTCGCACCTTCTGCAATGCAGCCTGCCAGTACCAGACTGGCTGACGCACGCAGATCGGTCGCCATCACCTGCGCGCCGGACAAGGTTTCAACACCGTGACAGATAGCGGTGTTGCTTTCGATTTCGGCGTGCGCACCCATACGAATCAGCTCCGGGATGTGCATGAAGCGGTTTTCGAAGATGGTCTCGGTAATCACGCCGGTGCCTTCAGCCACCAGGTTGAGCAGCGTAAACTGCGCCTGCATATCGGTCGGAAAACCCGGGTGCGGTGCGGTACGGATGTTAACCGCTTTCGGACGCTTGCCGTGCATATCCAGGCTCACCCAGTCTTCGCCGACTTCAATCTCCGCACCCGCGTCACGCAGTTTCGCCAGCACGGCGTCCAGCGTGTCTGGCTGCGCATTGCGGCACACCACTTTGCCGCGCGAGATAGCGCCGGCCACGAGGAAGGTGCCGGTTTCGATTCGGTCCGGCAGCACGCGATAGACGCCGCCGCCGAGGCGCTCAACGCCCTCGATGGTGATTTTGTCGGTGCCGGCGCCGCTGATTTTCGCGCCCAGCGTGTTAAGGAAGTTTGCCGTGTCGACAATCTCCGGTTCACGCGCCGCGTTTTCAATGATGGTGGTGCCCGTCGCCAGCGTTGCGGCGCTCATAATGGTCACGGTCGCGCCCACGCTGACCTTATCCATCACAATGTGCGCGCCCTTCAGGCGGCCATCCACAGAGGCTTTGACATAGCCCTCTTCCAGTTTGATCTCGGCACCCAGCTGCTCCAGGCCGGTAATGTGCAGATCGACCGGACGCGCACCAATCGCACAGCCGCCTGGCAGAGAAACCTGGCCCTGGCCAAAACGCGCCACCAGCGGCCCCAGCGCCCAGATGGAGGCGCGCATAGTTTTCACCAGATCGTACGGCGCACTGAAGACATTAACTTCGCGCGCATCAACGTGGACCGAACCATTGCGTTCCACGCGCGCACCGAGCAGGCTCAGCAGCTTCATGGTGGTATCGATGTCACGCAGCTTCGGCACGTTCTGAATCTCTACCGGCTCTTCAGCCAGCAGCGCAGCAAACAGAATCGGCAGCGCAGCATTCTTCGCCCCGGAAATGGTCACTTCACCGCTTAAACGGGTGGGGCCTTGCACACGAAATTTGTCCATTAACACGGCTCTCAATTATCTATCAACAAAACAGCCAGAGTGGCGCTTAGAAACCGTTGAGTTTACGGTCGCGCGCCCACTCGGCTGGGGTATAAGTCTTAATGGACACCGCATGAATACGGTTATCCGCAATGTATTCCATCAGCGGCGCGTACACAGCCTGCTGTTTCTTTACGCGGCTCAGCTCGCCAAACATTTCGCCCACGGCAATGACCTGGAAATGGCTGCCATCGTTGCTGAGAACATGTACTTCTTCTAACGGCAGCGCCTGCATTAGCACGGCCTGAACTTCACTATTTTCCATCGCTCATTGCTTCACTTGATAATAATAAGGCGGATATCTTAGAGGAAAGCGCCTGACTCTTAAATACGCAAAAGCCCCTGAAAAAATCAGGGGCTTTGTCAGCAGCGTCGTTAATCAGGCGATTTGTTCCGCAGAAACAATAATCTGCTGCAGGTTGTACAGCTTGATTAACGAGTCGAGCTTATCGGTGATACCACTGAAAAGCGGCGTCGTGCCCTGCGCCCGCACGATTTCGCGCAGATGCACCAGCAGCGCCAGTCCGGCAGAATCAACCCGATCCAGCGCCGCCACGTCAATCGTGGTGATACCGGCCATGGCGCTGTCACGCGCCTGCCACAGCGCCAGCAGAGTATCGCGGTCCAGTTTGCCGCTCAGGGCCAGCGTGCTGGCAGTGCGCTGCCAGCGTAACGGTTCGCTCATTATTGCTGCTTGTCCAGGGTGATAGGCTGCGCGGCATAGGTTTTCAGCTGCGCAGTCAGGCCGTCGATGCCTTTGGTGCGCAGCAGATCGCTCCACTCATTCTGTTTGGTGGTGATCATGCTGATGCCTTCGGCAATCATGTCATAAGCCTGCCAGTTGCCGGTCTGGCTGTTCTTGCGCCACTGGAAATCAAGGCGCACCGGCGGACGACCGTTGGGATCGATGATGGTGACGCGAATCGCCACGATATTGGCATCGCCAATCGGCTGCTCAGGCTGAATCTGGTAAGTCTGGCCGTGATACAACGCCAGCGCCTGACCATAAGCCTGCGCCAGATAATCCCCGAACGCGGCAAAGTAGGCGTCGCGCTGCGCCGGCGTGGCTTCGCGGTAGTAACGGCCCAGTACCAGCGCCCCCGCGTATTTAATCTGCACGTACGGCAGCAGCTCCTGGCGCACAATTTCGCGCAGGTAATTCGGATCCTGCTTAATCTTCGGCTGTTCGTTCTTCAGGCGGGTAAAGGTTTTCTCCGCCGCTTCGTTCATCATCTTGTACGGATTGCTCTGGTTGGCGTCCGCTGCGTTTGCCGCCAGCGGCGCGATGGCCAGCAGGGCCACCATCAGGAAACGTTTTAACATCGTGTTGTACCTCTCTGGGTTATTCCGTTGTAGCAGGTGCTGCCGGGGCGCTCGCGCTGGCGGCGCCCGACGATTTCTCATTGTCCTTGTTGTCGCCGCTCTTGTAGAGGAACTGGCCGATCAGGTCTTCCAGCACCAGCGCCGATTTGGTATCCCGTAGCGTGCCGCCATCTTTCAGCATCGCCGAGCCAAGCTCCGGATCGTCAAAACCTAAGTTGAGCGCGAGGAACTGCTCACCCAGCAGACCCTGGGTGCGAATCGCCAGCGAGCTGGTGTCAGGAATTCTATTGGCATACTGTTCGCTGATGTCCATGGTGACGCGTGGCGACAGCGTTTTGTCATCCAGTGAAATGTCGGTGACGCGGCCAATCACCACGCCGCCAATTTTCACCGGCGAGCTGACTTTCAGGCCGCCGATATTATCGAAGGTGGCGTACAGCTTCCACGTTGGCTCAGTACCCAGCGATTTAAGATCGGCGACGCGCAGGCTGAGGAACAGCAGCGCCAGCAGCGCCGCCAGCATAAACACGCCAACCCAGATTTCGTTTTTTTTGCTTTGCATTGCATTAATTCCCAAACATCAGTGCCGTCAGCACAAAATCCAGTCCAAGCACCGCCAGCGAAGCATGGACTACGGTACGCGTCGTCGCACGACTAATCCCTTCCGAAGTCGGGATGGCGTCATACCCATTGAACAGCGCGATCCAGGTCACCGTAATGGCAAACACCGCGCTCTTGATCAGGCAGTTGATCACATCGGTACGAAAATCCACCGCGTTTTGCATCGCCGACCAGAAAAAGCCCGGGTCGATGCCTTTCCAGGCCACCCCGACCAGCGCGCCACCGGCAATGCCCACCGCGGTAAAGATCAGCGCCAGCAGCGGCATACTGATAAAGCCGGCCCAGAAGCGCGGCGACACCACGCGGCGCAGCGGATCGACCGCCATCATCTCCATGCTGGAGAGCTGCTCGGTGGCTTTCATCAGGCCAATTTCCGCAGTGAGCGCCGAACCGGCGCGCCCGGCAAACAGCAGCGCGGTGACCACCGGCCCCAGTTCGCGCAGCAGCGACAGTGCCACGAGCATGCCCAGGCTGGTTTCCGCACTGTACGTGGTGAGTACCAGATAGCCCTGCAGCCCCAGCACCATGCCAATGAACAGGCCGGAGACCACAATGATCAGCAATGACAGCACGCCCACGCTATACAGCTGCTTCACCAGCAGCGGCGCATGCTTACGAAACGCCGGTTTACCCACCAGCGCATGGAAGAGCATTAAGCCCGCCCGGCCAAAGGCCGCACAGGTGTTAATTCCCTGACGCCCAAATGACGCCAGTGCCTGTAACCACATCAGTTTAGCTTCTCCCTGTGCGGGTCAGATCGCTGAGGTAATCCCCGGCAGCGAAGCGGAACGGTACCGGACCATCCGCATGACCCTCAATAAACTGGCGCACGCGCGGATCGGGATTCTCCCTCAGCTGCGGCGCACTACCCTGAGCAATAATCTTTTGCCCGGCAACAATATAGGCATGGTCGGCAATGCTCAAGACCTCCGGCACATCGTGTGAAACCACAATGCAGGTGACGCCCAGCGAATGGTTGAGCTCATCGATCAGCTTGACCAGCACGCCCATGGTAATGGGGTCCTGGCCGACAAAGGGTTCGTCGAACATGATCAGCTCCGGCTCCAGCGCAATTGCACGCGCCAGCGCCGCCCGGCGCGCCATGCCGCCGGAGAGTTCGGCCGGCATCAGCTGCGCTGCGCCGCGCAGTCCGACGGCTTCCAGCTTCATCATCACCGTACTGTGCAGCAATTCCGCTGGCAGCCGGGTGTGTTCGCGCAGCGGCCAGGCAACGTTTTCATAGACGTTAAGATCGGTGAACAGCGCACCGGACTGGAACAGCATGCTCATTTTTTTACGCACGTCATACAGCTTACGGCGCGACAGCGTCGGAATGTTCTGGTCACGAAACCAGATCTCACCTTTGTCCGGCTGCAGCTGCCCGCCAATCAGGCGCAGCAGGGTGGTTTTACCGATGCCGGAAGGGCCCATAATCGCCGTGACTTTGCCCGCCGGAACGGTCAGCGAAATGTCGTCGAAGATGGTGCGATTGCCGCGCGTAAAACTGACGCCACGAACCTCAACCAGATTCGTTTGCTGCTGGATCATCATTACCTCTTTAAACGGATCGGGCGTAATTAACGTGGTGGATGGTAGCCTGGTAAACCACAATGCACGATAGTTTTACAGAAACTTACCCGTCCGGTGTGGCGAAAACGGCCTTAAAATTTACTTTTGCCTCTCAGACAGTCAAAATCAGCGCCTGATTCCGCACGCGCACTGCTTTTACCTGTCGGACAAGGTTTGCCGGCACCGTTATCCATCAAGGATTTTTCATGTTCGTAGCCACTGCCCTGCTGTTTATCGGATTGATTTTACTGGCTTACGGAGCTGACCGCCTGGTGTTCAGCGCCGCGATCCTGTGTCGATCCCTTGGCATTCCCCCGTTGATCATTGGCATGACGGTGGTGAGCATTGGCACTTCACTGCCGGAACTGATCGTCTCGTTCTCTGCCGCGCAGCATGGTCAGATGGATTTAGCCGTGGGTACCGCGCTGGGCTCGAACATCACCAATATTCTGCTGATTCTGGGTGGCGCTGCGCTGCTGCACCCTTTAACCGTACACTCCAATCTGATTCGCCGCGAACTCCCTCTGCTGCTGCTGGTCTCACTGCTCAGCGGCATCATGCTGTTTGATAACCAGCTCAGCCGGCTGGATGGCGTGGCACTGCTGCTGCTGGCGCTGGGTTATCTGCTGGTGGCGATCCGCATCGCCCGGCGGGCCGAGCGCGATAATAATGACACCCTGACGCGTGAACAACTGGCGGAGCTGCCGCGTGACGAAAGCGGCAATACGGTGGCGTTTCTCTGGCTGGCGGTGGCGCTGATTATTCTGCCGATGTCGACACGCATGGTGATCGACAACGCCACGGTGTTTGCGGATTACTTCGGCATTAGCGAACTGGTGATGGGACTGACGCTGATTGCTGTCGGTACCAGCCTGCCGGAACTGGCCACGGTGCTGGCCGGCGCGCTGAAAGGCGAAGACGATATCGCCATCGGCAACCTGATTGGCGCCAATATCTTCAATCTGGCGATTGTGCTGGGCCTGCCGGCGCTGGTGCATCCCGGCGCGATCGATGCGCACGCCTTTGCACGGGATTACTGGATTATGCTGGGCGTCAGCGTGCTGTTCGCCCTGCTGTGCCTGCTGCGCAAGCGCCGCATCGGCCGCGTTGCGGGCACGCTGCTGTTAGGTGGATTTATCGTGTGGGTGCTGTGGCTGTGGCTCAGCCCCACGCTTATCACAAGCTATTAAGGATGACTGACCATGTCACATCAGCAACCGGATTTCGACTTCCAGCAGGCAGGTAAAGCGGTACTGCGCATTGAACGCGAAGGGCTGGAACAGCTCGACCAGTATATTAACGCCGACTTCAGCCGCGCCTGCGAAATGATCTTTGCCTGCCGTGGCAAAGTGGTGGTGATGGGCATGGGCAAATCCGGCCATATCGGCAAGAAGATGGCCGCCACTTTCGCCAGTACCGGCACGCCGGCGTTCTTCGTCCACCCGGGTGAAGCCAGCCACGGCGATCTCGGCATGGTCAGCACCAACGATGTGGTGATCGCTATCTCGAACAGCGGCGAGTCGGGCGAAATCCTCGCGCTGATCCCGGTGCTCAAACGGCAGAAAGTGCAGCTGATTTGCCTGACCAGCCGTCCGGAGAGCGCCATGGGCCGGGCTGCCGATGTGCATTTATGCGTGAAAGTGCCGCAGGAAGCCTGTCCGCTCGGGCTGGCACCGACCTCCAGCACCACCGCCACGCTGGTAATGGGCGATGCGCTGGCGGTGGCGCTGCTGGAAGCGCGCGGTTTCACGCAGGAAGATTTCGCGCTGTCGCACCCGGGCGGCGCGCTGGGGCGCAAACTGCTGCTGCACGTCAGCGACATTATGCACAGCGGCGATGAAATTCCCCACGTCACCCGCGACGCCTCGCTGCGCGACGCGCTGCTGGAGATCACGCGCAAAAACCTCGGCCTGACGGTGATTGTCGACGACCTGATGAAAATCGAAGGGATTTTCACGGACGGTGACCTGCGCCGCATCTTCGATATGGGCATCGATTTCCAGTCGGCCCGCATCCAGGATGTAATGACGCGTGGCGGGATTCGCGTGCGCCCCAACCTGCTGGCGGTGGACGCGCTTAATCTGATGCAAAACAAAAACATCACTGCGCTGCTGGTGGCCGATGACGATCGCCTGCTCGGTGTGGTACATATGCATGACATGCTGCGCGCTGGCGTGGTCTGAACGGGAAACAACAATGAGTGCTGAAACCACGATGGTCGACACCTGCTACGGTCCGGTGAGCGCCGACGTGATGGCGCGGGCGGCCAACATCCGCCTGCTGATTTGCGATGTCGACGGCGTGATGTCCGACGGCCTGATTTACATGGGCAACAGCGGTGAAGAGCTAAAGGCCTTTAACGTGCGCGACGGTTACGGCGTGCGCTGCCTGCTGACCTCGGACATCGAAGTGGCTATTATTACCGGCCGCCGCGCTAAACTGCTGGAAGATCGCTGTAAAACGCTCGGCATTACGCATCTTTACCAGGGACAGTCGGATAAGCTTTTGGCCTGGCGCGAACTCCTGGATAAACTGTCACTATCGGCAGACCAGGTCGCGTATATTGGTGACGACCTGATCGACTGGCCGGTAATGGCACAGGCGGGTCTGAGCGTGGCCGTCGCCGATGCGCATCCGGTGTTACTGCCGCGCGCGCATTACGTGACGCGCATTGCTGGCGGTCGCGGTGCGGTACGTGAGCTATGCGACCTGATTTTGCTGGCGCAGAACAAATTTGAGGATGCCAAAGGGCAATCAGTATGAGTAAAAGCAGGCGTTGGATAACGCTGATTCTGGCGCTGATCGCCCTGGTGCTGATCGGCTGGAATCTTACCAACCAGGACGACAGCGCCACGCCGGTGGCGACCAACGATCAGGCGCCGACCTACACCAGCGCCAACTCCAGCACCGTGGTGTATAACCCGACGGGGGCGCTGGCCTATAAGCTGGTCTCGGATAAAGTGACCTACTTTTCGGCCGAAGAAGTGAGCTGGTTCGATAATCCGGTGATGACCACTTACGACGAAAACAAAGTGCCCACGTGGTCGGTTCGTGCTGACAAGGCAAAGCTGACGAAAGATCGTATGCTGTATCTTTATGGCCACGTTGAAGTACACACATTGACGCAGGATTCCCAGCTTGAGCGCATCATCACGGATAATGCTCAGGTTAATCTGGTCAGCCAGGATGTGACGTCTGACGATCAGGTCACCCTATTTGGCCGCAGTTTTAACTCCACTGGCATGAAGATGCGCGGCAACCTACGGACAAAGAATGCCGAGCTGCTTGAAAAGGTCAAAACCTCCTATGAAATTCAAAATGAACAAAAATAGCCTTAAGTTGCTGCTGGTGAGTGCGCTGCTGGCAACCAGCCTGCCGGCGCTGGCGTTAACGGGCGATTCGGACAAGCCGGTTAACATCGACTCGGTGAACCAGGCGCTCGATTTGCAGGGTAACGTCGCCACCTTTACCGGCAACGTGATCGTGACCCAGGGCACCATCAAAATTACCGCCGATAAAGTGGTGGTAACGCGTCCCGGCGGCGACAGCAACAAAACCATCGTTGATGCCTACGGCAATCCAGCCACCTTTTATCAGATGCAGGACAACGGCAAACCGGTGCAGGGGCACGCCGCCAAACTGCACTATGAGCTGGCCAACGATTTCGTCGAGCTGACCGGCAACGCCTTTATTGAGCAGCAGGACAGCAACATCAAAGGCGATCGCATCACCTATCTGGTGAAAGAGCAGAAAATGCAGGCCTACAGTCAGGGCCAGAGCAAGCGTGTCACCACCGTGCTGGTGCCGTCGCAGCTGCAGGATAAAAACGGTTCGTCTGCGAGCCCCAAAAAGAGTAACTGATCGCTATGGCCACATTAGTCGCTGAAAACCTGGCGAAAGCCTACAAAGGCCGTCGCGTAGTAGAAGATGTCAGCCTGCAGGTGAAATCCGGCGAGATTGTCGGCCTGCTGGGCCCCAACGGGGCCGGTAAAACCACCACCTTCTATATGGTGGTAGGCATCGTGCCGCGCGATGCCGGCCGCATTATTATTGATGAAGAAGATATCAGTATTCTGCCGCTGCATGCGCGCGCGCGGCGCGGCATCGGTTATCTGCCGCAGGAAGCGTCGATCTTTCGCCGTCTGAGCGTCTACGACAACCTGATGGCGGTACTGCAGGTGCGTGACGACCTGACGGAAGAGCAGCGTCAGGATCGCGCCAATGAGCTGATGGACGAGTTCCACATCGGCCATCTGCGCGACAGCATGGGCCAGGCGCTGTCGGGCGGTGAACGTCGTCGCGTCGAGATTGCCCGTGCACTGGCCGCCAATCCAAAGTTTATCCTGCTGGATGAACCTTTTGCCGGCGTTGACCCCATCTCCGTTATCGATATCAAAAAGATCATCGAACACCTGCGTGACAGCGGCCTCGGCGTGCTGATCACCGACCACAACGTGCGTGAAACGCTCGCGGTGTGTGAGCGCGCATATATCGTCAGCCAGGGCCATCTGATTGCCCACGGCACGCCAGATGAAATTCTTGCAGATGAGCAGGTTAAGCGGGTTTATTTGGGCGAAGAGTTCAGACTCTGATAAGGTGTCGGCATACCCGACATTTGCTTAGGAAATTCTAGCCGGATTATGAAGCAAGGTTTGCAACTCAGGCTCAGCCAACAGCTGGCGATGACCCCCCAGTTGCAGCAGGCAATCCGCTTGCTGCAACTCTCTACGCTTGAACTCCAGCAGGAACTGCAACTGGCGCTGGAAAGCAATCCGCTGCTTGAACAAACCGATCTGCACGATGAAGTCGACGCCCGCGAATTTCAGGAGAACGAGGCGTTAGATACCCGTGAGGCACTCGAACAGAAAGAGATGCCGGAAGAGCTGCCGCTCGATGCCACCTGGGACGAGATCTACACGGCCGGTACGCCCTCCGGCACCGGCACCGATTACCAGGACGACGAGCTGCCGGTGTATCAGGGTGAAACCACGCAGTCGCTGCAGGACTATCTGATGTGGCAGGTGGAACTGACGCCGTTCACCGACACCGACCGCGCCATCGCTACCTCCATCGTCGATGCCATTGACGATACCGGTTATCTCACCGTCAGCTTACAGGACATTTGTGACAGTATTGGTGACGAAGAGCTGACGCTGGAAGAGGTGGAAGCGGTGCTGAAGCGCGTACAGCGTTTCGATCCGGTGGGCGTCGGCGCACGCGATCTGCGTGACTGCCTGCTGGTACAGCTGTCGCAGTATGCGGCCGATATGCCGATGCTGAACGAAGCACGGCTGATCGTCAGCGAGCACCTCGACCTGCTGGCTAACCACGATTTCCGCAGCCTGATGCGCGTGACGCGGCTGAAAGAAGAGGTGCTGAAGGAAGCGATGCTGCTGATTCAGTCGCTCGATCCGCGCCCCGGGCAGTCCATCAATACCAGCGAGCCCGAGTATGTGATTCCCGATGTGCTGGTGCGCAAGACTGGCACACGCTGGACGGTGGAGCTGAACGCTGACAGCCTGCCGCGCCTGAAGATTAATCAGCATTACGCCGCGATGGGCGGTTCTGCGCGTAATGACAGTGACAGTCAGTTTATTCGCAGCAACTTACAGGAAGCCCGCTGGCTGATTAAGAGCCTGGAGAGCCGCAACGACACGCTGCTGAAAGTGACGCGCTGTATTGTCGAACAGCAGCAGGCGTTTTTTGAACAGGGTGAAGAGTATATGCGTCCGATGGTACTGGCGGATATCGCCCAGGCCGTGGATATGCATGAATCCACCATTTCCCGCGTCACCACGCAAAAGTATTTGCACAGCCCGCGTGGCATTTTTGAACTGAAGTATTTTTTCTCCAGTCACGTCAGCACCGAAGGCGGTGGCGAAGCCTCGTCGACGGCGATCCGTGCACTGGTGAAAAAATTAATCTCCGCGGAAAATCCCGCAAAACCCTTGAGCGACAGCAAACTGACCTCCATGTTATCTGAACAGGGCATCATGGTGGCGCGACGTACGGTTGCTAAGTATCGCGAGTCTTTATCTATACCGCCATCAAACCAGCGCAAGCAGCTGGTTTGACCGAAACAAGAAGGAAGACCTATGCAGCTAAACCTTACCGGACTGAATGTTGAGATAACCGACCCACTGCGCGAATTTGTAAATAACAAATTTGCCAAACTGGAACACTATTTTGATCGTATCAATCAGGTTTATATTGTTCTGAAAGTGGAGAAGGTGACGCAGATTGCGGAAGCAACCCTGCACGTCAACGGCGGGGAGCTGCACGCCACATCGGAAGCGGAAGACATGTACGCGGCCATCGACGGGTTGATTGACAAGCTGGCCCGTCAGCTGACCAAACACAAAGACAAACTGAAAAAACACTAACCTTCACGCTTGCAGAGTGCTGACGGGTTCAGCACTCAGAGGAGAAATGGGGCGGGTCACCGCCCCGTTTTGTCATCTGCGCAAGCGCCTGCAGTCACCTGCCCTGCCCGTTCGCGGTGTCCCGGTACGTGCCTTACGGCTATGTGAACACGCAAGTGAAACGATGATGAACAACGATCTGACACTGGAATTGAGCGCGGTCCTTTCGCTGGACTGCACCCGCAGCGGCGTACACTGCCAGAGTAAAAAGCGCGCGCTGGAAATTATCAGCGAGCTGGCCGCTAAGCAGCTCAATCTGCCGCACCAGACGCTTTTTGAAGCCATCCTGACCCGTGAACGCATGGGCAGTACCGGCATTGGCAACGGCATCGCCATCCCGCACGGCAAGCTGGAGGAGGATACGCTGCGCGCCGTTGGCGTGTTTATCAGCCTCGACCAGCCTATCGCCTTTGACGCCGTCGACAACCAGCCGGTTGACCTGCTGTTTGCCCTGCTGGTGCCCGCAGACCAGTGCAAAACCCATCTGCACACCCTGTCGCTGGTGGCGAAACGCCTGGCGGATAAAACCGTCTGCCGCCGTTTGCGCGCGGCACAGAGCGATGAAGAGCTCTACGCCATCATTACAGAAGCTCAGGAAGATCACGCTTAAGCGACAGACACTTTTACCGGCCTGCGTGCCGGTTTAACACGGGAGAAATGTGATGGTGCTGATGATCGTTAGCGGTCGGTCAGGCTCAGGAAAATCAGTCGCGCTGCGCGCCCTTGAGGATATGGGCTTCTACTGTGTCGATAACCTGCCGGTGGTGCTGCTGCCGGAGCTGGCGAACACCTTAACCGAGCGCAATATCTCAGCGGCGGTCAGCATTGACGTGCGCAACATGCCGGAATCACCGGAGGTGTTTGAGCAGGCACTGAACAATCTGCCGGAAGCGTTCTCGCCACAGCTGCTGTTTCTGGACGCCGATCGCAACACGCTGATCCGCCGCTACAGCGACACGCGCCGCCTGCATCCGCTCTCCAGCAAAAATCTGTCGCTGGAAAGCGCCATTGATGAGGAAAACGATCTGCTGGAGCCGCTGCGCTCGCGTGCCGATCTGATCATCGATACCTCAGAGATGTCGGTGCATGAGCTGGCAGAAATGCTGCGCACGCGCCTGCTGGGCAAGCGTGAGCGTGAACTCACCATGGTGTTTGAATCCTTCGGCTTCAAGCACGGCATCCCGATCGACGCTGATTACGTGTTTGACGTGCGTTTTCTGCCCAACCCACACTGGGATCCGAAGCTGCGTCCGATGACCGGGCTCGATCGTCCGGTGGCGGCCTTCCTCGATCGTCACACCGAAGTGCACAACTTTATCTACCAGACACGCAGCTATCTCGAGCTGTGGCTGCCGATGCTGGAAACCAATAACCGCAGCTATCTGACGGTGGCGATTGGCTGTACCGGCGGTAAGCACCGTTCGGTCTACATTGCCGAACAGCTGGCAGACTATTTCCGTTCGCGCGGTAAAAATGTGCAGTCCCGTCATCGCACCCTGGAAAAACGCAAATCATGACCGTGAAGCAAACCGTTGAGATTCGAAATAAGCTGGGTATGCATGCGCGCCCGGCGATGAAGCTGTTTGAGCTGGTGCAGAGTTTTGATGCGGAAGTGCTGCTGCGTAACGAGGCCGGTACCGAAGCCGAAGCCAGCAGCGTGATTGCGCTACTGATGCTCGACTCCGCTAAAGGCGGTCATATCGAAATCGAGGCCAGCGGCCCGCAGGAAACCCAGGCGCTGGCCGCGGTCATTGAGCTGTTTGAAGCCGGTTTTGACGAAGATTAACCGCGTCAGTGCAGCTGGTAACGGTTGAGGAAGCCCTCGCCGCCCAGCTGGCGCATCTGGCGCATAATCCACTGCTGGCGCTGACGAATGTAGCCGGAAGGCGCATCCGCGCGGAAGCGAATCGGATTCGGCAGCACCGCCGCCAGCAAAGCGGCTTCCGCCATGCTCAGCCGACTGGCAGGCTTGTGGAAATAGCGCTGCGATGCCTCTTCCACACCAAACACCCCGTTCCCGAATTCCGCAATATTCAGGTAGACTGTCAGAATGCGGCGTTTGGTCCAAACCGTTTCCAGCCCCACCGTCAGCCCGGCCTCCAGCCCTTTGCGCACCCAACTGCGGCCATCCCACAAGAACAGGTTCTTCGCCGTCTGCTGAGACAGCGTTGATGCGCCGCGCATCCGTTCGCTGCCGTCATTGTCCAGCACCTGCTGAATGGCATGCACGTCAAAGCCCCAGTGCTCAGGAAACTTCTGATCTTCCGAGGCGATCACCGCCAGCGCCATCCACGGTGAAATCTCATCCATTCCCACCCAGTCTGAATGGGCGACATAATCGAAGCGTCCGCTGAACCACGCGCCAAGCTGCCGCTCCACCATTACCGCCGAAAACGGCACCGGCAAAAATGCGAACAGCACAATACCGGCCAGCCACAGACCCAGCCATGCCAGAAGCACCCTGCCAGCCAGCCGCTTCAGGCGCTGGACCATCTTCCCTTTACTCTTACTCATGCAATCGTCTCTTACCGGTTCCCTGGATTAATCAATTACTCAGGTCATGATTTCAAATAGCGGTGATGCAAGCCGGAATTTTATCTCTGCGGCATCGCGACCACCAGCCAAACTCATTGCGCGGGCAACCATCGTTCCTCTATTAGAGCCAGTCGCATCAAGCACTTCCGGCAAAAAGGAATCGGTTCCATGCAGAAAAATCGCGCAGCGCGCACGGGCATAAATACTTAACCGATTGTGATACCGCTCACGTTAAACCTTTCACGATGTTTAACTATCATCTTTAGTAGTCAGTGAAGATGTTCATTGACAACCGAGACCATTCTGAAAAACACGGCGCAAATAGCGACAATTACGCTTCAGACCAGGGCGCAACCTGTAAAACGTTTTACCGCCCATCCGGTTTACGCTAACCGTTCAATGCCCGAACTGGAACTTTCAGCCGGGGGTTTCCAAAACGTTTTGGATAAGCGCCGCAAAATCTGGTTATTCATTATTAGAATCAATAACATGAGCATAAAAACGGCCGTTGCGCTGCGCTTTTTGCCGTTTCCCTTCGCCGCGCAGCGCTTTCCGGACCGCGACTGTGGGAAAACCAGGCAAAAAACCGGACATTTGCTCAAAAATAGTGCAATACGCTAAAGAAATTGATTCCTTGCTTGACTGTGTCAGCAAATTAATGTTTTCTGTATTTAAACGCTGCTCAACATCACACAATTTAATGAATCTTGTCACAAGCTGTGGCGAATTTGCTAAGGTGATTTTGAAGCGTTAACCAATACCACGCTGTTGCTTTTGTATTCGATTTCTAATAATAGCAGCAGCGCCCATTTCCCTGGTGTTGGCGCAGTATTCGCGCACCCCGGTTTCGACTGGGGTCATTTTTTTTCTGGCCCGCGCTATTTTTCCCGCTCCGCAACCCAGTTCCGTAATACTTCAACGTCGTGCCGCCACTCGTGTTTCAGCTCGTCGACCCACTCCTGCACGTTATCCCACCAGGCCGGCAATTCCGGTGACTGAATCTGTTTCGCCAGTTTCTGCAGATGCAGCAGGCCGACGGAGCCCGCCGCGCCTTTGATCTTGTGCCCCTCTTCGGCGATGCCCTTCTGGTCACGCGCCATCATGTTGGAGTCCAGCACCTCAAGATAACCCGGCATCATCTGCTCGAACATCGTCAGGCTTTGGGTGATCAGCCCCGGACCAACCAGCTCGATATACTGCTCCAGCATGTCGACATCCAGCAGCGTGCGTGACTGTTCCGCGTCGGCGTCACTCACCACCGCTTCCGCTTCGGCCTGGTAATCCCAGAATTTCTTGATCATCGCGGTCAGCGCTGGCACCGCCAGCGGTTTGCTCAGCACATCGTCCATGCCGGCATCGAGATACTCTTTTTTATCCTTCAGCACGTTGGCAGTCAGCGCCACCAGCGGCGGCAGCGTCACGCCGGCGTGCTGCTGATGAATGGCGCGCGACACATCGAGGCCAGTCATGTCCGGCAGCTGGATATCCAGCAGCACCAGGTCGAACTCCTGCGGATCGAACATCGCCAGCGCCTCACCGCCGGTCATCGCCACCTCCACGCTGCAACCCAGCTTCTCCAGTACCGAGCGCGCCACAATCACGTTGAGCTCGATATCTTCTACCAGCAGCACGTGCAGCGCCGGCAGCGGCATGCTGTCGTCCTGATCCTCATCTTCCACTTCATCCGCCACGCGCGGCGCGTGGATTTCCACGGTAAAGCACGAGCCCTGACCCGGTGCGCTGCTGACGGTGATATCGCCGCCCATCGCCTGCGCCAGCCGGCGTGACACCGCCAGGCCAATTCCGGTGCCGGTGGCCGGTTTACCGCCGTGCTGATCTTTCACCTGGTAATACATGGCGAAGATTTTGTCCTGCTCTTCCTGCGGAATGCCCATCCCGGAGTCCTGCACCTCAAAGTGCAGCGTTTCGTCCTGGCGATAGGCGACGCGCACCACGATTTCGCCCTGCCGGGTAAACTTCACGGCATTGCCAATCAGGTTCCACAGAATCTGGCGCAGGCGCGTGCCGTCGGCGGAGATCTTGTGCGGCAGCGGCAATTCCGGTGCCATGACGAACTTCAGCCCTTTCGGCTGCGCCAGCAGGCCGGAGAGGTTTTCCAGGTCGGCGAGGAAGCCGGTGAAATCCAGCGGCTGGTTATCCAGCTGCACTTTGCGCCGTTCAATCTTGTCGACTTCAATCACATCATTAAAGATGTTGCCGAGGGTGATGGCCGAGACGTGAATGGTTTTCAGGTACTTCAGCTGCTCCTGATTGAGATCGGTATCCAGCAGGATGCGGCTCAACCCGACGATGCCGTTAAGCGGCGTACGCAGCTCGTGGCTGATGGTGGAGATAAAGGTGGTCTTTTCACGGCTGGCGTTCTCCAGCGCGTCCTGATAGCGCTTACGCTCGGTAATATCGCGTCCGAAGCCCATCAGGCCGCTGCGCTTACCGACGCGGTCGTAATACGGCACTTTGCGGATTTCAAAGCAGGCTTTGCGCCCGTCCGGATACTGCAGCCACTGTTCATAGGTGAGCGACACATTGTGGCGAAACACCTTCTCATCGGTCTCCAGCACTTTGGTGGCGGCATCTTCGTCATAAATGTCGCGCGGCGTCAGGCCAATCAGCTGCTTCTCACTCAGGCCGGTGAGCAGTTCCATGGCGCGGTTACAGCCGGAGAACTGTTTGTCGATGTTGCGATAGAACACCAGGTCGGGCGAGGCATCAAGGAACGAGCGCAGGAAGGAAGATTGCTGCTCCAGCTCAATCTGCGCCTGTTCACGCCGCGTCATCTCTTCGCGCAGCTTATCCATCACCTGCTCGCGCGCCTGCTCTGCTTTAATACGGTCGCTGATTTCCTGGTTCAGCTGGCTGATGGTCTCTTTCATCTGCTGATTCAGTTCAAGGTCGCGCGTGCGCATCTCCTCCAGCTTGTCCACCAGCTTCGACAGCCGCTGGCGCGACTCCTCCAGCTGATCGACCACCACGGAGAGAAAGTAGACCGCCCACGGGGTAATCAGCAGGCCAAAAAACACCGAACGCACGACGTCGATACTTTCAACGTGGCCACGCAGCACCATGGTGACCGCCATCTGCACCACCATTGCCAGCACCACCAGCGCCGAAGCCAGCAGCAGCGAAAACCGCACCAGCCCGAGCTTGACCATTAAATCCACGTAGTACTGTGCTAAAAGACGAATCTGTTTCATTACGCGCTCCCTGAACGAATCTGGCTCATCATAGCGTAATTATCCGCGCGCTGCGCCGCCGCACGCGCCGTGCGGACTGACTTTACGCCCTGTTATGGTGCAGCAGCGCGGCGTTTCGCCGACGTTCGCGCCTTTATGCCTAAAGCGCTTGACTAATTCTGCCAACTGAATAATCTGGAGGGCCGCGCTTTTGCGGGTCCCGGTGCCGCGTGCCCGGCGCATCCGCTTTCTGCAGCCATCCCTCCTGATGGTTGCCTTCCGTTATTGCATATCCATTCAGCTTAAGTGCTGTTTTAATCACACCCTGGTTAATTAATTTTACTAATGGCAACCGTGTTTTGATTCAAATGTTCCGCCATAAGAAAAACAGATACATGCTGTGCACGAAACGGTCCAAACAGAATTTTGTGCTGGCATCCCCATATTCAACAGCATGGTCTGGAAATATGAGGCCGATCACACAGTGAGACGGCTCACACTTCATAAGGGAATCAGAAAGGTCAGATTGACATATATTTACGTAATAAAAACATAATAATCATACAGTTAAATCGCAAAAAGGCTAATTAACCGTAATAAAGCTGGCTATTTGACCTGAGTTCGCTTTCCCGATAAGTTGGAATTCCGCTGGATGCTTTCCAGTCGGGACTGTGTCTCGGCATATCTATGCAGCAAGAAGACTCCCTCTGGATGCAAGTTATCTCCCTTAGAGACCGGATTTTATGGACAGCCAATCAAGGACGTGAATCAGTGCCTTGATTGTCGTTGTCCGGTGTTGCGACGTCCGCGTAAAAGCGCGCGAAAACAAATTGATACAGCACGCAGCAGCGCTCTGTGCCTGAAATAATGCAGGTAATGTCTAAAGCAGTTTAAGGAGACCCTCAATGTCCACTCAACAACCTAACCCCTGGGGTTTGTATGATCCATCAGCAGGAAGCGACAGCTGTGGTGTAGGTTTCATTACCCGCAAGGACGGCGAGCAGACCCATGAAATCCTGCAGATGGCGCATAGCGCCCTGTGCACGGTACCGCACCGTGGCGGGATGTCTGCAGAGGGTGTGGGCGATGGCGCGGGCGTTAACGTTGACCTCTCCCTGAACTTCTTCCGTAAGCTGACAGGTCAGGCGCTGGAAGCGGGCCGCTTTGGCGTGGGCAACTTCTTTGTGCCAAAAGATGCGGCGCTGCGCGCGAACGCAGAGCGTCTGGTTGAAGAGACACTGGCCGCTTACAACTTCCCGGTGCTGCTGAAGCGTGATATGCCGCTGGACAACAGCGTCACGCGCCCGGCCGCACAGCAGTTCCAGCTGCCGATCGTGCAGTGGGTGTTTGCCGCACCGCAGGACGTTACCGAGCAGAGCGACTTCGAGCGCCACATTTACCGTGCGCTGCTGGACATCGAAGCACGCGCCTTTACCGAAAGCGAATTTGGCGGCCTTTATCCGCTGTCGCTGTCGTCGCGCACTCAGGTGTTCAAAGCCCGTCTGAACTCCAATGAAGTGATTCCCTACTTCAAAGATCTGACCGATCCCGATCATCAGGTACGCGGACTGTTTTTCCATACCCGCTTCTCCACCAATACCGATCCGCATACCACGATGGCGCAGCCGTTCCGCCTGATGGCGCACAACGGTGAGCTGAACACGGACCGGAAAAACCGCATCGCGGAAGCGGCACTGATGCTGGCGCGCGGCAAAAAGATCGTGCGGCCAAAAGGCCAGTCTGACAGTTCGCGTCTCGATCAGAGCATCCACAGCCGTCTGATGGAAGATAACCTCGATCTGATCAACGCCGTGGTTTCAATGATGCCGCCGGCGTGGGAAAACGACACCTCGCTGTCAGCTGAAGTGCGCGCCATGCTGGAATACTTCTCGCTGTATGAAGAGAAGAACGACGGCCCCGCCGCGCTGATCTTCGGTAACGGCGAAGTGATTGGCGCACGACTGGACCGTCTTGGTCTGCGTCCGCTGCGCTCCGTCGAAACCGCTGAATACATCGGTGCGATGTCAGAAGCCGGCCAGATCGCCTTCCCACCGGAGAGCGTGCTGCGCCGTGGCCGTATCGAAGCTGGCGGCATGCTCTATTATGATCACAAAGAGAAACGCTCTTACACCACCGTGCAGGCGCTGGAAAAGCTGGCGGCGGAAAAAGATTATCTCTCCCTGGTGCAGGCGGCACGCGTTGAACTGCAGCAGCTGCCGGAAGTGCCGGCAGAGAAACTCGGCTCGCCGCTGCGCTATCGCGGTGACCTGAAAACCTATCAGCGCTTTGTGGCTTACTACTACAACCAGGAAAGCTTCAAATTCATGATGGACCCGATGCTGCAAACCGGCGCTGAGAAGATCTCCGCGATGGGTTACGGCAATGCCATCAATGGCCTGTCCGATCATGAAGGCGGCATGGCGCACTACTTCTCGCAGCGCTTTGCGCAGGTCACCAACCCGCCGCTCGACTCCATCCGTGAAGCGGACGGCATGACGCTGCGCGTGGCGCTCGGCGCCAAACCGCACCTCGGCCGCAGTAAAGGCCAGCA
Organism: Pantoea sp. B_9; assembly: GCF_008632015.1. NCBI lineage: Bacteria > Pseudomonadati > Pseudomonadota > Gammaproteobacteria > Enterobacterales > Erwiniaceae > Pantoea > Pantoea sp. B_9. Next base: position 202,475 of record NZ_VWVL01000004.1, on the reverse strand, counting down.
GATCATCGTGCCAAGCCCGATCCTGACGCACCTGGACATGCTGCGTCTGCGCGAGCAGAAAGTGGCGCCGTATGCGCGCTTCGAGATGCTGTATGAGCCAGTCATCGGTAAAGACATCGTCAGCCGCGCCGCCAACGCCAAAGCGCTGGAAAACGCTATCGATAACCTGGCGCAGCAGGTGGTGGATTTTGCCCGTCAGCAGGGCGGCATCGCGGTGATTACCGATCGTCATATCTCGTCAACTCATGCTGCCATTCCGATGCTGCTGATGGTGTCGGCCATCAACCAGCGTCTGGTGCAGGAAGGCCTGCGTCTGGATGTGTCACTGGTGGTCGAGAGCGGCCAGAGCATCTCCTCGCACCATATCGCCGCCACGCTCGGCTTTGGCGCCTCTGCCGTGTATCCGCTGGGCGTACAGATGCGTGCAGAAGAGAAGTTTGGCGAAGGTGAAGAAGGCAACAAAGCGTTCAAACGCTATGCCAAAGCGGCAGAAAAAGCGCTGATGAAAACCATGGGCAAAGTGGGCCTGTGTACCGTTGAGAGCTACAGCTGCGGTGAGTTCTTCGAGCCAAACTTCCTCGATACCGAAGACCCGGTGCTGAAGAAATATTTCCCGAATATCAAAACTCCGGTGGGCGGCGCGGGCTTCCCGGCCATCGCGCAGATGGCGGTGGACTGGCACCAGAGCGCGCTGAAAATTCAGGGCGAAGCCGAAGTGCCACTGCTGGGTCTGTTTAAAGAACGTTCTGAGGGTGCGGGCCACTCGTACGGCACCATCGCGGTGCGTACCTTTATTGATATGACAGAGCAGCCGATTCGCTTCGCTGACAAAGCGCGCGAAGAGGACAACTTTATCCGTCTGATGACGCTGGCCAGGCTGGACAACGCGTTCAGCATCAAAGCCGAGTCGTTTAAAGACAGCAGCTTCGAGCGCATCCCGAATGCGGTGATCGACAGCTTTGCTATCACGCCGGATTACCGTCAGTTCTCCAGCCTGATGCACGCTGAGCGTAAGCGTCGTCCGGCGGCGCTGCGCGACATCCTCGCGCTGCCGTGCGATCTGACCCACGTGGACAGCGAAGCCGAATTTGGCCGCAAGCTGGGCCGCTACTCGCTGGTCAACAACGGCTTCGCCATTCGCGGCCTGCGCTGCGAAGCGGTGAACGGTAGCCTCAACCAGTTTGAGCTGCGTCTGATTGATGCCATTGCCGGCCTGAAGCCGGAGAGCGAGCGTCTGGCCGCGCTGTCACGCGCGCTGAAAACCCGCTTTAACGATGAGATCGAAAGCAGCAGCATCACTGAAGGCGTGTTGCACATTACCGCTTACGGTCAGGCAGCCGACTATCTGGCAAAAATCTTTACCGCGCTGCCCTCACTGCCGCTGGAAGAGATTCAGCCGGCGCACGAAATCACCCGTACCTTCGCCTCAGGCGCCATGAGCCACGGCGCGCTGGTCGCGCCGGCGCACGAAGCGGTGGCGCACGGCACCAATATGGTGGGCGGAATGAGTAACTGTGGTGAAGGTGGCGAACACTATTCACGCCACGGCACCATTCGCGCATCGCGCATCAAACAGCTGGCATCCGGTCGTTTCGGCGTGTGGGCGGCTTATCTGGCCGACCCGATGCTGGAAGAGCTGGAGATCAAAATTGGCCAGGGCGCTAAACCGGGCGAAGGCGGTCAGCTGCCTGCACCGAAAGTGACGGTGGAGATTGCGGCCGCGCGTGGCGGTACGCCGGGCGTTGAACTGGTATCACCGCCGCCGCATCACGATACTTATTCTATCGAGGATTTGGCGCAGCTGATCCACGACTGTAAAGCGGCACGCGTGCGCGTTATCGTCAAACTGGTGTCGTCTGAAGGCATCGGCACTATCGCAGTCGGCGTGGCAAAAGCCGGCGCAGACGTCATCAACGTCGCCGGTAACACCGGCGGCACCGGCGCGGCGTCGGTCACCAGTCTGAAATACACCGGGCGCGTGGCGGAAATCGGTATCGCCGAAGTACATCAGGCGCTGTGCGCGAACGGGCTGCGTGACAAAGTGCAGCTGCGCTGTTCCGGCGCACAGCAGACCGGCAGCGACGTGATCAAATCGGCCCTGCTCGGCGGCGACAGCTTCGAGTTTGGCACCACCGCGCTGATGATGCTGAAATGCGTGATGGCGAAAAACTGCAACGTCAAATGCCCGGCTGGCCTCACCACTAACGCTGAAGCCTTCGATGGCGATCCGCGTCAGCTGGCGCAGTATTTTATCAACGTGGCGCAGGAAGTGCGTGAGTTCCTCGCACGCCTCGGTCTGCGTTCGCTGCGTGAAGCGCGCGGCCGCTCTGACCTGCTGCACCTGATGGATCATCCGCTGGAAGTGGGCAAACTCGATCTGCGCGCCATGCTGACCGTGGTGCCGGAGCAGAAGATCGCTCAGCCAGTGTATCTGGAAAAAGATTTCGAGCTGGACGATGGCTGGGTTGAAGAGCTGAAAGCGCAGCTGGTTGATGCCGCCCGCCGCGAGATTACGCTGGGTAACGGCGTGACGCTGAACAACCGTAACAAGAGCGTTGGCGGTCAGCTGGCGATCGATATTGAGCGCATGCTGAACCACGAGCTGTCGGCGCAGCAGCTGGCCGCGCTGCCAGCGGTACTGCAGGATGACCGTGGCCGGAAATATCTGGCACCGCGCACAGTGCAGATTGATACCCGCGGGTCAGCCGGTCAGTCATTTGGCGCGTTCTGCAACGACGGCATGCAGATGAAGCATTACGGTACCTGTAACGATGGCGTCGGTAAAGGTCAGTGTGGCGGCGAACTGGTGGTGATGTCACCGGGCGGCGGCGCACAGGACAGCGACGGCAATGTGCTGATCGGTAACTTTGCGCTGTTCGGCGCGACCGGCGGTCGTCTGTTTGTTCAGGGCCAGGCCGGTGACCGTTTCGCCGTGCGTAACTCAGGCGCCACCGCGGTGGTGGAAGGCGTCGGCGACTTCTGCTGTGAATACATGACCAACGGCGCGATTCTTAACCTCGGCACCTTTGGTAAAGGTTTCGGTAACGGCATGAGCGGCGGCTTCGCCTATCAGTACGATCCGTACCGTTCCCTGGCCGCGCACGCCGCCGGTGATTCGGTGCTGTTCGGCTCCATCGCTGACGAAGACGAAATGGCGCAGGTGCACAAGCAGGCAGTGCTGACCATGCTGCACTGGCACCTCGAAGCCACCCAGTCGCCGCGCGCGGCATGGCTGCTGGAGAACTGGGAAACCGAGTGTCAGCACTTCGTTTATGTGATGCCGCGCTCGCTGCTGCTGTATCAGGACGGCGGTGAAATCCTGAAAGCGAAAACGCGTAAGGATTTGCTGGAAGAGCTGTCCACGTCGCTGGCCGCGCATCAGGTTGCCAAGTTCAAATCAGCCTGGCGTGCGGGCAAAACCATCGCCGACGGTGCGGTACCGGCCTACGGCGCGACCGATACGCAGGAGATGTTTGTTCTGCTGAATAACTACACTGTTCTGAGCTTCGCGCAGCAGCTGGCGCTGGGCAAACTGCCGAAAGGCACAGCGGTGGAAGACGCGGCAGTCGAGAAAGCGGTTCGCAACCTGCTGATGACCGAAGATTTCGCGCTGGTCAGCAAGCTGCAGCGTCATGCCCGTGCGGCCATTGAGAACTACAGTGATGATGAGCTGGCAAGCCTGATCGCCGCCAAGCGTATGTCGGATTACAAAGCCGCGCTGACGCAGCGCAACATTCGCTCCATGGACAGCCTGGCAACCTATGGCTGGATCATTTATCAGGACGCCTGCAACCGTGAGGTGCTGGGCCATCTGCCTGATTTTGAAGAGCTGTTTGCACGCGCCGCACTGCCAGAGATTGCCGCCGCGGTCGGGAAACTCTCCTGATTGCGCTGCGAAAGAAGATTGATGACGATAAAACGGTTTGAGTACTGATATCCATGAAGATTCCTTACATTCCTGAAGACGCGCCGTTTAACGGCGAACAGAAATACTGGCTGGCGGGGTTTCTCGCCGGTCTCCACTCGCGCCTGCTGGTATTAGAAGACAAGCAGACCGCACCGGCAGCGGGCGCCAGCGCCACCACCCAGCTGCATATTCTGTTTGGTTCCCAGACCGGTAACGCCGAAGCGCTGGCGCAGACCGCAGCCAAAGCGGCGCGCGCTAAAGGCCTGGTGCCGGTAGTGCAGGCGCTGGGTGAAGTGGATCTGGATGTGTTCGCCACCATGCGTCATGTACTGATTGTCACCTCCACCTACGGCGAAGGCGAAATGCCGGATAACGCACAGCTGTTCTGGCAGGCCATCTCAGCCAGCACCGCGCCGCGTCTGGAGCAGATGCACTTTGCCGTGCTGGCAATCGGCGATACCGGCTACGACGGTTTCTGCCAGGCCGGTAAGTTCATTGATATGCGCCTGGAGCAGCTGGGGGCGAAACGCGTAGTGGATCGCATCGACTGCGACATCGATTACGAAGAGCCTTCCAGCGAGTGGATTGGCAGTGCCATGCCACAGTTTGCCGCCAGCGCGGGCAGCAGCGGCACGGTGCTGGAGAGCGCGCCGGAAGCGCCGGTGATCCCGGGCAGCAACAAGCAAAACCCGTACGCGGCGGCGCTGGTGACCAATAAGCGTCTGTCCGGCGAGCAGTCCGCCAAAGATATCCGTCACTTCGAATTTGACCTGAGCGACAGCGGCCTGAAATACGAAGCCGGTGATGCGCTGGGGGTGATCCCGGTGAACGATGCCGGGCTGGTGAGCCTGCTGCTGAGCGAGCTGAAAGCCGACTACGAAACCCCGGTGCCGGGCTTTGACCGTAACCTCGGCGATCTGCTGACCTATCAGTTCGAGATTTCTGAGCCGTCGCGCAAGCTGATTGAGTGGGTCGGACAGCACACCACCAACCAGGAGCTGCTGCACGTCCTTCAGCACGACGATAAAGATACGCTGGCTAACTGGCTGTGGGGCAAAGATACGCTGGATCTGCTGCAGCTCGAGCTGAAGCGTAATCTGTCGGTGCCGGAGCTGGTAGCGATGCTGCGTCCGCTGCAGCACCGTGCTTACTCCATTTCGTCCAGCTCGAAGGCGCACCCTAACCAGGTGCATCTGACCATCGCTTCCGTGCGCTATCACAGCGGTGGCCGTGAGCGTAAAGGCGTGTGCTCAACCTATCTGGCTGAACGCGTGCGTCGCGGAGAGAAGCCGGCGATCTTTATTTCGCCGAACAAAGCGTTCCGCGTGCCGGCGAACAATAACGCCCCGCTGATCATGGTCGGTCCGGGTACCGGCATCGCGCCGTTCCGCGCCTTCCTGCAGGAGCGTCAGGCGACCGGTGCTGAAGGTAAAAACTGGCTGTTCTTCGGCGACCAGCATCAGGAACATGATTACATTTACGCGGATGAGCTGGCGGGCTGGCAGCAGAGCGGTCTGCTGACGCATCTCGACCTGGCCTTCTCCCGCGATCAGGAAGAGAAGATTTACGTGCAGAACCGCATGCTGGAGAAAGGCGCTGAGCTGTACGCCTGGCTGCAGGAAGGCGCCTACTTCTACGTCTGTGGCGATGCCTCACGCATGGCGAAGGATGTCGATGCCGCGCTGTATGAAGTGGTGCGTCAGTTCGGTGGTCTTTCCAGCGAACGTGCCGCAGCCTATATCGATCAGCTGAAGAAAGATAAGCGTTATCTGCGCGACGTTTATTAAGATCGGTACAAAGGGAGCGCTACGCTCCCTTTGGTCTGCCGCGCGCTAAGCCGCGCTGCGACACAGGCATAAAAAAACGGGCTAATCAGCCCGTTTTTTATTTTCCGCGATTTACTTCACTACGCGCAGTGAAGGACGTCCACCGCGCGGCGGCGGTTCGTCATCCGGTGAAGAGTCGTCATCCGTCGCATCGTCCGGACGGTCACCATCAATCACCGACATCAGCGTCTCTTCCTGGCCGCCTTCCTGCTCGTCGCCGGACAGCTCATAAGCTGGCTCCGGTTCGAACATGGTGCCGGCGCCGTTTTCGCGCGCGTAAATCGCCAGCACCGCAGCCATCGGCACGGATACCTGGCGCGGCACGCCGCCGAAACGCGCATTGAAGCGCACCTGATCGTTGGCAAGCTCAAGGTTACCCACCGCGCGCGGTGCGATGTTCAGGACAATCTGTCCGTCACGAGCGTACTCCAGCGGCACCTGTACGCCAGGCAGATTGATATCCACCACCAGATGCGGCGTCAGCTGGTTGTCGAGCAGCCATTCATAAAAGGCCCGCAGCAGATAGGGACGGCGGGCAGTAAGTTGCGACATTTCCATAGATTAGCCCCGGGCTTGCAGGCGCATTTCACGTTCGGCTTCCGTCAAAGAAGCGAGGAAGGAGTCACGTTCAAATACGCGCGTCATGTAGCCTTTCAGCTCTTTCGAACCTGCGCCAGCCAGATCCACACCCAGCTGCGGCAGACGCCACAGCAGCGGCGCCAGATAGCAATCCACCAGGCTGAACTCTTCGCTCATAAAGAACGGCGTACGTGAGAACAGCGGCGCAATGGCCAGCAGCTCTTCGCGCAGTTGCTTACGCGCGGCATCGGCTTCGGCACCGCTGCTGGTTTCAATGGTACGCATCAGGCTGTACCAGTCCTGCTCAATGCGGTGCATCATCAGACGGCTTTCACCGCGCGCGACCGGATAAACCGGCATCAGTGGCGGATGCGGGAAACGCTCATCGAGGTATTCCATGATGATGCGGGATTCATACAGCGTCAGTTCACGGTCGACCAGCGTTGGCACAGTGCGATACGGGTTGAGGTCAATCAGATCCTGCGGCAGATTATCCGTTTCAACCTGCTCGATCTCCACGCTGACGCCCTTCTCAGCCAGCACGATACGTACCTGATGGCTGAAAATGTCAGTCGGACCAGAAAACAGCGTCATTACCGAACGTTTGTTGGCAGCGACAGCCATGAAAACCTCCAAGTTTGTTCACAAAAAAATACTGCGAATAGCCAACCACGCGGCGACTCACCTGCTCATCAGATTCGCACACAGCCGGGCGTTACGGGCATTGTCCGGTCGTCCCGACAGGAGCAGTATGCACAACGCCGCGACTCGCGGGCGCAAAGTGTCAGTCAGTTTACCAGATTTTAAGCAGCTTGTGGGGCGGGGATAATCATTTGCGGGCAAAATGCGGGGAAAGCTCGCGTTTTTGCGCTGAAAAAGCCGCGATTCAGGCAATAAAAAACCCGCCGAAGCGGGTTTTTTGAGCCAATTGTAACTGCCGAAGCAGCCAGCAATTAACGCTTGGAGAACTGTGGACGACGGCGTGCTTTACGCAGACCGACTTTCTTACGTTCAACCTGACGCGCGTCACGGGTAACGAAGCCAGCTTTACGCAGTTCAGAACGCAGAGACTCGTCGTATTCCATCAGAGCGCGGGTGATACCGTGACGGATCGCACCAGCCTGACCAGAAATACCACCACCTTTAACGGTGATGTACAGGTCCAGTTTACCAACCATATCAACCAGCTCCAGCGGCTGACGCACGACCATGCGTGCAGTCTCACGACCGAAGTACTGCTCCAGAGAGCGCTGGTTAATTACGATGTTACCGCTACCCGGCTTGATAAAGACGCGAGCGGCAGAGCTTTTGCGGCGACCAGTGCCGTAGTTTTGAGTTTCAGCCATTGCCTATAATCCCGATTAAATGTCAAGAACTTGCGGTTGCTGCGCCGCGTGGTTGTGCTCGTTACCTGCGTAAACTTTCAGTTTACGGTACATAGCACGACCCAGTGGGCCTTTTGGCAGCATGCCTTTAACCGCGATTTCAATCACACGCTCAGGACGGCGTTCGATCATCTCTGCAAAGGTCGCTTGCTTGATACCACCGATGTGGCCAGTGTGGTGATAGTAAATCTTGTCGTTACGCTTGTTGCCGGTTACAGCAACTTTGTCAGCGTTCAGAACGATGATGTAATCACCGGTATCAACGTGCGGAGTGTATTCCGCTTTGTGCTTACCACGCAGACGGCGCGCCAGTTCAGTCGCCAGGCGACCCAGGGTTTTGCCAGTTGCGTCAACAACATACCAGTCACGCTGTACGGTTTCTGGTTTAGCTGTAAAAGTTTTCATTGAAAAGCTTACCCAAATAAAAGTTACACGTTGGTGAAATCCCAAACGCTAAGTTAACGATTGAGGCTCACACGACCAATTCGCCCAGCAAGCCCACCCCCTCAGGTAGAGTTACCGGATCACACAGTTTTCCGGGAAAAGAAAGCCTGTGCTGTAACGTGGGGTCGCAAGATTATAGAGAAGTCGAATCTAAAGATCGACTCTTTTTGCGCCCGAAGCGGTGATTTCTGTTTGCCCTTCAGGGCAGGTGCGGCAGGCGAAGATACTCCTCGCTCTGCATCTCCTGCAGGCGCGAGAGACAGCGCTGATATTCGAATTTCAGCCGTGTGCCCTGATAGATTTCAAACAGCGAGGTTTCTGCCGCCACCACCAGCTTGACGTGGCGCTCGTAGAACTCATCCACCAGCGCGAGGAACCGCCGCGCCTGGTCTTCCGTTTTGTAAATCATCACCGGCACATCGTACAGCAGCACGCTGTGGAAGCGGCGCGACAGCTCAATGTAATCGTGCTGACTGCGCCCTTCACCGCACAACGCGAGGAAATTGATGGCCAGTACGCCTTCGTGAACGCCGAGCGTCGGCAGCTGACGATGGTTAATCTCCAGCACCGGCGCGTCGCCGCGCGGTTTACCGGACAGCGCGCTGAACATGCGCTCCATCTCCGCGTGCGTTGTGTCGTTAAGCGGGAAATTCCACAGATGGGCCGATGTCAGGGTGCGCAGGCGATAATCAATGCCGGCATCGACATTCATCACATCGCAGTGGCGCTTAATCTGCTCGATAGCCGGCAGAAAACGCGCCCGCTGCAGGCCGTTGCGGTACAGCTCATCCGGCGGAATGTTGGAGGTCGCCACCAGCGTAATGCCGCGGGCAAACAGTGCTTCCATCAGGGTACCAAGCAGCATTGCGTCGGTGATGTCGGAGACAAAAAACTCGTCGAAACAGAGAATATCGGTTTCCGCTTTGAAACGGTCAGCGACTATCAGCAGCGGGTCGCTGTGGCCCTGCAGCTGCGTTAACTCTTCGTGCACGCGCAGCATGAAGCGATGGAAATGCAGACGCAGTTTGCGATCGCCAGGAATAGACTGAAAAAACAGATCCATTACCCAGGTTTTACCGCGTCCGACGCCGCCCCACATATACAGGCCACGCACCGGCGCTTCATGGCTCTCCGGCGCTTTATTCATCAGCTTTGATAAGCGGCCAAACAGCCCTTTAGCTGCCGGCTGCGGCTGCTGCTGGCGGGCAATCAGGCCTTGCTGAATGCGATCTAAACGGGTGATGGCGTCACGTTGTACATCGTCCGGACGAAACTCGCCCTGCGACAGCGCCTGCTCATAGCGCGCAAGCGGAGATGAGGTTTGCATGGTTCTCTCAGAATCCCTGAAAAAGTCCGATTCACGTGTCGGTTGTCGAAAATTAGGCCGCTCTACACTAAGCGATACAGCCCGAGGATTCCACTTCCGATGGATTAACGGGTATAGTGGCTACTATTGAAGTTGAAACAGAAGCAATGCCCTACGAAGCAACGGAAATTACACGGGAGTCATTATGACCTGGGAATACGGGCTGATTGGTTTAGTGATTGGCATTATTGTCGGCGCGGTAGCGATGCGTTTTGGCAACAAAAAGCTGCGTGAGCAGCGCAGCATGCAGTACGAACTGGAAAAATCCAAAGCGGAGCTGGCGGATTACCGCGAAGAGCTCACCAACCACTTTGCGCGCAGCGCAGAGTTGCTGGACAACATGGCGCGCGACTATCGCCAGCTGTATCAGCACATGGCGAAAGGGTCGAATGACCTGCTGCCAAATCTGCCGGGCGAGAAAAACCCGTTTGCTTACCAGCTGACGGAAGCCGAGGCCGATAACGACCAGGCGCCGGTGCAGATCCCGCGCGACTACTCTGAAGGCGCATCGGGCCTGCTGCGCAGCGGCGAACGCACCACCCGCAGTTAATCGTTTTGGGGCACAGCATGGCTGTGCCCTTTTTGTTTTCCGAACGCTTATTACCAATAACTGTCACACTTCTTTTATCCCCCTTTTCGCAGCGAGAGCGTCATAGCAATGAAAAAACCAGCACGACTGTTAAGCGCATTAGCCTTGAGCATTGGGATGAGTCTGGCGGCGACGCCGGGTGCCATGGCCACGTTGCCGGCACAGATTCAGGGACAAGCACTGCCAAGCCTGGCACCGATGCTGGAAAAAGTGCTGCCGGCGGTGGTCAGCGTGCATGTCGAGGGCACCGACAGCGGTCAGCAGGGCCAGGATATTCCCGAGCCGCTGAAGCGCTTCTTTGGCCAGGCGCCCGGCCAGTCTCAGCCACAGCCATTTGAAGGACTGGGTTCCGGCGTCATCATCGACGCGGCCAAAGGCTACATTCTGACCAACAATCACGTGGTAAACGGTGCGGATAAAATCAGCGTGCAGCTGAGCGATGGCAACGAATATGACGCAAAGCTGATTGGTCATGACGAGCAAACCGACATCGCGCTGATTCAGGTAGAAGGCGCAAAAAACCTCACGCAGGTGAAAATTGCTGATTCTGACGCGCTGAAAGTGGGTGACTTCGCCGTGGCGATCGGCAACCCGTTCGGCCTCGGCCAGACGGCGACGTCCGGCATTATTTCGGCGCTGGGCCGCAGCGGGCTGAATCTGGAAGGGCTGGAGAACTTTATTCAGACCGATGCCGCCATCAACCGTGGCAACTCCGGCGGCGCGCTGGTGAACCTCAACGGCGAGCTGATCGGCATTAACACCGCCATTCTGGCGTCGAGCGGCGGCAACATTGGTATTGGCTTTGCCATCCCCAGCAACATGGCGATGAATCTGGCGCAGCAGCTGATTCAGTTCGGCGAAGTGAAGCGCGGTCAGCTCGGGATCAAAGGGACAGAAATGACCGCCGATATCGCGAAAGCGTTTAACGTCGATGCGCAGCGCGGAGCATTTGTCTCTGAAGTGCTGCCGAAGTCGGCGGCGGAACAGGCGGGCATCAAAGCGGGCGACATCATTACCGCCATTAACGATAAGCCAATCACCAGTTTTGCCGAGCTGCGGGTGAAAGTCGGCACCACACCGCCAGGCCAGCAGGTGAAAATCGGTCTGCTGCGCGATGGCAAACCGCTGACGGTGACCGTAACGCTGGAACAGAGCGCGCAGAGCACCGCCAGCGCCCAGCTGATGTCGCCGGCGCTGCAGGGCGCCACGCTCAGTGACGGCAATACCAAAGCCGGCGATAAAGGGGTCAAAGTCGATACCATCGAAAAAGGCACGCCGGCAGAACAGGTTGGCCTGCAGAAAGACGATGTGATTGTCGGCGTCAACCGTACGCGGGTGCAGAGCCTCGCCGAGATGCGCAAAGTGCTGGAGGGCAAACCGCCGGTACTGGCGCTGAACGTGGTGCGCGGCGACGAGAGTATTTACCTGCTTCTGCAATAATCCTCGCAACGGGCGGACAAGCAGGTGTTTGTCCGCCCTTCTCGTGCTATTCTGCCCTGCGATCAACTCTTGCCTGAAATAACACCATGTTTCTTAAACTTTTACGTTCTGTGGTGATGGGCCTGATCGTGGCAGGTTTACTGCTTGTCGCGATCCCGGCGCTGCGAATGGGCAGCAACGTCACCTTTGATCACGACAGCAGCGCCGATCAAGCGCCCTTCAGTTTCAATCAGGGCGTACGCCGTGCTGTGCCGGCGGTGGTCAACGTCTATAACCGCAGCGCGCACGGTAACAATAATCGCGGCATTACCACGCTCGGTTCCGGCGTCATCATGAACGCGAAAGGCTACATCCTTACCAACAAACATGTCATCAATAACGCTGACCAGATTATCGTCGCGCTGCAGGACGGACGCTTTTTTGAAGCGACGCTGGTGGGTTCCGACGCCATGACCGATCTGGCGGTGTTAAAAATCAGCGCCTCCAATCTGCCGGTAATCCCGATTAACGCCAAACGTGTCGCGCATATTGGTGATGTGGTGATGGCGATTGGCAACCCGTATAACCTCGGCCAGACGGTCACCCAGGGCATCATCAGCGCCACCGGCCGCATCGGTCTGAGCTCCTCAGGTCGGCAGAACTTCCTGCAAACCGATGCCTCGATCAACCAGGGGAACTCCGGCGGCGCGCTGATTAATTCGCTGGGCGAGCTGATGGGCATCAACACGCTGACCTTCGACAAAAGCAACGACGGCGAAACCCCGGAAGGCATTGGTTTTGCCATTCCGACCGCGCTGGCGACCAAAATCATGGATAAGCTGATCCGCGATGGCCGGGTGATCCGCGGTTATATCGGTATTACCGGGCGCGAGCTGCCGCCGCTGCACGGTCAGGGCAGCAACCTCGATCGGGTGCAGGGCATTATCGTCAGTGAAGTGACGCCGGGCGGTCCGGCGGATCGCGCCGGCATTCAGGCCAACGATGTCCTGCTGCAGGTGAACGGCAAGCCGGCGCTGTCCGCGCAGGAGACCATGGACCAGGTGGCGGAAATCCGCCCGGGATCGGTGATTGATGTGCAGGTGCTGCGCAATGAGCAGAAGATGACGCTGCCGGTTACCATCCAGGAGTTTCCGGAAGCGGCCAATAATACCTCGCCGTAAACGCACCCGGCCGCGGACAGCGCCATCGCTGAGCCGCGGCCGGGTGTGCAGAACCGCGGCGTAACTAGCTGCGATCAACCGGGAAAGCGATCACCTCACTGAGCGCATCGGCCTTCAGCGCCAGCATAATCAGGCGATCGACGCCCAGCGCCACGCCGGAACAGGCCGGCATGCCGTGCGCCAGCGCATCCAGCAGGTAAGTATCAATCGGATGCTGTGGCAAACCGCGCGCGGCGCGACGACGATTATCCTGCTCAAAACGCTGACGCTGTTCGCGGCTGTCGGTCAGTTCGCGGAAACCGTTGGCCAGCTCCACGCCTTTGTAATAGACCTCGAAACGCTCTGCCACGCGGTGATCTTCGGTACTGATCTCCGCCAGCGCCGCCTGACTGGCCGGGAAGTGATAGACGAAGCACGGCTTATCGAGACCAATTTTCGGTTCCACGCCCAGCATAAACAGCAGCTGCAGCAGCGTGTCGCGATCGTCTTCGCGATTCGCCAGCTCGCCCTCACCCAGCTTTTCCGCCGCTTCGCGCAGCTGCGCCTTGTCCGCCGACAGCGGATCGATCTCCAGATGACGGATAAACGCCTGCTGATACGATAGCGATTCGGCGCTGTCACACTCCAGCACCTGCTGCAGCAGGTCGTCGACTTCATTCATCAGCCGATACATGTCGTAGTGCGGCCGATACCACTCCAGCATGGTGAATTCCGGATTATGGTGGCGCCCGGCCTCTTCATTACGGAAGCAGCGCCCCATCTGATAAATCGGGCCGCTGCCCGCCGCCAGCAGGCGCTTCATGTGATATTCCGGACTGGTCATCAGCCACAGATCGCGCCCGTCTGCCGCGCCAGGTCCGACAAAGCGCGTCTGGAATGGCACCAGGTGGATGTCGGTGATCGTCGCCTGGCTCATGGCAGGCGTATCCACTTCCAGTACGCCGCGATCGGCAAAGAAACGCCGGATTTCCGCCAGGATGGCGGCGCGTTTCAACAAATTGGCAATGGGTGCGCTCGGCTGCCAGCTTGCCGTTTCGCTCATGGTGATGACTCCTTATACAGACAAGGGGAGGAAGTCTACCCGTATTGCTGACGGCAAACAACGGCACCGCCGTCGCGGCAGGCAGTTTCAGAAATCACAGGCGCTGGAGGACAACAGGAGGAAGAGAAAGCCGGTACGAAAGCAGGTTTCGCACCGGTTTTAGTTACTGCGCGCTGCGCTGAATTGCCTGACCGCCCGCTTCAACATCTTCGCCTACGCCACGCGTGGTGTTACAGGCTGAAAGCAGCGAGGAAAGCACCAGTACCGAGAAAATCGCGACAATACTTTTCTTTAACATAGCCATATCCTTGTTGGTTGCAGTAAAAGTACAGCTTTTAAAGCATAGACCGGATACGCCATGATGGCGGTTAAGCCGCTGAAAAAAGACGCGGTGCGGGGAAGAGCGCGGGAATAAAAAAGGCGCATCGATGATGCGCCTGATTTGACGATTATTTTACGCGGGAAACGTATTCGCCAGAGCGGGTGTCCACTTTTACCACTTCGCCAATCTGTACGAACAGTGGCACTTTGATCACGGCGCCGGTAGACAGCGTCGCTGGCTTGCCGCCGGTACCGGCAGTATCACCTTTCAGACCTGGGTCAGTTTCGGTGATTTCTGCTTCGATGAAGTTCGGTGGCTGAACGGCGATCGGTTTATCGTTCCACAGGGTTACGATACACTCGGCGTTGTCCTGCAGCCATTTTGTCACGTCGTCCAGTACCTTGGCTTCAACCTGATACTGTTCGAAGGTTTCCGGGTGCATGAAGTAGAAGAAGTCACCGTCGTTGTAGGAGTACTGCAGCGTCATGTCACGCACGTCTGCGCCTTCGGCGGAGTCGGTAGACTTGAAGGTTTTTTCAACGCGTGAACCGGTCAGCAGACGACGCATTTTAACACGTGCAAACGCCTGGCCTTTACCCGGCTTAACGAATTCACTGGATTCGATGGCATACGGTTCGCCTTCGAACATGATTTTAAGACCGGCACGAAAATCGTTGCTAAGATAAGTCGCCATAAAGGCCCTCTGTAGATATTAACTGGTAATAGCCAAAAAAATGGCACACATTGTAACCCTAAATCCCCCCGTCAGAGAAGATTGGTTGCAGCAACTTGCTGATGTTGTCACCGATCCTGCTGAATTACTGCAACTTTTAGCCCTCGAAAACCACGCGGATCTGGCAGCCGGGAGCGAGGCACGCCGTCTGTTCGCCCTGCGCGTACCGCGCGCCTTTATTCAGCGCATGCAGCGCGGCAATGCGCAGGACCCGCTGCTGCTGCAGGTGCTGACCAGCCGTCAGGAGTTTACCGATGCGCCGGGTTACAGTACCGATCCGCTCGATGAGCAGAGCAGCGTGGTACCGGGCTTACTGCATAAGTATAGAAACCGCGCGCTGCTGCTGGTCAAGGGCGGCTGCGCGGTGAACTGTCGCTACTGCTTCCGCCGGCATTTCCCCTATCAGGATAATCAGGGCAACAAGCGCAACTGGCAGGCGGCGATTGATTACATTGCCGCCCATCCCGAGCTCGACGAGATCATCTTCTCCGGCGGCGATCCGCTGATGGCGAAAGATCAGGAGCTGGCGTGGCTGATTGGCGCGCTGGAAAACATTCCGCACCTGAAACGCCTGCGCATTCACAGCCGGTTGCCGGTAGTGATCCCGGCGCGCATTACTGAAGGGCTATGCCAGCTGCTGGCGGATACGCGTCTGCAGGTGCTGCTGGTCAGCCACATCAACCACGCGCAGGAGATTGACGAGGCGCTGCGCGAACGCATGCAGAGGCTTAAACGCGCCGGCGTCACCCTGCTGAACCAGAGCGTGCTGCTGCGCGGCGTTAATGACGATGCGCAGACTCTGGCACAGCTCAGCAATGCGCTGTTTGATGCCGGCATCCTGCCCTACTATTTACATGTGCTGGATAAGGTGCAGGGGGCGGCGCACTTCTTTGTGCCGGATGAGCAGGCACGGGCGCTGGTGCGGCAGCTGCTGACCATGGTGTCGGGCTATATGGTGCCGAAGCTGGCGCGGGAAATTGGTGGTGAGCCGAGCAAAACGCCGCTGGATCTGCAGCTACGTCAGGAGTGACGTTCCCTGCCAGCTGCCCGGTGCGCATGAATGCGCACCCTACAGTCGGCGCCATCACCGTAGTGTCGCCATTGATGGCGACCGTGCTGGAACTGTACTCAAAAACAAAAAAGCCGCTCTCGCGGCTTTTTTATTGCTGCTCTGCCATTACGGGCACTTATACACCTGACCCGACATTTTGCTGTCGAGCGGGGCAAAGGCAGACAGCAGATTCTGCGTCGGGCTGGTGGCACCATAAATCACGTTGCCGCCCATCTCCGCTGCGCGGTTACGCAGGTCGTTGGCCGCACCACGCAGTGAACTGCCTTCACCGCCTGAGCCGGTCAGCCAGTTGCTCTGCGAGCCGGTAACATTGCCCAGCAGCTGACATTGGCTGCCTGGCTGTTGATCAACAAAGGTGACACGTTCGCCGGCGGCACTCAGTTGGTTGGAGGTGCTACAGCCCGCCAGCAGTAAGGTACCGACTGCCAGTCCGAGCGAGAGGTTAATCCGCATTATAATCCCCATTTATTATCATCAGTGTCGGGCGGCAGCGTAGCAGAAAAGCGCACATTTTTTCTGAACATTCATTGCCCTAAACCCGCAAAGCCGAAGTATTGCGCCCTTACTTATACCTTGTTCGCCGGCAAAAGAAAAACCCCCGACCGTTTCCGATCGGGGGTTTCTCAACAGCTCAGACGTTCAGGGCAATTACATCATGCCGCCCATACCGCCCATGCCACCCATGCCGCCAGCGCCAGCACCTAAGTCAGGTGCGTCGCCTTTCGGCAGGTCGGTGACCATCGCTTCGGTGGTAATCATCAGACCGGCCACAGAAGATGCGTACTGCAGCGCAGAACGGGTCACTTTGGTTGGATCCAGGATACCGAAGTCGATCATGTTGCCGTACTCTTCGGTCTGGGCGTTGTAACCGTAGTTACCGTCGCCCGCTTTCACGTTGTTAGCAACAACAGATGGCTCTTCACCGGCGTTAGAAACGATCTGACGCAGTGGCGCTTCCATCGCACGCAGAGCAACCTTGATACCGACGTTCTGGTCTTCGTTCTGACCTTTCAGGCCAGATGCTGCGATTTTCGCCGCAACACGCACCAGCGCGACACCACCACCGGCAACCACGCCTTCTTCAACCGCAGCACGGGTAGCGTGCAGGGCATCTTCAACGCGTGCTTTCTTCTCTTTCATCTCAACTTCAGTCGCTGCGCCTACTTTCAGTACGGCTACACCGCCTGCCAGTTTTGCAACGCGCTCCTGCAGTTTCTCTTTGTCGTAGTCAGACGTCGCTTCTTCGATCTGCTGACGGATCTGCGTCACGCGGCCAGAGATTGCGCCCTGATCGCCCACACCATCGATGATGGTGGTGGTGTCTTTGTTGATCACCACGCGTTTTGCCTGACCCAGGTCTTCCAGCGTCGCTTTTTCCAGCTCCATACCGATCTCTTCAGAGATCACGGTACCGCCGGTCAGGATAGCAATATCCTGCAGCATCGCTTTACGACGGTCGCCGAAGCCCGGTGCTTTCACCGCAGCCACTTTCACGATACCGCGCATGGTGTTGACCACCAGCGTAGCCAGCGCTTCGCCTTCCACGTCTTCTGCGATGATCAGCAGTGGTTTGCCGGCTTTCGCCACAGCTTCCAGCACTGGCAGCATTTCGCGGATGTTAGAGATTTTCTTGTCAGCCAGCAGGATGAATGGGCTTTCCAGCTCCACTGCACCGGTTTCTGGCTTGTTGATGAAGTACGGAGACAGGTAGCCACGGTCAAACTGCATACCTTCAACCACGTCCAGCTCGTCCTGCAGACCGGTGCCTTCTTCAACGGTGATCACGCCTTCTTTACCCACTTTGTCCATCGCCTGAGCGATCAGGGTACCGACGCTTTCATCGGAGTTG
Organism: Pantoea sp. B_9; assembly: GCF_008632015.1. Lineage (NCBI taxonomy): Bacteria > Pseudomonadati > Pseudomonadota > Gammaproteobacteria > Enterobacterales > Erwiniaceae > Pantoea > Pantoea sp. B_9. The sequence goes on along the minus strand of NZ_VWVL01000004.1, from coordinate 184,761 downwards.
GCAGAAATGGTACCTACCTGCGCGATAGCGCGGGAATCCTGGCATGGTACAGACAGGGTTTTCAGCTCTTCAACGGCTGCGGCAACGGCTTTATCGATACCGCGCTTCAGATCCATTGGGTTCATGCCCGCCGCGACGGCTTTCAGGCCTTCGTTGACGATAGCCTGTGCCAGAACGGTAGCGGTGGTGGTGCCGTCGCCTGCTGCGTCGTTAGCTTTAGAAGCGACTTCTTTCACCATCTGCGCACCCATGTTCTCGAACTTGTCTTCCAGCTCGATTTCACGTGCCACAGAAACACCATCTTTAGTGATGGTCGGTGCACCAAAAGATTTATCCAGAACCACGTTACGGCCTTTCGGGCCCAGGGTAACTTTTACTGCATCTGCCAGTACGTTCACGCCACGCAGCATTTTTACGCGTGCGTCATTACCGAATTTTACGTCTTTAGCTGCCATTTCAAATATCCCTTAAATTCGTTTCGTTCAGTGAATTACGCGTAAATTACGCTTCAACAATCGCCAGAATGTCGCTTTCAGAGATGATCAGAACTTCTTCGTTGTCGATTTTCTCAGTCTTGGCACCGTAGCCTTCGCTGAAAATCACCAGATCACCCACTTTCACGTCCAGCGGCTTCACGTCGCCGTTTTCCAGGATGCGGCCATTGCCAACAGCCAGTACTTCACCGCGGGTTGATTTGCCTGCTGCAGAGCCGGTCAGAACGATACCGCCAGCAGATTTGGCTTCAACTTCTTTACGCTTGACGATAACGCGATCGTGCAACGGACGAATTTTCATTTGATAGCTCTCCTTTGAGAAGTCCAATCATTCATTTTTGGGTTGAACGCCGGGCTTGAGGGTTCCGGCCTCGTGGAGAGAGAGATAGGGGCAGAAAAGGGGCTTTCAAGGGCAAAAAAATAAAAAATTTTCGTTTGCGTAACAGATGACGAAAAAGACAGCAAAAAGGGCGGCTTACGCCGCCCCGCTTACATTCAGCGATCTTTATCGTGACCGATACGATCCTGATCTTTGCGCTCAAATTCGCCGTCCATGGTGACGCCGCTATCCGGGCCCTGCCCCGGGCCGCGCCATACGCGCAGGTGCGGCATCAGCTTCAGCGTCAGGTGTTTCTGCACCGGCGGCAGCAACAGCAGCAGGCCGAGGAAATCGGTGAAGAAGCCCGGCAACAGCAGCAGAAAACCGGCGATGATCAGCGACACGCTTTTGATCATCTCCGCCGCCGGGCTCTCGTTACGCGCCAGCTTCTCCTGCATCAGCATAAAGTTCTTCATGCCCTGGTTTTTCACCAGCGACACACCAATGCACGAGGTAAAAATCACCAGCAGCATGGTCAGCAGCACGCCGAGCGCGTGCGCCACCTGGATGAAAATCGAGATCTCAATCCAGGCCAGAACAAAAAAAATCACTAACGGTAACCAGCGCACCGATATCTCCTGTGAGTCGCGCCGCCACGCAGCGTGCGGGGCAGCAAAATTGAAGGGTCAGCATGACCATAACGTATGAGATGGGCACGCGGCCGGGGAAATTCAACCGCCGCTGTTAAATTTATGCCACTGACTTAAAATTGCGAAGTACATCACATATCGTTATTACCGCTGGGCCAGCAAATGTCCGTAAAGTGATCTGTGCACAAGCATTTCTGCAGTGACAGAATATGATCGTGCTCGCCAGCCCGAAGATGGATAAAATGTCGGCACTGGTATTCCACGACAATATAATTGCTTCACCTGCACGTTATTCGCCGCCCATCCATTCCGGATGCCCGGCAATAACACAGCAGCAATAATAAGAAGGTAATCATGGCGAACAACATTCGTATCGAAGAAGACCTGTTAGGCATGCGTGAAGTTCCGGCAGATGCCTATTACGGTGTTCATACTCTGCGTGCGATTGAGAACTTCTATATCAGTAACAGTAAGATCAGCGACATCCCTGAGTTTGTTCGCGGCATGGTGATGGTGAAAAAAGCCGCCGCGCTCGCCAACAAAGAGCTGCAAACCATCCCCCGCCACATCGCCAACACCATCATTCAGGCCTGTGATGAAGTGCTGAACAACGGTAAGTGCATGGACCAGTTCCCGGTTGATGTCTATCAGGGCGGCGCGGGCACCTCGGTCAATATGAACACCAACGAGGTGCTGGCTAACATCGGTCTGGAACTGATGGGTCACCAGAAAGGTGAATATCAGTACCTCAACCCAAATGATCACGTGAATAAGTGTCAGTCCACTAACGACGCTTATCCTACCGGTTTCCGCATTGCGGTTTACGCCTCGATCCTCAAACTGCTCGACGCGATTGGCCAGCTGAGCGAAGGTTTTCAGCGCAAAGCGGTGGAGTTTGAAAACATCCTGAAAATGGGCCGCACCCAGCTGCAGGACGCGGTGCCGATGTCGCTCGGTCAGGAGTTCCACGCGTTTAACGTGCTGCTGAACGAAGAGACGCGCAGCATTCTGCGCACCGCCGAACTGCTGCTGGAGGTTAACCTCGGCGCCACGGCGATCGGCACACGCCTCAACACGCCGGACGGCTACCAGCAGCTGGCGGTACAGCGCCTGGCGGAAGTCAGCAACCTGCCGGTGGTGCCCGCCGAAGATCTGATTGAAGCCACCTCAGACTGCGGCGCTTACGTCATGGTGCACTCAGCGCTGAAGCGCCTGGCGGTGAAACTGTCGAAAATCTGTAACGACCTGCGCCTGCTGTCATCCGGTCCGCGCGCCGGCCTGAACGAAATCAACCTGCCGGAACTGCAGGCCGGTTCTTCGATCATGCCTGCGAAAGTTAACCCGGTGGTACCGGAAGTGGTCAATCAGGTGTGCTTCAAAGTGATTGGTAACGACACCACGGTGACCATGGCTTCTGAAGCCGGTCAGCTGCAGCTCAACGTGATGGAACCGGTGATTGGCCAGGCGCTGTTTGAGTCGATCAGCATCCTGACCAACGCCTGCTACAACCTGCTGGAAAAATGCGTTAACGGCATCACCGCCAACAAAGCGGTCTGTGAAGCCTACGTGTTCAACTCCATCGGTATCGTCACTTACCTCAACCCGTACATCGGCCATCACAACGGCGATATCGTCGGGAAAATTTGTGCTGAAACCGGTAAGAGCGTACGCGAAGTGGTGCTGGAACGCGGTCTGCTGACCGAAGCCGAGCTGGACGATATTTTCTCCATCCAGAACCTGATGCACCCGGAATACAAAGCCAAACGCTACACCGACGAAAACGAACAGTAATCCGTTCCGGATCAAGTCGTCTGAAGCACGCCTGTATACAATACGGCGTGCTTTTTTATTTTGACGTCTATAACTAAAGTGGCTGCGTGTGGCGGCACTTCAGGGAGTGAAACTATGGTAGTGGTGGAATTGCTCATCGTCCTGCTGGCGATCTGGCTGGGTGCGCGCCTCGGCGGCATCGGCATTGGCTTTGCCGGCGGTTTAGGCGTGCTGGTGCTGACGCTGGTTTGCGGCATGAAACCCGGCGCGATCCCGTTCGATGTCATCGAGATCATTATGGCGGTGATTGCGGCCATCGCCGCGATGCAGGTGGCTGGCGGCATGGATTATCTGGTCGGGCTGGCGGAACGCCTGCTGCGCCGCCATCCGCGCTATGTCACTTTCCTTGCGCCGCTGGTGACCTATGCGATGACGCTGCTGGCGGGTACCGGGCACACCGCTTTTTCAACTCTGCCGGTGATTGCGGAAGTGGCCAAAGAGCAAGGCGTACGCCCTTCGCGCCCGCTGTCGATAGCCGTAGTGGCGTCGCAAATCGCCATCACCGCCTCGCCGCTTTCGGCCGCGGTGGTATTTTTTGCCTCGATTCTTGAACCGCGCGGCGTCAGTTATCTGGCGCTGCTCGGCGTCGCGCTGCCTGCCACCATGCTGGCCATTTTCTGTGCCGCCGTGATCACCAACTTCCTCGGCAAAGAGCTCAAAGAAGATGACGTCTATCAGGCGCGCCTGGCGAAAGGTGAAGTAACGCTGCGCGGTGAGCAGGTTTATCACATCAAGCCGGGAGCCAGACGCGCGGTGCTGCTGTTCCTGATCGGTATTGCGGCGGTGGTGCTGTACGCGACGGCAATCAGCGACAGCGTGGGCCTGATCAGCAATCCGGTGCTGCCGCGTAACGAAGCCATTGTGGTGTTTATGCTGACGGTTGCCACGCTGATTTGCCTGACCTGCAAAGTGGAAACCGGTGAAATCCTCAGTGCCAGCACGTTTAAATCCGGCATGAGCGCCTGTATCTGCGTAATGGGCGTCGCCTGGCTGGGCGATACCTTTGTCAAGGCGCACCTGAGCGACATCCAGACGCTGGCCGGCGACATGCTGCAGAGCTATCCGTGGATGCTGGCGCTGGTGCTGTTCTTTGCTGCCACGCTGCTCTACTCGCAGGCGGCCACCACCAAAGCGCTGATGCCGGCCGCACTGATGCTCGGCGTGTCGCCGCTGGCGGCTGTCGCCTCCTTCGCCGCGGTGTCCGCGCTGTTCGTGCTGCCCACCTACCCGACGCTGCTGGCCGCGGTGGAGATGGACGACACCGGCTCGACCCGCATTGGTAAGTACGTGTTCAACCACTCGTTTATCATTCCCGGCGTACTGGCAATTACCTTCTCGGTGGCGTTTGGCTTCCTGTTCGGCAGCCTGATTCTGTAGCGTCGTGGTTACATCCTGAAAACCTCGTGGCGAATGAGCCGTGTTATTATCGCGGCTCATTCGCCACCGGAGCTGATTAATTCGTCATGGCTGCTCGATTTTCCCGCCTGTTAAGCCTGTGCCTGGCGCTGCTGTTTTGCCTGTCGGCGCAGGCCAGCCTGTTCTCGCCCACCACCAACAACCGCTTTGTGCCGGTCGATCAGGCCTTTGGCTTTGATTTCAGCCAGCAGGGCCATCAGCTGACGCTGAGCTGGAAAGTGAAGGACGGCTATTACCTCTATCGCCAGCAATTCCACATCAGCGCGCAACACGCGCAGCTGGCGCCGGTCACGCTGCCGCCGGGCCAGCCGCACGAAGATGAGTTTTACGGCAAGAGCGAAATCTATCCGCGGGACGTACAGCTGCCGATCACCCTGCGCCAGGCCGATGCCGGTGCAATGCTCAGCGTGACTTATCAGGGCTGCGCCGCGGCCGGTTTCTGCTATCCGCCGGAGATCCGCTCAGTGCCGCTGACGGCGATTGCTGCCGATAGCGCCCCGCCGGCAATGGCGGCATCACCGGCCGCTCACCGCACGCCGCTGCCGTTTTCGCCGCTGTGGGCGCTGCTGATTGGCATCGGCGTGGCCTTTACGCCGTGCGTGCTGCCCATGTATCCGCTGATCTCCGGCATCATTCTTGGTGGCCAGCGCCGCTACTCGCTGGGCCGGCTGTTCGCCCTCGCACTGGTTTACGTGCAGGGCATGGCGCTGACTTACACCCTGCTCGGTATGGTGGTGGCAGCGGCGGGGCTGCGTTTCCAGGCTGCGCTGCAGCATCCTTACGTGTTGATCGGCCTCTCCGTGCTGTTTGTGCTGCTGGCGCTGTCGATGTTTGGCCTGTTCACGCTGCAGCTGCCTGCCAGCCTCCAGACGCGTCTGACGCTGTGGAGTAACCGTCAGCAAGGCGGGTCGCTGGCGGGCGTGTTTATGATGGGCGCACTGGCTGGGCTAATCTGCTCACCCTGCACCACCGCGCCGCTCAGCGCCATCCTGCTGTATATCGCGCAGAGCGGTAATCTGTGGGCCGGAGCCGGCACGCTGTGGCTGTACGCCTTCGGCATGGGACTGCCGCTGATTGCTGTAACGATGTTCGGCAACCGGCTGCTGCCGAAAAGCGGTCCGTGGATGCAGAGCGTGAAAGAGGGTTTTGGCTTTGTGATTCTGGCGCTGCCGGTGTTTCTGCTGGAGCGCGTGCTGGGCGATATCTGGGGACTGCGGCTGTGGAGCATGCTCGGCGTGGCGTTTTTTGCCTGGGCGTTCAGCCTGAGTCTCAGCGCGCGCGGCACAGCGCGCGTGCTGCCGATCATCATGCTGGCGGCCGCGCTGGTGGTGGCGCGCCCGCTGCAGGACTGGGCATTTGGCAGCAGCAGTACGCAAAGCGTCGCGCACCTGCCGTTTCAGCGCATCAGCAACAGCCAGCAGCTGGATAGCGCATTACAGCAGGCGCAGGGCCGTATCACCATGGTCGATCTCTATGCCGACTGGTGCGTGGCCTGCAAAGAGTTTGAAAAATACACCTTCAGCGATGACGGCGTGCGCAGCGCCCTGAGCAACGTGCAGCTGCTGCAGGCTAACGTGACAGCCAACAACGCGCAGGATAACGCGCTGCTGCAGCATCTGCAGGTGCTTGGCCTGCCGACCATCCTGTTCTTCGATGCGCAGGGCAAAGAGATTGCCGATTCACGCGTCACCGGCTTCCTTAACGCCGCGGATTTCCGCGCCCATTTGCACAATCTGCCGCGTTAAACGAAACTGGTTGCACGACACTGCCCGGGCGTACGCGCCCGGGCCCGCATTCCGGAGGAGAGTCTTTTGCAACGCGAACAGATCCTTGAGCATGCGCTGAATGTGCTCGAACAGAGCGGCCTGGCCGCGACCACCTCGCTGCAGCAGCTGGCTGGCGAAAGCGGCCTCGCCAGCGATCAGCTGGAGCGCTACTGGCCCGATCGCGATGCCCTGCTGTATGACGCGCTGCGCTTTCACGGCCAGCAGATCGACAGCTGGCGCCGCCAGGTGCAGCTGGATGAGCGCCTCAGTGCAGCACAAAAGCTGCTGGCGCGTTACGACGTGCTGGCAGAGCACGTCAGTAAAGGCCGCTTTCCCGGCTGCCTGTTTATTGCCGCCTGCAGTTTCTATCCCCAGCCGGATCAGCCGGTGCACCAGCTCGCCGAACAGCAGAAGCGCAGTTCCTGGCAGTTCACCCATGAAATCCTCGTCGACCTGGCGCTGGACAACCCCAGCATGGTGGCCGATCAGATGGAGCTGATCCTCGAAGGTTGTCTGAGTAAGCTGCTGGTGAAGCGCAACGTGCAGGATGTCGCTACCGCGCGGCGTCTGGCTGAAGATGTGCTGAGCATCGCGCTGTGCCGGCAAAACGGTGCGCTGGCGTAGGCTTTTTGTTCACCCTGCCTGAAAAGCAGGCAATCAGTCACGATTGCTACGCTTTTTTTACGAAACCCGTTGACGGCTGTGAGCCATTAGGGTTTAATGCGCCCCGTTGCCCGGATAGCTCAGTCGGTAGAGCAGGGGATTGAAAATCCCCGTGTCCGTGGTTCGATTCCGCGTCCGGGCACCACTATTCAGAAAACCCAGCCTTATGGCTGGGTTTTTGCTTTTCTGCGCCGGCATATTGATTCGCTACATTGCCGGTCTTAGCGCTAAAAATTCGCAGCTGTATCGCTGCTATTTCTCTCTTTCCAGTCCCCCATTTGCGCGACGCGTCGCACACTTTTGCGATTGCGCCCAAACCTTTCCAGCGAATTGCGCCACCGGTCACGCCGCGTTGCGCGTGTCGATGTTAAAAAACTGTTAATCGCAGTGCCTGCCTGCTGTCGTGGCGTTTGTCCTTAACTCAGCGTCTGCTGCATCTCATCGTGCCGGACGTTTTTGATACACCGAATCGTGTCGCCAGAGGGAGTAATCGTGAACCTTCGTCGCCTTAAATATTTCATCAAAATCGTCGACGCGGGCAGCCTGACGCAGGCCGCTGAAAGTTTGCATATTGCGCAACCGGCGTTAAGCCAGCAGCTTGCCACGCTGGAAGGAGAAGTGAATCAGCAGTTACTGATCCGCACCAAACGCGGCGTAACGCCTACCGAAGCGGGGAAAATGCTTTACCATCATGCCTTCACTATTTTGCATCAGTGCGAACAGGCACAGCGCGCCATTGACCAGATCGCCGCAGCAACTGCAGAAGGCATGCGCAGCGGCTCCCAATAAAGCACGGATGCCGCCCCGCTGCCTCGCACTCAGGTTAAATTTCGTCAGCTAATTAGCACTCAACCCACACCGCACCGGCATCCGCCGATTTGACACACTGTTCCACCCAGCGTACCCCCATCAGCCCGGCGTGCACGTCCGGATACCAGAAGTCCTGCAGGAAGGCGTGATCGCCGCGGTCGGTGGCGTCCATCGCCAGCGCAAAACGGCGATAGAGATTCGACCAGGCTTCAAATAATCCTTCGGGATGGCCGCCACCAATACGGTCATCGGCCAGCGCGCTGGCGTGCAGATAACCCATGCCGCGCTCAAGAATCTGCACCGGCTCGCCCTGCACTTCATAGCGCAGCTGGTTTGGCTGTTCGTCCCACCACTCCAGACTGGCTCGGGCCCCCACCACGCGAATTTTCTGGCCGTGCATCGATCCGCAGTTCACCGCTGACGCCCACAGCGTACCGACCGCACCGTTGTCGTATTCCATCATCACGAAGGCGTTATCTTCCAGCGGCGCACGCGAGGCCACAAAGCTCTGGCGGCTGCACAGCAGACGTTTTATTTGCAACTGCGGCAACAGGGTTTCAGCGATAAACAGCGGATGGGTGGCCAGATCGCCCAGCACATAGCTCGGGCCGACAAAACGCGGATCGACGCGCCAGCGGGTGCTGGCGTTCTGTAGCTCGACCGCTTCGTGATGAAAGCCGTGAGCAAACTGCATGTTCACAATGCGGATCTCACCCAGCAGCCCGTCAGCAATCATGGTGCGCGCCTGCTGAATCAGCTGATGCCCGGCATAACCGTAGGTCATGCCGATGATCTTCTGCTGCGCTTTACACAGTTGCTGCAGTTCCTCAGCTTCAGCGGAGGTGAAACACAGCGGTTTTTCACACACCACGTGCAGCCCGGCGCTGAGCGCGGCGCGGCAGATAGCAAAGTGCGTATTGTTCGGCGTGGCGATGGAGACGGCTTCAATGCCATCAGCACGCGCGGCTTCCGCTTTAAACAGGGTTTCGTAATCGCCATAGCAGCGCTCCGCCGCCACGCCCAGCGCGCGACCAAACGCCTGTCCGCGCTCCGCATCAATATCAAACGCACCCGCCACTAAGGTGAAGTTGCCGTCGCGTAAAGCAGCGGAACGGTGGATGTAACCGATCTGGCTGGTGCCGCCGCCGCCCACCATGCCCCAGCGCAGCGCGCGATCCAGTACTTTGCTCCCGTTAATCATGCTGTTCTCCTCAGAATCCGATGGAATGCAGGTAGTGCAGGCTGGCCGTGACGTCCTGCAGACTGGTGGCGGCATTGCGCGGATCGCGCTCCTGCTCGATGGTGATCCAGCCCTGGTAGTGACGTTCAGCGAGAAACGCCCGCAGCGCCGGGTAATCAATCGCGCCCTGGCCAAGCGGGCACATCACGCCCCCGGCACAGGCAGTGAAAAAGTCGACGCCGCGCGCAATCACATCGCGCCAGACGGCCGCATTGATGTCTTTGAAATGCAGATAGTCGATGCGCGACCAGTAGCGTTGCAGCCAGGTCTGCGGATCCATGCCGGAATAAAAAAGATGGCCGGTATCGAGACACAGTCCGGCGACCTCGTGCGGGATGTCCTGTACCAGCTGTTCCAGTTCATCAGCAAACTCAATGCAGCCACCGGCATGAGGATGAATCACCGGTCGCACGCCGTAGTCATGCCAGGCGATGTGACTGAGCTGAGTGATGTGCTGCATCATGCGCTGCCAGTCTGCGGGTGCCAGGCGCGGCGCTTTCTCTGTCTGGCCAGCAAATTGCGCCCGCTGCGGGTTACCGAAATCGATAATCACCAGATAGGGCGCGGGCCGGTTATCACCGTGCGTGCGTGCCGCGCACGGCACCTGCGACAGGTTGCGGCAGATGTTGTGCGTCAGCTCAACCATCGCCGGGAAATTCGCCTCGCTGACCAAATCATCAAAAATGGTGCCGGCCACCAGCGACAGCTGATGCGCTTCCAGCTGCTGGCGCAGTTCGGCGGCATCGGTCGGCAGATAGCGCCACGGCCCGAGTTCAATGCTGCGGTAACCGGCCTGGGCCGCCTCGCGCAGCACCGTTTGCCATGGCGGCAGGAAAGGATTGTCAGGATCGTCTACGCCCCAGCTGCAGGGCGCATTGGCAATGTGTAGGGTCATGATGGTTCCTTATGATGAGGGCTGGCGTCAGTATCAAATAGATATTTCACCAACCTCAATCATGGAACTTTCATTCTTTGATAGCGATCATAAATTTAATTATCAAATTTTTGATAATTTTTTATCAAATGCTGTCGTCATGCGCGCGGGCGCGGCTGTTGCCCGGTGAGCGATAACAAAGGGTGACGGCGCTACGTCTCAAACATTTTCCCGCATGACGATCTCAAACGGCAGGGTGACCTGAGAAAAATGGTCGCTGCGCTCAGCGTGACGTTGCAGCACGGTTTGCGCCAGCTGTCGTGCCATGTCAGCGATCTGGTGGCGCAGCATCACCGTGATGGTGCCATCTATCAGCGCCAGGTCGCCATCATTGACCGGGCCGTGACAAATCAGCGCCACCTTACGCTGCGGCTGCTCACGCAGCGCCTGAACGACCCCTTCAATGCCGCCGCACGGCGCGTAGATCAGCGCCAGATCGGCATGCTGCTCCAGCAGCTGGCGGGTCGCCTGATAACCACCGGCAATCGATTCGTGGGTTTTGAGCGGTTCCAGCACGCGGCGTGCACTGTCCTGCTCGCGCAGATACGAGCGAAAACCACTCTCGCAGTTCTCCTGACAGATAAAGCGGTGATCCCCCAGCAGCACGCCCGCCGGACCCGGCTGATGCAGCAGATGGCTGGCGATCCAGCCCGCGCTGCGCCCGGCTTTCTGATTATCCAGGCCGAAATAGCCAGCATGCCCACAGGGCGAGAAGTCAGAAAACAGCGCGTAGACGCGCACGCCCTGACGCGAAACGTGCGCTATCGCGTGGCGGATCAGCGGATGATCCAGCGCCACCACGCCGATAGCCTCCACCTGCTCAGCCAGCCGGTAGAGCGAATCCACCACCGCTGCCACCTCATCAATCTCGTGCCAGACAAACAGCGGCTCGCTGCCGGCCGGATGAAATGGCTGCGTCTGCTGGCGCAGCGCATCGGTTAGCGTTTGATAAAAAGAGTACGAAGCCGACAGCAGGATAAACCCCATGCGCAGCGTCACGCCGTCGCTCTGCGTGCTGAGCGGGGCGTGGCTGCTGCGGTAGCCCAGCCGGTGCGCCGCTGCCAGTACTTTCTGTTCGGTCTGCGCCCGCACCGGCGCGCGGCGATTGAGCACCCGGTCCACGGTGGCGATCCCCACCCCGGCAGCGGCGGCAATCGCGCTCATGGTAATTTTGCTCATCGTTAAGCCCTTTAATGATAATAAACTATCAAAAATAATGCCTGATGTTATGCTTTCACGCCATATAAGCCGGTCGTTATCCCTCAATTAATGAGTAAATCCTCTCATTCTTTTGATCGCTGTCGCACAAACACCATCATTCGTTTCATTTCTCACGCAAATAGAATAATTATTTGGCAAAAGATTGCCGCAGCGGGCCGCCGGCACTGATGGAAATGCATCAGCAAAGCATTAGAGCTGGTGCCGGGCTGTTTTTATAGTTGACGCGACACCAGCCGCCGATTGCGGTGGTGGGTAACGTAACGCGCAGGAGAACAACAATGAAAATCGCTTTTGATGTGGATGTTATCCGCGATCTCGGCATCACGCGTATGGTGCATCAGGTCGCGGAGTGGGGTTATAAATACATTGAACAGTCGCCGCATCCGCAGATCAATCCGTTCTATAAACACCCAAAAGCCAGCCGGGAGATCATGCGCGAGTACAAAAATGCGCTCAACGCTACCGGACTGGAAATCTCCTCGTTTATCACCGTCTATCGCTGGTCGGGACCGGATGAGCTGCGGCGCCAGGCGGCGGTGAAAAACTGGAAGCGAATGATTGAGATTGCCGTGGAGATGGGCGTGCAGGTGATCAATACCGAACTCTCCGGTAACCCGAACGAGCCCGAAATCTGCGAAGAGATGTTCTATCGCTCAATGGACGAGCTGCTGCCGATTTTCGAGCGAGAGGGGGTACGCGTGGAAATTCAGGCGCATCCGTGGGATTTCTGCGAAGAGAGCAATGAAACGGCCGATATCGTCAAGTCGTTCCGCAGCGACAACGTCAAATACATCTACAGCGCACCGCATACGTTCTACTATGACAAGGGCAAAGGCGACGTGAAGAGCATGCTGCATTACGCTGGCGACGATCTGTCGCACATGCTGATTGCCGATACCATGAACCACACCAAACACTGTCGTTACATCGTTAACCCACCGGGCGTCGATGCCACCATCCACCAGCACGTGGCCGTTGGCGAAGGTGAGGTGAATTTCGACGCGCTGTTCGAAGCGCTACGCGAGATGGATTTCGCTAACCGCCACTATAAAGTGGGCGGCGAGTCGATTATCTCCGCCGCGCTGTTTGGCTATCCGGAGAAGATGAAGTATCAGGCGGTGGAAACCCGCGAGCTGATTGAGCGCGAGCTGCTGAATCTGTAAATCGCCCGCCCTTAGCCCCTCTCCCGCCAATGACAGATGAGCGCACTATCAGCCCCCTCTCCCGCCTGCGGGAGAGGGTTGGGGTGAGGGCAAACGCCATCGCCCATTCCCCATCAAACCGTCACCCACTCCACCTCCACAAACTCGCCGCGCGTCAGCGACAGCTGCGCCGCTTCCGCGATGGCCTGCGCGCGCAGCCCGTCAATCAGCCCCGGCAGACCGGCCACTTTCTCGCCGCCAAGATGGCGCACAAACGCATCGAGATGGCTGTAATAGGTCTCCTGTACCCGGCTGAACCAGTCCGCATACAGCCCCGGCTGGCGGATGTGCTGCCCCTGATACAGAGTCGCACCGCGCACCGCCTGGCTTTCCGACGCCAGCATGCCCAGACTGCCCATCACGCTGATGCGCTCGTCATAACCGTAAGCGGTACGACGGGCATTATCGAGCTGTGCCAGCGCGCCCTGCTGCAGGCGCATAATCAGCACTGACGTATCGACGTCAATGTCGCGGATCGCCGGCATCGCCAGCGCGGCACCGAGCGCGCCCACGGTGACCACTTCATCCTCAGTTAGCCAGCGCAGCAGATCGAAAAAGTGGATGGCCTGGTCGCGCATCTGTCCGCCGGACGCCTGCAGATAGCTCAGCGGCGGCAGTTCAGAGGCGCGGCACACCATCTGGATAAGCTCGCTGCGCCCAATCACGCCCTGCTGCAGCTGGGCTTTCAGTTGTGCATGGCTGCGATCAAAACGCCGATTAAACCCTACCGTCACCGGCACCTGCAGCGGGGAGATGCTGGCTACTACTTCCCGGGCGCGCGACAGCGACAAATCGATCGGTTTTTCACAGTACACCGCTTTGCCCGCCAGCACCGCCTGCTCCAGTAGCGGAGCGTGGGTCGGCGTCGCACTGGCAATCAGCACCGCATCAATGGCCTTACTGCTCAGCGCCTGCGGCACGCTGGCGGCCCGCGCCCCAAACTGCTCTGCCAGCGCGGCGGCGCGCGCGGCGTCGATATCGCACACCAGCGCCAGCTCAACGCCGGGATGGCGCGCCAGGTTTGCGGCATGCACCTGGCCAATAAATCCACAGCCAATCAAGGCAAAACGTTGCGCACTGCGCATGATAACGCTCCTGTTGCTCACACTTCGGCATCGTCGGTCTTGTCAAAATATCGCTTTCTGGCAGGCTGTCTGAACGCGGTTTTTGATGGAATTCACTCAGATGAAAACAATGACGCTGGCCGAACTGGCTAAGCGGGTGGGTGTGGGCGTCGCCACGGTAGATCGGGTGCTGAACGACCGGGGCGGCGTGTCGCCCGCGATGACGAAAAAGATTTTACTGGCGGCGCGCGAAGCGGGTTTGAAACGCATCCTGCCGGAGGAACACCGCCACGCGTGGCAGATAGAAGTGCTGCTGAGCGGTAACGGTTCCTTCTTTTTTCAACAGCTGGCGCAGGATTTTGCCCGGCTGGCGGATGAGCTCGGCTATCGTCGCCTGCGGCTGCACCGCACGCTGATTCCGGAGCATGCGCCCGAAAAGCTGGCGGCGCATATCGAAGCCAGCAGCACAAAGATGGACGGGCTGATTGTTTTCGCCCATGAAAATCCGCTGATTTACACGGCGCTTGAGGCCTGTAAAGCGCGTGGCGTACCGGTCATTACGCTGGTGGCCGATCTGCCTGATGCGCCGCGCCTGTGTCATGTCGGTGTTGATCAGCTGAAGGCGGGACGCACTGCCGCACTGATGCTCGGCAGCATGCTGCCCGTGGCGGGAGATGTGGTGCTGGTTAGCGGTCGCGCTGATTACGCCGCGCACCGTCTGCGCATCGAAGGATTTCAGGCGGTGCTGGCGGAGCGTTTCCCGCATCTGCGGCTGCGGGAGATCATCGCAGGCCAGGACGAGCGCGAGCGCATCAGCCGGCTGCTGGAGAAAACGCTGGCCGCATCGCAGCACATTGTCGGCTTGTACAATACCGGCATGGGCAACACGCAGATTCACGAAGCGCTGGCGCGCCACCGGCTGTGCGGCAAGGTGGTGTATGTTACGCACGAACTTTACCAAACCACCCGTGAGCTGCTGGCCAAACGCGTGCTGACGCTGACGCTCGACCAAAACACCCTGCGTCACGCACAACTGGCGCTGACGCTGCTGCTGCGACATCTGGAAGAGGGTGAGCAACCAGAGACCTATCAGCCCGGCAAAGTCGACTTTATGCTGTTTACGCAAGAGAATTTTGCCTGATTCCACTTTGTCTTTTATCGCCAGCGCGGTTAAATCGGCGTGATAGGGTGCTGCTACACTCAGTAGCAGCAAAAATCTTCTCACAACAAGGCGAACGCATTATGTCGGAAAATCAGTATCAGCCCGCGAAAGTCTGGACCTGGGACCCGGAAGCCAAAGGTAACGGGGCGAAGACTAACCGTCCAACCGCCGGGCCGACGCATGAGCAAACGCTGCCGGTCGGTAAGCATCCGCTGCAGCTCTATTCGCTGGGGACGCCAAACGGCCAGAAAGTGACCATTCTGCTGGAAGAGCTGCTGGCGCTCGGCGTGCAGGAAGCGGAGTATGACGCCTGGCTGATCCGCATCGGCGATGGCGACCAGTTCTCCAGCGGCTTCGTTGAGGTTAACCCCAACTCAAAAATTCCGGCGCTGCGCGACCACTCGATCACGCCGCCACTGCGCGTGTTTGAATCCGGCAATATCCTGCTCTATCTGGCAGATAAATTCGGCCACTTTATTCCCTCTGACGTGGCGGGCCGCACTGAAACCCTGAACTGGCTGTTCTGGCTGCAGGGATCCGCGCCCTACCTTGGCGGCGGTTTCGGCCACTTCTATCACTACGCGCCAGAAAAAATTGAATACGCCATTAACCGCTTCACGCTGGAAGCCAAACGTCAGCTTGATGTGCTGGATCGCCAGCTGGCGGACCACCGTTTCCTCGCCGGCGACGAATATACCATTGCCGATATCGCAACCTGGCCGTGGTACGGCAATCTGGTTCTGAATAACCAGTACGGCGGCGGCGAATTCCTCGATGTGCAGTCGTACAAAAATGTGGTGCGCTGGGCAAAAGAGATTGCCGACCGTCCGGCGGTGATCCGCGGACGTAAAGTAAACCGGGCATTTGGCGCCGAGCCGCAGGATCAGCTGCTGGAACGGCACGATGCGAGCGATTTTGATACCAATACTGAAGACAAGCGTCAGGCGCGAGGCGAACAATAATGGCCGCATATGTCGTTATGATTAAAGACGAAACGCTGGACAAAGACGAGCTGGCCACCTATTCGCAGAAAGCCGGCGCGGCGCGTGGCGATCACCACATCACGCCACTGGCGTTTTACGGCGATCTGGAGGTACTGGAAGGGCGCGATGCTGAAGGCGTGGTGGTGCTGCAGTTTGAAGATGCCGAGGCCGCCAAAGCCTGGTACTTCAGCCCGGCCTACCAGGAAGCCAAAGCGCATCGCCTGAAAGGCGCCAACTACCGCGTACTGCTGGTGAACGGCGTGGCGTAATGGATGACGTAACCCGTTGCTAAGCACGGGTTATCCGCGGCGCGATCCCTCGCGCCGCGATTAAATCCAGCGCGGTTAATCCAGCGTAATCCGCACCACGCTATCCGGCCCTTGCGGCGAGCGATCTTTATTAAGTCCCTGCTTCACCGTCACGTACAGCGTCTGACCATCTGGCGACACCAGCAGGCTGTTAGGGTGGGTCGGCAGCGTCCAGCTATTTTTCACTGCGTAGGTCGTCGCGTCCAGCTGCAGCACTTTGCCGCCGAGTCGCTGGCTGATGTAAATCTCGTTGCGCTTCGCATTGAATTTGATGCCAAGCGAATCGCCGACATCCAGGCGTTTGATCACCTTACCGCTGCGCTCATCGAACACCAGCGTGGTTTTGCCCTTAGAATTGTCAGTGACGTACAGGCGGCCATTGGCGGCATCTTCGGCCAGATTTAACAGCAGATACTCTTTGCCATCGCCTGGCGTCCAGCGCTGCTCAATTTTGTGACTGCGCGGATTGATCACCAGCACTTCGCCGCTGCCGTTCGCCGCGTAAATACGGTCGGTTGACGCCGAATAGAGCAACCCGGTCACCCACTTACCGGCGTTTTTGATGGTGGTTTTCAGCCGCAGCGTATTCGCATCGACCACCCAAATCATCGCCGGATTCTCAATCGCACCGATGTAGAGCAAGCCGTCATGCAGCAGGATTTCACGCGCGCCAACCGGATTGCCTTTGTCGTTTTTCAGGCCAAACAGCAGACGCTGCAGCACTTTACCGCTTCTGGCGTCCACTTTTGTCACGCCACCGTCCAGCGTGTTGGTAATGTACAGCACGCTGCCGTCCGGTGAAGCCGTCATGCCAAAGTTTTTCAGATCGGTGTGGGTTTCGCCCAGCGTCGCCAGCGTGCGGGCATCCAGGCGATACAGCACGCCACCGTTGACGGTTTTAAATGCCTGCGCGCTGGCCACATACAGCGCAGCCGGATCGCCCGGCACATAGGCCATTTCATACAGGCCGTCGCCCAGTTCACGCTGCTGTACCTTCTCCGCTGCCGCTGGCTTAGCCGCGGCGGCAGGCGCTACTGATTTTTTAGCCGGCGCCTGACAGGCGCTCAGGCTCATGGCTGCCAGCAGCGCCAGAACCAGCGCGGTGGCGCGCGGGCGTAATGATGAAGTCATTGCTGTCTCCGGTAAGGACCGATGGGTTACCTGCGCGAGCAGGAAGTATAAAAAGGAATGAGAATCATACGCATTATTGTATCAGTCGTAAATGTGCCTGATCGGCGACAGCAGGCGCAGGGCTGCGCTGCGTCAATGCCCTCCCCTCAAATTGCCACTTGTAGTATGCTTGACGGCATTCCTGCCTCAGATGTTGACTTAAAAAATGATGGTTCCTGACTATTTAATCAGTGTGTTGCTAACGGCCCATAACAGTGAAAAATTTTTGCCTGACACGCTGGCGAGTTTAGAAAAGGCCTGTCATGGTGTTGAGCAGTATATTGAATTTATTCTTATCAATGACGCATCCGTCGACAACACAGCAGCGTTACTCGATGATTTTTCCCGGCGGCATCCGCAGGCGAAAGTATTTAATATTGATTACCGCAACATTGGCCGGGTGCGTAATTTTGGCGTTCAGCAGTGCAGCGGTGAATATATTACGATGCTGGATGGCGACGATCAGTTGCTGGCCGACGCCCTCGCCGATATTGTCCGCTACCTGAAAAGCCATCGTCCGGACGCACTGTTCACGGCGCTTAATGAGGTATATGAATCCCGGCCTGAGCACATCACGTGGCAGGGCCTGCAGGCGGAAACACTGTCACGGCATCAGGCCATTGAAAAATTCCTGATCCATCGCGATTTGCAGGCACACTTTATCGGTCAGTTTATTAAGCGCACCATGCTGCTGGCACATCCCTTCCCGGATTATACCTGCTACGAGGACGCCTGGCTTTTCCCGGAAATCCTGGTCAGCAGTGATGCAATCGCTTATAGCCGCCAGAGCCCTTATCTCTATTTTAAACGCGGCAACAGCTTATCCAGCCAGCTGGATAAACACAAAATTTCACTCTTAGTGAGCGCAACGCAGCATATGGATGAGGTGTTGCAGGAGCGCTATCGCAATCTGCTATCCTGCCACTGGATTAATATTGCACATAAACATCGGCAAGCCCTGGATAATCCTGACGACAGAAAGCAGGTTATTGAGGCGATCACTAAAATCAGGCCGCTGTCTTTTCTTTTCGATAGTAAAATCAGAACCAGCTTTAAAAAGAAATATCTGGCTCTGAAGTTAAACAAACCGCTGTAACTACCGGGCGCTATGGCAGCGCCGGTTTATCAGGACGATGCTTTCTCAGGCGGATGAATCATGGCATAGCTGATGATAATCGCCATCACCAGGATTAGCACCGAACCACTCTGAATTAACACCGTGTCGGTCAGCCCAAAGATGATAATTGACAGCGGCAGCAGCGTTAATCCGGCGACGCCGCGGCGTGCGGCTACTATCAGTAGCACCAGGTAAAAAATCAGCAGGGAAAGTGCGCCAGCGATCCCCTGCAGCGAAAGCGTTTCAAGGAGATCATCGTGCAGGTGATACATGACGTTTTTATACGCTTCGGGATTGTGGCGCTCATGCTGCGTGATGTATTCCCGCGCTTTTGCCGTGCGCTGATCCGGACTTTGCCCCAGCAGCGACCACGAAACGCTGTGCCAGCCGCCTTTCCAGATAGAGAAACGGGCACCAATCGAGGTGTTGTTGTTGGTTTGATAAGTATCGACTTCATTGTGGATGCTGTCTAAGCGCTGCCAGACGCTGCCCGGCATAAATAAAGCGCCCACGATAATAAACAGCGCTAACACCACCAGCGAAATTTTACCCGCCCAGCGATGGGTAAAATAAAACCAGGCCAGATAAATCAGTGGCAGGGTTAATACGCCGGCGCGTGACTCGGTCAGAATCATCAGCATCATATTCACGACAAAAACCGCACTGAATAAGATCATTTGTCCGCCGCGATGGGTGATGACCTGGTGGCCGGTATACAAAGTACAGAGCGCCAGCGCGGTAATCAGATAAGAGACGGTACCGGCGGAGTCGGTCAGCAATCTGATGCGGGTCAGCGTTTTTGCGTGTTCACTGATAGCGAAACCTAACGTCACCAGCAGCCCGACAAACAAGATGGCGCTGCAGGTTATCAGGAGTGGACGGCTAAGATAGTGGCGCCAGGCGACGATAAAATAGCTGAGAAAAGCCGCGATAATAAACAGCTTACCGCCCTGGAAGTAGTTATTCACCACATCACTGAATTCAGCGTGGGAAAACATCTTTGCCCAGATGAGCCTGACCAGCCCAATGAACAGCAGCGGAAGCGCTACCGTTATGGCCGTTTTATCTGTTAGCCACTGTTTTTTCACCGCCAGAATTACTAAATACAGAGCCACCAGATAACTGGAAAAATAGAATATTTTGCGCGGTAAGGCTTCAACCACCAGTGACGACGCCAGCGCGATACTCAGCAGCATAAAACAGAGCTGGTAAATATTTTTTCCCGTCATCAGCTGGCGAAAAGCGTGAGCTTGCACTTAACAATACCTCATCTTGATATGTTTCAGGCGCCACAGCATGGCCTGCCACCATCTTTTTTGACGAAAAAGCGACTTATACATTCTTTTTGCCTGCTGCGCATTGGCTGGCTGGTCAAACGCCATGGTGGACAGCGGTGAATCCTGATAAATATCGCGATAATGGTGAACCACAAACTGTTGATTCCATACCTGCCAGGGCTTATCCGCACCGGCATAATGAATCAGGCAGGTTTCCGCCGGCACGTCGAGCGTATAACCACGATCGTCATGGGCCAGCATGGTCAGGGTATTGAAGCGAGGAGAAATAAAGGTCACTTTATCTTCCAGTAAAATATTCAACGCATCCTGGTCGAGATACTGGAAGTTTCGCCCGTGTTCGGACAGTAAAGTAAACGCGCGTTCGCTAATATTGTCAGCGCGCCATTGCGCTACATCAATCAGCATCATGCCGGCGTTAAAATAGCGCTCGCCGCGCAAGCCGGCATTCTTCGCCAGCACCGGCTGCAGCGAGGCAATTTCACCGACCACCAGCGCAACCGCCTCGGGGCCGGTCGGGATCTGCCACAGTTCATTGAGCGGATTAATGCACACCATATCGGCATCAAGATAGAGCAGTTTTTCCGCCTGCGGCAAAATCAGCGGTGCCAGAAAGCGATAGTAGGTCGCACGGGTAAAAAGTTCGGTGACCGGCAGCGTGGCAAATAGTTGATCCGGCAGATGATGCAGCGTCACGCCGTGGCGCGATCCCTGAAACAGCCTGGCGAGTCGGGGGTTATCGGCCGGTGTCAGTTCTGACGAGATCAGATGGAAATGATACACGCGGTCTCCGGCGTGTTTCATGATCGACAGAATCGTGATTAGCGCATGCGCTTTAAACTTTCCGTCAACGCCAAAAACAATATGTTGATCGCTCTGTACCGGAAAAAGTGGTTCGGCGTTTATTTCCTGAAGAACATCATGATTCATTGCGCGCTTCTCTGCTGCGGAGCGCTACACTCCGTAACCACTTAATATGTAGACAATAAAATTGGGTTTACCAAAACGGTGAAAAGATTACCATTTTGGTAAACCCAAAGAAAGCGTAGCACGATAAGCCAGGAGTTTTCGCAGACGAGACATAATCAGCCTCTCCCAGCCTGTTTTTTACGATGGGAGAAGCACGCTGGAGAATAAAACTACAGCGACGCGCCGCCGCAAATTACCAGCTCCTGTCCGGTAATGGCAGCGGCAGCCGGCGACAGCACAAAACCAGCCAGCGCGGCCACCTCTTCGGGATGGATATAGCGTCCGATAGGCGGCAGTTTCGGCGGCGAGCTGGCGCGGTCCGGCTGCAGCAGCATCGGCGTGGCGGTGGCACCGGGAGCGATCACATTGACCGTAATGCCCTGCGGAGCCAGTTCGGCGGCCCAGCTGCGCGCCATGCCAACCATCGCCGCCTTGGTGCTGACATACTGGCTGCGATTCGCCGCGCCGCGTGATGTACGGCTGCCGAGCAGCAGGATACGATCGCCGTGGCCCATCTGCGGCAGCAAGGTGTTGGCCATGATTTGCGCCACCTGCACGTGCAGATACCACAGCCGCGCCCCCTGCTCTTCCTCCAGCTCACCCAGCGGCGCGGCCAGCATCATGCCTGCCGCGTGCACCAGTGCATCCACTTTCGCCAGCCCGGCCAAAGCCCGTTTCAGCTGACCGGCGTCAAACAGGTCGACGCTGACGGAGGTAAACGCCGAATGATCTTTCTCCACCGGCGTACGGCTAAAACCGGTGACCTGCCAGCCCTGCGTCAGCAGCTCATCGGCAATGGCCGCACCAATGCCGGAACTGACACCGGTCACCAGCGCGTGGCGGCTCATGCTTTGTCCCTCACCCAGCTCTCCTCCACGCGCACGTACTTGATGGCCTGGCGAAAATAGGTGTAGGCAATGTGCAGTGCGCCGTCCGCGCTCTGCTTAATGCTGGGATAGGAGAACTCGCGGTTCAGTTTCTGCTGTGAATTGTTGGTCATGCAGTAGCCATCCCCCTCATCCAGATTACGCTGCCACGGCCAGCTCACCCCGCCATCGGCAGAAATAGCCAGCGTCATCGGTGCGCGCGGAGCCCCCCAGAAGGCGGTGCGTGCGCCCTGAACCACCGGCTGCGCCGCCACGTCCACCGCAGCGTCATCTTCGTCTTCGATTTCGTCGTACAGTGACAGGCGACGCTCGCTGGCATCACGTGCGCTCATGGCATTAAACACCAGCGCCAGATGGCCGTTGTGCAGCGTAGTCACCTGAATCGATGAGTTATTATTTGGCAGATCGGTTGCCTGCGGCGTGCTCCAGCTTTCACCGCCGTCGTCCGAACGGCTCTGGTAGATATAATCAGCCCAGCGGCTGCGATACAGCGCCAGCAGGCTGCCATCCTGCAGCAGCGTAATGTTCATGTGCACGCAGCCGAGGCTGTCCGGCACCGCCACATCGCGCCAGCTCTGGCCTTTGTCACTGGAGATTTTTACCGCACTGATGTCATCGTTGCCCACCCATTTCACTCCCGGCTGGGTGCGACAATAGAACACCGGCAGCAGCCAGTTACCGTTCGGCAGCACCACCAGCGGCTGGCGGATAAACGTGCCCGGCTGATCGAGCAGCGTATCGATGGCACTCCAGCTGTGACCCAAATCGTGTGACTGGCGATAGCGCACAATCGCCGTGTCCTGATTACCGGACTTCTGCGCGGTCCACAGCAGCCACAGCACGCCCTCGGGATCGAGGAACAGCACCGGATTCTGTTCCGATCGCGCCGGATCGTCGGATAACTGCAAGGGATCGCTCCACTGCGCGCTGCCCTGCGCCAGCCGTGAGCACCACACTGAAATATCCGCGATGCCTTCCTGCGTGCCGCCAAACCATACGCACAGCAGATCACCGTTCGGTAACGGCAGCAGATTAGCGGCGTGGTTCTGCGGACAAACCGAAGGCAGCATCGCCGTGAGCTGCTGCGCGTCCTGCGCGTGCGGATGAAGCTTACCGTTACGTTCGACGGTAATGGTTGAGTCGGTCATGTCAGGCTCCACTGTTTTGCATTGATGAATCAGGTGCATTTTTGCGCTGCGGCTGGCGTGACGGGATCAGGCGGTCAATCAGCATGATCACCGCCGGTGTGACCAGCGCGACGTACATATTGTTGATGCCGAACGGATCGCCCAGCAGATACCACAGCGAGGTCATGACGCAGGCACCAATCAGGCCGGCGTTCGCGCCGCGCGTACTTTTATAAAACGGCAGGTAGAAAGCGATGATCGCCACCACCGAAATTGACAGACGGATGGCGCGGGTAAAGAACGACAGCTTCAGCACTTCCGGTACGAACAGCACGAAGATCAGCGGCAGGAAACCGATCAGCAGTGACAGCCAGCGCGTCATGCGAAATTCGCGTTCCGGCGTCGGATTACGGTACGGCACATAAAAGTCCTTTACCACCAGCGAAGCGATGGCCAGCGCCACGGTGCTGACGCTGACAAAAATCGATGCCACCAGCGAGGTGGTGACAATCCCTGCCAGCCACGGGCTCATGTCCTGCAGGAACACCGGCAGCGCGTACAGGCTGTTAATCTCCGGATGCAGATACTTTGCCGCCACGCCAATCAGCGCAATGGCGATGGCAATCGGCATACAGAAGAAGAAGGCGACCCAGGTGGCGCGCTTCGCAGACGCCGCACTTTTGGTCGAGGCAATGGCCTGAATCACAAACTGGGTGCAGAAGATCGACCCGATGGTGCCAATCATCCAGGCAAAAATGGTGCTGGCGCCCACGTTACCGTCCCAGGTCCAGTAAAAGTGCGGCATCTCTTTGATCATCGGGCTGACGCCGCCGGTCATGTGCAGCGCCACGCCGAGAATGACCAGAATACCGATATATTTCAGGCCGCTGTGCAGCAGCGTCACCCAGGCGATGCCTTTCATGCCGCCGAACATAAAATAGAAGGTACTGACCAGCGCGGTGATCACCGCCGCCGTGGTGAGATCAAGGTTCAGTACCGTAGAGATCGCCGCCGCACCGCTGACATAGTTACCGACGTTCACCAGCAGCAGCGCGTAGATCATGATGATGGAAATAATATTTTTGGTGGAGTTGCCATAGCGCTCGGCAATCGCGCCGGAAATGGTAATTTTGCCGGTGTTGTAGATGCGTTTGACCAGCAGAATACCAAACAGCGGAAAGCCGATGGCGGCACCGATCACCGACCAGGACGCGGCAAAGCCATCCTCAAAAGCCGCCTGCGCCGTACCGATGGTTGACTTGGCGCCAATGTATTCAGACATCAGCATCACGCCGACCACAAACGCTGGCATCACGTTTGAACCCGCCATAAAGTCGCCGCTGTTTTTACTGCGCAACCGCCAGGTCAGCCAGGTAGTGAACAGGATGTAGGCAATGACAATCCCGACAATAATCACCATCCCTTCTGCAGAGAACTGTTTCATATTCGCCTCATTGATAACGTAGGGTCTTGGTGCGTGCCGGGCTTCACACGCACCGTTAATGAGGCGGCCATGATTATTGTTGTTGCGTCGCTGCGCTGGCTACCCCGCACCGTGCAAAATGATTTACTTCACTCAAAAATGAATAAATTTACGCACAGGCAGGGCAATTTATAGATTAACTGGCGCTTAATTAGTTTGATCATGCTCACAAACAGTCAAATGTGATTAATAATAATCAAACCTGGCTGTGTGAGATAGCGAGGCAGACTGCGTACCTGGTCACGGCCACCGCGCCGGGCAGCCGCGAACGTCAGGCGAGACTGTCGTTTTCCAGTTTCTGCCGTTTGCGCAGATGAGGGAACAGCGCCATCCACAGCGCCACGACCACCAGGGTGCCGACACCGCCAATCGCCGCTGCGGGCACCGCACCGAACCAAGCGGCCAACAGGCCGGATTCGAACTCCCCCAGCTGGTTAGAGGTATTAATGAAGATGGCGTTGACCGCATTGACGCGCCCGCGCATCTCATCCGGCGTGTCCAGCTGTACCAGCGCGCCGCGAATCACCATGCTCACCATATCGAAGCCGCCGAGTGCCGCCAGCGCCAGCAGCGAGAGCCACAGCTGCGTCGACAGCGCAAATACCAGCGTAGCCAGACCAAAACCGGCGACCGAGCCAAACATGATCATGCCCACGTGCTTTTCCAGCTTGTGACGGCTGAGCCACACCCCAACCAGCAGCGCCCCGACCGACGGGGCACCGCGCAGCATGCCCAGCCCCCACGGACCGGTATGCAGAATATCCTGGGCGAAGATCGGCAGCAGCGCCGTGGCGCCGCCCAGCAGCACGGCAAACAGATCGAGCGAGATCACCCCAAGCACATCTTTGCGCTCGCGGATGAAGCGGACACCGGCAAACATGGTGCTGAGGCTGGCCGGAATACGTGCCTGCGGCGGTCGTTCGTAGCGCAATCGGCTGACCAGCACAATCGACAACAGATAGAACAGCGCCGAAACACCGTACACCACCTCCGGCCCGGCCACATACAGTAAGCCGCCCAGCGTCGGACCGACAATCACCGCCGCCTGACCGCCCACCGAGCTGGCCGCCATGGCGCGCGCGAGAATGGGCGGCGGTACCAACGCTGGCAGCATTGAGGTGATTGCCGGCCACTCCAGCGCTTTGGCCAGCGAAATCAGGAATACCAGTCCCCAGATTTCAATCCGGCCCGCCCAGTGCAGCAGCGTCAGCGCCACCAGCCCGAGCAGCGCCAGCCACTCAATCAGCTGCCCCAGCAGCACGATGCGGCGACGGTCATACTGATCCGCAAGGTGGCCCGCCGGCAGCGCCAGCAATACTGAAGGTAAAAATTGCATCAGACCGATCATGCCCAGCGCCATAGCACTGTGGGTAAGCGCATAGATTTGCCAGCTGACGGCCACGGAGAACATCTGAAAACCAAACGATGAACAGGTACGCGCCAGCCAGAAGGCGACGAACGACCTGTGTCGCAGCAGCGAATCTTCCGCTGCGGTGACCGGTGAACCCATAGTTTTATCCCATCCTGAAGCAGAACCGGCCGGCGTCATGGCACCTGCCTGGTGAAAAGCCACCATCGGCTTTCCTTATGTTTTTCACGTCATAGAGTGCGATAACTGACCGGGGCAGGCAATGGCTGGATGTGCGCTGTAAAAACAGGTGCTTATCCGGATTGACAGTTAAACATGGCGTTCTGAATATTAGCAGACTGATTGTTTTACTTTGAAAATAGCCGAATCATTCCAGATAATTCAGTAAAGCGTTAATTAATGCCTGGCCAATCCTTTTTATCTCTTTATCAGAAACAGCTAAAAAAGGTGATCTTTGCCGGCGAATCGATCTATATTGCCCCCTGTGATAATCACAGCAGTCTTCCCGTCCTTATAATAATTAAGACGCTATCGTTCATTAATTTATTCATAGAGATAAATGGAAAACAATTCATACCATCCTTATGTCACTGAGCGTGTCTGTCGCTTCGACGGCACACCTGTCGGCGCATGTTATTCAGCGTCCTTAATGCATTGCGTGCCGGAGCGTGATGCATTACTTCATGAAGGCGAGATAATTACCCAACATTATCAGTCAGCGGATGCTGCGGGATTAATAATTATTCCACTGGCGGGAAATAGTGTGATGTCCTTTTTGCATGACGTTGATAATTATTCCAGCCTGCAACATGAGAATGTAAGGCTGGCGATCAACTATGCCACTTTACGTCAGGCAGGATCCGCCTTACGCGCTGTGGCGTCTCGTTTTTCCTTCTGGCTTTACGATCTCGCGCCGCCGGGAACCGAGTGGAAAAATATTACCGATTTTCCCTTCAGCGGTATTGTTCTGAGCGATGACTTCTTCCGCGAAAATTATCTCAAGTTCAGCTTTCCTTTTCTGCTCGCTTCGCTGCGGGAAACACAAGCAGAGGTAATATTACGTACGCCTCAGCTTCAATTACCGGCCGAAGATTACCTGCATTTACAGCTAAGCGGCTGGCAAACGCAGCGGAGCTGTCATCCGCTCTTCCCGGGGTAAACGTTTACACAAAATTCTGCGCGTCGGCGTTATCACCCGATTACGCCGGACAGGATGGCGCAATATCCTCATAAAATGTCGTGTCACTGCCTGATAAAAAGAGCAAAGCGCTAAAAAAATCAAACCTGTTAACGTTTTTAAGATAAAATTTAACGCAAAGGGATCATCCTGCTTAACGGAAAAGCACTGACAGAACACCTTAAGTCACTTCGTACTCTATGTCGGGATACAGCCTAATCGGTTGTTTCCTTTGATTTTATGGCAAAGAAAGAGGTCAATATTATGGGGAAAGCTTCCTCATCTTTTGGCGTAATTCGCTTCCTGACGGTGCTGTTTGCACTGCTGACGGGCGCATTTATGCTGATTGGCGGCGTTTGGTTAGCCGCCATTGGAGGTTCCTGGTACTACGTTATTGGCGGTGTGATTATGCTGATCACCGCTGTTCTGCTGTGGCGCCGTAGCGGTTCCGCACTGCTGCTGTATGCACTGTTGTTGCTGGCAACGCTGGTGTGGGGCGTATGGGAAGTCGGCTTCGACTTCTGGGCGCTGGCCCCACGTACCGACGTGCTGGTGATCTTCGGTATCTGGCTGATTCTGCCGTTTGTGTATCGCGGCCTGAATCATGCGGGTAAAGGTGCGCTGGGTGCGATGGCCGTTGCGTTGGTAGCCAGCGTACTGGTGCTGGCGTGGGCAGTATTCCACGATCCGCAGGAGCTGAATGGCAACCTGCCGGAAGCCGCTAACGTCCCGCAGGCCCAGCCGCTGAGTAACATCAACGATGCTGACTGGCCAGCCTACGCGCGTGACCAGCAGGGCACCCGCTTCTCGCCGCTGAAGCAGATCAACACCAGCAACGTGAAAGAGTTGCAGGTTGCCTGGCAGTTCCAGACCGGCGATCTCAAAACCGCCAACGATCCGGGTGAAATCACTGACGAAGTGACGCCGATTAAAATCCGCGACACGCTGTACCTTTGCTCGCCACACCAGATTCTGTTTGCGCTGGATGCGACGACCGGTAAGCAGAAGTGGAAATTCGATCCGGGCCTGAAGCCGAATCCTACCTTCCAGCACGTGACCTGCCGCGGTGTTTCATACCATGAAGTGCCTGCTGCTGCCGATGCCACCAATAGCCAGCCTGCGCTGTGCTCACGCCGCATCTATCTGCCAGTGAACGACGGTCGTCTGTTCGCGCTGGATGCCGATACCGGTGCCCGTTGCCCATCCTTTGGTAACAACGGTGAGCTGGATCTGCAGCACAAGCAGCCGGTACAGACGCCAGGCCAGTATGAGCCTACGTCACCGCCGGTTATCACTGACACCACCATCGTCATTGCTGGTGCGGTCACCGATAACTACTCCACCCGTGAGCCGTCTGGTGCCATCCGTGGCTTCGACGTCAACACCGGTAAACTGCTGTGGGTGTTCGACCCGGGCGCGAAAGATCCTAACGCGATTCCGGCTGATGAACACACCTTCACCATGAACTCGCCGAACTCGTGGGCGCCGGCGGTATACGATCCAAAACTGGATACCGTTTACCTGCCAATGGGCGTTTCCACCCCGGATATCTGGGGCGGTAACCGCACACCAGAGCAGGAGCGCTACGCGAGCAGCGTTCTGGCGCTGAACGCCACCACCGGTAAGCTGGTGTGGTCGTATCAGACCGTGCACCACGATCTGTGGGATATGGACCTGCCGTCACAGCCGACGCTGGCCGATATCACGGACAAAGACGGCAACACCGTACCGGTGATTTATGCCCCGGCGAAAACCGGTAACATCTTTGTGCTGGATCGTCGTACCGGTAAGCCAGTCGTGCCTGCACCGGAGACGCCGGTACCGCAGGGCGCGGCGAAAGGTGACCACGTGGCACCGACCCAGCCGTACTCCGAACTGACCTTCCGTCCGAAGCAGAACCTGACGGACAAGGACATGTGGGGCGCGACGATGTATGACCAGCTGGTGTGCCGCGTGATCTTCAAGCGTCTGCGCTACGAAGGTCCGTTCACGCCGCCGTCTGAGCAGGGTACGCTGGTGTTCCCGGGCAACCTTGGTATGTTCGAGTGGGGCGGCATCGCGGTTGATCCCCATCGTCAGATCGCGATTGCTAACCCAATGGCGCTGCCGTTTGTGTCTAAGCTGATTCCGCGCGGTCCGGGCAACCCGATTGAACCACCGCAGGGCGCAGAAGGCGGTTCCGGTACCGAAACCGGCATTCAGCCGCAGTACGGTGTGCCGTTTGGCGTCGAGCTGAACCCGTTCCTGTCGCCGTTTGGTCTGCCGTGTAAACAGCCGGCCTGGGGTTACGTTTCAGCGATCGACCTGAAGACCAACGAAACCGTGTGGAAGAAACGTATCGGTACCGTTCGCGATAGCGCACCGGTTCCGCTGCCGTTCAAAATGGGTATGCCAATGCTGGGTGGCCCAATCACCACCGCCGGTAACGTGTTCTTCATCGGCGCGACCGCAGATAACTACCTGCGTGCGTTCGATACCAACACCGGTGAGATGCTGTGGCAGGCGCGTCTGCCAGCGGGTGGCCAGGCTACGCCGATGACCTATGAAGTGAATGGCAAACAGTACGTTGTCATCGCGGCCGGTGGTCACGGTTCGTTTGGTACCAAGCTGGGCGATTACGTGATTGCCTATGCGCTGCCAGATGCGAAGTAATTTTTCGCACTGAAGTAAAAAAGCGGGCAATGCCCGCTTTTTTTTCACGCCGGTCAGGCATTACGCTCGATCCTGCGGTTAAGCTTTACGCAACACCCGCGCATTCAATAGCGCGCACAGCGCCATAATCACACAGGTGGCGAGAAACACCGGGCGCATGCCAAACGCGCCGCCGATAAAGCCACCGAACAGCGGGCCGCTCACCTGGCCGACATACTGGGCTGAGGTCGCATAGCCCAGCATTTTCCCGACCTGCCGCTGCGGCACATTATGACGAATCAACGCCGTCACGCAGGGCATCAGGCCGCCCAGCGCCATCCCCATCAGGAAACGCAGCACCACCAGCTGCCACGCCGCGCTAATAAACGCCTGCGGAATCAGCAGCAGCGCGCAGACCAGCAGGCCATAAATCAGCACGCGCGCATGTCCGATGCGGTCGGCCAGCCGGCCAAGGCGCGGCGCGGAGAGAATGCTGCCCAGCGCAGCGGCCGCCATCACCAGTCCGGCCGTCACCGTCACCGCGTGATCGCCGTGAACAAACTGCGCGATATACAGCGTGATAATCGGTTCAATCGACATATTGGCAAAAATCAGCAGCATGCCCGACAGCCACATCAGCCGCACCACTGGCCGGTTGATCGACGCCTCCGGCTCATCACCCTCCCCGGCTGCGGCTTTCTTCGCCGCACGTGGCGCTTCTTTCAGCAGAAAAGTGGTGGCGAGAAACGCGAGAAAAATCACCGCACCGGTGAGCCAGAAAGTGTGGCGGATACCGATCAGCGGCGGCAGCACGCCGCCCAGCAGCGGGCCGACCACGTTACCGGCCATGATGCCGGAGGACAGCACGCCCAGCGCCCAGCCGGTCTGCGCTTTCGGCGTTTGCGCCGCCACCAGTATGGTGGAACCCGACGCATAGCCGCCGAGCAGGCCGGCCAGCAGGCGCAGCGCCACCAGCTGCCACGGCGCGGTGGCCATACCAATCAGCGACATGGCGACGGCCATTCCGAGGCTGGCGCGGATCAGCATCAGCTTGCGGCCATAGCGATCCGCCAGTTTGCCCCACAGCGGTGCCGTCAGCGCCGCGCTAAGAAAGGTGGCACCGTAGGCGGCGCCTGACCAGCGCGCAATCGCGGCCGGTTCCTGCACGCCCAGCTGCTGCACATAGAGGGGCAGAAAGGGCAGCAACAGGGTCATGGCGACGATAGTGCTGAACGAGCCCAGCACGCAAACCCACAAATTGCGCCGCCAGTGTTGCTGCTCAGGCGCTAACGCGATAGAAGAATGCGACATAGTGATATCCCTGTTTTTGGCTTTTTTAGCAGGCTATCAGCGGTAGCACACAGAAAACAGGGAGAAGCGGATATTTGCCAGCCAGCGCGTTATTGTTGCCAGAAAACAACAATCACGGCGCACCCAGCGTAGTGATCAGCGCGTCGCAGAGCAAGGTGACCGGTGACGAGGGCTGCGGCTGCTCTTTCAGCAGCAGGTAACTGTGCAGGCGATCCATCTGCCATTCCGGCAGCACCTGCTGAATCTCGCCGCGCGCCAGCGCCTCCTGCGTCATATAGGCCGGCAGATACGCCACGCCGGTTCCGGCCAAGGCCGCATTGAGCAGCGCCATGCTGTTATTCGCGCGAAAGCGGCTGTGCACCTCCAGCGCCAGGCGCTGCTTATCACGGCGAAACGGCAACGCCGCCGTGTGTGCCGGGCCGTGAAACAGCAGCAGATCGTGGCGCATCAGACGTTCGGGATGATCGATGGCCGGATGCGCGGCCAGATACGCTGGCGACGCATATAGTCCCCAGTCAATGCTGCTCAGCTCGCGGTAGTTCGCCACCTCCGGCGCACGTGCGCGGATCACAATCGCCACGTCCGCACTGGGCTGCGGATCGTCGCTGGTGGTCAGTTCGAGATCGACGTTGATGTGAATATGACGGCGGATAAAGGTGTTCAGCGTCGGCACCACGCACTGACAGCCGAAGGTAATCGGCGCCTGCAGCCGCACGTTGCCGGCAGGCTGCTGATGCACCTGCTGCACAAACGCGTCGGCGCGATGCATCTCTTCCAGCATGCGGGTGCAGAACGGATAGTAAGCCTGGCCCAGCTCGGTCAGCGCCACTTTGCGCGTGGTGCGCTGCAGCAGTTTGATACCCAGCCGCACCTCCAGCCGGGCGATTTCGCGGCTGACGTGCGATTTTGATACCCCCAGCGTACGGGCCGCTTCGCTGAAACTTTGCCGCTCAACGACGCGCGCAAACAGCATCATGGCGGTGAGATTATCGCTGTTGTCCATGTTCTCTGGCTGATTTGAAAGAGTGAGAACCGCAGCTTAAAAGCAAACACGCGAATGCGCACCCGATTTCCCGTTACGCAGCGGCCACGGGAAATCGGGCGAGGGATGTCACACCGCCACCGCTAGCGGAAACAGCAGGCGGTCCGGCTCGACGCGACGCTGACGTCGCAGCTGGCCTGGCGTGACGCGAAAATAATTTTTAAAGGTGCGGGTGTAAGCCTGCTGGGTATCAAAGCCGTAGCTCATCGCCACCTGCAGAATCGCCTCGTCACTGTTGATCAGCGTGAGCGCTGACTCAGTCAGCCGGCGCTGGCGAATGTATTCTGCCAGTGAAAAACCGGTGTGCTGACGGAACAGACGTTGCAGATGCCAGCGGGAATATCCCGAGCGGCGTGCTACTTCATCCAGATGCAGATCGTGCCCTAAATTTTTTTCAATCCACTCCAGCAAACTACGGATAAATTCGCGCTGATTCATGACTTCCTCCGGCGTCGGTAAAATGTCCAGTGACGTCACTGTAGCGCGTTAAATTTATCCCTTAATTAGCAGAAAATTAGCGCAGAATTAGCAAGCAAAAAAACGGCTTTCCCGACGAAACAGCGCGCCAGGTTAATTCTGCGCTAATTATCGGGCGCTACACTGCGACAAGTTATTCAGGAGGGCATCATGCGTGTGCTGCTGGTAGAAGATGATGAAATGATCGGCGCCAACCTGCAGCAGGCGCTGGAGGCCGCCGGCTGGTCGGTGGACTGGGTGCGTGACGGCGTATTTGCCAGCAACGCCTGGCAGGAAGGCGGTTACACCTGCGTCCTGCTCGATCTCGGTTTACCGCGTGAAGATGGCATCAATGTGCTGCGCCGTGCGCGCACGCGCGGTGACATGACGCCAGTGCTGGTGCTGACCGCGCGTGATACCGTGCAGCAGCGCATCCAGGGCCTGG
Source organism: Pantoea sp. B_9 (assembly GCF_008632015.1). NCBI lineage: Bacteria > Pseudomonadati > Pseudomonadota > Gammaproteobacteria > Enterobacterales > Erwiniaceae > Pantoea > Pantoea sp. B_9. The sequence goes on along the minus strand of NZ_VWVL01000004.1, from coordinate 152,220 downwards.
ACAGTGGCGCCGATGACTACTTACTCAAACCCTTTGATCTTCAAGAGGTTCTGGCGCGTATGCGAGCCATCACCCGACGCCGCCACGGTGCGGCGGACTCCCTGCTGGGCAACGGCGACGTGCAGCTCGATATGATGACGCGTGAAGTGCTGTACAAAGGCCAGCGCGAGCAGCTGACCGCACGTGAATACGCCCTGCTCTATGCGCTGCTGGAACGCCCGGGCGCGATCCTGTCGCGTGAGCAGTTAGAAAACCGCATCTACGGCTGGGGCGAAGAGGTCACCAGCAACGCCGTGGACGTGCTGATTCACGGCATGCGGCGCAAACTCGATAACGAAGTGATTCGCAACGTACGCGGTCTGGGCTGGCGGGTACCGGCAATATGAGATCCTTTACGTTTATGCGGTCGCTGCGCAACAAACTGCTGGCCACGCTGGTGCTGCTGCATCTGGCGATGATCGGCGGTGTCACCTGGTATTTCTACCACTGCTATGGCGACATGATGGGCACCATGAAGGACGACCAGCTCGCCAAAATTGCCGATGCCTGGTCAAGCAGCCAGCGCATGCCGGCACTGATGCCGATGGTGATGCAGCAGGAGAAGCTGAAAAGTACCTATATCGTTCAGCTCTGGGACACCAATAATCATCTGCGCGCCAGTTCCTGGCCGGCGCTGCATGCGCCCCTGCAGAGCAAAAAAGGCTGGTCAGATTTAAAAGTTGGCGACTGCGGCGATGACTGCCAGTGGCGCGTTTACACCCGTCCCGGCGAGCTGGGCAGCGAGATCGGCAATATTCAGGTGCTGCACAACGTCGGCTACATGAAGAGCCTGATGGTGAAACGCGTACTCTCCGCCATCATTCCGCTCATCCTGATGATGCCGCTGTCGCTGCTGGTGATCTGGCTGGTGGTACGGGCCATTACGCGCGATCTGCGCGTAGCGTCGCGCCAGATTGCGGCGCAGGAAACCCTGCATCCGCACAGCGTGTCGCCGGACGGTCTGCCGGACGAAGTGCTGCCGCTGGTCGATGCCTATAACTCGCTACTGGATAAACTACGCGCGGCCTGGTCGTCACAGCGCCAGTTCCTTGAGGATGCCGCGCATGAACTGCGCACGCCGGTCACCGCCGTCACGTTACAGCTGGAGAACCTGCGTCAGCACATCCTGCCGGGCGAAGCCAGCCGCCAGTTTGATCAGCTGGAAGCGGGCGTCACGCGCACGCGCCATCTGGTGACGCAGTTGCTGAATATCTCACGCCAGGAGGATCAGTCCGTGGTCGCCAGCGTCGAGACCATTGAGCTTGATGACCTGCTGAAGGAGAGCATTGAGCAACTGATGGTGGTGGCGGACAAGCGCGGCATTGATATCGGCTTCAACGGCACCGCGCACTATCGTCTGCACGCCAGCCGATCCGATCTGCGCAGCCTGTTCGATAACCTGATCGGCAACGCCATGCTGCACACGCCGGAGGGCAGCCTGGTGGATGTGCTGCTGCATCGCGTCGGTCATCATACGGTAGTGGATATTGTCGATAACGGCCCCGGCATGCCGGAGTCGTTTATCGAGCGCGCCTTCGATCGCTTTACCCGCTCGCCGGATGTCCAGGCGCAGGGCAGCGGCCTGGGATTATCGATCGTGCGCAGCGTGGCGCAAAAGCATCAGATGCAGGTGGCTCTGTCGAATTGCCTGAACCCGCAGGGTGAAGTGTGTGGCCTGCAGGTGCGCGTTACCCTTCCCTGACGTCTTTCCTCCTCCGGCGCGTTAATCCGCGCCGGCTATTTTCTTCTCCTGCCAGTTCTCTGCGTATCCCGACAACGTAAACGGTTGCGGGGTTCCGTTCGTTACACGACCTTTATGTGATCAAGCTCACATATTTACTGAATCGAAATGCAACACTTTTTGACAAACGTGATCAAAATCTATTTTCTATCGCTCTGTTACAGGCACATTACGCGGGCCTGAAAATCCGGCGCGTCAGACCGGCGACAACAGCACACTGCCCATCCCCTGGGATCGATTTCACCCGATCGCAGCATTTGCGCGGCGATCACGAGCAAGTGGTTAAAAAATAATGAAATTTAAAACGTTGATAGCAGGGGCCTTACTGGCCAGTAGCTGGACCGGCGCCGCACAGGCGGCGGAAAGCGATCCGCAGTACCTTTCTGACTGGTGGCATCAGAGCGTGAACGTGGTAGGCAGTTATCACACCCGCTTCGGACCTCAGTTCAACAATGATGTGTATCTCGAATACGAAGCCTTTACTAAAAAGGACTGGTTTGATTTCTACGGCTACCTTGACCTGACCAACTTCTTTGGCGTGGGTAATAGCAATGCCAACGGTATTTTTGACCACGGTTCGCCGATGTTCATGGAAATTGAGCCACGCTTCTCCATTGATAAGCTGACCGGCACCAGCCTGGCGTTCGGACCGTTCAAAGAGTGGTACTTCGCTAACAACTACATCTACGACATGGGTCGCAACAGCGACAGCCGTCAGAACACCTGGTATATGGGTCTGGGTACTGACATTGATACCCATAGCGATATCGGCCTGTCACTGAACGTGTACGCGAAATATCAGTGGGAAAACTACGGCGCGGCGAACGAAAACAGCTGGGATGGTTATCGCTTCAAGGTGAAATACTTTGTGCCGATCACTGACCTGTGGGGCGGCAAGCTGAGCTATATCGGCTTCACCAACTTTGACTGGGGCTCCGATCTGCGTGACAAGTCTGACCGCTCGCGCACCAGCAACTCAATTGCCTCCAGCCACATTCTGTCGCTGAACTACGATCACTGGCATGTCTCTACCGTGGCGCGTTACTTCCACAACGGCGGCCAGTGGGCTGATGGCCAGGAGCTGAACTTCGGCAACGGTCCGTTTGAAGTGAAATCAACCGGCTGGGGTTACTACCTGGTGGTGGGTTACAACTTCTAAACCGCTTCCGGCGTGGCCGCTCACCATCGCGGCCACGCCAGTCTGTTACGCCTGTGGCTTCACCACGTTGATGCGCCATGGGATGCCAAACTTATCGATAAACATCCCGAAGCCGTTCGACCAGAAGGTTTTCTGCCATTCAGTGGTCACTTTGCCGCCCGCAGAGAGCTTATCAAACCAGGCTTTACCCTCCGCTTCATCTGGCGTGGCCAGGCTCACCGCATAACCGGCATGTTCGGACGCCGGTGGCTGGGCGGTATTGCCATCACTCAGCATCAGCTCGCCCTGACCAATGCGCAGATGCGCATGCATAATCTTTTCCGGCGGCAGCGGCGGCGCCGACTGATCGCCCACCTGCTCGCCCTGCTCCGGCATATCGCCAAACGTCATTTTTTGCAGAATTTCGCCGCCGGTGGCCTCCAGATAGAAGGCAATGGCTTCTTCACAGCGGCCGTAGAGAAATAAATAAGGACTCACCTGCATCGTAACCTCCGTTGAGAGTGCGTTAACGCGTGTCGTACACCTAAAGTGTAGACGATGCAGTTTTTCACCCGTCACGGCTGGCAGTAGCGGCGGAACAGCTGCGCCATGTAAGCGCTCATCGGCGTCAGCGCAGTGTCTTTACGCTGAATCAGATAGAAGGTGGCTTTCGGCAGCGGATCGTCGAGATCCAGCGCGATCAGCTGCCCGCCGTGCGTAGGGTCTTCAATCACGTCGCGCGCAATGATGCTGACAAAATCACTCTTTGCCACCAGGCTGGTGCAGGCCATAAAGGTCTCGCAGGTCACCGCGATTTTGGGTGCCATGCCGCGCTCACCGAACAGGTCATGCAGCAGTCGGTAATAACTGCCCTGCGGCGTCGGCATGGTCCAGTCGCAGTGTTGCAACTCGGCCAGCGAGCGCGCATGCGCCATCGGATGCCCTTTACGCATCACCACCTGATACTCGCGCTGCATCAGCCGCTCGAAAATCAGCTCCTGATCGAAGTGATGCCGGTCGTAGGTATTGATGGTGAAATCCAGCGCGCCCTGACGCAGTTCATGCACCATCGACACCAGCTGACCCTCAACGATACGCACTTTCACCAGTGGATACTCACGATGAAACTGGGTTATCACCTGCGGCATCACGGTACGCGCAATGCTGCCGCCCACCCCAATATTGACCTTGCCACCGGCCAGACCGAGCCGCTGCTGGATATCCTCCTGCGCCACGCGCAGTTCCTCCAGCACCAGACAGGCATGACGAAAAAAGGTTTCACCGACATCGGTCAGCATCACGCCCTGCTGACGACGCTCGAACAGGCGCGCGCCCAGCGCCAGCTCCAGTTCCTGAATCGCTTTGGTTAATGCCGGCTGCGACGGGCCCGACAGCCGACTGGCGGCGCGAATACTGCCCTGGCGCGCCACGTCAACAAAGGCGCGCAGCTGATGAAGTTTGAGATTGGCCGCCATGATCAGGTGATAACCATTATCTATCGGTCACAAGATATTCGCATCTTATGCGCCCTAATACCATTGTGTAGATTCGGTTGAATGCATAAAAAACCAACACTAAGGAACAGCCGATGAACACCCTTTCCGACCTCGTCAACGCGCGGATACCGCAGATGCAGACATGGCGCCGCGACCTGCACCATTATGCTGAATCCGGCTGGCTGGAGTTCCGCACCGCCACGCTGGTAGCGGAAGAGCTGCATCGTCTTGGTTATCAGCTGCAGCTGGGCCGTGAGGTGATTGATGCCGATGCGCGCATGGGTCTGCCGTCTGCTGAAGTGCTGGCGCAGCAGGAAGCGCGTGCGCTGCAGCAGGGCGCGCTGCCACAGTGGCTGCCCCACTTCTCCGGCGGTTTCTGCGGCGTGGTGGCAACGCTGGACACCGGACGTCCCGGTCCGGTGATGGGCTTTCGTGTTGATATGGACGCGCTCGACCAGACGGAGAGCGCCACCGCCGATCACCTGCCGACGCGCGAAGGCTTCGCCTCGTGCAATCCCGGCATGATGCACGCCTGCGGCCACGATGGTCACACCACCATAGGTCTGGCGCTGGCGGGCGTGCTGATGGCGATGAAGCACCAACTGAGCGGTCGCATAAAACTCATTTTTCAGCCGGCGGAAGAAGGCGTACGCGGTGCCAAAGCCATGGTGGCCGCGGGCGTGCTTGATGATGTCGATCTGTTCACCGCCATTCACCTTGGCACCGGCGTGCCGCCGGGCGAGATCGTCTGCGGCAGCGACAGCTTTCTCGCCACGACCAAACTGGACGTGCGTTTTACCGGGGTCGGCGCGCATGCCGGTGGCAAACCGGAAGAGGGACGCAACGCGTTGCTGGCGGCGGCGCAGGCCACGCTGGCGCTGCACACTCTGCCGCAGCACAGCGGCGGCGTGGCGCGCGTTAACGTTGGTGTCTTACAGGCCGGCAGCGGACGCAACGTAGTGCCGGATGTTGCGCTAATGAAGGTGGAAACGCGCGGCGCGAGTAATCAGGTCAACGACGATATTTATCAGCAGGCGCTGCGCGTGATTGCCGGTGCCGCGGCGATGTACGGTGTTGAGCACGAGGTCACGCTGATGGGCGGTGCACGCAGCTGCACGCCGAGCCCGGCGTGGGTCAGTTTTATCCATCAGCAGGCCGAAGCGCTGGGTCTGTTCAGTTCGGTGATAGACAGCAAACAGCAGGCGGCCGGTTCCGAAGATGCCACCTACATGATGGAGCGCGTGCAGCAGCGCGGCGGCCAGGCGTCTTACGTCATCTTCGGCTGCGAGCTGGCGGCGGGCCACCACAATGCGCGGTTCGATTTTGATGAAGCGGTGATGGCTACTGCCGTGCAGATGCTGGCTACGCTGGCGCTTAACCAGGCGCAGTTCGGCGGTGCCCGATGAGCGCACACGACTATATCGATCGCTACATCGACCAGCATCAGGCGCGCTTCAGTGCCCTCAGCGATGCCATCTGGGACGTGCCGGAAACCCGTTTCGAAGAGACGCAATCGTCTGCGCTGCTGGCCGATGCGCTGGCGCAGGAGGGGTTTGAGGTCGAGCGCGGCGTTGGCGGTCTCGACACTGCGTTTATCGCCTCAATCGGCCACGGCCAGCCGGTGATCGCCATCCTCGGCGAGTTTGATGCGTTGGCCGGTCTGAGCCAGCAGGCGGGCTGCGCCACGCCGAGCCCGCTGGTGGAAAACGGCAACGGTCACGGCTGCGGCCACAACCTGCTCGGTACCGCCGGCCTGGCCGCCGCTTTCGCCATCAAAGCCTGGTGGGCAGAACAGGGCGGACGCGGCACGCTGCGCTTTTACGGCTGCCCTGGCGAGGAGGGCGGCTCGGGTAAAACCTTTATGGTGCGCGAGGGGCTGTTTGATGATGTCGATGCTGCCGTGACCTGGCACCCGGAAGGCTTCAGCGGCATGTTCAACCTCAGCACCCTCGCCAATATTCAGGCGGCGTTTCACTTCAAAGGCGTGGCAGCGCATGCCGCTAACTCGCCGCATCTCGGGCGCAGCGCGCTGGACGCGGTGACGCTGATGAACACCGGCGCGAATTTTCTGCGCGAGCACATCGTGCAGGAGGCGCGCCTGCACTATGCGGTCACCCAAACCGGCGGCGTATCGCCCAACGTGGTGCAGGCCGATGCCGAAGTGCTGTACCTGATTCGCGCGCCGCAGCTCGACCAGGCCCAGGATATCTACCAGCGCGTGATCAACATCGCCAAAGGCGCAGCGCTGATGACCGATACGCAGATGACGGTACGTTTTGATAAAGCCTGCTCCAACTATGTGCCCAACCGCGCGCTGGAAGCGGTGATGGAACGTAATTTGCACCATTTCGGTCTGCCGCACTACAGCGCGCAGGAACAGGCATTTGCGGCAGCGATCCGCGCCACGCTGAGCAAAGACGATCTGCGTAACGCGCGACTGAATGCGGCGCGCACCGGCGGCGAAGCGGGCATCGCCTGGGCTGAGGCGCTGGGGGATAAAGTACTGATGGATGAGGTAGCGCCGTATGCGGTCACGCGCGAGCTGCTGTACGGCTCAACCGACGTTGGGGATGTGAGCTGGGTAACGCCGACGGCGCAGTGTTTTGCCCCCTGCTTTGCCTTCGGCACGCCGCTGCACACCTGGCAGCTGGTGGCACAGGGCCGCACGCCGATTGCCCACAAAGGGATGTGCCTTGCCGCCAAAGTGCTGGCCGCCACCGCGCTGACGCTGTTGCACGATGATGGCGCGCTGGCGCGCTGTCGTGAAGAGTTTGACCGCGTGCGCCGCGAGCAGCCGTACGTGTGCCCGATTCCGGCCGGCGTGCAGCCATCGACATTATAAAGCGAAGCGCACTGGCCCGTAGCGGCGCGATTTATCGCGCGGGTTTAACAAGACGCGCAATAAATTGCGCCGCTACAGGCTGGTGTGAAAGGTCACTCCGCAACACATGCGGAAGCAGTAAATAAAAAAATAAAAAATAACAGCCCTTCCGGGCATGCAAATACAACATGACGAGGATCTACCGATGGAAGTGATGACTGAAAATCGCAGCCCCGGCAAGCTGTTCAGCTGGATTGAGCGGGTCGGCAACAAAGTGCCGAACCCGTTCTTACTGTTTGTCTACCTGATCGTGGTGCTGATGATCGCCACCGCGCTTCTCAGCAGCCTTGATGTGGCCGTTAAAAATCCGGCCAATGGCGAACTGGTGCGGGTCAATAACCTGCTCAGCGTGGCGGGCATTCAGTGGATCCTGCCCAACATCATCAAAAACTTCAGCGGTTTCACCCCACTGGGCTCCATTCTGGCGCTGGTGATCGGGGCCGGGCTGGCGGAAAAAGTCGGGCTGCTGCAGTCGCTGATGGTGAAGATGGCGTCGCGTGTCAGCCGTCGCTACGCCAGCTATATGGTGCTGTTTATCGCGTTCTTCAGCCATATCTCTTCCGATGCCGCACTGGTGGTGATGCCGCCGCTCGGCGCGCTGATCTTCCTTGCCGTCGGGCGTCATCCGGTGGCGGGCCTGCTGGCGGCGATTGCCGGCGTCGCGTCGGGTTTTACCGCGAATCTGCTGATCGTCACCACCGACGTACTGCTCTCCGGCATCAGTACAGAGGCCGCCAAAGCGGTCAGCGACACGGTCCACGTCAGCGTGATCGATAACTGGTTCTTCATGGCCAGCTCGGTCATCGTACTGACCGTGGCCGGCGCGCTGCTGACCGATAAATTTGTCGAGCCGCGCCTGCCCGTCTGGAACAGCGGCCACCACGATCGCCTGCCACCACTGACGGCGCAGGAGAATCGCGGCCTGAAGGCGGCCGGTCTCGCCGCGCTGGTGTTTATCGGCGTGATGGCGCTGCTGGTGGTGCCGGAGCATGCGCCGCTGCGCAACCCGAAAACCGGCGGCATCATCCCTTCGCCGTTTATTCAGGGCATCGTGCCGATCATCATCCTGTTCTTCTTTGTGGTGGCGATTGCCTATGGCGCGGTGACACAGCAGATTCGCCGCGCTGACGACATCCCCCGACTGCTGGTGGATCCGATGAAGAGCATGGCCGGCTTTATCGTCATGGTGTTTCCGCTGTCGCAGTTCGTGGCGTTCTTCAACTGGAGCAACATGGGCAAGTTTATGGCCATCGGCCTGACCGATATGCTGGAGAGCGCCGGCATCAGCGGTGCGCCGGCCTTTCTCGGCCTGATGTTCCTCTCGGCATTTCTGTGCATGTTTATCGCCAGCGGCTCGGCGATCTGGTCGATCCTCGCGCCGGTGTTTGTGCCGATGTTTATGCTGCTCGGCTTTCATCCGGCGTTTGCCCAGATGATTTTCCGCATCGCCGATTCCGCCGTGCTGCCGCTGGCGCCGATGTCGCCGTTTCTGCCGCTGTTCCTCGGTTTCCTGCAGCGCTATCAAAAAGACGCGCAGCTCGGCACCTACTACGTGCTGATCTTCCCGTATCCGCTGGTGTTCTTTGTGACGTGGATCGCGCTGCTGCTGGTGTGGTATCTGCTGGGCCTGCCCATCGGTCCGGGCGTTTATCCGCATCTGCCCTGACCTGGCGCCATGGACGGCGTACCGCTTTCTGTGAACTGCAACGCACGTTGCCAAAATGTCACCGCTGCGCCTCTCGGCAACCCCGGACGAATTGATTATTCTGCTATTTCTTCGCTTGCTAACGGTTAATGATTTCTGACAAACCACCACCGGGCGGATCCTGCAAACACCGAGGTAACAATCATAATGACAACCACCTATTCGACAGGGGTGGCGACCGATCGCATCGCGACCGAACGCCAGACGCTGGCCGGGCGCATCGACGCTCTGCCCTCTTCCGCCGGGCTGTGGCGCTTTATTACGCTGCTGGCGCTCGGCGGCTTCTTCGAGCTGTACGATCTGTTTGAAACCGGCTACATCAGCGCCGGGCTGGTCGCCGCAGGCGTGTTCCACACCGGCGCCGCGGGCGTGTTTGGTATCGCCGATCAGGCGGCGTTCGCCTCGGCGACCTTTCTCGGCCTGTTTGTCGGTGCCAGCCTGCTGACGCCCTATGCCGACCGCTTCGGCCGTCGCCTGACCTTTATGTGCGCGCTGGCGTGGTACGGTGCGTTCTCACTGCTGATGGCGTTCCAGCACAGCGCGGAGATGATTATTCTGTGCCGCTTCCTGGTCGGAATCGGTCTGGGCGTCGAGCTGGTGACCATCGATACCTATCTGTCGGAGTGGGTGCCGGCCCATCTGCGCAGCCGCGCATTTGCCTTCTCTTTTTTCATTCAGTTCCTGTCGGTGCCGACGGTAGCGCTGATGTCATGGTGGCTGGTACCGCAAACCCTGCTCGGCCTCGAAGGCTGGCGCTGGGTCGTGATCGCCGGTGCGCTGTGCTCGCTGGTGATCTGGTTTATCCGGAAAAACCTGCCGGAGTCGGCGCGCTGGCTGGCACAGCAGGGGCGGCATCAGGACGCGCACCGGGTGCTGAGCGAGATGGAAAAACGCTGCGGCATTGCGCCGGGAGACGATTTCTCTCAGCGCGATGCGGCGGCACAGCTGCCGAAAAAAGGGCGTTTTAGCGAGATCTGGGCACCGGCTTATCGCCAGCGTACGCTGATGCTGGTGGTGATGAACTTCTTCCAGGCGATTGGCTTCTTCGGCTTCGGTAACTGGCTGCCGGCGCTGCTGTCCGGCAAGGGGGCCACCGTCACCCACAGCCTGCTGTACGCCTTTTTCATCACGCTGGCCTATCCGCTCGGCTCGCTGATCTGCAGCCGCTACGCCGACCGGCTGGAAAACAAATGGCAGATCGTTTTTTCATCGCTGATGACGGTGGTGTTCGGCACGCTGTTCGCGCTGACCAGCAACCCGCTGCTGATGGTGGTGTGCGGTTTCCTGATCACCTACAGCAACGCCTGGCTCACCTTCAGCTATCACGCTTATCAGACTGAGATCTTCCCGACGCACATTCGTGCGCGCGCCGTTGGCTTCTGCTATTCATTCAGTCGGCTGTCGACCGCTTTCAGCAGTATTCTGATTGGCCTGATTCTGCAGTATGCCGGCAGTCAGGGGGTGATCGTGTTTATCGTGCTGAGCATGCTGATGGTGATGCTGTCGGTCGGGATTTACGGGCCGAAGACGCGGGGACTGGATCTGGAGAACATTTAAACCGGATGGGCGCAGGGTGGGCGGCGGCCGGTTCAGCCCGGCAATGCGCACCCTTTGGAGCGGCACGATTCATCGCGCGATAAATTGCGCCGCTACGTCTTGGTGCAAACTTTTGGGGGCGTTTCCGCCCCCGCCAGATTTACACCAGTTCGGTTTTCACCCCTTCCTGGATCAGCACGTCGGCATCGACGCCGCTGTGGCTGTAAACCTGATACTTCACGCCAGCCACCGTGGTGCTGCCCTGCTGTTTCACCCAATCGCCCACGTCACCGCCGTCGCCGAGGATGTCATCCAGTTTTACCACGTCCTGCGCATCGCCTTTGAACAGCAGCTGGGTTTTGCCGTCTTTCACGAACAGATCCTGACTTCCAACCTGCAGGATATCGTCAACCGCTACGCTCAGGACGTTTTTGCCGTGACCCGTCATATCGATGGTGCTGCCCTGCTTGCCCTGCGCCAGCACATCGCTCAGGGAAACGGCGAATTCATCGCCCAGGGTGATGACGGCAGGAACATCAAAGGCGGTGATACCGACATGATCATCATGCATGCCCCATTCAACGTCACTGATGCGCACGCCGCCCGGATTGTTCACCGAATCCACTTCAGCCGGATTGACGCGCACCACGGCTGAACCGATCAGCTTACCGGCCGGGGCGTGGTACTCGACAATGTCGCTTCGCAGGGTGCCAGGATGCGCCTTCAGCTCATAGCTGTGCAGCAATTTACCTTGCGTGTCATAGAAATCGATGTAATTGCCTTTGCTGTGCACATAATCCGATTTCAGCACCACTTTCTCCGCCACGCCGTCGAAATCCAGCTTCATCTGGCCGCCACGGCCAACAATGATTTCGCCATGCTTCAGCGTTTTTTGCTCGCCGCCAATATTCGGTCCTTTAATCAGCGTCATTTTCAGACTGTCGTCGATGGTATAACTGACCCCGGTTTTAAAATCGATATAGCGCGGATGACCGTTAGCATCTTTCACCAGATCAGGTTGTCCATGAACCCGGCTGATTTCTTTAACCCCGATGTTATCGATAGCGAAATCGTTGCCGTTACCGTTATTAACCTCATTGGTTACCGCCACGCGAACCACTTCTGTTTTGCTGGCGGTATACAGTCCGCTGAAATGATTCCAGGCAGCATCCAGGCCCATGTTGGGAATCACTTTCTGTCCATTAACGTCCAGACCGATTTTCGGTTTCAGGCTACCGCCAGGAATACGGTAGCCATCAAAATCGAACTGGTAGGTTTTACCCGCTTCGACCTGAATATAGCGATAAACCACTTCTCCTTTGAAGCCGTTGGTGTTTGAACCGTTGGTCATGGAACCCAACTCATAAGAGGAATTGCCTGCGCTCCAGCGCTTAACCGCGATGTTGTCATTTTTATGATACAGACCGCTGGCGATCCAGCCCTGCTGGGTGCCGTCGTTGAAATTCCACACTAGCCCCTTGTGATCGACCTTCGGCGGATCGACATTGATCTCCAGCAGAAAGGTTGGCGCATTCACATCACGAATGGCGCTATCACTGACCTGAAATTGCGTCAGTCCTTTCCACGGCGAGCGATCGTAAGACTGATAGCTCCAGTTACCCGTAGCATCCGCTGTGACCGAGTCCATTAATACCCAGTGGCCCTCAATATGGCAGCCGAAGATATAAACCACCTTATTGGGTGCGGACGTGCCTTTCAGGGTTGGCGTCATATCATCGGTGATATCACCGCTTTTCAGCTGGCCCTGCTTTGGTCCACTATCATCCCACGCAGAAATAATCTCCGTCTTGCCGGAGATAATCGTCAGGTCGAAAACGTCGGCGGCGGCGTCACGCACCGGGCTGTCTGAGACCTGGAACTCGTATTTGCCAAAGCCGCCGCGTAACGCACGCACTTCGCTTTGCCAGTGACCATGAGCATCCGCAACGGCGCTGCCGAGCGTCACCCACACCCCGTTCACGTGGCGGGCATAGATATAAACCACGCTGTTTGCTGCAGCATGGCCTTTCAGCGTTGGCGTCAGGTCATCAGTGACATCGCCCTGATGCAGCACGCCGGTCTGCGCGCCAAAATTATCCCAGGCAGAAACGATGCCGGGTTTTTCCGGCACCATGTTGAGACTGAACACCTCGGCGCTGGTGTCGCGATCGGGGGTTTTGGCAGCCTGAAACTCATAAGTGCCGTATCCCCCGCGCAGCGCGCGCACTTCCGTTATCCAGTTGCCCCAGGCATCGGCCTTAACACTGCCTAACACCACCCAATGGCCATCAATATGCCGCGCATGGATATACACCATGCTGTTGGCTTCAGCTTTGCCCTGCAGCGTCGGCGCCATGTCATCGGTGGTGGCGCCGTTGATTAATTTGCCCTGCTCGGGCCCGACATTATCGTGCGCCACGTTGATGATGGGCTTCAGGCGGGTGCCGTTGTCTGACACATACAGGTCGAACAGCGGCGCAGCGGGATCGCGCGTCGGGCTGTTACTGGCCTGGAAGTGATACGGGCCGGCACCGCCATCCAGTCGGGCGATTTCCACCTGCCAGTGGCCAAAGGCATCCGCCTGGGTGCTGCCTTTCAGCCACCAGCTGCCGTTTTCGCGCGTGGCATACACATAGACGATACTGTTGGCTTCCGCCGTGCCTTTGAGCGTGGGGGTGAAGTCATCGGTCATCGCGCCGTTTTCCAGTTTGCCCTGTGCCGGGCCAAAATTATCAAGCGCATACTCAATCTTCACCGGCGCGGTGGGCACCACCGTATAGGTAAACGGCTCGCTCGCATGGCTCAACTCACCACGGTTATTTTGCGCACGGGTGGTAATGGTGTTTTCACCGTAGCCCAGCAGATCAACGTTACTCTCCCAGCGCCATTGCCCGTCAATCACCGGTGCCACGCCGACGCGTACCCCGTTGACGTAGATGATGACGTTTTCGGCATCCAGCGGCGCGTTGCCGCTCAGGCGCGGGCTGCGATCGTCGCTTGCGCTACCGGCTTTGATCACACCGGTGTTCACCCCTTCATTATCAAACACTTCCAGCAGCTGCGGCTTGTCGATGCGCGGCGAGTTGACGAACAGCGTATAGACCGGGGAATCGACACTCACCTGACCAAATTTGTCGGTGGCGGTAACGGACAGGCGCTGTTCACCGTCACTCAGTTCCGGCGTAATGGTCCACTGACCATTTTTCGCCGCCTGCACGCTGCCAGTCAGCACGCCGTTGCTGTACAGGCGGACAATGCTGTCCGGCTCGGCATAACCGGAAATGGCTGGCGTTTTATCATCGGTAAAGCCTTTGTTGCCAACCGGGCCCTGCACCGGTCCAAAATCATCCAGTACGCGCATAATCGCCGGCATATCGGGCGGGCTGAGATCGACTTCCAGCCGCGTCTGGAACGGAATCCCGGCGTTGCCGGCCCGGTCGAAAAAGCGGATGGTGAGATTGTGGCTCCCCTCTTCCAGCCGCAGCGGCAGCTGATACTCCCAGCTGCCGTCCGCGTTTACCTGCGTAGTAAACAGCTGGCCGTTAATGGCAAATTCGATATAGCTGACGCTCTTATCCTCAATCACCCCTTTCCAGTACTGATAAGGTGAATTGACGTAGTTCTCTTGCCCCGGTTTGGTCGGGTCGTAATAGCCTACAGACATATGGTCATCCTTTTCGCCAGAGTTAATATCGTTAAAGTAACGCTTAATAAGCGGCAGGGATTTTTAAACGCAGGGGAAGGAATCTCTTACAAGAAACGTCTGAAAGGAAAATCTAAGGTAATGAATTTAAGTGGGATTTTTCGCACTCTTCAGGCCATGAACCGCGTCATGACCTGAAGGAAATGCTTAAGACAGACTTACTGCTTTTCCAGCACCCGGATATCCGCGCTGCCCTGTTTTGGCTGCACGCTGTCATCCTGGCGCAGTTTCGCCACCTGTTTCGCCGTGACTTTGGTCTGCACGCCGTTGCCCCAGCTGCTGCGGATGAAGTTCACCACATCTGCCACCTGGCTGTCGTTCAGACGCCAGCCAAACGCCGGCATGGTGATCGCGGTCGGTGCGCCTTGCACGCCCGGCAGCGTGCCGCCGACCAGTACGATGTGAATCAGCGACGTCGGATCCTCTGCCATCACCACCGGATTCCCGCGCAGTGCCGGATAGAAGCGTTGATAGCCGCTGCCGTCGGTTTTATGACACGCCGCACAGCTATCGACATACACGCCGGCACCCGGCTGGCTGTCGTCACCTTTCCACAGCGCACGGGCCACTGCGTCATCCTCACGGAACACCGCCTGAGACGGATCTTTCGCGCCGAGCGATTTCAGGTAACGGGCAATCGCGCTGATATCCGCATCGCTGAGATACTGCAGGCTGTGCTGCACCACTTCGGTCATGCCACCAAACGCCGCCGTGTGATCGTTACGGCCATAGCGCAGGAACTGCTGCAGATCCGCTTCGCTCCAGCGCCCCAGGCCATCGCGGTTGTCACCGCGCAGGTTGCTGGCGGTCCAGCCGTCAATCGGCGCGCTGCTGCCGGCAAGGTAATCATTGCCCTGGCCGTTATTCAGCGCCTTCTCCTGCATAGTGAAGCTGCGCGGTGTGTGGCAGGCACCGCAGTGGCCCAGTCCTTCCACCAGATAGCGACCACGCGCAAGCGCCGGATCTTCCTGCGCTGCCGGCTGGAACGCCTTCACATCTGGCGCAAACAGGCCGCGCCAGATCGCCAGCGGCCAGCGCATCGACAGCGGCCACGGAATGTCGCTCTCTTTGTTAGCCTGCGCCACCGGCGCCACGCCGTGCATGAAGTAGGCATACAGCGCCTTCATGTCGTCATCGCTGACCACCGCATAAGACGGATAGGGCATCGCCGGATAGAGCGTGTCGCCGTTTTTCGCCACGCCATGACGCACCGCTTTCTGGAAGTCATCATAGCTGTAGTCACCAATTCCGGTTGCCTTATCCGGCGTGATATTGGTGGAGTAGATGGTGCCAATCGGCGTCGCCATCGGCAGACCGCCGGCAAACGGTTTGCCGCCTGCGGTGCTGTGGCAGGCGACGCAGTCACCGGCGCGCGCCAGATACTCACCGCGCTGCACCAGCGCATCGGCGGCGGTGTCCTCCGCCAGCGCGGCGAACGACAGGGTGCCCAGCAACAGGGCTGTTAAACTTTTGATCATCGCCATGTTCCTTATGCCTGTACCAGCGGGCCGGGGTTCTTCAGATACTGTTCACGAATCGCTTTAGCGGACCAGTAGCTCAGGGCCGCCACCATGCCGGTGGGGTTGTAGCCCAGTCCCTGCGGGAAGGCAGAAGCGCCGGCGACAAATACGTTCGGCACATCCCAGCTTTGCAGATAGCGGTTCACCGCGCTGGTTTTAGGATCTTCGCCCATGATGGCGCCGCCGCTCATGTGTGTGGTCTGGTACACGGTGGTATCGAAATGGGCACCCGGCCCTTTCGCGCCGCCAATGATCATCTTCGGATTCATCGCTTCGGTGATTTTGCGCATCTTGCCGATCATGAACTGCGCCATTTTGATGTCGTTGTCCTGCCAGTCAAAGGTCATACGCAGCAGCGGCTGGCCGTAAGCATCTTTGTAGTTGGGATCGAGATCGAGGTAGTTAGCGCGATACGACTGATGCGCGCCGTGCGCATCCATCGACACGTGATGGTTATAGGTATCCGCCACCGCCGCTTTCCACTGGCTACCCCAGTTCGGCGTGCCTGTTGGCGTCGGCAGGCCGGAAATCGGCTTGGTGCCCGCCTGGTTGACCCAGAATGGTGAACCGCCGACAAAGCCGTACGGACCATGGTCAAAGTTATCGGCGTTGTAATCATCCACCGCCACGCCCGCGCCACCGGCACCGATGAACGGATTGGTGGTGGTGTTTTTATCAAACAGCGCCTTCAGCGTGGAGATGTTCTGGTAGGCAAAGTTACGGCCGACCACGCCCTCGTTGCTGATAGGGTTGTAAGGCTTGCCGATGCCGGACAGCAGCATCAGATGCACGTTGTGGAACTGGAAGGCGGAGAGGATCACCAGATCCGCCGGCTGCTCCACTTCACGTCCCTGACCGTCCAGATAGGTGACGCCGGTCGCGCGTTTTTTATCGTCGGTCAGATTGACGCGCAGCACATACGCGTTGTTGCGCAGCTCAAACTTCGGCTCCTGGCGCAGCGCGGGCAGAATGTTAACGTTCGGCGACGCTTTGGAGTACATATAGCAGGCGTAGCCGCTACAGTAGCCGCAGAAATTGCACGGCCCCATCTGCGCGCCGTAAGTATTGGTGTAAGGACCGGAGGTGTTGGCCGATGGCATATCGTAAGGGTGATAGCCCACCGATTCCGCCGCCTGGGCAAACAGCTGTGCCGACCAGGTGCGCTTCTGCGCGGGCAGCGGGAAGTCGCTGGAGCGATCCGGCGCATACGGGTTGCCGCCTTTCTCTTTGCCCACCACTTTGCCCTTGATTGACCAGGCGCTGCCGGAGGTGCCGAACACTTTTTCCGCCTGATCGAAGAACGGTTCCAGCTCGTCATAGCTGACGCCGAAATCCTGAATGGTCATGCCTTCCGGGATAAAGTTTTTGCCGTAACGCTGCTCGTAGTGACTGCGCAGGTTCAGCTCGACCGGGTCGACGCGGAAGTGCACGCCCGACCAGTGCAGGCCGGCGCCGCCGGTGCCGGTGCCCGGCAGGAATGCCGCCAGCTGACGATACGGTACGGCGGTTTGTGAGGCATCGTGACGGATAGTTACGGTGCTTTTTGACAGATCCTGGAACAGCTTTTTGCGGATGTTATAAGTCAGTTCATCAATGGACTGTGGATAGGATCCATCCGGATAGGTATCGCGATGCGGCCCGCGCTCCAGCGCCACCACATGCAGACCGGCCTCGGTCAGCTCTTTCGCCATGATCGCCCCGGCCCAGCCGAAACCGACGATCGCCACATCCACTTTTTTTAACGCATTTGCCACGGTTACGCCCTCTCGCCGCGAATATCAACTGACGGGAACGGATAACGTTCGCCGCGCTCTACCCAATCCATAAAGTCGGCGCGTGCGCCAGGGAAGCCGATCAGCTTCCAGCCCACCATGCCCTGATTGCCGCCGTGGATCGGATCGCTGAAGTAGCCCTCGCGGGTGTTTTGCAACAGAAAGGCAAAGAAGGTTTTGGCCGGCACCTGCGGGAATTGCGCGCTGCCGTTTTCGAAGGCGCTCAGTAGCGCGTCCTGCTGCGTGGGCGTCAGCTCAGCAAATACCTTGCCGTGCTGCTGTTTGCTCCAGCCATCGGCATCGGCCAGGCCGAGACGGTAGATCTGCTGCGGCACCAGCGGCAGCTGATAGCCGAGTTCTTTCGGCAGATCCGGATTGAACGGTCCCTGCATATACCAGTTGCTGCCGGTGGCATACGGCGTATTCATCTGGCGATCGATAAACTCCGGTACGCCGGCTTCCAGCGCGCCAGGACCGCGTTCATCGTTGGGGATCAGGCGCGCCACGGCGGCTTTGATGAAGGCAAACTCTTCGGCGGTAAACCACACCGGTTGATATTCGCGCGCCTGCTGCGGCGCAGCGGCTGTAGACGCTGCCGCACCGGCGGCCATTGGCGCGACCAGTGCGCCCATCGCCGTACTGCCTACCGCCATTGCCGGCGCCAGGGTAATGGTTCTCAGCAGGAAATCCCGGCGAGTGTGACCCTTTTTTTCTTCTGACATGACATTGCCTCATTACCGCATATAATGCGGCATGAAAGTTAAGTAGTTGCGTTGTAATGATTTTTATTGGCGTTTTAAGGGATACAGCAAGACTGTTACCGGTAACAGTTGGCATAGTGTAACACCATCGCCGTTAATAATTTAGTTTCCCGAAACAAATGAGCACAAAAAACTTAACAACTAACTCTGCCGCTTTACATAAATGCGGCGATGCTGTCATCGTCGGATACAACCGACAACAGACAGATAAATGCCGGAAGCGGTATAAAGAGTACACACAACAGCGGAGTGCCTATGTTTAAGTCCTATTTTCCGCGGCCGGCGCTGTTTTTCAGCTCGGCCGCGATTTGGAGCCTGATTGCCATTTTTGCCTGGTTTGGCTTTTTCAATGATTTTCCGGCGCGCTTTCCCGCTTTGCAGGCGGCGATGCAGCAGCCGCTGCCGACCAACGCCAGCCGCTTTATCCACGCCAGCCAGCTGTGGTTTTATGCCTATTACTGGATCATGGGCGGCGCCTTTGCGCTGGTGTGGCGCATCATCGACAACCATCCGTGGCAGCGCTGGTCGGTATGGGGATCGTTACTGATTATCTTTGTCACCTGGTTTGGCGTGCAGGTAGGCGTCGGCGTTAACGCCTGGTATGGTCCGTTTTACGACATGATTCAGCAGGCGCTGACCAAAGCCGGCTCGGTGAGCATCAATCAGTTCTATGTGCAGGTGCTGGCGTTTCTCGGCATTGCGCTGATCGCGGTAGTGATCGGCGTGATGAACTCGTTTTTCGTCAGCCACTGGGTGTTCCGCTGGCGTACCGCGATGAACAACTACTACATGCATAACTGGCAGCGCCTGCGTCTGGTAGAAGGTGCCGCACAGCGTGTGCAGGAAGACACCATGCGCTTCGCCAGTACGCTGCAGGACTGGGGCATCAGCTTTATCCAGGCCATCATGACGCTGGTGGCGTTTCTGCCGGTACTGGTGACGCTATCGCATCATGTGAAAGAAGTGCCGATCCTCGGCAATATCCCTTATGCGCTGGTGATCGCCGCGCTGCTGTGGTCGCTGTTTGGTACCGCGCTGCTGGCGCTGGTGGGGATTAAACTGCCGGGGCTGGAGTTCCGCAATCAGCGGGTGGAAGCCGCGTACCGTAAAGAGCTGGTGTACGGCGAGGACGATCCGCAGCGCGCCGCGCCGCCTACGGTGCAGGAGCTGTTCAGCCGCGTGCGTCACAACTATTTCCGCCTCTATTTCCACTATCTCTATTTCAACATCACGCGCATTCTCTATCTGCAGGTGGACAATGTGTTCGGGCTGTTCGTGCTGTTCCCCTCGATTGTTGCGGGCACCATCACGCTGGGGCTGCTTAACCAGATCACCAACGTGTTCGACCAGGTGCGCTCCTCATTCCAGTATCTGATCACCTCGTGGTCCACGCTGATTACGCTGATGTCGATCTATAAACGTCTGCGCAGCTTCGAGCAAATTCTGCAGGATATTCCGCACGACGAGATGCTGCGCGAAGCCTCGGAGTAAGCGGAAAAAGCTGGGCGGCAGGAGCGCGCGCTATACTCCGACATCGCTCCGGACAGTCCCCTCTCCCGCCCGCGGGAGAGGGTTAGGGTGAGGGCGAACCCCGCACCCACCCGTCCCATTCTCAGCCCGCCAGCACCGCAAACACCTTCTCGATAGCGTACGCGCCCGGATCCTTCACGCCATCCAGACTCTGCTGATTGAGATAAGCCGAACGACCTGCCTTCGCACTCTGCATCTGCGCCGTCGCGTCGGCACCCTGTTGCGCAGCGGCCGCCGCCGCAGCCAGCGACTCTCCGGCCGCTAACGCCTCCAGTGCCGGCTGCAGCGCATCCACCAGGGTGCGATGTCCCGGCTGCGCGCCGCCGTAGTGCTTCATCCGTTCCAGCCCGTGCATCAGCGCCTGCGGCAGCGTGCTGCCCTCCTCCAGCTGCTGTCCGGCCGAAGTAAACAGAATCGACATCAGCACGCCGCTTGATCCGCCCATCACCGTCGCCAGCTGTTCGCCTACCAGCGCCAGCAGCGTAGGCAGCTCATCCAGCGGCAACTGCTGTTCACGCAGGCCGCGCTGGATTTTCTTCGCGCCGGCGGCAAAGGTCGAGCCGGTATCGCCATCGCCGACTTTGGCATCCAGCGCATTCAGCTCGCTCTCCAGATCGATCAGCGTCTGCGTCACGCGCTCAACCACCTGCGCCACTTCAGCGTTATCGGAAGGATCGAAATCCAGCACGCTGCCGATGCGTTCAGCGCGCTGCAGGCTGATGGGCGCAAAGTCGTACATTGGCGTCCAGCCCAGCACCTGCACCGGCGCATGCAGCGCCTCGAAAAACGCCTCTTCCAGCGCCAGCAGCGTCAGCGAAAACCCTTTCATATCCAGCGCGCTGACCAGCGTTGCCGGGCCAATTAAATGGGTGATGCGTGCCGCCAGCGGCGACTGCAGTACCTCGCGCGTGAGCAGCGCCAGCTCCAGCTGGGAAAAGCCGCCGAGATTGTTGATCATCAACAGCGCCTGTTTGCCGTCGGGCAGCGCCTGCGCCAGCTGATCGGTCATGATGCTGGTAATTTTGCGGCTGTTTTGCGTATCCAGCGTGATCACGCCCGGCTCACCGTGAATGCCCATCCCCAGCTCGCTGTGGCCCGCTGCCACGCGATCGTCGCGCTTTTCACCCGGAATGTGACAGGTGGCAAACGCCAGGCCGATGGAGGACGTGGCGTCGATGGTGCGCTGCGCCAGCGCTTTAACCTCGTCAAGCGATTGGCCGTGCTCCGCGGCGAAGCCGGCGATTTTGTGCACCAGCACGGTGCCGGCAATGCCGCGTGGCTGCGGGTTCTCCGGCAGTGCGATATCGTCCTGCACCATCACCAGCTCCACCTTGTAACCAAGATTTTTCGCCTTCTCCGCGGCGAGGCCAAAGTTGAGGCGGTCACCGGTGTAATTCTTCACAATCAGCAGACAGCCCGCCTCACCGGTGACGTTAACGATGGCGTTCAGCACCGCATCAACGCTCGGCGAGGCGAAGATATCGCCGCACACCGCAGCGGTCAGCATCCCTTTGCCGACAAAGCCCGCGTGCGCCGGTTCGTGGCCGGAGCCACCGCCGGAAATCAGTGCGACTTTGCTTTTATCCCAGTCCGAACGCACCACCACGCGAATCTCATCGCCCAGATCGAGACGGGTCAGGTTGTGCCACGGTGTGCTGAGTAACACGCCTTCGATCGCTTCGTTCACCAGATCGTTTTTTTCATGCATAAAAAACTGGCTCATTGCACTCTCCCCTTAGGTGTTGTCGTCCTAAAGGTAGCGTAAGCCGGGCGGGAAAGGGGGGATCAAGGCCGGAAATGCAAAGGGCGACACACGTCGCCCCTGAGTTTCGGATAATTACGCCCTACAGCGCGATGCGTAACACGCTGTCCGGGTTTTTTGGCGGTTCCTTGCGTGAGCCCGGCTGCTTGATACTGACGAACAGCGTGTTGCCATCGGCGGAGAGCGCCAGGCTGTTCGGCAGGCCCGGCGCTTTCACCGTGCGTTTCACTTTATAGCGGCTGGCATCAATGATGCTGATCTCACCGGCTTTACGGTGCGTGACATACAGCTCGTCACGGTCAGCATTGAACAGCACCGCCAGCGATTCCGGTACCTCAATACGCTGAATCACCTGCTGCGTGCGGGTATCCAGCACCAGTACCTGCGGCTGCTTCGCATCGCTGAGGAAAGCGCGGTGGCCTTTGCTATCCAGCGCAATATTCAGGAAAAAGTGCTCTTTATCACCGTCAATTTTCTGGCGCTTTTCAATCGCGTTCAGGCGGGTATTGATGGTGACCAGCTCGCCATCGGCATTGGTGACATACAGTTTCTGCGCGGCGGCATCCAGTGCCAGTCCGGTGCCCATTTTACCAGTATTCGGGATAGTGCTGATGAGCTGTAGCGTTTTGCCATCCACTACCCACACCACGCTTTGCGCGCCGAGACCGGTGATGTACACGCGATTGGTTAGCGCATCCGCGACCAGTTCACGCGGCTGCAGCGGACGAACCGTGTCACCGCGCTTGCGGCCATCCAGCACCAGCGTGTTGATCACCTTACCGCTGCTGGCATCCACTGCCGTCAGCGCGCCGTTGACCGTGTTGCCAAAGTACAGCACGTTGGTGTGCTGATTGATGGCGGCGCCAAAGGTCTTCAGCTCAGTGCTGATGGTTTGTTTCACCGCCAGATTCTGCGGATCGAGACGGTACACGTTACCGCCCTGCGGATTGCCGGCGTTTTGCGCCGTGGCGAGGAACAGCGCGTTGTCGCTGTTACTGAAGGCCAGTTCGTAGGCACCTTTGGCGATCGGCTGATTGAGCGGCTGCGTTTCCGCCGCCTGCAGCGCGCTGCAGGACAGCAGCGCCGTGGCCACCAGTAGCGGACGCAGCGCCCACTGCATTGTTTTATTCGCTTTCATAACTTCTCCATAGCAAAACCACCGCCGTGCGGCAGTGAAATGAAAGCCCGACATTGCAACCAATAGGAAATTCAGCCCGAGGCGAGCCGATAAGGATGTTAGTTTTTGCGAATAATAATCATTTATGCGGAAAAGGGACAGGATTTTATGGCGTTAGCAACGCCGCCAGGGCGCCCTAAGGCACCCTGTCAGCACAGAGGGTAAGGCGAACTTATTGGGTCAGTTCTGCGGTCATGTGAACGCCGTTGTTGAAGTTGGCTTCAGTCACTTTATAGGAAGCACCAAGTTCCTGCGCTTTAGCAGCGATTTGCGCTTCAGCACCGTCAAGCGTAGAGGCGGTAGCGGTCACGCTTTGCGCGAAGCTGGCAAATGGCAGAACAGAGAGAGCGATAACAGCAGCAAAAGTTTTGATGGTTTTCATGGTCATTTCCTTAATGATGTTTGATTAAATAAGGCGGCATCGCCTTGATGAGAGATATAGTAGGCCGGCAACCGATCAAAAAAAAGCGCAGAGATTTGCCTAAGTCATTCGAATATTTTGACCATAAAAAGCACGTTTAGCGCAACCTGTGCGCAAAGGGTTAAAAAACCACGATTTGATTAAAAGGCAGGATTTATTGCTGTGATTGGTGAGACCAGGCATACGCGGCAAAAGCGGCACCGCGACACACCCTGAAGCGAGTCGCGGCGCGCCTGATGGCGGTAAACGGGTTTAACCGTGATGCCGCACGCGGGTAAAGATGGTGATGGCGGCCAGCAGCATCAGCACGCCGCTGGCAAGGAAGACGCCGCCCGCGCCCTGCAGATCGAACATCCAGCCACCGGCTGCCGCACCGGCAGTGATCGCTAGCTGAATAGTGGCCACCAGCAGACCGCCGCCCGATTCGGCGTCGTCCGGCACCGCGCGCGACAGCCAGGTTGACCAGCCAGTCGGCATTGAACCAAACGCCAGCCCCCACAGCGCGACGCCGCTCGCCACCAGCCAGGAGACGTGGCCAAAGCTCACCAGCAGCACCGCCGTCACGCTCATCACCAGCGCCATGCCGGTCAGCGTCAGCGACACGCTGCGCGTCACCAGCCACGCGGCCAGCGAGGTGCCGAAGAAGTTCGCCACGCCGAACGCCAGCAGCACCAGCGACAGCTGATTCACATTCAGCTGCGCGCTGGTTTCCAGGAACGGGCGCAGATAGGTAAAGAAGGCGAAATGGCCGGTAAACATCATGATCACCGCCAGCATGCCCCAGCGCATCACGCTCTGACGCAGCAGGTCCAGCACGCCGCCGCTGCGCGCTTTGTTCTCCGGCGGCATCGACGGCAGGGTGAAGAACTGCCAGAACAGCGCCAGCACGCCCAAAACACCGGTCAGCAGGAAGATATTACGCCAGCCAATCAGCCCGCCAAGATAGCTGCCCAGCGGCGCGGCAATGATGGTGGCCAGCGAAATACCGCTGAACACAATCGACAGCGCGCGCGGCACCTGATCGGCGGGCACCAGCCGCATGGTAATGGCGGTCGACAGCGTCCAGAAGCCGCCAATCGCCATGCCGAGCAGCACGCGCGCCAGTAAAATCATCGGCAGATTTTCGGCAAACGCCACCAGTAGCGCCGAGGCGATGAGCAGCAACGTGAACGCCAGCATCACCAGGCGGCGGTCGAGGCGGCGCGTGACGTTACCAATCACCAGGCTGGTCAGCAGCGCCACCAGCGCGGTAACCGTGACCGTCTGGCCCGCCTGCCCTTCGCTGACGCGCAGCGAGTCGGCAATCGGTGTCAGCAAGCTCACCGGCAGAAATTCTGCGGTGATCAGGCCGAAGACGCCAAACGCCATGGCGAACACCGCGCCCCATGCGGGTTTCTCTACCGCAATGCTTGTTTCCACTACTTCAGTATCCAGACTCATCTGCGATCCCCATCACAAAATATCAGGCTGTAAGCATAGAGAGACGACGCAAGACGATCTATGATACAGAAACTTTGTTTTTTGATAATTCGTCTGGATTGTATGAGCCGCTATGAAGATTTGACCAGCGAACTGCTGATGGGCATGCGCCTGTACGGCGTCAAATATCAGCGCATCGCGCTGCATGCGCCGTTTGGCCTGCAATATGATGACGCGCCGGGCAAGGCACAGCTGCATTTTGTTGGCCGCGGCTCGCTGCTGATTCGCTCCGCTTCCGGCACCGTCTATCCACTGCAGGCGGGCGATGCACTGCTGATTCCGCACGGTAAGCCGCACGCGCTGATCTCCGGCGAAGATGCGGTGTGCGTGCCGATCGCTACCTTTAACAGCAAACCCATCTGCGACAGCGTGTGCGCCATCAACGATGCGCCGGACGCGGATGCCTGCCCGGACGACAGCGATGTGATTTTATTCAGCGCCTGCATGGCGTTTGAGCTGGGCGGCATGCAGCCGCTGGTGCACACCATGCCGGATGTGATGCTGGTCAGCACACTGCTGGCGCAATACCCGGAAATCCAGCCGATTCTGGATGCCATGGAGCGTGAAACACGTCAGCGCAAAGCGGGCTTTGCCGGCATTTTGTCGCGGCTGGCCGATGTGGTGGCGGCGCAAATTGTGCGGGGCTGGGTGGAGAATGGCTGTGGTCAGGGCAGCGGGCTGGTGCAGGCCCTGCGCGATCCGCGCCTCAGCCTGGCGATGGCGGCCATGCACCGCGCGCCCGGCGAAAACTGGACGGTGGAGCGGCTGGCGCGCGAATCCGGCAGCTCACGCTCGGTGTTTGCCGCGCGCTTTCAAAACGCCACCGGCATGACGCCGCTGCGCTACCTCACTGAACTGCGCATGCGTCTGGCGGTTGAGCGTATTGTTAACGATGGCGAAGCGGTGGAGAGCGTGGCGTTCCACCTCGGTTACGGTTCACTGGCCGCCTTCAGTCGCGCCTTCAAACGCATTGTCGGCACACCGCCCGGCGCGCTGCGCGCCGGACGTGAAGCGTCGTGAAACTTAGCGAAACACGCTGATCGCTTCAACCAGCCGGTTGGCCTGATGCGCCATTCGGCCGGAGGCTTCTGCACCTTCCGCCACGCGCGCCGCGTTCTGATGGGTGATGTCGTCGAGATCCTCCACCGCGCTACTGACTTCGCTCAGCGCGATGGATTGTTCGGCCGTCGCCGCGCTGATTTGCGCGATCAGGGCGGTGACATTCTGCACCTGATCGACAATCGCCTGCATCGTGTGGCCGGCCGCATCGGCGTGATCGCTGCCCGACTGCACGCGGCCGGCGCTGGTTTCCACCAGGTTTTTGATCTCGCTGGCGGCTTTGGCGCTGCGCTGTGCCAGACTGCGCACCTCGCCCGCCACCACCGCAAAGCCTTTGCCCTGCTCACCGGCACGTGCCGCTTCCACCGCCGCGTTCAGCGCCAGAATATTGGTCTGGAAAGCGATGCCGTCGATCACGCTGGTGATGTTGGCGATACGCTTCGAGCTGTCGGCAATTTCCGCCATCATGCCGACCATCTCCTGCATCACTTCACCGCCTTTGATCGCCGCTGCGCTGGTGCTGGCCGACAGCGTATTCACTTCGCTGGCGGTTTCCGTGTTGCTTTTGACCGTGGCGGTCATTTCGTTCATGGTCGCCGCCGTTTGCTGCACGTTCGCCGCCGCCTGCTCGGTGCGACGGCTCAGTTCATCATTGCTGCGCGCGATGGCGTCGCTGGCACTCAGGACATTGATCGCCTGGCCGCTGACGTCATCCACCAGCCAGCGGAACATCAGGCCCAGCTGGCCGATAGCGCGCTGCGTCATGCCGATCTCATCCACCCGATCGATGTGCTCGACTTTGTGGCTGGCGCCGGTGGCCACGCTCAGCGCCTGGCGGCACATGCGCTCCATCGGGCGCGAAATCTGCTGCTCCAGCCACAGACTGGCCAGCAGCAGCAGCCCGGCCATGCCGCCGCTGAAGCAGCCGATCGCCAGCGGTGCCATGCCCAGCAGCCAGACGCTCAGCACCGACAACGGCAGCAGCGCGATCAGCGTACTGCGGATGCGCCAGCGCAGCGGCAGCGTTTTCAGCACTGAGGTCAGCCGCCGCCAGCCGCTGCCAACAATCAGTCCCTTATGAAAGCGACGCCCTTTGGCACGCCCTTCACGAAAATCACGGTACAGCGCCTCGCACTGACGGACCTCCTCCGCCGACGGTTTGGTGCGTACCGACATATAGCCCTGCAGCTTGCCCTCGCGCACCACCGGAATGGCATTGGCGCGCACCCAGTAGTGATCGCCATTCTTGCGCCGGTTCTTGACCAGCGCGGTCCAGGGTTCGCCCTGCTTCAGCGTGCTCCACATATCGGCGAACGCTTCCGGCGGCATATCCGGATGACGCACCATGTTGTGTGGCTGGCCGTTGACCTCTTCCGGGCTGAATCCGCTGACCTCAATAAAGGCGTCGTTGGCGTAGGTAATGTGGCTGTTGAGATCGGTGGTCGACATCAGCGTGGCGCGATCGTCGAAGACGAATTCACGCTGGGTGATGGGCTGGTTATTACGCATGTGTGAGTCCTTGCAAAACGCAGGCTGAAGAGAAATCGATAATACTTTTTTACCTTTTCGGCAGCACAATGGCCTGGCTTTAGCGCGGCTATTTAATTTTTGTTCTTAATAAAGCCGGAGTGCGCGGCGCTTCACAGTTCTGGCCGCGGGCGGGATCGATAAAAAATCATTTAGGGTAAATGAGATCGAGCTTTGGCTGAGTACAATAAGTTTGTCAGTTGAACCTCAAACTGTTCGACAATCGTTGCACATTTGGTAGCGGCGCAATTTATTGCGCGATAAATCGCGCCGCTACAAATTTTGTGCGATTTGCGGCTGCCCTGACCGGTCGGCATTACACCGTTCACGGCGACCGCGTCATGTGCACGTACTGTCAGAACTGCCAGCGCACGCCGAGGTTGTAACGCCAGCCTCTGGCGCCGTTGCCGTCGATCTCCTTGCGGTAATCCGCTTCGGCGTACAGCGACACATCCTGCTGCAGCGTCACCGTGCCGCCGGCACCCACTTCCCACATCTGGCCAAAATTACCGCTGCTGAAGCTGGCGCCGAGCGCCGGGTTATCGGCTGCCGACACCGACGCCTGCGCCGTACCGCCCCAGCCTTTGTAATAATTCGCGCGCAGATAAGGCGTGTACTGGCGGTTGCTGTCATCGGTCCAGCTGCGGTCGAGACGCGCGCCGAGACGGCCAATCGTCTGGTGATAATCGCCATAGCGCACCTGGTTATTGTCCTCGTCCGTGAAATCATTCATGTTCAGTTTCAGGTACATCAGCTGCGCCTGCGGCTCCAGCTTGTAGCCCTCGCCGAGTTCAAACGGATAGCCGCTCTCCAGCGAGGCGGTCCAGCCGTGGCCCTTCAGCTTTGCCTCGCGCTGCTGGCGCGCAATGTCGGTTTCACCACGATGCCAGTCAAACGACAGCACGCCGTCAAGGTAAAAGCCGCTCTGGCGCTGCCAGGTGCCGTACAGCGCCAGGCTGTCGCTATCAAAGCTGGTGCTGCTGTAACCGTCTGCCGCCTGCGGACGAATGCGCGTATTGCCGCGCGTGTAGGCCACGCCGCCACGCAGACTGTCCTGCTCACCGTCGAGACGCAGCAGGTTGCCGCCAAGCTGCACCGCGCTGTAATCGAGATCAAACCCGTAGCCGTAATCGCTAAAGCTGCGGTCGCTTTTGTATTTCAGATTCGAGCCGATGTAGCGCAGGAACATCTCACCGCCGTTACCCGCCGGGCGCGTCTGCTCGTGACGCAGTTCGCCGAGACGCTTGTGCAGGTCATCAATAATCGCGGCGGTGTAATAGGCGAGGCCAACCGGTGCCGAAATGTACGAGGGCACCTGCGGCACCACCGCCGGACGCGCATCGTAGCGCTGTGGCGTGCCAAATCCGCTGGTCACCAGCGCCGGCTGGCAGCTATCGCTGTCCTCGCACACGTAGTAGTTTGCCAGCCGGTAGTCCCAGTAATTGTTGCCGCTGCCGCTCAGCAGGCGCTGCGCCGGATCGCTGCTGCCCGGCGCGAAGCTGTACAGCCGGTACTGCCACGGTCCGGCGCCGAGATAGCCATCCCTGAGCGCAAAGCTGTTCTGGCCGGCGTTGCCGCCCACCTGCGCCAGCGAAATGCCTTCGTTGCCCTCAATGCCGCCGTTGCGGTTGCGATCGGTGAGCGCCGCGCTGCTTGCCGCATCGAGCCTGACGTTGAGCAGCGTGGTGCCGCTGGCATTACCGCTGACGTTGATGTGGTCGGTAAACTGGTTGCTCAGCGTGCCGCCCTCATTCAGGCGCGTCACCAGATTCGCCTGACCGCCCATCGACGCCAGCGAGCCGTTGATGTCCAGCGTATTGCCCGGCGAACCGCTGCCATTGGTGAGATCCAGCGTGCCGCTGTTATTTACCTGCAGCGAATCCGCTGTGCCGCCCGCCAGCGTGGGATGCACGTTGTCACCGGCATACAGCGTTGAGCGCCCATCAATGTTAATGGTGCTGTGCGCCAGCTGCAGATTGTCGGTCAGCGTCCAGCGGCTATCCGCGAAGTTAATGATGCTCCAGCCGCTGCCGAGGTTAACGCCTTTGCTCAGGTCATCCGCGCTGAAGCTGCCGCCGCGCGCCGTAATCTGGTCAAAGGTCAGGCTGTTACCGGTGCCGTTGCCGCTGGTGAGATGGTAAGTAGTGCTGAGATCGACGCCGCTGACGTCGGCGATATTGTTGTTGTCTGCGCCCATGGTCAGGCTGCCGTTGAGCGTGCCGCCGGTCCAGCGGAACGTGTCACTGCCGCCGCCAGGATTGATGTCGCCCAGCACGTCACCCTGGGTCAGCAAAATCACATCGTCGGCGTTACTGCCCGCCACCGCCACGCTTTGCGCCGTGGCCGTCACGATAGTACCGAGATTCTCAAACACCGTTTTGCCACCGCGCAGATCGACCACCGGTGCCGTCAGGCTGCTGGAGCGCAGCGTGCCGCGGTTGACGATGGTGCCGGCGGTGCTGGAGACCAGCGCCGAACCGCCTGCCGCATTAGTGATATTGACGCTGGCAGCGGTGACGATATTTCCCGTGGTGTTGGCGCGAATCCCGGTGCCGCCGGCGCCGGTAACATTGAAAACGTAACCCGAACCCAGCGTCAGATCGCCGCCGGTGGTCGATCCATCGGCGTTGGCGATAGTCAGGCCGTTACCGCTGCCGGTTACATTGGTGGTCACGGTGGAGGCAGGATCGAACGCGACGGCAGTGCGGATGCCGTTGCCATCGCCGACGTTAAGCGTCAGGTTGCTCAGGCTAACGTTGTCCAGCTCCGCGCGGTTTTCGATGCCATTGCCGCTGCCCAGTACGTTGATGGTGGCGTCGCGCGCGCTGAGCGCCGCCGCGCCGCTGTCGAGCAAAATGCCATGCGCCGTGCCGCGCGTGGTGATCAGCGTATCGCTGCCAGTCAGCGCCAGCTGTGCGCCGTCGCTGATGCGCACGCCGGCCACGCCGTTATCAACATTGATGCTGCCGCCCTGCGCCAGCGTGGTGCCGCTGCCGCCGACGTCTAACCCGGTGCCGCTGCTGACGTTAACCACGCCATTGTTGGTCAGCGTGCTGCCGGCGCGCGATCGCATGCCGACGCTGTTGCTGCCGGTCAGCGTCAGTGCGCCATTGTTCTCCAGTGCCGCGCCGTTGGTCAGGTCAAAGCCAACGGCACCGTTGCCAGCGCCGCTGATGCGGGCGTTGCTGGTGACGCGGGTGGCGGCAGCGCTGCCGTCCAGCGCATTACTGAGATCGCTGCGCAGCGTATTCACCAGCACGCCCACCGCGTTGTTGCCGCTGAGCGTGATGGTGCTGCTGCCGTCGAGCGTCGCCGCTGCGCCGCCCTCGACGCGCACGGCGGTGCTCTCCTCGCCGCTGGCGGTCAGATTGAGGTTGGCGCTGTTGAGGCTGCTGCCGCTGCCAGAGACAATTACGCCGGTGCTGCTGGCGGCGCTGGCGCTCAGGCTGTTCGGCGTGCTGAAGCTCAGCGCCGCGCCGTCGTCAAGGCGGTAGCCGGTCGAACCACGCGTGCTGACATCCAGCGCGCTGGTGGCGGCGCGAATGCGCGATCCGTTACCCGCAGCGTGATAGGCGATCTGGTCGCTATTGTTAAAGATCGGCGTCGATCCGGCGGCGATATTCACCAGCGCACCGTCCAGCGCTTCGGCGCCGATGGCACCACTCCCGTTGAGCGTGAGCGTGCCGCCGTTGAGGTTCGCCACCGCCTGGCTACCGCTGGCGCTGACGCCGCGCGTACGGCGGGAGCTGCTGCCGCCATTGACGTCGATGTTGCCGCTGTTGCTGGCGGTGGTAGCGAAGGTGCTGCCCGCGCTGTTCACCGCGATACCGGTGCCGCCGTCGCTGATGCTGATGTTGCCGCTGTTGCTGCCGGTCGCCCCGCTCTCCACGCGCAGGCCGGTGGTATTGGCCCCGCTGAAGTTGATGTTGCCGCTGTTGCTGAGCTGCGCGCGGTTGCGCGCCAGATAGCCGGTGATGCCGTTCTGCGCCGAATTGAGTTCTGCGGCGGAGGTCAGCCGCGTGCTGGCGACCGGCGCACGGCTGTTAGCACCGGTCAGCGTATGTTTCTGCCCGTCGGCAATCGCGCCCGTGGCGTTGCTGCCACTGAGGGTAATGGTGGTCGCCGCGTCAATATTGCCCTGCGCACCGCCCTCGATATTGACGCCGGTGGCACCGGTGCCGCTGACGTTAATCGTGGCGTTGTTGGTCTTCACCAATGTTCCGCCACCGCCGGTGCCGTTCACCGCCACCGCACCCGCGCCGGAGGCGGTCAGCGTGGTATTAGTCCCGTCAAACGTCGCGCCCTGTTCGATGCGGAAGAGCGTCGAGTTAGTGGTGGTGACGTCAAACGCGTTGTTGTCGTCCACGTTGATCAGCGCATTCGGGCCATAGGCAAAAAAACCAATTTGATTGCTGCCGGTGCTGAAACGGGGAATGGCATTCTGCGTGACGTTAACCGTGGCGTTGCCGCGCGCGTGCACGCCAATCGCGCCGTTGCCGGTGAGGTTAATCGGCCCGTCCACGTTCGCTGCGGCAGTGCCGCTACCCTGACCTTCCACCCACACGCCAAAGTTGCGTGTGCCGCTGGCCGGATCGGCTCCGCCCGCCACATTGATGGTCCCGGTGGAGCTGGCGGCGGCGCTGTTACCACTGGTGGCCAGCACTTTCAGGCCGGTGCCGTTAACGCCGTTGAGGTTGATGGTGCCGCGATTCTCCAGCGTACCGTTGCTGTTAGTGACCAGCATGCCGACGTTCTCGCGCGGCACGCGCGCAGCGCTGCCGTTGACGTCGATGGTGCCGCTGTTGATCAGCGTGGCATTGCTGGCACCGCTGACCGACATCCCGGCGGCGTTCTGTACGCGCGAGCCAATCACAATCGCCCCGTCGTTGGTGGCGCTGCCGTTGGCCAGCAGCGCAATGCCGCTGGTCAGCCCGCTCTGGTTCAGGGCTGTCTCCGCCACGTTGTCGCTCAGGCTGTTCTGCGCGCCTCGCCCGAGGTAAATCGTGCCGCCGCTGTTGTTGGTAAATCGGCTGCTGTCGCTGGTGAGCAGCACGCCGGAAGTGGTGCCACGCGCGCTGGAACCGTTGACGCCCACGTTGATATTGCCGCTGTTAGCGGCCTGCGCATTGGCATCAAGGCGGATGCCCGCCACGCCGTTGGTCAGATTGCTGCCGGTGGTACCGAGGTTAAGCACGCCATTGTTAGTGAAATCACCGCCGTTTTGCACCGTTACCGCCGTGGCGTTGTTGCTGGCCGCGCCGACGCCGGTGCCATCAATACGGTTGAGGAAACCGCCGTTGATGACGCCGCTGCTGCTGTTGGTAGCCGTCGCGCCATCCAGCGCCAGCGCGGTGCCGCGGCTCGCCAGTTTCCCGTCGATGGTAGCATTGGCCCCATTGGCCACGCGTACCGCGCCATCGCTGGCCCCTACCACTTCCAGCGTTTTACCGGCGGCGATAGTGACCTGCGAACCGGCGCCTTCGGCATTGATCACCACGCGGCTACCTATCGGCTGCGTCACTTCATCCGGCGCAGTGGCGCTGACGTTATAGACAATATCGCCGTTGGTGATAGTGACCGCCTGATTGAACGCGCTGAGGTAGCTGGCCGGCGCGAGATTGCCGGCCTGCAGCTGGCTCACCAGCCAGTTATTGTAGCTTTGCAGCTGGCTGGCATTGGTGACGTTGAAGGCGGTGGTTTTGCCGTCCAGCGTCTGCACGCTAAAGCTGCCGTTATAGGTCGCAAGGTTTTGTACCGCCAGGCTGTCGGTCACCTGGCCGCCGGAGACGTTGGCCGCAGAACCGTTGAAGGTGATGCGGTTGTTGTTGTTCCAGTTGAGGGCGCCGCCGTTACTGACCTGAAACAGCGTGGTGTTTTTGGCCGCCATGGTCCAGGCGTTGGTGCTGGCGCTGCTGTTGGCGTTAGCCTGACCAATGCTGACATCCAGCGAACTGCCGCTGCCGCTGACGTCGGCGATACGCGCGTCGATATACTGATTGTCATTCACGTTTTGCAGATCCGGCACCACCGTGCTGGCGGTAACCGGTGCCTGCGCCACCAGGCTGGCGGAATCAAACACCTGAAAGGTGGTGTTGCCGCCGGTAGTGGGATCCGGCACGGTGATGGCGAGGTTTTGCGGACCGGGATCGAGACGTGCCTGATTGAGATATTGTGCGCCCGCCGCGATGGTCACCTGGCCGAGCGTGGTGTTGACCGCCCCGTCAATGCCCGGCTCAAACGCCTGATTACCGGTTAAGGTTGCGCTGCCGCCGTTAACGATCAGCGCGCCGCTCTGCTGGTCGTTATCGCGCGGATTATACGCGCCCAGTGTTGCCGCTTCCCCCACGCCGGGGAAATAAAACACCGCCTGCGCAGCGACGATCCCTAACGCAATGGGATTCCGGGTGAATCTCATACAACCTCCAGTAACAAGCAATCAGCGACGCTGTGAAAGCACAGCGAAAAAAGAACAAAGGGGCAGATGGGCGAACTCTATTTTCACAAAACGAATCAAGTGGTTAATTATGGGCACAGAGGGTGCCGCTGATGCGTGAAAATCAGGAGAAAGCTGTTGCTTATATAGACTTTATGGCTGCACAGATCAAAAGCGAGCCCGGAGATATTTATCGGAATGAAATAAGAATTTCGCAGAAAATGAAAGGCTATAACCCTGGTTTAAATAAGGCTTATAGTGATAACGCATTAATATTATGTGATTTATCTTCAGCCACTCCAGTAAAGTCTGGATGGGTGATAATTCTCACGCTCAATAATAAGCAGCGCTAACGAAATGCTGCAATTGTGAGCCAACCCACAATTGCAGCAAAATCATCCATTTAATGACATCGGACCTCTTGACGGTCTACTGGTGCGGGCTTTTCTAGCTTAAATCGACGTTTTTGGTGCCGCCCCACCAGGTAAAGACGAAGCCGCCGATCCACGCCACGATCAGCCCCACCAGATAGACCGCCATACCGGCAAAGATGCCCTGCGAAGAGGTCATCAGCGGCAGCGTCACCAGTCCTGACGGGCCAAACACCGTGTTCATGCCCACCGGCAGGCCGAGCCACGCCACCAGTCCGATAAAGAAGCCGCCCAGCGCACCGCCGAAGCAGGCGGTGATAAACGGTTTAAGACGCGGCAGCGTCACGCCATAGATGAGCGGCTCACCGACGCCCAGCAGACCTGGCACGATAGCGCCTTTAATCTGGCTGCGCAGCAGCGAATGCTTGTCGGCTTTGCACCACAGCGCCAGCGAAGCGCCGACCTGACCGGCTCCGGCCATGGCGAGTATCGGGAACAGCGAATTGAAACCCTGGGTTTCCATCAGCGCAAAATAGACCGGAATAAAGCCCTGATGAATGCCGAACATCACCGCGATAAGGAATAAGCCGGCCAGAATGGCACAGCCGAACGGGTTATTGTTCAGATGGATAAACAGCCACGACATGCCTTTAAACAGCTCGCCGCCAATCGGCATGATCACCAGGAACGTCACCGCGCCGGTAATTACTAGCGTCAGCAGCGAGGTGAGGATCATATCGAGATTATCCGGGATAATTTTGCGCAGCTGTTTCTCCAGCCAGGCACCAAATATCGCCGCCAGCAGCACGCCAATAATATTGCCGCGCGGATCGATGGTCAGGCCAAAGAAATCCTGCATGCCGCTGTAATAGCCAACGGTCGCGTTCGGGACATACCCCAGCACAAACAGCGAGGCGATGATCGCGCCGTTCACGCCGGTGCCGCCAAACGCTTTCTGCGCGTTATAGCCGATTAAGATGCTGAGGAAAGTGAACAACCCTTTACCGAACACCTTCATATAAGCCACGGTATCCAGCAGCCAGCGGGCGTGTTCCCCGGGCTGATTAAGATGGCACACCTGCTCAATCAGCGTGGCAAACCCCAGCAGCAATCCGGCACCGATAAAGCCCGGGATCAGCGGGGTAAAAATGGTGGCAAAGCAGGAGAGAAAACGGTGCAGCGCGCTGGTTTGCTTCGCTTTCATCTGCTGCTTCTGCGCGCTGGCGATGCTGTGCAGATCGCCCGGCGCCTCTGGCGTGGCGCTGTTCAGCATCGCCTGCATTTTTTCCGCTGCGGTTTGCGCTTTGCCAGGACCGAGCACAATCTGTAGCTGGGCATCGCTGTCAATCACGCCCAGCACGCCGGGCAGCGTTTTCAGCCGGGCGCTGTCGACCCGCGCGGCATCGGCCAGCGTCAGACGCAGACGCGTCATGCAGTTACCGCAGTGCACGACGTTGCCAGCGCCGCCGACTGCCTGCAGGATATCGCGCAATAAGCTTTCAGTGATCGCCGCCATCATTGCGCTCCTGCGTGGTGTAATGCCTGGCGGATAAAGCCGTGGTTCTGCGCCAGCAGCGCCTGCGCTTCATCGGCGTTCAGGTCCGCCAGTATCATCACAATGGCGGTTTTACAGTGGCCGCCACACGCTGCCAGCGCCTGCTGCGCGCGGGCATCGTCACATTCGGTGGCCTGCTTAACGATGTTGATTTGCCGCTGCACCAGTTTCTGATTGGTGGCTTCTACGTCGACCATCAGGTTGCCGTACACTTTGCCGCTGCGGATCATGGCGCCGGTGGTCAGCATATTGAGCACCAGCTTCTGCGCGGTGCCGGCTTTCATGCGTGACGAGCCGGTGACCACTTCCGGGCCTACCACCGGCGTCAGGGCGACGTCCGCCGCCTGCGACATGGCGCTGTTGGGATTACAGGTCAGCGCGGCGGTGAAGGCGCCCTGCTGCTTCGCCCAGGCCAGCGCGCCGAGCACATAAGGTGTGCGGCCGCTGGCAGCAATGCCGACCAGCACATCGCGCGCCGAAAAGTCGATATCTTTTAAATCCTGCGCGCCCTGCTCGCGGTTGTCCTCGGCATTTTCCACCGCTTGTAAAATGGCGGTATGGCCGCCGGCGATCAGCCCGACCACCTGACTGCGCGGCGTGCCGAACGTGGGCGGGCATTCGCTGGCATCGAGAATACCGAGGCGGCCGGAGGTCCCGGCACCGCAGTAAATCAGACGTCCGCCCTGGCTGAACGCCGCCGTGATGGCATCCACCACCTCAGCAATCTGCGGCACGATAGCTTCCACCGCCAGCGCCACCTTTTTGTCTTCATCGTTAATGACGCGCAGCATCGCTTCCGTGTTCAGCTCGTCGATGTTCTGGCTCGCCGGGTTGCGGCCCTCGGTGATCATCTGGCTCAGATCAATGTTCATGTTCGCTCCCTTCAGGAATAATTTATTCTTGAAACTATATATCATATAGAATTGTTAATTCCTCCTGCTCAGGTCAATTTTTTTACCTTTTGCGGCAGCGGGCATAAAAAAACCCGCCAGAAGGCGGGTTCAGTCAGAGAGCGTGTCGCTTAGCTGGCACTTTGCGTGCGCAGCTGCAACTCGTAGGCGGCGGCCTGTTTGGTATCAAACTGGTTTTCCCAGCGGGCGATAACCAGCACCGCCAGCGCGTTGCCGATGACGTTGAGCGCGGTGCGCGCCATGTCCATGATACGGTCGACGCCGGCGATAAACGCCAGACCTTCCAGCGGAATACCGACGCTGCCCAGCGTAGCCAGCAGCACCACAAACGAGACGCCCGGCACACCTGCGATGCCTTTCGACGTCACCATCAGGGTCAGCACCAGAATGATTTCATCGGTCAGCGACAGGTCAATACCGTACAACTGGGCGATAAAGATCGCCGCAATGCTCTGATACAGCGTTGAACCATCCAGATTGAACGAGTAGCCGGTTGGCACCACGAAGCTGGTGATCGCCTTCGGCGCGCCGTAGGCTTCCATCTTCTGCATGATGCGCGGCAGCACGGTCTCTGAGCTGGAGGTGGAATACGCCAGAATCAGCTCATCTTTCAGAATGCGCATCAGGGTCGTAATACGCAGCTTGCAGAAGCGCGCAACCGCACCCAGCACCACGAACGCAAAGAACAGAATCGCCACGTACACCAGCAGCACCAGCTTGGCCAGCGGGTAGAGCGAGGCAAAACCGAAGTTAGCAATGGTGACGGCAATCAGTGCAAACACCCCGACCGGCGCATAGCGCATGATCATGTGCGTCACTTTAAACATGGTTTCGGAAATGGAACGGAATACAGTCACCAGCGGATCGCGATGCTCCGACGGCAGCGCCGACAGTCCCATGCCAAACAGTACCGAGAAGAAGATAATCGGCAGCATGTCGCCTTTGACCAGCGAGGCGAAAATATTCTGCGGGATCAGCGACAGAATGGTCGTCACCAGGCCATGTGGCGCACCCTGCACGGCTTCCGTTGTGGCTTCGTATTTAGAGATGTCCACCGTTGCCAGCGTTGACATATCAATGCCGCTGCCGGGTTGGAATACGTTGGCCAGCGTGATGCCGACCACAATGGCAATGGTGGTAATCACTTCAAAATAGATGATGGTTTTCACACCAATCCGCCCGAGCTTTTTCGCATCCCCCACGCCGGCGATGCCGACAATCAGTGAGGAAATAACAATCGGCACCACAATCATCTTGATCAGATGAATAAAGATGTCGCCGGCAGGAGTAAGAATGTTAGTGATTAACCATTCACGATCGTCTGGCTGATTATGCAGCACGGTTCCGACGATAACGCCGAGAATCAGGGCAATCAGAATCTGCCACGCGAGGGTGAGTTTAAAACCTTTCATAACGCGTTATTTCCTCAGTTAAAACCCCTTTGCTCTGCTGCGAAGGTGCAGAAGACATTACACACAGGGAAGTGAGCAAAAGCCCGATAAAATAGAGGGTTATAATGGACTGCATCGGTTACCGCTGCGCCGGCATTATGCGCCCGCGCGATGATGCAGCCTGAGTTGATACCTGCTGAACAGGGCCGAGATAAGTACCATTTTCACTACGGTAAATGCAACCCCTGGGGCGATAGCTTAAATCCTGCACAGCCAGGCAGCATAAAATGCTGCTGACATGTGTCTGTCATAACTCGCTGTTATGAAAAGTGTTAATTCGATAATTTTCCGCATAGCTATTCAGGATTGCTGAAAAAATGCGCCGGTCTGTTTGCTGCTTATTTAACCGGCTGGTTCATAATTTTATTGATCCAGCCAGTGGTTTTGCCTCATTTCCTGCGCCGGTAAACAGATTGAATTGGGTGACTTTTCAGCCTTACACAAGGTCGTGATCCAGACTGCAAAACAGAAACAAAGCCCGGCCCCACTCTTCAATTAACCTTTGATTGACATATGATTAACATCTTCAAGGAGGTCAGCCATGAGCCAAATACACAAGCATCCCGTACCCGCTGCCATTGCAGCGAATGCCCTGATAAATGCCGATCAGTATGCGGCGCTGTATCAACAGTCGGTTGACGATCCTGAGGCCTTTTGGGGCGAACAGGGCAAAATCCTCGACTGGATGACGCCCTACAGCAAAGTGAAAAATACCTCGTTTGCCCCCGGCAATATTTCGATTCGCTGGTATGAAGATGGCGCGCTGAACCTTGCCGCCAACTGTCTCGATCGCCACCTGGCTACGCGCGGCGATCACCCGGCGATTATCTGGGAAGGCGATGACGCCAGCGAAAGCAAAACCCTGACCTTCCGTGAACTGCACGCCGACGTCTGCCGCTTCGCCAACGTGCTGACCGGCCTTGGCGTGAAGAAAGGCGATGTGGTGGCGATCTACATGCCGATGGTGCCGGAAGCCGCGGTCGCCATGCTGGCCTGCGCGCGCATCGGCGCCGTGCACTCGGTCATTTTTGGCGGCTTCTCACCTGAAGCGGTGGCCGGACGCGTAGTGGATTCCAGTGCAAAACTGGTGATTACCGCTGACGAAGGCGTACGTGCCGGACGCAGCATTCCGCTGAAGAAAAATGTGGATGATGCGCTGAACAATCCAAACGTCACCAGCGTGAAAAACGTGGTGGTGTTCCAGCGCACCGGCAAAGAGACCGGCTGGCGCGAAGGCCGCGATCTGTGGTGGCATGAACTGATGGCGAAAGCCAGCGATCAGCATCAGCCGGTAGCGGTCGAGGCCGAACATCCGCTGTTTATCCTTTATACCTCCGGCTCCACCGGCAAGCCGAAAGGCGTGCTGCACACCACCGGTGGTTACCTGGTGTATGCTGCCACCACCTTCAAATATGTTTTTGATTATCATGACGATGATGTGTACTGGTGCACCGCCGACGTGGGCTGGATTACCGGGCACAGCTATCTGATCTACGGTCCGCTGGCCTGCGGGGCCACCACGCTGATGTTCGAAGGCGTACCCAACTGGCCTCAGCCCAGCCGCATGGCGGAAGTGGTGGATAAACATAAGGTCACGCTGCTGTACACCGCGCCAACCGCTATCCGCGCGCTGATGGCTGAAGGTGATAAAGCGATTGCCGGCACCCAGCGCAGCAGCCTGCGCATCATGGGATCGGTCGGCGAGCCCATCAACCCGGAAGCCTGGGAGTGGTATTACAAAAAGATTGGCGACAGCCGTTGCCCGATCGTCGATACCTGGTGGCAGACCGAAACCGGCGGCTTTATGATTACGCCGCTGCCCGGTGCCACCGAGCTGAAGGCCGGCTCGGCCACCAAACCGTTCTTTGGCGTCCAGCCGGCGCTGGTGGATAACGAAGGTAATACGCTGGAAGGCGCCACCGAGGGTAACCTGGTGATCGTCGACTCGTGGCCCGGCCAGGCACGCACGCTGTTTGGCGATCACGATCGCTTTGAGCAAACCTACTTCTCGACGTTTAAAAATCGCTACTTCAGCGGCGACGGCGCGCGCCGTGACGACGATGGCTATTACTGGATCACCGGCCGCGTCGATGACGTGCTGAACGTCTCCGGCCACCGGCTTGGCACGGCGGAGATCGAGTCCGCGCTGGTCTCGCATCCGAAAATTGCCGAAGCCGCGGTGGTGGGGATTCCGCACAGCATTAAAGGCCAGGCGATCTATGCTTATATCACGCTGAATCACGGCGAAGAGCCGTCGCCAGAGCTGTACAGTGAGGTGCGCAACTGGGTGCGTAAAGAGATCGGCCCGATTGCCACGCCAGACGTGTTGCACTGGACCGATTCGCTGCCAAAAACCCGCTCCGGCAAAATCATGCGCCGCATTCTGCGCAAGATCGCCGCCGGCGATACCAGCAACTTTGGCGATACTTCAACGCTGGCCGATCCGGGCGTGGTGGAGAAATTGCTCGAGGAGAAACAGTCGATCACCATGCCATAACCGGCATTGACCCGGCGGAGAGTATCAGCCTGTCCCCGGCAGGCAGCTCTCCGCCCTTCCATCCTTACGCCGTATGCTTTTCACCATCGCACAACCTTTATAACTAGAATATTCAGCCAGTTAAATCACGTTGCCGTGAGTTTTCTGTCTGCCTTGCCTCTGGAGAAAATGTGATGAACGAAGCCCTGAACCAACAGGAAGCCGTCTGGCAACAAATCGAAAGCAATCCGCGTTTTCAGGAGCTGGTGCACAAACGTCAGTCGTTTGCGCTGCTGCTCAGCCTCATCATGCTGATACTGTACGTCGGCTTTATTCTGCTGATTGCCTTCGCGCCCGGCTGGCTCGGCACGCCCTTGCACGCCGGCACTAATGTGACGCGCGGCATCCCCATCGGCGTCGGCCTGATTGTGGTGTCGTTTCTGCTGACCGGCGTTTATGTCTGGCGCGCCAACGGCGAGTTTGATCGTCTGACCAAACAGATTGTCAGCGAGGTGAAATCATGAAGCGCCTGCTCTCCGCCTCGCTGGCTATCGTACCAGCCAGCGTATTTGCCGCCGATGCCATTACCGGCG
Organism: Pantoea sp. B_9; assembly: GCF_008632015.1. Taxonomy (NCBI): domain Bacteria; kingdom Pseudomonadati; phylum Pseudomonadota; class Gammaproteobacteria; order Enterobacterales; family Erwiniaceae; genus Pantoea; species Pantoea sp. B_9. The sequence goes on along the minus strand of NZ_VWVL01000004.1, from coordinate 111,183 downwards.
CGGTGCAAAAACAGGCCACCAACTACGAAGCGATCATCATGTTCGTGGTCTTCGTGGCGGCCACGCTCGGCATCACTTACTGGGCCTCCAAACGCACCCGCTCGCGCAGCGATTACTACACTGCCGGCGGCAACATCACCGGTTTCCAGAATGGCCTGGCGATGGCCGGTGACTTTATGTCGGCCGCCTCGTTTCTCGGTATCTCCGCGCTGGTCTACACCTCCGGCTACGACGGGCTGATCTACTCGCTCGGCTTCCTCGTCGGCTGGCCTATGATTCTGTTCCTGATTGCCGAACGCCTGCGCAACCTGGGCCGCTATACCTTTGCCGATGTGGCGTCCTATCGCCTGCAGCAAAAGCCTATCCGCACCCTTTCCGCCTGCGGTTCGCTGGTGGTGGTGGCGCTGTATCTGATTGCGCAGATGGTGGGTGCCGGTAAGCTGATCCAGCTGCTGTTCGGTCTCGACTACCACATCGCGGTGGTGCTGGTCGGCATTCTGATGGTGTTGTACGTGCTGTTTGGCGGCATGCTCGCCACCACATGGGTGCAGATTATCAAAGCGGTGCTGTTGCTGTTTGGTGCCAGCTTCATGGCCATCATGGTGATGAAAGCCACCGGTTTCAGCTTTAATAGGCTGTTTACCGAGGCGATGGCGGTGCATCCGAAAGGAAGCGCGATCATGCAGCCGGGCGGTCTGGTGAAAGACCCGATCTCCGCGCTGTCGCTCGGTCTGGGCCTGATGTTTGGCACCGCCGGCCTGCCGCATATTCTGATGCGTTTCTTCACCGTCGCCGATGCGCGGGAAGCACGCAAAAGCGTGTTCTGGGCTACCGGCTTTATGGGCTACTTCTACTTCCTGACCTTTATTATCGGCTTCGGCGCGATTCTGCTGGTCGGCGCTAATCCGGCCTTCAAAGACGCCAGCGGCGCGCTGATTGGCGGCACTAACATGGCGGCAGTGCATCTCTCCAATGCGGTCGGCGGCAGCCTGTTCCTCGGCTTTATCTCGGCGGTAGCCTTCGCCACCATTCTGGCGGTGGTGGCCGGACTGACGCTGGCCGGCGCTTCGGCGGTGTCGCATGACCTGTATGCCAGCGTGATCCGCAAAGGTCAGGCCACCGAGCGAGAAGAGCTGCGTGTGTCGAAAATTACCGTGCTGGTGCTGGGCGTGGTGGCGATTGCGCTGGGCATTCTGTTTGAGAAACAGAACATTGCCTTCATGGTCGGCCTGGCGTTCTCTATTGCCGCCAGCTGTAACTTCCCGATTATTTTGCTGTCGATGTACTGGTCAAAGCTGACCACGCGCGGCGCCATGGTGGGAGGCTGGCTGGGCCTGCTGACGGCGGTGGTGCTGATGATTCTCGGCCCGACCATTTGGGTACAGGTACTGGGACACGCAACGCCAGTCTATCCGTATGAGTATCCGGCGCTGTTCTCAATGCTGGTCGCGTTTGTCGGCACCTGGCTGTTTTCCATTACCGATCATTCCCAGCAGGGGGCGCTGGAGCGGGCGAAATTCCGCGGACAGTTTATCCGTTCACAAACGGGCGTCGGCATTTCGCAGGGGAAAGCGCATTAAGATTGAAGCAGTGAGGTGATTGACCAGGTCGCCATTGAAGCGGTGCGGTAATTGACCAGGTCGCCATGAACGTAGTGCGGTGATTGACCAGGTCGCCATAAATGGCGACCCTACGGAATTTCGTAGGGTGCGCATTCATGCGCACCTGGTCCCGTCATCAGAAACGCAGCGATGCACCGACGTACGGGCCGTCGACCAGTACGTTATCTTTACGGTCGCCTTTGTTGTTCAGCTCAATGTACTGATAGCCAACACGCAGGTTCAGCAGCGAAATCGGCGTAAAGCTCAGGCCGCCTGAGGCTTCTTTATAGCTGTCCAGACGATCGGAGAACGCTTCCGGCGCATAGTAATATTCGCCGTACAGGCCCCACATGCTGTTGAAGTTATACTGCGCACCGGCACCCAGCGCCACGGTGAAGCCATCACGGCCATCTTCCGGATGGGTGAACAGCGCTTTCGCCGTTGGTGCCACGCGGAAATCACCCACATCCAGGTTATACCCCATACCAAGGCCGTAGGTGCTGCCGTCGTGATCGCTGCGCAGCCAGTTGCCTTTCAGAAACAGACCCGGTGAAGCGGTGCCGAGGCCAAGGTTCAGGTTGGTGCTGTGCTCACCCACGTCAACACTGCCCTCAATCGCCTGCGCGCCGCCGCTCAGCAGTGCCAGACCTAAAACGCTTCCCGTAACAAGTTGCTTAAACATAACAATCCACTCCATGAAGGACACATAATTCGGCGCAAAGGGTAAACAGCGCGGCGACGTGACACAACTTTATTTGGAAAGCTTTACGTAAAAATGGGTTACAGCGGGCAGAAACTGACCGCATCCGATAACACGCAGGACGATGCGGGCGCAGATTTGCTCGTCAGGCATGCCACAACAGCTGTCCCAGCAGCGGGGCCAGCAGCACCGTGAGCACGCCGGAGAGCATCATCACCAGGCTGGAGACCACGCCCTCCTGCTGGCCGAGCTGATAAGCGCGTGCCGTGCCGGCTCCGTGCGAGGCGGCGCCAAAGCCGGCGCCCTTCGCCACGCCCTGCTTAATCGCGATGCGTAAAAACAGCACGTCGCCCACCGCCATGCCAAACACGCCGGTAATCACCACGAACAGCGCGACCAAATCGGGCTGGCCGCCAATCGGCTGGGCCGCTGCCAGCGCAAAAGGCGTGGTGATGGAGCGCACCGCCAGGCTACGCTGGATGCTCTCCGGTAATGTCAGCAGCCGCGCCAGCCACACCGAACTGCACACGGCCACCAGCGTGGCGGTGATCACGCCCACGCTCAGCGACAGCCAGTGGCGACGGATAATGTGCAGGTTTTCGTAAACCGGCACCGCAAAAGCCAGCGTCGCCGGACCCAGCAGCCACAGCAGCCAGTGGCTTTCGGCGATGTAATCCTGCCAGCTGACGTGCGTCAGCAGCAGCAGCGCCACCAGCACCAGCGGCGTTAACACCAGCGGCATCAGCAGCAGCGTGGGCCTGCGCCGGTACAGGCGTTTGTTGAGGTAGTAAACCAGCAGCGTTAGCGCCAGACACAACAGGCTAATGATAAAGTCAGTCACGATTGCCCTGCTTACGCGCCGCGCGCGCCAGTTCGAAGCGGTATAAGCGATCGACCACCAGTGAGGTGGCCGCCAGCACCATCAGCGTACTGACGGCGATCACCACACAGATACGCCAGCCTTCACTGCGCAGCAGGTCGCTGTAATTCACCACCGCGACCACCGCCGGAATAAAAAACAGCAGCATTTCGGCCAGCAGCCAGTTGGCACCGGCTTTAACCCAGCGCAGCGGCACGATACCGCTGACGATCAACAGTAACAGCAACACCATACCCACGACGTTGGCCGGTAACGGCAGATGCAGCCAGCTCACCAGCTGACCACTGGCAATGAACAGGGCGATATACAGCACCAGCTGCAGCGGCACCGTGACGCGTTGCAGGATATCCGTGGTGCGCGGACGAAGCGCGGACGCCATTTCTCTCTTCCCGTTAAAAATTCAGAGTTTCAGTATAAATCCGTGCCAGAGTGTGAAAGAAATGAATTAAAATTATTCAAACTATGCCAAAAAGGAATGTTTATGGACGTGCGTGCCCTGCGTTACTTCACCGAAGTGGTGCGTCAGCAGAGCTTTACCCGCGCGGCGGAGAAGCTGTTCGTGACGCAACCCACCATCAGCAAAATGCTGCGCCAGCTGGAAGAAGAGCTGGGCTGTACACTGCTGCTGCGCGAGGGACGCAAGCTGCATCTCACCGACAGCGGCCAGGCGGTGTATCAGCGTGGTCTGGCGATTTTGCAGGAGTTTCATCAGCTGGAGGCGCAAATCAGTGACATCAACCAGCTGAAAACCGGTGAGCTGCGGCTGGGCATTCCGCCGATGGTCGGCATGCAGATTGCCGGATCGATCTCAGCGTTCCGCCGCCGCTATCCCGGCGTACAGCTGAAAATCTCCGAATTTGGTGGCCTGACGGTGCAGCAGGCGGTGCTGAGCGGCGGGCTGGATATTGCGCTGACCGCCCTGCCGATTGATGCGGAGCTGCCGCTGAATACGCTGGAACTGATGCGCCATCCGCTGTGCGTGCTGCTGCCGCGCAGCGCGCGCTGGCTCAACCGCACCAGCCTGACGCTGGCCGAGCTGGCTCAGCATCCCCTGCTGATCCTCAACGAAGAGTTTTCGCTTAACCGCCAGCTGATGAAAGCGTTTCAGCGCCAGGGAGTGATGCCGGATATCGCGCTGCGCAGCGCGCAGTGGGATTTTCTTGCCGCGATGGTGCAGGCGGATATGGGGCTGGCGATCCTGCCGGAGCCGATTTGCCAGCGGCTGGATAAACAGGCCTTGCTGTGGCTGCCGCTGGAGTCGGAGCTGCAGTGGCGTCTGGGGCTAATCTGGCGCGAAGGCAGTTATCTGTCGCGCAGCGCGCAGGCGTGGATTGCCTGCTGCCGCGAACACTGGCCGGATAACGCGCCACGGCTATCGCTGTAGCAAAGCGGCCGCCCTGTAGGTCAGGCGGCCGCGGGATCGGAGAGCAGCAAAACGCGGCGGCTATTCCTCTTTCTCTATCAGCAACGCTTCCAGCAGGTCGAGATCGCGCAGCAGGCGCTGCATGGTCTCGTTGGAGATCTGCTGGGTGGCGCGCAGATGATAAACCTCGGCACGTTCGGCGCGCAGCGCGGTCAGACGGAAACGGCGCTCCAGATTTTCCGCAAACAGCGCCTGCTCCATATCATCTTTGCCATCGACGCGACGACGCAGATTACCAATCACCCGCAGGCTGACCTCTTTCAGCAGCTCAGGATCGATGTTCTCTTCAGCGTCGTTTTCCAGCCGCTGCTCCATTTTGTGCAGGCTCTCGATCGCCACGCCGGCCATCGCAGCACGCGCACTCTGGATTTCGCGACGGTGCCCCACTTTGTCGTGGCTCTCCATGCCGCGCAGCAGAATCGGCAGCAGAATCACGCCGACAAACAGCGAGAACAGAATCACGCCGGTGGCGATAAACACCAGTTCGTAGCGCGCCGGAAAAGGTTCGCCGTTGCTGAGGAACAGCGGGATCGACAGCACACCGGCCAGCGTGATAGCACCGCGCACGCCGGCAAAAGAGGCGATCAGCAGTTCACGTAGCGAGTAGCTGGAAAACTCCAGCGGCTTCTTCTTCAGCAGGCGCAGGCTGGTGCGCTTCATGATCCACAGCCAGCCGAAGCGCACGATCATCAGCGCCGCATAGACCAGCCCGACGTCGGCGAACAGCATCCACAGCTCGACGTTAGGATCGGCGTTCGCCTGAGCAATCGAGGTGGAGAGAATGTCCGGCAGCTGCAGGCCCAGCATCAGGAACACCATGCCGTTGAACACAAACTCCAGCATCTGCCATACGCTGTTGGCGCGCAGGCGCATTGCCAGCGGTGCCTGACGGATGATGCCGGAACGGGTGATGGTCATACCGGCCGCTACCGCCGCCAGAATGCCGGAGACGCCGAGATGTTCAGCAATCAGGTAAGAGGCGAACGGCAGCAGCAGCAGCAGTACGGTTTGTGTTGCCGGATCGTCACCGCTCCAGCGGCTGAGCAGGCGCAGCGAACGACCGTACAGCCAGCAAACTGCGACACCGGCCACCAGGCCGCCAATCGCCACTTTAAGGAATTCGACGCTGGCGCCGCCCCAGGTGAACACCATGGTGCCCATCGCCACCGCGACGGCAAACTTGAGTGACACCAGGCCCGACGCGTCATTCATCAGCGCCTCGCCCTGGACAATCGACATGATCTTTTTCGGGATGCGCCCTTCGCCGACGATGCCGGAGAGCGCCACCGCATCGGTCGGTGACAGCACCGCCGCCAGCGCGAACGCCGGAATCAGCGGAATGCCCGGCACCAGCCAGTAAATCAGGTAGCCGATACCGACCACGGTAATCAGCACCAGCACCAGCGCCAGGCCGATAATTTCACGGCCGTGATGCAGAAACTCGTTGATCGGCGTTTTCCAGCCATCGGCAAACAGCAGCGGCGGAATAAACAGCACGAGGAACAGTTCGGGGTCAAAATCGACGTGCAGACCAAAGGTTGGCCAGGCCAGCAGCGCGCCGGCCGCGATCTGTACCAGCGGTAGCGGGATCTGAAACGGCAGGATACGTGCCGCAACGCCGGACAGCGAAACCACCAGCGTCATGATGAGAATAGTAAAGAAGATTTCCATGCTTTCCTTAGGCGAATCATATTAATCGAAGCGATGTTGCGTCGGAAAGTGTAAAACAAAACGCCGCCCGGCGGGGCTACCCGATGTGCGGCGTGTGCGATAAAGAGAATAATCCGGACTGACGCCCGGATTGCGGTCAGATAGCCCAGCCGCCCGCGTAGAACGCCACCAGCGCCACAGCAATCACCACCGTGCCAGCGTTGAGCTTGCGCCACTCGCCGGCAAACAGACGGCCAATCACCAGCGCGGCAAAGCCGAGCATGATGCCGGTGACGATGTTGCAGGTCAGTACGATGAATACCGCCGTCAGCAGGCCAGACATCGCATCGACGAAATCATTGAAGTCGATTTTGGCCACGTTGCTCAGCATCAGCAGGCCGACATACATCAGCGCGGGTGCGGTGGCATAGGCCGGAACCAGATAAGCCAGCGGCGACATAAACAGAATCAGCAGGAACAACAGACCCACGACGATCGCCGTCAGGCCGGTTTTACCGCCGGCGGCAGTACCCGCAGCGGACTCGATATACACTGCGGCGGGCGAAGCACCCACCAGTCCGGCAAACAGGCTGCTGATAGAGTCGGTGGTCAGCGCGCGACCGCCATTGATAATCTGGCCCTCTTTATCCAGCAGGTTCGCCTGCCCGGCCACCGCACGAATGGTGCCGGTGGCGTCAAACACCGCGGTCATCACCAGCGCCAGCACGCTCGGCAACACCACCGGCTGCAGCGCGCCCATGATATCCAGGCTAAACATCGCCGACTGGCCGCTGGCATCACGCAGGCTTGGCATGGCAAACAGCCCCTGCCACTTTACCGCCGGGTCGAAAATCAGCCCAAGCAGCGAAATCGCAATGATGGTCAGCAGAATGCCGCCCGGTACCCGCCGTTTTTCCAGACCAAAAATCGCCGCCAGCCCGATCAGCGCCATGATCACCGGGAAAGAGGTGAAGTGACCAAGCGCCACCGGCAGGCCTGCCGCCGGGTTTTTTACCACCAGACCAATGCCATCGGCGGCAATCAGCAGCAGAAACAGGCCGATACCGACGCCCGTGCCGTGCGCCACGCCCATCGGCAGGTTACGCAGAATCCACGCGCGAATGCCGGTCACGGAAATCAGCGTGAACAGCAGGCCCATCAGGAAGACCGCGCCCAGCGCCACCGGCACGCTAATGTGCTGGCCCAGTACCAGACTGAACGCGGTGAAGGCGGTCAGGGAGATGGCACAGCCAATCGCCATCGGCAGGTTGGCCCACAGTCCCATGATGAGGGAGCCAAAGCTGGCCACCAGACAGGTGGCGACAAACACCGCCGTCGGTGAGAAGCCCGCTTTACCGAGCATGCCAGGCACCACGATGACCGAATAGACCATCGCTAAAAAGGTGGTGAGGCCAGCCAGCACTTCCTGCCGCACGCTGCTGCCGCGTGCTGAAATGTGGAACCAGGCGTCCAGTTTTCCCCTGGCCGGGCGTGATTCGCCAGACATAGTTATTCCTCTGTGTTTTTTAAGATATAGGTCACCGCGCGGCTCGCGTTTGCGCATCATCCTGGTGAAGATGTCTCAGAGAGAAAAGCAGGCAAACGATTACGTGGCCGCGTATTCCAGGTCAAAAAGGGGTGCCGCAGAAAAAAGGCAAACGATTATCTGGCGTTTGGGGTGGCGTTTTCAACTGCTAATCACCTGGCAGGCAGGATAATGCGCAGCTCTGGCGCCATTATGGCTGGTGTTACGCTAGCGGGAGCAGGAAATCATGGAGGAAAAAGGCTGGCATTTCAGGTGGTTTGCTGCGGTGCCGCGACAGCGCGTCGCGGCATCCTGTATCGTCGCGTTACCGCTGCGCCTCAACCGTTATTGAACTGAATCGGGCCGCCCTGCTCCAGCGCGCGCTGCCACGCGGCCCGCTGCTGCATATTCTCCAGCCAGCGCGCCGTGGCGGGCATCTCACCCAGCGCGCCGCGCATCTGCAACGCCAGCAGCGGAAAACTCATCTGCACATCGGCAATGCTGAAGCGTGAACCGGCAAAAAAGCGCTGCTGGCTCAGATGCTGCTCAATCACGCGCCCGTGGAGCGCCAGCTGCTTGTTCAGCCACGCTTTCTGAATGCCTTTACTCAGCGCCACGCCAGCCGGGCGCAGCAGCCATGGCACCGGCTTTTTGCCCAGTTGCGCAAACACCAGCTTCATCACCAGCAGCGGCATCAGCGAACCTTCAGCATAGTGCAGCCAGTAGCGCGCCTGAATTTGCTCCTCTTCCTCATGCAGCGCCAGCAGATGCTCACTGTCGTACTTCAGCTGCAGATATTCGAGGATGGCGCCCGATTCGGCGATCACCCGATTGCCATCGGTAATCACCGGCGATTTCCCCAGCGGATGCACTTTCTTTAATTCGTCTGGCGCCAGCAGGGTATTTTCCCGCTGATAGCGTTTGATTTGATACGGCACCGCCAGCTCTTCCAGCAGCCACAGCACCCGATGAGAACGGGAGTTTTCCAGATGGTGAACGGTAATCATGCGCGATTCCTTGCTGCTAAGGGTTGGCATCTAGTATAGCGGATTAACGCTGCGGCTCGTCCTGTTGCGGATCGAGCAGGACCGCTCCGGAGCCCTGCTGCCCCAGACGGTCACCCGGATTGCGCAGTGGACAGTCGCGCATCGACAGGCAGCCGCAACCAATGCAGCCGTCCAGATCGTTGCGCAGACGCGTCAGGGTTTCGATGCGTTTATCCAGCTCTTCGCGCCAGTGCTGCGTCAGCGCGTCCCACTCCTGCGTCGACATGCGCTTATTCACCGGCACATGCATCAGGCTGTCGCTGACCGTCGCCAGCGGAATCCCGATGCGCTGGGCAATTTTGATGATCGCCACGCGGCGCAGCACATCACGGCTGTAGCGGCGCTGATTACCGCCATTGCGCGTGCTGCTGATCAAGCCTTTGCTTTCATAAAAGTGCAGCGCCGATACCGCCACGCCGCTGCGTTTCGCCACTTCGCCCGGCGTCAGCACCGGTTTCGGGTAATTGCGTTCTTTTTTCATTTAGGGCCTTTACCTCAAGTTAACTTGAGGAATTATACTCGCACCCCAGCAAAACAGCGAATTTCAAACCAGGCGATAACCTTGCAGAAGGAACAGGCTATGATGCAACAGGAAATCATCCATTCACTGACTAACTGGATCGATCAGAATCTGGATAAAACATTGTCGATTGATGAAGTGGCGGCAAAATCGGGTTACTCGAAATGGCACCTGCAGCGTATGTTCCGTACAGTTACGAAACAAACGCTGGGTGGTTATATTCGTGAACGCCGTCTCACGCTGGCCGCCGAGGCCTTGCGTCAGACGCAGCGTCCGGTATTCGACATTGCGATGCAGTACGGCTACGACTCGCAGCAGACGTTTTCACGCGTGTTCCGCCGTCAGTTCTCGCAAACCCCTACCGCTTACCGTCACAGCATGCGTCGCCAGGCGATGGTGCAGCGTCCGCGTCTGGTCAACTTTGACTGCAGCGAAGGCATGAACAGCTTTGCCCAGCGCACCACCGGCGAGTGCTGCCCGGTACGCTGAAGTCAGTGCGCCCCGCGCGGGCGCGCCTTTCCCCTTCTCTTCATCTTCCTCCAGCCCTTTCCTAGCCTGCCATACCAGGTCTAAATTTTGTTCAAATTTTCAAATCCAGTGATATAATGTGATCCAAGTCACAGATTCAAGCTGTATTAAGACGACAGAAGGGCTTCCCTGACCTCCCTTGTCTGCCGCCAGTGATGTCCGATGAATGTCAGGGATATTACTGATTTCAAGAGGTTTTTCGCCGATGGCTACGTTAACTACCAGTCTGATCGTCATGCGTTGGGAACTGCTCAGCGCGGTAATGATGTTCTTCGCCAGCACCATGAAAATTAAATTGCGGCAGAACAGCCACCACGTGATGGCGCTGATGTGCGGCGGCGTGGGCGTAGCGATGTCATGCTGGTTCGTTACCGGTCTGCTCGGCATTACGCTGAGCATGGAAAACGTGCATAACTTTATGTCCATCACCAAAGAGGCGTTTATTCAGGTGATGAGCCAGACACCAGCCGACTGGCCAATGCCGTAAACGCGGCGCATAAAAAACCCCGCTAAGCGGGGTTTTTTATTTTGCTGTGTGATTTCAAATTTTCTTCAATACGGCTGGAAGTGGTACTTCCGGCACCGTGACGTCCGATCTCTGCGTATCGCGACGATCCTGAATCCACATATCACCCATCATCTGATTGAGCCCCCGATCCAACCCGGTGACCAGCCCGGCGCCTGGCGTGAACGTCAGCTCACCGAAGTAGATCTGTTCGCCATCGATATACCAGTCCACACGCACATAATCGAAGTCGCTGGCCAGCGTTTTACTCAGCGCCAGCGCGTGCTGCAGCTGTGGCAGCAACGGTGACACATCCAGCCCGGTATCACGGATTTTGTGATACGCCTCGTTAAGATTGTTGACGTAAAAGTTCATCGACAGCAGCGGATTACAGCGGTTGTAGATCACCTGCAGCACATATTCAAAATTGCCGTCGCGCTTGTTGAACATGTGAAACTTGTAATCGATCGGCGCGGTTTTGCCATCGCCGATGTACTTCTCCACCAGAATGCGCGGCTTAATATAGCGATAGTGAATCTCGCGCGCCTCGTTGGCGAAATCGGTCTTCAGCCAGCGCTGGCAGTCGCTGATAATTTGCTGTTTTTTCAGCGCATCCGGTTCTTCCAGCAGGATCTCGACCATGTTGGAGCCGTGATTCGGCTTGATAACCGTGTTCTTCCAGCTCGGCAGCGTATGCAGTGAGTGCGGATCGCTGGTCTCATAAACCAGCGGAATCAGATACTCACTGCCCACCTTTTCGGCAATGTACTCACGCACCGAAAACTTGTCCGACAGGCGGCCATAGCACTGGTAGTCGCCGTAGACGAATTTGCGATACAGCACTTTCTCATTGAACACCTTCGGCTGACGCAGGTTCGGCAGCTTACGGAATTTGTGAAAGTAGTAAATGCGATCCTGGTACGCCCAGGGCATCTTTTTGATGAAATACTGTACGCTTCTTCTGAGTTCGTCTTTCAACCTGATCATATCTGACCTCATTTGTAGGTTTTGTAGTTGAGTGAGGAAACCTGAATTTTTTGGATGACGCCGTTTTTGAAGAAGTAATTCATTACAGTCAGGGACAGTAACTCCGTGATGAAGACGCTCCAGGCGGCACCCATGATGCCGTAGCCCTGGATCAGCCACCACGACAGCGGCAGGCTGATGACCATCAGACAAATGATCTTCTTCAACAGATAGTTAAACCCGCCCTCTTTCACCATGTAGCGATAAGCGACGGTCCCCATTGCCGAAAAGCAGGTTGCTAACGACAGTAACGTAATGAGACTTCCGGACTGTGTGTACTCGTGACCATATAAAGCGATGATGATTTTTTCGCCGTACAAGGCAATCACCGCTAATAACAGCAATGAAACTCCCATGACATAGCCGTTCAGCCGCGCGGTGAGCTTGATCGCGGCTGCTCCACGCTCGCGGAAAATCTCCGAGAAGCAGGAAGTGATGATGGCAACCGGGATAAAAATCCAGGAAGCCGAAATGGTATTCGCGGCGGCGAACAGGCCAAGGTCGCGCGCTGAGGCGATGCCCGCGAGGAACATCTGTGCGGCTTTCACCTGCACCGAGATAAAGATGCTGGAGATAGCCAGCGGCAGGCCGGCATACATCAGGTAGCGCAGGTAGGTGGTGCGCTTGTCCTGCGGCGGCGCCAGATCCTGATGTTCGCGATAGAAATTGACGCGCTTGATGGCGTACGGCACCAGCGTGACGGCCACAATCGAGGCGGTGAGCCACAGTGGATTGAGGTGCAGCCAGGCGATGGTGAAGCTCATGGCAAAGCCCAGCAGCAAGCCGGCCGAGTTGGCAATGGTATTGAGCCGCGACGCCAGCCGCGCATTGTTATACACGCTGAACGTGTCCTGGGTAACAAACACCGACGAGATAAACGAGGCCAGTGCAAACGCAAGGAAGTTTTCCTGCATGTTGTACCAGACCCAAATCAACACCGGGATTGATGTCAGCAACAGCAGCACCAGGCGCATGGTCCGCGCCACGGCCATCAACCGCAGGCCTTTCGGCGCACTTTTGCTGATGCGCTTGAACAGGATGGTTTCGGTACCAAAAATCGCCACGGTTTGCACCATGGAGAACAGCGAGGTCGAAAACGCCATTTGACCAAACACCGTTGGGCCAAAGGATTTTGCCACGTAGGAGGTCACAAATATGACGCCGAATACCGAGACGATCTTCTCAGACATCATCCAGGCGGCATTAGACATTACGCTCAATTTCATTGACTGGTCCTTAGTATTACGTACAGCAACTGCTTTTCGGTACAACGTCCTTGAAATGAATTAACAAGCGCTCAGTGGGCCTGACACAATTTAATAACTTCAAACCAGGCTGGTCCGAAAAATGAGACTCGCGTCAGAGTTTAGCGATTAAATTCAGGAAAATTCCGATTAAACCTGGTGCGAAGCCCGATGGATGTAAACGATTTCAACCCGAATTCAGGACAAAAGTTCACAGGCATATCCTGAGTTTTTTGCAAGCAGGCTATGCCGAATTTCCAATGATTGTCGTATTTTTCTGCATTTGGGATGGAATGAATCTATATCAAAAACCCAGCACCAGGAAGGCGTTCAATGGCATTCAGAATAAAATAAGATTTATCCCATGATGATATTTATTCTAAATAACTTAATTTAACCCTCGCAATTCTAATCGCGCACTTTAATACTGCATTAATACCGTTTTTGCAGTACCAGATATTAATACAGTAATTCTCATCCACTAATTGATAAGAAAGGTAAGAGCATTTATGAGAAAGTCACGATATAGCGAAGAGCAAATCACAAATGCCATTAAAGCTTCTGAAACGGGAGTGAAAGTCAGGGAGATTTGTGAGGAGCTGGGCATTTCCGAGGCCACCTTCTATAGCTGGAAGAAGAAGTTCTCCGGACTTTCTTCAGAGGAGGGTAGAAAAATCAAGGAGTTGGAGGATAAACTGCAGAACCTTACGCGCGAACTGCAGACCCTGAGCTCCGACAAGGAGATGCTGCAAAGCGTGCTGAAAAACTTCTTCACTACGAATGAAAAGCGTCAGGCGGTCAACTTCCTGCAAACCACTTTCGACATCGGTACCCGTCGCAGCTGTCGTTTACTGGATATTAGCCGTAGCGTTTATCATTACCCTTCCGGTTCCGATAATCGCTAATACCATTGAGGCCGATGTTATATGACTTAATGCTGAGATTTGTTCTTACCAGAAGAGATGAAGATCATTAAATTCGGCATTCGCTACATAACAATTCGAACCACTTTTTCCTGATGAATGCCATCACGGAATCACTTCCTTTTTTGCGGTAAAATTGATTCACACCAGCAAAAGCCTCGCGTTTCAAGCCATTTAGACTTAGCCCAATCTCATTTCGGTGAGATTGGTGCTTAGTCTATTACTTCACGATTACTAATAATCAGACCTGATCACAGACAATTCTGTTAAGCGTTAATGAACAACACGGTGTAACCGCTCACACATTGGCTCAGTTTTAAACTGGATCTGGCCGCTGCGTTTATGATCGCTTTGGCGATCAGCGCTAGTCGGCTAACTCTTAAACCACACCAGGAATACTCCGGTTCAAAAACGTTATGATGTTTAAACTATAAAGCCGAAAAACGGTTATCCACGGTAAATACTGCGCTTAAATCCATCGTCATCTTTAATCTTTTTTTCTGGCAGCTGTTGGGAATCATTCTTAACAATGCCGGTAACGCTTAAGGCTAAGGTGGCTTCTCACGCTGGATTTTCAGTGCCACAGCCGGGTAAAAATCCGACTGGCGGAGAGTTTTTTACGCGCTAAACCGGCGAATTGTTGCCCGATATGCGCTTTTTTTATCCCACCGGAATGCTAAAAGGCAGCTAAAGTCGACCTTTTACCGTGCTGACGGCAGGGAGTTTTATAGCGGAAGAGAATGAAAACCGGGCAGCCGTAGCGCTGCTCGGTTATATAGCGTGCGCGTGGCGGCCAGTATCAGGTCACTGAGGCGGGATTATCGGCTGGTCAAATTCCTAAAATATCAGAGGAAAGCGCTGCTGAGTGGATGACTCAGCAGCAGGGCAGGGTTAAGGAAGTGCGGTCAGCCGCTGCGGTTTAATGCGCATGGCATAGATCACGCCAACGATCAGACAGCCGATACCGATGCTGGTGAGCAACGGTGGCCAGCTCTGGCGGTAAATAAAGGTCCACAGCAGGCCAGAGAGCGTTTCGAATACGATGAGCGGCCCCATCACTACCGTTGGCAAACGCTGACTGGCGGCATTCCAGCACAGCGCCGCCAGCCATGAGCAGAACAAACCAATCGCCAGCATCAGCCAGATAAAGCGCGCCGGCTGCGGGCCGAACGGCAAAGCGAAATCGGGCTGCTGCCAGTGAATCTGCAGGCTCACCAGCCCATAAAACACCAGCGCCAGCGGCAATGTCACCAGCCCCTGCGCGGTGGCCCAGCTCGACGGTTTGTGCTGAGGATGTTCGCGCAGCCAGCGCGCATTGCGCAGCGGATACCAGGTCCAGCACACCACTGCCAGCACCGCCAGCAGCAGGCCACTCAGGTAGCCCCAGAGATCAAATGCCGGCCCCTGCCCGTGCAGTTCCGCCGCGTTGACGCAGCCCAGACCGGCAGCAATGATGACCAGCGCGGGCATCAGCCGGCGCCATGGCAGACCTCCTTCGAGATGGCCGTAACAGAGGTTAGCGGTGACGGTGATCACCACCGGCAGCGTGCCGATGATCATGGTGGAGACCGGTGCGCCGGTGCGCTGAATCGCGCTGGCGAGGCAGGCATAATAGAGCAGATTGCCCACCAGCGACAGCTTCACCGCCTCCGTCCAGTCCGGACGCGTCAGCTGTTTTAGCCGGCGCCGGCTGAGCCACGCCAGCGGCAGCACCACCAGACCAAAGGCAACATAGCGACCCGCTGATTGCAACGTGCCCGGATAATCGGGTATCAGCAGCGGCCCGACAAAAATCATGCCCCACATCAGCCCTGCCGCGAGGGCAAACACTATTCCTGCAAACATACACCTTTCCTTTATCTTTAATGCGCCACAGTGTGGCGCAGGAAAAGGTGAAAGGCTTGTAGCAGATTGCGGTTAACGTCCGCTGAACACCTGCTTTTGATAGCGTCCCGGCGTGATGCCGTAACGATGGGCAAACGCCCGCGTCAGATGCGCCTGGTCGGTGAGGCCAACCGCCGCCGCCACGCTCGCGGCGCTCTCGCCCTGCGCCAGCCGCTGCTTGGCCTCGAACAGGCGGAAGGCCATCAGCATTTGATGGGGAGTGACGTGAAAGTGTTGTTTGAAACTGCGCAGAAAATGCCACGGCGACAGCGATACCAGCGCCGCCAGCTCCTCCAGCCGCACCGGCTCTGCCAGGTTATCGCGCAGCCAGGCTTTTACCACATCAAAGCGGTGGGCGCCTTCGCGCGGCCGCGCGACGCCCTGCTGCGCCAGCGGACGCAGCCACTCCAGCAGATCCAGCAGCGCGCCCTGCCGCTCCAGCGCACTTTGCGCCTGCCACATCTGTGCCAGCGCGTGAGAGAAAGGTTGTGCCAGACGCGCATCGGTGCGCAGCGCATCGCTAAACCACCAGTTGCGATCGCCGGTCAGCCGATCCATCTCCGCCGGATCGATATAGATCATGCGATAACGCCAGCCTTCAGCGCAGGCCGATTCACCGGTGTGCAGTTCATCGGGATTCATCATCACCAGCGAATGCACCGGCGCGACATAATTGGTGCCGCGGTAACGAAAGCGCTGCGCGCCGGATTCAATGGTGCCAATCCCGAAGGCTTCGTGGGTATGGGGCTCAAAAGCGTAGCGGGAGATGTGCGCCTGATAAAGCTCAATGCCCGGCAGCTCAGCAAAGTGCTGAAACTGCGCACGATCCTGCTCACAGGGAAAGACTTCGGGAACCACCGTCACCACACACCTCCATACGCTATCAGGCAGTAAGCATGCGCGGCGCGCACAAAAAAAGCAAAGCCCAATCGCTTTACGCGCCTGGCCCTTCAGCGCGACACTGGGGCCTGACCTATAAAGGAGGCGACAATGGCACAACGGGTGGTAATGGTAGTGGATATGCAAAATGGCGTGCTGGCAACGCCGCGTTACGACCGCGCCGGACGCTGCGCGCGCATTAATCAGCTGATGGCCGCCGCCGATCAGGTCATTTTTATTCAGCATAGCGGGCCGGATTTAGCCGCTGACTCCGCAGACTGGCAAATAGTCGCCGAACTGGAACAACCCGCCGGCGCGCTTTACATCACCAAAACCGCCTGCGACAGCTTCTGGCAAACCGGGCTCGCGGCGCAGCTTGAACAGCATCAGATTGAAAGCTTTGTCATTTGCGGCTGCGCCACCGATTATTGCGTCGATACCACCATCAAAGTCGGGGCCAGCCTTGGCTATCACGTCACCGTGGCGGCCGATGCCCACACCACCGCCGATCGCACACATGTGTCGGCGCAGCAGCTTATTAATCAGCACAACGAAGTGTGGGCGGATTTGATCATGCCGGGCAATCCGGTGCGGGTTAAAACCACGGAAGAATTACTGCGGGAGTGGCGCGCGCATTAAGGGTTGCGCTATTGAAATAATCTGACAAGTGTCAATAATAGAGCATGACACTTGTCTGTATGGAGTTTCTCACATGCGAGCTTATATTCCTCAGCCTGGAGCCAATGACAACACGCTGTGGCGGGTTGCAGGCCTGCCTCCACGTGGTATTGAGTTAACGCGTATGCTGGAAGCCGGTTTGCCGGTGGCCGTCATTGATGATATCCGTCACTGGTCGGCCATGACGCGCGCCGAAATCATGAAGGTCACAGGGATTAATGAACGCAACATTGCCCGTCGTAAAAGCACGGGTAAAAGTCTGTCACCCGACGAGAGTGAACGTGTCGCCCGCTTCGTCCGCGTGATGGATGCCGCCGTTCAGCTTTTTGCTGGTAATAAAGAAGAGGCCACCCAGTGGCTGAGCCGGCCGGTGAAAGGGTTAGGCAATGTTGCGCCCATCACCTTACTGACGACGGAGAGCGGTGCGCTGGATGTGCTCGATCTGATCGGCCGTCTGGAGCACGGTGTTTTCTCGTGATTTTTTATCGGCTGACGAAGAGCCAGTATGCGGCTGAAGCCTGGTCCGGTTATGGGGCAAAACAGTATGGTGGACGCTGGAATCATAAAGGCTATCCCACCGTTTATGTTGCCACGTCGGTGTCACTCGCAGCACTGGAAGTGCTGGTCCATATCGGAAGAGAGTCGGTGCTGGATGAGTACACCTTACTCAGTATCGACATCCCGGATGCAGAAGTTGCCTATCTTGCTGAAGCATTTTTGCCGCCGGACTGGCGTCATGATCCAGCGCCACTGTCGACAATGGATCTCGGCACCGGCTGGCTGCAATCCGCTGAAGGTGCCGCGCTGATGCTACCTTCCACGATTATCCCGATGGAAAACAACGCCATCCTGAACCCTCTCCATCCTGCATTTAGTGACTATCTGCCGGGTGTGAAAGCGTTACCGTTTATGTTTGATCGCCGGCTTATCAGGACATAAAAAAACCCTCGCAGAAGCGAGGGCTGGATAATGCGTGGATCGGTACGCCAATCAGAACGGGATATCGTCGTCGAAATCCATTGGTGGTTCGTTGTTCGCCGGTGCGCTCTGCTGCTGTGGACGCTGCTGCGCGCCGCCGCTGAACTGGTTGCCCCCACCCTGTGGCTGCTGCGGCTGGCCCCAGCCGTTATTGTTGCCGCCGCCCTGGCCGCCCATCGGTGCGCCACCGCCGTTGCCGCCCTGCTGACGACCACCCAGCATCTGCATGGTGCCGCCCACGTTCACGACCACTTCGGTGGTGTATTTGTCCTGACCGCTCTGGTCCTGCCATTTACGGGTGCGCAGCTGGCCTTCAATGTAGACCTGCGAACCTTTACGCAGATATTCGCCGGCGACTTCAGCCAGCTTGCCGAACAGCACGACGCGGTGCCACTCGGTGATCTCTTTGTTTTCACCGGTTTGCTTGTCGCGCCAGCTCTCTGACGTGGCCAGCGTAATGTTGGCTACCGCGCCACCATTCGGCATGTAGCGCACTTCCGGATCCTGACCCAGATTCCCGACAAGAATCACTTTGTTTACGCCACGACTGGCCATGTTGCTGTCTCCCGATGAGTTAATGCTAAAAGTCTAAGCGAAAAATTGTATCACGTCACAATGACGCTTCCCACTTTCGAGCGGGATTCCAGTTTTTCGACCGTGACAGGATAGCAAAAACACTGGATATTTATTCAGTTTATTTTTTGTGCCATAATGATGCGTTTCTGCTGGTCGTGCTGGCAAGGCATGGCGAGCGTTGCCTAATCCGGGAAAGGTGAATGGATAAGATTGAAGTCCGCGGTGCTCGCACCCATAATTTGAAGAATATCAACCTGATCATCCCACGCGACAAGCTCATTGTAGTGACCGGTCTGTCGGGTTCCGGTAAGTCTTCGCTGGCGTTTGATACGCTGTATGCCGAAGGCCAGCGCCGCTATGTTGAATCGCTTTCTGCCTATGCGCGCCAGTTTCTTTCCTTAATGGAGAAACCGGACGTAGACCACATCGAGGGGCTGTCGCCTGCCATTTCCATTGAGCAGAAATCGACGTCACACAACCCGCGCTCGACCGTCGGCACCATCACTGAAATTCATGACTACCTGCGTCTGCTGTTTGCCCGCGTGGGTGAACCGCGCTGTCCGGATCACAACGTCACGCTGGCGGCACAAACCGTCAGCCAAATGGTCGATCAGGTCCTGGCGCAGGAAGAGGGTCGGCGCCTGATGCTGCTGGCGCCGGTGGTAAAAGACCGCAAAGGCGAGCACACCAAAACGCTGGAAAATCTGGCGGCGCAGGGCTACATCCGCGCACGTATTGATGGCGAAGTGTGCGATCTGTCGGATCCACCCAAGCTGGAGCTGCAGAAGAAACACACCATTGAGGTGGTGATCGATCGTTTCCGCGTGCGTGACGATCTGGCGACGCGTCTGGCCGAATCCTTTGAAACGACGCTGGAACTGAGTGGCGGCACGGCGATCGTCGCGGATATGGACGATCCCGATACCGAAGAGATGCTGTTCTCAGCTAACTTTGCCTGCCCGGTATGCGGTTACAGCATGCGCGAGCTGGAGCCGCGCCTGTTCTCGTTCAATAACCCGGCCGGTGCCTGCCCGACCTGTGACGGCCTCGGCGTTCAGCAATATTTCGATCCCGATCGCGTGGTACAAAATCCGGAGCTGTCGCTGGCCGGTGGCGCCATTCGCGGCTGGGATCGCCGTAACTTCTACTATTTCCAGATGCTGCGCTCGCTGGCGGAACATCTGGATTTCGATGTCGAAGCGCCGTTCAATAGCCTGAGCGAGAAAGCGCGCGAAGTGATTCTGTACGGCTCCGGCAAAGAGAACATTGAGTTCAAATATATCAACGATCGCGGCGATACCTCGGTGCGTCGTCATCCGTTCGAAGGCGTGCTGCATAACATGGAGCGCCGCTACAAAGAGACGGAATCCAACGCGGTGCGCGAAGAGCTGGCGAAGTTTATCAGCAACCGCGCCTGCGCCAGCTGCGAAGGGACGCGCCTGCGTCGTGAAGCGCGCCATGTGTTCGTGGAAGACACCAACCTGCCGACCATCTCGGATATGAGCATCGGCCACGCTATGGACTTCTTCCGCAATCTGAAGCTGAGCGGCCAGCGCGCCAAAATCGCCGAGAAAGTGCTGAAGGAAATTGGCGACCGTCTGAGCTTCCTGGTCAACGTCGGCCTGAATTATCTGTCGATGTCGCGTTCAGCGGAAACACTGTCCGGCGGTGAAGCACAGCGTATTCGTCTGGCGAGCCAGATTGGTGCCGGTCTGGTTGGCGTCATGTACGTACTGGATGAACCGTCCATCGGTCTGCATCAGCGCGACAACGAACGCCTGCTGTCGACGCTGATTCACCTGCGCGATCTCGGTAATACCGTGATCGTGGTTGAGCATGATGAAGACGCGATTCGCGCCGCTGACCATATTATTGATATCGGTCCGGGCGCTGGCGTGCACG
Organism: Pantoea sp. B_9; assembly: GCF_008632015.1. Taxonomy (NCBI): domain Bacteria; kingdom Pseudomonadati; phylum Pseudomonadota; class Gammaproteobacteria; order Enterobacterales; family Erwiniaceae; genus Pantoea; species Pantoea sp. B_9. The sequence goes on along the minus strand of NZ_VWVL01000004.1, from coordinate 90,715 downwards.
GCGGCCAGGTGGTAGCCGAGGGCGATGTGCATGCCATCATGGCGCACGAAGATTCTCTCACCGGTCAGTTCCTCAGCGGCAAGCGTGAAATCGCGGTGCCGGCAGAGCGGGTGAAAGGCGATCCGTCCAAAGTACTGAAACTGAGCGGCGCGCGCGGTAATAACCTCAAGGATGTCACGCTGACGGTTCCGGTTGGGCTGTTTACCTGTATCACCGGCGTGTCCGGTTCCGGTAAATCGACGCTGATTAACGATACGCTGTTCCCGATTGCGCAGCGCCAGTTGAATGGTGCCACCAGCGGTGAAGCTGCGCCGTATCGCGAGATCGCCGGGCTGGAGCACTTCGATAAAGTGATCGACATCGATCAGAGCCCGATCGGCCGTACCCCGCGCTCAAACCCGGCCACCTACACCGGGATTTTTACCCCGGTGCGTGAACTGTTTGCCGGCGTGCCGGAAGCGCGTTCGCGTGGCTACAATCCGGGCCGCTTCAGCTTTAACGTGCGTGGCGGGCGCTGTGAAGCCTGTCAGGGCGACGGCGTAATCAAGGTCGAAATGCACTTCCTGCCGGACATTTATGTGCCGTGCGATCAGTGCAAAGGCAAACGCTATAACCGCGAAACGCTGGAGATTAAATACAAAGGCAAGAGCATTCACGAAGTGCTGGAGATGACCATCGAAGAGGCGCGTGAGTTCTTTGATGCGGTACCTGCGCTGGCGCGTAAGCTGCAAACGCTGATTGATGTCGGCCTGTCGTATATTCGTCTTGGCCAGTCGGCAACCACGCTGTCCGGCGGTGAAGCGCAGCGCGTTAAACTGGCGCGTGAGCTGTCGAAGCGCGGTACCGGTCAGACGCTGTACATTCTCGATGAACCGACCACCGGCCTGCATTTTGCCGACATCCAGCAGCTGTTGGAAGTGCTGCATCAGCTGCGCGATCAGGGCAATACCATCGTGGTGATTGAGCACAACCTCGACGTGATCAAAACCGCTGACTGGATTGTCGATCTCGGTCCGGAAGGCGGCAGCGGCGGTGGTGAAATCCTGGTGGCCGGCACGCCGGAAACCGTTGCACAGTGCGAAAAATCGCATACTGCACGCTTCCTCAAGCCGATGCTGAAAAAATAGGTTTAACGCGCCGCACCCGCTGTTGCGGCGCGTTTTTTCTGATCTCGCCACGGCTCACCGCTCCGGTTGCTTACCAGCCGGTGCCATTGTCTGAATGCCTTAGCAAATGCAGAAACAGGCAAGAAACAGACAACTTCAGGCATATACGCATCGCGTCCCGCTGACTATTCTTACTGCGTTCCTTTTGGCGCCGCTGACGCGCCTCTATCCTTCAGTGTCATCACTGAACGGACCCCTCGCAAAAAATACTCACGACACATCTGACTGGAGACACCATGAATATTACGCATGCCTATGCCGCACAGGACGCGAAAGCCAAACTCGCCCCGTTCGATTATAAGCCGCGCGAACTGCGCGCTCATGATGTGCAGATTGAAGTGTTGTACTGTGGCGTCTGCCACTCGGACCTGCACCAGGCGCGCAACGAATGGCGCAACACCGTATTCCCGGTGGTGCCAGGCCATGAAATCGTGGGTCGCGTCACCGCCGTTGGCGCGCATACGCACAAATATAAAGTGGGCGATTTAGTCGGCGTCGGCTGTATGGTCGACTCCTGCCGCAGCTGCCCAAGCTGTCAGGAAGGACTCGAGCAGTACTGTGAAAACGGCTTTGTTGGCACTTACAACGGCCAGGATCGTGAAACCGGCGCCATCACCTACGGCGGCTACTCCACCAGCATGGTGGTTGATGAAAGCTTTGTGCTGCGCGTACCGGAAAACCTCGATCTGGCAGGCGTTGCGCCGCTGCTGTGCGCCGGTATCACCACCTATTCCCCGCTGCGTCACTGGAATGTCGGTCCCGGCAAAAAAGTCGGTATCGTTGGTCTGGGCGGCCTCGGCCATATGGGCGTGAAGATTGCGCATGCGATGGGCGCGCACGTGGTGCTGTTCACCACTTCACCGTCAAAAATTGAAGACGGCAAACGCCTCGGCGCTGACGAAGTGGTGATTTCGAAAGAGGCTGACCAGATGGCACAACATACCAACAGCTTCGACTTCATCTTAAATACTGTCGCCGCGCAGCACGATCTCAACCCGTTTATCGCCCTGCTGAAGCGCGACGGCAACATGACGCTGGTCGGCGCGCCGGAGCACGATCACCCGGCGCCACAGGTATTTAACCTGATCCTAAAGCGTCGCAGCATTGCCGGTTCACTGATTGGCGGTATCGCCGAAACCCAGGAGATGCTGGATTTCTGCGGCAAGCACGGCATCACTTCGGATATCGAGCTGATCGCCATGAACCAAATCAACGACGCCTACGAGCGCATGCTGAAAAGCGACGTGAAGTATCGCTTCGTGATTGATATCAACACCCTGCGTGAAGAGTCTGCGGCTTAATCAGCGCGTCTCATCATCATGGCTGACGCCCGCCGCGCGCGTGGCGTCAGCCTGTTGCCATGACGCATCAACCAGATAGTAAATCTGCGAATCCTTCAGCGATCCATCCAGCCACAGCGTGCTCCAGTGCGACTTATTGAGATGTTCACTGGGAAACACATCGTGGTGTTCATCGCGCAATAACTCCGCCAGCGCGGGCGAGGTCTTCAGCGACAACGCCGGTCGCCCTTCAACGTCATGCACCATGGCAAACAGCACGCCATCGCTCTTCACCTGGGTTGCGTCCCACTCATCTTTATAACTTTGTGAAGCGCCCGGTTTGCTCATGCAGTAGGTCAGTAAATCCGACGTGTTCATGTTTTATTCCCCTTGTAAGGTGGCGACGATGCGCCGCGCGCCGCCGTGTACCCGATGTTCGCCCAGCCAGATCCCCTGCCAGGAGCCGAGCAGCAGTTTGCCGCGGCTGACCGGGATCAGCAGCGATACGCCAAGTAGTGACGATTTGATGTGCGCCGGCATGTCATCAGCGCCTTCATAGTCGTGCTGGTAGGGCGCATCCTCTGGAACGTGCCGCAGAAAGTGCTGCTCCATGTCGCTGCGCACCGTAGGATCGCAATTTTCATTGAGCGTCAGCGACGCTGAGGTGTGCTGCAACAGCAGATGCAGCTGGCCGATGCGCAGGTCCGTTAAGCCATTAAGCTGGCCGACAATCTCGTCGGTAATCAGATGAAAGCCGCGCGCCTTCGCGCTCAGCGTGAGAGTTTGTTGCTGCCACATGCCACATTCCTGGGTTAAACCGTTTACTTAAGTGTGCAGCATGTCGGCGAAAGGTAAACCCTTCAGCGGGAAAAAGCGGCAGAGCGCTTGCTCTGCCGCCGGCACATCAGTCGCTTAGCTTGTCAGCCAGCGCTTTTACCGTGGTGATATCGTCCTGCGTTACCGCCGCCAGACGCGTGCCGTACTCGCTATCGGCCTTATAAAAGAACGAGAGCATCGCCAGCCGGCTTTGCGCGTCGGCGCTTTTCAGCGCGCCACCGAGCGAGGTGATCAGATCGCCACGCTCTTTCGCGTTAAAGGTACGATACAGCTCCCCTGCCTGGCGGAAATTCTGCGGTTTGGCGATCATCGCCTGCTGCGTACTGCCGCTAAGCGGTGTATGGCTGTAACGCGCGCTTTGCAGCTCTTCACGCGGATAGATGCGGCTTGGCTGGTAATTAACGCCCTTGTCATCGGCGTTACCGCTGTCCATCAGGCCATCCTGATTGCCGTTGCTGACCGGTACACGCGGCGCATTGACCGGCAGGCTGAGGCCGTTAGCGCCCACGCGGTACAGCTGGGTATCAGCATAGGAAAACAGGCGGCCCTGCAGCAGGCGATCTTCAGACGGCTCAATGCCCGGCACCAGATTGGACGGCGCCATCGCCACTTGCTCGGTTTGCTGGAAGAAGTTGTCGACGTTGCGATTCAGCACCATCTGCCCGATTTTCACCTCTGGCACGTTCGGCCAGATTTTGGTGGAGTCGAGCGGATTGAAATCGAACTTATCCAGTTCGCTGGCTTTAATGGTCTGAATGTAGAGATCCCACTTCGGAAACGCTTTGCGGTTAATCGCCGCCACCAGATCTTCAGTCATGTGGCTGTAGCTGCGGCCCTGGATCGCTGCCGATTCAGCCGGATCGAGGTTGCGTTCGCCCTGCAGCGTTTTCCAGTGAAACTTCACGTAGTGCACTTCGCCCTGGCTGTTCACAAACTTGTAGGCGTGCACGCTGTTACCGTCCATTTCGCGATAGGTCGCCGGCGTGCCCATGTTGGAGAACAGCATGGTGAGCGCGTGCGTGGCTTCCGGTACGTGGGAGAAGAAGTCGAAGGTGCGCGCATCGTTATCGAGGTTAGTGCGCGGATCCGGTTTAAAAGCGTGCACCATATCCGGGAACTTGATCGCATCGCGGATGAAGAACACTGGCAGGTTGTTGCCCACCAGATCCCAGTTGCCCTGGCTGGTATAGAATTTGGTGGCAAAACCACGCGGATCGCGCAGCGTTTCCGGCGAATGCTTGCTGTGCACCACGCTGGAGAAGCGCACAAAGACCGGCGTCACCGTTCCCGGTTTAAACACCTCAGCGATAGTCAGATCGCTGATATCTTTGCTGGCGCGAAATTCACCGTGCGCGCCGGTGCCACGTGCGAGCACCACACGTTCCGGAATACGTTCACGATCAAAACGCTGCAGCTTTTGAATCAGCTGCACGTCCTGTAACAGCACCGGGCCATTGGCGCCGGCAGTTTGTGAATTCTGGTTATCGCCGACCGGCGCGCCGTTATCACGCGTCAGCTCAACGGCCGCAGCAGGCAGTGCGAGCGCCAGCGTCATGGCAATGCAGAGGGGTTTCAGTGCGGAAGGGAAATAGCTCATGGGCGGTTCCTTATTGTGATTGGCGAGCGCTCTGGCAGTGCGCCAAAGCGCGCCGGCAAAAAATAGCGCCCTCACTAACAGGAACACACAAGACCCGTCCCGATTACCCGGGGTTAAGGTGTTATACCCATGCGGAATGCGGCCGCCAGCCAGCATGGCCGGCAAAGAGAAGCGTGGAAAAGCGGGGTGCGGCAGAAGGTACAGCGGGAACAGACAATGCGTGGATGGCTGAACGAGTGCCTGCCAGCCGCGTGGCTGACAGGCACCGCGACAATTACATTACGGCAGCAAACGCCTCAGCCACCTGATTGACGTTGCGGCTGTTGAGACCGGCGACACACATGCGGCCGCTGGCGATCAGGTACACGCCGAACTCTTCGCGCAGGCGGTCCACCTGCTGCGCGCTCAGGCCGGTGTAGCTGAACATGCCGCGCTGCTTCAGCAGATAATCAAAGTTTTTGCCGGGCAGTTTACTGTTCAGCACATTGACCAGCACCTGGCGCATTTCGATGATGCGCAGGCGCATCGCTTCCACTTCCGCCAGCCAGTTGTTCAGCAGCGCTTCGTCGTTCAGCACGCAGGAAACCACCTGAGCACCGAAGTTCGGCGGGCTGGAGTAGTTGCGACGCACGGTCGCTTTCAGCTGACCCAGCACGCGTGCCGACTCTTCTGCGCTGTCGCAGACAATCGACAGGCCGCCAACGCGCTCACCGTACAGCGAGAAGATTTTCGAGAAGGAGTTGCTCACCAGCGCCGGCAGGCCCGCCGCGGCAATCACGCGAATCGCGTAAGCGTCCTCTTCCATACCGGCACCAAAGCCCTGGTAGGCGATGTCGAGGAACGGAATCAGCTCCTGCGCTTTCAGGACCTCAACGGTTTGATCCCACTGCGCGTTGGTCAGATCCGCACCGGTCGGGTTGTGGCAGCACGGATGCAGCAACACGATGGATTGCTTCGGCAGCGTTTTCAGTTTGGCGATGAAGGCATCGAACTTCACGCCGTTGGTGGCGTCGTCGTACCACGGGTAGGTGTTAACGTTAAAACCGGCACCGTTAAAGATCGCCACATGGTTTTCCCATGTCGGATCGCTGACCCATACGCTGGCGTCCGGGAAGTAACGCTTCAGGAAATCTGCGCCCACTTTCAGCGCGCCGGAGCCGCCCAGCGTCTGGATGGAAGCAATGCGCCCCGCCTGCAGCATCGGGTGCTCTTTACCAAACAGCAGCGGCGCAATGGCGTTACGGTACGGACCCAGCCCTTCCATTGGCAGATAGAGCGAAGCCTGATGTGGCTGCGCCTGCAAACGCTCTTCCGCGGCGGCCACCGCCTGCAGCTGAGGAATGATGCCGGCTTCGTTGTAATAGAGGCCGATGCTCAGATTCACCTTGTGGTCACGCGGGTCCTGTTTGAAGGTTTCCATCAGCGACAGAATCGGATCGCCAGCATAGGCATCAACGTTTTGAAACACGGTGCAGATCTCCATGATTATTCATAAATGTGTGGGTCGACGTCATCAAACAAAATAGCGGCCGGGACGGTGATTCATGGCGATGATGAGATTGAGCATCACCGCGCCGGCGATGGAGGCCAGCAGCATCGGCAGCGATACCACAAAAAGCGAGGCCAGTACCACACAGGTATCCAGCGCCATTTGCAGTTTGCCGGCGCGCAGACCAGAGCGATCCTGCAGCCAGAGCGCCAGAATATTGATACCACCGAGGCTGGCTTTGTGACGAAACAACACTATAAACCCAATCCCCATCACCACGTTACCGAACAATGTCGCATAAAACGGATTTAGCGCAGAAAAATGGATAAACAGCGGGTGCAGATGGGTGAACAGCGATACCAGCCCCACCGCACAGAAGGTTTTCAGGGTAAATTCCCAGCCCATGCGACGAATGGCCAGCCAGTAAAACGGCAGGTTAATCAGAAAGAAGGCGCTGCCGAACGAGAGCGGCGACAGGTAGCTGATGAGAAAAGCCACGCCCGCCGTACCGCCGGTCAGCGCGCCCGCCTGTTTCAGCAAAATGACGCCAAACGACACCATCAGCGTGCCAAGCACGATAGCCAGCGCATCTTCTGTACGGGTGTGGGGAATGCGGGAAGGTTGTACAGCGTTATCCATGGCGCGATCTCTTTGCAAATGATGGCGTTCATTTGCAAAAAACGCACCACATCGGCGGCTTCCTGTCGCCGCCGATGGGTGCCAGCGATTATCCAATTGATAACTAAGGCGCTTTATTGCAGGTTTATGTGCATCAATCTTCCGTAAAATAATCGATTCATGCACAAATTCGGTTTCTGGTGCGCGCTTTACGCGAAAAATGGCAGGAATCTGCACCACACTGGCACATCATGCACTCTTTTGGCGCACTTTGTGCTCGGGGATCATCATCAAACCGTTCTCTTTTAAACGATTGAGTACCACCGAGGTTTTCACGTGCGCCACGCTTTGATGGCCAGCGACGAGCTGACTGATCAGCGCGCTCAGCGCCGCTAAATCGGCCACCGCGACTTTTAACAGATAGTCGGCGTCGCCGGTGGTTTTGAACGCGTCGACAATCGCCGCTTCCTGCTCCACCATGCGGTGAAAACTCTCTTCGTAATCGGGCGTGTGATTTTTCAGTCGCACCTCGATCAAGCCGACCATGCCCAGCCCTACCGCGTCCGGCGAGAGCCGTGCGTGATAGCCGAGAATAAGATTTGCCTGTTCGAGATTAATGCGCCGGCGTGAACATTGCGACGCCGAAAGTCCGACTAAATCACTGAGTTCCTGGTTGGTAAGGCGGCCGTTAGATTGTAGTAGTGTCAGTATCTTAAGGTCGTAATCGTCTACCTGAGTCATTCTGTGTCCACAGCGTTATAGGATTCGCTTTGCTACAGATAACCTGATAATTGACGAGGTTGTCCAACACTATTTTCTGATGACGTGAAATGCATGCACAAATCGTGCATGCAACTGTGGAAGCGCGATTATTCGTCGTCGTATTGCGGTCCGGCGTAGTTATCAAAGCGTGACCACTGGCCGTTGAACGTCAGACGTACTGTGCCGATCGGACCGTTACGCTGTTTACCGATGATGATCTCGGCGATGCCTTTCAGATCGCTGTTTTCGTGATACACCTCGTCACGATAGATGAACATGATCAGGTCCGCATCCTGCTCGATCGATCCCGATTCACGCAGATCCGAGTTAACCGGACGCTTATCGGCGCGCTGCTCCAGCGAGCGGTTAAGCTGCGACAGCGCCACCACTGGTACATTGAGCTCTTTCGCCAGCGCTTTAAGCGAGCGTGAGATCTCGGCGATCTCCAGCGTACGGTTGTCGGAGAGCGCCGGTACGCGCATCAGCTGCAGGTAGTCGATCATGATCATGCTCAGGCCGCCGTTTTCACGGAACACGCGGCGCGCGCGTGAACGCACTTCGGTAGGCGTCAGGCCGGACGAGTCATCGATGAACATGTTCTTCTTTTCTAACAGGATGCCCATGGTGGCCGAGATGCGCGCCCAGTCTTCATCCTCCAGCTGACCGGTACGGATACGCGTCTGATCAACGCGCGACAGCGAGGCCAGCATACGCATCATCAGCTGTTCGCTGGGCATCTCGAGACTGAAAATCAGCACCGGTTTGTCTGTCAGCATGGCGGCGTTTTCGCACAGGTTCATGGCGAAAGTGGTTTTACCCATCGACGGACGCGCCGCGACAATGATCAGATCTGAACCCTGCAGACCGGCGGTTTTCTTGTTGAGATCCTGATAGCCGGTATCGACGCCAGTCACGCCATCGTGCGGCGTTGACACCAGCGCTTCAATGCGCGATACCGTCGCTTCGAGGATCTGCTCGATATTTTGCGGGCCTTCATCCTTATTGGCGCGCTGTTCGGCAATTTTAAAGACGTTGGATTCAGCAAAATCCAGCAGCTCTTCGCTGCTACGGCCCTGCGGATCGTAACCAGCATCAGCGATCTGGTTAGCCACCGAAATCATCTCACGCACCACCGCACGTTCACGCACGATGTCGGCATAAGCACCGAGGTTTGCCGCACTTGGCGTATTTTTTGCCAGCTCGGCCAGATAGGCAAAGCCGCCGGCCATCTCCAGCTCACCGCGCGTTTCCAGCGACTCTGACAGGGTGATCAGATCGATGGGCTGACCGGCTTCCAGCAGGCGCTGCATTTCAGAGAAAATCATGCGGTGCGAGCGATTGAAGAAGTCTTCCGCGACCACGCGCTCGGAGACGTTATCCCAGCGTTCGTTATCCAGCATCAACCCACCGAGCACCGACTGCTCCGCTTCGAGAGAGTGCGGCGGCATTTTCACGCCTTCGAGCTGCCGATCGCGGGGTTCGTTCGATTTGTTGGTGGGTTTATTTCCTGCCATAGTGAATGCATTACCGATCGTGAAAGGGACGCGCAAGTATACCGTCCCAGGATGAACAATCACAGGAGTCAGAATGGCAAAGCGAATTCAGTTCAACCAGCACGGCGGCCCGGAAGTATTGCAATGGGTCGATTTCACACCAGCCGATCCCACCGACCATGAAGTTCAGGTGGAGAACAAGGCGATTGGTATTAACTATATCGATACCTACGTGCGCAGCGGATTGTATCCGGTCTCCTCGCTGCCGTCCGGCCTCGGCACTGAAGCGGCAGGCATCGTGAAAAAAGTGGGCAGCGCGGTTTCGCGTTTCAAGCCGGGCGATCGCGTGGTGTATTGCCAGGCCGCGCTGGGTGCCTACAGCGAGCTGCACAATGTGGCAGAAGATCGGCTGGTGATTCTGCCGGACAGCATCAGCTTTGAGCAGGCTGCGGCCTCTTTCCTCAAGGGCCTGACGGTGCAGTATCTGCTGCGTCAGACGTACAAAGTAAAAGCCGATGAAATTTTCCTGTTTCATGCCGCCGCGGGCGGCGTGGGCCTGATTGCCTGCCAGTGGGCGAAAGCGCTGGGCGCGCATTTGATTGGCACCGTCGGGTCTGCGGAGAAAGCGCAGATCGCCAAAGATGCCGGCGCCTGGGCCACCATCAATTATCGCGAAGAGGATATCGCCCAGCGCGTCAGCGAACTGACCAACGGTGAAAAAGTGGCGGTAGTGTACGACTCAGTGGGCAAAGATACCTGGGAACCGTCCCTCGACAGCCTGCGCCGCCACGGCCTGATGGTGAGCTTTGGTAATGCCTCCGGCCCGGTGACCGGCGTTGACCTCGGCATTCTTAACAAGAAAGGCTCGCTGTTTGTCACCCGCCCTTCCCTGTTTGGCTATATCACCAACCGTGAAGAGCTCGATCGCGCCAGCGGCGAACTGTTTTCGCTTATCGCCAGCCGCGCTATACAGCTTAACGTGCCGGAGCAGCAGAAATTTGCTCTGAGCGATGCAGTGCGTGCGCATCAGGTGCTGGAGAGTCGTGCCACTCAGGGTTCCAGCCTGTTAATTCCCTGATAGCAGAAATGATGAAGGGCTTCCCGAAGGAAGCCCTTTTCTTTCTTTTTTATAGTTCGCGCTGGTGTAGGGACAGCGGCGATGAATTCGTCTGAATTTCTTTACCTATCCTGACAGAAAACATAAGTAAAAAATATGTTTAATTGCGAATTCGTACTAAGCAATCACCAACTCTGTGATCGTAACCGCATTTAGCGCCAGCTTCTCTTCTCTAAGTCGCTGATTTTCCTTTTCAGCCGGTTAAGTTTCACCTCTCCCTGCGGCGTGGTAAATGCGCGATACAGCCACACGGCGACCACCGCCAGCACCAGCCACGGCAACAATTTTATAACAAGCGCAAACAACCCGCCGAGAAACATCACCACGGTGGCTACCAGCAGCGCGGCGATCACGCCCAGCAGCGATACGCCTGTCAGCAGCAGCATCATAAAAAAGCCGATAACGAATAATATTTCCACGAGCGCTCTCCTGCATCAGTAATGCAGAAGGTATTACAAGATACGTGCCAGGTCGTAACGATCGCTAAGCCATTGAATTATCGCTTTGATGCAGGACAGAGGGGACGTTGATTTGGTGAAATTGACTAACTGGTGGTGAATTAAAAACCGCACGATGAAACCGTGCGGCTTAAACCGTCCTGTCAGCCTGACCAGGCCGGCTCGCGGGATCAGGCTTCCTGCACGATGCGGTCGGCCACCAGCGCCAGCGCCGCTTCCAGCACGCGGACGTCGGCGCCCGGTTTGTGGGCATTTTCGCTCAGATGACGGCGCCACTGGCGCGCGCCGGGAATGCCCTGGAACAGGCCCAGCATGTGGCGCGTAATGTGTCCCAGATAAGTGCCCTGAGCCAGTTCGGCTTCGATGTAAGGATACATGGAACGCACCACGGCGACCGGATCGGCCACCGGTGTCTCGCGGCCAAACAGCTGGCGATCAACCTGCGCCAGAATGCCGGGATTTTGATAGGCCTCGCGCCCCATCATCACGCCGTCCAGGTGCTGCAGATGCGCTTTGGCCTCATCGAGCGTCTTAACGCCGCCGTTGATCGCCATGGTCAGCGCCGGGAAATCCCGCTTCAGCTGGTAAACACGCGGATAATCGAGCGGTGGAATTTCACGGTTCTCTTTCGGGCTGAGACCCGATAGCCACGCTTTACGCGCATGAATAATGAACGTATCACAACCGCCCTGCTGCGCCACGGTGCCGACAAAATCGCACAGGAAGGCGTAGCTATCCTGGTCGTCAATACCGATGCGGGTTTTCACCGTGACCGGAATGCTGACCACATCGCGCATCGCTTTGATACAGTCCGCGACCAGCGCCGCCTCACCCATCAGGCACGCGCCAAAACGGCCGTTCTGTACCCGATCGGACGGACAACCGACGTTCAGATTGATCTCATTGTATCCGCGCGCTTCAGCCAGCTTTGCACAGGTTGCCAGCGCGGCCGGATCGCTACCGCCCAGCTGCAGCGCCAGCGGATGCTCCGCCTCGCTATAGGCCAGATAGTCGCCTTTGCCGTGGATGATGGCGCCGGTGGTCACCATTTCGGTGTACAGCAGCGTGTCGCCGCTCAGCTGACGGTGAAAATAGCGACAGTGACGGTCGGTCCAGTCCAGCATCGGGGCGATGGAGAAACGTTGCGAAGAGAATGTATCGGTCATGAAACGCAGTAAATCCGCAGTTAAGTGATGAGAAACTGCGCAATGATATCACAGCTGTGACGGGCGACACAGCCGCCCGTCATCGTGTGGTCAGAAGTTAAACCCGAGCTGCACCATGGCGCCCCAGGTATTGTCTTTGCCGACCGAACCGGCCAGGTCCAGATGCACCGCGTTGTTGAACGGCGACACGCCGAGACCGGCCGTAAACACATCGGTGTCATTCGACTTCATATCCGCGCGATAGCCGGCACGCAGCGCCAGCCAGTCCAGCACGCGATATTCACCACCCACGCCAGCGTACTGACTACTCTCCTGCGATTTAAAACGTTTGGTTTCCGTCAGATCAACATCGCCGGTCAGGGTAAAGGGTCCGCGATTCCACGCCAGGCCGGTGGTTACCAGTGGGCGAATCTGATACGTATCGCGATAGCCGTTAACCTCTTTGGTGTCGATATCGCGCGAGACCAGGTTCTGCCCGGTCACGCCGAAGGTCCAGTTCTCCGCGAAGTCGGTAGCGATACCGGCATCGACGTTGAAACCGGTATCGGTGCTGCGATAGCGGCTGTCGTTAATATCATTCTTGTCGTAGTTATAAACGCTGGCGGTGTAGTTATACAGCCAGGTTTTCTGCAGCTTTGGCGTGACGCCAACGGAGACCGGGTGACCGGCGATGGTGAACTCGTGCGCCATTGCGACGCCGTAATCGGTGATCAGGGCAGCCAGGCCGTTGGCACTGGAGCGCAGATTATTTTGGTCGCCCGGCAAGGGAATGCGGCCATTTGCGACCTGATCCAGATAATCAATATCGCTCTGTACCACGTTAGCGCGGATGTGTGCTGTGCCGTAGGCTTTGGTGATGAAGGCGAAAGGAAGGGTCTCGTTAGGAATGCTGACGGCTAACGCCACGCCTGCGGTGCCATTCGCTTTATCACCGCGCAGATCGCGCAGCTGATTGGCCATATCACCTGCCGCCGCTCTGACCTGAGGCGCGCCATTGATGATCTCCGGCAGCGTGATGTTGTTGATCACGTCACGATAGCGGTCCACCGTATCAGTAATTTCGTCTACGCGATCCACTAATTTGTCTTTGTCAGTAATCTGCACACCGGCTGAAGGAAAAATGATGCTGACGTTATCTTCAGGCTGCGCTTTGGTCATCAATGCCGGGTTAGCCAGCACTGCCGAGCTCCAGGTTGAGGAAGCGACACCGGTTCCCCCCATGGCATCGTTACGCGCATCGTACCAGGTGCCAGCAGCAAATGCTGATGTGGTAACAAATACCGCATTAAAACCAACAACATAAGCAATTTTCTTGCGTCTGAATAATGTCTTCACCATGAGTCTGCCATCACCTTTTAATTGTCGTGGACTGTCTCTACGACTGAATAGTTTATTAGCCCTATTCTGAACGCTGGCTAACGCTTTATTGCTGTGAATTGAAAGGAATTAGCATTGCTATTCGCAGAATTGGTCACGCCCGCACCATTCTGCTGTTGTTTTATGCAGAAATATGAACGTCAGCTAAATTGATGCCAGAAATTACTTAAAACCTTTTGAACCATAGCCACTAAGTCAGTGAGTTGCAAAGCAAAAAGATGGGTTAACCTGTGAGAAAAAACTCAGGAAGGAAAAACATGGCTTAACAGAAGGAGGTACCAGGACGTAACGCGGCAGATAAGTGGCTGAAAGCCGGACATTTCCTGGATGATATAAGGTAAAAAAGCAATGGCAGCAGCGTAAAAGTTTGTGTGATAAAATAACATCACCCATCACCTGGAGAATGCTTATGCCAAACCTCACGCCCGAACAACTGCTCACGCAGGCTGAATCTCTGTGCCTTGACCGTGGCGTGCGCCTCACTACGCAGCGCGCAGAAGTGCTGCGCCTGATGGCGGAGCAGAACGGTTCCATTAGCGCTTACGATTTGCTGGACCAGCTGCGCATCAGTGAACCCCAGGCGAAACCACCGACTATTTATCGCGCGCTGGATTTCCTGCTGGAGCAGGGATTTATTCATCGGGTGGAGTCAAATAACAGTTATGTGGTGTGCCACCATTTCGACGAGCCGGCGCACACATCGGTGATGCTGGTGTGCGACAACTGTGCCGCCGTCAGTGAGAAGCACGCGCACGGCGTGGAAAAGATCATCGCCGGGTTGGCCGATCAGGCAGGTTTTACCTTACGTCATAGCGTTATTGAGGCGCACGGCCTGTGTGAAAACTGCGCCGAAGTGGCGGCCTGCACGCAGCCGGGTAGCTGTCATCACGATCATGAAGTGGAAAGTAAGAAGAAGGTGCGTAAAGGGTAACTGGCACCTCCGTGTGCCAGGCCGATCGTAACGATCAGCGGGTAGGAGCATCATCCTTAAAGCGGGAGACTTACCAGCGGTAATCTTTGTTTTGACTTTCCCAGTCTTTCAATTCACGTTCAGCTTCATCTTTGGCGTAACCGTAACGTTCCTGGATTTTACCCACCAGCTGATCGCGTTTCCCTTCGATCACGGTCAAATCGTCATCGGTCAACTTGCCCCATTTCTCTTTAAACTTCCCTTTAAACTGCTTCCAGTTTCCGCTCGCTTCGTCTTTGTTCATAACAATCCTCCACGTCTTCCTGAGTGAGATGGTGTATTTCTCATGTAATGCCGGAAATAACCATATAACGCGCTACTTATCTGCGCCGCTTGAGATAATTATAGTAGCCGCTTCGGATTGTGCACGGAATTACAGATTATTCTGGTGCCTGCGCTGCGCTTATGGCTGACTGAACCAGCTGTCACGCTGCCAGTGGCGGCGCCACATCCATCCCAGAGTCAGGCCGCGCAGCGCCAGAAACACCGTGATCGCCAGCCATAAACCGTGATTCCCTAACCACGGCAGCGTTAGCAAAGTGATACCGAAACCGGCTGCTGCCATGATCATGCTGTTACGCATTTCGCGGCCGCGCGTAGCGCCAATGAACATGCCGTCCAGCAGATAACACCAGACGCCGACCAGCGGTAAAATTACCTGCCACAGCAGAAAGCGATCGGCCATCTCACGCAGCGGCTGCAGCGAGGTAAGCAGCGCAACAATGTGCGGCCCGCTGAGCGCATAAATAAGCGCAAACAGCAGCGCAACGATACCCGCCTGGCGACAGGCGGCATGCCAGATCAGCAGCAGCCGGCTGCGATCTTTTGCCCCTACCGCTTCACCCGAGCAGGCTTCCACCGCGTAAGCAAAGCCGTCCAGCGCATAGGCAGTAAACGTCAGGAACATCAACAGCACCGCATTAACCGCGACCACATCCGGTCCGATGCGTGCACCCAGCAGGGTCAGCGAGGCGAAGCAGATCTGCAGCATGAGCGAGCGCAGCATGATGTCGCGATTAAGGCGAAATAACCGCGCCGCGTCACCGCGCCAGCTGTTTTTCAGTAGTTTGAAATCGATGCCGCGCAGTTTCAGCACGCGCGCCACCATCCATAATCCCACTGCCAGCGTCACGTATTCGGCCAGCGCCGTGGCGGCGGCGGCACCGGCAACGCCCCAGTGCAATTTCAGCACCAGCAGCAGATCGAGCAGGATGTTGACCAGGTTTCCGACAATCAGCAGAACCATCGGCGCACGCGCATACTGCACGCCCAGCAGCCAGCCGAGAATCACCAGGTTAGCCAGCGTAGCCGGTGCGCTCAGCCAGCGGATTTCAATGAAGATCTGCGCCTGCTGCTGGACTTCCGCGCTGCCGCCCATCAGCGTTGCCGCCAGGCTACTGGCAGGAGAACGCAGCAGCGCCAGCAGCAACCCGGCGGCCAGAGCGATCAGCAGCGGCTGCATCAGTGCGCGCGCCAGTGCCTGTTTATCGCCGGCCCCGAACGCCTGCGCGGTTAAACCGGTGGTGCTCATACGCAGAAACAGCAGCAGCATAAAGATGAAGCTGGTTGCCGTGGTGCCTACGGCCACGCCGCCGAGGTAGATCGGGCTATCAAGATGGCCAATCACGGCGGTATCGACCACGCCGAGCAGCGGCACGGTGATATTGGAGAGGATCATTGGCAACGCCAGTCGCCACAGCGCTTTATCAGAAGAGGAAAATAGCTGCATCAGCCCCATCCCGAGGGTTACGGTAGTCGGCCTGAGCGAGCGCCTTACGGGCCGGGAACAAAAGTATGATTAAAGCAGACTGCGGCCAGCGCGCGTGCGCCGCCGCAGCGGGGGAGATCAACCGGGTTTCAGAGCCACTCGCCGTTGCGCACGATGCCTACGGCCAGCCCTTCCACGGTCAGCGACTGTTCACGGGTATCCACGACAATCGGCTGGAAATCATTGTTTTCCGGCAGCAGCTGGACAATCGCGCCCTGCTTCTTCCAGCGTTTCACCGTGACTTCATCATCAATACGCGCAACCACCACCTGGCCATTGCGCACTTCCTGTGTTTTATGCACCGCGAGCAGATCGCCGTCCATAATGCCGATATCTTTCATCGACATACCGCTGACGCGCAGCAGGAAATCGGCAGAGGGTTTGAACAGGTTGGCGTCGACCTGATAGTGGGCTTCGATATGTTCCTGCGCCAGCAGCGGTTCACCGGCGGCAACGCGACCGATCAGTGGCAGCCCTTCACTCGCCTCTTCTTCCATCAGCAGGCGGATACCGCGCGATGCACCGGAGACGATTTCAATGACACCTTTACGCGCCAGCGCTTTCAGGTGCTCTTCAGCAGCGTTAGGCGAGCGGAAGCCCAGTTGCGAAGCAATTTCAGCACGCGTTGGCGGCATGCCGGTCTGATTAATATGGTCGCGAATCAGGTCATAGACCTGTTGCTGCCTGCTGGTTAACGCTTTCATCCCGCCCCCTGGTTGTTTATACAGTCGCTGTGAGTATATACAGGTATTGGCGAAATGAAAACCGAAACAGAGGGAAAAATCAGCGGCTTGATGAATGTGGAATGTTTATCGCAAATGCGACCAAAGCAGCGCGATCCAGACAAACAGAGCCAGTAAGATAGCCAGCAGTACCGCCGCCGAGCCCATGTCTTTGGCGCGTCCCGCCAGCGGATGGCGCTCCTGACCGATGCGGTCCACCACGGCTTCGATGGCACTATTAAGGATCTCAACAATGACCACCAGCACCACCGAGCCAATCAGCAACACACGCGTGATGGCATCGACATCCAGCCAGCAGGCAATGGCAACCGCGACCAGTGCGGCAACCGCCTCCTGGCGAAAAGCGGCTTCATGCTGCCAGGCGGCGCGCAGCCCCTGCCAGGAATAACCGGCGGCTTTAATGATTCTCAGGAAACCGGTGACGTTATTTGCCATGTTGTGGAACCCTTAACTGTTTTTGACGTCAATGTCTGGGCGCGCGAGGTGGCACAGCCACAGATCTTCGCCGCACTTTCTGGTATGCTTGCCGCGCTTTGCTAACAAGAGGCTTCAAGTTGTCTATGTCAGGTTGGCGTAAACTCTATTACAAATTGTTGAATTTACCACTCTCTATTTTGGTAAAAAGTAAGGTCATTCCGACCGATCCGATCTCGGAACACGGTATCGATCCGACCCGTCCGGTGATGTATGTTTTGCCTTATGATTCAAAGGCGGACCTGCTCACGCTACGCGCACAGTGCCTGAAGCACGACCTACCGGATCCGCTGGCGCCGCTGGAGATTGACGGCACCCTGCTGCCGCGCCACGTATTTATTCACGATGGGCCGCGCGTCTTCCCCTATTTCGTGGCGAACCCGGAGTCGGTCAAGCTGTTCCATGACTACCTCGATCTGCACCGCAACAATGCGGCACTGGACGTACAGATGCTGCCGGTTTCCGTGATGTTTGGCCGTGCGCCAGGCCGTGAAATTCAGGGCGAACCGACGCCACATCTGCGTATTCTTAACGGTATACAGAAGTTCTTTGCCATCCTGTGGCACGGTCGCGACAGCTTTGTCCGCTTCTCGCCCACGGTTTCGCTGCGTCAGATGGCCACCGAACACGGTACCGATCAGTCGATCGCGCAGAAGCTGGCACGTGTCGCGCGCATTCATTTTGCCCGCCAGCGGCTGGCAGCCGTCGGCCCGCGTCTGCCGGCACGCCAGGATCTGTTCAATAAGCTGCTGCAATCCAAAGCGATTGAGAAAGCGGTTGAAGACGAAGCGCGCAGCAAGAAAATTTCGCATGAAAAAGCGCAGCAGAACGCCATCGAAATGATGGAAGAAGTGGCGGCGGATTTCTCGTACGAAGCGATCCGCGTGACTGACCGTGTGATGGGCTGGCTGTGGAGTCGGCTCTATCAGGGCATTAACGTGCACGGCGGCGAACGCGTGCGCCAGCTGGCGCAGGATGGTCACGAAATTGTTTACGTGCCCTGCCACCGCAGCCACATGGATTATCTGCTGCTGTCCTACGTGCTCTATCATCAGGGCCTGGTGCCGCCGCACATTGCTGCCGGTATCAATCTCAACTTCTGGCCAGCCGGACCGATTTTCCGTCGCCTCGGTGCCTTCTTTATTCGTCGCACCTTTAAAGGCAACAAGCTCTACTCCACGGTGTTCCGCGAGTATCTGGGCGAGCTGTTCAGCCGCGGCTATTCTGTTGAGTATTTTGTTGAAGGCGGGCGCTCGCGTACTGGCCGTCTGCTCGACCCGAAAACCGGCACGCTGTCGATGACGTTACAGGCGCTGCTGCGCGGCGGCAGCCGTCCTATCACCTTTGTGCCGATCTACATCGGTTACGAGCACGTGATGGAAGTCGGCACTTATGCCAAAGAGCTGCGCGGTGCCGCAAAAGAGAAAGAGGGCTTCATGCAGATGGTGCGCGGCCTGCGCAAGCTGCGTAACCTCGGCCAGGGCTATGTGAACTTCGGTGAGCCGCTGTCGCTGGTTAACTATCTCAACAAACAGGTACCGGAGTGGCGCGAAGCGATTGACCCTATCGATCCTCAGCGTCCGGCGTGGATGACGCCGGTAGTGAACGATATCGCGGCACGTCTGATGGTACGCATCAATGAAGCCGGCGCGGCCAACGCCATGAACCTGTGCGTGACCGCGCTGCTGGCATCGCGTCAGCGTTCGCTGACGCGTGAACAGTTGACGGAACAGCTGGAGTGCTATACCCAGCTGCTGCGCAATGTGCCGTACTCACCCGAGTCAACCGTGCCGGATCTCAGCGCTGAAGCGCTGCTCGATCACGCCATGGGCATGAACAAGTTCGAGACCGAGCAGGACAGTATTGGCGAGATCATTATTCTGCCGCGCGAGCAGGCGGTGCTGATGACCTACTACCGCAACAACATCCACCATATGCTGGTGATGCCGTCGCTGATTGCCGCTATCGTGCAGCAGCATCGGGAGATCAGCGAGGCGGAACTGCTGCGTCAGGTCAGCCTGGTCTATCCGATGCTGAAGAGCGAACTGTTCCTGCGCTGGGACAGTGCCGAACTGCCGGCCCTGCTGAATGCGCTCTGCGCCGAAATGGCGCGGCAGGGGCTGATCACCGTGCAGGAAGGCCAGCTGAAAATGAGTGCGGCACGTTATCGTACGCTGCAGCTGCTGGCGGCCGGGATCCGTGAAACGCTGCAGCGTTTCGCCATTACCTTCGCCATTCTCAGCGCCAAGCCGACCATTAACCGTGGCACGCTGGAGAAAGAGAGCCGCACGCTGGCTCAGCGTCTGTCAGTGCTGCACGGTATCAATGCGCCGGAGTTCTTCGACAAGGCGGTCTTTACCGCGCTGGTGCTGTCGCTGCGTGATGAAGGCTATATCAGTGATTCCGGTGATGCGGATGCTGAACGTACCAATATGATGTGGCAGATGCTGGCCGAACTGGTCACCAGCGATGTCCGTCTGACCATTGAGAGTGCCGTAGCGCACGACTAATGGGCGACTGAAAACCGCGGCTCATCTGTCACACGCCAGATTGCGCCGCGGTTTTTGTTGTCAGAATTCAGGCGTGAAAAGAACGCGCTTCCCACTACGGCGACCGGCGCGCCGCCGGGGTTAATCACCCCATCATCAGAACAGCGCAACAAACGGCTGGGTATTAAGCAGCACGCCAATAAACAGCACCAGGCCAACGTAGTTGTTGTTGAGGAATGCCTGGAAGCACAGCTCACGTTCACGCCCGGCAATCAGTTTCTGCTGATGCACAAACAGCCCGCCCGCCAGCAGCAGCGACCAGTAAAACGCACCGTTCAGATGCAGTAAAATGCCCACCAGCGCCATCAGGCCCAGCGCGGCCAGCTGTAACAGCCCGATAATCAGCTTGTCGTAACGCCCAAACAGAATCGCCGTGGATTTCACGCCAATCTTCAGATCGTCGTCGCGGTCAACCATGGCGTACTGGGTGTCATAAGCCACCGTCCAGCAAATATTGGCAAGAAACACCAGCCAGCAGACAAAAGGTAAGGACTCACTAACCGCCGCCCAGCCCATCGGAATCGCCCAGCCAAACGCTGCGCCCAGCACCACCTGCGGCAGATGGATATAGCGCTTCATAAAGGGATAAACCCACGCCAGCGCCAGCCCGCCAAATGACAGCAGAATGGTCATGCGGTTCATGGTCAGCACCAGCAGGAACGCCAGCAGACCGAGGCCGGCGAACAGCAGCTTCGCCTCTTTCTCCGTTATCGCGCCGCTGGCTAACGGTCGCGCGGCGGTGCGTTTCACGTGGCCGTCGACGTTACGGTCGGCATAATCGTTGATCACGCAGCCCGCCGCACGCATCACAAACACGCCGAGGACGAACACCACCAGCACCGACAGCGGCGGAATCGCCATGCCGGATAGCCACAGCGCCCACAGCGTCGGCCACAGCAGCAGCAGCGTGCCAATCGGTTTATCAATACGCATCAGGCGACTATAGGCCTGCCATTTGCTCATCGTTAAAGTCTTTTGCACGGGGCGTTATCCTTGCTTCAGCGCGCGGTACAGCGGCGACGCCGGTAAAAACAGTTCAGTTAACAGCAGCGGTTTTCCGGACAGGCGCAGCCGCGAGCGGCGTCCCCACAGGTCATCAATCTGGCCCGGATCGATAAAATCGCGGCTCAGCGTCGAGGAGGAAAACAGATAGCGTCCCAGCGGTCGCGTGCCGAGATTTTGCAGCATCTGTTCCGGGCCGTTCAGCGTGCTCTCCGGCACCACGGTACGGCCAATCAGCCAGGGTTCATTGTCACCGCACAGCACGATTTCACGCAGCCAGAAGCGCGTGTCGGCAGGCAGAAACGCCGCTTCCTGCGGCATCTCATCGGCGGTAATGAACGCTTCCCGCAGCAGTTGTACGGTAACCTGCTGGCAGTGCTGCTCAAAGCGGCGCGTCATTGAGTCTTCTTCCAGCAGCCAGTCAAGCAGCGGCGGTGAAAGTAACGGGGAAGAGGCTGGCAGCCAGTGCAGTGCGCGTAACTGGCGCAGCGCGTCATGCGACATCAGGACATCTCCGGTAAAAAAGTTGCCCTAGTGTAGCGCACCGCGCTCAGCGTGACACATCTGCTTGTGCCACGCTGGCGTCGCGGGAGGAATTACTCGCGTTTCAGGCGGTTACTGTTGGCCAGCCACAGCGTCACCACCAGAATCAAAATGGCCGCCGAGTAGCACAACGTATCGAAAGGATTTTTATGGTCGACAATGATCAGACGAATAATCGCCGTGATACCGATATAGACGAAGTAGCGCAGCGGAAAGTGAAAGCCGGACTGAAAATACTTCACAATCAGCGCGATAAACTCGAAATAGAGAAAGTAGATCACAATGCCTTCGATCAGCAGATACGAGGACGCCTGCTCACCGGTGCTGAACAGCACATTCGCCAGGTGAATGGTCTCTTTACCAAGAAACACCACCAGAATAACGGCCAGAATCACCAGGCCAATGTTCAGTACCCACTGTAATACCGAAGCAATAAGCTGCCCCGCCGCTGGTTTTGTTGTCATTATTTTGCGCCTCAGATGACGAGATTCTTCTGGCGCTATCATGCTGTAATGTGATCTAAATCACAATACATCACACCTCAACATCAACGCACAGCGCGTCATAACGCCAGTACTCGCAGTCGCAGTCAATCACCCGCTTATGCTGGTCACGGTTGATACGCGTAATCAGCAGGCCGGGCGTACCGCTCGCCACATTGAGTGCTGGCGCCGCCCGTGCCGGTAGCGGGCCGGGTACAATAGTAAATCGCGCACCGCCGTAGTGAATGCCGTAGCGCTGGTCATACAGATCGGTCAGCGAGCGGGTGAGATCTTCACGCAGCAGACCGGGAAAGAAGGCCGGATTGAGGTAATGCTCGACGTACAGCACTGCGCGGCCATCTATGCGGCGCAGGCGGCGAATGCGGTACACCTGATCGCCTTCCAGCAGTTGCAGATGGCGCGCAATTGCCAGCTGCGCCGGCACCTCGCGCGCCTCCATCACCTCAGTGCTGGCAATGCGCCCCTGCTGCAGCGCCATGGCGTGAAAGTGGCTGTGATGTGCCGGGTTATAGATGAGGCGCGGCGGCGCAATAAACCAGCCGCGCCGTAGTTCGCGGTAGATGACGCCCTGCGCTTCCAGCAGGCCAAGCGCTTCACGCAGCGTGATGCGCGTGGTGGAATATTGTTCGCTCAACGCGCGCTCGGCCGGTAATCGTCTGGTGACAAACTCTCCGTTTTCAATCCGTTCGCATAGTGCGGCGGCGATCACATCTGCGGTTTTCGACGACATTTTTTTAGCCTCATTTTGGGGCAAATCTGCACTATGACAGTTCGATGACTACAATGTGACAAGGCACATCCCACGCTTTAGCGCGCTGTAACCGCATGTGGAACGACGCGCCACATCCCATTTCAACACCCCGGTCATAAAACCTTCATCTATCCGGGCTACATTGGCTCGGTTCTTGCTGGACTAGACCACGACGACCCACAACTTACACCCGGAGCAATCGAGATGAAAGCGTTTATCTCTTCTGTAGTAGCCAGTGCCGTTCTGCTTGCGCTGCCCGCCGCGCATGCCGCCGATAACGATGTTGCCGCGCTGGAAAAAGCCGCGCGCGCTGAAGGCCAGGTGAACAGCGTCGGTATGCCTGACACCTGGGCTAACTGGAAAGATACCTGGAACGATCTCAGCACCAAATACGGTCTGAAGCACAGCGATACCGATATGTCTTCGGCGCAGGAGCTGGCGAAGTTTGCCGCCGAGCAGGATAACGCCAGCGCCGATATCGGCGACGTGGGCGCCGCTTTCGGTCCGATTGCCGTCGCCAAAGGCGTGGCGCAACCCTACAAACCGACGCACTGGGATCAGATTCCGGCATGGGCGAAAGACGCCGATGGCAACTGGATTCTGGCCTACACCGGCACCATCGCTTTCCTGATCGACAAGCAGCAGGTGAAAGACGCACCGCACAGCTGGGCCGATCTGAAAAAAGGTAAGTATGTGGTCACTATCGGCGACGTCGGCACGGCAGCTCAGGCGGCAAACGGCGTCCTCGCAGCCAGCTATGCGCTGGGCGGTGACGAGAAGAACATCAAGCCGGCGCTGGCGTTCTTTGGCGAGCTGGCGAAACAGGGCCGCCTTGGCGTGACCGACCCGGTAATAGCCAACATCGAAAAAGGTGAGATTCAGGTCGCCGTGGTGTGGGACTTCAACGGTCTGAACTACCGCGACCAGATTGATAAAAATCGCTACGAAGTGGTGATTCCGTCGGACGGGTCCGTGACTTCTGGCTACACCACCATTATCAACAAAAACGCCCGCCACCCGAACGCGGCGAAGCTGGCGCGTGAATACATTCTGTCGGATGAGGGCCAGATCAACCTGGCGAAAGGCTATGCGCGCCCAATTCGCGCCGAGCATTTAACGCTGCCGGCAGACGTGCAGGCCAAACTGCTGCCGCAGTCGGAATATAAAAATGCCCGTCCGATCAAAGATCAGGCTGCCTGGGATAAGACCTCAAAACTGCTGCCGCGCCTGTGGCAGGAGAATGTGGTTATTAACATGAAGCAGTAACGCAGACGTTTTGCCAGTCGCACATACCGTTGCGGCGCGATGTATCGCGCATCCGTTTTCCGGCAATGCGCAATACATTGCGCCGGTACCTATCACCAATTTTTACAGGGTGCGCATTCATGCGCACCTGAGGGAGCGGGGATGAAAACAATCCTGGTGGTACTCGATGGGCTGAGTAATCAGGTGGCGCAGCACGCCATGGGCTATCTGTTTGCCGAATGCAAACAGGGCAACGGCCACTATTACACGTTAACCTGCGAACTGCCGTCGCTGTCGCGTCCGCTGTACGAATGCATTCTGACCGGCATTCCGCCGGTGCGCAGCGGCATCATTCACAACGGCGTCAATCGCCTGAGCAATCAGCGCAGCATCTTCCACTACGCGCGCGACGCCGGACTCACTACCGCCGCTGCCGCTTATCACTGGGTGAGCGAACTGTATAACCGCTCGCCGTTCAACGCCGCGCGCGATCGCCACACTAACGCGCCCGACCTGCCGATCCAGTACGGCCATTTCTACTGGGACGACGGTTACCCCGACTCGCATCTGTTTGAGGATGCCGAAAGCCTGCGCCTGCAGCACGATCCCGATTTCCTGCTGATTCACCCAATGAACATCGACGATGCCGGGCACAAGCACAGCCTGTCATCACCGCAGTACCGTAACCGGGCACGAATGGCGGATGGCTATCTGTCGCAGTGGATGCCGGGCTGGCTGGCCGCCGGTTATCAGGTGATTGTCACTGCCGACCACGGCATGAACGACGATCGCTCGCACGGCGGTATTCTGCCGGAAGAGACGCAGGTGCCGCTGTTTGTTTTTGGCCGCGGCTTCTCGCTGCAGCCCGACCTGGAACCGCAGCAAACCGACCTGTGCGGCACCGTCTGCACCCTGCTCGGCGTCCCGCACGACAAACCGCTGTGTCGCGGTCTGCTGGTGGAGCCGCGCTGATGAAGGGCAAAACCCTGGCCTCGCTGTTGCTGCTGCCGTTCGTGCTGTTCTGGATCGCCTTCCAGCTCGCGCCGTTACTGTGGATTGCCATCAACAGCTTCTGGAGCGATATCAACGAGCGCTGGGGCATCGATAACTACAGCGATATCCTCACTTCACCGTTCTACCTGCAGGCTTTTCGCCTGTCGCTGGATATTTCGCTGTGGTCGAGCGTTTACGGCCTGCTGATCGCGCTGCTTGCCGGTTATTCGCTGCACAAGCTCGGCACCGGGCGTTTTCAGCGCTTTTTGCTGTCGTTCACCAATATGACCAGCAACTTCGCCGGCGTGCCGCTGGCCTTCGCCTTTGTCATCCTGCTCGGACTGAACGGCTGCCTGACGCTGCTGCTGCGCCACTACGGCTGGCTGGACAGCTTTAAGCTGTTTTCGCGCGACGGCATGGTGCTGGTTTACACCTGGTTCCAGATTCCGCTCGGTATTCTGCTGCTCTACCCGGCGTTTGACGGGCTGCGGAAAGACTGGGAAGAGTCGGCGGCACTGCTCGGTGCCAGCCGCTGGCGCTACTGGTGGCACATCGGCCTGCCGATTCTGTTTCCGGCACTGCTCGGCACCTTTGTAATTTTGCTGGCCAACGCGCTGGGCGCCTACGCCACCATTTACGCGCTGACCACCGGCAACTTCAACGTGGTGCCGGTGCGCATCGCCGCACTGGTATCAGGCGATATCTCGCTCGATCCCAATACCGGCGGCGCGCTGGCGATGCTGCTGGTGCTGATTATGGCGCTGATTACCGTGGTGCAGCAGTATCTGGTGCGTCGCAGCTATCTGCATGCCCGCGTACAGGAGTCCTGACATGTCTCGCGTCGAAAAACTCTACCATCGCCTGATTGTCTGGCTGCTGCTGATCGTGCTCGCCGCACCGCTGCTGGCGACGCTGCTGTACGGCATCTCCAGCGAGTGGAGCGATACCATTCTGCCGCAGGGCTTTACCCTGAAGTGGCTGACGCAGTTGTGGAGCGATCCGCGCTTCCTCACCGCGCTCGGTCATTCGCTGCTGATCTGCGTGGGTGCGCTGCTGTTCTCCCTGCTGCTGGTGCTGCCTGCGATGTTTGTGATCGCTTACTACTATCCAAAACTGGACGCGGTGATGAACGTGCTGATTCTGATGCCGTTTGCCGTGCCGCCGGTAGTCTCGTCGGTCGGGCTGCTGCAGCTCTACTCCTCGGGCCCGCTGATGCTGACCGGCACGCCGTGGATTCTCATCGGCTGTTACTTCACCATTGCGTTGCCGTTTATCTACCGCGCCATTGCCAACAATATGCAGGCCATCAACCTGAAAGAGCTGATTGACGCGGCTCATCTGCTGGGCGCCAGCACCTGGCAGGCAGCCCTGTTTGTGGTGCTGCCAAATCTGCGCAAAGGGGTGTTCATTGCCGTGCTGCTCTCCTTCTCCTTTCTGATTGGTGAGTTTGTCTTTGCTAACCTGCTGGTCGGCACCCGCTATGAAACGCTGCAGGTTTATCTCTACAACATGCGCAACGGCAGCGGGCATTTCACCAGCGCGCTGGTGATCTCTTATTTTGCGGTTGTCCTGCTGGTCACCTGGCTGGCCAATGCCCTCAATCCTGAACGAGGCTGACCATGAGTTACCTGAACGTTACCCAACTGAATAAAAGCTACGGCCCGACCACCATTTTTGAAAACATCGATTTCAGCGCCGACGAAGGTGAGTTTGTCACCCTGCTCGGCCCGAGCGGCTGCGGCAAGTCAACACTGCTGCGCTGCATCGCCGGCCTGACCGATGTCGACAGCGGCACCATTCTGCTGCAGGGCCAGGATCTGGTGCCGCTGCCGCCGCAGAAACGTACCATTGGCATGGTGTTCCAGAGCTATGCGCTGTTTCCCAATATGACGGTAGAGAAGAACGTCGCGTTTGGCCTGAAGATGCAGAAACTGCCCGCCGGCGAGATTCAGCAACGCGTGATGGAAGCGCTGGCGCTGGTGGAGCTGACCGACTTCGCGCGCCGCTATCCGCACCAGCTGTCGGGTGGTCAGTGTCAACGCGTGGCGCTGGCGCGTTCGCTGGTGACGCGGCCGCGTCTGCTGCTGCTGGATGAACCGCTGTCGGCGCTGGACGCCCGCATTCGCCGCCATCTGCGCGAGCAGATTCGCCACATTCAGCAGGAGCTGAAGCTAACCACCATTTTTGTCACCCACGATCAGGAAGAGGCGCTGACGCTGTCGGACCGTATTGTGCTGATGAACCGCGGTCGCATTGTGCAAAACGGCAACGCGGAAACGCTCTATACCCAGCCGGTGGATCTGTTCGCCGCGGGCTTTATTGGCAACTACAACCTGCTGAGTGCCGAACAGGCAACGCAGCTGACCGGTCAGCCGTTCAGCAGCCAGGTGGCGATTCGTCCGGAATCCATCCTGCTGTGCGCACCGCAGGCAGGCATCGCGGCCACCATTCTCAGCCATAGCCTGCTCGGGAACGTGATCCGCTATCGCGTGCTGGCAAATCAGGTCGAGTTGTCGGTGGATGTGCTCAACCGCAGCGTGGCAGATTTACACCCCGCCGGCATGCAGATTGGACTACAGTTAGAGATGTCGACGTTGCGCCAGGTCGCTTAAATTAAACGAAAAATTGGCAACGCAGCGCGACGCAGGTATTTATCGGCTGTGCTTATCGCCAGGCAGGCAGCCGCCTGTTTTCTGCCTGGCGCATAGGAGCCTTTATTCGTGCTAACCCTGCTTAACCTTCTCTCCGCCGTCGCCCTGCTGGTATGGGGCACCCACATTGTCCGCACCGGCGTGATGCGCGTGTACGGTGCCGATCTGCGTCGCGTGTTAAGCCGCAGCGTGGAAAAAAAACCGATGGCGTTTCTTGCCGGGATTGGCGTTACCGCGCTGGTGCAGAGCAGTAACGCCACCACGTTGTTAGTCACCTCGTTTGTGGCGCAGAATCTGGTCAGCCTGACGCCCGCGCTGGTGGTGGTGCTGGGAGCTGACGTCGGTACCGCCATCATGGCGCGCATCCTGACCTTCGATCTCTCCTGGCTGTCGCCGCTGTTTATCTTTTTTGGCGTGGTATTTTTCCTCAGCCGCAAACAGACGCGCGCCGGTCAGATCGGACGCGCGGCCATCGGCCTCGGGCTGATTCTGCTGGCGCTGCAGCTGATTGTCGCCGCCGCCAAACCCATTACGCAGGCCGCTGGCGTACAGGTGCTGTTCTCGACGCTGACCGGCGATATCATGCTGGATGCGCTGATTGGCGCGGTATTCGCCATCATCAGCTACTCCAGCCTGGCTGCGGTGCTGATTACCGCCACGCTGACCGCCACCGGCGTTATCTCGTTCAAAGTGGCGCTGTGTCTGGTGATTGGCGCTAACCTCGGCAGCGGCTTGCTGGCGATGATCAACGCCAGCGGATCGAATGCAGCCGGCAAGCGGGTGGCGCTCGGCAGCCTGTTGTTCAAGCTGATTGGCAGCATCGTTATTTTGCCGTTTGTCGATTACATCGCCGATCTGCTGGATAAGCTGCCGGTTAACGATGAAGAGATGGTGATCTTCTTCCACGTGTTCTACAACCTGGTGCGCTGTCTGGTGATGGTGCCGTTTGCCGAACCGATGGCGCGCCTGTGCCGCCGCATGATCGCCGACGATGCGGAAAACCAGACCCATCTCAAGCCTAAGCACCTCGACAGCAGCGCGCTGGATACCCCGGCGCTGGCGCTGGCCAACGCGGCGCGGGAAACGCTGCGCATTGGCGATGTGGTGGAGCAGATGCTGGAGAGCTTCAACAAGGTGGTGATGGGCGAACTGCGCGAGGAGCGCGCAGTGCGGCGGCTGGATGATGATGTGGATGTGCTGTACACCGCCATTAAGCTCTATCTGGCGCGCATGCCGAAGGAGGACCTGGCGGAAGAGGATTCACGCCGCTGGGCCGAGGTGATTGAGATGGCGCTGAATCTGGAGCAGGCAGGCGACATTATTGAACGCATGAGCGCCGACGTGGCGGACAAATCGCTGCAGGCGCGCCGGGCGTTTTCGCCGGAAGGACTGGAAGAGCTGAATTCGCTGCAGGAGCAGGTGTTAAGCAACCTGCGCCTGAGCCTGTCGGTGTTTCTGTCGCACGACGTCACCAGCGCGAAGCGCCTGCGCCGTGCCAAGCACCGTTTCCGCATCCTGATTCGCCGTTATTCCCACGCCCACGTCGAGCGCCTGCACCGGCAGAATGTGCAAAGCATCGAAACCAGTTCGCTACATTTAGGTTTGCTGGGAGATATGAAGCGCCTGAATTCGCTGTTCTGCGCGGTAGCGTACACCGTGCTGGACCAGCCGGACGATGAGCGCGAGGTGGATTGATCATTTTTACAACGCGCGATAAATCGCGCCGCTACAGGCTGTGCATTAATCTGTAACGGCGCAATTTATTGCGCATTGCCATTACGACAACAAACTAAACGCGATCATCCCGACGATGGCGCCGGTGGTGCCGAGAATCGTCTCCATCAGCGTCCAGGTCTTCAGCGTCTCGCCTTCGGTGGCACCGGTGAAGCGGCCAAACAGCCAGAAACCGGCATCGTTGACGTGGCTGATAATAATCGAGCCGCCACCGATGCAGATCGACAGCGCCGCCAGCTGCGCACCGCTGTAATGCAACGGTTCAATCACCGGCATCACCAGCCCGACGGTGGTTAAACAGGCCACCGTGGCCGAGCCCTGAATCACCCGAATCGCGCCGGAGAGAATAAAACAGGCCAGCGCAATCGGCATGCCGGCACCGGTCAGCGCGTGGCCCAGCACCGGGCCAACGCCGGAATCCACCAGCACCTGTTTGAACACGCCGCCCGCACCAATCACCAGCAGGATAATCCCCGCCGGTTGCAGCGCGCTGCCGCATACCTGCATCACCTTCTCTTTATCCATGCCCTGACGGTAAGCCAGGCCGTAAATCGCTACCAGCAGCGCCAGCAGGATG
Organism: Pantoea sp. B_9; assembly: GCF_008632015.1. Taxonomy (NCBI): domain Bacteria; kingdom Pseudomonadati; phylum Pseudomonadota; class Gammaproteobacteria; order Enterobacterales; family Erwiniaceae; genus Pantoea; species Pantoea sp. B_9. Next base: position 60,852 of record NZ_VWVL01000004.1, on the reverse strand, counting down.
GCGGTAAACGGATGGCCGATAAACTCCAGCCACGCATACAGACGTGAATCCGGTGTGGTAAAGCGCGCGCCGATGGTTTTCAGCCCGACCAGCAGCAGCGGGAACAGAATCAGCGACAGGCTAAAGCCAAACGACGGCAGCTGGCCCTCGCTGACGTCCGGCTGATGATCTTCCGGCGGCGCGCTGAACGTCACATGGCGCGCAATCAGGTTGCCGAACAGCGGACCGGCAATCAGCATGCCGGGGATCGCGGCGCACAGCCCCAGCAGGATCATCCAGCCAAAGTCAGCGTGCATCTGCGCCGCCAGCAGCATCGGTGCCGGTCCGGGCAGCAAAAAGGCAGCCGCGGCGGCGACACCGGCAAACAGCGGGATCACCAGTTTGACCAGATTATCGTGGGTACGGCGTGCCACCGCGAAGGCGATGCTGATCAACAACACTACAGCCACTTCAAAGAACAGCGGCAGCGCACAGATCAGCCCGGCAATGCCCATTGCATAATGCGCGCGCCGCTCGCCAAAGGTTTTCAGCATGCGAATGGCGATCTGATCGACCGCACCGGTTTCGTGCAGAATTTTGCCGAACATGGCGCCCAGCGCCACCACAATGGCGAGAAAGCCGAGCGTGCCGCCCATGCCCTTTTGCATGGTCTCAGCAATTTTATCCAGCGGCATACCGGAGAACAGACCGGCACCCATCGACACTAACATCAGAGCGACAAAGGCGTGCATACGCGCTTTCATCACCAAAAACAGCAGCAGCAGGACAGAGCCTGCTGCGGTTAACACCAGCGTTGCGGTACTCATGACTAGCCCTTGTTGATTGCGCCCTCGATGGTCGCAACCGTGGCCGCAACTACCTCATCCAGTGAGTGATTGATATCGACAACCAGCACATCCGGCTCGTCGGCACCCGGTTCCTGCAGGGTTTCAAACTGTGTCACCAGCATCTGCGGTTTGAAGAAGTGGCCTTTGCGCGCCTTGAGACGAGACTCAATGGTGGCAAAATCGCCCTTCAGATAGATGAATTTCAGGTTGTGATTGCCCTGACGCAGGATGTCGCGATAGGACTTTTTCAGTGCCGAACAGACGATAATCGAGATCGCCTGGGTGCGCTGCATTGCGAACGCCGCATCATTCAGCGCCTGCAGCCACGGCTGGCGATCGTCGTCGTTCAGCGGATGGCCTTCCGCCATTTTGGTGATGTTGCTGCGCGGATGCAGGAAATCACCATCCAGAAACGCGGTGCTGAGCTGATGAGACACCTGATTGGCGACGGCAGACTTTCCGCTGCCGGAAACACCCATCAGGATAAAGACGTGGTGCGATGGAGATGGCGTGGTCATGGTTTTGCGCTCCGGCAGGTTAAGCTGCCAATGTTACCGATAACAATTTTGATTGCCATTGTCCGAGCGCGCTCAGACGCTGGCAACCCTTGTCAGGCGGAAAAGCACGAAAGTGTGAACTGACTCAAAAAATCGCCAAAATCAGATGCTGCCACCTTCGGCAATCTCAAAACCGACATCCAGCGGCGCGGTCACGCTGCGATCGCCGCCAATCCGCGCCAGCAGCATGGCGGCTGATTCACGCCCCATGCGTTCGCGTGGCGTCAGCACCGTAGCCAGCCGCGGATTGACCACCTGCGTGATGTCGTGGCCGTGAAAACCGGCGATCGCCATCTGCTCCGGCACGCGCAACCCCTGGCGCTGGCACTCAAACATCGCGCCTACCGCCAGGTCATCATTGGTACAGAACAGGCTGTCAGTGTGCGGATAGCGCTTCTGCGCCTCGCGCAGCAACTGGGCACCGGCGCTGAAGGAGGAAGCATCTTCCATCATGACGCTGTGTGGTGTCAGCCCGGCTTCGCGCATCGCCTGTTCGTAGCCCTGCTGCTTTTGCAGCGTACGCTCATCAAGGCGCGCGCCCAGATAGACGGTGTGACGATGGCCTTTCCTGAGGATAGCATGCGTCATCTGCCGCGCCGCCTCGACGTTATCGAAGCCCACGGCCATATCAAGACACGGCGTGACGCAATCCATCATTTCGATCACCGGAATGCCCGCCACTTCCAGCATGCGCAGCGTGCCCGGCGTGTGGGAACGTTCAGTGAGGATCACGCCATCAATGTTCCAGCCCAGCAGCGAACGCAGCTGCAGCTCCTCTTTGTGCGGGTTATAGCCGAAGTGCGCCACCAGCGTCTGATAGCCCGCTTCATCGGTCACGGTTTCAATGCCGCGCAGCACGTCGGCAAACACCTGGTTGGTGAGCGAGGGCAGCAGCACGCCAATCGCGCGGCTGGTGGCGTTAGAGAGCATGTCGGGCGCACGGTTGGGGATATAGCCGAGTTCATCCAGCGCCACGGCGATTTTATCGCGCAGCGCCGCAGAGACCTGATCGGGGTTCCGCAAATAGCGGCTGACGGTCATTTTTGTGATGCCGACGCGATCGGCAACATCCTGTAATACCGGTCTTTTCTTCTTCATCGTGTGCGCCTGAGGTCAGAGATACGCTGAGTTTATCATTTTTTTGTCATGTTATGCCGTTGCGGCCACGGAAGGAGAAGAGGGATAAAGTGTCGAGGACGGCGTTCGCCTGAGGCGCAGGCAAAAAAAAGCCAGCACCCGAGCTGGCTAAGAAACACTGGAAGCAATGTGAGCAATGTCGTGCTTACCCGGTTTGTCAGGAGACGCAGCCGGATTCGCGTTGACAATAATAATCATTATCATTCGCGTCTGTAAAGCCCTTTCCCGATTTTTTTACCGTTGACGTTGCGCGCGAATTCCCTGATGTTAAAGGGGATTTCATTCACTGATTGCAAGGAGCTGCTTTATGAGTCAGGTTACTGTTCGTCACGCAACGCCCGAAGATGCCGCCGTTCTGACGCGTATCTATAGCCAGCCGGAAACTCAGGCGGGCACGCTGCATCTGCCGTATCAGTCACCGTCACTCTGGCAGGAGCGGCTCGCGAATCCCCGTCCCCATGTCACCATGCTGGTGGCCTGTATTGACGGGCAGGTTGTCGGTCAGCTGACGCTGGAAGTTATGGCGGTGGCACGCCGCCGTCACTGCGCCACTATCGGCATGGGCGTTGATCCGGCATTCCATCGGCGCGGCGTGGGTAAAGCGCTGATGGCGGCGATGGTGGATCTGTGCGACAACTGGCTGCAGGTCACGCGGATTGAACTGACAGTGTTTGCGGATAACCACCAGGCCATGGGTTTGTATCAGCAGTTTGGTTTTGAGATTGAAGGTACCGCCAGAGGTTTCGCGGTCCGCGACGGCCAGATGATCGATACGCACTACATGGCGCGTCTGAAAGGGAATGCGCGATGAATCGCGCCGCTACCGGCCGGTGCACGGTGAGGTAGCGGCGCAATTTATTGCGCGACGTTAATACCCGGCACTCAAATCATCCACCGAGCGCGGGTCGGACGCGCCGTAGCGCATGCCGTCCGGGCCAATCATGATGCTCTGCGTGCTGCCCATCGCCGGCAGCACTTTCACATGCTGACCTTTTGCTTCCAGCAGACGCAGCGTATCCGGGCTGAAGCCCTTCTCGACGCGCAGCTGATCCGGCAGCCACTGATGGTGGAAGCGCGGCGCATTGGTAGCTTCCGCCACGTTCATGCCGAAATCGATACTGTTCACCACCATTTGCAGCACGGTGGTGATAATCCGACTGCCGCCCGGGCTGCCGGTGACCAGCCAGGTTTTACCGTCTTTCGCCACAATGGTTGGCGACATCGATGACAGCGGACGTTTGGCCGGCTGAATCGCGTTCGCCTCACCGCCCACCAGGCCATAGACGTTTGGCGTGCCCGGCTTGGCAGAGAAATCATCCATTTCATTGTTCATCAGAATGCCGCTGTTACCGGCCACCACGCCGCTGCCAAAGTAGGTGTTCAGCGTGTAGGTCACCGCCACCGCGTTTCCGTCTTTATCCACCACCGAGAAGTGAGTGGTTTGATTGCTCTCGTACGGTGCCAGCTTGCCGGGCTTGATGTCGGCTGAAGGGCGCGCCTTGTTGACGTCAATCTGCTGAGCCAGCGTTTTGGCGTAGGCTTTGCTGGTCAGCGCCTGCTGCGGCACCTTAACGAAGTCGGGATCGCCGAGATACTCGGAGCGGTCGGCGTAGGCATATTTTTCCGCTTCGGCCATAACCTGCATCGCGTCCGCGCTGCCGAAGCCCCATTTCGCCAGGTCGAAGTTTTCCAGGATATTGAGGATCTGCACAATATGAATGCCGCCGGACGACGGTGGCGGCATGGAGAACACCTCGTAGCCACGGTAGCTGCCGCTTACCGGCTTGCGTTCCACTGCGCGGTAGGCCGCCAGATCCGCCTTGCCAATCAGTCCGCCGTGCTGCGCCATTTCGGCAGCGATCTCATCGGCAATTTTGCCTTTGTAGAAAGCATCCGGCCCCTGCTGAGCAATCAGCTGCAGGCTGTGCGCGAGGTTTTTCTGCACCAGGCGATCGCCCTTCTGGTAAGGCTGACCGTCGGCTTTGTAGAAAATGGCGCGACTGTTGTCGTGGTTGATCAGGTTCTCTTTACCGTAGGTAGCGAGATCGTCAGCCAGCGCATCGTTAACGATGATGCCGTCGCGCGCCAGTTTGATCGCCGGCGCCAGCAGCGTGCTGAGCGGCAGCGTGCCGTACTTCTGCGCCGCCAGGGCAAAACCGGCTACGGTTCCCGGCGTGCCCGAAGCCAGATGAGAAGTGAGTGATAACTTACTATCCGCATTGCCTTGCTTATCCAGGAACATATCGCGCGAGGCACGCGCCGGCGCCATCTCGCGGAAATCGATGGCGGTGGTGCGGCCGGCAGCGGTGCGCAGCAGCATAAAGCCGCCACCGCCCAGGTTGCCCGCCTGCGGGTGGGTGACCGCCAGCGCAAAGCCCACCGCAATCGCTGCATCTACCGCGTTACCCCCCTGTTTGAGGATATCGACGCCCACCCGGGTTGCCATGGCGTCCACTGATGCAACCATCCCGTGCTGCGCTTTCACCGGATGAAAGGTGTCGCTGTAGACGCCATATGACACCGGCGGTGCGCTGGCTGGCGCCGCCTGCGCCCCCTGCACCACGGTAAAACTCATTAACAGCGCCCAGCCGAACTGGCGCACACCGTTATGTATCCTCATCCCGCCACCATCCTTTCAGTTGTTTACATTTGTTATTGATTGCTGCAAGTGTTTGCAAATACTGTAAAAAAGATAGCAGTTAAGCCAAATTAGGTGCACTCCTGGTTTTGGGGTTTGTGATATCGCATAAACTTATGGTTGCGGCGGTTGCTGCCGGGTGGCGAGCAACCTCACACAGCAGGCCGCACTGATGGAGGAACACCATGAAAAAATGGCTGATTGTTATCGCGGCACTGATGCCGCTGAGCGGCATGGCGAACATGCTGAACAACACTAACCAACCGAATCAACCCGGCTATAACCCAAGCCAGCAGCGGATGCAGACGCGCATGCAGGTCCAGCAGCAGCAACAGCAGCAGCAGTTGCGTCAGGATCAGCAGCAGCAAAATCAGGAGATGCAGCGTAAGCTGCAGGAGCGGCGCGATAGCGCCCGGCAGCGCGTGATTCAGTCGCAGCCGGGCCAGCAGAACAGCAATACACAAACGCAGTACGGCAATTAACGGAAGTCCGGGCCGATAGCATCAATGCGATCGGTACAGATGGCATCCACGCCCCAGCTCAGCAGCTCGCGCGCCCGCGCGGGCTGATTCACGGTATACACCAGAATACGCAGACCGGCGGCTTTAAGCGCGGCGGTGCGTCCGGCGTCCAGTAAGCGATGATTTAAATGGATGGAGACGCAGTCGAGCGCGGCGGTAAGCGTCTGCCAGTCGTCGTGCCACTCATCCAGCAGCAGGCCGCGCGGCAGCTCCGGCGCGGCCTGCATCGCCGCTTCCAGCGCCGCGTACGAGAACGAGGACAGCAGCGGTGCCGTTTGTCCCTGCCACAGCGTTCGTGCGGCCAGCGCCACATCACGTCCGGTTTCCACCTCTGTACCGCTGCTGGGTTTGATCTCAATGTTGGCCATCATCTGATGCTGGCGGCAGCGCGCGGCCACCTCGCTCAGCAATGCCAGCGGTTCACCGTCAAATTCACGGCTAAACCAGCTGCCGGCATCCAGCTGCGCCAGCTGCTGCCACGGCAGATCGCCCGCCACGCCCCAGCCGTTGCTGGTGCGGTCCAGCGTGTCATCGTGCAGCAGGAAAATCTGCTTATCCTGTGACAGTTTGGCGTCGAATTCGATCATGGTATGACCGTAGTGCGCGCCAACATCAATCGCCGCCAGGGTGTTTTCCGGGGCCAGCTTGCCGCCGCCGCGATGCGCAACAATGTGCGGATAGGGCCATTTTTTTACACTCATTCCAGACGCTTTCCATGGGTAGAATCGAAGAAGTGTAACGCATCTGGCGGCAGTTGTAGCCACAGGCTGCTGCCAGCCTGCGGCCGCTCGCTATGCGGCAAACGCACCACCAGCCGCGTGTTGCCAATGTGGCCATGCGCAAGATTGTCCGCGCCGAGGATCTCCAGCGTATCCACCACCAGCGGCACACCGCCGGCCTCACGGCTGCTGAGCTGAATATGCTCGGGACGAATGCCGAGCGTCAGCGGACGGTTGGCCCATCGCGCTTTGCCTGCGCCGAGCGGCAGGCTGTTGAGCGCGTCGAGCGTAAAGCGCGAGCCATCGCTGTTAATCTGACCGGGTAGCAGGTTCATCGCCGGCGCGCCGATGAACGACGCAACAAACTGACTGGCCGGACGCTCATACACCTCCACCGGGGTGCCCACCTGCTCCACCACGCCTTTATTCATCACCATCACGCGCTGCGCCAGCGTCATGGCTTCAACCTGATCGTGCGTGACGTACAGGCTGGTGGTTTTCAGCCGGCGGTGCAGTTGCTGCAGCTCCAGACGCATCTGCACGCGCAGGCGCGCATCCAGGTTCGACAGCGGCTCATCAAACAGAAACACCGCCGGTTCCCGCACGATGGCGCGGCCCATGGCCACGCGCTGACGCTGGCCGCCGGAGAGCTCGCGCGGACGGCGCTGCAACAGGTGATCAAGCTCCAGACTGCGCGCCGCATCCATCACCCGCTGGGTAATCTGTTCCTTGCCCATGCCGCGGATTTTCAGGCCGTAAGCCATGTTTTCTCCCACCGTCATGTGCGGGTAGAGCGCGTAATTCTGGAATACCATGGCGATGCCGCGATCTTTCGGCTCCATGTCGGTGACGCGCCGATCATCGATGTAGATATCGCCTGACGTGACGCGCTCCAGCCCGGCCACCATGCGCAGCAGCGTCGATTTTCCACAGCCGGATGGGCCGACCATCACCATAAATTCACCGTCATTGATGGTGATGTTCAGCGGCTGAATGATTTGGTTTTTGCCGTCATACGATTTCGTCACGGTCTGAAGGGTTACCGCTGCCATCTATTTCTCACTCTCCACCAGGCCACGCACAAAAGCGCGCTGCATCACAAGCACCACCACCACCGGTGGGATCAGGGTTAATAACATCGCCGCCATCACTTCGTTCCACTGCGTCGGACCGCCGCTGGTGTTGATCATACTTTTCACCCCCGCCACGGCAGTGCTCAGGCCGGCATCGTTGATGATCAGCAGCGGCCACAGATACTGGTTCCAGCCGTAAATAAAGGTGATGACAAACAGCGCGGCGAGATTGGTTTTTGACAGCGGCAGCACGATATCCCAGAAAAAACGCATCGGACTGGCGCCGTCAATGCGCGCCGCTTCAATCAGCTCATCCGGCAGCGACATAAAAAACTGGCGGAACAGGAACGTGGCGGTCGCGGAGGCCATCAGCGGCAATGTCAGACCGCTGTAACTGTCCAGCATGTGCAGCGTGGAGATCACCTCCACCGTCGGGAAAATACGCACTTCTACCGGCAGCATCAGGGTGATAAAGATCAGCCAGAAAAACAGCGTGCGCAGCGGAAAGCGAAACCACACCAGCGCAAAAGCCGACAGCATCGACACCGTGATTTTGCCCACGGTGATGCCCAGCGCCATGATCAGGCTGTTCAGCATCATCAGGCCAAACGCCGCGCTGCCGTTGACGCCATCGCGCCAGATGTGGGTGATGTTGTCGATGAGATGCGGGCCCGGCACCAGCGTCATCGGCACCTGATACACCGCGTTGTTATCCAGCGTCGCGGCGACAAACGCCACGTAAAGCGGGAACAGAATGGTCAGCACCCCCAGCGCCAGCAGCGTGTGGGCGAAGATATCCAGCCCGCGTCGGTTTTCAATCATTGGTATTGCACCTTACGCTCGACAAAGCGGAATTGCAGAATGGTCAGCCCGATGACCAGCAGCATCAGCACCACCGACTGCGCGGCGGACGACGAGAGATCGAGTCCGGTGAAGCCTTCGCGGTAGATTTTGTAGATCAGCGTGGTGGTGGCCTGTACCGGCCCGCCGCCGGTGGCGGCATCGATCACCGGGAAGGTGTCGAAAAAGGCGTAAACCAGATTCACCACCAGCAGGAAAAAGCTGACCGGCGTAATCAGCGGCAGCGACAGATTAAAGAAACGGCGCACCGGTCCGGCACCGTCAATCGCCGCGGCTTCCACCAGCGATTTAGGAATGGACTGCAGCGCGGCAAAGAAAAACAGGAAGTTGTAGCTCATTTGCTGCCAGATCGACGCAAGTACAATCAGGAACATCGCCTGACCGCTGTTCTGCGCATAGTTCCAGTTGTAGCCAAGCTGGTTCAGCAGATGGCTGAACAGCCCCAGCCCCGGATTGAACAGGAACATCCACAGCACCGCCGCAACTACCGGCGCCACCGCATACGGCAGCAGCAGCAGCGTCTGATAAAGCTTTTTCAGCCGGATAACGTAATCCACCAGTGCCGCCAGCAGCAGCGAGAATGTCATGCCGCATACCGTCACCAGCGCGCTAAACACGAGGGTGGTCCAGAACGAATCAAGGTAGTAGTCGTCACTGAACAGGCGGCGGAAGTTATCAAGGCCAACAAAGGTGCTGGAGATGCCAAACGGATCGATGCTTTGCAGCGAGTACCACAGCGCCTCTCCGGCGGGCCAGAGAAAAAAGATCGCGGTGATCGCCAGCTGCGGGGCCACCAGCAGATACGGCAACAAACGGGCACGGAAAACCGGACGTGATGATGAAGACATAGCAGGCTCGTCAGAAAGAGACAGCGGGACGGACTTACCCGTCCATCCCGCCATTACGGAATTACTTCACTTGCTGTTCAAAGCGACGCAGCAGTTCGTTGCCGCGTTTCACCGCGTTGTCCAGCGCTGCCTGTGGCGACTGTTTGCCGGTCCACACGCCTTCCAGCTCTTCGTCGACGATGGTACGAATCTGCGGCATGTTGCCCAGACGCATCCCTTTGGTGAACGGCAGCGGATCTTTATTCAGCATCTGCCGCGTGGCGATGTCGGCGCCCGGGTTTTTGTCATAAAAGCCCTGCTGTTTGGTCAGCTCATAAGCCGCGGTGGTGATCGGCAGATAACCGGTTTTCTGGTGCCATTCTGCCGCAATATCCGGCTGGGCGAGGAACTTCATGAACTCCGCCGCGCCTTTGTACGTCGCTGCATCTTTGCCTTTCATCACCCACAAGCTGGCGCCACCGATAATGGCGTTCTGCGGTGCGTTCGGCACGGTGTCATCGTACGGCATCATGCCCACGCCAAAGTTGAATTTGGCGTAATGCTTAATGTCGGCCAGCGAACCGGATGAGGCGGTGGTGATACCGCAGTCGCCGTTATAGAACTTGGACGTCGACTCGTCTTTACGGCCAAAGTAGGTGAAATCACCTTTCTTATTCATCTCTTCCAGCAGCTGGATGTGGCGCACCTGCACGGGTTTGTTGAACTCCAGCACCGCGTCGGTACCGTCAAAGCCGTTGTTTTTGGTGGCAACCGGCAGGCCATGCCAGGCGCTGAAGTTTTCGATCTGAATCCAGCCCTGCCAGCCGCTGGCATAGCCGCAGCTCATGCCGGCTTTACGCAGCGCGGCGGCATCCTGCGCCAGCGCCTGCCAGGTTTTCGGTGGCTGATCCGGGTTGAGACCGGCTTTTTTGAACGCGTCTTTGTTGTAGTACAGCACCGGCGTGGAGCTGTTGAACGGCTGCGAGATCAGCTGGCCGTTGCTGTCGCTGTAGTAACCGGCAACCGCAGGAACAAACTGTTTCGGATCCATCGGCACGCCGGCGTCTTTAAACACTTCATGCACCGGCACGATGGCTTTAGAGGCCATCATGGTGGCGGTGCCCACTTCGTAAACCTGCAGAATGGCCGGTGCCTTACCGCTGCGCACCGCAGCGATACCCGCGGCCAGGCTCTGCTCATAGTTGCCTTTGTAGGTCGGAACGATTTTGTAATCCGGGTGAGCCTGGTTAAAACGCTGTGCCAGAGAATCGACTTCTTTGCCTAACTCGCCTTCCATTGAGTGCCAGAAAGGGATTTCGGTAGCAGCCAGCGCATTACCGCTGATCGCCAGACCGAGCAGCAGACTCATCAGGCGGGGACGAAGCGTAAAAGCGGACATAAGGGTTTCCTGTGCTTGTGGCGCGCGCGATATCACGCATTTTTTGTTCGCGAAGTAACATGACACGGGGAAATGACGGAAAAATAACAGGATTATGACGGGAATATGACGGGGTTAGTGCGCGCTGATGCCCTCACCCCGGCCCTCTCCCACGGGGAGAGGGGGATAAAAGGCGGTGCGCTGATGCCTTCTTCTGCAGGGCGAGAGAAGTCCGGGAGGATGCCAGGATAGCAACCTGGTCTGAAAAACGCTGCCGTACGGTTCCCTCTCCCGCGTGCGGGAGAGGGTTAGGGTGAGGGCAAAACCGCACCAACGTCATGACCAAAGCCAGGTCAGGCGCCTAAATACGCGCTTCTCACCGCTTCATTGGATAACAACGCTTCACCGCTATCCTCCAGCACCACGTGACCGTTCTCCAGCACGTAGCCGCGATCGGCCAGCTTCAGCGCCTGGTTGGCGTTCTGCTCGACGAGGAAGATGGTCATGCCCTCTTTACGCAGCTGTTCGATGGTGTCGAAAATCTGCTGGATAATGATCGGCGCCAGACCCAGCGATGGCTCGTCCAGCAGCAGCAGGCGCGGCTGGCTCATGAGCGCGCGGCCAATCGCCAGCATCTGCTGCTCACCGCCGGACATGGTGCCGGCGCGCTGCACTTTGCGCTCCGCCAGCCGGGGGAACAGCTGATAAACGCGCTCAATGCGCTCCTGATACTGCTGACGCGTCGCGAAGAAACCGCCCATCGCCAGGTTCTCTTCCACCGTCATGCGCGAAAACACGCGCCGGCCTTCCGGTACGATGGCAATCGCTTCACGCATGATTTTTGCCGTCTGCCAGTCGGTAATGGTTTTGCCATCAAAGGTGATGGTGCCACTGGTGGCGCGCGGTTCGCCACACAGCGTACCGAGCAGCGTGGTTTTGCCTGCGCCGTTAGCGCCAATCAGCGTCACGATTTCGCCCTGGCTGATGTGCAGATTAATGTTATGCAGTGCCTGAATCGGGCCATAGTGCGCACTGACGCCCTGTAAAGTTAAAATCGGGTTCGCCATGTTACGCCTCACCTAAATAAGCACGGATCACATCCGGGTTGTTACGCACTTCTTCCGGCGTACCGTTGGCCAGCGGCGTTCCCTGATTCACCACATAAATGCGGTCAGAAATGCCCATCACCAGTTTCATATCGTGTTCAATCAGCAACACCGTCACCTTGTGTTCGCCGCGCAGTTCAGCGATCAGCTCATCCAGCTCGTGCGTTTCGCGCGGGTTGAGGCCGGCCGCCGGTTCGTCGAGCATCAGGATTTCCGGACGCGTCACCATGCAGCGGGCGATCTCCAGCCGGCGCTGCTGGCCGTAAGCCAGATTGCCGGCCTGGCGGTTAGCCAGCTCCAGCAGGCCAATGCGCTCCAGCCAGCTGGCCGCACGGTCCAGCGCTTCGCTCTCGCCGCGCCGGAACGCCGGGGTTTTAAACAGCCCGGAGAACACGCCGCTTTTCAGATGCTGATGCTGCGCCACCAGCAGGTTTTCAATCACCGTCATCTCACGGAACAGGCGCACGTGCTGAAAGGTCCGCACCACGCCCATGCGCGCAATCTTCTGCCCCGGCAGGCCCTGCAATGGCTGATCGCGCAGTTTGATGGTACCGCCCGTTGGCTTATAGAAACCGGTCAGGCAGTTGAATACCGTGGTTTTCCCCGCCCCGTTGGGGCCAATCAGCGAGACGATCTCCTGCGGATGCAGTTCCAGCGCCACGTTGTTGACGGCCAGCAGGCCGCCGAAGCGCATCATCAGGCCTTCAACGGCTAATAAAGGCTGACTCATGCCTGCTCTCCTTGTTTTGCCTGTTTCAGCTTCAGGTGCGGACGCTTCATCGGCAGGAGCCCCTGCGGACGCCAGATCATCATCAGCACCATCAACCCACCGAGCACCAGCATGCTGTACTCGTTCAAATCACGCATCAGCTCGCGCGACACCACCAGCAGAATCGCGGCCAGGATCACCGCCAGCTGCGAACCCATGCCGCCCAGCACCACAATCGCCAGCACAAACGCGGACTCGACAAAGGTGAAAGATTCCGGGCTGACAAAGCCCTGACGCGCGGCAAACAGCGTACCGGCGAAACCGGCAAACACCGCGCTGATGGTAAAGGCCGTCAGCTTGATGCGCGTTGGGCTAAGACCGAGCGAACGGCAGGCGATCTCATCTTCGCGCAGCGCTTCCCACGCTCGGCCCAGCGGCATGCGCAGCAGACGATTGATGACGAACAGCGTCAGCACCACCAGCAACAGCGCCACCAGATAAAGGAAAATCACGCGGTGATTGGGATCGTACGCCAGGCCCGTCAGATCGTGGAAGGTGGTCCAGCCGCCTTCACTGACGCGCCGGCCAAATTCAATACCAAACAGGCTCGGCTTGGGAATCTGCGCGATTCCGTTGGGACCGCCAGTGATTGATGTGCTGTTCAGCAGCAGAATACGCACGATCTCACCAAAGCCGAGCGTCACAATCGCCAGATAGTCACCGCGCAGCCGCAGCACCGGGAAGCCCAGCAGCAGGCCAAAGGCACCGGCAACAATGCCGGCCAGCGGCAGACTTTCCCAGAAGCCAAAGCCATAATAGTGATTCAGCAGCGCAAAGGTGTAAGCACCGATGGCGTAAAAGCCGCCGTAGCCCAGCACCAGCAGGCCGGACAGGCCCACTACCACATTCAGGCCGAGGCCGAGCATCACGTAGATCAGCGTCAGGGTGGCGATATCCACGCTGCCGCGCGACACGAAGAAGGGCCAGGCGACGGCGGCAACAATCACCAGCAGCATCAGCAGTTTTTGCTTTGGTGTCGAACCGTCAAAACCCGGCAGCACCAGCCCTTTGCCACTGCGTTTGAGCTTGCCCTGCAACAGCGGACGCAGCAGCTGGAACACAAACACCACTGCGCAGCCGAGGAAGATCCAGTTCCAGCGCACGGCACCCGCATTCGCCACCACCAGTTTGGTACCGTCGAGATCGAGGCGCATGCCCATAAAGAAGCTGGCGAGCACCAGCAGCATCACCGTGGAGACCACGGCGTTAACCAGACCGAGGCGTTTCATACTTTCTCCACCTCCGGACGGCCAAGGATACCGGTTGGCATCACCAGCAGCACCACGATCAGCAGCGCGAACGACACCACGTCTTTATATTCGGTCGACAGATAGGCTGATGTCAGCGCTTCCGCAATGCCCAGCACCAGGCCGCCAATCATCGCGCCCGGAATGCTGCCGATGCCGCCCAGTACCGCCGCGGTAAAGGCTTTCATGCCGGCCATAAAGCCGATGAACGGGTTAATGGAGCCGTAAAACTGCCCCAGCAGCACGCCAGCCACGGCCGCCATCGCTGCGCCGATCACAAAGGTCAGTGAGATGACGCGGTCGGTGTTGATGCCCAGCAGGCTGGCCATTTTCAGATCTTCAGCGCAGGCACGGCAGGCGCGGCCCATGCGCGAATAGCGGATGAACAGCGTCAGCGCCAGCATCGCGAGGAAGGTGACGACCCAGATAACCAGCTGCATGGTGGTGAGCGTGGCGGCAAAGCCGTTGCTCTCACCCAGCGTCCACTGGCCGGTGATCAGGCTGGGCAGCGCCAGATCGCGCGAGCCCTGCGTCAGGCTGACGTAGTTCTGCAGAAAGATCGACATACCAATCGCCGAGATCAGCGCGATCAGGCGTTTGGAGGAGCGCACCGGCTTATACGCCACGCGCTCGATGCTCCAGCCGTAGGCGCTGGAGATAATCACCGCCATCACGAACCCGGCGGCAATCATCAGCCACGAGGTGTCGATACCCATCATCATCAGGGCGGCGATCACGATAAAGGAGACATAGCTGCCGATCATGTATACCTCGCCGTGGGCGAAGTTGATCATGCCGATGATGCCGTAAACCATGGTGTAACCGATGGCGATCAGCGCGTAGGTGCTCCCGAGGGTGACCCCGTTGAACATCTGCTGAATGAAATAGAGAAACTGCTCGGACATAGTGAGGACCTGCATGTAAACGGGAAATCCCCGGTGCGTTCGGCACCGGGTTAGGGTGAGAGCACCACGTCGCAGCGCCTCATTCAGCGCGCGTGCGCGGTGCCGCACCCTGCCCTCGCCCATCAGGAGAGGGACAATTCAGGAGCGTGCTTACTTAACTGCGGTAGAAGAACCGTCTTTGTGCCATTTGAAGACGCCAAATTCGAAGCCCTTCAGATCGCCCTTCTGGTCCCAGCTCAGGTTACCCATCACGGTGGGTACCGGCGCACCCTCTTTCAGGTTTTTAGCAATCGCATCAGGCTCATCGCTTTTGCTGCGCTCAATGCCCGCCACCAGTGACTGAATAGCCGCATAGGTGGTCCAGACGAACGGGCCGGTTGGATCTTTGCGGTTTGATGCGCTGTTGGCTTTGATCGCGTCCACAATCGCTTTGTTGTCTGGCAGCTGGTCGTAGCGCTTCGGCAGCGTCACGTACAGGCCTTCAGAGGCGTCACCCGCGATGTTAGACAGGGAAGCGTTGCCGACCCCTTCTGGTCCCATAAAGCCGGCTTTCAGACCGGCCGTTTTAGCCTGACGCAGAATCTGGCCCAGCTCCGGGTAGTAACCGCCGTAGTAAACGAAGTCAACGTTCTCTTTCTTCAGGCGCGCAATCAGCGTGGAGAAGTCTTTATCGCCAGCGGTGATCCCTTCGAACAGCACTACGTTGCCGCCTTTCGCCTTCAGGGTTTTCTGCACGGATTCCGCCAGGCCCTGACCGTACTGCTGCTTGTCATGTACCACGGCAATACGTTTTGGTTTGATCTGATCGAGGATGTAGTTGGCAGCGGTCGGGCCCTGATCGGAATCCAGACCGGTGGTACGCATCACGTCGGCATAGCCGCGCGCGGTCAGTTCAGGCGCGGTAGCCGCCGGGGTGATCATCAGAATGCCTTCATCGTTATAAATGTCTGATGCGGGCTGAGTGGAGGAGGAGCACAGGTGGCCGATAACGTATTTGATGCCGTCATTGACCACTTTGTTGGCCACCGCAACCGCCTGTTTCGGGTCACAGGCGTCGTCATATTCTACGCCGACCAGCTTGTCGCCGTTTACGCCGCCTTTGGCGTTGATGTCCTTGATCGCCTGGGCCGCACCGGTGAACTGCATGTCACCGTACTGCGCCACCGGGCCGGTTGCCGCACCGACAATCGCAATTTTGATGTCTTTCGCCAGTACCGCATGGCTCATCGCCAGCGCTACGCAACCCGCCAGTAATGCGCGTCCTTTACTCATTTTCATGCGAACTTCCCCATCTGTTGTGTCGTGTCTGTTGTGATTGGTTATTTATCTGCCAGTCAAAGAGCAAAACTGATTTGAGAATAATGAGTTAGCGCTCTTTTCTGGCATTTTTTGTTAAGAAGGCTTTATTTTTCAGGTTATTAAACAGGAACTTTCTTCTGTAAATCAACTGACATATTCAGTAAAAGCTGACGGGAACAGCAGATTACTCTGGTTTTTATGGCCGGTTTTTCACCACCTGGCCAGCGCGTTATGCTGGCTTTTTCAGCGATCGATGCGGGCTTACTCCACAATCCTGGCAAAGTGGCTGGCATTTGACCTCTTTTCATCGCAAAAAAGTGACAGCGCTCTGACTGTCTAAATTCGCTACACTAAGGCCTTTCTGCCAGTACAGGTAAGGGTTATGAAGCTCACTATTCAGCGCATCAGCACGCTGACGCCGCAGGATCGACTGGACTTAGCCAAAGTCTGGCCGCAGCAGGATATCGCGCAGCTGGAAGCCAGCCTCAGTGAAGCGCAGCGGCTGTATGCAGCGCGCTTTAACGATCGCCTGCTCGGCGCGCTGCGGCTGGAGATTCGCGGCACGCTGGGCAAGATTACGCAGCTGGAAGTGCGTGAAGTCACGCGGCGGCGCGGCGTAGGGCAGTATCTGCTGGAAGAGACGATAGCGCAGAACAGCGCGCTGGATCACTGGTGGGTTGCCGATGACGGCGAAGACGATCAGCGCGTACGCGCGGCGTTTATGCAGGCGTGTGGTTTCCGCGCGCAGAGCGACGGGTGGGTGCGTTAAGCGGCGATTTTACGCCGTGCAGAGTGGTGCGCATGGATGCGTATGTGGCGCAGGAGCGTGATTAACGGTGCGCATGAATGCGCACCCTGCGGGGATTGCGAACGAGTGTACAGATTGCGTGGGGTCGTGATTAACGATGCATATGCATGCGTGTCCTGTAGGGTCGCCATTCATGGCGACCGTGCTGTAATCCGCACAGGTCATACGTCATCGCCGGTTATTGCGCGCATAAAAAAAGGCGACCCGGTGGTCGCCCCCTTTATCTGTCAGCCGTTAATCAGGCTTCAATCGCCATACGCAGTTTCTTCATGGCGTTCTTTTCCAGCTGACGCACGCGCTCGGCAGACACACCGTACTGGTCGGCCAGCTCCTGCAGCGTGGTTTTGTTGTCATCATCCAGCCAGCGGGCGCGGATAATGTGCTGGCTACGCTCATCGAGGCTCAGCATTGCATCGCTCAGCTTGTCAGCGGCATGCGCATCCCAGTTATCTTCTTCAATGCCGTCGGCAAAGTCAGAGGTTTTATCCTGCAGATACAGCACCGGTGCCATCGGCTTGCCTTCGCCCGCATCGTCATCAGACGACATGTCGAAGGTCATATCCTGGGCCGCCATCCGCGACTCCATTTCCAGCACGTCTTTGCTGCTGACACCCAGCTCGCGCGCCACCATTTCGACTTCATCCTGATTGAACCAGCCGAGACGCTGCTTGGTTTTACGCAGGTTAAAGAACAGTTTGCGCTGTGCTTTGGTGGTGGCAACTTTCACGATACGCCAGTTACGCAGCACGTACTCGTGAATCTCCGCTTTGATCCAGTGCACGGCAAACGACACCAGACGCACCCCGACTTCCGGGTTGAAGCGACGCACCGCCTTCATCAGGCCGATGTTACCTTCCTGGATCAGGTCCGCCTGCGGCAGGCCGTAACCGGAATAGTTACGAGCGATATGAACAACAAAGCGCAGGTGAGACAGGATCAGCGTCTTAGCTGCATCCAGATCGCCCTGGTAATGCAGCCGCTCAGCCAGTGCTTTTTCCTCTTCTGCCGTTAATACCGGCCAGTTGTTAGCAGCCCGGACGTAAGATTCCAGGTTGCCCAGAGGAGCAATCGCTAAAGTTTGCATTTCTTTGGTCATTCAAACCCTCACAAATTCAATGGACTTGCTGCTCGTTTCCCTGCGCAGCCGTTACATTATGTCAACGACGCGTGAAAACCAAAAGCAATCTGTGCTACTTGGACGTCAAAGTTATCCACAAGTTCAATTATAGCAGTGAATATTTTACACACAGATGACGGCGGGGGAAATCGGAGAAATCCTCTGCTCCCAGGTCGTCGGCAGCAGAGGAAGAGTATATCAAAAAATCGTTGCTATGGGTTACTGCGGCGTAAAACGACGTAAATGTTGCACCGTCGCCAGCCAGGCGGCAATCCAGCCGATGATGGCCGCGATTAACAGCAGCAGCAGACCTTCATCCCATGAAAAGCCCTCCAGCGCGAAGCTGGTGCCGAAGACAGAGGCGACCTGCGCCACCACCGACTGCAGGCGCAGCACCAGCACTTCCGACAGAATCAGCGACAGCACCGCACCGCTGAAACCGAGCAGCGCGCCGCCGTAGAGGAAGGGCCGCAGAATAAAGCCATCGGTCGCGCCAATCAGCTTCTGCACGTTGATGGTGTCGCGCCGGGCAAAAATGCTCAGACGCACGCTGTTGCCAATCACCAGGAACACCGCCACCACCATCAGCAGGCCGATCATTGACGCCACCTGCCCCACCAGCCCGGTGAGCGCGGCTAAACGCGCAAACCAGCTGTCATCCATGCGCACCTCATCCACGCCCTGCACTTTCGCCACGCGATCGCGCAGATTGGCCATGGTATCGGAGTTCTGGAAGTTCAGCTTCGGCGTGATGATCGCCACCGCCGGCAGTGGGTTCTGCTCCAGCATATCCATCGCACCACCAAAGCCGGACCAGTTGCGGAACTCGCTTTGCGCCTCTTCACGCGTCAGGTAGTTCACCTTGTCCACGCCATCAAGCTTTTTCAGCTCGGCGGTCACGTTCTCTGCCGCCGTGTCATCCAGCGCTTTGTCGAGGTAAACCGTCAGCTGCGGGGCCGGGTACCACTGCGCGGCGGCCTGGCTGACGTTTTTCCACACCATGTAGCACACGCTGGGCAGCGTCAGCGAAATCGCGATCACCATTACCGTCAGCAGCGTCGCCAGCGGCTGACGATACATGTCGGACAGCGTACCGCGCCACGCGTAGCGCCACTGCTCCTGCCAGCCGCCTTTCAGCGCTTTGCTCTTTGACGGCTGCTTCGCCGTTTTCGGCGCAGCCGGACGCTTGTTACGTTTATTGACCATCGTGGCCTCCGTGCAGACGTCCCTGATTAAGCGTCATCACGCGATAATTGCGGCGTGCGATCAGCCCGATGTCGTGCGTCGCCATCAGTACCGTAACGCCCACGCGGTTGAACTCTTCAAACAGGCGCAAAATATCTTCTGACAGCGCGTTATCGAGGTTACCGGTCGGTTCATCCGCCAGCAGCACCGCCGGTTTATTCACTACCGCGCGGGCAATGCCGACGCGCTGCTGTTCACCGCCAGAGAGCTGAATCGGATAACTTTTTGCTTTGTCGAGCAGGCCGACTTTGTCCAGCGCCGCCGATACGCGACGGCGAATATCCTCGCCGCTGGCGCCGGAAATAATCAGCGGGATCGCCACGTTGTCGTAGACCGAACGATCCATCAGCAGGTGGTGATCCTGGAAAATCATGCCGATCTGGCGGCGCAGGAAAGGCACTTCGCTGTGACGCAGCCGGGAAATATCGTGACCGCTGAACCAGATTTGCCCGGCGCTCGGGCGCTCAATGCCACAAATCAGCTTCAGTAAGGTACTTTTCCCCGCGCCTGAGTGGCCGGTCAGAAACGCCATCTCACCGGGACGCAAATGGAAATCCACGCCCTGCAGCGCCTGGCGTCCTCCCAGATAAGCCTTACTGACCTCTTCAAAGCGAATCATGCCAATTATTCCTCTCGGGCAAACAGTGCCTCAATAAAGTCGGCGGCCTTAAACGGCCGTAAATCTTCGATGCCTTCCCCGACACCGATATAACGAATCGGAATGCCAAACTGATCGGCCACCGAGAAGATCACGCCACCTTTTGCGGTGCCGTCGAGCTTGGTCAGGGTGATGCCGGTCAGGCCGACCGCTTCGTGGAACAGCTTCGCCTGGCTGATGGCGTTCTGGCCGGTGCTGGCGTCAATCGTCAGCATCACCTCATGCGGTGCCTCTTCGTCCAGCTTCTTCATCACGCGGGTGATTTTTTTCAGCTCTTCCATCAGGTGCGCTTTGTTCTGCAGGCGGCCGGCGGTATCGGCGATCAGCACGTCAACGTGGCGCGATTTCGCCGCCTGGATGGCGTCAAAAATGACCGACGCAGAATCCGCGCCCGTATGCTGCGCGACCACCGGAATTTTGTTGCGCTGGCCCCAGACCTGCAGCTGCTCTACCGCCGCCGCGCGGAAGGTGTCCCCCGCCGCCAGCATGACGGACTTGCCCTGCGCCTGATACTGACGCGCCAGCTTACCGATGGTGGTAGTTTTACCCACGCCGTTAACGCCGACCATCAGGATAACGAACGGCGTTTTGCCCGCCACGTCCAGCGGAGCATCGACCTTTTCCAGAATGCCGGCCATTTCAGCCTTCAGCAGGCCATACAGCGCTTCGGCATCGCGCAGCTGCTTACGGCTGGCCTGTTGCGTCAGGCTGGTGATGATGCGGCGCGTGGTTTCCACGCCGACATCGGCAATCAGCAGCTGCTCTTCCAGCTCTTCAAACAGCTCGTCATCGATTTTTTTGCCGCGGAACAGGCTGATAAAGCCGGATCCGAGGTTTTCACGCGTTTTGACCAGGCTGCGTTTCAGGCGGGCAAAGAAGCCCTCTTTGGTGGGGCGCTCCTGCTCCTGAGCCACAATCGGCGCGGCCGCCAGCGGCAGATCGCTCACGGTGTCTGTCGCCACGCGCTCTTCAGCCGCGTCTTCGGCATAGGTTTCCGCTAACGCCAGCGCTTCCAGCTCTTCATCGCTCAGCGGTGCGTCTGCGTCCTCTGCGTCCTCTGGCTGAGGCGCCTCAGATAAAACCGGTGCTTCAATAATCAGTTCTTCAGCCTGCGGTTCCTCTTCAACCGGCATCAGCTCCGGCTGCGGATGATCTTCCGGCAGTACCTCTTCTTCAATCGCGCTGACGGCAGCGGTTTCTGCGTCATCAGCGTTAGCGTCGGATTCGGCAGCGGTTTCTGCCTCCGCAACGGGATGCATTTCAACTTCGGCGTGAACCGGCGATTCGGCCTGCTGTTCTGCCACCTGTTCAGTGACGATCACGGTTTCGGCGGCCTGCGCTTCGGCGCTTGCTAACGCGCTCTCTTCAGCGGCGGGTGCCGGTTGATCGGTCGGCTGCTGCTGCGCCTGCTCTTCCGCTGGCTGCTGCTCTTCTTTGCCAAAGCCCAGCCAGGAAAAAAAGCCGCGTTTTTTCTCTTTTGCCATTGTGTGACCACACTCCTCGATGGCTTATTCCCGGTAGCACGCTGTTCCCAGGGGATAAAAAATTCACTTTTTCGCGCGTGAGCGGCGTAAAAATCAGGCAATTACGTCCGCTTTATCAACTTAGTAGTCTAACACTTTCCTGCCAGCGCACCACAGCACCCTTTTTTAACGTTTCTTCTGCCTGCTACGCCCGTTAAACTACGCAACAAATTATGACGAGTTGTGAGCGAAATGAGTAAATCCCCCCGCAACAGCGGCGCGGCAGGCCAGATTCGCCTGATTGGCGGACAGTGGCGCGGCCGCAAATTGCCGGTGCCGGACAGCGCCGGCCTGCGCCCGACCACCGATCGCGTGCGTGAAACGCTATTCAACTGGCTGGCGCCGGATATCCAGCAGGCGCGCTGCCTCGATTGCTTTGCCGGCAGCGGCGCGCTGGGTTTAGAAGCGCTGTCGCGCTATGCCGCCTCCGCGACCCTGCTGGAACTGGAACGTCACGTGGCGCAGCAGCTGACGCAAAACCTGCACACGCTGCGTGCCAGCAACGCCAGCGTCGTCCAGACCAATACGCTGCAGTGGCTAAGCCAGCCTGGCGAGC
The DNA here is from genome assembly GCF_008632015.1 of Pantoea sp. B_9. Taxonomy (NCBI): domain Bacteria; kingdom Pseudomonadati; phylum Pseudomonadota; class Gammaproteobacteria; order Enterobacterales; family Erwiniaceae; genus Pantoea; species Pantoea sp. B_9. Next base: position 39,081 of record NZ_VWVL01000004.1, on the reverse strand, counting down.
CATTCGACGTGGTGTTTGTTGATCCGCCGTTCCGCAAAGGCCTGCTGCAGGAGACACTAACGCTGCTGGAGAACAATGGCTGGCTCGCCGCCAATGCGCTGATTTATGTTGAGAGCGAAGTGGAACACGGCACCCCGCTGGCACCGGCTAACTGGGACCTGTATCGCGAGAAGATTGCCGGTCAGGTGGCCTATCGCCTCTATCAACGCCAACAGGAGACCGATGATGTGGCTTAATCTGGGACGTTTGCTGATGATTTGCGTCTGGGCATTTCTGCTGCTTAACCTGGTGCACCCTTTCCCGACGCCGCTGCGCTACTTTGTCCACGTTGCGCTGTTCTTTATGGTGGTGATGCACGGCCTGCAGCTGGTGCTGCTGCGTGCCACGCAACCAAAGGAAGCGCCAAAGCTGAGCCGCGCCACGCAGGCGAAAATCTTCTTCTTTGGTGTATTTGAGCTGCTGGCGTGGCAGAAAAAGCACTATCCGTCGTAACGTAAGACAGCGCGCGCGGCTTCAGCCCCGTGCGCTTTAGTGCCTATTGCGCCGGGGTAAAGCTGACAAAGCGCGTGCCCTGCATTTTCAGCTCACCCTTCACGCCTTTGTCCATCTGGTGATAATCGCTGGCGCTGACGTTGACCTTAAAATCACCGGCGCCGTTCAGCGGATGGAACCAGGCTTCATACTTCATCTCTTCCGCCACAATCTCTTCGCGCTGACGCGAACGGCGATTGGGGGCCGGGAACTCTCGCTTGGTTTTCACTTCCACACTCATTGAGCGCACCGGTGAAGCGTCGTTGACCGCGGCTTCGCGGCGCTGCTTGATAAACTGACGGGTTGCCAGGATGGCAATTACAGCCAGGACGATAAAAAAGATTAGCGGTGGTTTGCTCATGTTTTCTCTCGCACTTTACGTCGGGGGTTAACAGATAAAAGACGCCAAAGCATACAACCAGAGTTGCCCGATTGTCACATTTGCCGCCAGTAACTTAAACTGAGATCGCGATTTTGGGAAAATTCATCAATGTGGGCGACACGTTCACAAAAGGGAGAAAAAATGCTTTGGTCTTTCCTTGCAGTCCTTTTTTCCGGTTGGCTGTATGTCGATGCCTCCTACCGCGGCCCGCAGTGGCAGCGCTGGCTGTTCAAACCCGTTACGCTGCTGTTGCTGGTTGCCTGGGCGTGGCAGGCTCCCACGCTTAACACCACCGACTACCTGATTCTGGCTGGCCTGGTCGCTACGCTGGTGGGCGATGCGTTAACCCTGCTGCCGCGTCAGCAGATGCTATATGCGCTCGGCGCCTTTTTCCTTTCGCATCTGCTGTACACCATCAGCTTTGCCGCGCACATGACCATGAGCTTCTTCTGGCCGATTCCGCTCACCTTCCTGGTGATTGGTATCATCGTGATCGCCATCATCTGGTCAAAACTGGATACGCTGCGCTGGCCGATCTGTACGCTGATTGGCATGACGCTGGTGATGAACTGGATGGCGGCGGAAAATTACTTCTTCCGTCCGACCGATTACAGCTTCTCGCTGCTGGTGGGTGCCGTGCTGCTGTTGCTGGCTAACATCGTGTGGTTTATCTCGCACTATCGCCGTCGCTTCAGCGCTGACAGCGCCATCGTTGCCGCCTGCTACTTCGCCGGTCACTTCATGATTGTGCGTTCACTGTGGCTGTACTGAAAAAAGTGACCTCATCGCTTGACTCTGGAGTCCACTCCAGAGTGTAGCATGCAGACTGCGGGCATCGGCCCGCTTCTGCAACCGGAGGTCACATGCATCAACATGCCCACTCTTGCCGCTGTGGCAAATCACACCGTCAGCCAAAACCGCTATGTGCGGTACGCAGCGTTCAGCCTGCATCCCTGAAGATTTCTGCCGCACAGCCGGTGGCCGCGTCCAGTGATTGCGGCTGCTGCACCAGCGATGACGACAGTCCCGGCGGCGGCGACGCCGACAGCGACAGGCGCGCGTCCGCGCCCTATCAGTTCCGCTGGCAGATTGCCGGCATGGACTGCCCGAGCTGCGCCCGCAAAATCGAAACCGCCGTGCAAAAGCTGCCGCAGGTCGCCAGCGCGCGGGTGATATTCGCCAGTGAAAATCTGCTGGTGGAGGCGCACAGCGATATTCGTCCGGCTATCGAACAGGCCGTTAACCACGCCGGCTTTAGCCTGAAATCCACTGAGAACCCCGCACCGGCGGCGCGCCGCTGGCGCGATAATGCCTCGCTCATACTGCTCACGCTGTTGATGATCGCCAGCTGGCTGCTGAGCCAGCTCACGCCGCTGTGGGGCGATCGCCTGTTTGTGCTTACCACGCTGGTCGGTCTGGTGCCGGTAGCCCGCAGCGCGTGGCAGGCCATACGCAGCGGCTCACCGTTCAGCATTGAAACCCTGATGACCCTCGCCGCCGCGGGCGCGCTGGTGATTGGCGCCCACGCCGAAGCTGCCATGGTGTTGCTGCTGTTTCAGCTGGGAGAACGGCTGGAAGCCTATGCCGCCGCGCGGGCGCGCCGTGGCGTCACCGCGCTGATGGCGCTGCGTCCGGACACCGCCACGCGCGTCAATGGCACACAGCGTGAGCAGGTGGCACTGGCGGCGCTGCAGCCCGGTGATGTGATTGAAGTAGCGGCAGGCGGTCGTCTGCCCGCCGATGCCGAGCTGCTGCACGCCAGCGCCAGCTTTGATGAAAGTGCGCTGACCGGCGAATCGCTACCGGTGGCCCATCAGCCGGGCGATGCCGTGATGGCAGGTGCCACCAGCGTGGATCGGCTGGTGACGCTGCGCGTGACCTCACAGCCGGGCCACAGCGCTATCGACCGCATTCTGCAGCTGATAGAAGAAGCTGAAAGTCACCGCGCGCCGGTGGAGCGTTTTATCGATCGCTTCAGCCGCCTCTACACGCCGGCCATCATGCTGCTGGCACTGCTGGTGATGGTGCTGCCGCCGCTGCTCGGATTAGGCGCCTGGCTGCCGTGGATCTACAAAGGGCTGACGCTGCTGCTGATTGGCTGTCCGTGCGCGCTGGTGATCTCCACGCCTGCCGCTATCACTTCCGGCCTGGCGGCGGCGGCTCGCCAGGGCGCGCTGATTAAAGGCGGCGCGGCGCTCGAACGCCTCAGCCGGGTGCAGGCGCTGGCGTTTGATAAAACCGGCACCCTGACCGCCGGTAAACCGCAGGTTACCGACGTGCAGCCGTTTGGCGCGGATGCACAGCAACAGCTGCTCAGCCTCGCGGCCGCTATCGAGCAGGGCTCCGGCCATCCGCTGGCGCGGGCGATAGTGGCGGAAGCGCAGCGCCAGCAGCAGGTGATTCCACCGGCGCAGCATCAGCAAACGCTGGCCGGCAGCGGCATTCGCGCACAAATCGACGGCGTGATGCATCAACTGCTGGCACCGCGTGATGCGGCGGCGCTGAGTGACGCGCAGCAGCAGCAGATTGCGCAGCTGGAGGCACAGGGCAAAACCGTGGTGGTGCTGTTGCGCGAAGCACAGCCGCTCGGGCTGCTGGCGCTGCAGGATTTGCTGCGCGAGGAGGCCCGCAGTGCGCTGGCGGCGCTGCAGGCGCTGGGGATTCGCAGCGTGATGCTGACCGGCGATAATCCGCGCGCCGCCGCCGCGATTGCCGCCGAACTCGGCATCAGCTATCGCGCCGGTCTGTTGCCTGCGGATAAGGTAGCCGCCGTGCGTGAACTGGGCGAACAGCAGCCGCTGGCGATGGTCGGCGATGGCATCAACGATGCGCCAGCCATGAAGGCCGCGACGCTGGGGATTGCCATGGGCAGCGGCACTGATGTGGCGCTGGAAGCGGCCGATGCGGCTCTGACGCAAAATAACCTGGCGATTCTGCCGCGCACCGTGCAGCTGGCACGCCGCACGCGCGCCATTATCCGTCAGAATATTGCGCTGGCGCTGGGGCTGAAGGCGATTTTCCTCGTCACCACGCTGCTCGGTTTTACCGGCCTGTGGCTGGCGGTGCTGGCCGATTCGGGTGCCACCGCGCTGGTCACCGCCAACGCGCTGCGCCTGCTGCGTCAGCGCTGAGGCGGGCGGATGCCGCGATCAGGCATCCGCGCCTTTCTGGATCAGATACTGGTACGGCAGGCTCTCGGTCTGCTGTGCCAGCAGCTGATGCTCCATAAAGCGGCAGAAGCCGGGAATATCACGCGTGGTCGCCGGATCGTCGGCGATGATCAGCAACGTTTCGCCCGCCTGCATGGTACGCACGGTTTTGCGCACCATCATCACCGGCTCCGGGCAGCGCAGCCCAAGCGCATCAAGCGTATGGTCCGCAGCGGAAAAAGGATCGCTCATGATTCTCTGTCTTTATTCAGGGTGGGCGCTCATTCTAACGCGCTACAGCGCGCGCGCAAGGCGAGAACGATTGCGTTAAAATTAACCATTGCATTTGTTGCGCAACACGCTAAGATGCCGTCCGATTTTTTATTAAGCAATACCAGACATCCCCAGGATCGTTGGCTTTTCTGCAAGGCGGCAAGTGCGCGTATCCCCGGGAGCTTACTAAAGTAAGTGACCGGGGTACGCAAGCGCGGCCAACGCAGCAAAAATGCCAACGATGAAGGGGATTGGGTTCCCTCACCCCATTTTTAAAAAAAGGCCTTTATGATCAACTTCTCTGCTCGTCAGCGTATGCATGCGCTATTCTGGCTATCGCTGTTTCACCTGCTGGTGATTACCTCCAGTAACTATCTGGTGCAGCTGCCGGTCGCGATTTTCGGCTTCCACACCACCTGGGGTGCGTTTAGCTTCCCGTTTATTTTTCTCGCCACCGATCTCACCGTGCGTATTTTAGGCGCACCGCTGGCACGGCGCATTATCCTTGCGGTGATGATTCCGGCGCTGTTTATCTCCTACATCGTGTCGTGCGTGTTTTATCAGGGCGCGTGGCAGGGCTGGGCCTCGCTGCAGGAGGTCAATCTGTTCGTGGCGCGTATCGCCTGCGCCAGCTTTATGGCCTATGCGCTGGGGCAAATCCTTGATGTGCACGTGTTTAACCGCCTGCGAAAACTGCCGCAGTGGTGGATTGCGCCTGCCTGCGCCATGTTCCTCGGCAATATCAGCGATACGCTGGCCTTCTTCTTTATCGCCTTTTATAAGAGTCCGGACCCGTTCATGGCCAGCCACTGGGTGGAGATCGCACTGGTGGATTACAGCTTCAAAGTGCTGATCTGCATGGTTTTCTTCCTGCCTGCTTACGGTGTTTTGCTCAATGCGGCACTTAAGCGCCTGGCGGAACGTTCGGCTCAGCGCCAGATGAATTTCGGCTAATTGAACGTAGACGAAACGCCACGGCACGCTAAGATTTCCTGACAAAGCGCTGATTGCTTTTAAGCACCGATTCCGTTTTGATAACGGCTGATGGAAACCTTACGAAGGGATAAGAATGCGTAACTTAGTGAAATATGCGGGCATCGGCCTGCTGGTGTTAGGCCTGGCGGCGTGTGATCAGAAGAAAGACGACACGGCGGCAAACAGCAACGGCACCAGCGCCAGTCAGTCAGCACAGACAGTAAACCTGATGGACGGTAAGCTGAGTTTCAGCCTGCCAGCAGGCATGTCAGATAAGAGCGGCAAGCTGGGTTCGGAATCCACCAATATGCACGTGTATGCCGATGAAACCGGCCAGCGCGCAATTATCGTGATTGCGGGCGATCCGACCAGTGAAGCACTGGATGCGCTGGCTCAGCGTCTGGAGCAGCAGCAGCGCAACCGCGATCCGCAGCTGCAGGTGGTGTCGAACAAAGCGGTGACGCTGAAAGACCAGCCGGCACAGCAGCTGGATACGGTGATTTCCGCCAATAACCAGACCTCCTGGTCCTCGGTTATTCTGGCGAAGGTGGACGGTAAACTGCTGACGCTGCAGATCACCCTGCCCGCCGACAATCAGCAGCAGGCGCAGAGCGATGCCGATGCGATTGTGAAGAGTATTACTCTGAAGTAAGTTTGCACCAACGGTAGCGGCGCGATTTATCGCGCGTTGTTAAAAACCGCGCAATAAATTGCGCCGCTACAGAATGTGCCTCGTTTACAACCTCACCGGCGAAATATGCCAGATCTCATCCGCGTACTCCTGAATGGTACGGTCGGCGGAGAAATAGCCCATATTGGCGATGTTCAGCGCCGCACGCCGCTGCCACTCTTCCGGCTGACGATAGAGCTTATCCACCTTATCCTGGGTATCCACGTAACTGCGGTAATCCGCCAGCAGCTGATAATGATCGCCAAAGTTGACCAGCGCGTCGAACAGGTTACGGTAGCGCCCTGGCTCCTGCGGGCTGAAGACGCCGCTGGCGATTTGCGTCAGCGCCTGGTGCAGTTCCGCATCCTCTTCATAGTATTTGCGCGGGTTATAGCCCTCAGTGCGCAGCTTCTCCACCTGCGGCGTGGTGTTGCCGAAGATAAAGATATTCTCTGCGCCGACGTGCTCGCGCATCTCCACGTTGGCCCCGTCCAGCGTACCGATGGTCAGCGCGCCGTTTAGCGCAAATTTCATGTTACTGGTGCCGGAGGCTTCGGTGCCGGCGGTAGAGATCTGCTCGGAGAGATCCGCCGCCGGAATGATGATCTGCGCCAGGCTGACGCCGTAGTTAGGGATAAACACCACCTTCAGCTTGTTCTTCACCTGCGGATCGTTGTTGATCACGTTGGCAACATCGTTGATCAGGTGAATGATGTGCTTGGCGACGTAATAGGCCGACGCCGCTTTCCCGGCGAAGATATTGACGCGCGGCACCCACTCTGCGGTCGGATCGGCTTTGATACGGTTGTAACGCGTGATGACGTGCAGCACGTTCAGCAGCTGACGTTTGTATTCGTGAATACGCTTGATCTGCACGTCGAACAGCGCCTGCGGATCCAGCACGATATCCATATTCTTCGCCACCCATTCCGCGAGGCGCTTCTTGTTGGCGAACTTGGCGTCGGCGACCTGTTCAATAAACGCCGGATAGTCAATGTGCGGCACCAGCTCGCTCAGCTGAGCCAGATCGGTACGCCAGGTGCGGCCAATGGCGTCATCCAGCACCTCAGACAAGGCCGGGTTGGCCAGCGCCAGCCAGCGGCGCGGCGTCACGCCGTTGGTTTTATTGCAGAAGCGCCCCGGGAACAGGCGGGCAAAATCGGCGAACAGCGACTGTACCATCAGATTAGAGTGCAGCTCCGACACGCCGTTGACCTTGTGGCTAACCACCACCGCCAGCCACGCCATGCGGATGCGGCGACCATCGTTTTCGTCGATGATCGAGATGCGCGCCATCAGATCCCAGTCGTCCGGATAGTAGTCCTGAATGGTCTTCAGGAAGTAGTCATTGATTTCGAAGATGATGCTGAGGTGACGCGGCAGGATCTTGCCGATCATGTCCACCGGCCAGGTCTCCAGCGCTTCGCTCATCAGCGTATGGTTGGTGTACGAGAACACCTGGCAGGTGACTTCAAAGGCGTCGTCCCAGGTAAACTTGTGCTCATCAATCAGCAGACGCATCAGCTCGGGAATCGCCAGCACCGGATGGGTATCGTTGAGGTGGATGGCAATTTTGTCGGCCAGGTTGTCCCAGGTTTCATGCATCTGCCAGTGGCGATTGAGGATATCCTGCACCGTGGCGGAGACGAGAAAATACTCCTGGCGCAGACGCAGCTCGCGCCCGGAGTAGGTCGAGTCGTCGGGATAGAGCACGCGCGACACGTTCTCCGAGTGGTTTTTATCTTCCACCGCCGCGAAGTAGTCGCCCTGATTAAACTTGCCGAGGTTGATTTCGTTACTGGCCTGCGCGCCCCACAGCCGCAGCGTGTTGGTGGCATCGGTGTCGAAGCCAGGGATGATCTGATCGTAGGCCATTGCTACGATCTCTTCGGTCTCAACCCAGCGCACCCGGCTGCCTTCATGCTGCAACCGCCCGCCAAAACGCACTTTGTAGCGGGTGTTAAAGCGCTGGAACTCCCACGGGTTGCCGTACTCCAGCCAGTAATCCGGCGATTCACGTTGCTGGCCATCAACAATGTTCTGTTTGAACATGCCGTAATCGTAGCGGATGCCGTAGCCGCGTCCGGGCAGGCCCAGCGTGGCCAGCGAGTCGAGGAAGCAGGCCGCCAGCCGGCCAAGACCGCCGTTGCCGAGCCCGGGGTCGTTCTCTTCTTCCATCAGCTCGCTGAGGTCGAGTCCCATCTCATCCAGCGCCTGGTTGAGATCGTCATAGATACCCATCGCCAGCAAGGCATTGCCCAGCGTGCGCCCCATCAGGAACTCCATCGACAGGTAATAAACCTGGCGCACATCCTGCGACAGCTGCGCACGGCTGGAGCGCAGCCAGCGCTCCACCATGCGATCGCGTACCGCCAGCAGCGCGGCGTTCAGCCACTCATGCTTGTTGGCGATCGACGGATCTTTACCAATGGTAAACATCAGCTTATAGGCGATTGAGTGCTTGAGGGCGTCAACCGTCAGCGTGGGTGAGGCATAGGTGAAAGGTGCGTTCATATGCGGTATCCCAATCTCTCATTACAGCAAGCGTTGATAAAGATCGCGGTAGGCTTGTGCTGCCACCTGCCAACTAAAATCCATCCCCATCGCCTGGCGCTGAACATAACGCCAGAGTGAAGGACGGGACCATAAAACAAAAGCACGACGAATCGCGCGCAGCAGTGACCAGGCATTGCTGTCTTCGAAGCTGAAGCCGCTGGCTACGCCGTCGGCGAGGTTTTCCAGCGAGCTGTCCTGTACGGTATCCGCCAGTCCACCGGTGCGCCTGACCAGCGGCAGCGTGCCATATTTCAGACCGTACAACTGCGTCAGACCGCACGGTTCGAAACGGCTGGGCACCATAATGACGTCCGCACCACCGACAATGCGGTGCGAGAACGCTTCGTGATAACCAATTTGCACGCCGACGCTGCCCGGATGCTCAGCGGCTGCGGCGAGGAAGCCCTGCTGCAGTTCCGCATCGCCCTGACCCAGCAGTACCAGTTGCCCGCCCTGCGCCAGCAGTCCCGGCAGTGCTTCCAGCACCAGATCCAGCCCTTTCTGTTTGGTTAAACGGCTGATAACGCAGAACACCGGCACTTTGTCATCAACCTTCAGCCCCATGGCAATCTGCAGCTGACGTTTATTCTCCGCTTTGCTCTCCAGCGTGTCGCGGTCGTAGCGGGCGGTGAGCAGCAGGTCGTGTGCCGGATCCCAGATGCCGGGATCGACGCCGTTGAGAATCCCGCTCAGCCGTCCTTCGCGCAGCCGCTGCTCCAGCAGCGCTTCCATGCCGTAGCCAAACTCCGGCCGGGTGATCTCCAGCGCATAGGTCGGGCTGACGGCAGTTATATGATCGGCATAAAACAGGCCGGCCTTTAGGTAAGAAATCTGGCCGTAGAATTCCAGCCCGTGCATTTCAAAATAGGCGCGCGGGATCTGGATCTCGTCCAGATGCCGCGCGGAAAACAGCCCCTGATACGCCAGGTTATGCACGGTAAACACCGTTTTCGCCGGACGTCCGCGTGCGGCGATATAGGCCGGAGCCAGACCGGCGTGCCAGTCGTGCGCGTGCACGATGTCCGGCTGCCAGTAAGTATCCAGCCCGCTGGCAAGCTCAGCCGCCATCCAGCCGAGCAGCGCAAAGCGCAGGTAGTTATCGACATAGGCAAACTGCGACGTATCGTGGTACGGGCTGCCGGGACGATCGTACAGTCCCGGCGCATCTATCAAATATATCCCCACGCCGTTGAAGGGCCCAAACAGCAAGCGGACCGGCCCGGCAAAGGTTTGCAGCTCCGCCACCACTTCGGTATCAGGAATCCCTTTACGCAGATCCGGAAACGCCGGAATCAGCACCCGCGTGTCCATACCTTCGGCAATTTGTGCCTGAGGCAATGCGCCGACGACATCAGCCAGTCCGCCGGTTTTTAGCAGCGGGAAAAGCTCTGAACAGACATGTAAAACCTGCATCCTGAACCCCTATTGTGTTATCGCCCGCGTTCCACGCGGCAATGTTCTTTGCCTTTCGTCACTTACTGACCCGCAGCGGCCAATTTGGCCAGCATGGCGCGCGTCACCAGTACGATGCCCTCTTCTGAACGGTAAAAACGGCGACTATCCTCATCCGGATTTTCGCCAATCACCATGCCTTCCGGAATGACGCAGGCACGGTCTATGACGCAGCGACGCAAACGGCACGATCGCCCGATAACCACATCGGGCAGCAGCACCGCCGAATCAATATTGCAAAACGAGTTAACGCGCACGCGCGGGAACAGCACCGAATTCACCACCACCGAGCCGGAGATAATGCAGCCGCCGGAGACCAGCGAATTCATGGTCATGCCGTGACTGCCGGATCGATCCTGGACAAATTTGGCCGGCGGCAGCGGCTCCATGTGGGTACGAATCGGCCATTCGTGGTCATACATATCGAGTTCGGGCGTCACCGAGGCCAGATCGAGGTTGGCGCGCCAGTAAGCTTCCAGCGTACCGACGTCGCGCCAGTAAGGTTCCGCGTTTTCGTCGTTCTGTACGCACGACAGCGTAAAGGAGTGCGCATAGGCTTCGCCGCTGGCGACGATCTTCGGCAGCAGATCTTTACCGAAATCGTGGCTCGAATCGGCGATCTGCAAATCCTCCTCCAGCAGCTCATAGAGGTAATCGGCGTTGAACACGTAAATGCCCATGCTGGCCAGCGCTTTGCTGTCGTCGCCCGGCATGGACGGCGGCTGCGCCGGTTTCTCAACGAAATCGATTACATTGTTGTCCGCATCGACTGCCATCACGCCAAATGCGGTGGCCTCATGCAGCGGTACGGGCAGACAGGCGATGGTGCACTTAGCGCCACGATCGGCGTGGTCGAGCAGCATGCGCGAGTAATCCATTTTGTAGATGTGATCCCCGGCGAGAATCACGATGTACTGCGCGTTATAGCGGCGAATGATGTCGAGATTCTGCGTGACCGCATCGGCGGTACCGCGATACCAGTGTTCGGTCGAGGCGCGCTGCTGCGCCGGCAGCAGATCGACAAACTCATTCATCTCTTCGTTGAACAATGACCAGCCGCGCTGAATATGCTGCGTCAGCGTATGTGACTGATATTGGGTGATGACGCCGATGCGCCGAATCCCGGAGTTGATACAGTTGGAGAGCGCAAAGTCGATGATGCGGAACTTGCCGCCGAAGTGCACGGCAGGCTTGGCGCGTTTGGCGGTAAGATCTTTCAGGCGCGTACCGCGCCCGCCAGCAAGGATCAGGGCAACCGTCTGTGTAGGGAGCTGGCGCGCCAGCATCAGGGGGTCGTTTCTATCTAATTTCACCATGTCTGACTCCTTATGATTGCTTTAGGAACACACACACGCCGTGTGCGGGCCCGTGCCAGACAGTTGTCAGGATGGGGTTATCTTCCCCGGCGAAAGGAGGAATGGCTCGCCATTCTCCGTCTGGTAAGGCAAGGTCACTCACCGAATCCGTGGCGTTTATCGTTAGTAACCAGCGGCCGGAGAGCAGGATCTGCAGTCTGTGCATCCCCTGTTCCCACTCATCCCTTTCCAGTGGTTTGCCGCTGGCATTCAACCACTGCACGTTGCCATCGCCCTCCTGCCACCAGCTGTCCTGCGTCAGCGCGGGAATATGCTGACGCAGCCGGATTAACGCGGCAGTGAAGTCGACCAGTCCAAAATCATCCTGTTGCCAGTTCAGCCAGGTGAGTGGGTTATCCTGACAGTACGCATTATTGTTGCCGTGCTGACTGTGACCGCGTTCGTCACCGGCCAGCAGCATCGGCGTGCCCTGCGCCAGCAGCAGCGTGGTCAGCAATGCGTGCACGCTGCGCCGCCGCCGCTCGACCACATCGAAGTTGCCCTGCAGCCCTTCAAAACCATGGTTATGGCTGAAATTACTGCTGCTGCCGTCGCGATTGTCCTCGCCGTTGGCCTGATTATGCTTCTGGTTATAACTCACCACGTCACGCAGCGTGAAGCCGTCGTGCGCGGTGATCAGATTAATGCTGGCGTGCGGCAGACGCGCCGCGCGCTGAAATACATCGCTGGAGCCGGCAAAGCGGCGGGCAAAATCACCGTTACTCAACTCACCGTGCAGCCAGTAGCGGCGCGCCGTATCGCGAAAGTGGTCGTTCCATTCGGCGAAGCCCGGCGGAAAGTTGCCCACCTGATAGCCGCCGGGGCCGATATCCCAGGGTTCAGCGATCAGCTTCACCTGCGACAGCACCGGACAGGCCTGCATGGCCACAAACAGCGGTGCATCCTGGCGATAATCCGGCGTGCGCCCGAGCACGCTGGCGAGATCGAAACGAAAGCCATCAACGTGGCAGGTTTGCACCCAGTAACGCAGCGCGCCCAGCGCCCAGTCAAGCACCTGCGGATCGCTGAGGTTCAGCGTATTACCGCAGCCGGTCCAGTTGTGATATTCACCGTTATCGCCCAGCCAGTAATAGCTGGCGTTGTCGACGCCGCGCAGCGACAGTGTCGGGCCAATCTCTTCCAGCTCGGCGCTGTGGTTGAACACCACGTCCAGAATCACTTCAATGCCCGCCGCGTGCAGCGCTTTTACCGCCTGCTGAAACTCCTGCAGCGGCGTCTGGCCCGCTTCACCCGCCGCGTAATGCGGATGCAGCGCCCACAGCGCAAACGGGTTGTAGCCCCAGTAGTTGCTCAGGCCGAGCCGTTGCAGGCGCGGCTCGCTGGCAAACGCGGCTATCGGCAGCAGCTCCAGCGCGGTGATACCCAGCCGGCGCAGATAGCTCACCATAGCAGGATGCCCCAGCGCCGCATATGTCCCGCGTAGCCTTTCCGGAATTTCCGGATGCTGCTGCGTCAGGCCGCGTACGTGTGCCTCGTAAATCACCGTCTTGCCCCACGGCGTGCGCGGCGCACAATCGTCCTGCCAGTCAAAATCGTCGGCGATCACCAGCGATTTGGGCGCAACGCCAGCGCTGTCGGCATCATCCTGCTGCCACTCTCCACCCAGCAGGCGCGCGTCGTCTGGCACCGCGCCGCATACCGCTTTGGCACAGGGATCGACCAGCAGTTTGGCCGGATTGAAACGATGACCGCGCTCTGGCTGCCACGGCCCATGCACGCGGTAGCCATAGCGCTGGCCCGGCTTTAGCGCCGGAACATAGCCATGCCAGATGTCACCGCTGCGCGCCGGCAGAGGAAAACGCTGCTCACTCCCCTGTTCATCAAACAGGCACAGCTCCACCCGCTCCGCGTGGCGCGAGAACAGCGTAAAGTTGACGCCGCGCCCGTCATAATGGGCACCCGGCGGTACCGGCTGGCCCGGCTGGAGCATCAATCGCCCTCCCGCACCAGCCACAGCGTGGCGAGCGGCGGCAGCGTCAGGCTTAGCGACTGCGCGCGCCCGTGGCTGGCGATGTCATCGGTATGCACGATACCGTGATTACGCAGATCGCTGCCGTGATAATCATGCTGATCGGTGTTCAGCACTTCGCGCCAGCCGCCACGCTGATTCACGCCGAAGCGATAGTTGTGACGCGGCACCGGCGTAAAGTTACTGGCGACAATCAGTTCGTTGCCCTCGCGGTCGCGGCGCACAAACACAAAGACCGAGTTTTCGTGATCGTCGACCACCAGCCACTCGAAGCCGCTGGCATCAAAATCGAGCTGATAGAGCGGCGAAAAGTGGCGATAGCTGTGGTTCAGGTCACGTACCAGTCGCTGCACGCCGTGGTGCCAGTTATCCAGCCCCTCCAGCAGATGCCAGTCGAGGCTGGTGTCGTGGTTCCACTCGCGTCCCTGAGCGAATTCATTGCCCATAAACTGCAGTTTTTTGCCGGGAAAGCCCCACATCCAGCCGTAATAGGCGCGTAGGTTGGCAAACTTCTGCCAGGTATCACCCGGCATGCGGTCGAGGATCGACTTTTTGCCGTGGACCACTTCGTCGTGCGACAGCGGCAGCACGAAGTTTTCCGTGTAGTTGTACAGCATGCCGAAGGTCATCAGCTGATGATGGTAGCGGCGATGCACCGGATCGAGCTTCATGTAGTCGAGGGTGTCGTGCATCCAGCCGAGGTTCCATTTGAACCAGAAGCCCAGGCCGCCATCTTCGGATGGCCGCGTCACGCCGGGATAATCGGTAGACTCTTCCGCCACGCTGATGCTGCCGGGTGCGGCACGGCCCAGCGTGCGGTTGGTATGGCGCAGGAAGGCGATGGCTTCGAGATTTTCACGGCCGCCAAACTGGTTAGGTACCCACTCACCCTCTTTGCGGCTGTAATCGCGATAGATCATCGACGCCACCGCATCGACGCGCAGGCCATCAATGCCGAAGCGCTCCATCCAGTACAGCGCATTGCCGGAGAGATAGTTGCTGACCTCGCGCCGGCCAAAGTTGTAGATCAGCGTATTCCAGTCCTGATGGTAGCCTTCGCGCGGATCGCTGTGCTCGTACAGCTCGGTGCCGTCGAATTTGGCCAGACCGAAATCATCACTCGGGAAGTGGCCCGGCACCCAGTCGAGCAGCACATTGAGGCCCGCTTCGTGCGCGGCGGCGATGAAGTGCCGAAACTCATCGCGCGTGCCGAAGCGGCGCGTCGGCGCATACATGCCAAGCGGCTGATAGCCCCAGCTGCCGTCAAACGGATGCTCGTTAATCGGTAACAGTTCGATATGGGTAAACCCCATCTCTTTGACATAAGGAACCAGCTGTTCGGCCAGCTCTTTGTAACTCAGCCAGAAATTGTTGTCGGTGTGACGACGCCACGAACCGAGATGCACTTCGTAGATGGAGATCGGCTGGTCAAAGCCGTTGGCGAGCTTGCGCTGCGGCTGCATCTCGAGCTTCGGCGGCAGGCCGCAGATCATCGAGGCGGTCTGCGGGCGCATTTGCGCCTCGAAGGCGAACGGATCGGCTTTGATGCGCATCTGACCGTGCGCATCAATGATCTCGAATTTGTACAGCTGGCCATTAACCGCGCCGGGGACAAACAGCTCCCAGATGCCGAGTTCGCGGCGGAAACGCATCGGATGGCGGCGACCATCCCAGAAATTAAACTCGCCCACCACCGAAACGCGCTGCGCGTTCGGGGCCCAGACGGCGAAGCGCGTACCGGCGACGCCATCAATGGTGGTGCCGTGCGCGCCGAGCGTTTCATACGGCCGCAGGTGCGTGCCTTCGGCCAGCAGCCAGGCATCCATCTCCGCCAGCAGCGGGCCAAAGCGGTAGGCATCGTCGATCAGGTTTTGCTGGCCGTGCCAGTTGACTGCCAGCTGGTAGCGAAACAGGTTTTTACGGCGCGGGATCACGCCGCTGAAGAAGCCGCGAGAATCAAGACATTTAAGCTGGGCGCATTTGCGGCCGGTGTTGGTTTCAATCACCCAGACTTCGGATGCATCCGGTAACAGCGCGCGCACTTCAAGACCTTGTGTGGTCTGGTGCATCCCCAGTACTGAGAAGGGGTCGGCATAATTCCCGGCGAAAAGGGCATTGATCGCATGGCGATCGGGAAGCTCTGACATGACTTTCTTCCTATGATTTTTTGCGCAGGCGACCGGAGAGACAGGATTGTCGCTATAGGTGCGCTGCTTTTCATGAGCCATACATACAGCAGCAAGGAAGGACACCCTCCGTGGGAAAGATCCTGGCCGTGTACAACAACTATTCCATTCGCAAAGTAAAAACAGTTAACAACCGGCACATCACTGTTAAATCATAGCTTGGGGTTGGCAGAAGCCAGGATGGAACGCAAAAAATTGTTATCGGGCGAGCAAAAAGGGGAAGCTGATCACTTGTCGGGCGCAATTTGGGTTAAGTTTTGCACTCCCGTGGAAAGAAAAAAGGCCGGGAAACCCCGGCCTGTCTGGATTCGCGCTGCGCTTAGTCGATCAGCAAACGCAGCATGCGACGCAGCGGTTCGGCAGCGCCCCACAGTAACTGATCGCCGACGGTAAAGGCCGACAAATACTCCGGCCCCATGTTCAGCTTACGCAGACGGCCCACCGGCGTGGTCAGCGTACCGGTCACCGCAGCAGGCGTCAGTTCACGCATGGTGATGTCGCGATCGTTCGGCACCACTTTCACCCACTCGTTGTGCGCGGCCAGCAGCTGTTCGATTTCGTTTAGCGGCACATCTTTCTTCAGCTTCAACGTGAACGCCTGGCTGTGGCAGCGCAGCGCGCCGACGCGCACGCACAGGCCATCGACCGGAATGGTATGACGGGTCGAGAGAATTTTGTTGGTCTCCGCCTGGCCTTTCCACTCTTCGCGGCTCTGGCCGTTGTCCAGCTGCTTGTCGATCCACGGGATCAGGCTGCCGGCCAGCGGTACGCCGAAGTTGTCGGTCGGCAGCGTGCCGGAACGGGTAAAGTCAGTCACGCTGCGCTCGATGTCGAGAATGGCGGAGGCCGGATTTTGCAGCGAAGTCGCAACGTGGTCGTGCAGCATGCCCATCTGGGTCAACAGTTCGCGCATATGGCGCGCGCCGCCGCCGGAGGCCGCCTGATACGTCGCGACGGAGGCCCATTCGAGCAGGTCGTTAGCGAACAGTCCGCCCAGCGACATCAGCATCAGGCTGACGGTGCAGTTACCGCCGACAAAGGTTTTGATGCCGCTGTCGAGGCCCTGACGAATCACCTGATGGTTGACCGGATCAAGAATAATGATGGCGTCATCTTTCATGCGCAGCGTGGAGGCCGCATCAATCCAGTAGCCCTGCCAGCCGCTCTCACGCAGCTTCGGGTAGACTTCACTGGTATAATCGCCGCCCTGGCAGGTGATGATGATATCCAGCGCCTTCAGCGCCTCAATATCAAAGGCATCCTGCAGCGCACCGGTTGACTTGCCGCCAAACGTCGGCGCAGCCTGACCCAGTTGCGAAGTGGAGAAGAAGACCGGATTGATCACATCGAAATCGCGTTCTTCGCTCATACGTGACATCAGCACAGAGCCGACCATGCCACGCCAACCAATAAAACCTACATTCTTCATTTTCTGTCCGTCTCAGGAACTCGGGCCGGGGCCTGGGTGGTGCGAAAAAAGACCAGCGCCAGCAATGCGCCAGTCTGCGTAATAATCAGGTTTACCTATGACCCACAACTCTACAAAATGCAGCACTTCTGGCAAGTGAATTAATTCGATTGCGCTAACTTTTTCAGCAGTACAACTTATAACGGCTGTGGCCGACCTGAAGGGATGGTTTACCTCTGATGACTGAAATGATATCCGCGACCATACTGTTGCTGTTGATTATGGACCCGCTGGGCAACCTGCCGATTTTCATGTCGGTGCTGAAGCACCTGGAGCCGAAGCGCCGCCGCGTAGTGCTGATGCGCGAGATGCTGATCGCCTTGATTCTGATGCTGCTGTTCCTGTTCGCCGGTGAACGCATTCTGGCGTTTCTTAATCTGCGCACCGAAACGGTATCGATTTCCGGCGGCATCATTCTGTTTCTGATCGCCATTCGCATGATTTTTCCGTCCGGCGAGACCAGCACCAGCGGCCTGCCCGCCGGCGAAGAGCCGTTCCTGGTGCCGCTGGCGATCCCGCTGGTCGCCGGACCCTCGCTGCTCGCCACCCTGATGCTGCTGTCACATCAGTATCCCAATCAGATGACGCACCTGGTCGGCGCCCTGCTGATTGCCTGGGGCGTCACGGTGGTGATTCTGCTGATGTCCGGCCTGTTCCTGCGCCTGCTGGGGGATAAAGGCGTCAACGCGCTGGAGCGATTAATGGGTTTGATCCTGATTATGCTGGCGACGCAGATGTTCCTGGACGGGATTCGGGTTTACCTGAAGTTATAGCGTTTCGCATGCTGGCGGCGCTAATTAATAATACCAGGAATAGCATGATTCAACACATGTTATAGTCTGGTATTTAATAGACAACATACAGGTTCACAACACGCGTTATCCGTTTTATCGTAAAATCGCTATTTTACGTGTTTTTCGACAGTGAACAGCTTGCGGTCTCTCATCTTTTTTGTGGTGGTTAGAATAAAATGGCGCGGACTCTCTTACTAACATCCATAAAGAATGGATTGATTAAGACGTTTGATTATAGTGGCAAAGATAGCCGCTTATGCTATATCATTTTTATGATGTTCCAGATTATCTGGTTTTGTTGTTATCTCAGTGTGTTCGCTTCATCCACGAATGAAATAGCATGGATTCCTTTACTGCTTTTCGTTCTGCCATCACTGGCTTGTGGCAGCAGAAGAATAAACGATGCGGGATATTCACGGGGAGTGTTTATTCTTTTGATCGTTGCGCCTTATTTACTGTTTCCCTTTCTGGCTTTTCCTGCATCAGTAAAAAAAGAATAAAACGGGCCGGCCCGTGTAGGGGTTCCTGGTGCTTGCATATTTATATGAGGTAAGAATTAGTGCGCCAGTGGAATATTGTTGAATGACGATTTATGACGCCACGCTGTCCGTTGCGTGTTTGCGGTCGCCATGAATGGCGCCCCTACAAAGTTATCGCACGTTTTGCAGAGGGCGCATTTATTGCCCCTCTGCAAGGTTATCGCGTGTTTTTTGTAGGGTGCGCATTTATGCGCACCGGCATCAACAGGACGATGGTGCGTGACCGATCGTCATTGATGACCACCGGTACGCATGCCCCGTTATTTCTGTTTCTTCTCAATTGTTTTACCCGACCAGTAACCCGCCAGCAGCGAACCGGAGAGGTTGTGCCACACCGAGAACAGTGCGCCGGGCAGTGCGGCCAGCGGTGAGAAGTACAGTTTGCCTAGCGTGGCCGCCAGTCCGGAGTTCTGCATACCGACTTCCAGCGCCAGCGTGCGGCAGGTGGATTCGTCAAAGCCAAACAGCTTGCCACCCCAGTAGCCGCCGAGCAGCCCAATGGCGTTGTGCAGGATTACCGCCGCGATCACCATCAGCCCTACCGAGCCGATAAAGCCCTGGCTACCGGCGACCACCGCGCTAATGATCAGCAGAATACACACCATCGAAAACGCCGGCAGATACGGCTCAACGCGGCGCACCACGCTGTTCATGGAGTGGTGAATAATCAGGCCAAGCCCAATCGGGATCACCACGATTTTGACGATGCTGAGCAGCATGCCCACCACATCGACCTGAATGTGGGTATCTACGTAGAAGCGCGTCAGCAGCGGCGTCGCGAACACGCCCACCAGCGCCGAAACCGACGAGATGGTCACCGACAGCGCCACGTCGCCCTTCGCCAGATAAATCATCACGTTCGAGGCTGTCCCGCTGGCCACGCTGCCGACCAGAATCATCCCGGCGGCCAGATCCGGCGGCATCTGGAACAGTTTCGCCAGCGCCCAGGCCGCCAGCGGCATTACCAGATAGTGCAGGAACGTGCCGGCAATCACCGGTGCCGGACGCACCAGCACGCGTTTGAAATCGTCAATGTTGAGCGTCACGCCCATGCCGAACATGATCAGCATCAGCAGGTAGGTTACCCACGGCCCGATGCCGAGGAAGGTGGACGGCGAATAATAGGCTGCAACGGACAGCAGTACGGCCCAGAGCGGAAACAGGCGGGTGAGTTTGGCGAGCATGAAGAAATGTCCTTAGCGTTTTACTTAATTGGTTTTTTGCCACAGATGAAACGGCGCGCGGGGAACGACCGCAGCGACCTGCGCCGGATCATAACATTTCATTATCATAAGCGTGGCCGACGACAGAAAATGCCTATCGGCTGCTAAAGATCGCCGGGCAGGCATAGGCATTCCGCTGGCATTTGTCCGAAATAGCGTCAGGCTGAACGGCAGAAATAAAAAAAGCCGGACATTGTCCGGCTTCAGGTGACTTATGCGTCAATTAAGATTCGAACAGATTCTTATGCAGCGCGCGCACCACCTCTTCCGCGTCCGGCGTTGGCACCAGGAAGCACAGGTTGTAGCTGCTTGCGCCGTAGCAAATCATGCGCAGGTTAAACGGCTCCAGCGCGCCGAATACCTCTTTGCCGACGCCGCAGGCTTTCGACAGGTTGTTGCCGATGATCGCCACCAGCGCCAGATTCTCTTCCACTTCCACCCGGCACAGGGAAGAGAGCTCGGTCAGCAGCGCCTGGGTCAGCAGACTGTCGGCGGTGCTGGTTGAACCGGTGGTATCCAGCGTCAGCGCCACGCTCACTTCCGAGGTGGTAACCAGATCAACCGAAATACTGTGGCGTGCCAGGATAGCAAACACTTCCGCCAGGAAGCCGTGCGCGTGCAGCATGTTCAGGCTGTGCAGCGTCAGCAGCGTCTGTTTGCGCCGCAGCGCCAGCGCGCGGAACAGCGGTGGATTTTTGGTTTCGTTGCAGACGCGCGTGCCGCCCGCCGCCGGATCTTTACTGGAGCCGACAAACACCGGAATATCACTGCGCACCGCCGGCAGCAGCGTCGCCGGATGCAGCACTTTCGCGCCGAAGATCGCCATCTCCGCCGCTTCTTCAAAAGTGATCTCTTCGATGCGTTTCGCCTGCGGCACCACACGCGGGTCGGTGGTGTAGATGCCCGCCACGTCGGTCCAGATATCCACACGCGTCGCCTGCAGCGCTTCGCCGAGCAGCGCGGCGGTGTAATCGCTGCCGCCGCGGCCCAGCGTGGTGGTGCGGCCTTTGCCTTCGCTGCCAATAAAGCCTTGCGTGATCACCAGCGCTTCTGCAGTGCGCGGCTGCAGCTGAGCCGCTGCCAGCGTTTTCAGCTCGGCCACATCCGGCTCGGCGCGGCCAAAACGGTCGCTGGTGCGCATCACTTTGCGGACGTCAAACCACTCGGCATTTACCTGGCGCTCGCGCAGGATCTCGACGAACAGCAGGCTCGACATCAGTTCGCCGTGGCTCACCAGCTCATCGGTCAGCGCAGTCGAACGGGCTAATGCCGCCGCTTCCGCCAGCATGATGATGTTCTCCAGCATGCGATCAATCTCCTGACGGATGACGTCCGGCGACTGCAGGCGATCGATGATGGCATATTGAATAGTGCGGATTTGATCCAGCAGATAAGCGCGCTGCTCGAGTTCCTGGCCTTCAGCCAGCGAAACCAGCAGGTTAGTCACGCCCGCCGAGGCAGAGAGCACCACCAGACGGGTATTGGCATCAGACAGCACGACGTCCGCGCTGCGGTTCATGGCATCGAAATCGGCAACGCTGGTGCCGCCAAATTTTGCCACGATCAACGATTGAGACATGTAACAAAACCTCGTGTCAGGTTATCTCCTCCCATTCGCGGAAGAGAAGATCGGGTAACAGCCTTGGCACAAGAGAAGAGCAGAATTGGACAGACAAGATCAGGAGATGAGTCACCAAAAGCACTTCACCTTGCGAAACGTCCGACTGCGGACGCTTCTGGTGACAACCCAGAGGATTCAGCCCCTGCAGCCGACAGCACAACACTCCGCGTGTTGCACCACCTCGGCGTCGCACCCCCTGATGTGTTCTCGCTGGATACGGATCCTCAAACACACTGCCTGGGCGACGCGCCTCTTCTGGCTTGCACCCGGAGGTGCAAGTCGCGCGCACAAAATACTGATTAATTGTTCCGCTGTCCAGCCTTGCGGCGCCGGGAAAATTCATTTTTACACTTATGCAGCGCATTGCTAAACAAACCCGGAAGCCGCCAGCCGCCTAAAGTAGTCAGCGGTGCGAAAAAACCGGTGTTTAGCTGATGCCGCGCAGAGTAATGCGCGGCGAACCGGCCGACAATCGCCGCCGGATTTACCTGAAACGCTGCGGCTGGCGTCACAAATTTTTTCCTTTCAGTTGCAACTGTGGTCATACTGAAACGCGTGCAAGCCGTAACAAATGCTCAGCATGCCGGGCCAGACAGGATGCGCCCGGATGGAATGACGGTTCTTATATCAACAAGAGTGTTGCCATGAAAAATATCAATCCGACACAAACCGCAGCCTGGAAAGCGCTGCAGCAGCATTTTGATCAGATGAAATCGGTAGAGATAGCCGACCTGTTTGCGCAGGATGCCGATCGTTTTGCGAAATTCTCTGCCACCTTTGATGATCAGATGCTGGTGGATTTCTCAAAAAACCGCATCACCCAGGAAACCCTCGACAAACTCCAGGCGCTGGCGAAAGAGACCGATCTGGCGGGCGCCATCAAATCCATGTTCTCCGGTGAGAAGATTAACCGCACCGAAGATCGCGCCGTGCTGCACGTGGCCCTGCGCAACCGCAGCAATACGCCGATCCTCGTGGATGGCAAAGATGTAATGCCGGAAGTGAACGCGGTGCTGGCGAAGATGAAAGCCTTCTCAGAGCGCATCATCAGCGGCGAGTGGAAAGGCTACACCGGCAAGCCGATTACTGACGTGGTGAACATCGGTATCGGCGGTTCAGACCTCGGCCCATTCATGGTGACCGAAGCGCTGCGTCCGTATAAAAACCACCTCAACATGCACTTTGTTTCCAACGTTGATGGCACGCACATTGCCGAAACGCTGAAACCGCTTAGCCCGGAAACCACGCTGTTCCTCGTGGCGTCGAAAACCTTTACCACGCAGGAAACCATGACCAACGCCCACAGCGCGCGCGACTGGTTCCTGAACACCGCCGGCGATCAGCAGCACGTGGCGAAGCACTTTGCCGCGCTCTCAACTAACGCGAAAGCGGTCGGCGAATTTGGTATTGATACCGCCAACATGTTCGAGTTCTGGGACTGGGTCGGCGGCCGCTACTCACTGTGGTCCGCGATTGGTCTGTCGATCATCCTGTCCATCGGCTTCGAAAACTTCGAACAGCTGCTGAGCGGCGCGCATGCCATGGACCAGCACTTTGCGAACACGCCAGCGGAGCAAAACCTGCCGGTGCTGCTGGCGCTGATCGGTATCTGGTACAACAACTTCTTCGGTGCCGAAACCGAAGCGATTCTGCCGTACGACCAGTACATGCACCGTTTTGCCGCTTACTTCCAGCAGGGCAACATGGAGTCCAACGGTAAGTACGTCGACCGCGACGGCAACCCGGTGGATTACCAGACCGGTCCGATCATCTGGGGTGAACCCGGCACCAACGGGCAGCACGCGTTTTATCAGCTGATCCATCAGGGTACCAAGCTGATTCCATGCGACTTCATTGCGCCGGCGCAGACCCACAACGCGCTGGCCGATCACCACCAGAAACTGCTGTCCAACTTCTTTGCTCAGACCGAAGCGCTGGCGTTTGGTAAAGCCCGCGAGGTGGTAGAGAAAGAGTTTACCGATGCCGGTAAATCGGCGGAGTCCGTCGCGCATATCGTGCCGTTCAAGGTGTTTGAAGGTAACCGCCCGACCAACTCGATTCTGCTGCGTGAAATCACTCCGTTCAGCCTCGGCGCGCTGATTGCGCTGTACGAGCACAAGATCTTCACTCAGGGCGCGATTCTCAACATCTTCACCTTCGATCAGTGGGGCGTTGAGCTGGGCAAACAGCTGGCTAACCGCATTTTGCCGGAGCTGGAAAACGATGCGCAGATTAACAGCCACGATAGCTCCACCAATGGCTTAATTAATCGCTACAAATCCTGGCGTTAATTTCACCCCCAGGCTCATCAGGCGGCAGCACATGCCGCCTTTTTTTTGTTCCGATCAACTGCCCCGCGGCAAATAAGCGGATTTTGCTGCCACGCTGCGGTTAGATAATTCTTAAAATGCCCTAAGGAAAATCGGAAGATGCCATCATGCGTGGCGGGCTTATCTGATAAAAATTGGATCTGATTTGTCCACCTCACCCACCTAAGCAACTGATTAAATTTGCCTTTCTATTTTAACCCTTTCAGGAAAATCTGATTATTCCTATTCCGTGCCATTTTTTAATGCAAAAGTGAAAAATGCTGCTGTGCCATAATGTCCTGTGCAAATATTCCAGCCAGCGAAAAAAGCGCAATTAAAAAAAGCAGCTAACGCCAATTCGCCTTATTTATCACCAGAAATGTCCTGCTTAATCCCCCTCTTTTTCTGGCGCTGAACTCTGGTAATTTGTTGCCCTATACTGAACGCGCCTTCAAGGCTGCCCTGAATACTTCCCCGCTGTCGCCCGGCGGCCCGGGAAACATTATTGCGCGCTGACCACGGTTAGCCAGCTGCATGCGGCCCAGCGGCCATCGGACGGCAGCGTACGGTATGACGGGTAATATCCTTCATTCACGTTTTATCAAGATGCAGGAAACGTTGTTATGAAAAAACTGATGGTTGCCGGTGCAGCCTTACTTTACGTTGCCGTTTCTTCCGCTGCGATTGCCGCACCGGAAGAAGCCGGTGCTGCAGCAGGCGCGCAGGCGGGAGCAATCTCGACCGGTGCGACCACCGCTGTGGGTATCGGCGCACTCGGTGCGTTAGTGGGTCTCGGCGTTGCCGCTGCTGGCGGTGGCGACGGTGCAAATACCGGTACAACAACCACTACCACAACGAGCACCACTCGTTGATGTAGCACCTTTAAACATAACCACACAGTCGTGTGGTTATTTTTTGTTTTTTTGCCTCTATTGAGACAGGGATACACAGTGCGCCGACTCTCTTTGCTGCTTCTTTGCCTGTTGCTGCAGGCTTGCACACAAACGCAAAAAGGCCTCGAACAGACCGTGATGCTCGCCATCAGCGGTCCGGACGATGTCACCGT
Organism: Pantoea sp. B_9; assembly: GCF_008632015.1. Classification (NCBI taxonomy): domain Bacteria; kingdom Pseudomonadati; phylum Pseudomonadota; class Gammaproteobacteria; order Enterobacterales; family Erwiniaceae; genus Pantoea; species Pantoea sp. B_9. The sequence goes on along the minus strand of NZ_VWVL01000004.1, from coordinate 14,542 downwards.
CAGCGATGAACAAATCGCTAATCTGCCCTATGCCAGCCTGTATGCGCGCGTCGACAACGGTCCGCGCATCTTTGTGGTGCTGGGCTACCTGGAAAACGGCCAGCAGAAATGGGTAACCCAGGATAAAGCCATGCTGGTGATGCAGCACGGCCGCCTGGTGAAAACCCTCGGCCTGCGCGACAACCTGCAGGCCGTCAGTAACCTGGCGCAGGATCCGCTGGCCGATGCGCTGCGGCTGCAAAATGGCGCGCAATGGACGCGCGTCGTGCAGTGGCGCGAGCAGGACAACGTGCGCGCCGCCACCGCCCACTCCACCTTTCAGCGCGGCGACGATGAAGTGCTGAACCTCGCCGGCGAGCGGGTTCCCTGCCGCGTCTGGCACGAAACGGTAGAGATGGAGAGCCCCGGCGTCAGCTGGCAGAACACCTTCTGGATCGATAACCGCGACGGTACAGTGCTGCAGGCGCAGCAGATGCTGGCGGCTGACCAGTTCCCGATTGCAACCACCCTTCTGAAGCCGGCGAAATCATGAAAAAAATCAATTCTTTGCTGGCGGCACTCGCCCTCGCGGCGGCCAGCCACGCGCTGGCGGATAGCCAGGTGACGGTACACCCTGCGCACGATCAGCGCAGTTTCCAGATCGATCATGTCAGCACGCTGAGCGAACTGGTAACGAACCCGGCGCTGCACAGCTGGTGGCCGGGCACGGTGATTGCCGAACGCGGTGCGACCGCCGTGGCGCAGCAGCAGCACGCTCAGCTGCTGGCGGATCTGCGCGCCTGGCAGGCCGACAGCGGTACTTCACTGGCCGCAACCATCGGCAGCGTAATCCAGCAGCTCAGCGCCCTGCAGGTTACCGGGCGCCAGTTTACTTCGCTCGATCCCGACTGGGTGCGGCTGCGTCCGGAAGCCAACCGTAAACTGCAGGGCAGCTACGACCTGTACATCGTGGCAGCGCCGACGCAGGTACGGGTGATGGGCGCACTCAGCCATCCCGGCAGTGAGAGCTGGCAGCCAGGACGCACGGTGCGTGACTATCTCGCGCCGCATGCGCGTTTATCGGGTGCCGAACGCAGCGTGGCCACGGTGATTGCGCCGTCAGGTGAGACGCAGCAGGTGCCGATCGCTTACTGGAATCAGCGGCATGTTGAAGTCGAGCCTGGCAGCATCATCTGGCTGGGCTTTTCCACATGGAGCCTGCCCTGGGGCCAGCCTGATTTGAATGCGCGCATGCTTTCCGTTCTGACTCACCGGATGCCAGACTGATGAAAAAACAATTACTCCTCAGCCTGTTGGCTGCTTCTGTCGCCGCCGCATGCCAGGTGCAGGCGGAAACCTGGCCGGAACCGGTCGGTCCTTCACAATCTGATTTTGGCGGCGTGGGCCTGATGCAAACGCCGACCGCGCGCATGGCAAAAGAGGGCGAATTTAGCCTGAACTTCCGCGATAACGATCAATATCGCTACTATTCTGCGTCATTGCAGCTGTTCCCGTGGCTGGAAACCACGGTGCGCTATACCGACGTACGCACCCGTCGCTACAGTGCGGTGGAAGGCTTCAGCGGCAACCAGAGCTATAAAGACAAAGCCTTCGACCTGAAGCTGCGCCTGTGGCAGGAGAGCTTCTGGCTGCCGGAAGTGGCGGTCGGTTCGCGCGATTTGGGCGGTACCGGCCTGTTCGACAGTGAATATCTGGTGGCGAGTAAAGCCTGGGGACCGTTTGATTTCAGCCTCGGGCTGGGCTGGGGCTATCTCGGCAACAGCGGCACCATCAAAAACCCGTTCTGCTCCTACAGCGATAGCTTCTGCAGCCGCACCGGCGGCGGTTCGGCGGGTTCCATTAACGGCTCGCAGATGTTCCACGGCCCGGCGGCACTGTTTGGTGGCATCGAATACCAGACGCCGTGGCAGCCGCTGCGTCTGAAGCTGGAGTATGAAGGCAACGATTATCAGGACGATTTTGCCGGCCGGCTGGAGCAGCGCAGTAAGGTCAACGTTGGCGCAATCTATCGCCTTACCGACTGGGCGGATATCAACGCCAGCTACGAGCGCGGCAATACATTTATGTTTGGCGTGACCGTACGCACCAACTTTAATTCCTTACACCAGTCGCACCTTGATAGCGCAAAACCGGCTTATCAGCCACAGCCGCAGGGCGATCTGCTGCAGCCGACGGTGGTCGCTAATCAGCTTACCGATCTGAAATACAATGCCGGACTGGATGGTCCGCGCATCCAGACCAAAGGCCGCACGCTATACGTTTCCGGTGAGCAGACCAAATATCGCGACACGCGCGAAGGCGTTGACCGCGCTAACCGCATTATCATGAACAATCTGCCGGCTGGCATTGATACGATTGAAGTCACCGAGTCGCGCTTTAACATGCCGCAGGTCACCACGCGCACCGATGTGGTCAGCCTGAATAACGAACTGCGCGGCTATCCGCTCGGCCACGAGCAGCCGCTGCAGCAGACGCGTGAAGAACCGATCGATCCGGGCACCACCGAACAGGGCTATTTCATCCGTAAGGATCGCCTCAACTACAGCCTGTCGCCGGTGCTGAACCAGTCGGTCGGCGGTCCGGAAAGCTTCTACATGTACCAGCTCGGCGTAATGGGCAATGTCGATTACTGGCTGACCGATCACTGGCTGATTGGCGGCAGCCTGTTTGGCAACATCGCCAATAACTATGACAAGTTCAACTACAACGGCGCGCCGGCCGACTCGACGCTGCCGCGCGTGCGCACCCACATTCGCGACTACGTGGAGAACAACGTTTACGTGAATGATCTGCAGGCCAACTACATGCGCTATCTCGGCAATGGCTTTTACGGCCAGGTGTACGGTGGCTATCTGGAAACCATGTATGGCGGCGTGGGCGGCGAGCTTTTGTATCGCCCGGTGGACAGCAACTGGGCTTTCGGTCTCGATGCGAACTACGTGAAGCAGCGTGACTGGGACAACATGATGCAGTTCACCGACTACAAGGCGCCGACCGGGCACCTTACCGCTTACTGGCGTCCGTGGTTCATGCAGGATGTGCTGGTGAAAGCCAGCGTCGGTGAATATCTGGCGAAGGACAAAGGGGTCACGCTGGATGTGTCGAAGCGCTTTGACAGCGGCGTAATGGTCGGCTTCTACGCCACCAAAACCAACGTGTCAGCCGAAGCGTATGGCGAAGGGGATTTCACCAAAGGTTTCTATATTTCGATTCCGATGGATCTGTTTACCGTCTCGCCAACCCGTGGCCGTGCGCAGGTGAACTGGGTGCCGCTGACGCGTGACGGTGGTCAGATGCTGGGCCGTAAGTACCAGCTGTACGATCTGACCGCCGATCGCGATGCGCGTTTTAATTGAATTGCAGCGCGGGGTTAAACCCGCGCCATTTAACGGTGCGCATTAATGCGCACCCTACGTGAACCATGTAAGGTCGCCATTGATGGCGACCGCCTGCCAGCATTTCATTGCGCGCGCTCTGCGCCGGCAATTCATCAATCCGCGTCGTAGCCTAAATTCGGTGCCAGCCAGCGTTCCACGTCGCTGACGCTCATGCCTTTACGCGCCGCGTAATCTTCCACCTGGTCGCGCTGAATCTGCGCCACGGCGAAATATTTACTCTCCGGATGACTAAAATACCAGCCGGACACCGCGGCACCGGGCCACATGGCAAAAGATTCGGTCAGTTTCATGCCGGTGTGATGCTCCACATCCAGCAGCTGCCAGATTTGTGCCTTCTCAGTGTGTTCCGGACAGGCCGGATAGCCCGGCGCCGGACGAATGCCCTGGTAATTTTCGCGAATCAGCTCGTCGTTGCTGAGATTTTCATGGGCGGCATAGCCCCAGATCACCTTACGCACGCGCTCATGCAGGTATTCGGCAAACGCCTCCGCCAGGCGATCCGCCACCGCTTTCACCATGATTTTGTTGTAATCATCGTGCTGCTGGTCGAACGCCGCCGCCAGCGCATCCTCCTCCAGCCCGCCGGTGACGGCAAACGCGCCGAGATAATCCGCTTTACCACTGGATTTCGGCGCCACGAAGTCCGCCAGACAGTAGTTGGCGAAGTCGGTTTTTTCCGTTTGCTGACGTAAATGATGGCTGACGCACAGCACTTCGTGCCGGGTCTCGTCACGGTAGATTTCAATGTCGTCGCCAACCCGGTTAGCCGGGAAAATACCGACCACGCCGCGCGGCCTGAGCGTACCCTGCGCGCTGAGGTTGTCCAGCATCGCATTGGCATCGGCAAACAGCCGCGTGGCTTCTTCGCCCACCACCTCATCTTCCAGGATACGCGGATATTTGCCGGCCAGCGACCAGGTCATAAAAAACGGCGTCCAGTCGATGTAGTTGCGCAGCGTATCGATACTGGCCTCCACTGCGCTGACGCCGGTACGATGCGCCACCGGTGGCGTGTAGCGTTGCCAGTCAATGACGTAATGATTATCGCGCGCGGCCTGCAGCGTGACCGGCGGCGTACGCGGCTTTTTACGCGCGTGCTGAATCCGCACGGTTTCGTACTCTTTACGCGTGCGCGCCACGAACGCCTCTTTCAGCGTGGGCGACAGCAGCGAAGAGACCACGCCGACGGTACGCGAGGCGTTCTGCACATAAACCGTCGGGCCGCTGTAATTCTGCTCAATCTTCACCGCCGTGTGCGCTTTCGAGGTGGTGGCCCCGCCAATCAGCAGCGGCAGCGTAAAGCCCTGGCGCTCCATCTCTTTCGCCACGTTCATCATCTCGTCGAGCGACGGGGTAATCAGGCCGGAAAGTCCGATGATGTCGGCGTTTTCCTCACGCGCGGTTTTCAGGATTTTGTCGCCCGGCACCATCACGCCCAGGTCGATGATTTCGTAGTTGTTACACTGCAGCACCACGCCAACAATATTTTTGCCGATGTCGTGCACGTCGCCTTTTACCGTCGCCAGCACGATTTTACCGTTGCTGCGGCCGGCCTCTTTGCTCGCCTGGATAAAGGGTTCGAGGTAGGCCACCGCCTGCTTCATCACGCGCGCCGATTTCACCACCTGCGGCAGGAACATTTTGCCCTCGCCAAACAGATCGCCGACCACATTCATGCCGGACATCAGCGGCCCTTCAATGACTTCAATCGGCCGTGCCGCGGCCTGGCGCGCCTCTTCGGTGTCCTGCTCGATAAACTCGGTGATGCCTTTCACCAGCGAATATTCCAGCCGCTTCACCACGTCCCAGCTGCGCCATTCGGCCTGCTGCTTGTCCTGCTCACCCTCGCCTTTGTTGCCGCGATACTTCTCCGCCAGCGCCAGCAGTCGCTCGGTGCCATCGTCGCGCCGGTTGAGGATCACGTCCTCAACCGCATCGCGCAGCTCCGCCGGCAGATCGTCATAAATCGCCAGCTGACCGGCGTTGACGATGCCCATGTCCATGCCGTTGCGGATGGCGTAGTAGAGGAACACCGCGTGAATCGCCTCGCGCACCGGTTCGTTACCGCGGAACGAGAACGACACGTTGGAGACGCCGCCGGAGATCATCGCATGCGGCAGTTCGCGTTTGATGTCTTCACAGGCACCGATGAAATCCATCGCGTAGTTGTTGTGCTCTTCGATGCCGGTGGCCACGGCAAAGATATTGGGGTCGAAAATAATGTCTTCCGGCGGGAAACCGACCTCTTCAGTGAGGATTTGGTAGGCGCGGCGGCAGATCTCAATTTTGCGCGCGCGGGTGTCCGCCTGGCCCACTTCGTCGAACGCCATCACCACCACCGCCGCGCCGTAGCGCCGCACTTTGCGCGCGTGCGCAATAAACGGCTCGACGCCCTCTTTCATCGAGATGGAGTTGACGATGCCTTTGCCCTGAATGCACTGCAGGCCTTTTTCAATCACCTCCCATTTCGAGGAGTCGATCATGATCGGCACACGCGCGATATCCGGCTCACCGGCAATCAGGTTGAGAAAGCGCACCATGGCCGCTTCCGCGTCCAGCATGCCTTCATCCATATTGATATCGATAATCTGCGCGCCGTTTTCCACCTGCTGGCGCGCCACGTCCAGCGCTTCGTTGTACTTCTCTTCTTTAATCAGGCGCTTAAATTTGGCCGAGCCGGTCACGTTAGTGCGCTCACCCACGTTGACGAACAGTGAATCGGCCTGAATATTGAGCGGTTCGAGGCCAGACAAACGGCAGGCGACGGCTATTTCCGGTAGCGGCCGCGGTGGCACGCCCTCGACCGCTGCCGCCATCGCCGCAATGTGTTGCGGCGTGGTGCCACAGCAGCCACCGATAATGTTGAGGAAACCGGCGCGCGCCCACTCGCCAATCTGCGCCGCCATCGTCGCCGCATCAAGGTCATATTCGCCGAAGGCATTTGGCAGACCGGCGTTGGGGTGGGCGCTGACATAGCCTTCCGCAATGCGCGACAGCTCCTGCACATACTGGCGCAGTTCGTCCGGGCCAAGCGCGCAGTTGAGGCCGAACGACAGCGGCTCCGCGTGGCGCAGTGAGTTGTAGAATCCTTCCGTGGTCTGGCCGGAGAGCGTACGGCCTGACGCATCGGTAATGGTGCCGGAGATCATCAGCGGCAGCGTCACGCCCATCGCTTCCATCTCACTCTGTACCGCATAGATCGCCGCTTTGGCATTCAGGGTATCGAACACCGTTTCGATCATGATGATGTCAGCACCGCCGCTAATCAGCGCATGGGTCGATTCGCGGTAGGCGTCCACCAGCTGATTGAAGGTGATGTTACGAAACGCGGGATCGTTGACGTCAGGCGAGATCGAGCAGGTGCGGTTGGTCGGGCCGAGCACGCCAGCAACGTAGCGCGGGCGATCGGGCGTTTTTGCCGTCCACGCGTCGGCGCAGGCGCGCGCCAGTTTCGCCGCTTCGAAGTTGATCTCCGCCGACAGCGCGGCCATTTCATAGTCGGCCATGGCAATCGGGGTGGCGTTGAAGGTGTTGGTTTCGAGAATATCCGCACCAGCCGCCAGGTAAGCATCGTGGATTTCGCGAATGACGTCCGGCTTACTCAGCACCAGCAGGTCATTATTGCCTTTCACATCGCACGGCCAGTCAGCGAAGCGGCTGCCGCGAAAATCCTGCTCATCCAGTTTGTAACTCTGGATCATGGTGCCCATGCCACCGTCCAGAATCATGATGCGTTGTGCCAGCTGCTGCTGTAGCGTTGCGGTTTTATTGCTCACTCTTGCCCCATCCACGTCATTACGCTGGCTAAATGCCAGCCAGTCATACTGGCACAACTTTCAAATGAGCAAAAGTCACCCGTTTGCGGCCACCGGCGGCAAAATGACCAGCAGATCCGACCAGTCAGCCAGCGTTTGCATTCATACCATTAAAAACGAAAATGGTTTCCATACCTGCAATGACTGTGGAGATGTTATGGCAACCCCTGCGCCCGCGAAACGCGGCAAAAAACCCCGTACGGCTCCGGCGGCCAGTGCCCCTGCCGGCGGCCAGGTACAATCTCTGACGCGCGGGCTGCGTTTGCTGGAGCTGATTGCCGAATCACACGGTAGCGTGGCGCTGACCGAGCTGGCGCAACAGGCCGGGCTTCCCAACTCCACCACTCATCGCCTGCTGACCACCATGCAGCAGCAGGGATTTGTGCATCAGGTGGGCGACCTCGGTTTATGGACCATTGGCGCTCATGCCTTTGTGGTCGGCAGCAGTTTTCTGCAGAGCCGCAATCTGCTGGCGATTGTGCACCCGATTCTGCGCCGGCTGATGGAAGAAGCTGGCGAAACCGTGAATCTGGCGGTGCTGGATCTCAGTGATTATCAGGCGGTGATTATTGACCAGGTACAGTGCACCCAGCTGATGCGCATGTCAGCGCCGATTGGCGGCAAGTTGCCGATGCATGCGTCCGGTGCCGGCAAAGCGTTTCTCGCTCACCTTAGCGATGATCAGGTCACCGCCCTGCTGCATCAGAAGGGATTACATCATTACACGCCGAAAACCCTGATGTCGCCGCATAGCCTGAAGGAGAATCTGGCGCTGATCCGTAAGATGGGTTTTTCGCACGACGATGAGGAGCACGCGCTCGGCCTGCGCTGTGTGGCGGCACCGATTTATGATGAACACGGCGAACCGTTTGCCGCCATCTCCATCTCCGGCCCGCTGGCGCGCATGACCGACGACCGCATTACCGAACTCGGGGCGCTGGTGATCCGCGCGGCGAAGCAGGTAACACTGAGCTATGCCGGCCGCTAGGCGGCCACTGACGCGTAGCGCGCGCTGAAACGCTGTCCGGCGCGCCACGCCATCACCTCTTCAATATGCCCGGCACGGATCCGCGTCTGCAGTGCGCGCCACCAGCCGGGATCGAACAACTGCGGATGCAGCGCCTGCAGCAGTTTTCCGGTCGCCGGTTCGCTGCACAGCGCGTAGCGGAAGGTTTCCGGAAACACATCATCCGGCCCGACGCTGTACCACGGCTCGGCCTGCAGCTCATCTTCTTCGTAACGCGCCGCCGGAACATCGCGGAACACCAGCTCGGTCATCGGGCGGATTTCATCATAGTCGTAAAACACCACGCGGCCATGGCGCGTCATGCCGAAGTTTTTAAACAGCATATCGCCGGGGAAGATATTGGCCGCCGCCAGCTGACAAATCGCATCACCGTACTCCTCAATGGCGTGCTGGCGCTGTTCCGGCGTCGCCTGCATCAGCCACAGGTTAAGCGGCTGCATGCGACGCTCCAGCCATAAGTGGCGGATGATCACTACGTCATCGCGCAGCTCGATTTTTTCCGGAATCTCGCGCTCAAATTCCGCCATCAGCGCCGCCGGAATGCGCGCGCGCGGGATAGCGAAATGCTCAAACTCCTGGGTGTCAGCCATGCGCCCGACGCGGTCATGCTCTTTGACCAGCCGGTAACAGGCGCGCACCTGCGCATCCGTCACCTCTTTTTGCGGCGCGAAGCGATCTTTAATCACCTTAAATACCCGATCAAAACCGGGCAGCGTGAATACCAGCATCACCATACCGCGCACGCCGGGTGCGATGGTGAATGCTTCCTGACTATGCGCCAGGTAATCTAAATATTCGCGATAGCATTCGGTTTTGCCGTGTTTCTGGCAGCCAATCGCCATATAGCGCTCGGCGAGGGTTTTGCCCGGCAAAATCGGCTGCAGCCAGGCCACCAGCGCGGCTGGCACCGGCGCGTATACCATGAAATAGGCGCGGGCAAAGCCAAACACGATGCTGGCGTCATTGCTGTCGGTGAGACAGGTATCAATCCACAACCGGCCGGCGTCATCGCGCTGGATCGGCAGCAGACACGGCACGATTTCGCCCGCGCTCAGCTGCAGCCGCGCCACAATCCAGGCGGTTTTGTTGCGATAAAACAGCTCGCTGGCGACGTCCAGTGTGGCATTGGCCAGCTGTGCCGCGCTGAACTGCTCGTGCAGATGGCGCACAATCCAGCCGATGTCGCGCGTCTGATCCTGCCACGTCAGCCGCAAGGGAATGTCATTCAATACCTGACGCAGCGTCTCATGCCAGCTGTGCTGCGACCGGTACAGGCGCGACAGCGGTCGCTGCGCCGGTGGTGCGGGCGCGTACGGCTGTGACGGCAGGATAAACAGCCGCTCAGGCAGTAAGTGGCTGTGCCCCAGCAAGCGACAATAGACAGAATTAAAAAAGCTTTCGGCAATTTCATGACGCGGATAGCCCGGCAGCAGCGTGGCATAGTGGCTTTTTACCCGCAGCCAGAAGGCATCATCCCAGTCGGCCATCTCGTTGAGGATGCGCAGCTGATTGGCGACCAGCCCGACGTGATGATCGTACAAATGGATACGCGCTTTCATCGCCTGCTGCACCGCCTGCCAGTCCGCCTGTTCAAAGCGCTGCTGCGCGCCTGCGGTAATATCGAGAAAGCGGCCGTACTGCGCATCAAAACCCTGCAGAATCGTGTGGGCGATAAGGGATTCTCTCGGTGACATCGGCAATCTCCGGCAAGCGTGAGCCAGTGAAACGGTGCGCCATGCTGCGCACCGCGAGTACGCTGATCAGAACTGTGCGGCTTCGGTGGAGCCGGTCAGCGCGGTGACCGACGAGCTGCCGCCCTGAATCACCGTGGTGATGCGATCGAAATAACCGGTGCCCACTTCCTGCTGATGCGCAGAGAAGGTGTAGCCGCGTTCGCGTGCGGCAAATTCCGGCTGCTGCACCTTTTCCACGTAGTGGCGCATACCTTCGCCCTGCGCATAAGCGTGCGCGAGGTCGAACATGTTGAACCACATGCTGTGAATGCCGGCCAGAGTGATGAACTGAAAGCGGTAGCCCATCTCGCTCAGCGCCTGCTGGAAGCGGGCAATGGTGCGATCGTCGAGATTCTTCTTCCAGTTAAACGAAGGCGAGCAGTTGTAAGCCAGCAGCTTGCCGGGATACTGCGCGTGAATCGCCTCGGCGAAGCGCTGCGCCAGCGCCAGATCCGGCGTGGAAGTTTCGCACCACAGCACATCGGCATACGGCGCATACGCCAGGCCACGGGCTATCGCCTGTTCGATACCGGCATGGGTGCGGAAGAAGCCTTCAGCGGTCCGTTCCCCGGAAATAAACGGCGCATCACGCTCGTCGCAATCGGAGGTGATCAGGTCGGCAGCGTCGGCATCGGTGCGTGCAATCAGCACCGTGGGCACATCCATCACATCGGCCGCCAGCCGCGCCGCCACCAGTTTCTGAATCGCTTCCTGCGTCGGCACCAGCACCTTGCCGCCCATGTGCCCGCACTTCTTCACCGCCGCCAGCTGATCTTCAAAGTGCACCGCGCCGGCGCCGGCCTGAATCATCGCTTTCATCAGCTCAAAAGCATTGAGCACCCCACCAAATCCGGCTTCCGCATCGGCGACAATCGGCAGGTAGTAATCGATAAAGCCGTCATCGTCCGGCGACAGTCCGCTCGCCCACTGGATTTGATCGGCGCGCTGAAAACTTTGGTTAATACGTTCCACCACGTTCGGCACCGAATTGACCGGATACAGCGACTGGTCCGGATACATCTGCCCGGCCAGGTTTGCATCGGCCGCCACCTGCCAGCCGGAGAGATAAATCGCCTCAATGCCGGCTTTCGCCTGCTGCACCGCCTGTCCGCCGGTCAGGGCACCGAGGCTGTTGATATAGCCTTTGCGCGCGTCACCGTTCAGGAGTGCCCACAGCTTTCTCGCGCCGCGATCCGCCAGCGTGCAGGCGGGATTAACGGAGCCGCGCAGGTTAATGACCTCTTCGGCGCTGTAAGGACGGGTAATGCCCTGCCAGCGTGATGCCAGCCAGCTATTTTCCAGTTGAGCGATCTGTTGGGTACGATTTGACATAGCAGTATCTCCAGAGTCAGGGCAGCAGGCGGTAGCCCGGCAGGGTGAGGAAAGGAACCAGTTGTTCGTCGGTGGTGATTTGCGCCATCAGCGCAGCCGCATCTTTGTAGCGACCGGCGTCAAAGCGCGTGTCGCCCAGGCTGTGGCGCAGGGCCGCCAGCTCTTCATCCAGAAACTGTTCGAACAGCGCGGCGGTCACCAGCTGACCATCGCTGAGGATTTGCTTGTGGTGAATCCACTGCCAGATGGAGGTGCGGGCAATCTCCGCGGTAGCGGCATCCTCCATCAGCCCATCAATAGGCACGCAGCCATTGCCGCTGATCCACGCTTCCAGATACTGCAGCGCAACACGGATGTTGGCGCGCATCCCGGCTTCGGTGCGCTGACCACGGCACGGGCGCAGCAGGCGCTCGGCGGTGATCGGCGTATCCTGTTCACGACTGACGTGCAGCTGATTGGGGCGATCGCCCAGCTGACGGTCAAACTCCGCCATGGCGATGTCTGCCAGACCGGGATGTGCGACCCAGGTACCGTCATGGCCGTTGCCCGCTTCACGCGCTTTGTCCTCCTGCACTTTCTGCATCACCCAGGCGTTGCGTTCAGCGTCTTTGGCCGGGATGAGCGCCGACATGCCGCCCATCGCCAGCGCACCGCGCCGGTGGCAGGTTTTGATCAGCAGGCGCGAATAAGCCTCGAGGAACGGCTGGTCCATGCTGATCTGCTGACGATCCGGCAGAATGCGGTCACCATGCTGGCCCAGCGTTTTGATGTAGCTGAAGATGTAATCCCAGCGACCACAGTTGAGGCCAACCACGTGATCGCGCAGTTCCCACAGGATCTCATCCATCTGGAATACCGCGGGTAGCGTCTCGATCAGTACCGTGGCTTTGATGGTGCCGCGCGGCAGATCGAAACGATCTTCACTGAAGCGGAAGATTTCCCGCCACCATGCCACTTCCGCCGCATGCTCGGTTTTCGGCAGATAGAACCACGGACCGTGGCCCTTCTCCAGCAGCGCGGTGACGTTGTGAAACAGATAGAGCGCAAAGTCGAATAACCCGCCGGGAATGGCCCGATCGCGCCACTCAACATGCTTCTCATCCAGATGTAAGCCGCGAACCCGGCACATCAGCAGCGCCGGATCGGATCGTAACTGGTAGATCTTGCCGTTTTCGCTGGTGAAGCTCAGCGTGCCGTTAACCGCATCGCGCAGCGCCAGCTGGCCATCAAGCAGTTTTTGCCAGGTCGGTGCCAGCGAATCCTCAAAATCGGCCATGAACACTTTGACGTTAGCGTTCAGCGCGTTGATCACCATTTTGCGATCTGGCGGACCGGTGATTTCGACGCGGCGATCGCGCAGCAGCTGAGGAATGGGTCTCACCTGCCAGTCACTTTGCCGAATGGAAGCGGTTTCCGAATCAAAGTCTGGCAACGCCCCCTGATCGTAGCGCTGCTGGCGCTGCTGACGCGCTTTCAGCAGACGCTCGCGCTCGGGTGCAAAGCGCACTACCAGCGAGTGCAGGAAATCAATGGCTTCGGGCGTGAGCAGCTGCTTTTCCGCGTGGGTAAAGGGCTGGCTAAAGGTCAGTGTCGGGCTGATAACCGTGTCTGTCATGCGGGCTGCCTCCTGGTTTGATCCTTTTTCTAACAACAGGATCGGGCTGTAGGGTGTTTTTTAACCGGCAAGATCAGAGCATAATCATTTTTATTTTAATTTCAAAAACTATTTCCATTTTAGTGTTTATTGGATTTTATTTATCTGATTTAACTGTAATTTAATCTCACGAAATAAAGGCAATACGTTCCATCATAGAAAAAAGGCAAAAAAAAGCCGCGACAACACGCGGTTGTCACGGCAGGTTTAAACGCGTTGTTAGCAGGCGTTTTACTCGAGCGTTGGATTCATGTGGCGCAGATCGAATGGCGTAATCTGGTAGACGTAGTAGTTGAGCCAGTTGGAGAACAGCAGGTTGCCGTGGCTACGCCAGGTGGCGCGCGGCGGCAATTCCGGGTTGTCCTGCGGGAAGTAATTGAACGGTACCTCAGGGTGCAGGCCGGCCTCGTAGTCCCGATGGTACTCACCCGACAGCGTGAGAGCGTCATATTCCGGATGGCCAGTGACAAAGGCCAGCCGTTTGTCTTTACTCGCCATCAGATAGGCACCGGTGCTCTCTGATTCGGCAAACAGCTCGAGATCGGTGTAGTCGCGGATCAGCTGGCTGGGAAAATCAGCATAACGTGAATGCGGCGCCAGGAAGTTGTCATCAAAACCGCGCGTCAGCAGCGCGTGCGGATGAAGGATCTGATGCTCATAGACGCCAGACAGCTTGTTCTGTCGCGTCTGTTTAGGAATGCCATACAGGATGTTAAGCGCCGCCTGCACCGCCCAGCAAACAAACAGGGTAGAAGTGACGTGCTCTTTCGCCCAGTGCAGCACGCGCTGAATCTGTGGCCAGTAGGCAACATCATTGAAATCAACCAGCCCCAGCGGCGCACCGGTGACAATCAGGCCGTCAAAGTTATCGTTAGCGATATCGTCGAAGTTGCAGTAGAAGTTGTTCAGATGCTCGCTTGGTGTGTTGCGCGACTCGCGACTGTCGATGCGTAACAGCTGGACATCGATCTGCAGCGGCGAGTTAGAGAGCAGGCGCAGAAACTGGTTTTCCGTTTCAATTTTTTTAGGCATCAGGTTAAGGATCAACACTTTAAGCGGACGAATCTCCTGAACACTGGCGCGCGATGAGGTCATGACAAAGACATTCTCATTACGCAAAAAATTCACTGCCGGTAATTCGTCGGGGATCCTGATTGGCATAACCTGCTGACCTCTTGCTGATAACCATATAAACGTTTAGACATCCAGATGCCCGAGATTAGCCTGGCTGCCGCTGGATGTCGAGTCTTCATGCGGTTTATGAAAATGTTTCAGCATTGAACGGCAATAGCCGCGAGCGCCGCGCGGTGAGCAGCAGCAATAAGGTCGGGAAAAGAGCGCGTTAGAATTTTTTCAGGGTTAAATAAGTCGTTATGGAGGGGTTTTTTGGCAGGAAATTTGCCGGAGTACGGACGTAAAAAAGCCCCGGACTCTCGTCCGGGGCTTCTTCACTGGTTTGATGCCTGGCAGTTCCCTACTCTCGCATGGGGAGGCCCCACACTACCATCGGCGCTACGGCGTTTCACTTCTGAGTTCGGCATGGGGTCAGGTGGGACCACCGCGCTGTTGCCGCCAGGCAAATT
>NZ_VWVL01000003.1:0-631920 GCF_008632015.1 Pantoea sp. B_9 | reverse complement strand
TGATTACATCGAAATGTTTTATAACAGTAAGCGTCGGCATGGCTCGAGCGATCAGATGCCACCAACTGAATACGAAAACAAATATTATCAACGGCTCGAAAGTGTCTAGATTATCCGTGGCGATTCACTCAGCCAGATGCACTTATTTTTACAATATACATTCAATGAGAAGAGCAAAAACTTCCCTGTTCTGCAAGAAAACTAAGAATCTCCGGGTGATCCAACTTCTTTTGGGTCATAAGAAACTGGAAAGCACAGTCCGTTATCTCGGTATTGAAGTGGATGATGCTCTGGAGATAGCTGAGTCTATTGAAGTTTAATTTGTGAGGGCTGCAACAGCATTCCTGTGCCAAAAGTGGACGTTACGAACGTTGGTAAGGTTGTTGAAATCCGGCTCATGAAATCTTCAAATCTAACAGAACTTAAAGAAAAATATGGAGAATGCCAATGCATTATGTTCCCTCTGCCGGACTTAATTATCGCTGTCTCAGCCACACTGACTGGCCATTTTATCTGGCATTAAATCAGGACCGCCATGTTATGAATTTCATTAGCGATTCACGAACGGAAGAGGAGATCAGAACCCACTCCTTTGAGAAGCGCTTGCAACCGTGGTAAAAAGGCAGTGAACACTGGCTGTGTCTCGTTATCAGTCAAAAGAATACACATTTACCCATTGGAGTAACTGGCTTTATTGAGCGTAGTGAGGGCATTGCGGAAGTAGGATTCATACTTGCTTCGGAATTTCATGGCAAAGGTTTTGGCAGCGAGTCTCTAAAAGATATTGCTCGTTTTGCATTTAACACACATGGATATCACAAGCTAACAGCGACAGTTACCTCGGGTAATGAAGCCTCACGCAGGACATTGCTTAAGGTAGGATTTCAACATGAGGGCACATTAAGGCAAAACTATCTTCTTCAGGATCGCTGGCAGGATGACTGGGTTTTTGGATTGTTAAAAGACGAATTCAGTCATTAAGCATGCTTTACCTGAGATATACATCAATTATCAAAGTCAGCTACTCGCTCACAGCGGCCCTTAGCTCAATAAACTCGTCCGCTCAGTGCCAGAAGCGGAGATTGCAGATCTGGAGTGTATACGCCAGACTGGAGACAAACAGGAGCGCAGGTCAGCCAGTCTTTTTTGCATGAGTGTAAATATCAGGACGTGTGATACTCCATGCATAGTTTTCCCGATTAACAGGCTCGTAGCCAAACTTTTCATAGAGCCAGGGCGCTGTGGTTGTAAACAACATGATCCTGCGAAGCCGCTCAAAAACCGGATGATCATGTATGCATTGCATCACCCATCTACCCAACCCTTCTCCCTGATATTCCTCCAGGATATAAACATCACAAAGGTAAGCAAACGTAGCGTAATCTGTTATTAAGCGCGCGAAACCAATCTGGGCGTCATCGTGATAAACACCGAAATTAAGGCTGTTTTCAACGGATGCACGGACAAGAGCCAGATCAATCCCTTTAGCCCAGGTTGATCTCGTGAGATAGAGATGGATAGCCTGCACATCCAGTTTTTTTCTGTCTGTACTTATCAGGTAGTTATCTTTATGCCACTCATAGTTCTCTGAAATAGTCACGCTCAATCCTGTTTAAGAATTCCCGGGAAACCTGACCTTATCACCTGATGGAAAATCGGACTATCAATACTTCTCAGGAAAAAAATGAATCCTGCACTCTTATGCCAGCGTTTCATTCAGCGCTTTTGCGCAGCGGGCTTCCTTTCCTGGAAAATAGTGTCCATCATTACTGGACAGGAGTAATCAGCCGGTATCAGGCCCCATGATGAACTCCCCGGCTGATTCAGCGTTATGCATCCAGACTAATAACCACTTTCCCGATATGTCCGGCAGCCTCAAGGTAGCGATAAGCTTTCCGTGTATCGGCAAAAGTGAAAATACGATCAATTACGGGATAAATCGTGGAGGTTTCAATCGCCCTGACCGCCGCGCGCAAATCTGAAGTCGAACCCGTATTGTTACCCACAATATTCAACTTCTTTTGCATTACGGGCAGAACAGGCATGCTGACTTCAGCACCACCAACAAAGCCAATAACGAAAATGGTTCCGTTATGAGCTGCTGCGTTAATCGATTTCGCAAATGTTGAGCCACCCACTGATTCCAGTACGAGATCAGCGCCATGCCCCTCAGTCAGCTTAAGCACCCGTTGATCCCATTCGGGCACCTCGTGATAGTTAATTCCATCATCCGCACCCAGGGCTTTCACTCTGTCCAGTTTTTCATCAGAAGAGGAAATGATGATCACCCGTGCACCTGCTGCCTTCGCATATTGCAATGCAAACAGACTCACCCCTCCCGTGCCAAGCAGTAAAACAGTGCTGCCAGGCTGTATTTTACCGCGCACTATAGCGTTCCATGCGGTCGTTGCGGCAATGGGTAACGTCGCTGCCTGTTGCCAGTTGAGAAAATCGGGTATACGCACCAGTGACTCAGCAGGCACTACAGCGTATTCTGCCAGCCCGCCGTTGGTCGTAACTCCGCGTAATATTTGATGATGTTGAGATCGTATTGCTCCAGCATGCCAGTGAGACATCATCCCCGGCACCACACGTTCGCCAATTTGCCAGCCTTCAACTCCCTCTCCAGACTCAACAATTTCTCCCGCGCTGTCTGCACCAGGAATAACCGGCTGCGAAACAGCGCCGAATTTACCAGTGGCCAGCGCCAAATCAAGGTAATTCAGACTTACAGCATGCTGACGAATCAGCACTTCGCCATACCCTGGTTGTGGTGGTGAAATATCACATATTTTTAAGCTGTCTATTCCTGCAGCGGATAAGTGGATAGCTTTCATGGTGTCCCCCTGTTCAATTAATACGATCATTTTGAGGCAGAACTGACGCTATAATGAGCCTGAAAAACAAATAACTGTTGCATGAGGTGCAATAATGCATGACGACGATTATCGTCAGCGGGAGGCTTTTCTTGCAGTAGTTCGCGCTGGCAGCTTTAGTGCTGGTGCGCGCGATTTGGGAAGAGATGTCTCTGTCGTTTCCCGGCGTGTAGCTGCATTAGAAAAACGTCTGGGAATTCGCCTGCTGGAACGCACCACCCGCCGCATACGTCCCACAGAAGAGGGCTTACGCTATCGGCAAAAAATTGAATTGGCAGATGAATTGCTGCGGGAAGCGGAAGAGGAAGCCCGTGATTTGGCAGCGCGTCCGGCCGGGACGATTCGCCTTACCGTTCCCGCCTCATTCGGACGAAAGTGGGTCGTACAGGCCTTACCATTCTTTTTAAAAGCCTATCCTGACATCCGTATTGTGCTGCACTGCAGCGATCGCTACGTAGATTTACTGGGTGATAATTTTGATATGGCAATCCGTATTGGTGTTCTGAAGGACAGCAGATTAATTGCCCGAAAGCTGGCAAATACAAGTCGCATTTTATGTGTCGCGCCGGATTACCTGGAGCGCCATTCTCCTGTAACACACCCTCAGGACCTTCGTAAGCATGATTGCCTGGGTTTCACACCCATGCACAGCTGGCCCGAATGGCGACTCGAGAAAGACGGTCAACAGATAGCGGTACCTGTTAAGACGCGTTACGAGAGTGACGAAATGGATGGGCTTATACTGGCCGCTCAATCGGGTATGGGGATATTACTCGCGGCCAACTGGCTGGTACAGAAAGAACTGGCTGAGGGTTCACTCGTGCCAGTGCTGTCGGACTGGCAGGCAACAGGCGAGGATGGTGTCTGGTTAATGAAACCTTCAAGCCAGTTGCAGTCGGCAAAAATCAGTGCATTAACAGACTGGCTGACTTCATGGTTTTCTACACCCCGCTGGTAGCCTGCGGGACGCAATATGAAACAGCCTGTCACCTGTACTGAATAGCAGATGGGTTAGGTATGTACAGCTTGTGCAGTCCAGCAGTCGACATACCCCGTAATAATGTCGGCGCTCCTGGAGGTAATAACGTATTTCTTCACGCTGATGCCGCTCCACTTCGTCATGGAACACCGGCAGGTTAGATCGCTCTTTATAGGCTACGGCAGACTCAGCGAAACCCCGTTAACACTGCTCCGGCGGAATCATGATGTCATATAACCTTGCTGCCCGATGCAGATAACAGCGGGACATAAATTGCCAGTTTGAGTGCAGGGGAGTCATTTGACGTAAACGTTGAATAGCTGAATGTCCGCGTTATCCCGTCTTTTCCTGTGAGTTTTTTCTCTCCGGACACCGGCGCCGTTATCACATGCTCGTTCCACCATGTATCAAACTCCGGACATTCACGGCTTAAGCGTTCTAACAGCGCAGTGAAGGTCTCGTTGTCTGCATTTCGTGAATAACTGGAATGAAACAGGCCGAGCATTCTCTGTGCCTCTGCAGGCCAGGTGTCGCCAAAAAGGTATCTGGCCTCCTCTGTAGTGAACATGAAAACCATGATATTTCGCTCATTTGCAGCCAACAGGCTGAAGTCCGTGATGACCTGTTCTGCTGCAAAATTCCACACCAATACATCCCATCTGTCATTGGTGACGTAGGCAGGCTCACTCAGCGCCCTGACCAGATGCGATAAGCTAGCCGGGACTTCATGTTCAACATCTGCACTTTTTTTCCGGCCTGTCAGTGTTTTCAGGTGCAGAAATTCTGCCTTGTTCAGCTGCAGAGCTTTACCCAGGGCGTTAACTATACGTTCGGAAAGCGTGCTGACCCGTCCCTGTTCGATTTTGATATACCATTCCGTACTTATTCCCAACATCGCCGCAACTTCCTCACGCCTTAGTCCGGGCGTTCGCCGTCTTTCAGGCCCGGCAGAGGGGGGACGCTCAGGCTTCACCCTTGCACGTCGTGAACGTAAAAACTGGCTGAGCTCAGTATTCTTAACCATTTTTTGAACCTGGTAGTAAATTATACCTGTATAAAACTAGTGTATTTTACGCCGTTTTGGGTCGCCCTATGATGGTTTCATATTGTTCTATGCCCTCAGGAGAATATGACCATGAAAGCTGCTGTGCTTACTGCCTTTGGCCGTCCGCTGGACGTTAAGAATGTGCCTGCACCGGTGATGGGAACCGGGGAAGTCATTGTCGATGTGGTTGCGGCGCCCGTTCTTTCCTACACGAATGAAGTACTGAGTGGGGAAAGAAAATATCTTTTACCTGTGCCGGTCATCCCGGGCTGTGGTGCCATCGGAAAGGTTCGCCAGACCGGCCCTGACTCAGCCTGGCTGAAACCAGGAGACTGGGTATTCTGCGATCCGACGGTGCGTTCCCGTGACAACGCGCTGTCGCCAGAAATTGTCCTTCAGGGATGGAGTGCCCGTGGTGAAGGAGGACAAAAAATCCAGCAATATCACCTGAATGGCAGTCTTGCTGAACAAATACGCATTCCGACTGAAAACGCAGTGCCCATTGGCGACATTTCGCCTGCAGAAGCGGGGCGGTGGTGTGCCATCAATACGCTGCTTATAGCCTATGGCGGATTGTTATCTATGGATTTGAAAGCGGGAGAGCGCCTGCTGGTCAGTGGCGCAACCGGTAATTTCGGCAGTTCCGCTGTGCTTGCTGCCCTGGCCATGGGAGCCCATAAAGTCATCGCACCGGGCCGTAGTGAACAGGTGCTGAACGATTTGAAAAAACGTTTTGGATCGCGTGTGGAAACAGTAAAGCTCACAGGTACAGCAGAGATCGATATTTCTGCCATGAAACACATGGCCGGGGGACCTATTGATGCGGTCCTTGATTTCCTTCCGCCGTCTGCGCAGGCCACTGTCGCCCGGAATGCGATTATGTCAGTCAGACCTTATGGTCGTGCAGTCCTTATGGGCGGTGTTGGCATGCTGGGAGGGGACGATCTTTCGCTACCTTATCCCTGGATAATGCGTAACCTCATTACCGTAAAAGGGCAGTGGATGTATGAACCTTCGGCAGTCCCTACGCTCTGCGGCCTTATACGCGCGGGACTGCTTGATCTGAGCCACTATGACGTAACCGAGTTTCCGCTTGAGAGAGTGAATGATTCAGTCGCGCATGCTGCGAAAAACAGCGGGCCGTTTAAACTCACCGTCGTGCGTCCCTGACCAAAGGCGCCGCATTGGGCCGGATTGCTCTCCTACGACGGCCCTGCGTATGGGTTCAATCACAAAATTCTGGCACAAAAAAGCCCGCTGCGCGGGCTTGATAAGAACCGATTAATGCGGAATCTCAGAGACCTCTTTGACATCCGCTTTGTTGATCTGCTGTTTGACACCATTGGCATCAACGTAGCCCAGCAGTCCGCTTTCCGCTTCCTGCGGTTTACCATCGCTGACAATGGTACGGCCATCATTGGTATGAATGGCGTAGCTGGTACGGGTACAGCCGGTCAGGGCGCTCAGTGCCACAATGGCTGCCAGTGGTAACAAAATCACTTTTTTCATGTCGCTCTCCCTATCGAGTAGATCAGTTGTTCAGTTCACTCATATTGGTGATCTGGTCACGGTTAATCTGTTCTGTTTTACCGGTTTGCGCATCTTTATATGAGACCAGGCCAGTATCACTATCCACCTGTGGCTTACCATCGGTGACGATAGTACGTCCGTCGGTGGTTTTAATCGCCTGATTCGATGAACAGCCGGCGATGGCAAAAATCGATGTCAATAACACAGCCGCTACAGTCAGTTTCTTCATAGTAATTTCCCTGATTGGTCTGAAGTCCAGCTATAAGCGTAGAACAAAATCCGGATTCTGGTCTGACCTGACTCGCTTTCTTTGCACAATTAATGCGGTTTAGCGTGCAATTGATGAGGAGGAAATTACCAGGCGCGGCTAATGTGTTTCGCCGCGTATATTGGGAAGGCAGGATAGCGTTGCGATATTACTCAGCGGCCAGGCGACCAAGCAGCAGAGAAAAAATAGCCTCGTAATGCGTTTTCAATATCACATCGTCGCACTGGTCGAGACGTGCTATTAGCGCGACAAACAGGGTTTTTCGGTTCAGCAACTTGCCGCTACACAAAATTTCCTGCACCAGCGTGCCAAGTAACTCATGCTGCTTTGCCTGCAGCGATCCACCAGTCCATGGTAATGCATCTTCAGAATTATTATGAAAAGGATCGTATCGCATCATCATTACCCTGATAGCAGTGCGTTAATTCAGCTTTTTGGCCAGCAGCCTAATCGCATTATCGCAGGCCTGCTGGATGGCCGGATTCTCCGAGCGCAAGCCCGTGCGATACAGCGCGCCAATTATTTGCTGAACAGATAAGGTTTCACCCGGTTGTACAATCTGTGTGACGACTTTGCCCAATAAAAGATAGATCTCATCGGCATCTTCTAATTCATCGTGCTTCACTCAACCCCCGGAACAAATAAACATAAATCTAAGTAATATGTTACTGACTGATAAATATTATTAAGCGCGCGATTCCAGGGTTTAGAAAGTTATCGCGGCGAATATTAATTAGGAAACGCCTATTTCCTAATAGGCCAGACGAATCAGACCAGAATGCTGAGCACCATATTAATGGTTTCTTTGCCATTAGTCACATCCTGAATTTTGCCTACCACACGCATACCAAATGCCACGCAAAGCAGCAGTCCGGCGGCGGTGTCGGCATCCAGTCGTGGCGAAATCGATCCGTCCTCTTGCCCCTGCTCAACCAGCGAAGTCAGGAAGTTGCGGTTGCGTAATACCGCTTCACGCACCAGCTGGGATAACTCTTCATCCAGCGTTTGCAGTTCCACGGTACTGCCAACCACCAGGCAGCCGCGTCTGCCCTCGATCTCGCTGGCTGAGTCGAGATAAAACTGCAACAGCTCAGCAATGCGCGCCCGGCCGGTCGGGTACTGTTGCAAACGGGTGCGCAGGTCCACATTGCGCAGCAGGATGTAGCGCTCAAACACCCGCAGAAACAGGGAACGTTTATCCTGAAACGCTTTATAGATACTGCCCGCCGTCAGGTTCATCGCTTCACCTAAATCGGCAATCGAGGCCGCATGAAAACCCTTCTGGCGGAACACGATCATAGCGCTGTCGAGCGCTTCGTCGATATCAAAGTTGCGCGGTCTGCCGCGCTCTCTGGCAGCCGGCGCCGGATTGGGTTTACTGGTCATAATGCGTGCTATTTAGAATGAATCGTTTCCAAATTATCCGGCTTATCGGTGACAGGGTCAAATCCTGCCCAAACGGCTGGCCCGGCGTGCGCTGATCGACAGCGAGCCGCGTTAATGTTCAGCCCAGCTAGTTGAGAATTTTTGACCGCCGGAGGATGATAAACCTTTTGCCGGGCCAGGACCTTTTCATGCTGATCTCCACTGAGGATACGCGCACTTTCAACACCGACATCCGCCTGGCGGCGACGCTGGCCGCCGTGGCGGGCGCACTGAACACTGCGGCGTTCGAAACGGTTGGTTTCTTCTCCGCCAACATGACCGGTAACGTCTCATCCCTGTCCGATCATCTGGCGAAAGCCAATCTGCATATCGGGCTGTTCTTCCTGCTGATTGTGCTGTTATTCATCGCCGGTTCGTCGGTCTCGACGCTGATCATCAATTCCGGCCGCAGGCGGCAGATACGCGGCATCTACGCCATCAATATTCTGCTGGAGGGCATAGCGTTGCTGGTACTGGGGATTGTCGAAAGCGGCTTTCATTTCAGCGAGGGCGGCGTGTTACTGATTCTCAGCCTGAGCTTTCTGATGGGCCTGCAAAATGCGGTGGTAACGCGCATCTCCAATGCCCGCGTGCGCACGACGCACGTTTCCGGCACGTCAACCGATATCGGCATTGAGCTGGCGATGCTCTTCGACGTGCTGCGTCGCAAAGAGTCACCAAAAGACGCGCCGCTGTACATTGAGCGGCTAAAACTGCATTGCTACACCGTGCTGGCGTTTCTCGCTGGCGGCGTGCTGGGCATTCTGCTGCTGCAGTGGCTAAGCTACGCGCTGCTGATCGTCATTGGGTTACTGCTCAGCGCGCTGGCGCTGTCGGCGCTGAAACGTGCGGGCAGCAACCCGCTTCACGCCCGCTAAGGAAGGGAATCATGATCTCGCTCGACGACCGCCTGCAAGCCATCTGGCAGCTGCTTAGCACAGCCACCACATCGCGTTCGGCTTTCACCCTGATGCAGCTGGCAACGGTGACCGCTGACGGCCAGCCCAGCATGCGCACCGTGGTGATACGGCAGTTTTTGCCCGCGCTGCCGGCCCTGCGTTTTACCGCCGATCGGCGCAGCGCCAAAATGCAGGATATTGCAGCCCAGCCGCAGGTGGCGTTACTGGCTTATGATGCCGCCAGGCGCGTTCAGCTCAGGCTGGCAGGCACGGCTCAGCGCGTTGACGATGCACAACAGCGTGCCGCAGCCTGGCATGCATTGCGCCCGCATTCGCACGCGTTGTTTCAGTCACCGGTCAGGCCGGGCAGCGTGATTGCTCATCCTGATGACGCACTGCCTGCCAGCGCGCAAAAGGCGGGCACCGGGCCCGACGAGCACTTCGCGCTGGTGCAGATCACCTTGCATAGCGTGGAGTGGCTGGATGTCAGCCGCGAGCCCCATCAACGCGCGCGATTTGAGGCCACTGCGGATGGCTGGCAGGGCAGCTGGCGCGTGCCCTGAGATTTATTGTTCCGCCGGTGTTTTTGCCTGACGCGGGCGGCCAGCCGCACCGGCGCACACCAGCGCCAGCAGCACCATGATCAGTACCGGCAGCATCGCCATGCGCAATCCGGCATGTTCGCCGATAAAGCCCAGTCCGGGCGGGCCGACCAGAAACGCCAGATAGCCCAGCGTGGCGGCAATCGTGACGCGCACCGCGCTGTTATGGCCATCGCCCGCCGCCGAGACCGTTAGCGGGAAGCCGAGCGACGCGCCGACGCCCCAGAACAGCACGGCCGCCGCCGCCAGCCATGGGTTATCGGAGAAAATCACCAGCGTCAGCCCCAGCGCGGCGGAGAAAGCGCTGGCGCGCAGTACCCAGACGCGGCCCAGACGATCAACCACCAGCCCACCGAGAAAGCGCCCCAGCGTCATGCCAGCGGTGAAGCCCGCGTAGACCAGCGTGCTTTGGGTATGATTGAGGTTATGGCCGTCGATCATCAGTAACGGCAGCCAGTCGTTAGCCGAGCCTTCCGCCAGCGCCATCGCCAGAATCACCACGCCGAGCACCAGCAGCTGGCGGTCACGCAGTTCACGTCCAACCTGGGCCAGAAAGCCGCCGTGATGCGGCTGTTCGCTGCGTTCGCTGTCGCTGGTGGCGGGCAGATGGCGCAGCGCCAGGGCGGCAATCAGCAGGTTAACCAGCAGCACCACGCTAAAGTGCCAGTGGGTGCTGATATCGGCTGCGGTCATGGCCAGCCCCGCCAGTGCGCCGATCAGCGTGCCGAAACTGAAGAAGCCGTGAATGATGGTCATGATTGACTTGCCGATGCGCCGCTCAAACGCTGCTCCTTCGACATTAACCACCACATCCATCAGCGCGGTTCCGCCGCCCAGCAACACCAGACTGGTAAACACCAGCCCGCTACTGGCGAGCGTTAACGCGACGGCCATCAGCACCAGGCCACCGAGCAGGATCAGGTAACCCGTGCGCATCACCCGGCTGGTGCCAAAGTGCGCGACCAGCTTACCGGCCAGCAGCACGCCCAGCATGGAGCCACAGGAGAAGCCAAACAGAATCAGGCCCATCATTTCCGTCGAGGCGTGCAGCACATCGCGCATAAAGGGGGTGCGGCTAACCCAGGAAGCCCAGGTAAAGCCAGGAATAAACATCAGGCCAAAGATGGCCCATTTACCGCGTGTCTGTTGCTGAGAGTGCATAAGATTCCTTTAGGGAGCGGCGGGCATGCGGAGGTGAAACGCTTTCGTTGCTGATGACCGTTAGCATGGTTCACAGAATAGCAGTTTTGCTGACGCTCGTTGAGGCAATGTCGCTCGCGCCAGCGCGCCGGGGGGAATTCGTCATTGGGATAAAGCCCCTCCGCGCGACGACGCGGAGGGCAAAGGGATTAGAAACTCTGCCAGTCGGCATCGCTGGCCAGTGCCAGGCGTCCCGGCTGTGGCGCTTTATGGCTCGCCGGCGCAGGCTTGATGATCGGCGTTGTGCCGGATTCCGCCAGCACGAAGCGGGTCACCAGCTGGTTGAGCGTCTGGGCCTGCTCCTGCAGCGATTGCGACGCGGCTGAGGCCTGTTCCACCAGCGCGGCGTTCTGCTGCGTCACATCATCCATCTGATTCACCGCCTGCTGCACCTGGCTAATGCCCTGACTCTGCTCAACCGCGGCTGCGGCGATTTCGCTCATCAGTTCGCTGACCTGATGGATAGCGTCATTCATCACCTGCATGTTGCTGCTGACGTCGCTGGCCTGGGCGGCCCCGGCTTCGGTCAGTCGATGCGACTCTTCAATCAGTCCTTTGATTTCGCGTGCGGCCGAGGTTGATCGCTGCGACAGGCTGCGTACTTCACCCGCCACCACCGCAAAGCCCTTGCCGTGCTCACCTGCGCGTGCCGCTTCGACTGCGGCGTTGAGCGCCAGGATATTGGTCTGGAAAGCGATGCCTTCGATCATTGAGACGATGTCCGTGACCTTGCGCGAGCTGCCACGAATATCATCCATGGTCGAGAGCATGGTGCTGAGCGAGGTACCACTTTTTTCTGACAGCGAACTGGCGTTAGCCGCCAGCTGGCTGGCCTGACGCGTGTTATCGGCAGTCTGACGTACGGTTTCACTCAGTTCAGTCATGCTGGCCGCAGTCTGCTCCAGCGAGGCGGCCTGCTGTTCGGTACGCGCAGAGAGATCTTCATTGCCGGCGGCGATTTGCACCGATGCGCTGCTCACCGAATGCGACGCGCTGCGCACGGCACTCAGCGAACCGGCCACGCTGCGCATCAGCTGATTAAAGGAGCGCGCCATATTGCCCACCTCATCGCGACGGCTTTCGTCTGCGCTGAGCGTCAGGTCGAGATTTTCGCTGGCGTGCATCATGACTTTGCCGACATCGGACAGACTGCGACGAATGCGCAGCACGGTGAACAGGGCGAACAGGCCAAAAATAATCACTGTGGCTATCACGCCGGTAATGGTGGTCCACAGCACTTCATGGAAGGTGCTGAGGTTGGTGGCGCGTAACTCATCGCCGATAGAAATATTCAGCATCAGCTGCTGCTGGTAATTGGTGACCAGCTGGCGAATGGCGGCACCAATGCCGTTCTGCCCCTCGATCAGATCAAGGCTGATGGCGTTCTGATGCGCGCGCGAGGCAGTGAGAAACGCCGGCAGCCGCTCGCTCACGCGCTGAATATTGCTAAAGGCCACCTCAGTCAGGCGCTTATCTTCCTCGCTGGAGATATCATGCTTCATGTAGTAATCGGTGAGCGATTTCAGCCCGCCGATCTGTTTATCAATGTCCGCTTCGACGGCGGGCATGTTGCTGTCCTGCAACTGGGTCTGGTGTTTGTACAGCGTCAGCGCCAGCTGATTGCTGCGATCAATTAACGTGTTGAGGTCTTTGATCGAAGGGATGGCATTGGTTTGCACATATTCAAAGCGCTCCTGGAAGCCGGAAAGCAGTGAGATGGCGAGCACGGCTTGCAGAATGATGGCGCCAAACAGCATGGTAAAGGTCAGTAACAATCGTTGGGAGATGTTCATCTTATTATCCTTAATCTAAACGCACCCCGACGCCTGACGCGGCGGGTACAAGGGCAGATTAAAGAACATCGGCAGATTGTGGTTTTTAGTTAATGAAATTTTAGTGCCGGGTAGCAGAAGAGTCTGGCGGGTTAAAAGTGGAGCCGGTCGCCGTGAACGGCGACCCTACGGTGCATGTCCCGTTATTTCCGTAGGGTGCGCATTCATGCGCACCTGGATACCGGGAGTGCATGTCCCGTTATTTCCGTAGGGTGCGCATTCATGCGCACCTGGAAAGCGGGGGTGCATGTCCCGTTGTTTCCGTAGGGTGCGCATTCATGCGCACCTGGAAACCGGGAGTGCATGTCCCGTTGTTTCTGTAGGGTGCGCATTCATGAGCACCTGGAAACCGGCACCTTGCGTTTCACTCACGGCCGGCGGAACAGCGCCAGGCTGCGGCCCTCCAGCTCAAAATCCTTCTCTTTGGTAATCACCAATCCCTTACTGGCGCTGTCGGAGGTGGTCAGCTCCAGCACCCAGCCGCCTTCACCAAACTGCGGGATGCGGAACGGCACATTGCCTTCAAACGGATTGAACAGCATCAGCACATCGTGCCAGATACCCTCTTCGGTTTGCAGATCCGGACGCCCAATGTACACGCCGAGCGTCGAGCCCTCGTCCCACTGTTCCGCCTGCTGAAAACCGCCGCCGGCGTTAAACCATTTGATCTCCATGCCGTCGCGCCAGCTTTCACGTCGCAGCAGCGGCTGCTGCGCGCGCAGTGCGATGATTTGACGGGTGAAATCGCGTAACGCATCAGCGGAAGCCGGCAGATCTTCCCAGTGCAGCCAGGAAATCTCGCTGTCCTGACAATAGCCGTTGTTGTTGCCCATCTGGCTGCGGCCAAACTCATCGCCCGCCAGCAGCATCGGTGTGCCGTGAGAGAAAAACAGCGTGGCGAGGAAGTTACGCTTCTGCCGCTCGCGCACCGCGTTGATGCCTTCGTCGTCGGTGGGGCCTTCGGCACCGTAGTTGTATGAACGGTTATCGTTATGGCCGTCGTTGTTATCTTCCCCGTTGGCATCGTTGTGCTTGTCGTTGTACGAGACCAGATCGTTCAGCGTAAAGCCATCGTGCGCGGTGATAAAATTGACGCTGGCCCACGGGCGGCGGCCGCGTTGATCGTACAGATCGCCGGAACCAAGCAGGCGCGCGGCAAAGTCGGTTGAGACGTTGTCGCCTTTCCAGTACTCACGCACCGTGTCGCGATATTTGTCGTTCCACTCAGCCCAGCCGGGCGGGAAACCACCCACCTGATAGCCACCAGGGCCGATGTCCCAGGGTTCGCCGATCAGCTTCAGCTTTGACAACACCGGATCCTGCGTCATGGCATCAAAGAAGCCGCCGCGCTGATCGAACCCTTCCGGCTCGCGGCCGAGAATAGTGCCGAGGTCGAAGCGAAAACCGTCGATATGCATCGATTCTGCCCAGTAGCGCAGCGAATCCGTCACCAGCTGCAGCACGCGCGGATGGGAGGTATTCACCGTGTTGCCAGTGCCGGTATCGTTGATGTAATAACGGTGCTGATCTGGCAGCGTGCGGTAATAAGAGAAGTTATCAATCCCTTTAAACGACAGCGTCGGCCCCAGTTCGTTGCCTTCTGCGGTGTGGTTATACACCACGTCGAGAATCACTTCGATGCCGGCATCGTGGAAAGCACGCACCATATCGCGAAAGCCCTGAATACCGCGCGGGCCAAAATAGCGGCTGGCAGGCGCGAAAAAGGCCAGCGAGTTATAGCCCCAGAAGTTTTTCAGTCCGCGATCCAGCAGATGCTGATCGTCCGGGAACCAGTGCACCGGCAGCAATTCCACTGAGGTCACGCCAAGGCTTTTGATGTAATCGACGGTGGATTTGTGGCTCATGCCGTCATAGGTGCCGCGCATCTCTGCCGGAATGGCCGGATTAAGCTGGGTGAAACCTTTGACGTGGGTTTCATAAATCACCGTGTTGGACCACGGAATGCTGGGGCGGTTATGGTCCTGCCAGTCAAACTCATTGGTATCAATTACCCGACACTTGGGGGTAAACGGCGCGCTGTCACGGGTATCCAGCGTCAGATCTTTATCTTCGTGCAGTAAATCGTAAGCGAAGTGCGCTTCATTCCAGTCGATGTTGCCCTGCAACTCGCGGGCGTAGGGATCAATCAGTAATTTGCTCGGGTTAAAACGGTGACCGTTTTCCGGATCGAACGGTCCGTGAACGCGATAACCATACAGCGCGCCGGGTTTCAGCCCGGGCACGTAGCCGTGCCAGATTTCGTGGGTATATTCCGGCAGATCGAAGCGGGCAATTTCATGCTGACCGCTCTCATCGTACAGACAGAGTTCGACCCGTTCCGCGTGTGCTGAAAACAGCGCAAAATTTACGCCGTCCCCATCAAAGTTGGCGCCGAGCTGGTGCCCCGATCCAGCGGTGATTTCTAAAGGTTTACCGTTAGACATTCAATCCTCTCCATCCAGTGAATAGATAGTCATGTAAAACAACAGGTTTATCGGGGACACTACTGGCTAATCAGCACCAGCGGCGCGCTATAGCTCACATTGTCCAGCGTAACATCGTCATTAATCACTACGGTCTCGCCGGTCAGCACATTGCGATAGTGGCGATGCGCCAGCGATTCCGGCAGTGCCAGTCGGGTATGACTCCACTGTGCACCATTGAAAATCAGCCGTGGCGTAATCACCAGCAGCGCGTAGTCGCTGTCCTGACGGGCAAAGGCGATCACTTTTTCCGCATGTTCGCCCGATGCACTGAGCGGTTGATAATCACCAAAGCGGAACAGCTGCGCATGGTCGCGGCGCAGATGCAGCAGGCGCGCTACCATCTGCTGCTTCAGGCGGCCGCTCAGCCAGTCCTGCTGGCTGGCGAAGTCCGGCGCGGCGTGGACATCCAGCTGCGCCGTCAGCTGAGCGAAATCCGGCTCGCGTCGGTTATCCGGATCGACCAGGCTGAAATCCAGCGCTTCGCAGCCCTGATAGATATCCGGCACGCCCGGCGCGGTCAGTTTGATCACCGTCTGGCTCAGGCTGTTAACCAGTCCGGCCCGGATGAACGGCTGCAGTGCGTGGCTGAAGTCCTGCAGAAACGCCGGATTGGTGGGTGACAGCAACTGGCGGGCGTACTCCAGCACGGCATTTTCATAAGCTTCGTTGCTGTCCGCCCAGTCGGTGCGTAACTTCGCTTCGCGCAGGGCTTTTTCCACAAACGGCAAAAAGCGCTCGCGCAGCGCGTCCAGTGCCGCCGTGTCCTCCGGCTGCAGCGTGGTGGGCCAGACGCCCGCCAGCGCCTGATACAGCATCCACTCGACCGGCGGTTCGGGCGCCGGGCCGTCCGCCAGCGCAACCACGTGCGGCTGATTCATCTGGCGCCAGCGCGTCACGTTCTCCGCCCACAGCGCCGGCGCTTCGCTCAGGGTATACAGCCGCGCGCGCGCATCTTCGCCGCGCTTGGTGTCGTGCGTGGAGGTGCCGGACAGCCCATCCGGCTGATGCTGCAGTCGGGTTTGCATTTCGCTGTGGAAGCGTTCGAGCGAAAACGCGTGTGGCAGTGGTTCGGCACCCACTTCGTTGATCGCCAGCGCTACGTGATTGCGGAAAAACAGCGTGTCTTCGACCGATTTCGCCATCAGCGGGCCGGTCAGCTGCTGGAAGCGGGCGCGGAATTCCGCCGCATCCTGCTCGCCCTGTTCAGTGATCGCCCCCAGCAGTAATGCCTGTAAAAAGCTCAGCGCCGCAGGCGAGGCGCTGTGTTTAACCTGCTCCAGCACCTGTAATAGCAACGCTTCGCCTTCCAGCGGCATACCGGCTTTGCGGCCGTAGGTGCGATACACCGGGAAGGCGATCAGCAGTTCGCGCAGCGCCACGTGCAGCTCAGCCTCGCTGAAGTTGCGATGCACCAGATCGGCTGCCTCGGTAGCCAGCGCCAGCAGGCGGCTGAATTCCCCGGCAAAGTTGCGATCGACCATCAGTTCACGTGCCGCACGCAGGCCAGCCGCCACGTCGTTACGTTCAGCGGATACCGCTTCATAGGCCAGATGCAGCATATCGATCTGATTATCATCAATCAGCGCATGTGACAGCGCGGCGATAAACTCGTAACCGGTGGTGCCGGACACTGGCCAGTCGGCGGGCAGTTGCTCACCGTCTGCGAGAATCTTCTCCACCGTGATATAGCACGCGTCGCCTGCGGCCTGACGCAGCTGTTGCAGATAGCCGAGCGGATCGGCCAGCCCGTCAACGTGATCGACGCGCAGCCCGCTCACCACACCGCTGTGTACCAGTTCGAGAATCAGGCGATGCGACGCCGCGAACACCTCTTCATCTTCGACCCGCACGCCGACTAGCCCGGTAATTTCAAAGAAGCGGCGGTAGGAGAGCGCGCTGCGCGCCTCACGCCAGTTCATCAGCTGCCACGGCTGTTGCGCATGCAGTTCCGCGATGGCCGCGCGATCGCGCAACGCCAGCACCTCGTCTTTACGCTGCTGCCAGCTGGCGGGCGTCAGCGGATAGTAACTGTCGTAATAGACCAGCGACGGATTGCCGCTGTGCGGATCGGCCTTGATGCTGAGTTCATCATTGGCCAGCACGCGGTCAAAATCATCGCCGAGGAACGGTAGCGTCAGCCTGCGCGACCAGTCGATATCAAAGTAGCGCGCGAAGCGGCTGGCCTCCCCGTGTTCAATCACATCGCGCCACCAGGCATTTTCCAGCGACGCCGCCATGTGGTTAGGCACAATATCGAGGATCAGGCCAATCCCGGCCTGCTGCAGCGCCGCGCTGAGGCGGTCAAAACCGGCGCGTCCGCCAATCGCCGGGTCAATCTCATTGGCATCGGTGACGTCATAGCCGTGCGTCGAGTCGCGCGTGGCGGTAAAGATCGGCGAGGCATAAAGATGGCTGATACCCAGCTGCTGCAGATAGGGCACCAGCTGCGCCGCACGGTCAAAGGTCATGCCGTTACGGAACTGGATGCGGTAAGTCGCGGTTGGAATGCTCATTGCGCTGCTCCTTTTGCCAGACGCACGATGAGGGAGTGCTGCGGCAGCTCGCCGCTTTCCTGTGGCCACGCAAAGAGCGTCTCGCCGGGCATCGCGGGCAGCGGCTGGCTCTGCTGTCCAATATTCAGCGCCAGCGACAGCTGGCCCTGCGGGAACTGCCAGCTGACGGCGACAAAGCCTGGTGCGGTGCGCAGCACCTGGCCGTTATGCCTGCGGGCATCCGGCAGCAGCGGCACGATGTGCTGCTGGCGCAACGCCAGCAACTGGCGCGTAAGCGTCAGCCACGCCTTGCCTGCGGGATTTTCCACTTTGCTCCAGTCCAGTTTCGAACGCGTGAAGGTCTCTTCAGAATTGGGATCCGGTACCGTATCGTCATGACCGGCGTGACCGGTAAATTCGCGCGCACGTCCTTCGCGCACCGCTTTCGCCAGATCGCCGTGGAAATCGGTAAAGAACAGGAACGGGTTGGTTTCACCGTACTCTTCGCCCATAAACAGCAGCGGAATATGCGGTGACAGCAGCAGGGTGGCGAGCAGCACTTTGGTGCGATCGACACCGGCCAGGCTAATCAGGCGTTCGCCCTGGGCGCGATTGCCCACCTGATCGTGATTCTGGATGAAATCGACAAACGCGACCGGCGGCTGGCCTGCGCTGGGTACGCCGCGCCGCTGGCCGCTCTGTGGCGACAGCTCGCCCTGATAAGCAAAGCCCTCGGTGAGAATGCGCGCGATTAATTTCTCCGGTACGTCGGCGAAATCCTGGTAATACGCGTGCGTCTCGCCAGTGGCAAAGACGTGAATGGCATTATGAAAATCGTCGTTCCATTCACCGCTGAACAGTGGCGCGTTACCGTCCGCATCGCGCGGATGCAGGAAGATCACGTTGCGGCTGTCTTCGGTGGTGAGATGGATCGGGCGAGAGTGGATTTCGCTGCGAATGCGTTCGGCAATCTCAATCAGCACATGCTTGCTGGACGTGTCCTCAATCTGGTCGATGGCATCGAAGCGCAGGCCGTCGAGGTTAAACTCCTTCAGCCAGTAGAGCGGCGCTTCGACGATATAACGCCGCGCGGCATCGACATCGTAAGCAATCCCGGCGCCCCACGGCGTCATGCGCTCTTCGTGGAAAAAGGCCGGCGCCAGTAGCGGCAGGTAATTGCCTTCCGGACCAAAGTGGTTGAGCACAATATCCAGCACCATCGACAGTCCCAATGCGTGCGCGGCATCGACAAAGGCTTTGAAATCATCCGGTGAGCCATACGCCGCGTGCGGCGCATACAGCAGAACGCCGTCATAGCCCCAGCCGCGCGTGCCGCCAAACTGCGACACCGGCAGTACTTCGATCATGGTGATACCGAGGTCGGCCAGCGCGGGGAGTTTTTCGATAGCCGCGCGGAAGGTGCCTTCGGCGGTAAAGGTGCCGATGTGCAGCTCGTAGACCACCGTTTCATGCCAGGGCCGTCCCTGCCAGTCGCGCTGTTGCCAGTCGTAATGGTGAGGGTCGATAACCAGAGAAGGGCCGTTGACATCGGCGCGTTGTGCCCGCGCGGCCGGATCGGGCACCGTGCTGCCATCGGCCAGCTCGTAGTGATATTCGCTGCCGTGACCAGGCCCGCGCAGCGTCAGGCTGAACCAGCCATCCTGCTGCGGCTGCATGGCATGCTGCTGACCATCGGCGTGAAGGGTAATTTGCTGCTGACCGGGTGCCCAAAGGCGAAACCGCACGCTGCCGTCAGCAAGGATTTCAGCACCCCAGGATTTTTCCAACGTTGTGGATTCCATTCTATTGCCTCGTTAAGCCCCGCACGGGGAATGGACGACATCAAGCGATTCGCGTTTCTTAAAACCATTTACTCTCTGAATACAAAAGACTAAATGCCCTGGTAGCAAACGGGTACGCAGATAAATCACTGAGTACCCTGAAAAATCATAGCCTATATTTTCAGATTTAATTCCCGCTGCGCTTTAAACAGTACCGTTACGTAAATTTTCCGATTTGTTCGCTTAAGCACCTTTTAATCTCAGTCATAGGCTACGCTTATCTCTGCGCAGTTAACCGCTGCGCGAAATAATGCCAGGCGGCACTGTCACCTAAATGAGGAGAACACTGATGAACGAAGATCGTATCAGCGGAAACTGGAAGCAGTTCAAAGGAAAAGTGAAAGAGAAATGGGGCCAGCTTACAGATGACGATTTAGACGTAGCCGAAGGGAAACGCGATCAATTAGTCGGCCGCATTCAGGAGCGCTACGGCTACGGTAAAGATCAAGCAGAGAAAGAAGTCAAAGAGTGGGAAGATAGTAATAAATTTAACTGGTAGTGTTGGTTATCCCCGGCACACTGATGTGCCGGGGTTTTGTTATTTATAATGGCACTGTTTTCGAGTCGGATAAAATATCAGGCATATCTTGCTTTATTTTCTATGTTATTTAAGACATAAATAAGCTTATGTATTCATCACTCCTGTAAAAAATCTTTCGGCCCCTGTAGGGTCGCCATTGATGGCGACCAATGACAGGTACTTACCTGCACAAACGCTTTTTCTCAAAGGGGTCTGCGGTGATCGTCCTTATTAAGCGAAAGCAGCGCGACAAAACTCACTACGGCGGTGGCCATCACATACCAGGCGGGAATGTCGGCGTTGCCGGTTTGCTTCATCAGGCCGGTAATGATCAGACCTGCGCAGCCGGAAAACAGCGCGTTGGAGAGCGAATAGGCCAGCCCCAGCCCGGTGTAACGCACGCGGGTAGGGAACATCTCGGCCAGCATCGCCGGTCCCGGTCCGGCCAGCATGCCCACCAGCGCACCGGCGATAAATACCACCAGCGCTTTGATCGCCATACCGCTTTCCGGATGCTGCAACACTTTCAGCAGCGGGAAAGCCAGCACCAGCAGCAAAAACGTCGCCAGCAGCATTAATGTGCGGCGGCCATAGCGATCGCTGAGTATGCCGGCCGGCAGGATGGTGGCGGCAAAGCCGAGGTTAGAGATCACCGCAATCAGCAGCGCCTGGTTGAAGCCGGTGTGCAGCGCGGCCTGCAGATAGGTAGGCATGATCACCAGGTAGGTATAACCGGCGGCCGACCATACCATTAACCGCCCAATGCCCAGCCCGATAGCGCGCAGCGTGACACCCAGCGATGCCTGCTGTTGTGGTGCCGCCGGTGTCTGGCTGAACTGCGGTGATTCGTCGAGTCCGCTGCGCAGCCACAGCGCCACTGCGCCGAGCGGCAGCGCCAGCAGGAAGGGAATGCGCCAGCCCCAGGCGTTCATGGCGGCATCGCCCAGCAACAGCGGCAGTATTGCCACCACGCCCGCGCCCGCCAGCAGTCCGAGCGCCACCGTCAGCGACTGCCACGCGCCATAAAATCCGCGCTTGCCGGGCGGCGCCGATTCGGTCATCAGCGAGACCGCGCCGCCGTATTCTCCGCCGGCAAACAGTCCCTGCAAAATGCGTAGCAGTGTAATCAGCAGCGGCGCAGCCACGCCAATGCTGGCATAAACCGGGACCAGACCGATGGCGACGGTGGCCAGTGTCATCAATACCAGCACCGCGATCAGCACCGGTTTACGGCCATAGCGATCGCCCAGGCGGCCAAACAGCACCGCCCCTAACGGGCGAAAAAAGAACGCCACCGCAAAGGCCGCATAGGTGAGGATCAGGCTGGTGAGGGCGCTTTCTCCTTCCAGCTGGAAGAAATGTTTAGCGATTAGCGTGGCCATGAAACCGTATACGGCGAATTCATACCACTCGATAAAATTGCCGACGGATCCGGCAATCAGTACGCGCTTTTGATTAACGGCGGGAGCTTCTGCAGATGACATCATTATCCCTTAATGAGTAAAAAACAGTCAGAGAGGGTCAGTCTACCGCAGCCCGGGGCGATTATCTGAGCTATAAGTCTGACGCAGGGCACAAAAAAAGGTGCGCATTGAGCGCACCTGATGTGAATATCAGCGAGGATTATGCTGGCTGCTGTTTTTTACGGCTGCGCTGTTTACGCAGTTTATCAATCAGTTTATGCGCCTCGGCTTTAGTCGCCACCGCAGGGGATGAACCTTTCAGTGGCTTACGTGCTGTCTCACTCAGCGTCAATACCGTTAACAAACCAATCACGCCGGCACCCATCATGTAATACGCCGGCATCATGGTATTGTGCGTGGTGTCGACCAGCCATGCGGTAATTAACGGTGTGGTACCACCGAACAGCGAGACTGACAAATTAAAGCCGATAGCCAGCGCGCTGTAACGAATATCGGTGACAAACAGTGCCGGTAATGTCGCTGGCATGGTGCCGCTAAAGCAGGTATGCAGTAAGCCCAGCACGGCCAGACCGGCAAATACCCATAGCATGTTGCCAGAACCAATCAGCATGAACGCCGGGATCGCCAGCACTAATAATCCCAGTGCGCCGAAACCAATCACCGGTTTACGGCCGATGCGGTCGGTAAAATGGCCCCACATTAGGGTCAGTGGCATCATGATAAACATCACTACCATCACCAGCAGCAGACCGGATATTTCGCTCAGCCCCAGAATGCCGGTTAAATAACTTGGCATATAGGCGGTCAGCATATAATTAGACACGTTAAACAGCAGCACCAGACCAATACACTTCAATAGCGGCTTACTCTGCGTGCGCAGCATTTGCCACAGCGTGAGCTGCGGCTTGTTATGTTCGGCCTCTTCACGCTTATCCATGTGCTCTTTAAACGCGGGTGTCTCTTCCAGCTTCAGGCGGATATACAGGCCAAACAGCCCCAGCGGCGCGGCCAGGAAGAACGGAATGCGCCAGCCCCAGTCCATCATCGCCTGATGCGGCAGCAGCGCAATCATACCGGTCACCAGGCTGGCACCCAGCAGATAACCTGCCAGTGTACCAAACTCCAGGAAGCTGCCCATAAAGCCGCGGCGTTTGTCGGTTGAGTATTCCGCAATAAAGGTGGCGGCACCGCCATATTCACCGCCGGTGGAAAAGCCCTGCACCAGACGCGCCAGCAACAGCAGGATCGGCGCGGCAATACCGATACTGGCATAGCTGGGAATCAGGCCAATACAGAAGGTGCCAATCGACATCATAATCATGGTAAAGGCCAGCACTTTCTGCCGGCCAAAGCGATCGCCGAGTGGACCAAATACCATGCCGCCAATCGGGCGCACTAAAAACGCGGCCGCAAAAGTACCAAACGACGCAATAAGCTGCGCGGTATTACTGGCATCCGGGAAAAATACCTGGCCGATAATCACGGCAAGGTAACTATAAACGCCGAAATCAAACCACTCCATGGTATTACCCAGCGCTGCAGCGCTGACGGCGCGTTTCAATAATTTGTTGTCAATGACGGTAATATCGTCAACGGTCAAATCAGGTTTATTGGTCATCGTTCCGGTGCTCATAAACTCCCCATGAGTAAAATTGGAGCGATCTTATAGCTTTCGCAGCCGGCACTTCACAAAGGGAAATGAAAGCTATAAGAGGCTGAAAGGCGGTCACCTTAGGAAATATTTTATCTTTACGCAAGTTTGCGACATATATCCTTGCAATTAAGCGTAGCGTTAGAGTATGAGACTGTCAAAAGGCGCAGCGGCTGAAATAACCCATTATGCTGATGCTTAAAGCTGATAGCATTCTGCACATGATATTCTTTGGTGAGGCGATGATTTACAGGGAAATATGCTGCGTTGCTACAGGATAAGAATGTCGGCTTTGATAAATTTCATACGTTACTGGCAAGTACATCACCAAAGGATTTGGCTGAAAGGAATAGCCAGACCGTTGCCATGCTGGACACCAACCTGCGCCGCCAGTCTCGTAGCGGATTGTCGTTCATGACGTAGCTGCACATCGTGGTCTGGCTCAATAGCTGTCTTGTCGCGTTAATTATCGTGATTGTCGGCTGAATACATCTTTCAGACCCTGGGAAAGCAATGCGCGTGATAAACCGCTACCGTCCACAGGAATCAACGTCCTGCGATGAATTTTCCATTGATCCGCAATGCGTTTTAACTCCCAGCGATTCACGACAACACGGTGTATGCGATACCCAGGAGAGCTGCCGTGATTGGCCAGCATACGTGATTCGCCTTTATCATCCAGATAAATTAACTGTAAATAAGAGGTCACTACCGCGCTGTCTCCGCGCAGATCAATCAGGGGTAATCCGGTAAAATGTGCTAATCCGCTAGCCAGTGCTTCCTCATGCTCAGGCCGCAAAATAAAGGCGGCTATCGCCTCTGCACCCTCCGCGCCATCAAGATGAGGGCCGCGATTGAATTCACTCTTTTCCAGATAAACCGATAATGTATATTCCGCCATTGCAGTATCTGCGCTGGGAGGATGTGACGCAATCAATTCATAAATAGCCAGTTTGTCTTCGATAATTTGTAATCTCTGCGCTAATTCAAGGTTTTCCTGCAGCATAAAGCGCTCCTGATATTATTTATTAATTATGATTTGAGTGATTATAACGAGATACTTACAGGCGTGAAGTTCCTGTATCTTAATGGTGTGTTAAGTAGCGATTAATAAAGGACATAAATAATGATTAACAGCGCGGAGTATCTGGCTTTACGGGCTTTTGTCGTGGTTGCTCAGCAACTGAATTTCAGAGCCGCTGCGGAAATACTCGGGGTATCCGCGTCAGCCGTCAGTCAGCAAATCACCGCGCTGGAAGCACAACTCGGGCAACGTTTGCTGAACCGGACCACCCGGGCGGTATATCTTACCGATGATGGCAAGTCCCTGTTTCTTCAGACTGCACCCATTATGACTAATCTGCATGAGACCCTGCAGCAGGCACACGCCAGAAGCCAGGATATTAAGGGGCTGATTCGCGTTCATGCTTTTCGGTCGGGTGCTGAAATGTTTCTTGATCACAATATTGCCGGGTTTCTTACTGATTATCCCAACGTGCAGCTGGATATCACAACCAGCGATGCGCCGGTCGATCTGAGCCGCGGCGGCTATGATTTATCACTGCGCTTAGGCGAGGTGCTGGAACCGGGATTTGTTGCTATTCCATTAGGCAAGCCGCTCCATCAGATTGTGGTCGCTGCGCCAGCATATCTGGCAAAGCATGGTGCGGTTGAAGTCCCGGAAGATCTGCTCAATCACAATTGCATCGGCTGGCGCTGGCCGGGAAGTAGCAGGGTAGAGCCCTGGCAGTTTTTAAATGAGGGGGAAATTTTTGATATTCCCGTGCATGGAAATCTGGTGGTAGACGATCGCGAAAGGCAGCGGCAGGCTGCTATTGCTGGCGCAGGGATTGCCCAGTTAACGGCGGAACGGGTCAGTGCATCGCTGGCCTCCGGCAAGCTTTGTCGCCTTCTGCAACCCTGGGAGATGGAATTCCCAGGTTATTCACTTTGCTGGATAGCAGGTAAAGCCATGTCACCTGCCATGCGCGCGTTTATACAATGGCTGCGCATAAAATAACCCTGCCCGGAGTGTGTCAGCGCACTCTGTTCACATCGAATAATCACCACGTTTTTAATTCATCTTCGCCCGGCTCAATCCTCTTATAAACGTTTATTTGCGGCTTCTCGCTGAAACGTTTCATATCTCATTTCCTTACTCAGCCCATTGAAGAGTGGTCAGCGAATGTATACAACAGAACTTGTATACAAGTGCATTTTTTATCCATGACACCAACATCGGGAAAGACCATGCAAAGTACAGATACTGAAATTGAAAAGCGGGTGATCCGTAAACTGTCGTGGCGACTGATTCCGCTCCTGATTGGCTGCTATGTGATTGCGGTGATCGATCGCGCCAATATCGGCGTGGCCGCCCTCACCATGAATGCCGATCTCGGCATCAGCGCCGCCAGTTTTGGCCTCGCCGCCGGTCTGTTTTTCCTGCCTTACGCCATCCTTGAACTGCCCTCCAATCTGCTGATGGAAAGGGTGGGCGCGCGCTGGTGGATCGCCCGCATTATGGTGACCTGGGGCATCATCTCCGGTGCACATATGTTTGTGTGGAGTGAAAACAGCCTCTATGTGATGCGCGCGCTGCTGGGTGCCGCTGAAGCCGGTTTCTTTCCCGGCATCGTGTTTTATCTCACCCTGTGGTTTCCGGTGGCGTGGCGCGGACGCATTATCGCCTCGTTTATGACCGGCATTCCGATTGCGCTGATTATCGGCACGCCGGTTTCCAGCCTGTTGTTAGAGCTGCACGGATGGCTGGGGCTGCGCGGCTGGCAGCTGATGTTTCTGCTGGAGGCCATTCCGGCGATTGTGCTGGGATTGATCGTCCCCTTTGCGTTGCCCGATCGGCCGGAAGATGCCCGCTTCCTCAGCGCAGATGAGCAGCACTGGCTGGTGACAACGCTGGCTGCTGAGCGGCAAAAATTGCCGTCGCGCGGCCACGGCGGTCTGCTGAAAGCGCTGTTCAGCCCGCTGGTGTTGTTGTTCAGCCTCACCTATTACGGACTGGCGAACCTCAACGGCGCGGTGAGCACCTTCCTGCCGCTGATCATCAGCGAAACCGGCTTAAGTCATGTTCAGACCGGATTCATCACCATCATTCCTTACGTATTTGGTCTGGCCGGCATGCTGGTGCTGGGACGCATAGCCGATCGTCCCGGGTCACGGCTGCTGGCCAATTATCTGGCGCTGATCTTCTCCTTTGTCGGGCTGTTATGCGTCGCATGGTTCGATAACTCGCTGATTAAAATGATGTTTTTGTGCTGTTCGGCATTTGGCTTTTTCGGCGCGATGCCGGTGTTCTGGGGATTACCCGCGCAGTTTATCCCGGCGTCGGTGGTGGCGGGTGGCCTCGCCCTGATCAATGCGCTGGGCAGTATTGCCAGTGTGGTGAATCCGTGGGTCATCGGCGTAATACGCGACCGCAGCGGCAGTTATAACGGCGGATTTTACTGGCTGGCGGCGATGGCCATGCTCTCGATCATTACCCTTAGCCTCATCTTTCGTCGCCAGCGTTTACCGGCTTACCAGGCCAGCAATGAACAACGTGAGGGGCAGTAGTATGAAGATTATTGATGTCCGGTTACTTCAGGTGAAAGGTGTGATGCCGGGAGAGGGTGATTTCTGGGAGGAGCGTCTCGCGCGTCCCACCGATGTCTATGCGCAGTTTCGTACCGTGAATAATCATGACGGTGGCGTTCAGCTGGAAGACGGTTTTGCCATTACCACTGTGTTTCTTGAGATCGTTTCTGATGAGGGCGTGGACGGGCTGGCAGGGCCGGTGCCGCATGCCGTTGCATCAATCATTCATGGCCAGCTGCGACCGTTGTTGCTGGGTCAGGATCCGCGCGACACTGAGCGTTTGTGGGATCAGATGTACCGGGCGCAGATTCATGGGCGTCAGGGCGATGGCATGCTGGCGATCAGCGCGGTGGATTGTGCCTTGTGGGATTTGCGTGCCAAATGGATGCAGCAACCGGTGTTTCGCCTGCTGGGCGGTTCGCTACAGGAAGAAATACCGGCGTACGCATCGATGCTGGGCTTTGCGGTGCAGGATATGGCACGAGTGCACGAGCGGGCGCTGGAGTATAAGGCGCTGGGATATCGCGGACAAAAATGGTTTTTCCGCCACGGCCCGATGAGCGGCAGAGAAGGGCTGAAGAAAAACATCGAACTGGCAAAAACGCTGCGCGAAGCCGTGGGGGATGATTACGATCTGATGTTTGATTGCTGGCAGTCGATGGATGTGACGTATCTGCTCGAACTGGCAAAGGGCATCGAGCCGTATCGCCCGCGCTGGCTGGAAGAGTGCGTGATGGCCGACAGAATCAGCAGTATGCAACGACTCAAAGATAAACTGTCCATCCCGATGGCGGGAGGCGAACATGAGTACACGCGCTGGGGTTTCAAGCGCTTCTTTGAATCCGGGGCGCTGGATGTGATTCAGCCTGATATTTACTGGTGCGGTGGGCTTTCAGAAACGCTAAAAATTGCCGCTATCGCCACCCTGTACGATCTGCAGGTGATTCCGCACGGTCATTCCAGCATCGCAACGGCCCATTTCAGCACCACGCAATCGCCGATCCACACGCCTTATCAGGAGTTTCTGGTGAAATGGAACGATATTCATCAGTACTTCCTGCGCGATCCGCTGGTGCCACAAAACGGGTTAATCCCGGTACCGCAGGGACCCGGCATGGGCATGGCACTTAATCCAGCGCATATCCAGCAGCAGACATACTTGTTCACATCATAACCCAACGCTCCCTCAAACAGGCCTGTTATTGTTTGGGGGATCTGTCTCTTGTATACTACAAAACACAGTGCTCATCGTCATTCTGACCCCCTAAATGCTCGCTGTTTAAAGGACGCTCGCCACGCTATGCCCGCCGATAAACTCATCATTGACTGGTCATCGAAAAACATTCTCCGCCCGCAGTCATTGAGCAGCATTCTGGCCGATCATATTCGGGACCTGATCGTGAATTGCCAGATTGCACCCGGTGCATTAATTTCCGAGAACGACATTGCCACCCAGCTTAACGTGAGCCGGACGCCGGTAAGAGCGGCGCTGCAAAAGCTGGAGATGGAGCGTCTGGTGCAAATTATCCCGCAGCGCGGCACTTTTGTGTTTTCGTTTAATGAGCGGGAGATGCGCGAAACCTGTGAGATGCGGCAGATTCTGGAATCAGGCGCATTAAAGCTGGCGCTGCAACACGATCGTCAGGCGCTGATCGCGCGCCTGAACGAACAGCTGGCGCGTGGACGCGATGCATTACAAAACGCGCCGGAGACCTACCGCGAAACCGATGCGGCGTTTCATATGGCACTGATTGAAGCCAGCCAGAACAGCGAGCTGGTCGGTTTTTACAAAACCAGCATCAACCGCATTCGCGCCTTTCTCAATCACCTGACGCGCACGCCGGATGAGTTTCAGGGTTCGCAAAACGATCATGAAGCGATCGTGGCGCGGTTAACTAATTACGAGGATGAACAGGCGCTGGAACTTCTGCACTGGCATCTTGGCGGCATTATGCGCATGTTCCAGCGGTCGGTGGCGGACACCGACTCAGCCAGTTAACCGGCATCACTTCGCAGTCAGAACATCGCTGAAAAGTGATCAAGTCTCAAGCGCTGCAACCACCGCCAGACCCGCCAGCTCCGCGCTGGCCAGCAGTTGCTCAACGCTGTGGCCCTGACGCGCTCTGGCAGAAAGTCCGGACATCACGGTACTGACAAAATCGGTCAGGCGCTGCGCGTCCTGTGGGTAGCGGGCCGCGATATAGCGCCGGATGGTATCCTCAGCGGCGCGATGAAACACCCTGGCCGCCTCACGCGCCTGCTGATCCTGACAGCGAATCCCTTCCAGCACCAGACAACCCGCACACACCTCATCCCGGGCATAATGCAGCGCCGCCGCTTTCAGTAATGCATCCAGGGCTTCGGCCACCGGGCGGTCGTCGCGCAGTATCTCAGCCAGGGGAATCGAGCCGGTAGCGGCGTAGCGATCGAGAACGCGGGCATACAATCCGGCCTTATTACCGAAGGCGCTGTAAAAGCTCGGCGGATTGATGCCCAGCGCGTCAGTGACATCGGCGACGCTGACGGCGTCATAACCTTTGGCATGGAATAACCCCTGCGCGACCGCTACGGCGTGTTCGGGGTCAAAGTTGCGGGGACGACCAGGTGATTTCATATTTTATAGTGCTCGCTACAAAATTGCATTGACATTAAATCGGGCTCATTTTGTAATGCATACTAAGAAATCACACGTGGAGATGCAAATGAGCGTATTTAAAGATAAGCAGGTTCTGGTTCTGGGCGGCAGTCGCGGTATTGGTGCGGCTAT
The DNA here is from genome assembly GCF_008632015.1 of Pantoea sp. B_9. Taxonomy (NCBI): domain Bacteria; kingdom Pseudomonadati; phylum Pseudomonadota; class Gammaproteobacteria; order Enterobacterales; family Erwiniaceae; genus Pantoea; species Pantoea sp. B_9. The sequence goes on along the minus strand of NZ_VWVL01000003.1, from coordinate 602,492 downwards.
CGTGCGTCGCTTTGCTGATGAGGGGGCCAGCGTGACCTTCACTTTCTCAGGTTCGCCCGAGGCCGCCGAAAAACTGGCGCACGAAACCGGTTCGGCTGCCGTTCATACCGACAGCTCAGAGCGCGATGCGGTGATTGCCACCGTGCGCGACAGTGGACCGCTGGATGTGCTGGTGGTTAATGCTGGTATCGCCCTGTTTGGCGATGCGCTGGAACAGGATCCGGACGCGGTCGATCGCCTGTTTCGCATTAACATTCACGCGCCGTATCATGCTGCGGTTGAAGCCGCCCGACAGATGCCAGCCGGCGGCCGCATCATCATCATCGGTTCGGTCAATGGCGACCGCATGCCGATTCCCGGTATGGCGTCTTATGCGCTAAGTAAATCCGCTTTACAGGGGATGGCGCGCGGCCTGGCGCGGGATTTCGGCCCGCGCGGCATCACCATCAACGTGGTGCAACCGGGCCCGATTGATACCGATGCCAATCCGGAAAATGGTCCGATGAAAGATCTGATGCACAGCTTCATGGCCATCAAACGCCATGGCCGTTCTGAAGAGGTGGCGGGCATGGTGGCATGGCTGGCAGGACCCGAAGCCGGTTTCGTCACCGGCGCCATGCACACCATTGATGGGGCGTTTGGCGCATAACGTCAGTGTCTGAACAGGGCGCTGACCACCGCGCTGAATACCGAACCGGTGGCAAAAGCGTGTTCGGTCATGTGCTCCTCATGGCGAATATCAGCCAGCCGCCGCAGCGCCGCCTGCGCGCTGGCTGCATTAATTTCTTCATCCATCTTGCTGTAACCGTCCGCCATCAACAGCCGGGCACGTTCCGAATCCGATCGTTCCAGCGTGGCGATAACCTGTTGTTTGCGATAAAAAACGTAATCTGTCATAAGTGCGTCCCGTTGCCGTCATCGTGATTATGCCGGGAAGGCGATGGTTTAAATCAGCTAAACATCGCATCCTATTTATCGCGCAACACATTGCGCCGCGATCAAAACCTGGCCGTTGTATAAACAATTCGCAGCATAGCTGTTTTTCCACACGCGACAGGCAACCTATTTTATCAGCCCGGCCCTTCGCTGCCCGCTGCCAGCAGCGGCACCACGACATCGCTAATCGGCGTAGCAATAGCATGCTGACGCCCATAGCGCTGTACCACACCATTGCGGGTATCCCACTCCAGCGGGCGGTTGGCCTGGCGATCGGCGAGGATCGAGGTGCTCAGATCGGGCGGCGCGCGGTGAAAGCCATCGATAATTTCCTGCGGCACGCTGTCGTCCAGCACCGCACCGGCCGCGCGCGCCACCGTCAGGCACTCCTGTAAATAGGCTAATCCCAGCTGCGTGATATCGCCGCGGCTAAACATGCCGGCGCGACGGTTGGCCAGCACCATCAAACCGGCGGCGGCATTTTGTAACAGCTTGCGCCAGGCGATGGAGAGAAAATCCGCGGCCAGTGCCACCTCGCAGCGCGTGTCACGCAGCGCATCCACCACGCGCGCGGCCTGCGGCACATCCGGCAAGGTCAGGCGAGGCTGGGCGCGCAGCCAGACTGACGCATCCGGCTCGCGCTGCGCCGGGAACCACACCACCGAAGGTAATACCGTGGCGCCGTTGACATAAGGCGCCAGCTGGCTCTGCTGCTCGACGCCATTTTGCAGCGCGCACACCACGGTTTTTTCATCACACAGGGTGGCCAGCCACGCGGCGCTGTCCGCGACCTGGGTGGTTTTAACCGCCACGAACAGCAAATCGCAGCGTTGAGTAACCTGCGAGGCATCATGCAATACCGGACCAGGCACGCTGATTTCGCCCGCATCGTGGCGCAGCGTTAACTGGGCATGGGCCGTGCGGCCGCACAGCAGCGGGGTGCGCCCGGCTTCATGCAGTACCGCCGCGACGGTGGTACCAATTGCACCGGGGCCCAGCAGGGCGATTTTACAACGTTCAGACATGCTGCCATCTCCTCATCGCTTAACCGATCATCAGCGTGCCGAGTGCAATCACCGCACACGCCAGCATTTTTCTTACCGTTAATGCTTCACCGAGAAACAGCGCGCCCAGCACGGCGGCAAACAGCACGCTGGTTTCACGCAGCGCCGACACCGCGCCCATCGGCGCTGCCGTCATGGCGTAAATGATGATGCCGTAGGCAAGCAGCGAAACCAGGCCACCCGCCGCGGCGCTCAGCACGCCCGGTCGCCACTGCAGCAGGCTTTTGCTGTCGCGCAGCGCGATGTAGACCGCCGGCATTAATATGCCCCACAAGCTGCACATCCACGCGGTATACGCAAATGCATTGCCGGCAACGCGCACGCCCATGCCGTCCACCACGCTGTACGCGGCGATAAAGGCACCGGTCGCCAGCGTGTAGCGCAGGCCCGGCAGCGCCAGTTTGCCGCCGCGCAGCGCCAGCGACACAATGCCAGCGGACACCAGCACGATGCCGCACAGCGTAGTAAAGGCGATGTGCTCGCCGGCAAACAGCGCGGCGGCGCAGGTCACCAGCAGCGGCGACGATCCGCGCGCAATCGGATAGGTCTGGCCGAGATCGCCGCTCTGGTAGCTGCGCACCAGGCACAGGTTATAGCCGACGTGCAGCAGCGCCGACAGCAGCGCATATTTCCAGCTGGCGCGCGCCGGCAGCGGCAGAAACAGCGTACTGAGCGCACACACCAGCGCGATCGCCACGCACATAATGGTCATGGACCACAGGCGATCGGACCCGCCGCGCAGTAAGGTGTTCCAGCTGGCGTGCAGCAGCGCGGCGCACAGCGTTAAGACAATAATGTAATCAGGCATAGGCTGATGCTATGCAGCCGCAAATGGATTGGAAAGCGAAGATTTATCATTACGCTATGAGTAAATGCTCATGCTTCACTGATAATCCTGCTGCGCCTGACGTGATTCGGCGAGCAGCCAGCGACGAAAATCAACGATGTGCGGCTGGCTTTCGATGCCCTGCGGACAGACAAAATAGTAGGCGGCGGGCGAGGAAAACGCGACGCTGAACAGCCGCACCAGGCTGCCGTCGCGCAGCTCTTTTTCAACGTGACCGCTGCGCGCCAGCGCCACGCCTTGCCCCAGCAGCGCGGCTTCCAGCGTCATATTGGTATCGGCAAAACGTACGCTCTCCTGTAAGGCATCCAGCGTCAGGCCGACCTGTTTGAACCAGATTTCCCACTTTGGCACCAGATCGGCGCCATCACGCATCAACAGCGGGTAGCGCAGCAGTTCTGCCGGTTCCTGTGGCGTGCCAAAGCGCTGCAGCAGCGCCGGACTGGCAACCGGAAACAGCTGTTCACGAAACATAAATTCGCTGTGCAGCGCCGGATAATTGCCATGGCCAAAGCGGATCGCCACATCAGAATCCTGGCGCGAGAAGGTGATGGCATCATCGGTGCTTTCCAGCGTTACCAGAATTTCCGGGTGCTGGCGCGTCAGGCCCGGCAGGCGTGGCAACAGCCACTTCAGCGCAAACGAGTAGGTGGTATTCACGCGCAGCCGCACGCGGCCTTTCTGCTCGCGTAAGTCGGCTAAGGTGGTTTCCAGATTACTGAAAAACTCGCGCACAATCGGTGCCAGCGCCGCGCCGGCCGGCGTCAGACTCAGCGTTTTGCCGCGCTGAAAGAGCTGCACGCCCCAGATCTCTTCCAGGTTTTTGAGCTGATGGCTGACGGCGCTTTGGGTGATAAACAGCTCTTCAGCGGCGGCGGTAAAGGTCGGATGGCGCGTCGCCACTTCAAACGCGCGCAGCATGGCGGTAGGCGGTAACTCTCTCATCGGTGCAGCCTTGTTTTATGAGCGTTCACTCATGATAGCGGAATCGTCTGTTCACTCACGAAACTTATTCACCCACCCTCCAGCTTCGCCTCACAGCCTGTCACTTTGCTAACAGTGGCCGACACATTTATCACTGAATCGGCGGCCAGCTGAATGGTTGGTTATTTACCGCGTGGCGGTTTTAATCCGCCGCCTGATATGTTTCCCGCTGCGCTCGCGTCCTGACGCTGATTAACTATGTTTATCACTCAATATAAGAATGGGGTGATGAAATGCGAAACCGTGTATTTAGCGCGCTGGCGTTATTGTTATTATCCGGCTGTGGCGCGAATAACAGCGCCTCGCCGGTTACGGCACCTGGTGCGCCGGAAGCGGGGAAAACCGCGCTGCTGGAGAGCGGGGCGGCGGCGTTGCAGTCGCGGCCGCCGATTGAGGCGATCAATACGTATCTGGATGGTTTTCATTATTACTGCGGAAATCAGCAGGGGCAGATGGAGGCCCATCACTACGTCACCATTCTTAATGATGATGTGATGCAGGCGGTTATTTTTGACGGTAACAAAAAAGACGCCAAATTAATGGGCGTGGAATATATCATCAGCGAACGTTTATTTAAGCAGCTGCCGGCGCAGGAAAAGCAGTACTGGCACAGCCATCGCTATGAAGTGAAATCCGGTACGCTGATTGCGCCCGGCCTGCCGCCGGCCGCGGAGCACGCGCTGATGAGCAAAATCGTCAACACCTACGGAAAAACCTGGCACACCTGGCATACCGACCGCGATAAAACGCTGCCGCTGGGCGCGCCGACGCTGATGATGGGCTTTACCGCCGACGGCCAGCTCAATCCGGCGCTGCTGGCTGACCGCGACAAGCGCTTTGACGTCGATACTGCGACAATCCGCGCCGACCGCGCTGATATCGCCGCCCATCCGGTGGCGGCCGGTGCCGATCATTGCCGGCGCGTGCATCCGTAACCCGTGCTTCCGCTTTACTCGTGATACATCTGGCTGCGGCCGCCGTCGATCAGGATATCGGTGGCATTGATAAAACGCGCCTCGTCGCTGGCGAGAAACAGCGCGGTGTAGGCCACTTCATCCGGCTCGCCAATGCGTTTACACGGTAACAGCGCCGCCTGATGCGCGCGCTCGGCCTGCGGATCCGGACAGCTCGCCAGCCAGGCTTCAGCGGCTGGCGTCATGATCAAACCGGGCGAAATACTGTTTACGCGGATGCCCTGCGCGGCGTACTCCACGCCCAGGGATCGCGTCAGGCCGATCAGCCCGTGTTTAGCCACCGGATAAGGGAACGCGCCTGGAATGATTTTGTGCCCGTGCACCGAGGCAACGTTAACGATGTTGCCGTACTGACGGGCCAGCATCGCCGGCAGGACGCTGCGTATCAGGTTGTAAGGTCCTTTCAGATTGGTGTCCATGCAGCGCTGCCAGTCATCCTCGTCCAGCGTCAGCGGATCGCGAAAAACGTTTACGCCAGCGCAGTTGATCAGGATATCAATATCCCCCAGCGCCTGCTGCGCCTGCTGTACCGCGCGGCTAACCTGCTGCGGCTGCGTGACATCGGCTGCGCAGGCCAGACAGCGCTGGCCGGACTGCTGCTGCAGCTGCGCCGCCAGCGCTTCGCTGCTGTGTGCGTCGCGATCGAACAGCGCCAGGCGGGCGCCTTCGCGTGCAAACAGGGTGGCGATGGCGCTGCCGATGCCGCTGCCGGCACCGGTAATGATGGCGGTTTTATTGGCTAAACGTGGGGACATAGTCGCTTCCTTATGAGGATGTCGGGAGAATCAGCCAGTCGGCCAGCTCTAAGGTATTATCACCGCGCTGCAGGCGAATCAGCGGCCAGCTGTCGCTGCGCGTGAGCGGCGACAGTCCGCTGCGGCTGAGCAAAAAAGTGTCTTCGCTTTTCACGCCGCTCAGCGTCGGGTTCCACGCCACGGCGATGTCGGGCTGCACCTCGCCTCGACTCTCCGGGGTGATAATCCAGTCGCGGCAGCCGTAACCGGCCGGACCGCCCTGATGATGATCGCGCCACGCCTCAGCGTGACCGTGGCGTTGATAAGCCTGAGTGATGTCGGCAAAAACCGCTGACCAGCTGCGCTGCGCCTGAGTGGCATACAGCATATCGGCGTGGATCTCCGCCAGCGTCAAAATGCGCTGGCGCAGCGCCGGGTCGGGTTCGCCGAGATGCACCAGGCGCGTCAGGCTGACATGCAAACCGTGCCGTTCGGCACCGAGGGTGATCAGCATCATGCGCTGCAGCGTTTTGTGCGTCGGCACCGGATGTTTAAATGCGGCGATGCGCTCATCGGCGGCCACCAGCGTGCACATCGGGCGAATGCCGCGCGCCAGACAGCCGGCGGCAATGTCGGCTTCGACCTGCCATTCGCTAACGCCCGCGCGCAGCTGGCGCGCCACCGTTTCGACAACCTGCGCCGTCTCCTGTCCCAGCGTGCGAAAGCGCTGCTGTTCCGCTGCGCTCAGCCCCTGGCGCAGCGTGATCATCTGCGGCTGGATATCGCTCAATCCTGCCATGGGCGTATCGCTGCCGATATTGCCCGCCGGCAGCACGCTGCTCAGCGACTTGTACCACGGATAGTGCCGGGTCGCACAGCTGAACGGCAGCGGCTCTTCGGCCAGAATGCGCGGTAGCTCATTGTCCGGTGCCAGCAGCAGCACGCTGTCGCGGCCAATCAGCAGGCTGGCAACGCCGGTCTCGGCACGCTCTACCACATAATAGCTGGCCCCGTCGGTCAGCCAGGCGATGTTATCGCGACGCGTCAGCAATACCGCATCCAGCTGCCAGTGCGCCAGCGCCTGTTGCAGGCGCGCCAGTTTGTCACTCATACACGGCCTCCTTGTGCTCAACAATCTGCGACTGCAGAACCAGCTCCGCAGCGCGATGCGCCACGGCCATCACCACCGCATTGGTGTTGCCACTGATAATATTCGGCATCATCGAGGCATCCACCACGCGCAGCCGCTGTACGCCGCGCACGCGCAGGTCGTCGTGCAGCACCGCCAGCGGATCGTCATCGTGTCCCATGCGGCAGGTGCCGACCGGGTGATAGCCGGTTTTCACCATGCGCCGGCAATGGGCGCTTATCGCGTCATCACTGGTGACTTCCGCACCAGGGAAGATCTCCTGATTGACCATCTCGCGGATGGGCGCGGCGGCCAGCACCTGACGCGCAAAGCGAAAGCCGGCGAGGGTGCGGGCTAAATCGTCCGGATGGCCGAAAATCTGCGTATCGATCACCGGCAGGCTGCTGGCGTTGTTATCGCGCAGCGTGACTTCACCGGTGGCTTTAGGGCGCAGCAGCAGGGAATTCACCGTGACACCGTCACCGGGATCGGCACCCATTACATCGCGATCGAGATAGACCGTCGGCACGCAGAACATCTGAATGGTGGGCGTTGCCGTGAAATCGAGCGGATCGAAAAAGGCGCAGGTTTCCACGCCGGTGGTGGTCACCGGGCCGCTTTTGAACAACAGATATTGCAGTCCGGCTTTGACCATCGGCCAGCCGCGATCCTGACCGTAGTAGCCAAACGCACCGCGCGTGCTGGCAACCACCGGCACTTCGTAATGGTCCTGCAGGTTTTTACCCACGCCCGGCAAGGCATGGCGCACGGCTATGCCGTGCTGTTTCAGCTGCTCCTGCGGACCGATGCCAGAGAGCATCAGCAGTTTTGGCGTCTGGTAGGCACCGGCAGCCAGAATCACTTCGCGGCTGGCGCGCGCCTGTTGCGGCTGGCCATCCTGACGATAGCGCACGCCGCTGGCACAGGTGCCGTCAAACAGCACCTCTTCAACCTGTGCACCAGTGACCAGCGTCAGCCGTGCGTCATGGCGCAGCGGGTTGATAAACGCATCGACCACGCTGCAGCGCTGCCGCGTCTGACCGTCGATGGTGTGCTGCATGAAGCCGACGCCAGACGGATTGCCGCTGTTAAAATCCGCCGTGTAGGGAATACCCAGCCCCTGCAGGGTTTTGACATAGGCGCGGCTCAGCGGGCTGAAGTGGCCGAGATGCGACACTTTCATCGGGCCGCCAACGCCGTGATTCGGTGCGCCGAGGTGATCGTTATCTTCGATGGCGGTAAAGTGCGGCAGCAGCGCCTCCCACGACCAGTCGATGCCCTGATCGCCCAGCGCCTGGTTCCAGTCGGCGTAATCCTGTTTATGGCCGCGCATGTAGACCATGGCGTTGACAGTCGAACCGCCGCCCAGCACTTTGGCCTGCGGCACGATCACGCCGCGTCCGTTGAGCTGCGGCTGCGCTTCGGTTTGATGCATCGTCAGAAACCGGTCGCTGGCGAGAAACTTCATATAGCCGGCGGGCATTTTCAGCACCGGATGGTATTCGTCGCGCCCGGCCTCCAGCAGCAACACGCGCGCATTTCCTTCGCTGACCAGGCGCGCGGCAACGATACAGCCCGCGCTCCCGCCGCCCACCACAATGTAATCGTACTCTTTCATAACGCTCCGTTTACTCCGATGCGATGGAATCTAACCGGCGCAGGCGCTGCGCCGCCGGGTTGTGCTGCTCGCCCGGATCGAGCGGACTGAGCAGATAACGCCACGAGATAAACGCACTCACCAGATACAGGAAGGCGTAGCCCCAAACCACCCCGAGTGTGCCGAGCAGCGCATTGATTGCGCCGTACAGCGCCGGTCCAAAGAAAGTGGACAAGCCGGCGGCGAAGCAGTAAATCGCCATGGCGTTACCTTTATCCTTCGGCTGGCACAGCGAGGAGAACAGCGCGGCGGCGGGCACGTAGCCGCACAGCGTGATGCCGTACAGGCAGGCGCAGATCACGCTGAGCACAAAGCTGCCGTGACTCCACTGCGGCACAAAGTACATCAGCAGCATCGAGACGCCGGAACCCAGGCCGCCGAACACCGTCAGCACTTTGCGCCAGCCGATGCGGTCGCTCAGCTTGCCGACGATCGGATTAAAGCTCATACCCACCAGTCCCATGATGGTGATCAGGCTGAGGTATTCGGTCTGGGAAAAGCCAATCTGTTCGGTGAAAAAGCCCGGCAGAAAAATAAAGAAGCCGAAATAGGGCGTGGTGTTGATGATGCGCACCACTGCCGCGGCAGCGATGCGCGGCTCACGCCACAGAATATCGATGCCGCCCATCAGCGTGCGCAGCGTGCCCTGCTGACGATGTTCGGCATCCAGCAGCGACTGATAACCGCTGCGCTCTTTCAGCGCCAGCAGCATCACCAGCAAACCGATCGCCACCAGACCCAGCGACAGCCAGAAGGTGGCGTATTCGCCCACCAGGCGGATAGAGAAGATCGCTACCAGCGAACCGAGCGTCGGCAGCCCGCCGGTAAATGCCAGCCAGAACCAGCCGGTGGCGGAGCCGCGCATCTCCGCCGGGGCCGCCGACTGAATCCACACCAGAAAGGCGTAGGCAAACATCGGATAAGCCACGCCGCGCAGGCCATAGGTTAGTGCCAGCAGCAGCACGCTGTGCGACGGCAGCGCCACGGCCAGGAACAGCACTTCAAACACAATCCAGATCAGGCCGCCCGCCAGCATCACTTTACGCGGGCCAATCAGCGTTGACAGCGAACCGGCCAGCCATGAGCCCAGCGTGACGGTGACGCCGTAAAAGGCAATTACCCAGGCAGCGATATTCAGGGAAAAGCCGTTTTCGTGCAGATAGGGCGCGAGGTAGTTGGACTCGACGCCGTCGCCAATCATAAACAGCAGGACTGCCAGATAGCCCCAGGCCAGCGCGGGCGGAATGCCGAGGCGGATCAGCCACGCATGGGTTGCAGGTGATGTTGTCATTATGTTTTCTCAGTAGGGTTGGTGTTAGCACAGCCAGATAAAGCGTTCGCCCGGCATTATCAGAACGTTTTTTACCGGGATAGCCCGAACGGGTTGTTATGAGCAGGGACTCTAAAGCACGGCAGGCGCGCAGGATGGCGCAACCATCACAGAAGTCAGTAAACACTGTTTAGTAAGATGAGCGCGGATGAAGCGAAAGGAGGCCGCGTGAAAACCGTCGGACTGAATAATTTCCAGGTGCGTAAGCACAACAAAGCGCTGTTTATGCAGCTGATGTGGCGTCATAAACGTCTGAGCAAATCGCAGCTGGCGCAGCTCAGCGGCCTGACCATACCGGCAGCCAGCAAGATTTTGCAGGAGCTGCTGGAGCAGGGCCACGTGCAGCACTCCAGCGCCACGCTGAGCACGCGCGGCAACAGTAACGGCAGTTTTCAGCTGCCAGCGCAAGGCGCGTGGACGCTGTGCCTGTGCGTCAAGCCGACCAGCATTGAGCTGCAGCTGGCGGATGCGCAGCTGGTGGCGCAGGGCGACTATCAGCAAATCAGCATCAACGCGCAGACGCCAGAGCAGCTGCTGGCGGAGATTGAAACGGTGTGGCGCGCGACCTGTAAACGCTGGCCGAAGCGGCAGATTAATCTGGCGCTGGCGGTGCACGGGCAGGTCGATCCGGTAACCGGCGTCTCGCAGCATATGCCCCAGGCGGCGTGGCGCAGCCCGCTGCAGCTGAAGTTTCTGCTGGAGGAGAAGCTGGCGGTTGACGTCCGCGTCGATAACGACTGCGTGATGCTGGCGCTGGCGGAAAAGTGGCTGAACCGCAATGCGCTGGCCGAATTCTGCGTCATCAATGTCGATTACGGCATCGGCTCATCATTTGTCATCAACGGCGAGATCTTTCGCGGCAACCTGTACGGCAGCGGGCAGATTGGCCACACCATTGTTGATCCGCACGGGGAGCGCTGTAACTGCGGACGGCAGGGCTGCCTGGAGACGGTCGCCTCGCTCAGCACGCTTAAGCGGCTGGCGCATCAGCGCGCGCCGCAGGCGGTGCAGCCCACCAGCCGTCAGCTGCTGGCCGCCTGGCAGGCCGGCGAGCCGTGGATTGTCGAGTGGGCGCAGCGCAGCGCGGAAGCCATCGGCATGAGTCTGTACAATTTCCTTAATACGCTGAATATCAATCAAATCTGGCTGTACGGTCGCAGCTGTACTTTTGGTGAGAGCTGGCTGCAGACCATTGTGCACCAGATTGATTTCAATCCCTTCGATCCGCGCGATGCGCTGAAAAGCAAAGCCACCAACGTGCATTTCGGCCAGCTTGACCGCGCGCGTCAGGTCCTCGGCATCGGTTATCTCTATGTCGAGGCCGATCCCGGTACGGCGTAGTTTACTAAACTCCTGTTACTAAAATCTGTGAGGGCCTGAACTTTCACCCTGCGGTATCGGTGGTGAGATAGCCGCACTTTGACCCTGGTGCGGAGAGTGGCCGTGAACAATCATAAACATCTGAATATGCGTTACGTGTGGAGCATCTGTCTGGTGGCAGCCTGCGGCGGTTTGCTGTTTGGCTATGACTGGGTGGTGATTGGCGGGGCCAAACCCTTCTATGAGGCCTGGTTCAACGTCACCGATCCGGCGGCATCCGGCTGGGCGATGAGTTCGGCGCTGGTGGGCTGCGTGTTTGGCGCGCTGGTGTCCGGCTGGTCAGCGGACAAGCTGGGGCGACGGCTGCCGCTGATTGTCGCCGCACTGCTGTTTGTGGTGTCGGCGATCGGCACCGCGCTGGCCAGCAGCTTTACGCTGTTTGTCTGGTGGCGCATTCTCGGCGGCGTCGGCATTGGTATCGCCTCGGCGCTCAGCCCGATGTACATCGCGGAGATCAGCCCGGCAGACAAGCGCGGCAAGTTTGTCGCGGTTAACCAGCTGACAATCGTTATTGGCGTGCTGGCGGCGCAGCTGATCAACCTGATGATTGCTGATCCGGTCGTCGGCGCATCAACCCATGCGGCGCTGCGTGAAACCTGGAACGGTCAGGTTGGCTGGCGCTGGATGTTCGCCTCGGCCGCCGTGCCGTCGCTGGCGTTTCTGCTGCTGATGATGTGGGTGCCGGAATCACCGCGCTGGCTGATGCTGGCGGGCCAGCCGCAGCGCGCGCTGGCGATGCTGAATAAAATTGGTTCGCCTGCTTATGCGCAGCAGACGCAGCGCGAGATTGCCCGCGCGCTGGAACAGGATCGCCAGCAAACGCGCGCCCGCGCCGGTTCGCTGCTGGCTCCGCGCACGCTGCCGATTGTCATCACCGGCATCGTGCTGGCGATTTTCCAGCAGTGGTGCGGTATCAACGTGATTTTCAACTATGCGCAGGAGATTTTTGCTTCGGCTGGTTTCGATATCAACGGTACGCTGAAGTCGATCGTGGCCACCGGCCTGATCAATTTGCTGGCAACAGTGCTGGCACTGCCGCTGGTGGACCGACTCGGCCGCCGCAAACTGATGCTGATCGGCGCCGGAGGACTGACGCTGTGTTATGCACTGATTGCCGGTGCCTACACGCTGGGCATCACCGGCTGGCCGGTGCTGATTCTGGTACTGGCGGCGATTGCGGTTTATGCGCTGACGCTGGCGCCGGTCACCTGGGTGCTGCTGGCGGAAATTTTCCCCAACCGGATTCGCGGTCTGGCGATGTCGGTCGCCACGCTGGCGCTGTGGATTGCCTGTTTTGTACTGACCTACACCTTTCCCATCCTCAATGCCGGACTCGGTGCAGCGGGCAGCTTTATGCTGTATGGCGTGATTTGTGCGGCGGGCTTTGTCTTTGTGCTGCGTCGCGTGCCGGAGACCAAAGGCATATCGCTGGAGCAGCTGGAGCAGCAGCTCACCGCAGGCGAGCCGGCTGCGGTAGCAGGTGAGCATTCGCTGCGGTAACCGCAGCCATGCTTCAGGCAGAAAGCCGGTGCGCCAGGCGGCGCACCGGTACAACACCCGCTTACACCTGCGCCATACCGCCATCGACAAACAGCTCGGCTGCATTAATAAAGCTGGCGGCGTCGGAGGCGAGAAACGCCACCACCTTGCCAATATCTCCTGGCTCACCCAGACGACCGAGCGGCACCTGTGCGGCCAGCGCATCGAACAGCCCCTGGCGCTGATCTTCCGGCACCAGTCCGCCTAAGCCTGGCGTCTGCACCGGGCCGGGGCTCACCACGTTAATGCGGATGCCGCGGTCTTTCACATCCAGCGCCCACGAGCGGGCAAAGTTACGCACCGCCGCTTTACTGGCGCTGTAGACGCTGAAGCCCGGCGTACCCTGAATCGCGGCGGTGGAGCCGGTGAGAATCACCGACGCCTTATCGCTCAGCAGCGGCAGCGCTTTCTGCACGGTGAACAGCACGCCGCGGACGTTGGTGCTGAAGATACGATCAAAATGTTCTTCTGTGATGGCCCCCAGCGGCAGCATGTCGCCGCCACCGGCGTTGGCAAACAGAATATCCAGCCGGCCGGCCTGGCGCGCAATCTGCGCATAGACGGCGTCGAGATCGCTTAACTGTGCCGCATCAGCGCGAATGCCGGTGGCGGTGGCGCCGATGCTGGCGACGGCCGCATCCAGCTCAGCCTGACGACGACCGGTGATAAACACGCGTGCGCCCTGTGCCGCCAGTTCCTGGGCGGTGGCGAGGCCAATACCGGAGGTGCCGCCGGTCACTAAAGCGATTTTGTCTTGCAGAATCAGGTTCATAGTATGTACTCCACAGTTGATCAGGTTAGGTGGTGACGGCCTTGCCGTCGTTGAAGTGCACTGTAGCGCTGCCGCTTTTACGGATAAATGGTGTAAAATCGAAAGGACTATTTCTCTGGATGGATAATCAGGTAAGGGGCGACCATGGATCAATTGCTGGCAATCCGGGCGTTCGCCCGCGTGGTTGAGGCAGGCAACTTTACCCGGGCCGCCAATTCACTGGATATGCCTAACGCTACCCTGAGTAAGCTGGTGCAGGAGCTGGAAGCGCATCTCGGCGTACGCCTGTTGCTGCGCACCACGCGCCGGGTCACGGTGACGGCAGAAGGGCGCGATTACTACGAGCGGGCGCTGCGCATCGTGCGCGATCTGGAAGATATCGATTGTGCGTTCAATAGCGTCACGACGAAACCGCACGGTCAGCTGCGTATGGATATCGGCGGCTCAACGGCGCGTGATGTGCTGCTGCCGGCGCTGCCCGATTTTGTCGCCAGGTTTCCCGACATCACCCTGGACCTTGGCGTGTCCGATCGCACCGTGGATCTCATCAGTGATAACGTGGACTGCGTAGTGCGCGGCGGCCCGCTGAGCGATTCGTCACTGGTGGCACGGCACTTAGGCAATGCGCAAATGATCACCTGTGCCACGCCCGGCTATCTGCGGACCTATGGCATTCCGGCGTATCCGCAGGAGCTGAACAACGGCCACCGCATCATCAGCTATCTGTCGCCGCAGAGCGGGCGCGCCTTTCCGCTGCGCTTCCGCCACGGCGAAGAGCGAATCGAGGTCAAGACCGCGCACCGCGTTGGCGTCAATGAGAGCAACGCGCACCTTGCCGCGGCGGTGGCGGGTCTGGGCATCATTCAGACGTTCCGTTACGCTGCGGCCGCGGATTTGCAGGCCGGACGGCTGGTGGAGATCCTCGCCGACTGGCGTCCGTCCGACTATCCGTTCCACGTGGTTTATCCGCAAAGCCGCCATCTCACCCAGCGCCTGCGGGTACTGATCGACTGGCTGCGTGAGGTGTTTCCGCAACGGCTAAATGGATGACAGGGTGTAAACAATCTGTTAACGTTTGGCCTCAACCCCATGCTACAGGCGCGTTTATGACACTCTCTGCTGATTCCGCATCGTCATCTGACTTTCGCCTGTATGCGCCTTGCTGCCCGCCACCTCCGGCACGCGTTGTGATTCGCTAAGTATCGAACTTCCTGCGCCTCGCTAAGCGAGCGCGCTAACAACGTTTGTTTCAGGAGCAATGCTATGCGTTCTTCTTCTTCGCTGACTTCGCAGGCAGCGACGTCAGGCTTTGTGCTGCTGTGGGGCAGCGCAGCCATTTTCTCGCGTCTCGGGCTGGATAATGCCTCACCGCTGGCACTGCTGGTGGTGCGTTTTAGCATCGCGCTGGTTGCGCTGTTGCTGGTGGGACTGTTTCGCCGCCGCTGGCTGCCGCAGCCCGGTACGCGCCCGCGCGTAATGCTGACCGGCCTGGTGTTGATCGGCGCTTATTCGCTGTGTTATTTCCAGGCGATGGCGGAGGGCGTGACGCCAGGGCTGATCGCCACCATCATGGGCATCCAGCCAATTCTGACGCTGTGCCTGGTGGAGCGGCGTCTGCCGGGCAGGCGATTGCTGGGCTTAACGGTCGCGCTGGCGGGGCTGATACTGCTGGTGTGGCGCAGTCTGGCGGCGTCGCAGCTGCCGCTCAGCGGCGTGCTGTTTGCGCTGGCCGCGCTGCTGTGCATGACCTTCGGTGCCATCATGCAGCAGCGGGTGACGCAGCATCCGGCGCAGGTAATGCCGCTGCAGTACGGCGTGAGTTTACTGCTGTGCCTGCTGTTGCTGCCGGTTAAACCGTTTCATGTCAGCTTCACGCTGCATTTCTGGCTGGCCGCGCTGTTCCTCGGCGTGATGATCTCCGTGGTGGCCCAGCTGCTGCTGTATCGCTTACTGAGCGCGGGCAGTATCGTTAACGTCACCAGCCTGTTTTATCTGGTGCCGGTGATTACCGCGCTGCTCGACTATCTGCTGCTGGGTAACCGACTGCCGTGGCTGAGCCTGCTGGGCATGGCGGCGATTCTGGCGGGTATCCTGCTGGTGTTTCGTGCGCCACAGCCTTCGCGTTAACATCATGCCCCGCCAGCCGGCGGGGCATTTCAGCCATGATCGGTCAACGCCTGTGCGGCGCAAATCAACGCCAGATGACTGAGGCCCTGCGGCATATTGCCGCGCCATTCGTCACTGCGCACATCAAACATTTCGTTGAAAGTTTCCACGTTGCCGCGCTGGCACAGTTTGCCGAGAATCTGCTGCATGGCGTTCTCGGCGCGCGTGCATTCTCCCAGCGCCGCCCAGGCTTCCACCAGCCAGAACGAGCAGGCGATAAAAGTGCTCTCTTCCTGTTCCGTGCCGCTGTAGCGATACAGCATGGCGCTACCGTGACCCAGTTCCTGCTCAATGGCCAGGTAGGTGGCGCGCATGCGTGTCGGGTTAACCCGGCTGCCGTAGGCATGCACCAGCGCCAGCGCGGCATCCAGCCGGCCGTTGCTGTCGGGATAAAATTCATACGCCTGTTTCTCTTCATTCCAGCAGTGCGCTTCAATCCAGCTGCTGATGCGGTCGCGCTCGCGCTGCCAGCGTTTCAGCCACGTGGGTTCAATGTGGCGCGCTTCGGCCAGCGCCACGGCACGATCCAGCGCCAGCCAGCAGGCCATCTTTGAATGGGTATAGTGCTGCTGCTCGGGCAGCTCCCAGATGCCGCTGTCTTTCTGACGCCATAAATCGGCACAGTGATTAGCCAGCGCACCCAGCATGCGCGAGGTGGCTAAGTCCAGCACGTGCCCGGCGCGAATAAACAGCTCGGCGGTGGCAAGCATGTCGCCATACATACTGAGCTGCAGCTGGTCGCGCGCGTTGTTACCCACGCGTACCGGCTGAGAATGGTGATAGCCACGCAGCGGCACAAAGCGTTCGGCAGGCACTTCGTTGCCCTCCAGCGTGTAGCAGGTGCGCAGCGCGGTACCGTGGCGGATAATGGTTTTCGACAGCCAGGAGAACGCCGCTTTACAATCTTCCAGCGCACCGAGAAAAACAAAGGCTTTGATAATCAGACAGGCATCGCGTACCCATGCATAGCGGTAGTCATAATTCTTTTCCCCGCCAATGCCTTCCGGCAGCGAGGTAGTGGCTGCCGCCGCCAGCGCACCGGTGGGGGAATACCATAAAAATTTCAGCGACAGCGCCGAGCGGCGCACGTGCTCAGCAAAGCGCCCCTGATAGCTCAGGCTGCGGGTCCAGTCGCACCAGGCGGTATGGCTGGTTTCAATCCGGGTATCGATCGCCTCCAGCGGCGGCACCGCCAGCGGTTCGCGCTCGGTGACCAGCAACGCCACCAGCGAGCGACTGTCCGCAGCCGTTTGCAGCGTAGCGCTGATTTGCTCATCGTCACGCTGTTCGATCTGCCAGTCCTCGCTGGTGCGCAGCATCGCCATCAGATCGCCGATGTGGTACACGTCGCCCTGTTCGGTGCTGTCCTGCCACGGCGAGCGGGTTTCGGCAACGGTGCCAAAGCGCAGCGTCAGGCGCAGGGTCACTTCGCCATCTACGCCTTCCACGCGCCGCGCCAGTTCACTCCACGGCAGACGGCCAGCCAGCGTGCTGTTCAGCGATTCGGTCAGCAGCACGCTGCCGTCATCGGTAAAAAAGCGGGTTTCCAGCACGTTACTGTCGGCGCGATAAGCGCGCTCAATGCGGTAAGGGATGTCAGGTTCAATCTGGAAAAAACCGCCAATCTCCGGGTCGAGCAGGCGGTCAAACAGCGGGGCTGAGTCGAGGTTGGGTGCGCACCACCAGTCAATGGCGCCGTCGGGCGCGATCAGCGCCACCGACCGGCCTTCACCGATGGCCGCGTAGTCGCCGAGACGGGCAAAGCCCTGATCGCGCATCGGCGACTGCAGCGTTTGATTATTCATGGATCTTCCCTGTCAGCAGAAACGGCAACGTGGCCGCCCGCGGCAGCCACGTAATCCGGATGAGCACCCGTATGTCAGAGGGTGCCGGTACCGCCATCAGAGCACCATACCTGGCCTGAGGTGAAGCTGTTGGTGGTCTCCGCAAAGGTCACATACAGCGGCGCGATTTCAGCTGGCTGGCCGGGGCGCCCCAGTGGCGCGCTGGCACCAAACTGCTCGATTTTTTCCTGCGGCTGACCGCCGCACACTTGCAGCGCGGTCCAGTACGGTCCTGGTGCGACGGCATTGACGCGAATTTGCTGCTCGCCCAGCTGCTTCGCCAGCGCTTTTGTAAAGGCGGCGATTGCGGCTTTGGTTTGCGCATAATCCAGCAGAATGGCGCTCGGTTCATATGCCTGAACCGACGAGGTATTAATTATGGATGATCCGGCAGGCAGATATTCCAGTGCCGCTTTGGTGATCCAGAACATCGCATAAACATTGGTCTTAAAGGTGGCGTCAAAATCTTCCGTTGAGAGCGTACGGATAGACTCATTAAATTGCTGGCGACCGGCGTTATTCACCAGAATATCCAGACCGTCGAGTTTTTCTGCTGCCTCTTTTACCAGCTGCTGGCAAAAAGATTCTGAGCGAATATCACCCGGAATCGCCACCGCTTTACGGCCTTCCGCTTCGATTAATTGCACCACTTCAGCGGCGTCCTGCTCCTCTTCCGGCAGGTAGTTGATCGCCACGTCTGCCCCTTCACGGGCATACGCAATGGCTACCGCGCGACCAATACCGGAGTCGCCACCGGTAATCAGCGCCTTGCGCCCGGTTAAACGGCCAGTGCCGCGATAGCTGGTTTCACCGTGATCGGGACGGGGTTCCATCTTACTGGCTAATCCCGGAATGGGCTGATGCTGCTTTTTGAATGGCGGCTTTGGATATTCCTGGGTAATCAGCGTTTTGTTAGTAAATGAAGTCATACCTATCTCCTTGTACAGTGGAACGAGTAAATTAAGCCTGGCAGAGATGTGATATTTGTCACGTCAAAAAATAAGCAGTCGCGTTTTATTAAAGCGTGGCGGCAATGGCTGAAATGATATTTTTAGTTACAAAATCACTAACGTAATGATTATTTTAGCGCTGCGTAAGCTGTGCGCATTATTAAGCGAATCGGTCTGCTTGCGGGATAAAGATTTGTTCCTAAGCTCTATGCATAACTTTACATAATAACCGGCGCTGTCCGGCCCGAATATTTATGAGCGATGGCTTAAACGAGGCGTTAAATGAGCGAAGCACAATGTACCATTATATTTAATGGTGAACGCTTAAGCGGAACCGCAAATCAACCGTTAATTGATTTTCTGCAGGAGCAGGGAAAAAAACTGCCTCATGTCTGTTATCACCCGGCGCTGCCGCCGCTGCAAACCTGTGATGTCTGCTGGGTGGAGGTGGATGGCGAAGCCGTGCGCGGCTGCACGTTACGCAGCGCCGAGGGCTTGCGCGTGGTCAGCCAGAGTGCGGTACTGCAGGCGGCACAGCAGGAGGGCATGGACCGCATCCTCAATCGCCACGAGCTCTATTGCACGGTGTGTGAGCACAACACCGGCGACTGCACGTTGCATAACACCGTCGCGGACATGCACATTCCGATTCAGTATTACCCCTACCAGCGCAAACCGGACAGCAAAGACCACAGTAATCCGTTTTATACCTACGATCCGGATCAGTGCATTCTGTGCGGACGCTGCGTGGAAGCCTGCCAGAATGTCGAGGTAAATGAGACGCTGTCGATTGATTACAGCGCCGATCACCCGCGCGTGCTGTGGGACGGCGGGACGCAGATTGCCGGTTCCAGCTGCGTCAGCTGCGGCCACTGCGTGACCGTCTGCCCGTGCAACGCGCTGCTGGAAAAAACCATGCAGCCCGACGCCGGTCCCTTCACCGCGATGGATGAAGACCTGAAGCGGCCGCTGATTGATTTCGTCAAATCGCTGGAAAACAGCATCGGCATGGAGCCGATCACCGGAATTTCGCTGATCGATGATGCGCTGCGCAAAGTCGAAATCAAAAAAACCAAAACTGTCTGCACCTATTGCGGCGTCGGCTGCAGTTTTGAAGTCTGGACGCGCGATCGCCATATCCTGAAAATCCAGCCGGTGGCCGATGCGCCGGTTAACGGCATCTCAACCTGTGTCAAAGGCAAATTTGGCTGGGATTTTGTGAACAGCCCGAACCGGCTGACCACGCCGCTGATTCGTGAAAACGGCCAGTTCCGCCCGGCCAGCTGGGATGAAGCGCTGCAGCGGGTTGCCGATGGCCTGCGCGCGGTGGCACGCCAGCACGGCGGTAACGCGATTGGTTTTATTGGTTCCAGTAAAGCCAGCAATGAGGAAGCCTACCTGACGCAGAAGATCGCCCGTCTGATTCTCGGCACCAACAACGTGGACAACTCCTCGCGCTATTGCCAGAACCCGGCGACGGAAGGGCTGTTTCGCACCGTGGGCTACGGCGGCGATGCCGGTACGCTGCGCGATCTGCAGCAGACCGACCTGATCATCACCGTTGGCAGCAACCTGGCGGAAAATCATCCGGTTTTCGCTTCACATATCAAACAGAGCCACAAACATCGCGGACAGAAGCTGCTGGTGGTCGATCCGCGCCGTCACGAAATGGCCGAGCGCGCCGATTGTTATCTGCGCATCCGCCCCGGCACCGACATGGTGTGGGCGTCGGCGATGGCGCGCTACATGTTTGACCACGGTTATGCTGATGAAGCATTCCTGCGCGAGCGCGTGAATCAGGTGGCGGAATACCGCGCCTCGCTGGCGCCTTTCACCCTTGAGATGGCCAGTGAGGTCACCGGCCTGAGCGTGGCGCAGCTGACTGAGGCCGCCGAGATGATCGGCAACGCGGGCAGCGCCTGCCTGCTGTGGGCGATGGGCATTACGCAGCACAGCCACGGTGCGGATACCAGCACTGCGCTCTCCAATCTGCTGCTGGTGACCGGCAACTACGGCCGGCCCGGCACCGGCGGCTATCCGATGCGCGGTCACAATAATGTGCAGGGTGCCAGCGATTTTGGCTGCTTAAGCAATGTCTATCCCGGCTACGAAAAAGTGACCGATGCGCAGGTACGGGAAAAGTGGGCGCGCGCCTGGGGCGTGGCGCCGGACGCGCTTTCCGATGAAGCCGGGCTGGATAACTTCATGATGGTGGAAGACGCGCATAAACAGCGGGTGCGCGCCATGTACATCATCGGCGAAGAGACCGCCTTTTCTGATGCGGACTCGACCAAAGTGCACGAAGCCTTCAGCCGGCTGGATTTCATGGTGGTGCAGGACATCTTCATGAGTCGCACCGCGCAGTTCGCGGATGTGGTGCTGCCTGGCTGTCCCAGCCTGGAGAAAGAGGGCACCTTCGTGAATACCGAACGGCGCATTCAGCACTTCTCGCCTGCGTTTGCGCCGCTCGGCGACAGCCGGCCTGACTGGCAGATACTGACTGATGTCGCGGCGCGTCTCGGTCATCACTGGCACTACCCAAATCCCGGCGCCATCATGGCAGAAGCTGCGGGTATCGCCGCGCTGTTTGCCGGGGTCAGCTATGAGAACCTCGTCGGCTGGCAGTCACAGCTGTGGCCGGTAAACGCCGACGGCAGCAGCACGCCGCTGCTGTATACCGAGGCGTTCGCCTTTCCTGATGGCAAAGCGCGTCTGTACCCGCTAACGTGGCAGCCGCCGATGGAAGCGCCCGATGCGCAGTACGACCTGCTGCTGAACAATGGCCGCATGCTGGAGCATTTCCAGTCGACCAATCAGACCGGGCAGGGCGGGCGCATCAAATCGCTGTCGCCCAACTGGTTTGTTGAGATTTCGCCGCAGCTGGCGCAGGAGCGGCAATTACAGCAGGGCGACTGGGTGGAGCTGCGTTCACGCCGGGGCAGTGTAGAGGTGCCGGTAGTGGTGACCGAACGGATGGCCGGCAATGTGCTGTTCATTCCTATCCACCACGGCAAACCGGGGGTGAACGGGCTGACCGGTGAACACCACGATCCCGACGTCAACACCCCGGCCTACAAAGAGATTGCGGTGACGATGCGTAAACTGACGCATGCGCCACAGCCGCACCCGATTCCGCTGCACAACTTCCGCCACGGCCAGCGCACGCCGCTGGATCATCTGCCCGTTGAACAAAAATGGCAGCAGCCTGAATACCGGCTGCCGCCTGAACACGTTTCGCATCCGGAGAAAAGCTAATGGCCGAACCGCTGCACTATCAACCCACTCCGACGCGCACCGAATCCAGCGCGCAGGAAGCGCTGAACGAATTGCTGGAGAATCTGCATCAGCACGGTTTCCTGCGCCTGGCTAATGACATGGTAAAAGCCAACAATGACATCGGCAAAATTGTCGCCGCCGGGCTTAACCGGCCCGGCACGCAGAATGCGGTTCAGAACCTGTCGCTGCTGTTTATGACGCTCAGCACCGTACCGCCGGAGCGTTTCAACCATTTGCTGCTGGCGCTGCGCGATGCCCTGCTGGCGATGAAGCCGGCCAGCGACACGGCGCAGCAGGAAAAAAGCGCGCCGGGCGTCAGTGGCGTGCTCAAACTGCTGAATGATGAGGCGCTGTGGCAGGGCATCCGGCCACTGCTGGCGGCGCTGGAAACCTTCGCGCGCGCCATGCAGGGTGACGAGGAGAAGCCGATAACCCGCTACAGCGGTAAGCCGAGCCGTGAGTAGCCAGGAGTGGGTGCTGCTGATCGCGCGCGGTCAGTTTGCCCTGACGATGGGCATGCACATTACCCTGGCAGCGCTGACGCTGGGGCTGGCCCCGTTTCTGGTGTGGTTTGAAGCGCGCTGGCTGTGGGGCAGACGGCCGGAAGCGCATCAGGCGCTGCACTTTTGGATCAAGGTATTCGCGCTCACCGTGGCGATTGGCACGGTTTCCGGCGTGATCATGGAGTTTCAGTTCGGCACCCACTGGTCGGTGTTTGCCAGCAAAGCGGGCGGCATTATCGGTCCGCTGATGCTGTATGAAGTGCTGATCGCTTTTTTCCTCGAGTCGGCGCTGACCGGCGTGATGCTGTTTGGCATTGATCGGGTGAAACCCGGCGTGCATTTCGCCATTACCTGTCTGGTGGCGCTCGGCGCGATTTTTAGCGCTTTCTGGATCCTCGCCGCTAACTCATGGATGCAAACGCCGCGCGGTTTTACGCTCAATGACGCCGGCCAGTTCACGCCGGACAGCGCCTGGAGTTTGATTTCCGCGCCCTCATTTGGCTGGCGTCTGGCGCACATGCTGCTGGCCTCGTGGATCAGCGTGGCGTTTTTGCTGGGTGGCGTCGCGGCATGGCGCCTGCTGCGTAATGCTGGCGAGGCCGCCAGCCGGCTGATGCTGCGCAGCGCGCTGACGGTGTCGCTGTGCATCCTGCCGCTGCAGATGGTGGTGGGCGATCTGCATGGCGAAAATACCCGTGACTATCAGCCCGCCAAACTGGCGGCGATCGAGGGCAGCTGGCAGCCGCCTGCGCCAGGGGAGGGCGAGCCGCTGCGGCTGTTTGCGCTGCCCGATCAGGCGCAGCAGCGGAACCACGCCGAGCTGGCGGTCCCGGCTATCGGCTCGCTCTACCTGCGCCATAACCTCAACGGCCACATCAAAAGCCTGCGTGAATTCCCGCGCGACAGCCTGCCACCGGTGCTGCCGGTGTTTTTTGCCTTTCGCCTGATGGTGGGACTGGCGCTGCTGATGCTGCTGAGCAGCCTGGCGGGCAATGTGCAGCGCTGGCGCGGTCGCCTTGATCAGTCGCGGCGCGTGCTGCGTCTGCTGGCGCTGATGTCACCGGCTGGCTTCATTGCACTGCTGGCGGGCTGGGTGGTGACGGAGGCCGGCCGGCAGCCGTGGACGGTATACGGCATGCTGCGTACCGCCGACAGCCTGGCGCCAATGTCCCTCGGCAGCAGCGTCGCCATTTTCGCGTCGGTGGTGGTGATTTACGCACTGAGTTTTGCCTTTGGCCTGTGTTATCTGCTGCGCCACCTGGCGGCACCGCTGCCGGATCCGCAGGCGACGGCGGTAGCGGAAACCATACAGACGCCAGCCTGAGGAGGATGAGGATGTTGGTCGAACTTTCTGCTGTGCTTCTGCTGTTTGCCCTGCTGATGTATCTGGCGCTGGATGGCACGGATAGCGGCGTGGGGATGCTGCTGTACAGTTTCGACCAGCCACAAGAACGGCAGTGGATGGTGCACAGCCTGTTGCCGCTGTGGGATGCCAATGAAACCTGGCTGGTGTTGCTGGCAGGCGGCATGCTGGCGCTGTTTCCGCCGCTGTACAGTCTGCTGTTACAAACGCTGAAGGTGCCGCTGTTTCTCTTCCTGCTGGCGCTGTTTTTGCGCGGGCTGGCGCTGGCGTATCGCGGTCAGCCTGGCGAGACCGGGCGACGCTGGCTGGACCGGCTGCTGATGGTCAGCTCGCTGCTGGCGGCGTTTCTGCCAGGCTGGATGAGCGGATTGATGCTGGTGTCGCGTCCGCCCAGCGGGATTGTGTTTGATTTTTCGCTGGTGCCGCTGCTGTGCGGCCTCGGGCTGGTGGCGGTTGATCTGCTGCTGGGCTGCTGCTGGCTGTGCTGGCGCATTGGCGAGCCGGTGGTGGAGCGGGCGCGGGCGCTGGCCATGCTGTGGTGGGTGGTGACGCTGGCCTGCTTTATTGCCGTGCTGCTGCTGGAGCCGGCGCTGTGGCAGCAGAGCTGGCAGCGCTGGCCGGGAAAAGTGTTGCTGAGCCTGTTGCCTGCGCTGTGGCTGTTGCAGCTGCTTACGCTGTGGCGGGAAGCGATGGTGGCGTTATTGATGATCACGCTGGTGCAGACGGGCGTGGTGGTCGCGGCGCTGGCGTGCGGGCTTTATCCGTGGTTGCTGCCATGGCAGCTGGAGATGCACCAGCAGGCCTCCTCGCCGGTGACGCAGGGGTTCGTGGTGACGGGTTTGCTGATTGTGTTGCCGCTGACGCTGCTGTATCACAGTTGGGCGTTCTGGGTGTTTAAGCGCCAGCCGCAGGCATAAATAAGTGTTTATAACGGTATTATTCGCTGGCGCGTTTCGTAGCGGCGCGATTTATCACGCTGATCAAACCTCTGCGCCGCTGTGTTTTCGCGCAATAAATTGCGCCGCTACGATTGGTGCAGAATGTGATGACGGTACTGGTCGCTGGCACGTTTCGTAGCGGCGCGATTTATCACGCTGATCAAACCTCTGCGCCGCTGTGTTTTTGCGCAATAAATTGCGCCGCTACGATTGGTGCAGTATGTAATAACGGAATTATTCGCTGGCACGCTTTGTAGCGGCGCGATTTATCGCGCTGATCCAACCGCTGCGCCGCTATGGCTTGTGCTGGGTGGATGAATCCACCGCCGAAATGCGCATAAACAGCGTGCCGCGATAGGGGATCGGCAGGAAATCACGGAACAGGGTTTCCAGCGTCTGCTGCGGATCGATGTCGGCGAACAGCTGCGGATACAGCGTTTTTGCCATGAACTCGGTCACCGCAATATGCCACGGGCTGAGGTAAAAATTCATCCAGATTGCCGCTGCATGACCGTTGCGAATCGCCTTCAGCTCACGCAAACCGTTCTGCTGCGCGGTGAGCTGGCGGAAACTGCTTAGCACCGCGTCGGGCGCGACGTCCGGCCCGAGGCGCAGCAGGCCTGCGCTGGCGTTATCGCCAAAGCCGGTGGCAAAGTAATACTCAGGCTGGGCTGCGATCACCTGCTCCTCACTCAAACGGCCAAACACGCCGTGCTGGGTTTTGCCAGCAATATTGTCGCCGCCGGCGGCGTTGAGCAGCTCGCCCAGACTGCCGTTAATCGCCGTCACGCAGCACTCGTTGCGCCGTCCCAGATGCAACTGCAACAGCACCGTGGGTTTCGGCCCGTGATAGCGCGCCAGCCGTTCCTCAATCACCTGCAGATGCGCGCTGTAAAAGCGGTTGAACGCCGCCGCGCGCGCCTGCTGATTCAGCACCTCACCAAAAATCTCTACGCTGCGCCGGGTGTTCTTTAACAAATGTACGCGCAGATCGATCTTCACTACCGGAATATGCGCAGCATTAAGGATGCTGACCAGCCTCAGATCGGCATCATCGTAGCGCGCCAGGCTGGGCAGAATCACCACGTCCGGCCGCAGGGCGAGAATCTGCTCCGGATTGATCGCCTGAGGGCCGCCCGATCCGAGCGTCGGGATGTTCAGCATCTGCGGAAACCGCTGCGCAAAACTGTTCCACGTCTGGCTGTCATACTTTTGCAGATCGCGCGGCCAGCCGACGATGTGGCGGAACGGGTCATCCGGCGCCAGCAGCGCCAGGGTATACAACATGCGGCTCTCACCCAGCACGATGCGCTGCGGATTATCGGGAATCTCTACCCGATTGCCGTCAATATCGATGATCATCCTGGCCAGCGTGCTGGTGCTGAACGCCAGCAGCAGGAGGGCAGCCAGCCAGGCACGCCATGTCAGCGGCTTTTTCGCTCGATCAGAATTCAACGCTGGCCTCGACCATCAGGTTGCGGGTTTCCCCTTCGCGCACGCGCAGGTTGCCGCCGCTGGAGGTGTAGTAGTGCTTATTGAACAGGTTATTCAGGTTAAGCTTCAGCTGGGTTTTCTCGCCAAACAGCTGATTATTCCAGGCGATAAAGCTGTCGGCGACCACATAATCCGGCAGCGTAAAGCTGTTCTCCGGATCGCCGGCACGTGAGCCAACGTAGCGCGCACCGCCGCCGACGCGGAAGTTACCGGGAATACCGTTCAGCGTCAGATTATGGCTCAGGTAAAGTGCCCCGGCGTGACGCGGTGCGTTCTGCAGGCGGTTGCCATTGTTCGCCGGATTGACGCCATCGTCGACGATTTCGGCCTTATCGTAGCTGTAGTTGGCGCTCAGATCCCAGCCCGGCAGCACTTCCCCATTGAGCTCAAATTCAGCGCCGCTCGAACGCGCTTTATTAATGGCGCGCGTGGTGCCGTTGATATTAAGCGACATATCGCGTTCGTCGATACGGTACAGCGCTACGCTGGCAAACAGCCGGGGCGAAATCTGCCACTTGCTGCCCACTTCCCATGTGGTGCCCTGTTCTGGCTTGCCGACGTTGCCGTCATCGTCGACGTCAGTCGACGGCGTGAAGGATTTGCTCACGCTGCTATACAGTGAGACATCCGGCGTCAGTTTGTAAATCAGCCCGGCCTGCGGCAGGAACTTGTTGCCCTCGCTGTCCAGCGTTTGCACCACCGGATCGAAGCCCTTTGATGCGCGCTGTTCATAGTGCTGATAGCGTCCGCCCAGCACCGCAATCCAGTCGTCGGTGAGCGAAATGCTGTCTTTGGCGTATACCGAGCGACTGTGCAGGCGGTTAAGCAGGTTGGCGTTGGCGCTGTTTTCACTGCTGCTGTTGGTGATCGGTGCCAGCATATCGTATTGCGGATCGTACAGGTTGAAGCCGGTGTTCGCTTTACCCTGATACTGGTGTGCACGGTAAGTCTGATTCATTTCATAATCGGTGCCGAACACCACATCATGCGTCATGCCAAACAGCTGCGGCGAACCGATCACATCCCACGCCACGTATTTGGTTTTATGGTTGAAGCCACGGTTGGCGTCGGCGCGGCGCGTCACCACGCTGGTAGTGGGGTTGATCGCCGTAACCCGCACTTCGTTGTTGTCGTACTGACGCTGGTTCCAGCCAAAAGTCAGGCGCGTGCTCCACGCCTCATTGAACTGCCAGTCGTAGTGCGCGTTCAGGGTTTTATTGTGGCCCCACGCATGGTTAGCTTTATCGTCCAGGCGATCTTTATAGCCAATCGCTACCGGCTTACCGTTAACAAACGCCGTGCCGCGATCGTAGGGAATATCGTACTGATAATCTTCGTAGCTGATGAGGAAGCTGGCCTGCTCGCCATACCACTGTAGCGAGGGGGCAATTAAGGTGTGTTTATCGCTGCCGAAATTGCGCCAGTAATCCTGATTCTGCTTTTCGGCAATCAGGCGGAAAGCAAAACCGTTGCCGAGCGGGCCGGTGACGTCCAGCGTGCCGGCGCCGCCGCCCTCGCTGGCTGCGCGACCGCTGACTTTGGTGTGCCAGGTGTATTGCGGCTTTTTGCTCACAATATTGATCACGCCACCGGGATTCTGGATACCGTACAGCAGCGAAGCCGAGCCCTTCAGTACCTCGACACGTTCGGTGGTGGCGTCGAAATTCAACCCCTGGCTGCTGCGCACGCCATCACGATAGATGGAACCATCCGAGTTGCTGCCAAAGCCGCGGCGTACAAAGCCATCTTCGGTACCTGCCAGCGTATTGCCTTCGCTTACGCCGCTGACAAAGCGCAGCGCGTCGGCGAGGCTGGCGGCCTGATAATCCTCCAGCTGCTGTTGCGTCACCACGCTCACCGATTGGGCTTCATTGAGGCGCGACACCGGCGTTTTACTGGCGACCGAACTGCTGGTGGCGCTAAAGCCGTCGTCACTGTTTTGCTGCTGCGCCGTCACGGTGAGGGTGCTGTTTTGTTCAGCGGCAAGGCTGTCAGTAATGCTGAGTGCCGTTACGCCGTAAATAGCGGCAAGGATAGCCGGATGGCACAGTAATTTAACCGCCCGCGGTGAGTTGTTCTGCATCGAATATAAACCTGGTGTAATTGCGGGATTATTTATTCCGCGCAACGAAGCTATCAGTAAAATGCTGCCGGTGACGAACAGGACATTCGCGGCCCGGCATTGTTATGCCATCAGTCAGCAGAAAAAGGCGGCTGAGATGTAATTGAGAATCATTCAAACATGAAAAAATGTAGTAGTAAACGTAAATGATGGTGTGGATACTACAGCAGAACGCGGCAGAAACTTTTGAACCGGGATTATCATTAAACTTATTTTAAATCAGCTTATTATTTATTTTATAGCATTTGAAGCTGGCCGGGTTAAGCCAGGCGAGAAGGGAGTGGACAGCGGTAGCGGCGCAAATTTTTACTACAAGCCGGCCTGCCGACGCGGTTCACAACGATGCGATATTACTAACAGGCAACATAATGGCGGCTAATAACATTAAAAATCGGGTGGATGTATTCGGTGAACGCTACCGTGCGCGCGTCACGACATTATCGGCCAGCCTGCAAACGGTGGCGCGATATATCCACGAAAATCGTGAGGCTATATTAGACGCGACTGCATTGGATATCGCCCAGGCCACCCAAACTTCTGACGCCACCGTGGTACGCACCGTGCAGGCGCTGGGCTTTGCCGGTTTGCGCGATCTGAAAACCACGCTGGCCGCGTGGTTTGGTCCGGCGCAAAACTCGGAAGAGAAGATGAGCGCGACCATCAGCGAACTGTCGTGTGACATCAACTCCGGCATCGATTTTGTGCTGGGCGGCCATCAGCGCGCCTGCGAAGTGCTGGCAGAACCGGTCAACCGTCAGGCGGTGGCGGCTGCGGTGACACTGCTGCTGGAAGCGCGTCAGGTGGCGCTGTTTGGCATCAACGCTTCCGGCATTCTGGCGGAGTACAGCGCGCGACTGTTCCGGCGCATCGGCCTGCCGGCGGTAACGCTTAACCGTGCCGGGATTGCGCTGGCGGAACAGCTGATAACGCTACAGCGCGGCGATGTACTGATCATGATGGCGCAGAAATCGGCGCACCGTGAGGGCATGACGACGCTGAAAGAGGCGCAGCGGCTGGGTATGCCGGTGATTCTGCTGACCCACGCGCTGGATTCGGCGTTTGCGCAGCAGGCGGATGTGGTGATTAACGTGCCGCGCGGCGGTGAAAATGGCCGCATGCCGCTGCACGGCACGGTGCTGGTGTGCCTCGAAATGCTGATTCTGGCGGTGGCCTCCGCCAGTTCGGCACGCACGGTTAAAACCATGAAACGCATTCAGGATCTCAATCGATCGCTGAAACCCACGGCGAAGAAGGCGGGATAACCGCACATCACTCAGGCGCGGCGGCGGGACGATTCACTCCGCCGTTCGCTTCCGGGCTATTTCACAGACTCGCTTGCAAGGCGCGCGTGGCTGTCGTTAATATTAAGGAAATAAACATTTCCTTAATGAGTCCGCGTTAACGGCGCGGTAGCGCAGAATCGCATCCAATAAGGAAACACTCTTTACCAAAATAACCGGAGAACGCTTATGTCACTGCCTGCCCTGGACGCCGCGCCGCGCTGGTCACAGCCCGTCAATAACCTGCCGCAATTTAACCATGCTTACGCCACGGTCGCGGGCGTGCGGCTGCACTACGTCAGCGGCGGCAATGTGCAGGGGCCAACGCTGGTTCTGCTGGCGGGCTTTCCGCAGAGCTGGTTTGCCTGGCGTAAGGTGATGGCGCAGCTGGCGGCAGACTATTTCATCATTGCGCCGGATCTGCCCGGCCAGGGCGACTCCGACAAGCCTGCCAGCGGTTATGACACCACCTCACTGGCGCACAGCGTGCAGGGATTGTTGCAGCAGTTGGGGGTTGAGCGTTACTACCTGGCCGCGCATGACGTGGGTGCCTGGGTTGCCTGGCCGCTGGCGATGCTGCACGGTGATGCCATCAGCAAGCTGGCGCTGCTGGATGCCGGCATTCCCGGCGTGACGCTGCCGGATGCGCTGCCTGCGACGCCGGACAAAGCCTGGAAAACCTGGCACTTTGCTTTTCACCTGTTGCCGGATCTGCCGGAAGCGCTGATCGCCGGTCGTGAAGCGCTCTATCTACAGTGGTTTTTGCAGCGCAAAGCAGCCAGCCCGATGGTGTTTGGTGACGAAGAGATGGCGGAATATGTGCGGCTGCTGCAGCAAAACGGCGCGCTGCGCGCCGGCATGGCGGCGTATCGTGAGGTCAGCACCTCGGCGGAGCAGAATCGTCAGTTGTTGCAAACCCGGGGCAAACTGGCGATCCCGCTGCTGGCGGTGAGCGCCGATCAGGGTTCGATTGCCGATATGGCCCAGCCGCTGCGCACTTTTGCGGCCGACGTCAGCGGGATTCGCCTCGCGCACTGTGGTCACTTTATCCCGGATGAGCAACCGCAGGCGCTGGCCGACGCGTTACGTCAGTTTTTTGTGTAACGCATCACTTAACCCTGATTATCCATGCGTAAGCGACCGCGCCGTGAAGGGGCTGCGGCTGACTTGCAATAGTCACTGCATTGCGGCTAAGATAGGAACCAGTTGGTTTATAATTACAGGGGAGGGCAGTGATGAAGAACCTGACCGTCATCGGTCGCCCGCGCGAGTTCGAGCTGGAAGAGGCCGCCCGCAGCGCCATGCACGTTTTCTGGGATCGCGGCTATGAAGCGGCGTCGCTACCGGATTTGATCGCCGGGACCGGTTTATCGCGCGGCAGTCTCTACAAGGCGTTCGGCGATAAAAAAGGGCTGCTGCTGGCCGCGCTGGATATCTACATGACCGAAGGCCTGAAAGCCACCTCGGATATTCTGGCGCAGCCCGGCGCGGTTAAAGCGGCGATTCGCGCCTCGCTGCTGCGTTATGCCGCGCTGTCCAGCGGTGAGAAAGGGCGGCGCGGTTGTCTGGTGGTGTCGCTCACCACCGAGATGGCCGCGCATGATGAACAGATTGCCGAACGCACGGGGCGCATGTTCCGGCGTTTGCAGCAACTGTATGCGGCAACGCTGGTGCGCGGTCAGCTGAGCGGAGAACTGCCCGAGCGTGATGAGCAGGTGCTGGCCCGCTTACTGGTTTGCCAGATTGAAGGGATGCGCATCCTCGGTAAAACCGGGGCAACGGAAGCAGAAATGAACGCCGTAGTGGACTGCACAATGCGTCTGCTCGACTAATTTTTTTATCCATATTGGAACCAATTGGTTCCTTAGTGAGGTGTTGTGATGTCCGATCCGCACGCGTTAAATCCCGAGCCACGCCGCTGGGCGATGTTTATCGTCCTGCTGACAGGCGCATTTTTACCCCCGCTGGACTTCTTTATTGTCAATGTGGCGCTGCCGTCGATTCAGAGCGATTTGGCCACGTCCGGCTCGGCGGAGCAATTTGTCATCTCGTCCTATGCCGGGTTTTATGCCGTCACGCTGATCACCGGTGGCCGCCTCGGCGATCTGTTTGGCCGCGGGCGCATGTTCTTCGTTGGCCTGACCGGTTTTGCGGCGGCTTCTGCGCTGTGTGGCTTTGCCTGGTCACCGGGTGCGCTGATCGCTGGCCGCGTGCTGCAGGGCATCACTGCAGCGATTATGGCACCGCAGGCGCTGGCCTCGATTCAGGCGATTTTCCCGGAGGCGGAGAAATCGCGCGCGCTGAGCCTGTACGGCGCGGTATTTGGTCTGGCCTCGGTGATTGGCCAGGCGCTGGGCGGCATCCTGATCTCACTCAACCTGTTTAATAGCGGCTGGCGCGCCATTTTCCTGGTCAATCTGCCGGTGGCGCTGCTGGTGGTGCTGTTTGGCATCCCGTTGATTAAAGAGACGCGAGCTCAGCACGCGCGCAAGCTGGATTTTGGCGGAATGGGACTGTCGATGATGACGCTGGGTCTGCTGATCGTCCCGCTGATTGAAGGACGGGAAGCGGGCTGGCCGCTGTGGGCGTGGCTATCGCTGCTGCTGGTGCCGGTGCTGGGCACTCTGTTCTGGCGCTATGAAAGCCGGCTGGCAAAGCAGGGCGGCGATCCGCTGATCGATCCGGCGATTTTCAGCGTGCCGGGGCTGGGGCTGTCCCTGCTGCTGGCGCTGCTGTTCTACTCGATTGGCGTATTCTTCCTGCTGTTCTCGATCTATTTACAGGGCGCGCTGCATCAGGGCGTACTGAGCGCCGGGCTGATCTTTCTGCCCTTTGGTGCGGGTTTTCTGCTGGGGCCGTTGTCCACGCCCGCTGCGCGACGGCTGATTGGGCCTTACGTTAACGCCACTGGGATGGTGCTGGAAGTGGCTGGCCTGCTGGGCCTGGCGTGGCTGATGGCCAGCACGCCGGTTGGGATGTCACCAGCGGCGCTGCCGCTGGCTCTGGGACTGTTTGTGGTGGGGTTTGGCCAGGGGCTGGCGCTGCCGACGCTGATGCACATCGTCACCGGACGCGTGGCACCCGCCTGGGCCGGGATGATTGCCGGTATCGCCAGCTCCACCTTGCAACTGAGCACGGCGCTGAGCGTGGCCATTATCGGCGGGATCTTTTATGCCGTGCTGGGCACGGGCAAGGGGCCGGGAGAGATTACCCATGCCTTCATCGTGGCGATAGTGTGTATGTCGTTCTGCCTGGCGGCCGGCGCGCTGCTGAGCATCCGGCTAGCGCGCAGGCCTGCCGCACAGACGGCGGTGCTTAAAACACGCGGGAGTTCCAACGCGTTGCGGGACTGATGGTTGAAGACTGGGTGTGATCACCCCCATCACTTTACCCGATGGCGTCCATTCCTCAGAACGACATCGTGACACCGGCGTACCAGGCGCGGCCCGGTTCGTTATAGGTCGATGCCCCGGCATTTTCGCGATAAACGCGCTTGTCAAACAGGTTGTTGATACCGGCGTTGGCGCTCAGGTTTTTAGTGATGTCGTAGTTGAGGTTCAGTCCGACAATGGAATACGGGCTGATTTCACGCTGCGACAGTCCACGGCTGGCCTCGAGGCTGGTTTCCGCATACTGACGTGGCTTCTGCCGCCCGTATTGCGTCCAGTTGATGTTGGCGCTGAGCGCCTCGGTCGCCTGCCATTCCAGCTGCGAATTGATGGTGAATTCCGGAATTACCGTCAGCGGGTTGCCGGTTTTTTTGCTCTCCGAGCGGAACATATAGGTGGCATTGGTGCGCCACTCCAGCGTGTCGGCGATCAGCGGGATGCTCAGATTGCCTTCCAGCCCTTCGACGATCGCTTTGCCGCCGTTTTCCCAGCGCAGCAGGTTATACGAGCCGGTTGAAGCCACCGGCGTGGTGCCGGAGATGATTTTGTTTTTGTAATCATTGCGGAACCAGGTGATGCCCGCGACATAGCCCTGATGACTGAATTCAATGCCCACTTCTTTATTCACACTGATCTCGGGATCAAGGTCTTTGCTGCCCAGCAGGTAACAGCGTGACAGGCCAATCGGACAACCGTTGCCGCGCGTCGACAGGATGTAGCCCTCAGTGGACTGATACAGGTTTGGCGCTTTAAAGGCACGCGCAATACCGGCTTTCAGCGTGAAGTAATCACCGAGGCCCTGCGACAGGTTGAGGCTCGGGCTCCAGTTAGCGCCAAACTGATCGTGATAGTCGAAGCGCAGGCCGGGGATCACTTCGGTGGAGTCGGTGGCGGCGATGTTGTCTTCGAAATAGAGCGAGCTGATGGTGGCGCTGTTTTTACTGTCACGCTGCGAACCGTCGCTGGAAACGCCGCCGAAATCGACGCCCGGTGCGCTGGTGGCCTGTACCGATGCCGGATCGTTAAGCTCATCGCGATTCCACTCAGCGCCCAGCGTAACGGTTTGATCGACCAGCAGCTGCAGCGGGAAATTGATCTCGCCGCCGGCGCGATAGCTCTCCAGCCGGCTGGTAGCGTACGTATCGCTGTTGATCATCCCTTCGGTGCTGCCGCCGGAGCCTTCTTTCAGGCGGGTGTTGTTGGTTTTCTCATAGCTAAAGTTAAGCTTAGAGGTGCCCCAGTCCCAGATGCCGTTGTGCACCACTCCGTAGTTCTGGCGATACAGGCGGTTGGTTTCGCTGCCGTACAGCGCTTCAACCAGTCCGTTGGCGCTGGCATTGCTGTTGCTGTTTTGCGTGTCGCCGGCATAAATATTGCCCTGGCGACTGTAGCCATAGCTGAAATCGACAATCTGCGTCGGGGTGATTTTCCACGACAGCACGCCATTAATGTCTTTGTTACGCACCCCTTCGCGTCCGGCGGCGTAAGCGCCATTTTGCGCGGTATTGATGTCGAAGGCGTCGGCATCCGTTTTGTTCAGGTTGCCGTACAGCCGCATGGTGAGTGCCTCACCGGCCAGCGGACCGCTGAGGTTGAAGTTCGCGCGGCGGGTGGCGCCTTCCTTGTCATCTTCTGGCTGGTTGGTGAACAGCGACAGCGAGCCGTGCCAGTCATTGGTGGGGCGTTTGGTAATAATGTTGACCACACCGCCAGCGGCACCGGAGCCATAACGGGCAGCGGCCGGACCGCGTATCACCTCAATGCGTTCCACCATTTCCGGCGGCACCCAGTTGGTATCTCCGCGTGAGTCGCGCTCACCGCGCCAGCTGTAGCGCACCGAGTTACGGGAGGTGACCGGCACGCCATCGATCAGCACCAAAGTGTTTTCCGGGCCCATGCCGCGAATGTCGATCTGGCGGTTGTTACCGCGGCTGCCGCTGGCGCCGTTACCGGTGAGGTTAACGCCGGGCATTTTGCGGATGATGTCCGCGAGGTCGTTAACGGGCGGACTTTTTTTGATGTCTTCAGCGGTAATGGTGGAAACTCCCGGCTGCTGCTTCAGCTCCTGCTCTGCCGTCACAATCATCGACTCATCGTCGGCCAGCTTCTCCGTGGGTTCAGCGGCAAACACCGGTGAGGTTAACAGGCCCGCCAGGCACAGTGCGACCGGACGTTTTTTGCCACATACAGTTACATTCACTTATATCATCTCCCTGATGCGTTAACATTTGTAAGCAAATGCGCATGATAATGAGAATGGTTTGCATTGTATATTGGTGTGCAACTTCTTTACATTCCTGCGCAAATCGCCTCGACGGGCCGCTTTTTTGTCAGTTTTTGTCAGGAGGGCAACGTAGATGCTTAGACGGTAACGTTATGGCTAATAAGCAAATCATCCAGCGTGGCAGGATAAGCAGGTGCCTGATTTGCGGTAACAATCTGATTTTTGCGCGACGACAGGGCCGCGTTCAGGCCAGCAAAGAACCCTATTGCCGGATTTCGGCAATAGATATCTGTTTTTCGCATTTGTGATCGCTGCCTATCTTCCAGAGAATGGCTGCGGGACGTTTAGAGGATGACAATCCTTTGCGCCGCGCGGCTTTACGCGACATGGGCAAAGGGAAAAATACATCGCTACCTCGACGCCTTTTCCCTGCCGGGAAACATTTTAAATATCAGGAGAAAGGTTCCAGTGAAATTCGCAAAAGGTATCACCCTTTTCGCACTCGCTCTCAGTGCGCACACCGCGTTTGCCGCCGAACAATCCGTCCCAACCGACAGCTCACTGCATGTTCAGGCTGATGCCGCGCTGAAAAGCCTGGTGCCCGCCGACGTGGCGAAGCGCGGCTATATTGTGGCAGGAACCAACCCCAACACGCCGCCCACCACCTTCTATAAAGAAGACAATAAAACGCTGGCCGGCCGTGAAATTGACATCATGAACGCGGTCGGTGAGCGTCTCGGCATTCAGGTGCAGTGGCGTGACACCGGCGGCTTCGACAACATCATTCCGGGACTGAAAACCGGCCGCTACGATGTGGCCTTGTCCAACATCAACGCCACGCCGGCGCGCGCCAAAATTATCGACTTCGTGAGTTACTACGACGCCAGCCGTCTCGGCATTATTTCGCGGAAAGACGCCAACGTCGCGCCGTTCAAAACCCTCGACGAGGTGTGCGGTAAAGAAGTCGGCGCCGGTTCCGGCACCACTCAGGTGACCCGTCTGGAAGAGGCCAGCAAAGCCTGTGAAGCGGCCGGGAAAAAACCGATTAAAGTGTCAGTGTTCCCGGATCGCCCGGCGGGTGTTCAGGCCGTGGTCAGCGGGCGTGTGCCGATGTTCCTCGGTCCGTACGAAGGCCTGCTGTGGCAGGTGAAAGTGATCAAACCGCTGACCATGAGCGGCGAAATCACCGTGCATGATGCGCCGGTATCGGTCGCCTTCCCGAAAGATTCCGCGCTTGAACCTGCGGTACAGGCAGCGCTGAACTCGCTGATTAAAGATGGCAGCTACCAGAAGATCCTGGATAACTGGGGCATCGGCTTTGGCGCGGTTAAAGAGTCAAAACGTAATCAGGATATCTTTCAATGAGTGACTTTCACGACCACACCGACGATCTGAAAATCGTCGGCAAACGCTACTATGGACGCTGGCTCAGTGCGCTGGTGGTACTGTTGTGCGTGGTGGCGATGGCGCATTCGATGATCAACAATCCGCGCTTCGAATGGGGCGTGATTGCGGAAAACTTCACTGGCGAGTCAATCCTGCAGGGCGTGCTGATGACGCTGCAGCTGACAGCGATTTCGGTGGTGCTGGGCTTCGCCTTTGGCACGGTGCTGGCGCTGATGCGCCTGTCATCCAACCCGGTGCTGGTCGGCGTCAGCTGGTTCTATACCTGGTTTTTCCGCGGCGTGCCGATGCTGGTACAGCTGTTCCTTTGGTACAACATCGCGGCGCTGTACCCGACCATTTCGCTGTCGCTGCCGGGTCTGGGTGAGATCTGGAGTACTCAGTCCAATGCGCTGGTCAGCCCGTTCAGCGCGGCGGTGATCGCGCTGGTAATGCATCAGTCTGCCTATGCGGCTGAGATCGTGCGCGCCGGGATTCAGAGCGTTGGCAACGGCCAGCTGGAAGCCGCCCGTGCACTGGGTTACCGTCCGGCGCAGATTTTCCGTCATACCGTACTGCCGCAGGCGATGCGCGCCATCATGCCGCCGGCCGGTAACGAAATCATCGGCCAGCTGAAAACCACGGCGGTGGTATCGGTGATCTCCCTGCAGGATGTGCTGTTTTCGGCGCAGATCATCTATCAGCGCACCTATGAAGTGATCCCGCTGCTGCTGGTGGCGACGCTGTGGTATCTGCTGATGACTTCGGTACTGTCGGTTGGTCAGTTCTATGTCGAGCGCTACTTTGGCCGTGGCGTCACGCGCCGCGAAAAGCGCAGTTTACTCAAGTCGCTGCCCGGTTTCTCCGCGCCTAAAGCCGAAAGGAGCGTAAGCAATGGCTGAAGCGATCGCCTTACGTAAGGTGACCAAACGTTTTTCCGGCGTCACTATTCTGGATGAAGTTAATCTTGATATCCCGGCCGGCTCGGTGACGGTGATCCTCGGACCGTCCGGCTCAGGCAAATCGACGCTGTTGCGCTGCATTAATCATCTGGAAAAACTGGATGGCGGCACGATTCGTATCGGTGGCGAGATCATTGGTTACAAGCAGAAAGGCCATGCGCTGCACGAGCTGAGCAGCAGCGAGATTGCGCGTCAGCGTGCCGAAATCGGCATGGTGTTTCAGCAGTTCAACCTGTTCCCGCACCGCACCGTACTGCAAAACATTGTCGATGCGCCGATGCGGGTGAAAAAACAGAGCCGCCAGCAGGCGACCAGCAAAGCGCTGTCGCTGCTTAAGCAGGTGGGGCTGGCCGGGCGCGAAGAAGAGTGGCCGCAGAATCTCTCCGGTGGTCAGCAGCAGCGCGTGGCGATCGCCCGTGCGCTGGCAATGGATCCCGGCGTGATGTTGTTTGATGAGCCCACGTCTGCGCTCGATCCGGAACTGGTGGGTGAAGTGCTGCAGGTGATCAAACAGCTGGCGCACTCCGGCATCACCATGGTGATCGTGACACACGAGATCGGTTTTGCGCGCGAGGTGGCCGATAACATCGTGTTTATGGAAGGCGGGCGGATTGTGGCGGCGGGGCCGACGCAGCAGGTGCTCGACGATCCGGAAAACGGACGGGTAAGAAACTTTATTGCAACGGTGCTGTAAGCACCGTTTTTCATTTTTGACTCCAGGAAGCATGATGACGCAAAAACCGGTGATGCACAGCGCCCACTGGGGTGCTTTTACTGCCCGCCAGCAGGGCGATCGGCTGACCATCGAACCGTTTCACGGCGATCCCGATCCCAGCCCGCTGCTGCAAAACTTTCACAACGTCCTGCATCACCCGGCGCGCGTGGCGCAACCGATGGTGCGCCGTGGCTGGCTGGAAAATGGGCCCGGCGCAGATCCACGTCGCGGTAATGACGACTATGTGGCGGTGAGCTGGGAGCAGGCTTACACGCTGGTAGCGCGCGAACTGCAGCGCGTCGGTGACGCGTATGGGCCGGAAGGCATTTTTGGTGGCTCATATGGCTGGTCAAGTGCCGGCCGCTTTCACCACGCGCAGAGCCAGGTGCACCGCTTTCTTAACACGGTGATGGGCGGCTATGTGCGCTCGGTGAACAGCTACAGTTCCGGTTCGGCTTCGGTGCTGTTACCGCATATCGTTGGCGACATGAATGAGATCGCCCGCCGCGGCGTCAGCTGGGAAGAGATCGCCCGGCATAGCGAGATCGTGCTGGCGTTCGGCGGCCTGGCGCTGAAAAATTCGCAGGTGGCAAGCGGAGGTCTGAGCGAACACACCGAACGCGGCTTTATGCAGCAGGCGGCAGAGCGCGGCGCACGCTTTATTTCGGTGAGCCCGTTGCAGAGCGATCTGCCCGATGAGGCGCAGGGAGAGTGGCTGGCGCTGCGCCCCGGTACCGATGCGGCCTTCATTCTCGGTCTGCTGTCGGTGCTGATTGACGAGCAGCGCACCGATGAGGCTTTCCTCGCGCGTTACACCGTCGGCTGGCCGCAAATGGTCGCCTATATTCGCGGCGAAGAGGATGGTACGCGGCGCGACGCGCAGTGGGCGGCTGAGATTTGTGGCGTCAGCGCGGCAACAATCACCGATTTTGCCCGCCAGCTGCACGGCAAGCGCGTGCTGGTTACCGTGGCGCACGCGTTGCAGCGCGCGGAACACGGTGAGCAACCGGTATGGCTGGGGCTGGTGCTGGCGGCTGCGCTGGGACAGCCGGGGCTGCCGGGCGGAGGATACACCTATGCGCTCGGCGCGCTCGGCCATTACGGTAAGCATCATAATCTGGTGAGTTTCCCGGCGCTGCCGCAGGGCAGGAACGGGATTGACCGGCTGATTCCGGTGGCGCGCATCGCCGATATGCTGCTGCATCCCGGCACGCAATTTGATTACAACGGCCGGCGCTTAACCTATCCGCACATCCGTCTGGCCTACTGGGCGGGCGGCAATCCATTCCATCATCATCAGGATCTGGCGCGGCTGCGGCAGGCGTTTTGCCAGCTGGATACGCTGATTGTGCACGAGACCGCGTGGACCGCCAGCGCGCGCCATGCGGATATCGTGCTGCCTGCCACCATGACGCTGGAGCGTGAAGATATCGGCGGTGCGCCGACCGATCGTCATCTGTTTGCCATGCAGCCGGTGGCGCAACCTTACGCGCAGGCGCAGGATGACTACACCATTTTTGCTGAACTGGCGCGTCGTTTAGGCCGTGAAGAGGCATTCACCGAAGGACGCGACGCCCGCGGCTGGCTGCGCCATCACTATGCGCAGCTGCAGGAAAAACTGGCCGCGCATCAGGTGACGATTCCTGACTTCGACCAGTTCTGGCTGCAAGGCGTGATTGAACTGCCGCAGCTGAAAGATGGCGGGCGGATGATCAATGCGTTTCGGGCCGATCCGGCGGCGGCACCGCTACCGACACCGAGCGGCAAAATCGAAATCTTTTCCGCCACCATCGCCAGCTTTGGCTATGAAAATTGCCCCGGCCATCCGGTGTGGCGCGCGCCGCAGCAGCAGCCGGATGCGGAGCATCCGCTGTGGTTGATCGCTAATCAGCCGGCCACGCGTCTGCACAGCCAGCTGGATTTTGGTGACTACAGCCTGAGCGGCAAACGCGAAGGACGTGAGGTGTGCAGCCTGCATCCGCACGATGCCGCCGCGCGCGGCATTACCGACGGCGACATTATCGAGTTGTACAATCAGCGCGGTCACGTGCTGGCCAGCGCTCGCGTCACCGAAAGCATTATGCCGGGTGTGGTGCAGCTGCCGACCGGCGCCTGGTACGATCCGGTCGATCCCACCGCGCTGCGACCACTGTGTCGCCACGGCAATCCGAATGTGCTGACGCTGGATATCGGCACTTCATCGCTGGCGCAGGGCTGTAGCGGACAAATCACCGTGGTGCAGCTGCGCAAATACCGCGGCGAACTGACGCCGGTGCAGGCATTTATTCCGCCGCAGCCGGTCAGCTACAGCACTGAGATTATCTGAGGCCGTGCAGGGCTTCGCCTACCGCATCAAATAGCCGGTCCAGTTCGGCCGGCTGGGTATCAAACATCGGGCCGAACTGCAGCGTATCGCCGCCAAAGCGGACGTAAAAGCCGGCTTTCCACAGCGCCATGCCCGCTTCAAACGGCCGCACGGTCGCGTCACCTTCACGGGGTGCCAGCTGAATGGCACCGACCAGCCCGCAGTTGCGGATATCCACCACCTGCGGACAATCGCGCAGCCCGTGCAGCGCACGTTCAAAATGCGGTGCCAGTTCGGCCGACTGGCTAATCAGCGCCTCGTTTTCCAGCACGTCCAGCGTCGCCAGCGCGGCCGCGCAGGCCACCGGATGCGCCGAATAGGTGTAGCCGTGCGCAAACTCAACCGCATGCTGCGGCAGCGGCTGAGACATAAAGGTGTGATAGATTTCGCTGCTGGCCACCACGCCGCCCAGCGGAATGGCACCGTTGGTAATCTGTTTGGCGAAGTTGAGCAGATCCGGTGTGACGCCAAAATACTCCGCGCCGCTCCAGCGTCCCATGCGGCCAAAGCCGGTGATCACCTCGTCAAAAATCAGCAAAATATCGTGCTGCGTACAGATCTCACGCAGGCGCTGCAGGTAGCCGTGCGGCGGAATAATCGCGCCGGCGGAACCGGACAGCGGTTCAACAATCAGCGCGGCAATAGTCGAAGCATCATGCAGTTCAATCAGCTTCAGCATCTCATCCGCCAGCGCCTCGCCGCCCGTGGCGGGCTGGCCGGGGGTGAACGCCAGATCTGGCTGCAGCGTATGCGGCAAGTGATCAACCTCCAGCAGCTGACCAAAGGCCTTACGGTTGCCGCCGATTCCTCCAAGGCTGGTGCCGCCAATGTTCACGCCGTGATAGCCGCGCGCGCGACCAATCAGCCGGGTTTTATTGGGCTGGCCTTTGGCCCGCCACCAGGCGCGCGCCATTTTCACCGCAGTATCCGCCGACTCCGACCCCGAACCGGTAAAGAACACATGGTTGAGATGGCCGGGCATCAGGCTGGCGATGCGCTCGGCCAGCTGAAACGACAGCGGATGGCCGTACTGAAAGCCCGGCGAGTAATCCAGCGTACCGAGTTGCTGCGCGACTGCCTGCTGGATTTCACGGCGCGTGTGGCCCGCGCCGCAGGTCCATAAACCGGACAGACTATCGAAAATCTGGCGGCCGTCGCCATCGGTCAGCCAGTGGCCGTGCGCGGCGACAATAAAACGGGGATCCTGCTGAAAATAGCGGTTAGCAGTAAACGGCATCCAGTGCGCCTGTAAATTCAGGTCGGCGGTATTGATCGGCTGTGACATCGGGTTTTCTCCGGCATGTGTTAAGCAGAGTTTGCAATCCGCCGCCGGTTAAGTTAAATGCTAATTAACTTGTCTTCACTTATGGATTTACTCACCTGAATGAAAAAGAAAGCGCTGGCCCAGGTGACCGACTTTGACCTCAAACTGCTGCGCGTTTTCAAAACCGTCAGCGAGTGCGGCAGCTTTTCTGCCGCCGAAAGCCTGCTCGGCATTACGCGCTCGGCCATCAGCCTGCACATGAGCGATCTGGAAAAACGGCTGGGCATGCGCCTGTGCCAGCGCGGCCGTGCCGGGTTTGCGCTCACTGAGGAAGGGCGTGAAATTTTACGACACAGCGAGACCATGATGGCGGCGGTGGAAGATTTTCGCCAGCAGGTGAACCAGATGCATCAGCAGCTGCGCGGAGAGTTCAACATCGGCATCATCAATAATCTGGTGACGCAGCCGCGCATGCGTCTCACCCATGCACTGGCGGCGCTGCGGGAGAGCGGGGCAGGGATCCGTATCAACATCAGTATGTTAACCGCAGCGGACATCGAGCGTGGCCTGCTGGAAGGACGCCTGCACGTGGGCGCGCTGCCGATGGCGGCGCCGGTCTCCGGGCTGGCGTACGCACAGCTGTATGATGAACATGCGCAGCTCTATTGCAGCCACGCGCACCCGCTGTTTAACCAGGCGGAGCGGCCGGAACACCACGCGCTGGCGGCCTGCGATGCAATAGCGCCGCTGTTTCGCATGCCGGCGGAGGCGATTGTGCTGCATCAGCAGCTGAACTGCAGTGCCACCGCTTCCGATCGCGAAGGGATCGCGTTTCTCATTCTCACCGGGCGCTATATCGGTTTCCTGCCGGACCACTACGCCGCGCAGTGGGTGGAGAAACAGCAGATGCGCGCCCTCGCGCCGCAGCAGTTCCATTACCACAGTCAAATCGCGCTCGTTACGCGCCAGGGCCCGCGTCACAACACCATCCTGCAACGCTTTTTGCAGGCGCTGGCGCTGGACGAGCCCGGCGCTTAGCAGAGGCGCTAAGGCATTCTAGTTACAACATACTGTTAGTTTGCTACATCAACCCGGGTGCCAGCACCGTGCGGCGTAAAGTCTGACAGGCCTTGATGGCAGGCGGGGTGACGAGAGATAAGAGGGCGAAAAAAAGGGGAGAACCGTACGTTCTCCCCCTGAGATATCACTGCTTTATGCGCGCAGCGGCTCGCCGCGCACCGGGCGATCGCCCGCCACGAAGTAGTCTGCTTCGCTGCGCGGCAGCGGCTGGCGACCACGAATGTTGTCGGCGATCTTCTCACCAATCATGATGGTGGTGGCGTTCAGGTTACCGGTGATGATCAGCGGCATAATTGAGGCGTCGACTACGCGCAGCCCCTGCAGGCCGTGTACGCGACCTTCGCCATCCACGACCGCCATCTCATCGCTGCCCATTTTACAGGTGCCGCACGGATGGTAAGCGGTCTCAGCATGGTTGCGCACAAACTCATCCAGTTGCTCGTCGCTCTGGCACTCCAGCCCCGGACTGATCTCTTTGCCGCGATACTTATCCAGCGCCGGCTGGTTGATGATTTGCCGCGTGATGCGGATGGCATCGCGGAACTCATGCCAGTCCTGCTCGTGCGCCATGTAGTTGAACAGAATCGCCGGATGACGGCGCGGATCGCGCGACTTAATGCGCACGTGACCGCGGCTGGGCGAACGCATCGAACCGACGTGACACTGGAAACCGTGCGCTTCTACCGCATTCGAGCCGTTGTAGTTAATCGCCACCGGCAGGAAGTGGTACTGAATGTTGGGCCAGGCAAACTCTTCCCGGCTGCGGATAAAGCCACCGCCTTCAAACTGGTTGCTGGCGCCGATACCGGTGCCTTTGAACAGCCACTCGGCACCAATTTTCGGCTGGTTCCACCACTTCAGGGCCGGATAGAGCGATACCGGCTCTTTGCACTCGTACTGCAGGTACATCTCCAGATGATCCTGCAGGTTTTCACCGACGCCCGGCAGATCATGCACCAGCGGGATGTCGTGCTGCTTCAGCAATGCCGCCGCGCCAACGCCGGAACGCTGCAGAATCTGCGGCGAGGCGATAGCACCGGCGCACAGCAGCACTTCACGCCGCGCATGCACGGTGTGCGACGTATCGCTGGCGCCGTGCAGATACTGCACGCCGACCGCGCGTTTTCCGTCGAACAAAATACGATCGGTGGTGGCGTGGGTGATGATTTTCAGGTTCGGACGCTGTTTCGCCGTATCCAGATAACCGCGCGCGGTGCTGGAGCGGCGGCCCTGCGGCGTCACGAAACGGTCCATCGGACCAAATCCTTCCTGCTGATAACCGTTGAGATCGTCGGTGCGCGGATAGCCCGCCTGCACACCGGCTTCAATCATCGCGGCGAACAGCGGGTTGTTGCCAGGCTTACAGGTGGTGATGCTCACCGGGCCTTCGCCGCCGTGATAATCATTAGCACCGATATCGCGCGTTTCCGACTTGCGGTAGTAGGGCAGGCAGTCGCGGTAAGTCCAGTTTTCCAGACCCGGCTGCTGCGCCCAGTTGTCGAGATCCATGGCGTTACCACGGATGTAGCACATGCCGTTGATCAGCGACGAACCGCCCAGCCCTTTACCGCGTCCGCACTCCATGCGGCGGTTATTCATGTGTGGCTCAGGCTCGGTTTCGTACGCCCAGTTGTAGCGTTTGCCCTGTAACGGCCAGGCCAGCGCCGCCGGCATTTGCGTGCGGAAATCAAAGCGGTAATCGGGACCGCCGGCCTCCAGCAGCAGGACGTTAACGCTGCTGTCTTCGGTCAGTCTTGTTGCCAAAACGTTCCCTGCGGATCCGGCTCCGATAATGATGTAATCAAATTCCATTAGTCGCTCCTCAGGTTAAGCTTGATTAAAATACCGACTGAAAACGGGTCAGTTCGACCTGCACAGATTTCACCTGGGTATAGCTCTGCAGCGTCATCAGGCCATTCTCACGGCCGATACCGGAGTGCTTGTAACCGCCCACCGGCATTTCAGCGGCGGATTCACCCCAGGTGTTGATCCAGCAAATGCCCGCTTCAATCTGGTGAATGACGCGGTGCGCGCGATTCAGATCCCGGGTGACCAGACCTGCCGCCAGGCCGTATTCGGTGGCATTGGC
The DNA here is from genome assembly GCF_008632015.1 of Pantoea sp. B_9. Taxonomy (NCBI): domain Bacteria; kingdom Pseudomonadati; phylum Pseudomonadota; class Gammaproteobacteria; order Enterobacterales; family Erwiniaceae; genus Pantoea; species Pantoea sp. B_9. The sequence continues at coordinate 557,742 of NZ_VWVL01000003.1, read as the reverse complement.
GCGGCGCACCACTTCCTCCTCGCTGTCGTAGGTCAGGATCGACATCACCGGTCCGAAAATCTCTTCGCGTACGATGGTCATCTCATCACGGCAATCGGTGAACACGGTCGGTTCTACCCAGGCACCGTTATCAAACGCCGCGCCGCTCATGCGTTTACCGCCGCACAGCAGGCGCGCGCCTTCGCTGATGCCGGATTCGATATAGCGCAACACATTGTCACGGTGCGGGAAGCTCACCAGCGGGCCGAAGTTGGTGGCCGGATCGTTGACATCGCCAGCTTTGATGCGCGCCACGCGTTCAGCGATTTTTGCTTCAAACGCCTGCTGCAATGCCGTCGGCACAAATACGCGCGTGCCGTTGGTGCACACCTGGCCGGAGCTGTAGAAGTTCGCCATCATGGCGATGTCGGCGGCGAGATCGAGGTCGGCGTCGTCAAACACGATCAGCGGCGATTTGCCGCCCAGCTCCATGGTCACCTCTTTCAGCGTGGAGCCGGCCGCGTTGGCCATCACTTTTTTGCCGCTGGCCACACCACCGGTGAAGGAGATTTTGTCGATGCCCGGATGGTCGGTCAGCAGCTGACCGGTCACCGCGCCGCGTCCGTTCAGCACGTTGAACACGCCGTCCGGTACGCCGGCTTCGCTGTAGATTTCTGCCAGCTTCAGCGCGCTCAGCGGCGTCACTTCGCTGGGTTTAAAGATCATCGCGTTACCAGCCGCCAGCGCCGGCGCAGATTTCCACAGCGCGATCTGGATCGGATAGTTCCATGCGCCAATTCCGGCGACCACGCCAAGCGGTTCGCGCCGCGTATAGACGAAAGAGGTATCACGCAGCGGGATCTGCTGGCCTTCCAGCGCCGGGATCAGGCCGGCGTAGTACTCCAGCACATCGGCACCGGTAACAATGTCCACCGCCTGGGTTTCACTCAACGGTTTACCGGTGTCGAGGGTTTCCAGCGCCGCCAGCTCATCGTTACGCTCGCGCAGGATATCCACCGCACGGCGCAGGATGCGTGACCGCTCCATCGCCGTCATGGCCGCCCAGATTTTCTGGCCTTTTTGCGCGGCGGCGACCGCGCGATCGACATCCGCCTGCGCGGCTTCATGGACCTCGGCCAGCACTTCGCCATTGGCCGGGTTGATGGTCTGGAATGTGTCGCCCGCTGCTGCGGCAACGTATTGACCATCAATGTATAAATGCTGCTCGGTGAATCGGGACATGGTTGCTCCTTCCTCAGTGATTCGCGGCGCCAGCCAGCTGCTGGCGAATGAATTGGGTGGTGAGCGTTCTGGCAATCGCCAGATCAAACGGTTTGCCGCTCAGCGCGGCGCGCAGCCACAGGCCATCAATCAGCGAGGCCAGACCGTGCGCGGCCAGCCGCGCCTGCTCACGCGGCAGCTCGCGGCGAAACTCGGCAGCGAGCGTGGAAAACAGGCGACGGCTGCTGACGCGTTCCAGGCGACCCAGCTGCGGCTGATGCATGCTGCTGGCCCAGAAGTCCAGCCACGCTTTCATCGCCGCGCTGTGCACCTGGGTGTCGTCGAAGTTACCTTCGACAATCGCCAGCAGGCGCGCTTCGGTGCCGGCTCCCGTCAGCGGTTTCAGTCGTGCCGCCACCGCATCACGCAGCTGACGCGTCACGTCGCGCATGGTGGCTTCCAGCAAACCGTTTTTGTCTTTGAAGTAGTGGCTGATGATGCCGGTCGAGACGCCGGCGCGCCGCGCAATCTGCGCAATGGTCGCGTCATTAATCCCGACTTCGTTAATGGTACTCAGGGTCGCATCAATCAGTTGCCGACGACGTATCGGCTGCATTCCCACCTTTGGCATGACTCCAGCTCCACCGCAATGTAAGGCCCCTATTAAAACTTTTTTTGATTGCACGTTCAATATAAAAAAGAAACTTGTTAGGATACTGTGCTTCGGTTGTTATGAAAGCGCAACGGGAAGGTGAATACTTAACCGTGCCGGACAATCAGGAGGGAAAACAGGAGAACGATACCGATAAGGCCGATCGCTACGGCCCTGCTACTTCATTGAATAATTACAGGAAATTAACCAGAGGTAACCGATGATTAATCCACCTGCCAGTGAAAAAGACAGAATCAATCCCGTGGTGTTTTACACCTCTGCCGGACTGATTCTGACATTTTCACTTGTCACCATTTTGTACAGCGATCTCGCTGCCGGCTGGATTCAAAGCGCCGTCAACTGGGTGTCGTCCACTTTTGGCTGGTACTACATGCTGGCCGCGACGCTGTATATCGTCTTTGTCATCTATATGGCCTGTTCACGCTACGGCGCCATCAAGCTGGGCCCGGAGCAGTCCAAACCCGAATTCAGTCTGCTGAGCTGGTCGGCGATGCTGTTTGCCGCCGGTATCGGCATCGATTTGATGTTCTTCTCGGTGGCGGAACCGGTCACCCAGTATATGCAGCCGCCGGAAGGCGCCGGGCAGACCCTGGAAGCGGCGCGTCAGGCGATGGTGTGGACGCTGTTTCACTACGGTCTGACCGGCTGGTCGATGTATGCGCTGATGGGCATCGCGCTCGGCTACTTCAGCTACCGCTATAATCTGCCGCTCACCATTCGCTCCGCGCTCTATCCGATCTTCGGCAAACGCATTAACGGCCCGATTGGCCACACGGTGGATATCGCGGCGGTGATCGGTACCATTTTTGGTATCGCCACCACGCTGGGTATCGGCGTGGTACAGCTCAACTACGGGCTGAAAGTGTTATTTGATGTGCCGGAAGGGCTGACGGCGCAGATGGCGTTGATTGTACTGTCGGTGGTGATCGCCACCATTTCGGTGACCTCGGGCGTGGATAAAGGCATCCGCATCCTGTCGGAGCTGAATGTCGCGCTGGCGCTTGGTCTGATTCTGTTTGTGCTGTTTATGGGCAAGACGGATTTCCTGCTCAACGCGCTGGTGCTGAACGTCGGTGATTACATCAACCGCTTTATGGGCATGACACTCAACACCTTTGCGTTTGATCGTCCGACGCAGTGGATGAACAGCTGGACGCTGTTTTTCTGGGCGTGGTGGGTGGCGTGGTCGCCGTTTGTCGGCCTGTTCCTCGCCCGTATTTCCCGTGGCCGCACCATCCGTGAGTTTGTGCTCGGCACGCTGATTATCCCGTTCACCTTCACGCTGCTGTGGCTGTCGGTGTTCGGTAACGCGGCGCTGTACGAGATCATCCACGGCGATGCCGGTTTTGCCCAGGAAGTGATGGCGCATGCCGAGCGCGGGTTCTACAGCCTGCTGGCGCAGTACCCGGCGTTTAAGTTCAGCGCCTCGGTCGCCACCATTACCGGCATGCTGTTTTATGTTACCTCGGCGGATTCCGGCTCGCTGGTGCTGGGGAACTTCACCTCGAAGCTGAAAGACATCAACAGCGATGCGCCAAACTGGCTGCGCATTTTCTGGTCGGTGGCGATTGGCGTGCTGACCATGGGCATGCTGATGACCAACGGCATCTCTGCGCTGCAAAACACCACGGTGATCATGGGCCTGCCGTTCAGCTTCGTAATTTTCTTTGTGATGGCAGGGCTGTATAAATCACTCAAAGTGGAAGATCACCGCCGCGCCAGCGCCAGCCGTGATACCGCGCCCTATATTCCGGCGAGCAATGACCGTCTGAGCTGGAAAAAGCGGCTGTCGCGCCTGATGAACTACCCGGGCACGCGCTATACCCAGCAGATGATGGAAACCGTGATCTATCCGGCAATGCAGGATGTCGCCAAAGAGCTGGAGCTGCGCGGCGGTCGCGTATCACTGGAGAGCGTTGCGCCGGAAGAGGGCCAGCCGCTGGGCTACCTTGATCTGCGCGTGCACCTCGGCGAGGAGCAGGATTTCGTCTATCAGGTGTGGCCGCAGCAGTACTCGGTGCCGGGCTTTACCTATCGCGCCCGCAGCGGTAAGTCGCACTATTACCGGCTGGAAACCTTCCTGCTGGAGGGCAGCCAGGGCAACGATTTGATGGACTACAACAAGGAGCAGGTGATCATCGACATTCTTGATCAGTACGAGCGTCACCTGAACTTTATCCATCTGCATCGTGAAGCGCCGGGCAGCAATATCACTTACCCGAGCGTGTAACAGTGCGGGCAGCCGTGCAAGGCGGCTGCCCGTTTAATCACGCGGCGTTCCTCGCATAATTGCCAGCGGCAGCTAGACTCACTAGCTGACCTGAAGGGGAACATAATGAAATTGGGTTTTGCGTGTAAGTACTTTGATTCTGAGGCTAAACAGCCATTTCCATTTAAAACCACCACCCGCACACGCTTTCTCGCTATGGAGCGTAACGCGGCGGCCACGCTGCTGCTGACACTGGCACAAAATAACCTGCAGAACCTCTCTCTGACGCTGGAACAGCTGGCGCAGCAGCCGGATGCGTTGCGCATGATGCGCATCGGCAGCGATCTGCTGCCGCTGTACACCGTGCCGCTGGCCACTGAACTGTATGGCGATATTCTGCCCGAGCTGCAGCCGCTGTTTAGCCGCTGCGGTGAATTGGCCCGCGCGCACAACATTCGGCTGTCGTTCCATCCCGGCCAGTATACGGTGCTGGCTTCGGATAATGATGACGTGGTGGATCGGGCGCTGGAGGATGTCGAGTACCACACGCTGTGCGCGGTACTGATGGGCTACGGCAGGCAGTTTCAGGATTTCAAAATCAACATCCACATGAACGGCAAACGCGGTATAGAGGGTTTTCGCGCGGCGTTTATGCGCCTCAGCCCGGAAGCCCGCAATATGCTGACGGTGGAAAATGACGAAATTTCCTGCTCGCTGGATGACGTCTTGCAGGCGCGTGCGCTGTGTCCGGTGGTACTGGATATTCACCATCACTGGGTGAAAGAGAATCAGTTTATTCAGGCCAGCGATGCGCGCGTGGCGCTGATTCTGGAGTCGTGGCGCGGTGTGCGGCCGGTGCTGCACTATTCGATCGCCCAGGAAGGGTTGATTCCGGAGAGCGGCTTTCCCGATCAGGAGCAACTCGCCGCCTCAAAGCCGAAGCTGCGCGCCCATTCTGACTACTATTTCAACCAGACGCTGAATGACTGGGCGCTGTCGTTTGATCGCTTCGACATCATGTGCGAAGTCAAAATGAAGAACCTCGCGCGCGATCGCCTGTATGACTATGCGCAGACGCGCTGATTACCCGCTTACGGCGCCGTGATCACAATGGCGACGCGGCGATTTTGCGCCCGGCCCTGCGCAGTGTTATTGCTGGCGACCGGCGCGCTCATGCCCAGCCCGCGCGTCACGATGTTTTGTCGTGGAATCGCCGCGCCGGCGGCCCACTGATCGGCCACCGCGTTGGCGCGTTTCAGCGACAGCTGCTGGTTATAATCCGCTTTGCCGTAGTTATCGGTGTGGCCGTCAACGCGCAGATGTTCAATGCCGGTGGCGGCCAGGCTTTTCGCCATCTGCGCAATGCTGGCTTTGCTGGCGGGCGTCAGGTCAGATTCATTGATGCCAAACAGGATTTTATCGGACAGGCCCAGCCCCCAGCCTTCGGTGTTTTCGCTGAAGCCGGCGTCGCGCATCGCTTTAATCTGCGCGTCGCTAAAACGCCCGGTTGACTGACAGCCGACACAGGCCAGCACCATAACCAGCAAACATGATTTCAGTTTCATACGCGTACCTTACTCATTCCTTTGTTTTTATACATGTGCATATCGGCGCGTTCCAGAATCGACGCCACCGAATCGCCATGCTGCGACCAGGCGTAGCCGATGGTCACCGATGTGGTGATCTGCGTGCCTTCCGAAATCACAATCGATTGCGCGATTGCGGTACGAATATCTTCCGTCAGCTGCTGCAGATCGGCTTCTGAGGTGCGGCTGGTGATCAGCATGGCAAACTCGTCACCGCCCAGCCGCGCCACCAGATCGTCCTGATACGCCAGCGCGCTGAGGCGCGCCGCGATGGCCTTCAACACTTCATCACCGGCGGCATGGCCCCAGTTGTCGTTAATGCTCTTGAAGCGATCGCCGTCGAGAAACAGCAGCACAAAATTCTCATGCGCCAGCTGCTGATCCAGCAGCTGCGACAGGCGGCCAACAAACGCCGAGCGGTTGGCCAGTCCGGTTAACGGATCCTCCAGCGCTTTGGCCGCCAGTGAACGGTTATCGCGCAGCAGCGAGGCTTTTAGCGTCTGCATTTCACTCAGCAGCGAGTTGAGATCTTCAGAAAACAGCTGAAACTCTTTGGTCGGATTTTGCGGTACGCGCGTCGAGAAATCGCCAGAGCGAATCACGTAATGGATGGCGCTGGTGATATTGCGCAGCGAGCGCAAAATACCGCGATGCAGAAATTCACTCAGCAGGCAGGAAATCACCAGCACGCACAGCATACCGATGGATAAAATCATCACCGAATAGCGAATAAAATCGGCCGCACCGCTGACGGTGCCGGCCAGCATTAAATGGCCCACCTGGGTTTCGGCGTGGTTAATTTCCACCGCCAGCGGCTGCTGATAGATCCAGCGACGCAGTAGCGTTTCATACCAGCCGCTCTCTTGCTGGCGATCGTGCCAGTCCACCAGTACGGTATTGCCCGCCGTGACCAGCTTCGCGGAGGCAAACATCCCTTCATTGCCGAGCAGGGCTATTTTGTTGCGGGCATCATAGCTGTCTTCAAATACCGTCGCGGCGGTCAGGCTGGTGCTGAGTGTGGCGGCAATGAGTTCGAGGTTTCTTTTCTCATAGCGTTTAATAAACAGTAAAGACGTCGATGTCAGCAGCAGCCAGCACAGCAGTAATATCACGGCGGCATTGACGGTGCTGATACGACGCAACTTATTGCGAATCGATGATTTATCTTTTTTTATGCTATCAAACTTCATCTTATTTGCTTCCTTTGCGGGACAGCAACAACACGTCCGGGCTCACTCTGACACCGCTGCGCGCCAGCGAGTCAAGGTTGACGGAAAATGCAGTGTGATCGCGGTTAAAGATCAGACAAAAGGCCGCGCCAACCGCACAGTCCGGGTTGTTTTCCGCGATGGACAGGACGGCTTTACCCTGTAGCATCGCCAGCAGTTCAGTTTGCTGCTGCGGCGTCTGATCGCCGAAGTAAATGGCATCGCAGCGCTGGCGGCTGAGTTCGCTGGTCTGGTTAATCCACACCACGCTGAACGGCGTCGGGCCCTGAGGCTGCGCAAGGTGCTGTGCTGACGCGAATACGCACAGCTGTGGCGGCTGTGTTAACTGTGGCCAGTGGCTAAAACTGATGATGCCGCTGACGATGCGGTTAGCCTGATCGTCACGCTGAACCGCACTGTTTGCCGCCTGAGCAGCAGGAAAACAGAGGAGATAAATGAGAGAAAATACGGGAAGAAATGCGCGTAAGCCCTGCAATAAATAGAGCAGCTGGCTGTCGCCCTTCACCTTTAATTGTAGTTGTAACATAGCGCTATCTCTGAACAGCAACCGGAAAATAGTACCATCGCGCTGTACAAAAGAGTACCGCCGTACAGGCGCTGATACCGCGATCGGGAAGGGTAGAATAAATTCGTCAGGACCGGATTTAAATAGAGAGTTAAAAGAGGAATGAATAAAAACGCAGCAGAATAAGCGTATTAAGGCTGGCTTCTGCCGGATATTCCCGCAGCAAAATTAGCGCAGCGGCGAGATTTTTCGCAAAAAGATTTGCCTGGCGCCGCCGGATATTCCCTTGGTGGCGTAATGGCCCTGAATTGAACAATCATTCAGCGCCATTCACCGCATTTTTTTAATTAAAAATCCAAATCCCGGCCATTGCTGGCAATGACCCGCTGATACCACCAGAAGGATTTTTTGCGCAGGCGGTTGAGCGTGCCGTTGCCGTGGTCGTCGCGATCGACATAGACAAATCCGTAGCGTTTACTCATTTCACCGGTCGACGCCGCGACCAGATCGATGCAGCCCCAGGTGGTGTAGCCCATCACCGGCACCCCGTCAGCAATCGCTTCACCCATGGCGCGAATGTGCTGTTGCAGGTAGCTGATGCGGTAATCGTCTGCAATTTCCCCGCTGGCATTGATTTCATCGTGCGCGCCGAGACCGTTTTCCACCAGAAACAGCGGTTTCTGATAGCGGTCGTACATCATATTCATGGTGATGCGCAGGCCAAGGGGATCAATGCCCCAGCCCCAGGCGCTGCGCGCCAGATGCGGATTGGTCAGTGACTTCACCACGTTGGCGGCGCTGCTGTTCTGTTCATTCATCTCTGCCGACGCGCAGCGCGAGGCGTAATAGCTGAAGGAGATGAAATCGACGGTGTGGCGCAGCAGTTCGCTATCGCCCTCCGCCATGACAATCTCCACGCCTTTCTCGCGGAATACCCGGGCGGCGTAAGCGGGATAAGCGCCGCGCGCCTGGACATCGATAAAGAATAAGTTCTCGCGATCTTTCTGTAACGCGGCCCACACATCTTCCGGCTTGCAGGACCACGGATAAAAGTTGCCGCCGGCCAGCATGCAGCCAATCTGATTCTGCGGATTGATCTCATGGGCGATTTTGGTCACCAGCGCGCTGGCGACCAGTTCATGATGCGCTGCCTGATATTTCACCTGTTCGTGATGCTCATCCGGCGCGAACACCAGACCGGCACCGGAGAACGGGCTGTGCAGCAGAATGTTGATCTCGTTAAAGGTCAGCCAGTACTTCACCAGCCCATCAAACGCTTCGAAGCAGGTGCGGGCGTAGCGGGCGAAGAAATCGATCATTTTACGGTTGCGCCATGAGCCATATTCGGTGACCAGATGCATCGGTACATCGAAGTGACACAGCGTGACCAGCGGTTCGATGCCGTACTTGCGGCACTCTTCAAATACGCTGCGATAGAAGGCAATGCCTGCCGCGTTCGGCGTCAGCTCATCGCCGTTGGGATAAATGCGGCTCCAGGCGATGGAGGTGCGAAACACCGTGAAGCCCATCTCCGCCATCAGGGCGATATCTTCTTTATAGCGGTGATAAAAATCGATGGCGTCGTGGCTCGGATAGAACTCATCGTCGCGCAGCGTAAAGCGCGGCTCCAGTCCCAGCTTAACCGCCATGCGGTGCTCGCCGTGGGGAATCATGTCCACCGTGGTTAAGCCTTTACCGCCGGCGCGATAGCTCCCCTCTGACTGGTTGGCGGCTAACGCGCCGCCCCATAAAAATCCCGCAGGAAATGTCACTTCAGACATCACTCACCTCAATCACAGTCCATTATTAATTCGCGCTGACCGGCTTTGCCGCTTCCGGCGTACCGGGGCGCGGCGCGGTTTCCGTCACCGGAATATCTTCAAAGCCAAGAATCAGCGTCAGAATGAACGACAGCACCACTGACAGCACCATCACGCCAGCCACCCAGACGATGCTCATCGGGTTGGTGGGATCGAAAAACTGGACGCTGGTAAACAAGCCCGGTGAGGCCATCGAGTGGCTGGCGAGGCCGCCAATGCCGGCCACCGCGCCACAGATAAAGCCGCTGATCAGGCTGGCAATCAGCGGACGCTTCAGGCGCACCGCCACGCCGTACAGCGCCGGTTCGGAAATGCCGGCGACGATGGCGGAAGCTGCCGCCGCGAATGCCGTCTGCCGCAGTTCCGGATTTTTGGTTTTGAACGCCACCGCCAGCGATGAGCCGCCCAGTGACAGGTTGGCGCCAATTTCCGACGGCATCACCATGCCTTCTTTGCCGGTCTCAGCGATGGTCTGAATAATGGTCGGGGTAAACACGCGATGCATGCCGGTCATTACCAGCAGCGGCCACAGACCGCCCATGATCGCCACCGACAGCCAGCCGAGATAACCGTGAATGGTGTACACCAGCGCCGAGATGCCGCTACCGATCCAGATACCGAGCGGGCCAATAAAGACGATGGCGATGGGGGCAGCAATCAGCACAATCAGCATCGGTTTAAGGAAGTTTTTGGTCACCGCCGGGGTAAAGCGATCGACCCAGTATTCGATGTGCGACAGAATCCACGTCATCACCAGCGCGGGGATTACCGTGTAGGTGTATTTCACCGCGGTGACCGGCACTGAGGCGAATTCCACCACCTGACCCTGCGCCGCTTTGGCCATCAGGTCGATAAAATTGGGATGCACCAGCACGCCGGCAATGGCAATCGCCAGCGACATATTGGTTTTAAATTTCAGCGCTGCCGAAGCCGCCACCATCACCGGCAGGAAGAAGAAGGCGCCATCACCAATCACATTCAGGATGATCAGCGTCGACGAGCCTTTGGGCAGCACACCGCTCATCTCCAGCATCATCGCCAGCAGTTTCACCATCGATCCGCCAATGATCGCCGGGATCAGCGGTGACATGGTGCCGACCAGCGCATCGAGAATGCCCGCGCCGATACTGCGCAGCGTGATTTTACGTTTCACCGGCGCGCTGCCGCTGTTGCCCGGCGTGCCGAGTTTCATCACTTCCTGAAAGGCGAGATTGACGTTGTTGCCGATGATCACCTGACACTGACTGTCGGTGTGCACCACGCCCATCACGCCGGGAATGGCTTTCAGTGTGGCGTTGTCGACGCGCGTGCTGTCTTTCACCACGAAGCGCAGGCGTGTCATGCAGTGGGTAACGGCTTCAATATTCTCTAATCCGCCGAGCGAGGCCACAATGGCTCGTGCGGCGTCAGCGTAGTTGGTCGCCATGAATGTTTGTCTCTGATTGTAGGGTAGAGGAAACGTCGGTTTCGTCTGGCTGTTATGTGTTCATGAGAAACCGGTTTCACAAAATCATGAACAGGCGCATTCATTCAGACAAGAAAAATCGCTATCTTCGTTTTAATTTTGTGATGTTGATCGGCTGGCGGGCGACGGGATCTTCACCCGCAGGCGCAGGGCGACAAGAAAATTCCCCGTCTTATTCATCGCTTAGGTACACTGAGGCGATGAGCAGCGAAGCAGAGTGAAGCATGGCAACCATACTTGAGGTGGCAAAAAAGGCCGGCGTGTCAAAAGCGACGGTGTCGCGCGTGTTGTCCGGCAACGGCTACGTCAGCCAGGAGAAGCGCGATCGGGTGTACCAGGCGATTGCCGAGACCGGCTTCCGGCCGAATTTGCTGGCGCGCAATCTGGCGACTAAATCCAGCCAGACCATCGGCCTGGTGATCACCAACACGCTGTATACCGGCAGCTATTTCAGTGAAATGATGCAGCATTCGGCGCGCATTCTTGAGCAGCAGGGCCGTCAGCTACTGCTGGTGGACGGCAAACACAGCGCCGAAGAGGAGCGTGCGGCGATTCAGTTTCTGCTCGATCTGCGCTGCGATGGCGTGATCATCTATCCGCGTTTTCTCACCATTGATGAAATGGACAGCATCATTGCCCAGCACCGCCATCCGATTCTGGTAATCAACCGGCGGCTGCGTCAGCACGACAGTTACTGCATCTACTCCGATCAGCAGCGCACCAGCGCCGAGGCGGTGGCGCAGCTGATTGCACTCGGCCATCGCGATATCGCTTTTATCACCGGATCGCTCGACTCGCCGACCGGGCGCGAGCGGCTGGCGGGTTATCACGCGGCACTGGCGCAGCATCAGCTGGTGGCGGATGACGCACTGGTGGTGGAGGGAAAATGGCAGGCGCAGCACGGGGCGGCGGCAGTGGAAACGCTGCTGGCGCGTGGTAAACCGTTCAGCGCGCTGGTCGCCAGTAACGATGAGATGGCGGTGGGCGCGCTGAAAGCGCTGGCGGCGCATAACATCCGCGTGCCGCAGCAGGTGGCGGTGCTGGGTTTCGACGATATTCCGCTGGCGCCCTATACCATTCCGGCGCTGGCCAGCGTGCGCATGCCGGTGACCGGCATGATCGAGGAGACCATTGAACGCCTGGTGTCGATGCTCGACGGCGGCGAAATGCGTAACCGCAAAACCTTTGCCGGCGAGCTGATTATGCGTGAATCCGTTGGTCCCGGCCCGTTTTACCCTGGCTGAAATCAGGCGTTCAGCAGCGCCTGCTTGAACGAATAGATGTGCACGCGCGCGGCGTCTTCTGCCCGTGTTACGTCACCCTGCGCCAGCGCCGCAATGATTGCGTCATGCTCGGCGATCACCTCCTGCATGTGCTGCGCGCTCGACAGCGTGGTTGCCCAGAAGCGCTGCGCCTGGGCATGGATGATGCTGAGAATATCTGACAGACGACCGTTGCCGGCGATGTCAGCCAGCACCTGATGAAACTCGCGGTCCAGCAGCATCATCTGCTCACGATCGCGCGCCACGCTGGCGGCGGCGATGCGCTGATTCAGCGCCTGTAGCTGGGCAATCTGCGCCGGATTCACGCGCTGCGTCGCCAGCCGCAGGCACAGCGCTTCATTTACCAGCCGCACTTCAATCAGCTCCAGCGCATCGTCAATCGACAGCGGTGCCACCATCACCCCTTTACGCGGGATAATCTGCAGTAACCCTTCGGTCGCCAGCCGGTGTACCGCCTGGTTAACCGGCGTGCGGCCCATTGCCAGATCCTCCATCACCTGCGCGGTATTGAGATATTCACCTGGCTTATAGCGCAGCGTAATCAGGCGATGCCTGAACGCCAGATAGGCCTGTTCATTCAATGAAACGCTTTTTTGTCCGGCCTGTGACTTCACATTTTCAGCAATTGAATCACTCATCACGCAGATCCTTATTGGGGTACTGAGACATCTTACACAAAAACCTGGCATGAAAATGGCTATCTTGAAATTGCAGTGAAATTTCACACGCATTTTTCATCAGGAGATCATCGCATGCATTTACGCTTTACAACCGACTCACAAGCCGCCCCGGTGCTGGATGTCGACATTAAGCAGCTGGTCATTGCCGGATGGGTTGGCCGCGACCAGGCGGCGGTGCTGCACCATATCAGGGAGCTGGAGGCGCTGGGCGTGCCCGCACCTGGTGCAGTCCCGCTGTTTTATCGCGTAGCCACCCAGCAGCTGGCGCAGCACAGCCCGCTGGAAGTGGTGGGCGAGCAAACCTCCGGCGAAGCCGAGCCGTTTGTGTTTTTCCATCGCGGCGAATACTGGGTGTCGCTGATTTCCGATCACACCGACCGTCACCTGGAAACCTTCAGCGTGGCACTGTCGAAGCAGGCCTGCGTTAAGCCGGTCGCCGGTCATGCGTGGCGTATGGCAGAGGTTGAGCCGCACTGGGATCGGCTGGAGCTGCGCGCGTGGATCAAAGTCAATGGCGACTGGGTGACTTATCAGCAGGGCACGCTCGACTCTCTGCTCACGCCGAGGGATCTGCTGGCGCGCTACTTTGGCGATCGCCCGGTCAGCGAAGGCTTTGCGATGTCATGCGGCACGTTGAGCGCGATTGGCGGCATCCGTCCGGCCAGCGAGTTCCGCATGGCGCTGCACGATCCGCTGCTGAATCGCACGCTGGAACACCACTATATCACCGGCACGCTGCCGGTGATTGCCTGAGGAGACGCGTATGACCACCTTATGGCAGGCGAGCCAGCAACTGCGCGCCGGAGACCTCACCGCAAGCGCCGCGACGCAACAGGCACTACGCGCCGCTGAGCAGCCATCGGGCGAAGGCGCACGCGTGTTTACGCGGACCTGCGCCGACAGCGCCGTTCAGCAGGCGCAGCAGGCTGATGCGCGCTGGCAACAGCAGCAGCCGCGCAGCCCGATTGATGGACTGCCAGTCAGCATCAAAGACCTGTTTGATGTGGCGGGCGAACCCACCTGCGCCGGCTCGCGCGTGCTGGCGGATGCGCCGCCCGCCGCGCACGACGCGCATATCGTGCAGCAGCTGAAACAGGCCGGTGCCGCTATCACCGGCAAAACCAACATGACCGAGTTCGCTTTTTCCGGGCTCGGTATTAATCCGCACTACGGCACGCCGGCTAACCCATGGCAGCGCGGCGAAAAACGCATTCCCGGCGGTTCTTCATCCGGCGCGGCGGTGGCGGTGGCCGACGGCATGTGCCTCGCGGCGGTCGGCACGGACACCGGCGGCTCGGTGCGGATACCGGCGGCGCTGTGTGGGCTGACCGGCTTCAAACCCAGCGCCAGCCGCATCAATCAGGCCGGCACGCTACCGTTATCGGCGGCACTCGACAGTATTGGCGTAATTGCCCATGACGTGCGCAGCTGCTGGCTGCTCGACAGCGTCATCGCCGATCGGCCTTTGCCGCTGACAGAGCGTGATATCAAGCGGGCGCACTTTGCGATTCCACAGACCCGGGTGCTGGACGGGCTGGATCTCGCGGTCAGCCAGGCGTGGCACCACGCGCTGGCACAGCTGCGCGCGCAAGGTGCCACGCTCACCGAGCTGCCGCTGTCTGAACTGGCAGAACTGGAAACCATGAACGCCCGTGGCGGCATCACTGCCTGGGAAGCCTGGCAGTGGCATCAGTCGCTGCTGCAGTCGCACGCGACGGGTTATGACCCGCAGGTACGGATGCGCATTGAGCGCGGCGCGTTGCTGAACGAGGCCGACGCACAACTGTTGTATCAGCAGCGCGCCGACTGGCGGCAGCGGGTGGAGCAGGCGGTGGCACCGTTCGATGGCCTGCTGCTGCCCACCGTGCCGCTGATTGCGCCGACCATCGCCGAACTCGACGACCCGGAGCGCTATCGCCAGGTCAACCTGCTGATGCTGCGCAACACCAGCGTGATCAACATGCTGGACGGCTGCGCCATCTCCCTGCCTTGTCATCAGCCCGGCAGTGCGCCGGTGGGTCTGATGCTGGCCGCCACCCATGGCCACGATGCCGCGCTGCTCAGCTGGGCGCTGGCGCTTGAATCCATCCTGCAACGGAGTCTCTGAAAATGACACATCCTCACGGCATGCTGTTCGTCGCCACCAACGTCGCCGCTGAAAACGAAGCTGATTTCAATCAATGGTATGACCATGAACATGTCGCCGAGCGCGTCGCCATCGACGGCTTTCTCAGCGGCACGCGCTATCAGGCGCTGGATGCTGAACGCAAGTACCTCGGACTGTATGAAACCCGCTCGCTGGAAACCTTCACCAGCGCCGATTACTACGCCGCCTTCACGCGCCAGACGCCGTGGTCGGTAAAAAACCTGGAGCGGATGATCAAACCGATGCGCCGCGTGTGCGCCATCACTCAGCAGCACGGTCAGGGCAGCGGCAGCCACCTCGCGGTGCTGACGCTACAGGCTGGCATTGAAACTGCAACGCTCAACGCCTGGCAGCAGCAGGTTGCCACGGTGCCGGGCTATATCGCCTCGCGCTTACTTACGCCGGACACCACGCTGAGCACGCCGCTGCCACAGGAAGATCGGGCGCAGCGCGCCATGCAGCCGATGCTGCTGCTCAGCTGTTCGTGCGCCGATGCCTGCCAGACACTGGCGGCCGCCGCGTCACAGGCGCTCAATGCCCGCGCTGAATTTTATGCGCTTAGCTGGCAGCTCACTAAACAGGAGATGGCTCATGGCGAATACTGATTCTACTCTGCCGCATGCCGCGCGTGCCGCAGCAGGGAAAACCCACACCGGCCGACTTGCCGCGGCCAGCTCCATCGGCACCGCGCTGGAGTGGTACGACTTTACCGTTTACAACATCATGGCGGCGCTGGTGTTTAACCATGTGTTTTTCCCCAGCTTCGATCCGCTGGTCGGCACCATTCTGGCGTTTTCAACTTACGCCGTGGGTTATGTGTCGCGTCCGGTAGGCGGTTTTATCTTTGGCCATCTCGGGGATGTCGCCGGGCGCAAGGCGGTCTTGATCACCACGCTGGTGATCATGGGCGTGACCACGGCGCTGATGGGCCTGCTGCCCGGTTATGCGCTATGGGGCATCTGGAGCCCGATTCTGCTGGTGGCGCTGCGCTTTGTGCAGGGCATCGCGCTGGGCGGCGAATGGGCCGGCGCGGTGTTGCTCTCCATGGAGCACGGCGAAGCCAGTAAGCGCGGGCGTAACGCCTCGTTCGCCCAGGTCGGGCCTTCCTGCGGCACGCTGATTGGCACCGGGTTTATCACTTTAGTGACGTTGTCACTCAGCGGCGAGCAGTTTCAGGAGTGGGGCTGGCGCATCCCGTTCCTGCTCAGTCTGCTGCTGGTGATGTTTGGCCTGTGGCTGCGGCGCGGCGTGGAAGAAACCCCGACTTTCGTGGCGATGCAGCAGGCGGAGAAAACCAGCCACATGCCGCTGAAAGAGGTGTTCCTGCGCTATCCACGTGAACTGCTGATCGCCGGCGGCTCGCGCATCGGCTCTGATGTGCTGTACGCGCTGGTGGTGGTGTTCACCCTGACATACGTCACCACCGTGTTACAGCTGCCGCGTCCGCTGGCGCTGATGGCGACGATGGTCGGCGCGATTGGCAACGCGTTGACGGTGCCGCTGTTTGGCGCGCTGTCCGACCGCCTGGGCCGCCGTCCGGTGTACATTGCCGGCGCGCTGCTGGCTATTGTCTGGTCGTTTGTGTTTTTTGTCCTGCTCGACAGCACCCAGCCGTGGCTGATTGTGCTGGCGGTGGTGATTGGCCTGCTGATTCACGCCATGATGTACGGTCCGCAGGCGGCGTTTGTCACCGAGCAGTTCCCCAGCCACGTGCGCTATGCCGGTTCGTCCCTGGCCTATACGCTGGCCGGCATCATCGGCGGCGGTTTTGCCCCGCTGATCATTACCTCGCTGTACAAAGAGCTGGGCAGCACGCTGTGGGTGTCACTGTATGTGACCCTGGCGCTGGCGATCACGCTGTTTGCCTTATGGAAAGCCAAAGAAACCGCGCACCAGTCGCTGTAATCACCTCTGGCGAAGGATCGCCACCTTTTATTAAATATTCATGTGCAGCGCCGGTTCACTGTGCGGTGGCTCGGTGGAGATTTGCGGCAGCGGCAGCGGTCGTCCGATGTAGTAACCCTGAATGGCATCGCACGCCAGTTCCTGTAGTTGCGACATCTGCACCGGCGTTTCCACGCCTTCCGCAGTTACCGACAGGGAATAGGCTTTGCCGAGTCCAATCATGTTTTCCACCACCTGGCGCGCCTGGGGCGAATCGGCCAGCGGAAAAATAAAGGATTTATCGATTTTGATGCCATCGAACGGGAAGGCGCGCAGGTAGCACAGCGACGCATAGCCGGTGCCAAAATCATCAATCAGAAATCTCACCCCCAGCGCTTTCACCGCCTGCATCACCGCCAGGGTTTTGTCCGGATCGCTCAGCAGCGCGTTTTCCGTGACTTCAATTTCCAGCCGCTGGCTCGGCAGACCGCTGAGCTGCAGCACCCGGGTGATGCGTTCGGCTAAGGCGCTATCCTGTAACTCGCTGGCGGAAATATTCACTGAAACCGCCATTTCCGGTCGGTAACGGGCGATGTCCTCGCAGGCATTGAGCAGCACCCAGTCGCTCAGCGCGCTGATCAGGCCGGTCTCTTCGGCCAGCGGAATAAACTGATCGGGCATCAGTAAGCCCAGCCGCGGATGCTGCCAGCGTACCAGCGCCTCGACCGCGCTGATGCGCTGCGCGATCAGGTCATAGCGCGTCTGATACACCAGCCGCAGCTGGTTCTCCTGCAGCGCTGCGCGCAGCTCATGCTCCATTTCGCGCCGCTGCACAATTTTCTCTTCCATGTCACGGTCGAAAAATATCCACTGGTTGCGGCCGCTGTTTTTCGCTTTATACAGCGCGATGTCGGCAAAGCGCAGCAGATCGCTGGCGTTGTCGGCATCCTGTGGTGCCAGCGCGATGCCGAGACTGCCGCCGATGTGGATGTCGTTGTCGTACACCGGAAACGGCAGATTGAGCTGGGCGATGAGCTGCTGACACAGCGCGTCGACCTGCTCGCGGCTGCCCGCCTCCGGCAGAATCACCACAAACTCATCGCCGCCGAGCCGCGCCACCAGGCCATTGCCGTTGAGCGTGCGCCGGATACGATCTGATACCGCATGCAGCACCTGATCGCCCGCTGCATGACCGTAGAGATCATTGACCGGTTTGAATTTATCCAGGTCGATCATGATCATCGCCAGCAGCGGCTGCGCCGGCAGTGGCAGGCTCAGCTGCCCCGTGAGGAATTCGCGCATCTGCACGCGGTTGGCCAGTCCGGTCAGTTCATCGAAGTGCGACAGATAGTGCGCGCGTGCCTGCGCTTCAACTTCCAGCGTTACGTCGCTGGCGCTGCCGCGAAAGCCGCTGACGCCGTGCGCCAGGCTGACGCGCTTGAGGGTCAGATTGCAGTAGCGCGGCTGATGCTGGGCGGAGAGATAGCGGCAGCCGTTCAGCGTGAGCTGAGCGCCCGAGTCTGCCAGCTGCAAAAGCCGGGCGCGCTGGTGCTCATCGCACAGCAGGAAATCCAGTAGCGTGCGCTGCAGCCACTCCTCGCTGGTAAACCCGGTCACTACCGGGAAACGGCCGGAAACCCAGCTGAAGCGCAGCTGGTCGTCCATCTCCCAAATCCAGTCGGTGGTAATTTCGGCGATATCACGGAAGCGGCGTTCGCTGGCGCTGAGCGCCCGCTGGCTTTGCGCCAGCAGCAGCGTATTTTCATCATTGAGCTGCGCCTTACGCAGCGCGTTGCGCATCAGCATGATGGCGCCATACAGGGTGATCAGCATGGCGATCACCAGCAGCGGCAGCAGGGCGGTCAGCAATTTACCGCCGGGGTTGCTGCTGGTCCAGCGCAGCGTAGCGTCATGGCCGTCGGCGGCGAGGCGCAGGCTTTCCGCCACTGGCGCGCGGGGTGCAGCGAATTCCACCCGCAGCGCGTTGATGCCGTACTCGTGCCCCAGCTGCTGTAATTTTTGCGGCGTCAGGCGATCGGCAAAGATCATCAGCGATGGCGGGCCGGGCTCCTGCGGCACGCTGTTATCGCCACCGGTAGTGATCCATGCGGCGCACAGCAGCACTAACTGCTGATTTACCACCACAAAGCGCGACAGCGCCTTACCGTCATTGTGCTGTAATTGCTGACGCAGCGCGGGCAGTTGCTGGCGACCGAGCCAGCCGGTGAAATCGCGTTGCTGCAGCTGACCCTCGATCACGCTGTAGACCGTGTCGCCGCGCGGCGCGATGACAAACACGCCCTCATAAGCAAAGGTCTGGAACAGCGACTCACCCAGATTCTGCCGCGTCCACGCCCAGTCAGTATTCAACGTGCGGTGCAGGTTTTGGTAGGCTTCGCCCCATTCTGCATTATCGGAGAGGTGAAACTGCATCACTTCCTGACGCGTCTGCAACGCCTTCTCCAGCAACAGGCGGTTTTGCCGCGCCTCCTGCTGGTTGAGATCGCTGGCGATAAAGCACAGCGTCACCAGCGCCACCATAAAGGAGAGAAAAATCAGCAGCACCATCAGCAGCATCGGCTGGCGCATCAGTCCGCGCATCCGACCATCGGTCGGGAAATCCATCAGTGAACGTTTCGCCATCATAGACTTATCACAAACCAGTAAAATGATATTTCATAAGTACGTTATGAGTATCGGCATGACTGCGCCGAACCTGGGCGAAAAAGTAAAAAAAGCGTGAGCGGAGCGGCAAAAACGGATCGCATATTCGGCCAGAAGCCCGACGATGCCGTGGTGTAATCAGATCTGTATAAGGTCTGTTAATAACAGGCCCTGCCGCTGCGTTTCCGCCAGTACAATACGGCGAATGCCGGTAAACTTTTCCCGTTGCGCTAATAGCTTAGTGTTTATTTCATGCTGATGACGATAAATATATTACAGCCATAATTTATCAGAGCGTGATTTAACGTTCTGGACCTGAAGAATTTCCGGGTTAAATGATGATGCGTTATCCAGGACTATTCTTGTTGAGTGTAAATCTTTGTCAGTGCTAATTTGCTGAAACCCATCTGCTCCTCTTTCCAGAGACCACTTATGCAACCACGTATCACGCATCTTGATGGCATGCGCGGATTAGCGATCCTGCTGGTGATTGCTTATCACGCCTATGCTCGCTGGCCCGAACTCTTGCCGTATGCCGCCACTACCCAGCATATTCCGCTGCTGGCTTTTGGCTGGGTCGGCGTGCAGTTGTTTTTTATGATCTCCGGCTTTGTCATATTTATGACGCTGGATAAATCATCCGGCTACCTCAGCTTTCTCAAAAAACGCTGGCTGCGCCTGTTTCCGGCTATGCTGATAGCCAGTCTGCTGCTGTACGTTGCCGGCGGCTTTTTTCCGGAGTGGTCGCTGATGACACCGGAAAGCCGCAACCTGCTGCCCGGCCTGATATTTATTAATCCTGAGACGCTGACGCAGCTCACCGGCATTGAATTCCGCTCCATGGCCGGATCGTTCTGGTCTCTCTATGTTGAAGCGCTGTTTTATCTGATTATTGGCGCGGTTTATTTTACCTTCGGACGTAAATATTGTCTGCCGGCGCTGATTGTGCCGATGTTATTACTTTCCGCCTCATCGGTATTGAAATCACTCGGCCATCCGTTATTAATCGATGTCATTTCAAAATTCGGTTTTATTCACTATGCCTGGTTTATGGTCGGCTGTCTGGTTTATGAACGTCTGCACGGGCGCGATAAACGTTATCACTACGCGCTGACCGCGCTGGCCTTGCTGATTAATTTCAGCTACTACGTTAAAAACAGCGGCGTGGTCGCCGTGATACCGCTGCTACTGGTGATGCTGTTTTTTATCGCCAGCTTTTATTCCAGACAGATTGAGCGCTGGCTTTCCCTGCGCTTTTTCACCGCCATCGGATTTGTCAGTTACGCCCTGTATCTGATTCATGAAAATTTAATGATCGCGATATTGATTAAGCTTAATGGCTATATCAAAAGTGAGGCGGTGATGACGATGCTGCCGGTGATGGTGGCCAGCGTACTGTATTACGTTGCCTGGCTGATCAGCAAATATGCCGAACCGGCGCTGCGTAATGCGCTGAAGTGGAAGCGGCAGCCCGCGCCGCAGGCGGGCAGCGGGCTGTAATCGCGCGGGAGCCAGCGCTCCCGCGTACGCTGTCACACATCCAGCCGGTGAATGACGTTCACAAACTCGTGTACGCCACTGTTGATTTCCCGCAGGCTGCGCGACAGCACGCTGATCTTCTCCTGTTCGGTCACCACAAATTGCCTGACCTCATCCAGCTGCTGATACATCTGCTGGATCAGGTCGGCATTTTGCTCCACGACCACGGATATCTGTTTGGTGGCGCTGGCGGTCGAGGCCGCCAGGCGGCGCACTTCACCTGCCACCACGCTGAAGCCACGTCCGGCCTCGCCGGCACGTGCGGATTCGATGGCGGCATTCAGTGCCAGAATGTTGGTCTGTGAGGCAATCAGGTTGATGGTTTCCACCACGTCGCTGATGCTCCTGGCCGAGGCGGTGAGCTGCGCGCCAATTTCGGCGGCGGCATTCACCTGCTGCGCCACCAGCCCGGAGTTGCGCACCGTTTCATCCAGCACTTCATTGGCGTTATCGGTAATTTGTGAGGTCTGCTCAGAGGTGGTCAGTGCGATATCCGCCACGCGCTTCGCCGCCTCGACGCGCGCGGTGATATCCGAGGCGATCTTGATCACTTTGTAGACCTTACCGCCGCCGTCAAATACCGGGTTGTAGCTCGCCTCCAGCCAGATGCGCTCGCCGCTGGCGGTCTTACGCTCAAAACGACCGACAAAATGCTGACCGTTGCCGATTTTGCGCCAGAAGTCCGGATTCTCGCGGTAAAAATTGTCGAAGCAGAACAGGCGATGATGCTGGCCGGCGATGGCTGGCAGGGTATAGCCCATATGGGTGAGAAAGTTGGCGTTGGCGGTAATGATGTGACCGTCTGGCGTGAATTCAATCACCGCCATCGATCGATCCAGCGCCGTTATCACCGCCTCTTTATGCTCCAGCTCCTGATGGCGCGCAGTGATGTCGCTCGCGACCTTGATCACTTTGTACACTTTGCCGCGCTCATCGCTCACCGGAAAATAGGTCGCGCTGAGCCAGAAGCGCTGATGCTGCTTGTTGAAACGCTCAAAAATGCCGTTCACCGATTCGCCGGCGGCCAGCGTTTGCCAGAAGGCGTAATAGTCGGAAGACTGGCTGTAAGCAGGGCTGCAGAAAATCCGGTGATGCTGTCCCTGAATTTCATGCAGCTGATAGCCGGTGACCTGTAAAAATTGTGCATTGGCGCTGAGGATTTCACCGGCCGGTGAAAACTCAATCCACGCAACATGCTGCTTTATCGCTTCAATATCCTTAGCAATGTCGCCACTTTTGGCAAATGGCAGAGAAAGGCTCGATTTTTTCACCCCGAACATGAGAGACCTCAGGCGCTTGGTATGCTGTTGAACGAAATGCAGGCGCAGATGCGCGCGTGCTAACGCATTCGGCGCGTCCAGTGGACGGCACCGCATGATTTCCCCGGTTGTCCATTACAGCCGTGCCACAGGCACAGGCTGCTGTCTCGCTGCGCACCGATGTGCGCAGGTGGGGTGTGTAATAGTGTTACCTGCCTGATGTTGTTACAGCGCAAGCTGAAAGCTGATTTTGCTATGCAACTTTGATTATCGACCGTAGCGTTAAAAATGTGAGAAAAAAGTGATCAACGCCGCGCGTGCGGGTAAGAAAAGTGCCCAGCGGACTTGTTAAAAGATGCATGTTAAATGTATGTTAATGCCCGAGACGTGACGCAATCAACGCCCGATGACGGCCTGGAGAAAAACCACCATGACGACCGCGCTGTGCCAGCTGTTAAAACTGCAGTATCCGCTGATTCAGGCACCGATGGCCGGTGTCGCCACGCCGCAGCTGGCCGCAGCGGTATCCAATGCCGGGGCGCTGGGATCGATTAGCGTTGGCGCGGTGACACCGCAGCAGGCGGCAGAAATGATTGCCCACACCAAGGCGCTGACGCGTGGCCCGATCAACGTCAACGTATTTTGTCACGCGCCGGCAAGGCGGGATGCCGCGCGCGAGGCGGCGTGGATCAGCCGGTTCAGTCCGCAGTTTGCGCAGTACCAGACAGCACTGCCGCCAGCGCTAATGGAGATCTATCAGAGCTTTTTGCACAATGAGGCGATGCTGGCGGTACTGGAGCAGGCGCGGCCGGCGGCGGTCAGTTTCCATTTCGGCATTCCCGATGCCACGGCCATCGCCCGGCTTAAACAACGTGACATTGTCACGCTGGCGACCGCCTCCAGTCCGCAGGAAGCGCGGGCAATTGCCCGCAGCGGTATCGATATCATTGTGGCGCAGGGCTATGAAGCCGGTGGCCATCGCGGCCATTTTGATCCGGGCGCGCCAGACCAGCAGCTTTCGACCGTTGCGCTGGTGCAGGCGATTCGTCAGCACACCGCGCTGCCGGTGGTGGCAGCGGGCGGCGTAATGGACGGTGCCGACATCGCGACGATGATGAAACTCGGTGCCAGCGGTGTACAGCTCGGTACGGCGTTTGTGCTGTGTCCGGAGTCGGCGGCCAGTGCGGCCTATCGTCGCGCGCTGCTGGCGGCTGGCGAGCGCGGCACGGTAATGACGGCGGCGATCTCCGGGCGTCAGGCGCGCTGCGTGCGCAACGCATTTTGTGAATTGTGCCATGACGTAACGCCGGAGGAGATTCCCGACTATCCGCTGACCTATGCGCTGGGAAAAGCCCTGGCGGCAGCGGCGGCTGCGCACGGCGAGGACGGCTTCGGTGCCCAGTGGGCCGGTCAGGGCGTGGCGCGGGTGCGCGCGCTGCCGGCGGCACAGCTGGTGGAGACGCTGATTGCAGAGTGGCAGCAGGCATAAAGCAGGCTGCTGCCACATAGTGTGTAACGTTACAGGCCGAGCGCGCGCGTTACCGCTTCCGGCATTGACGGGCGCCCATTGGCGAGGCAGGTGGCGACAAACGTGGCCTCGGCATACACCACGCCGTCGACCTTGATTTGCTGCACGAAGTTCACGCGGTTGCGCTTCTCATTCTGCTCCAGCGCGCAGGTGACTTCCACCTTATCGCCTTTCACCAGGCTCTTGCGGAAGCGCAGCGTGTACTCCAGCACCATGTAAATCTTGCCCTGACTGAACTCTTCTTCAATGTCGATACCCAGCGCCTCGCGCATGTAAGCGTGGCGCGTCCACTCCATGTAAAACGGGTAGTACAGCCCGTCGACCACGCCCTGAAAATCGATATGGCTTTCATCTACGTCATAGTGCTTTACGAACATTTTTGTATCCTGATAAGCGCGTTACGCGGTGAGGCAATGGGTATACCGCAGAATGACGCCGCGGGTAAACGGCAAGATGTTGCAAAGTAATTCCACTGTCGCCTGGCAGAATGAATGCTGGTATTTTCCCGTGCTGCAGCAGAAACTGACAGTTGCATCACATATCCATAATCAACTGGCTACCTTTTTGTGACAAATCACGCAGCCCGGACACATTTTTCTGCGCAGGGTCGCGCGGCCAAACATAATAGTTTTACTATGTACACGCATGTTGTACAGAGTAAAACAACAACACTGGCCGATTTGCGTTAAGCCATGACTCTGTGAGGAACTCTATGTCTGACAAGATAACCCGCGCGGCCGCTGTGCCCGATATTGAGCAGCAGACCGTAAAACGCGTCATCTGGCGCATTCTGCCGTTCCTGATCGTCTGCTATCTGATCGCCATTATTGATCGCGGCAACATCGGCATGGCGTCCCTGCAAATGAATGAAGACCTCGGGCTGAGCAAAGCGGTGTTTGGCCTGGCCAGCAGCCTGTTTTTTGTTGGCTATTTTCTGTTTGAGGTGCCAAGCAACCTCGCGATGCAGAAGATTGGCGCCAAAATCTGGATTTCGCGCATCATGGTGACCTGGGGCATTGTCTCGGTGTGCACCGCGTTCGTCAGCAGTGCGGAAATGCTGTACGTGCTGCGCTTTCTGCTGGGCGCTGCCGAAGCCGGCTTCTTTCCCGGCGTGATCCTATATCTGACTTACTGGATTCCGGCGAAATATCGCGCGCGCGTGATTGCGACCTTTATGGTGGCGATCCCGGCAGCCAACTTTATTGGCTCGCCGATCTCGGGTGCAATCCTGACGATGGACGGCTGGTTCGGCCTGCGCGGCTGGCACTGGCTATTTATCATCGAAGGATTCCCGGCGATTGTGCTGGGGGTGCTGGCTTTCTTCCTGCTCAGCAACCGTCCGGAAAATGCCCACTGGCTGACCAGCGAACAGCGCAACTGGCTGAGCGGCAAACTGGCTGAAGAGAATGCCCAGCGTAAAGCAATTGGTCATATCACCCTGTGGCAGCTGCTGCGCCACAAGCATATCTGGGTGATGGCGCTGATTTACGCCGGCGCGTCGGCAGCGGGTTCGACGCTGAGCGTCTGGTCACCGCAGCTGCTGAAATCATTTGGTCTGGATAACTTCACCACCGGTTTGATGAATGCGATTCCGTACGGTCTGGCATCGATTCTGATGATTGTCTGGGGCCGCAGCTCTGACCGCAGCGGTGAGCGTCGCTGGCACACCGCGCTGACGCTGTTCCTGATTGCCGGTGGACTGCTGGCGGCGTTCCTGACCGATACGCTGGCGGGCAGCGTGGTGATTCTGTCACTGGTGCTGATTGGTGCCTACTCGATGAAAGGGCCGTTCTGGGCGCTGGCCTCGGGCTGGATGTCCTCAACCACCGCAGCGGCCGGTCTGGCTGCTATCGGCGCGATGGCCAACCTGATTGGTGGCGGGCTGATGGTGAACGTTTACGGCATCATTAATGAGAAAACCGGCAGCCATGCGATGGCGATGATTCCTCTGGCGCTGCTGTGCGCGGCGGGCGGCATTGCGGTATTGCTGATGGGACGCAGCAAAAAGCTGCACGTTGAAGCGGAACAGCCGGTGGCCAGCACCGGGAAATAATCTCATGAGCCTGTGCCAGGGAGGGCACGCATCTGGCTCATCACGTCTGCCGTTATCCTGCTTTCATCCTTTAAAACATCCGTTTCCCGATGCGCCACAGGCACACCGGGAAACACGGCGTTATTATCTCTGCTCAGCGCTGCGCTGGCGCCACGGATCTTTCACCATGGCGACCGCCAGTGCGCCAATCATCAGGACTGCCGCCACCGCCAGCAGCGCCCACATAAAGCCGCCGGTAGACTGACGCACATAGCCGATCAGCGACGGGCCGAAGAAGCCGCCGAGATTACCAATCGAGACAATCATGGCTAAGCCGCCTGCTGCGGCATTGCCGGTTAAAAAGCCGGAAGGCAGCGCCCAGAACGAGGCCTGAAACGCCAGAATACCGCTGACGGTGCAGCACAGCGCCAGCATTTTGATCACCGGCGCATCGCTCAGCGCGCTGCACATCAGGGCTAAGGCGGCGATCACCAGCGCGCCGCTGATCCAGCGAATACGATGCGCTGATGCATTAGCGCGGCGCGCCCACAACAGCATGCTCACGGCACCGCAGACATAGGGCAGCGCGGCAAGAAAGCCGGTTGCCGTATGGCTCACACCGAGCTGTTTAATGATCTGCGGCATCCACAGTCCCACGCCGATCGAACCCACAATGCCGCAAAAGTTAATAAACGCCAGCAGATACAGCAGCGGATTGCGCAGCGCGTCGCGCATCTGGGAACCGTGCGTTGCCGCGATTTGCTGCTGCTCATCGGCCAGCCGGCGGCTCAGCAACTGCTGTTCACGCGGCGCCAGCCAGCGCGCTTTCTCCGGCCGGTCGCTCAGCACAAACAGGCACATGACGCCGAGGATCACCGCCGGTAAGCCTTCAATCAACAGCAGCCACTGCCAGTTACGGATATGCTCATGGCCGGTGATCTGCATCAGCGCGCCGGAAATCGGTGAGCCGATGATATTGGCCACCGGAATGCCGACCAGGAACGCGGCGGTGATTTTGGCGCGCCAGCTGCCGGGGAACCAGTAGGTAAAGAACAGATAGATGCCGGGGGTAAAGCCGGCCTCTGCTACGCCGAGACAGAAGCGCGCAACGGCAAAGCTGACGGGGCCACTGATGAACGCGGTCGCCATCGAAATCAATCCCCACGAAATCATGATGCGCGCGATCCAGATGCGCGCGCCCACTTTTTGCATGATCAGGTTGCTGGGAATTTCAAACAGGAAATAGCCGATAAAAAACATGCCTGCGCCGAAGCCAAACTGTTCGGCGGTGATGCCGAGATCGGCGTTCATGCCCAGCGCAGCAAAGCTGACGTTGGTGCGGTCAAGGTAGCTGACCACATAGCAGATAAAGATAAACGGCAGAATGCGACGAAAGGCTTTGGCGGCCGCCTGCTCACTGTCCTGGAAATCCTGTTCACTGAGCGTTTCATGGCGGGGTGGCAACGCAGCCGGCTGAGCCGGCGCAGGGCTGGATGTTGAGTGCAGGGTCATAGTAATCTCCGGTGCGTTCGGATGACGCAGAGTTGTAGTCAGAGAAACGAGGTATCGATGGCCGGCAACGCGCGGCCTGGCGTGTTCTGGGTACAGGTCAGGATGCTGCCGCTGACCGATTCGGTGATAAACAGCTGGTTAAGGTCGGCCCCGCCGAAGCACAGGTTGGTGGTGGAGCGACCCAGCGGACTGAGCAGAATCTCTTCCGGTTCAGCCAGATCGTTAAGACGCCAGACGCGCCCCAGGCCGGGATTGGCGATCAGCAGTTCGCCGCGCTGATTGATGGTCAGCCCGTCCGGCCCGCTGGGTCCGTGCGAGGTAAAGAACAGTCCAACTTTGCTCACCGAACCATCCGCCAGCAACGGCACGCGCCACACGCAGTTGCCGCGCGTCATCGCCACGTAGAGGATTTTCTCATCCGGCGACAGCACCAGGCCGTTCGGGCTCGGGCAGTTATCCAGCAGCAGGTCCAGCCGGCCATCCGGACTGAGCCGATAGACGCGTCCGCTGGCATCGTGCAGCCCGGTCTGGCCCTGATCGGTAAAATAGAGATTGCCGCGACTGTCAGGCGTTAAATCGTTGACGCCGCGAAAGCTTTCGCTATTACGCCGCGTCAGCCACGGCGTGATAGTGGCGCTGCTGATTGACAGCTTCATCAGGCCGTTACGGTAATCGGTGATGATCAGCGTGTCCGGATCGGTCAGCTTCATGCCGTTGGGCTCACCGTCATACTGCACCACCAGCTCCCAGTTGCCGCTCATATCAACGCGAAAGATGCGGCCATAGGGAATGTCGGTGACATACAGACAGCCGGAGGGATGCCACACCGGGCCTTCGAGAAAGGAGTCGGTAAGCTGGCCGCCGCGATTGGCGGCAGCCCAGACATTGCCGGCGTCCGGCCGGCGAAACGCTTCCGGCAGGCGCGAAAACAGCGTTAACTCGCGCACCTCCGGTACGGTGAGCACGGTCATGATACCGCCTCCTGCTCCTGCAGAACCTGCAACGCGTTGCGCGCGGCACCGGTGCCCATGCGCACGTAAGCATTGTCGCTCACGCCACCAATGTGCGGCGTGATAATCACATTGTTGAGCGACTGCCACAGATGCGGTGCAGTCAGCGGCTCGCTGGTGAAGCTGTCCAGTCCGGCGGCACGCAGCGTGCCGTTTTGCAGCGCGGTCGCCACCGCCTGATCGTCAATCAGTCCGCCGCGTGCGGTGTTGACCAGAATCGCGCCAGGCTTAAAACGGGCGAGGGCGGCCGCGTTGATCATCTGGTGATTGCTGTCCGTCAGCGGACAGTGCAGCGACACCACATCGGCACGGCTGTACAGTTCATCCAGTGATTCAACCGCTTCACAGCCAGCCGGCAAGGTTTGCGCATAAGGATCGTAGGCCAGCACCTGCATACCGAAGGCCTGACCAATGCGCGCCACGCGGCTGCCGATGGCACCCAGGCCGACCAGGCCGAGCGTGCGTCCTTCCAGCTCCAGTGATTTATGCTGCGCTTTATCCCAGTGTCCGTCGCGCATCCGGCGGTCCAGCTGCGGCACGGATTTAGCACAGGCGAGGATCAGCGCCCAGGCATGCTCCGACACGGCAGCGGCATTGGCGCCCACTGCCGCGCGGACCGCAATCTGGCGTTCCGCCGCTGCCTGCTGATCGATAACGTCAATACCGCTGCCGTGCTTGGAGATCACGCGCAGCGCCGGCGCGGCGTCCATGATGCGCCCGTTGATTTTGCCATAGCGCACAATGATCGCCTGAGGATTATGGCGCTCGCATAGCGCGATCAAATCGGCTTCCTGCGGCTGGCGTCCGGCATAAATCAGCTGATAGTCCTGCAGCAGCTCGACGGCTTCAGCAGCCAGGTCGCTGCCGGTGATGAGGATAGTTTTTACGTTGCTCATTACAGCGATTCTCCTTCTGCTAACATACCCGCCGCGCGCAGGGCACCTTCCAGCCAGCCCGGACGTAAATCGCCCTGCTTAATACCCGCGATGCGGCGCGTTTCGGCGTCCAGCTTCTTCGCCGCCAGGGCAATGATGCGTTCCACATCCTGTTTAGCGATCACCACCACGCCATCGGCATCGCCGACCACCAGGTCGCCCGGCTCAATCGACGCACCGGCCACCGACACCGGATGGTTCACGCGTCCGGGAATACTTTTGGTGGGGCCGCTTGGGTTGAGGCCGGCAGCAAACACCGGATAGCTGCCCTGCGCGAGGGCGTCAGCATCACGCACCGCACCATCAATGATGATGCCGGCGATGCCGGACGCTTCGGCCTGGGTTGCCATGATTTCACCCAGCAGCGCGCAACTGATGTCGCCTTTGCCGTCTACTACCAGCACATCACCCGGCTGGGCAATCGCCAGCGCCGCGTGAATCGCCAGGTTATCGCCCGGACGCACTTCCACCGTGATGGCCGGCCCGGCGACTTTCATCTGCGGCGACAGCGGCTTAACGCGGCCATGCAGGGTGCCGCGACGACCGGCGACATCGGCCAGAATCGCCGCCTGAAATGCGGCGGCCTGGCTGACGGACAGGGCGCTGACGCGCTCGATGTTGCGGTTGATCAGGTTATTTGCAGACACAGACATAATTCACCTCGTGGTTTGTTTTACCTGGTACAACATTGTTGTACAATATAAAACAACTATATCGACGATCTGACGCCGCATGCCAGTGTTACGAAGGTGTTTGTGATGTAAACACGATGTGACTCACAGTTTTCAGGTACACTCAGGACGGCACAAATCAGGAGGAAAAAATGGGAAATGAAGGCGTTAATGCGGTGGAGAAGGCGTTGTCGCTGCTGGATTGTTTTAAGCCGGGCGAAGAGAGCCTGTCGCTGACGGCGCTGTCGCAGCTTTCCGGCTATCACAAAACCACTGTCTATCGTCTGATGAACTCGCTGGAAAGGATGGGCTATGTGGTGCGCAGTGACAGCGGTGTCTACACGCTCGGCCCGCGTCTGTTATACCTCGGCAAGCTTTATGAGCAATCATTCCATCTGGCCAGCGTGGTGCAGCCGGAATTGCAGGCGCTGGCAACGGCGACCAACGAGAGCGCCAGCTGGTACGTACTGGATAACGGCCAGCGTCTGTGCCTGTTTCGTGCTGAATCGTCTGATGGCCTGCGTCATACGCGCCTGCCGGGGACAATTTTTCCGCTCGATAACTCAGCCATCAGTAAGGTGCTGCGTTTCTGGGGCATGAATGAAAATCTCTTCGATGCGCTGCCGTCGCTGCCGATATTCAGTTCGGGCGCGCGCGATCCGCACATCGCGGCCTTTGCCGTACCGGTATTCGCCGAAAATGACCGGCTAACCGCTGCGCTGGCGCTGACCGGCCCGGTTTCGCGTCTGACGCTGAATCGCAAAGATGAAGAGTTAGGCGTGTTGATGCGCGAAGCGGCTGCACGCCTGTCAGCCAAACTGGGCGCGCGCAAAGCATTTTGTGATGCGGTTTATGCGGCTAAGTAAGGCTGCGCATTAATCACTCATCGGCGGGCCAGCAGGCCTGCCGCACTCCTTCGGATTTTTCAAAGCAACACCTCAGTTAATGCTGTTTTCCCTGCTGCGCTAAGCCCGGTATACCTTGCGGAAACCAATTAAACGCTGGCAGGCATCATGAGCACCCATACCCGCATCCGCAAATTCAACACCAAAGATACCTATCCTAATCAGTCGCTGGACAACGACCTGTGTCAGGCAGTGCGCGCCGGCAACACCGTTTACGTGCGTGGCCAGATTGGCACCGACTTCGAAGGCAACCTGGTGGGGCTGGGCGATCCGGCAGCGCAGGCCGAGCAGGCGATGAAAAACGTGAAGCAACTGCTCGAAGAAGCGGGCAGCGACCTGTCGCACATCGTGAAAACCACCACCTACATCATCGACCCGCGCTATCGCGAGCCGGTGTATCAGGTGGTGGGCAAGTGGCTGAAAGGCGTGTTTCCCATCTCCACCGGTCTGGTGATCTCGGGACTGGGCCAGCCGCAGTGGCTGATGGAGATCGACGTGATTGCGGTGATCCCCGACGACTGGCAGCCGCAATAAGGAGCGCCGCATCATGACGTTATCGATTGTTGGACGCTGTGCGAAAACCGGCCAGCTGGGCATTGCGGTCAGCTCGTCGAGTATTGCGGTCGGCGCACGCTGTCCGTGGCTGCGCGCCGGCGTCGGCGCGGTCTCCACACAGAACATCACGCTGCCGGCGCTGGGCCCGCGCATTCTTGATCGGCTGAGTCAGGGCGAGACGGCGCAGCAGGCGCTGCAGAGCGGCCTTGCCAGCGATGACTTTTTTGATTATCGCCAGCTTACGGTGCTGGCGGCCGACGGCAGCAGTGCCTGCTTCAGCGGAACGCACACGCTGGGGGTGAATCACGCGCTGTGCGGCAGCGACTGCGTAGCGGCCGGTAATTTGCTGGCGAATCCCGAGGTGATTGCGGCGATGGTCAGCGCGTTTACGCAGCAGCCGGGCGAACTGGCCGCACGGTTAATCGCGGCCATGCAGGCCGGGATGGCCGCCGGAGGCGAAGCCGGGCCGGTTCATTCGGCGGCGCTGGCAGTGGTGGGCGAACCGTCGTGGCCGCTGGTTGATCTGCGCGTTGACTGGACGGAGGGCGATCCCATCGCGGAACTTCATCAGCTGTGGCTGGCCTATCAGCCGCAGATGCAGGATTACCTGACGCGCGCGCTCAATCCTACGCTGGCACCCCGTTACGGCGTGCCGGGCGATGAATAAGCGAGAGGAGACGCGATGCTGACCAGCCGTAACCTGCTCGAACATCTGGTGGCTTTCGACACCACCAGCCGCGAATCCAACCTGGCGCTGATCGATTTCTGCTGGCGCTACCTCAGCGGGCTGGGCGTGACCTGTGAACTGATGCACAACGCAGAACGCAGCAAGGCCAATCTCTATGCGCGGCTCGGGCCAGCCGGCAGCGGCGGGGTGATGCTATCGGGCCACAGCGATGTGGTGCCGGTTGATGGCCAGACGTGGACGGTGCCGCCGTTTGCGCTCACCGAACGTGACGGCAAGCTGTACGGACGCGGCACGGCAGACATGAAAGGCTTCCTCGCCTGCATGCTGGCTGCGGTGCCGCATTTTCTCGCCCAGCCGCTGCGTCAGCCGCTGCATCTGGCTATCTCCTATGACGAAGAGGTGGGTTGCCTCGGCGTGCGCTCGCTGGTGGATTCGCTGGCGCAGCGCAGCGATCGACCGGCGATCTGCCTGATTGGCGAGCCGACAGAACTGCGTCCGGTGCTGGGCCACAAAGGCAAGCTGGCAATGCGCTGCGAAGTGCAGGGCGCGGCCTGCCACTCGGCGTACGCGCCGCAGGGCGTCAATGCGATTGAATACGCCGCGAAGCTGATCCAGCGCTTAACCGTCATCGGTGAACGTCTGGCGGCGCCGGAACGACAGGATGCGCGCTTCGATCCGCCATTTACCACCGTGCAAACCGGGGTGATCCACGGCGGACGCGCGCTGAATATCGTGCCAGACGCCTGCAGTTTTGATTTCGAAGTGCGCACGCTGCCGCAGGAGGATGCGCAGCAGGTGGCAGAGGAGCTGGTGGCGTATGCGCAGCAGACGCTGGAGCCGCAGATGCGCGCGGTGCAGCCCGCCAGCGCCATCCGCTTCTCGCCGCTCAGCGCCTATCCCGGACTGGATACCGCCGCGCACAGTGCCGCGGCACAGCTGATTGCCCGGTTGAGCGGCAGCGACAGCTTCGGCACCGTGGCGTTTGGCACTGAAGGCGGACTGTTTGCCGCCGCCGGCATCCCCTGTGTGGTGTGTGGTCCCGGCAGTATGGAGCAGGGCCATAAGCCCGACGAATTTATCACCCTCGCACAGCTGGACGCCTGTGACAGCCTGTTACGCCGGCTGGCGACCTGGATGTGCGAATGAACCCGCGACGAGCCACCCCGTCCGAATCCGGAGATTGTATGGTCAGTGCAGAAGTAACCCCGTTTCCGCAGCCGCTGTCATCGGCGCCGCATAAGGCCAACGTGGCGGTGCAGCTGGATGGCGTCCTGAAGCGCTTTGGTGATGCCATCGCGCTGCATAAAATTTCTCTCACCATCCACGAAGGTGAGTTCATTACGCTGCTCGGCCCGTCCGGCTGCGGCAAAACCACGCTGCTGAACCTGATGGCCGGCTTTGCCGAAGCCGACGGCGGTGAGATTTTTATCGATGGCGACCTGGTGACAGAAATCCCGCCTTATCAGCGTGAGATCGGCATCGTGTTTCAGAACTACGCGCTGTTTCCGCACATGACGGTGGAGAAAAACGTCGGCTACGGCTTGCGTATGCGCGGCGTGCCGAAAGCGGAAATCGCCGAGCGGGTCGGGCAGGCGCTGGCGCTGGTAAAGCTGGCGGGTTACGGCCAGCGCAAGCCGCGTGAACTGTCCGGCGGGCAGCAGCAGCGCGTGGCGCTGGCGCGTGCACTGGTGATTCGCCCGAAAGTGTTGCTGCTGGATGAGCCGTTCTCCGCACTGGACAAAAATTTGCGGTTATCCATGCAGGTCGAGCTGAAAGCGATTCAGCGCAAACTTGGCGTGACCACGGTCTTCGTCACCCACGATCAGGGCGAAGCGCTGAGCATGAGCGACCGCGTGGTAGTGATGTCGGCCGGGCACGTGCGCCAGATCGGTCCGCCGGATGAGATCTATCGCCGCCCGCAGGATCCGTTTGTCGCCAGCTTCGTCGGTGACGTGAACATTCTGCCGGGCCGCTACGCCGGCCGCGACACCAGCGCGCTGCTGGAGCTGGGCGGTAACACGCTGCGCCTGCCGGCCAAACGGGTGCAGGCCAGCGTCGGCGACCGGCTCGATGTGTATGTGCGTCCGGAAAATGTGCAGCTGGCGCCGCTCGGTCCGCAGGCGCTGCTCAGCGCCACGGTGCTGACGCATGTGTTTCAGGGCGATCACGTTGACGTGCACCTCGACATTCCGGCGCTCGGCAGTGCCTCACTGTTTGCCCGGCAGTCCGGACTGGAGGCGCTGACGCGCTGGCCGGTCGGCAGCGTGGTAGGGCTGACGTTTGATGACGAGGGCGTTTGCGCCTTCGCCAGCGACGCACAGGGTTAGCGCATGGCAACGGAAACCATGACGGCGATCATCGCCGCACAGCCGGGTGGTGCAGAGGTGCTGACTGCGGTGCAGCGCCCGGTGCCGCAGCCGGGACCGGGCGAAGTGCTGCTGCGCGTCGTCAGCGCAGGGGTTAACCGGCCCGATATTCTGCAGCGCAACGGCATGCCACCGCCGCCAGGCTGCAGCGATATTCTCGGGCTGGAAGCGGCGGGCGTCATCGTTGCACTCGGCGCAGGCGTCAGCGAACTGCAGCCGGGCATGGCGGTGATGGCGCTGCTGAGCGGCGGCGGTTATGCACAATACTGCGTGGCGCGCGCCGACCTGTGCCTGTCGGTGCCGGACACGCTGCCGCTCAGCCACGCGGCGGGGTTTCCCGAAGCCGCGTTTACCGTCTGGCACAACCTGTTTGAGCTGGGGCGTCTGATGCCGGGCGACAGCGTGCTGATTCACGGCGCGGCCAGCGGCGTGGGCACGCTGGCGATCCAGTGCGCCCAGGCTTGTGGCGCGCGGGTGATTGCCACCGCCGGCGGTGCGGAAAAAATTGCCGCGCTGCAGCAGCTGGGCGTGTGGCGCGCCATCGATCGCCATAGCGAAGATTTTGTGGCGGTGATTCAGACGCTGACCCGGGAACGCGGCGTGGATGTGGTGCTGGATAACGTCGGCGGCGACTACATTGCGCGCAACCTCAGCGTGCTGGCAGCGGGCGGGCGGCACGTCAGCCTCGCCTTTATGCAGCGGGCCACGGTGGAGATCGATTTACAATTAATCATGCGCAAAGGCTTAAGCCTGACCTCTTCCACGCTGCGACCGAAAAGCGCGGCGGAAAAAGCGCGTCTGGCGCAGTGCGTGCGCGCCCATCTGCTGCCTTTACTGGCCGCCGGGCGCATCACGCCGCAGGTGCATCAGCGATTGCCGCTGACGGCCGCCGCGCAGGCGCACCACATCCTTGAAGCCAATGCCAATATCGGCAAAGTGCTGCTGCTGCCAGATGCGGAGGCCATGCCATGATGGAACTCTATTACGCCTCTACCTCGGCTTACGTGCGAAAAGTGATGGTGTGCGCCCAGCTGCTGGGTCTGGCGCCGGAGATCACTCTGCTGGCGTCGGCGGCGCACCCCGTCGAGCGCGATGCGCGCATTGCCGCGTTTAATCCGCTGGCCAAAGTGCCGGCGCTGCGCACCGAACAGGGACTATGTTTGTACGACAGCCGGGTGATCTGCGAATACCTTAACCACCGCGCCGCGGGCCAGTTGCTGCCGGCAGACGGCGAGGCGCGCTGGCTGTGCCTCACGCGCCAGGCGCTGGGTGATGGGCTGCTGGACGCCGCGCTGCTGGCGCGCTACGAAACCAGCGCCCGCCCGCTGGAAAAGCAGTGGTCAGCGTGGCGCGATGCGCAGCTGACCAAAGTGGCGGCGGCGCTGGCGGCCATTGAGCAGAAGGCGGAGGCGTTCAGCCGCACGCCCGACGATCTCGGGTTGATCGCCATCGGCTGCGGATTGGGCTATCTCGACTTTCGTTTTGCTGAACTCAACTGGCGCGCCACACATCCGCAGAGCGCCGCCTGGTTTGCCCTTTTTGACGCGCACCCGGCAATGGCCGCGACGCGCCCGCACCTGTAACGGAGCCGCCATGTCTCAGATTTTCTTTCTTAATGGGCCCAATGCCAATCTTTACGGCATGGATCGCCACGGCACTTACGGCAGCGACAGTTTCGCCAGCATCGGCGAGCGCTGTCAGCGGCGCGCCGACGCGCACGGCCTCAGGCTGCAGTTTCGTCAGAGCAACCATGAAGGGGTGCTGGTGGACTGGATTCAGGAAGCGCGCCAGCAGGCAAACGGGCTGATCATCAATGCCGCCGGATTATCGTACCGATCAGTACCGATTCTGGATGCGCTGCTGATGTTTGATGGCCCGATCATCGAAGCGCACATGAGCAATATCTGGCAGCGCGAGCCGTTTCGTCATCAGTCGCTGGTGTCGAAAGCCGCCACCGGCGTGATCGCCGGGCTGGGCGCGCTGGGTTATGAACTGGCTATCGATGCGCTGGCGACGCTGCTACAGGAGCCCAGCGCATGACGACGCTGGTGTTTTATAGCGAGTTCGACAGCTTCGAGGCGTGGTCGGCGCTGCTGGCACCACAATTACCGGATGTCACTATCTGCCGTGCCGATCAGGTTGCGGATGCCGATAGCGTGCAGTTTGCGCTGGCGTGGAAGCCGCCGCGCGGCTTTTTTGCCCCGTATCGCCAGCTGAAACTGCTGGTGAATCTGGGCGCGGGCGTCGACTCGCTGGTGGGGCGCGACGACCTGCCTGACATCCCGATCGTCCGGCTATCGGACCCGGATATGGCGCGCATGATGGCCGGTTACGTGCTGTTTGCCGTGCTGCGTTACGCGCGTGACATACCGGCATTTGAGCGCGCACAGCGTGAACGTCGCTGGCATTATCTGCATCCGCGCGAGCCGGCGTCGATTCGCGTGGGCGTGTTGGGGCTGGGCGAACTGGGTGCGTACGCGGCGCGCGAGCTGGCGCGTCAGGGCTTCGACGTGCGCGGCTGGTCACGGTCGCCCAAAGCGCTGGACGGCATTCACTGCGTCAGAGGTATGCAGGCGCTGGATGCGTTTCTGGCCAGCAGCGACATTCTGGTGGTGATGCTGCCGCTCACGCCGCAAACCCACGGATTGCTGGATGCGCAGCGTCTGGCACGGTTGCCGCCGGGCTGCGCACTGATCAACGTGTCGCGCGGCGCGATTGTCGATCAGCCCGCGCTGACCGCGGCGCTGCAGAGCGGACAGATCGCCCACGCCACATTAGACGTGTTCGATCGTGAGCCGCTGCCGCCCGACGATGCGCTGTGGGGCATGGAGAATGTGCTGATCACCCCGCATCTGGCGTCGGTGGCGATCCCGGCCAGCGCCGCGCGTCAGGTGGCTGATAACATCCAGCGAGTGATGCGCGGCGAGCCGGTGCTCAACCAGGTGTTTCCCGCGCGGGGTTACTGAGCGCGTCAGGCGACGCGCACCACCTGCGGGTCGAAGTAGCTTGGCGCGGCCATACCGGGAATGTATTGATCGGAGATGAACATGCGGCAGCGTTCGGCGAAGGCGTTGACCACCATTGACTGCTGCACGTGGGCCACCGTGGCGTATCCCAGCAACATCGGCCGGTTCACGCCGGCAAGGCGCACACGGATCACCCGTTTGCCATCCTGCGACAGATTGGCTTTGGGCCGCACATTGGCGATGCCAAATCCCACGCCGTTGGCCACCATCGCGCGTACCACTTCCATATTGCCGGAGCGCATCACAATGTTGGGCGTCACGCCCGCTTCGCTAAACAGGCTGAGAAAATATTCGCGGCTCCATGGCATATCCAGCAGCACCATCGGCACCGTAGCGAGATCCTGAATGGTCACCGCAGACTGACTGGCAAACGGATGATGTTCGCCGACCATCACATACGGTGGCAGCTGCGCCAGCGACTGAAACGCGATGTCGCTGGCCGGCACCAGATCGTAGGTCAGCGCGATATCGATATCGGCGGCGCGCAGCTGTTTCAGCAGCTGTTCATGATTGCCCTCCACCAGCGTGATGCGCACGCCGGGGAAGGCACGGCCAAAGCCAAACACCAGCTCCGGCGTCAGCATCGGGGCCAGCGTGTCGAGACAGCCGACGCGCAGCGGGCCGCGCACGTTATTCAGCGACTCTGAGGCGATGGTATACAGATTCGACATCTGTTCCAGGATCAGCTTCGCCTCTTTTAATACCTGATGGCCAATGGCGGTGAGCGATACGCCCTGCGCGTGGTGGCGCACAAACAGCTGCACCCCCAGCTCGGATTCGATGTGGGTAATGGCGGCAGAGATCGACGGTGACGACACGTGAATACGTTCGGATGCGCCAATAATGCTGCCGGCTTCGCCGGACGCGACGAAGTATTCCAGCTGGCGCTGGGTGATGCGACTGAGCATGCAGATTCTCCTGGTGTCGCCAGCGCGATCTTGTCGCGCCGGCTTTTCTATTTACCCCTGTTTCCATGCATTTATCATGCCGGACAGCGAATAGCAGCATAATCCCCTGCCTGACGCTTCACGCCCATTCGCTTCTGCCTCACCAGGGCTTAAGAAAATCCGTTGCAAAGCAGCGACTTTTTTAGCGTCAGAAATTCCGATGCAACGGCGAGGAAAAGGCTGTTTTACCGCAGCATCGGCCAGCGGCAGAATCGCTGTGACACCTGCTTTTCACTTTCGCACTGTTTTGGCGCAGCGCGCCGTGGCGAATCAACGGTGGTTCAGAGCAGCGATAACAGCCTTTTCATTGACTGGGGACAAAAATATGTTGCGTAAGATGTGTGCCTTAACGTTGTTAACCACGGGAATTCTGAGCGCAGGGAATGCCATGGCCGCCGACAAGCTGATTGTCAGCACCTGGGGCGGCAGCTTTAAAGATCTGATCGATCAAACCATCGCTAAGGAGTTCACCAAAGAGACCGGCGTCGAAGTGCAGTTCGTCACCGGCGGCACCATCGATCGCCTCAACAAAGCCAAACTGGCGGGCGGTTCGCCGGAAACTGACGTGACCTTTACCACCGCGCACGTCGGCTATCTGTATGCCAACAGCGGCCTGTTCGAGAAGCTCGACATGAGCAAAATTCCTAATGCGGTCAATCTGGTGCAGCAGGCGAAAGTCAGCCCGTATCATCTGGGCGTGTGGGGCTACGTCTACACCATCGGCTACCGACCGGATCTGGTGCCAAAAGGGGAAACTTTCACCAGCTGGAACGACCTGTGGAAGCCGGAGCTGAAAGGTACGCTGGCGCTGCCCGACTGGGATCCAAGCCACATCATCGCCGTGGCCGCCAAACTCTCCGGCAGCGATGCGGCGCACTGGCAGCAGGGCCAGGCGAAGCTGAAAGCGCTGATTCCTAACATCAAATCGTTCTACACCGATGATGCCAACAGCCAGCAGCTGATCTCCACCGGAGAAACGCCGGTGCAGGTGATGCTGTCAATGAACGCCTACAGCATGATTGCGGAAGGGGTCAACATTAAGCTGGCGATACCGAAAGAGGGCGCGATCCTCGGCGTGGATACCGTCGGCATCAATAAAGGCAGCAAACATGCCGATCTGGCGTACAAGTTCATCAACATCGCACTGAAACCGGAAATTCAGCAGCAGGTGGCGAAGATCTATCGCGGTAGCCCGACGGTGACCAACGCGCATATCGATCCGGAGCTGGCGAAACTGCCAGGCATGCTGACCACGCCGGCGCAGTGGAATGCCACCATCAATACCGATCCCCAACTGCGTGCGGAGAAAACCGCCGAGTGGCGTCAGTGGTTCTCTGAAAACATCATGTCTCACTGATTGTCCTGGTGCTGCGGCGGGGCGGGTGCCTCGCCGTAGCCGGTAACACCTATGCAGGCAGTAACGTCCATGACGAAAAAACCGACATTTTTACCCTGGTTCATTCTTCCCGCCACGCTGACCGCGATGGGGCTGGTCGTCGCGATGTTTGCGGTGATGCAGTTCAGCGTGCGTGCATACATCCCCGGCTCGCTGGATGTCGGCGGCTTTACGCTGGCCAATTTCAGTGGCCTGTTTAAACGCATCTACGGCGATGCGTTTCTCAATACCGTGCTGCTCAGCGCCAAAACGGCTTTATTTGGTTTGCTGATGAGTTACCCACTGGCCTATGCGCTGGTGCGCACCCGCACTGCGTGGATCAAATCCACCATTCTGATCATCGCGATTACCCCGCTGTTTCTGGGGGAAGTGGTGCGCACCTATTCGTGGATTATCGTGCTGGGTAACAGCGGCTTTCTTAATAGCCTGCTGCTGGCGCTGGGCATCATCAGCCAGCCAATCCAGTTTATGTTTACCCAGACCGGCGTGGTGGTCGCGCTGGTGCATGTCACCATGCCGATCATGGTGCTGATGCTGGCGACGGCGCTGTCACATATCAATCCGGACTACGAAAAAGCCGCCACCAGCCTTGGTGCCGGGCCGGTACGCGCGCTGCTGACGGTGACCATTCCGCTGTCGATTCCCGGCATCATCGCCAGCCTGACCACCGCGTTTGCCTGGACCTTCAGCGCTTTCGCGACGCCACAACTGATTGGCGGCGGGCGCGTCAGTACCGTGGCTACGCTGGTGTATCAGCTGGGTTTCTCCTCGATGAACTTCCCGTTTGCCGCAGCGCTGAGCATTGCTGGCCTGCTGCTGACCATTCTGCTGCTGCTGGCGCTGAAGCGCATGACGCGCTTCCTGCACGCCATGGGAGGGCACTAATATGACCCGTTCTCACAACGACAAACTGATTGCGCTGCTGGGTAAACTGCTGGTGATCGCCATTCTGACGTTTGTCATGTTGCCCACCGTCGTGGTGTTTATTTCGTCGTTCAGCAGCACCTCCGTGCTGTTCTTCCCGCCGAAAGGCTGGTCGCTGCGCTGGTTTGAGCGGGCGCTGAGCTACGACGATTTTCGTCACGGCTTCTGGTCCGGACTGATTGTCACGGCATGGGCGTCAACGCTGGCGGTGGTCATCGGTGCCACGCTGGCGATTGCCATCGAGCGCTATCGCTTTCCCTGCAAACAGGTGCTGGAGAGTATTCTGCTGTCGCCGCTGTTTATTCCGCATTTCACCATTGGCCTCGGCCTGCTGATGCTGGTGTCGCAGCTCAATCTGGGACGCGGCTACGCGCTGGTGATTTTCTGCCACGTGGTGCTGGTGCTGCCGTTCGTGCTGCGCAGCGTCTATGTATCGCTGAAAAATCTCGAGCAGCGGATAGAACTGGCGGCGGCCAGCCTCGGCGCATCGCCGTTGCGCGTGGTATGGACCATTACCGTGCCGCTGATTCTGCCGGGCCTGTTTGGTGGCTGGCTGTTCGCGGCGATTCTCTCTTTCAATGAATTTACCGCCTCGCTGTTTATTACCACCCAGGCGACGCAGACGCTGCCGGTGGCGATGTACAACTACGTGCGTGAATTTGCCGACCCGACGCTGGCGGCGCTGTCGGTTATTTATATTGTGGTGACCGCCGCGATGTTAATAATCGCCAATAAATTTTTCGGGCTGGGAAAAATATTAAACGTTGAGGCCGGGCATTAAATTCGCTGTGCCATCGGGCCGCCGTTAAACATGACAACCTGGTGTTAATCGCCAGCGGCGTAATATTTGCGCCGCGCTGGTGGCATGCCAACTATTCGGGGATGACCTATGTCAGTAGAAAAAATCAATACCGTGATTGTCGGAGCGGGCCAGGCGGGTATCGCCATGAGCGAACATCTGGCGCAGATGCAGATCCCGCACGTGGTGCTGGAGCGCAGCCGCATTGCCGAGCGCTGGCGCTCCGAACGCTGGGACTCGCTGGTGGCCAACGGCCCGGCGTGGCACGACCGCTTTCCTTCGCTGAAGTTTGATAACATTTCACCGGAGGCGTTTCCGCCGAAAGAGCGCATGGCGCAGTATTTCGAGGATTACGCAAAGATGCTCAACGCGCCGGTGCGCACCGGGGTTGAAGTACAGCAGGTGACGCGGCTGCCCGGACGCAGTGGCTTCCGGGTGGTGACGTCGGTGGGAGAATTCGACGCGGACAATGTGGTGGCTGCCACCGGGCCGTTTCAGAAGCCCGCGTTCCCGGCCATCGTGCCTGAAGGCGCGGTGCCGCAGCAGATCCACTCATCGGCGTACAAAAATCCACAGCAGCTGGCGCCCGGAGCGGTGCTGGTGGTGGGTGCGGGTGCGTCCGGCACCCAGATTGCCGAGGAGCTGCGTCAGGCCGGCCGCGAGGTGTTTCTGTCGGTCGGTGAGCACTACCGCCCGCCACGCGCCTATCGCGACCGTGATTACTGCTGGTGGCTTGGCGCGCTGGGGCTGTGGGACGAAGTGAAAATCAAGCCGAAGAAACAGCACGTGGCCTTTGCCGTCAGCGGCTATGAAGGCGGTAAAACCGTGGATTTCCGCCGGCTGGCCCATATGGGCATTACGCTGGTCGGCATCACCGAGCGCTGGGATAACGGCGTGCTGCGCTTTGCGCCGGGGCTGGCAGAGAATATCGCCGAAGGTGACAGAGCTTATTTCGAGGTGCTGCGCGATGCGGATGCGTACATAGAACGCAACGGGCTGGATTTACCGGCCGAGCCGCAGGCGTGGGAGCTGTTGCCGGATCCGGAATGCCTGTTAAATCCGCTGATGCAGCTGGAAGTGCAGGCGGCGGGCATCAGCACCATTATCTGGGCTACCGGGTTTAAATTTGATTTCAGCTGGCTGCAGGTGGATGCGTTTGATGAACAGGGCCTGCCATTCCACAAGCGCGGTATTTCTGCCGAGCGCGGTATTTATTTCCTTGGCCTGCCCAATCTGGTCAACCGGGCGTCGTCGTTTATTTACGGCGTGTGGCACGATGCGAAATATATTGCCGACCACATCGCGCTGCAAAATGCCTATTCGGATTACGTGAAGTCGTAATTATTTTCCAGGTGCGCATGAATGCGCACCTTACGGAAGATTCACAAAGCCCGCACGTACTGTTGCCTTGCAACCTTTGAATTAGCACGATAAATCGTGCCGCTACATAAGGTGCGGCTGGAGGGTGCAGTAATCACAACGCGCACAAACCGTAGCGGCGCAATTTATTGCGCAACCTGACACCGCAATCAGCCAATCCTCAGACAAAAAAATGCCGGTGGGCGATGGCTCGCGCACCGGCATCGGTTCGATTGACTCAGCGATGGCGCTATTACAGCGCCATATCCTGCTTCGCGGACTCTTCGCGCGGTTTGGCCTGCGCAGGTGCCGACTGCTGATCGTCCATGTTAATCACTGGCGGTTTGGTCAGCTGCAGCACGGATGCGGTGTTATCCCATACCTGCTGGGTCAGCGCGGTGTTGCCGTTCAGCTTCTGGCCGAAGCTTGGCACGATAGCGCGGATCTTCTGCTGCCACTCCGGTGACGCGAACTGCTGCGGGAACAGCTTCTGCATCACGTTCAGGGTGATCGGTGCCGCGGTAGATGCACCCGGTGAAGCACCCAGCAGGGCCGCCACGGTTTTCTGCTGATCGGTCACGATTTCGGTACCCAGCTTCAGCACGCCGCCTTTCTCAGCATCTTTCTTGATGATCTGCACACGCTGGCCGGCCTGAATCAGTTTCCAGTCCTCTTTACGCGCGTTCGGGTAGTACTCTTTCAGCGCGGCAAAGCGGTCATCATCGTTCAGCATCACCTGACCAATCAGGTATTTCACCAGGTCAAAGTTATCGATGCCCACGTGCGTCATCGGCATGAAGTTGCTGGTGGTGGTAGCGCTCAGCAGATCGAACAGCGAACCGTTCTTCAGGTATTTGGTC
This sequence comes from Pantoea sp. B_9, assembly GCF_008632015.1. Lineage (NCBI taxonomy): Bacteria > Pseudomonadati > Pseudomonadota > Gammaproteobacteria > Enterobacterales > Erwiniaceae > Pantoea > Pantoea sp. B_9. The sequence continues at coordinate 514,087 of NZ_VWVL01000003.1, read as the reverse complement.
GAGAACGTGGCGAACGGCCCAAACAGCACCACTTTTTTACCGTCGAGGTTACGGGCATCAATGTGCGGTACCGACATTGGCGGTGCGCCTACGGAAGCCTGACCATACACTTTCTGCAGGTGACGGCTGGTGATTTCCGGGTTTTCGGTCATCAGGAACGAACCGCCCACCGGGAAACCGCCGTAGTTATCGGCTTCAGGAATACCGGTTTTTTGCAGCAGCTTAATCGCCGCACCGCCCGCGCCGATGAATACGTATTTCGCATCCACTTCACGGTTTGCGCCGCTCTTCACGTCTTTGATGGTGACGTGCCAGGAGTTGTCGCTGTTGCGTTTGAAATCGGTGACTTCAGAGGAAGTTTCCAGCTTGAAGTTCTGATCTTTCTGCAGGCTGCCGATCAGCTGACGGGTAATTTCACCGTAGTTCACATCGGTACCCACCGGCGTCCAGGTGGCGGCCACTTTCTGATTCGGATCGCGACCTTCCATCACCAGCGGTGCCCACTGCTCGATCTGTTTGTGATCGGTAGAGAACTTCATGCCCTGGAACAGGGTGGTTTTCTGCAGCGCCGCATAGCGTTTGGTCAGGTATTCGACATTTTTGTCGCCCCAGACAAAGCTCATGTGCGGGGTGGAGTTGATGAACGAACGCGGATCGTGCAGCACGCCACGCTGTACCTGGCTGGTCAGGAACTGGCGGGTAATCATGAACGATTCATTGATTTCCAGCGCTTTGCTCACATCGATGGAACCGTCTGCACGCTCTGGCGTGTAGTTCAGCTCCATGTTGGCAGAGTGGCCAGTACCGGCGTTATTCCAGCCGTTGGAGGATTCCAGCGCGACGCCGTCGAGACGCTCAACCATCAGTTGTTTCCAGCCCGGTTGCAGCTCCTGCAGCCAGGTACCGAGCGAGGCGCTCATGATACCGCCGCCAATCAGCAGCACGTCGGTTTTTTCTGGTGCGTTCTCAGCGTGAACCGCTGAAGAGACAAGCAGTGCCGTCAGCGAAAGCGCGGACACAAGTTTTTTGGTCTGAGTCATGCCAGTCCTGTTTATTCTTTGCAGATGAACGTTAAAAATTCGGTTGGCAAATTAAAAGATTGTTACGAAAAGATTAACTTGTTTTTAGTTAATTAACTATTGATGGCAATTAATTAACTTTCATAAAAGCGGGATGGCGAAATAAACGGCAGGAATACAGCAGCAGTGCGGGAAAAAGCAACAATATATCCGCTAACGGAGCGCGGTTATTATTTATAACCACGGGCAAGACTTAGGTCAAATTAAATCCGCCGGCGCGATGACAAATCATGCACTATCACTGCACGGAGCGTGTTGATGATCTGACGCCGAATGGGTTTACCCTAAGGTCTCTGATGACTTGTTTAACTTTCGCGTGGACATGAGCATGGCGGGCAAAACCCTGTATGAAAAGCTGATCGAACAGCATGTGGTACGTCACCTGGACGATGAGGGGCACGTGCTGCTCTATATCGACCGGTCAATCCTCAATGAATACACCAGCCCGCAGGCGTTTAGCGGTCTGCGCGACCGGTCGCGTCGCGTGCGCCATCCGGCCACCATTCTACTCAACGTTGATCACGTGAACCCGACGCGGCCAGTGCGCGATGCGGCGATGACCGACGCAGGCGGTCAGCTGCAGGTCGATTACTTCCGCAAAAATGCGGAGCACTTTGGCATTGAGCTGTTTGACGTGCTCGACCCGCGACAGGGCATTGAACATGTGGTGGCACACGAACAGGGGCTGGTGATGCCGGGGATGGTGATTGCCGCCGGTGACAGCCATACCACCACTTACGGGGCGTTTGGCGCGCTGGGGTTCGGCATCGGCACCTCGGAAATCGAGCACCTGCTGGCGACACAGACATTGATTTATCGCACGCTGAAAACCATGCGCGTTGAAGTCACCGGCGAGCTGCCGTTTGGCTGTGCCGCCAAAGACATCGTGCTGGCGTTGATCGAACAGATTGGCGCATCCGGCGCTACGGGATATGCGATTGAGTTTACCGGCAGCGCGATCGATGCGCTGAGCATGGAAGGGCGTATGACGCTGTGTAACATGGCAGTGGAAGCCGGTGCGCGCGGGGCGATTATCGCGCCGGATGACAAGGTCTACGCTTACATTGCCGGCAAACCGCAAATGCCGGTGGGCGAACTGTGGCAGCAGGCGCTGGCCGAGTGGCGCACGTTGCGCAGCGATGATGATGCGGTATTTGACCGGCAACTGACCATTGATTGCAGCGATCTGGAACCGAAAGTCACCTGGGGCATCAGCCCGGATCAGGCCTGCGCCATCAGCGGCCACGTGCCTAATCCGGCTGACGAACCCGATCTGGTGAAACAGCAGGCGATAAAAAATGCACTGCACTACATGGGGCTGCAAGCCGGCACGCCGCTGGCCGACATTGCCATCACCCACGCGTTTATCGGCTCCTGCACCAACGGGCGCATTGAAGATTTGCGCGCTGCGGCAGCGGTGATTGGTACCCGCAAAATCGCGCCGCACGTGCGCGGCATCATCGTTCCGGGCTCAACCCAGGTACGGCAGCAGGCGGAGGCGGAAGGGCTGGCGGCCATCTTTATCGACGCTGGCTTCGAGTGGCGTCAGTCGGGCTGTTCGATGTGTCTGGCGATGAACGAGGATGTGCTGGCACCGGGCGATCGCTGCGCATCGGGCACCAATCGCAACTTTGCCGGCCGTCAGGGCGCGGGCGCGCGTACTCACTTGATGAGTCCGGCGATGGTCGCCGCCGCTGCGCTGGCGGGCCATCTGGTTGATGTTCGTCACTATCTGCAATCCGGGGTGTAATATGCAAGCTTTCACTACCATCACCGGCAAGCTGGCACCGCTGCCGGCTGCTAACATCGATACCGATGTGATTATGCCCAAGCAGTTTCTCAAAGGCATTGACCGGCAGGGGCTGGATCGCGGCGTGTTCTTTGACCTGCGCTTTCTGGCCGACGGTGCGCCAAACCCTGATTTCATCCTTAATCAGCCGGGCTGGCAGAACGCGACGTTTTTGCTGGTTGGCGCCAATTTTGGCTGCGGCTCCAGCCGCGAACATGCGGTGTGGGGGCTGAATCAGCTGGGCATTCGCGCGATTATCGGCACCAGCTTCGCCGGCATTTTTGACGACAACTGCCAGCGTAACGGCGTGCTGACGCTGAGCCTGAGCGAGGCGGATTATCAGCGTCTGAGCGCGGTGGCCGCCGATGCGCAGCGCAACACCATCAGCGTGTCGCTGGAGCAGCAAACCATTCAGTTCGCGGATGAAGTGATTCACTTTACGGTGAGTGCCCTGAAGCGCGAAATGCTGATCGGTGGCGGCAGCGCGGTGGACTGGACGCTGCAATATGAAGCGGATATCAGCCAGTTTGAAGCGCAGCACTTTGCGCAGCGTCCGTGGCTACAGCGCACCAGGGAGCAACCATGAGTAAGATTATCGACCGCGGCCCGTCGCCGTTTATCGCCGGTTTTACCCTGCAGGATGTGACGCTGGATAATGGCGTTACGCTACGCGTGGCCAGCGGCGGCAAGGGCACGCCCTTGCTGATGCTGCACGGCCATCCGCAAAATCATCTGGCCTGGCGTAAAATCGCACCGCAGCTGGCGCAGCAATATCAGGTGATCCTGCCGGATTTGCGCGGCTACGGTGACAGCGACAAGCCCGCCAGTGACGCTGAACATCTGCCGTATGCCAAACGCAGCATGGCGCAGGATATCAGTCAGCTGATCGACGCGCTCGGCCTGCAGCGCGTGGCGTTTGTCGGCCACGATCGCGGCGGGCGCGTCGGGCACCGGCTGGCGCTCGATCATCCGGAGAAAGTCAGCTGCTGCGTGTTTGTCGATATCGCACCGACTGCCACCATGTACGCGCTGACCGATCAGGCGTTCGCCACGCGCTACTTCTGGTGGTTCTTCCTGATTCAGCCGCATCCGCTGCCGGAAACCATGATTAGTCACGATCCGGCGTTCTTTTTGCGTAAACACATTGATGGCCAGCTGAAAACGCCGGATGCGACCGAACCGGCGATATTCGAAGATTATCTGCGCTGCTATCGGGATCCGGCGATGATCCACGCGGTGTGTGAAGATTATCGCGCCGCCGCCAGCATCGATTTGCAACACGATGCCGCTGACAGCGACCGGCGCATTGCCTGTCCGCTGTTTCTGCTGTGGGGCGAAAAGGGCACGGTCGGTCAGCTGTATGATGTGGTGCACACCTGGCAGGACAAGGCGTTGCAGGTGCAGGGCGAGGCGTTACCGTGCGGCCATTCACCGCAGGAAGAGGTGCCAGAGCGGTTTCTGCACTCGCTTCAGCGCTTTCTGGGATCTGTGTTATAACCACGTGGCGTTCACTCACCATGTGCTGTTATGAAAATACTGCTTGCCGGAAAAAGTTATCAGAAGCCGTTACAGGGTTGGCCGTCGATCGAAGACCTGTACGTGTTTATCAGCGTGGCGCGGCATGACGGTTTCGGCCGCGCGGCGATTGAGCTGGGTCAGTCACCGTCTTACATCAGTAAACGCATCGCCATTCTGGAAAAACAGCTGGAGACGCGGCTGTTTTTCCGCACTAACCGCGTGATGCGCCTGACGCCGGAAGGTGAAAAAGCGCTGGAGGGCGCGCTGCAGGTAGTGCAGGAAATGGATGGCTTTCTCAATAATTTCCGTCAGTGGCGCGGCGAGCTGACCGGGGAAATTACCGTCGGCTGCTCATTTGGTTTCGGTCAGGACTATTTATCGGATGCGGTTTCGGCATTTATTCACCAGCATCCGTCGCTGAATATTAAACTGATGCTAAGCGATCGGGCATTCGACCTGCTACAGAGCGGCACGGATGTGGAAATCTGCGTTGGCGACGATCTCAATCCTTCCTATATTGCCCGCCGGCTGATTGCTAACCGGCGTATTTTATGTGCCGCGCCGGCGTATTTATCCCGCGCCGGTATGCCAGCCTCGCTGGATGCGTTAATTCATCACAGCTGTCTGATCATTAATGAACGCGATAATTCATTTGGTAACTGGGCATTGACCAATGGCGAGCAGCAGGTGTTGTGTCGCCTGAACAGCCATTACTCTTCCAATAGCGGCAAGGTGATTCTGCACTGGGCGTTGCAGGGGCATGGTATTGCGCTGCGTTCAGCGTGGGATGTGGCGCCGTATCTGGCCACGGGCGAGCTGGTGGCGGTATTACCGCAGTGGTATCAGGAAGCCAATATCTGGGCGGTGTATACGCAACGCGCCGCAGAATCGCAGCGTATTAAAGTTTTTCTCGATTTTCTCGCTGCCTATTTTAATGAAAAAAAGCCTGCCGGAAATGACGGGCAGGCCATAAGCAGAAAAACGTGTTAATCCGAGCATCAGCCGTAAGCCACCTTGTCATTGATGTGATACAGCGTGGCGGTGGCAGCCATCACGTGCTGGCCGTCGTGGCCCGGCTCATGTGATTCAACGTCGGTGATGTGATAACCGACGGCTCCGGCCGCCTGGGCTTTTTTCACAATGGCGTCTGTTAACTCTTCCATTGACGTGGCCCAGCTTACGGAGGTCACACCCGCTGGATGGATTGAAGATAATTCGCGGTGCGTCAAATCGGCGCGAATTAAAACCGGTTTAACATTTTGCGGCGTAAAAATGGAAATCACATCGTTAATTAACGCTTTCATGGTCTTACTCCTCAAAAATAACAACAGAGCCGGAAGTGAATTAACCGATCCTGAGATCGTTGTTTATTGGTTTATACATTCCGGCAAAGCGCACGGTGAATCATCATGCCGGTAGGGTTAATAAACACCTTTTGAGGTTATGCGTTTTAGCTTTAATTGCTAATCAGATGTTAAGAAAAGTTCCGCCACAACTCCGGTAATGTTTCGCTAATATTTTTTCATCTGCTTACATTTGCCATTAAAAAAGTCGCTGCATTGTGTGCTGGTAAATCCGGCCATCCGTGGCCCTGCGGCTTAAAACTCGCGCTGGCCGCCCAGTTCGATCACCCGATTGGGCGGAATATGAAATTGCTCATGGGCGCGTAGCGCGTTGCGCTGGCAGAAGTGAAAAATCCCGCCGCGCACCCGCGCCAGACCGCGGCGTTTTTTCATTACCAGCGTATCGTGCGCGGTAAAAAATGACGCTTCATTCACTGTGCAGCCAAAACCTTCCAGTCCACACAGATGCAGAATCTCGGCCATCGACGGCACTTCACGCCAGCCGTAGGCGGCAGTGACCTGCCAGAACGACGGCGACAATTGCGTAATGCTGACGCGCTGCTGGTTATAGACGCGCGGCGTGTCGGTGGTGCGGATATGCAACAGCACCACGCGGCGGTGCAGCACGCGGTTATGCTTGAGGTTGTGCAACAGCGCCTGGGGAATTTCAAACTCCTTGCGCGCGAGGAAGATGGCGGTGCCCTCGACGCGGTTCGGCGGATTGCTCTCCAGCGATTTCACCAGCGCCAGTAAACCGTCCTGATCGTTATTCAAACGGCGAATCAGGCGGTTACGCTCGCTGCTCCAGATCAGCATCAATCCCATCATGGTCAGCGCCAGCAGCACCGGTACCCAGCCGCCGGACAGCAGTTTCATCAGGTTGGCGATGAACAGCGGCACGTCGACCACCAGCATACACAGCAGGAACAACAGCGCCAGCGGCAGCGGCCAGCGCCAGTTACGCAGCGCCACCACGCCCGCCAGACAGGCAGTGATCACCATGGTGCCGGTCACCACGATGCCGTACGCCGAGGACAACGCCGATGACTGGCGGAAAGCCAGCACAATCAGCATCACGGCGGTGAACAGCAGCCAGTTCACCACCGGAATGTAAATCTGCCCGGACTCGGTATGCGAGGTAAAAATGATGCGCATCGGCGGTAAAAAGCCCTGGCGAATGGCCTGATGCGTCAGGGTATAGACGCCGGAAATCACCGCCTGCGCCGCGATGACCGTGGCCAGCGTTGACAGCACAATCAGTGGAATCTGCGCCCAGCCGGGAGCCAGATTAAAGAACGGATTGTTCAGCGCCTGCGCATCGGCGATCACCAGCGCGCCCTGGCCGAAGTAATTCAGTATCAGCGCCGGCATGGCAATCACCAGCCAGGCGAGACGAATCGGCGCTTTGCCCAGGTGGCCCATGTCCGCGTACAGCGCTTCCGCGCCGGTCACCGCCAGCACCACCATGCCCATTGCCGCGAGCGAGAGCGCTTTGTGGCTGAGCAGGAAGGTCAGCGCATAGGACGGACTGAGCGCGTGCAGCACTTCCGGGTTGAGCAGAATACCGCGTATGCCAAGTGCGCCGATGGCCACAAACCAGACAAACATCACCGGGCCAAACACCCGGCTGACCTTTTCCGTGCCGTGTTTCTGGATAATGAACAGCAGCGCGAGAATGGTGAGCGCCAGCGGCACCACATATTTTTCCAGCCCGGGCGAGACCACCTGAATCCCTTCAATGGCCGACAGCACCGAGATGGCGGGGGTGATCACGCCATCCCCATAGAAAAATGCGCCGCCAATCAGACCGGCCAGCACGATGATATGACCGGCTTTGCGGCCAACGTTGCGGCGAGCCAGCGACATCAGGGTGAGAATGCCGCCTTCGCCGTCGTGGTCGGCGCGCATCACGAAGCAGACATATTTCAGCGTGACGATGAGCGTCAGCGCCCAGAAGATCAGCGACAGAAAGCCCATCACCGCCAGCGCCGACGGCGCGCCGTCCGGCAAAATCGACAGACACTCTTTGAGGGTATACAGCGGGCTGGTACCGATATCACCAAACACGATGCCGGCGGCGGCCAGCATGCCAGCAGGCAGAGACTGTTTCTCTGATTGACTCATACATTTCCTGTTTTTTCAGGGAGAAAGGGCGAGCGCCATCAACCGCACTGGCGTGTCGCAATCACCCACCTTTATGCTGGCGAAGATAGCGTTTCAGCGGCGTAATCGGTAGGGGGTGGCGTTTTTTTGTACGCGATTTTTATACCAATCGACCAAATTTTTACGCCATTTTTACACCGCTGCGGCTTTTTCAACCTGAAGTGTAGACGATTCAGACAGCAGCAGAAGCGGGCTGGCTGGCAGAAAATGGGATGGGGGTGTGCAGATAGCGAGATGATTAAAAATGCAGGAAATAGCGATGCTAAGACTTTGTACCAAAAATTATGTCCGTACCCTCTGACCGCACAATATGTAGCGGCGCGATTTATCGCGCTAAGTTAAACATTTCACAGTTGCCGGAATGCGCAATGAATTGCGCCGCTACGATCCGTGCGGCATTGTATTTCGGCACCGCCATCCTGCACACATTGTAGCGGCGCGATTTATCGCGCTAAGTTAAACACTTCACAGTTGCCGGAATGCGCAATGAATTGCGCCGCTACGATCCGTGCGGCATTGTATTTCGGCACCACCATCCTGCACACATTGTAGCGGCGCGATTTATCGCGCTGAGTGAAAGACCGCACAACTGCCCGAATGCGCAATGAATTGCGCCGCTACGATCCGTGCGGCATTGTATTTCGGCACCACCATCCTGCACACATTGTAGCGGCGCGATTTATCGCGCTGAGTGAAACACCGCACGACTGTCCGAATGCGCAATAAATTGCGCCGCTACGATGGGTGCGGTAATCCTGTTCCTGCCTGCATCAACAGGCAGGTAATCCTTACCAACCCTTAATAATATCGCCTTTATAAATCTCGTTGGCTTTATCCAGTACCGGCTGTGACTGGAACGCTTCTTTCAGCTTCTGCACGTTCGGGCTGTCTTTATTATCTTCGCGCGCCACAATCGCATTCACATATGGCGACGCTTTGCCTTCCATAAACATCCCGTCACGCGAAGCGGATAAATTAACCAGCGCGGCAAAGTTATTATTAATGATCGACAGATAAACCTGCGGATCGTCCAGCGTGCGCGCCAGCTGCGGCGTATCCACTTCCACAATCTTCAGCTTTTTCGGATTGTCGGTAATATCCAGCGTGGTCGGCAGCAGACCGGCTTCGGGTTTCACCTTCAGCAGGCCCTGCGCCTGCAGCAGCAGCAGGCTACGCCCCAAGGTGGTCGCTTCGTTAGACACGGTCACGGTAGCGCCATCCGGCAGATCCTGCAGTGATTTAATCTTGCGTGAATAACCGGCAATCGGGAACACGAAGGTATGGGTCACGACGGCAAATTTATATCCGCGCTCTTTGGACTGCATCTCCAGATAAGGCAGGCTCTGGAACGCGTTGGCGTCGACATCTTTGTTGAACAGCGCTTCATTCGGCTGCACGTAATCATTAAACGCTACCACATCAACATCGAGCTGATATTTATCGTGTGCCACCTGCTTCACGGTCTGCCACAGCGCCTCATCCGGTCCGGTATTGATCGCCACTTTGATTTTGTTGTCGTTGTGGTTGTCACAGGCGCTGAGCAGGGTGACAGAGGCCGCCAGCAGGGCGGTAAGCCATGTTTTTTTCATTGTTTGCAGGTTTCCTTATGTTTGCAGGAAACCGACTATAGTATACGTCCAGACGTCTGTACATCCGTGTGCGGTGCGATCGCCTGGTATTTATCCAGCGCGGCTGTGTAAGCGCTATGGCTGTGGATGTTGCAGACAGGCCAGATAGCGACGGCCCGACTGCTGTACTGCCTCATCGGCACGCGCGAGAATTTCGCGGCCGGCAAACGCGCCGTACAGGCGCGTAAACTTCACGCCCTGCAACCGCTGCAGCATGGCTGTCACCGTGGCGCCAGCCAGCGGTAGCATATTGGGATAGCTCCACATAAACGAAACCGCACTGGCACCGGGCGTTACCTGCAAAATATCGCCGCTCAGCAGCACGCCGCCGTCGTGCGCCCAGTGCAGCACCGTGCCGCCGGCAAAGTGGCCGCCCAGACGTAACAGCCGCACGCCCGGCAGCAGATCACAGCTGTCGCCGTGCCAGGGCTGCAGACGGGGCGATGCACGCATAATCCACTCGCTGTCGCTGGCGTGCAGATACACCGGCGCGTCGAAGGCGTCGGCCCAGTCCTGCATGGTGCTGTAATAGTGGGGATGGGAGATGGCGATGGCGTGCAGGCCGCCGAGCGCACGCAGCAGCGTGACGGTGGCGTCATCCAGATGCGCGATGCAATCCCACAGGATATTGCCGTGCGGCGTTTGCAGCACAATGGCGCGCTGGTTAATGGCAAAATCCGGTACGGTTTGCAGGCTGAGCAGCCCGGGCTCCAGCTGTTGCCACTGGTTTTGATGCGAGGCGCGCAGCGCAGACTGATCGATCCACTGCTGCCCGCCGGGCGGCACAAACTGGCGTTCATCCTGACAAATGCGACACTGCGTAAGGGCAGGTTGCTGCTGCTGATAAGACGTGCCGCAGGCGGTACAAATGGTGATCATGGCTTCTCCTCACAGTCCGGTGAGGATCAGTGTAGGCAAGGTGCGAGGTTAGCGCGCGGTGTCCTGCTGTGGCTGCAGCTGATAAATCCACGCCGTCCGCTGCTGGCCGTCGGACGTAGTGACCTCGACCGGCACCCGTTCGTAACCATCCTCAAACTCATCCAGCATCGGCCAGTGCAGCGCCAGCCGATCCGAGATGAACAGATAACCCGGCACGCGCGCGCCGTGCTCATCAAGTACGATGCCGGGAAAATCGGCGGCCGCGCCCCAGCCGTTGGCATAGTAAGTGCCGGCGACCGTCCCTGCCAGCCACTCACCGCCGATGTTTTCCAGGATATGCGCATTGCACTGGCCCGGCTGCAGCGTGCCGTAAACGAAAAGCGTGTTCATTTTCCCTCGTAAAATCATGCAAAAGCGTTACTTTACCTGCCTGCTACCGCCCTGTCATCCGCCAGGGAAAGGCCACACCGGCAGCGAAATTCTGCGTTACCGGTTGTGCGATGGCTCGTAATGTGAGGACGCGCGCGGCATAAAACGGTTAACGTAGCCGCAGATGTTTACCGCTGCTGCCAGCCAGCTTTCTCATTTTCGAGGTATCCGCGCTATGTTGAAGGGTTCCAGCCTCTGCCGGGGGGCAATCAGGGAGTATCCGCACTCCGCTCAGTTTGATGGCAAAAAGTTTCGCAATGTCCAGCCGCGTCAGTCGCTGAGCTTTGGCGACTACCGCAAAATGCTGTGGGATTTCCTGTTCAATAAACCCAAAGATACCCAGCCGCCGGCCGCGCTGCCGGTGCAGCCCATCACGGCCGCCGCGCTGGCACAGGCCGCGCCCAACAGCGTCTTTCGCCTCGGCCACTCTTCGCTGTTGCTGAAGCTCAATGGCCAGTTCTGGCTGACCGATCCGGTGTTCGCCGAGCGCGCGTCGCCCTTTAAGCGACTGGGACCAAAGCGCTTTCAGCCAGCGCCAATTGCCGTGGCCGATCTGCCGCCGATCGAAGGCATTATTTTGTCGCACGACCATTACGATCATCTCGATTACCACACCATCATGCAGCTGAAAGATCGGGTGAAGCACTTTCTCACGCCGCTCGGCGTCGGCGATTTGCTGATTAAGTGGGGCGTTGCGCCAGAGAAAGTCATCCAGCTCGACTGGTGGCAGTCGCGGGATATCGGCGGCATCCACTTTGTCGCGACGCCGTCGCAGCACTTTTCCGGCCGTGGCCTGTTCGACAGCAACAAGCGGTTGTGGTGTTCGTGGACGCTGATTTCTGACCAGTTCCGCCTGTTTTTTGGCGGTGACTCCGGTTACTTCGACGGTTTCAAAGCGATTGGCCGGAAATACGGCCCGTTTGATGCGGCGTTTCTGGAAAATGGCGCTTACGATGCGCGCTGGGCCGACATTCATATGCTGCCGCAGGACACGTTGCGCGCGTTTCAGGACCTCAACGCGCGCTGGCTGTTTCCGATTCACAACGCGGCGTTTGATTTAGCTTTTCATCACTGGGACGATCCATTTACCCAAATCGTCCAGCTGGCGGCAGAGCATCAGGTTGCACTGTGTCTGCCGATGCTGGGCGAGGGCATTGATCTGTTACAGCCGCAGCCCACCGCGGCCTGGTGGTAAAGCACGCAACCCGATGGCCATTTGGCTATCGGGTCGCGCTGGTCAGGCCGTGAGTTCGTCGTACAGGCTGCGCAGCCGGGTGCGCAGAAACAGAACCGCTTTATGTTTGCGCGACAGCAGCGCCTGCACGCTGTCGCCGCTTTCGGCGGCCAGATCCTGATAGCTGAAGCCGAGCAGCTCGGTCTTTTCAAATACCTCGCGCTGCGCAGCAGGCAGTTCCGCGAGCGCATCGTCCAGCTCTTCCCACAGCAGCGTTTTCAGATACTCATCCTCCGGCGTCTGCGCCACGCCAAACAGCGTTTCGGCAATTTCATCTTCGGGAAAATCCTCGTCTCCGGCGGCGTTGAACAGCGAGAGTTCGCGTTTTTTTCGCGATCGATCGGTGATCTCGTTGCGCGCGGCGCGAAACAGCCAGGCGCTGACGTTCTCCACCGGCTGTTCCACCTGCAGCAGTTTCCAGCTGATCTCCTGCAGGATATCTTCGGCCTCATCGTGCCGCTCGCTGCGGCCGCGAATAAAGGCGCTGAGTTTCGTGCGGCAGGCGGCGAGGGCCGCCAGCAGCCGCGAATCCTGCGGCATGCTGTTTACTCTGCATCCGGGGATTTGGCGGGCGCATCGTCCGCGGGCGGGCGCGGATCGTCACGCTGGCTGCGGCGATCGTGCCAGTCACAGCGTCCGCCATGGTGACCACGGCCGCCAAACCGCTCGCGCCGCTGCTGCATAAAGGCTTCGCGCTGCTCCGGCGTCATCTGCATCCAGCGTTCATGCATGCGGCGACGCGCCATGCCAAACATACCGGGATGGAAGCCCAGCCCGCCGAACAGGATGCGACACAGCACCAGCAGTCCCAGCGCCTGCCAGAAGCCAATACTTTTTACGCCGGTCAGTTCCGGCAGCAGGGCATTCCACAGCGACATCACCAGCAGGCCAAGGGCAGCAAACAGCACCACGCCGAGCAGCAGCGGTTTCGCCATGCGGTGATGACCAAAGCGGTGACCACGGGGATGCTGATGCCTGTCAAAATCTCTCATTGGGGTTCCTCATTACGGTAATAAACAGGGTTGGTGATGAGGTAGACGAATCAGCGACGAAAATATTGCTGAAAAAATGAAAAAAGTGCGTGCTGCACGCCAGGCCGCTGGCTTGACTTCTTCCCTGCCTGCCAGTAGGTTGACCGATCTCTGTTGTACTACCGGATTGCGTTATGACTGCCCGTTCCTCTAAAGCCCGCGAAATCATGGCCTGCACCCGCCAGTTGCTCACTGCCGGCGGCTATAAAAGCTTTAGCTATGCCGATATTGCCGCCCAGGTGGATATCCGCAAGGCCAGCATTCACCACCATTTTCCCGGCAAAGCCGATTTGGTGAAAGCGGTGGTAGAGGAATATCGTGCTGAAGCGCAGGCGGGCATGCAGGCGATGGATGAACAGATCAACGATCCGCTGAACGAAGTGAAAGCTTACGTCGATTACTGGGCGCACTGCATTAAAGAGGGGGCTTCGCCTTTCTGCATCTGCGCGATGCTGGCGGCGGAAATGCCCACGCTGCCGCCGGATGTCGCCACGGAAGTCAGCGGCCACTTCAGCGATCTCTCCGGCTGGTTAGCGCGCCAGCTGAGTAAAGGCGCCGCCAGCGGCGTTTTCCAGCTCAGCGACAGCGCCGAAAACGAAGCCAAAACGCTGATGGCCAGCGTGCACGGCGCGATGCTGGCGGCGCGGGCATTTAATAACGCCGGGATGTTTGAGCAGATTACTCATCCGCTGCTGCATAAGCTGATCAAAAACGCCTGACGGCGTGCAATCAGTGCGCGCCGGCCTGGGCGGATGTGGTTTGCTGACGCAATGAGGCTTCCATCCTGTCCACCAGCGTTAGCGCTTCCCGTAAATGCAGCAGGATAATTTCCCTGTCTTCCTGCATTTCCGCCAGCTCTTCCAGCATCTCGCACTGCTCCGTCAGCTGACGGATGCCGGTGACGCGCAGCGATCCGGTGATGCGATGAAACAGGCTGGCGGCAGCCGCGAGATCGCCGCTTTGCACCACGTCAATTGCCTGCGTCAGATCGGTGCGTGCTTCATTAATCACGATGTCGAGAAAATCCGCGATCGCGCCGGGGCTGTTGGGCATATATTTCTCGATTTCGGCGATATCCACCCAGTCAGAAAAATCATCACTGACCGACAGCGCGCTGGCGCTGTGAATCTGGCTCAGAATGGTGGTTAACTGCGCCAGTTTAACCGGCCGGAACACGCACTCGTTCATGCCCGCTTCGAGGCAGCGCTGACGCTCCGACTGCTGCGCGTTGGCGGTAATGCCGATGATGTAGGTGCTCTTATCTTCCCGGCGGATGTTGCGCGTCATATCCAGACCGTTCATCACCGGCATATTGCAATCGGTAATGATCACATCCGGCTTCTGCTGCCGCCACTGCGCCAGGCCTTCTTCACCGTTGTTCGCTTCGCGGAAACGATGACCTAACAGCGTTAGCTGACGCGAAATCAGCAGGCGGTTGGCCGGATGATCGTCAATGATCAGCACATTCAGCGCGACCTGCGGCGCAGCGGGCAACGGTTCTGCGACCGGAGACGGCAGCGGGGTAGCGATATCACGCACGCTGACCGGCACGGCGACGTTCAATACCGTGCCGACGCCGGGTTCGCTCTCCAGAGAAATGCTGCCGCCCATCAGGCGGGTGATCTCCTGACAGATAAACAGGCCCAGCCCGGTGCCAGCGTTATCCGACAGGCCCGCCTGTTCGAACGGGCGGAACAGCGCATTTTGCGCTGCTTTATCGATGCCGCGTCCGGTATCGGCCACCTGGATCCGCAGCTCGGTATGGCTCTCAAGCGGCGTCAGACCCACCGTAACCTTCACTTCACCCTGATCGGTGAACTTGACGGCGTTACCCACCAGATTAGACAGCACCTGGCGTACGCGGCTGGCATCGCAAAACAGATCGTCATCGCCGACCGGTAGCATCAGGTTCAGGTTGATGCCTTTTTGCCGCGCCAGGCCGTCGAAGGCACAGATCACCGGACGCACCAGCGCATGCAGGCTGACCCACTGCGGCTGCAGCGTCATGCGGCCGGACTCAATCTTCGCCATATCGAGAATGTCGCCGACGATATCCATCAGGCTGACCGCCGCTTCGTGCGCTACGCGAATCAGTTCGGTATCGGCGCGACCTTCCTGCGTCTGCAGTTCCAGCAGGCCAATCACCGCGCTGAGCGGCGTGCGAATTTCATGGCTCATGGTGGCGAGGAAGTCGCTTTTGCTCTGGCTGGCCAGCTCGGTGGCTTCGCGTGCCAGCGAAAGATCTTCCAGCAATTGCAGGTAGTCGGTGACATCCTGCCAGCCGCAAATCAGCCCGCCGCTGCCGACTTCATCGCCGGTGTACGACGTCATCCAGTGGCGGATATGGCGCTTCTGCCGCCCGTCATCAATAACAAATTCTGCTTCTTCCGGAATGTCGCCGGGCTGGATGTTTTTGTCGATCTGCTGCCACACGTGATACAGCGGATGGCGACAGTCATACAGCGAATAGCCCAGATGGGTTTGCTCTTCCGGGGTGAAAAACTGGGTAAACGCCGGATTGGTGTGCACGATCATCCCGTCCAGCGAGGCCACATAAAACGGCCGCGGCGGACCATTGATCAGGCGATCGCGCAGCTGAATTTCCTGGCGCAGCAGCGCTTTGGTGCGGCGCGTTCGTTTGACCTGCCGCATCAGCAGCACCGCCCAGACAAAGGTGACGGCGATGATAGTGGCTGCGCCCAGCGCGCCGACATAAAACTCTTTACGGTACAGCTTCCAGGTGTCGAAATGCGCGGCGGGCGTCGCCTGCCAGTGGGTTAATACATCGGTCATCATGCCGGCCGGAATCGCGGCCAGCGCTTTGTTCATGATGTCCTGCAGTTCCGGTTCGCTGCGGCTGACGCCAAAAGCGATAGCTGCTTCCTGCGCCGGTTTCAGCTCGGTTAACCGCAGTTTGCCGGGATACAGACCTTCGGAGAGATAGCGCGCGCCCACCAGCGTATTAATGGTGGCGTCGGTTTGCCCATCCGCCACCCACTGCATCGCCAGGCTGGGATTGCCAACATAATCGACTGACACATCAGGATATTTTTTCAGGAACCAGTGGGAGGCATCCTGCTCGCGCACCAGCGCGGCGCGTTTTGGCGGCGCATCCTGCGCGGCCGTGTTGGTCACCAGCACTTCCGGCGTGAACATAAACGGTGTGGTCATCAAAAACTCACGACTGCGCTGCTGACTCCAGATTAGCGGTGCGGCGATGGCGACATCACCATGTTTCATACGGGCAGCAAGATCGCGGCTGTCACTGATCTCCACAAAATTGAAGGTAATGCCGGTGCGCATTTCAATCAGGTTGAGCAACTCCGGCACGATACCTGTGATCTCACCCTCACTGTTTTTGATAAAGAACGGCGCCACCAGGTCCGTGACCGCCATGTTGATTTGGTTATGAGTTTGTAACCAGGCCTGCTCGGTGGGCGTCAGCGCCAGCGGCGTGGTGACGAAGCGCGTGATGTTGGCGATGTCCCAGCGTGCGGCGATGATCTCACCGGCCGCGTGGCGCTGCAGGGCGTCAAACGCAATGCGCATCGCCCGCGCCAGCACGTGTTCTTTACTGTTGACCACAAAGCGATACGGCGAACTGAGATCGGGCAGAATGTGATTGATGGTTAGCGTATTCAGGTAGTTGCGTTCAATCAGGTAATAGGCTTCCACCGCCGGCACATCGGCATAGGGCAGGGTGCCCATCGCGACCTGCGGCAGCTGGCTGTAGGGAGAGGTTATCGCCGGACCGGGTAAAAACTCCTGACCGGCCAGCGGGTTACTGCTGCTGCGCACCACCCGAACCGGGCTGGCTTTCAGCGCGGTTACGCTGATAGTGTCGTTTACATGCGCCGGCACCGCCTCACCGGCCGGTACAAATATCATATCCAGCTCTTCGCGCGCCAGCGCGGCAAAGGCTTCGGGCGCGGTGTCATAATGTTTGACGCGAAAACTGATACCCAGGCTGTGCAGCGCAGCGTAAGCCGCATCGGGAATGTAGCCAAACACTCTTCCTTCAGGATTGGTGCGCAGCATCGGTGGCCGATCCGGCCCATAGATGCCAATCACGCTGTCGCGCTTTTGCCCCAGCCAGTGCCAGTCGCTGTCATTGAGCATCGGCGCGGGCAGCGCCGGCAAATCGTTGGGCTGATAATTAAGCTGCTGCACCGCCGCGCGCAGTGGGGCGACCAGCAGCAGCGCGCAGCACAGCGCGCACAGGAAAAAAAGTCGCATCAGTTAATCTGGTTCCGGCGGGTGAAATCGAGTAAATCCTTTTGATTTTTCAGCGATAACTTTTCCATCAGTCTGGCTTTATAGGTGCTGACCGTTTTATTGCTGAGCTTCATGCGGTTGGCAATTTTGACAATCTCGGTGCCTTCACCGAGGTAACGCAGCACTTCATATTCGCGATGCGACAGCAGCAGCAGTTTGTCGCTGTCCTGCACCAGCTGATCGCCCTCTGCCTGGTGACTCAGGCGCAGCGGGAAAAAACCATAGCCGGACAGCACCGCGTCGACGGCGTGGGTCAGATCATTGAGGTTGTTTTTTTTGCTGATAAAGCCATTGGCACCGGCTTTTTTACTCTCGTAAGCGTAAAATTCCGCGTTTTTTCCGCTCATCACAATCACCGGGATTAATGATCCGGCGGTGCGTAGGTTTTTAACCGCTTCAATACCACCAATGCCGGGCAGATCAATATCAATAATTGCCGCATCGGCACCTTTCTCTTTGACCAGGCTAAATATATTGTCGCCGTCGCCAGTCTCTGCTGAAACACGATGTCCGGCATTTTCCAGCACCAGCCGTATCGCCACGCGCACAATAGGATGATCATCCACAATAACAAAGTTAGCCATACGTACTGCCTTTCTCTTAATTAATCTGAGCACGCTCATTCAAAAGCACACTTATATAACGGCATCTTAATCAACTCAAGACCATTCTGTTTGCAGGCATTTATTTTTAAATGTAGTCCATAACTTACAGTTGATTTCTGATTGTCTTATTTACAACGTTTCAATCTGTACTGCGACTTTTCTGCATAGCACAAAGATTATTCACCAAAGATAAACGACGCCAGTTACCCGAACTTAAGCGCGAAAGATTAAATGTTTGTCAATCTGTTCTGGTTTTAGTTGCTAAATATCCTTCTCACATTAATTTATTATAAATCAACAGCCTATGTGGAATTTCTGGTTCGTGATTGTTGTGACTTTGTTAAATGATGTATTAACGGGTAAATGATTTATTTAGAGGTTTAGCTGTTTGTATTGCATTTAAGTTGCGCCACATGCGTATTGAATTCTGATCAATTTAATAAACGTAAAATTAACCGTCCGGCATTCTGCCTTGCGCGGGTGGAATTCGTGCTTATTCTTTCCCGGCCAGATTTGTGCTGATGCATGGTTTTTAACTCATTTAAATTTATCGGTTTAGTAAACTGTAGTCCTTAGCCTACGGCGTAATGTGATTTTTTTATTTATCCCGAAGGGAAAGTTTTGAGACAGGTCTTAGATCAGATAAGACCGGTCTCAACGTTAGAATTCAGCCAAATCCGGTTGCTTTAATCATTTCTCAGCGCGATGCGACAGAAAAATAACCTGTTGCAGTGCGGCTGTTTTACCCGTTAGGTCATTCCGCTGGTGGAGCGACATAACCTGAATCAGGAAAAAAGCATGAACAAAAATTATCGTGTTATCTGGAATTATGCCCAGCAATGTTATGTCGTGGCCTCGGAACTGGCGCGCGGTAAAGTGAAATCATCGCGTTCAGGAAAAACGGCAAATAAAGCCTTATTCATCAGCGGCGCGCTCGGTTCAGTGCTGCTGCTGGCCGCTTCACCGGCGGCGCTGGCGGCAAACGGTGCGACTGCAACCGGCCCGGAAGAAACCCTGAATCTGAGCAACCAGACACTGCAGGCGACGGGCAAAGATCATCACGGGCTGCTGGTTGAGAACGGCGCAAAGGCCAGCGCCACGGATGTGAAGGTATTGACCGATGGCACTGATGGCTACGGTGTATTCTCCACCCTGGCGTCTTCGGCCATTGAGATGACGCACGGCAGCGTGCAAACCACGGGCGACGGCGGCTACGGCGTGGTCGCCAGCCTGACCGGCACATTGAAACTGGATGGCACCCGCGTGGAAACCACGGGAAAAACTGCCTACGGCGCCTATGCCTCTTCGGCCGGGATCATTAACAGCCTGAACGCAGATTATGTCACCCACGGCGACGGTGCCTATGGTGTTTACTCTCGTGGCACCGGTTCACTGATCGATATCGCAGGTGGCAGCGTCACCACCAGTGGCACTAAGGCTTATGGTCTGGTGGCGGGTTCCGGCGGCAGTATGACAGCGGATGGCGTAAATGTGGTCACCCATGGCGACCAGTCCTTTGGTGTTTTTGCTAACCTGGCCGGGACAAAAGTTACGCTGGCAGGCGGAGCAGTAACCACCAGCGGCTCCAACGCTTACGGTCTGG
Organism: Pantoea sp. B_9; assembly: GCF_008632015.1. Taxonomy (NCBI): domain Bacteria; kingdom Pseudomonadati; phylum Pseudomonadota; class Gammaproteobacteria; order Enterobacterales; family Erwiniaceae; genus Pantoea; species Pantoea sp. B_9. Next base: position 494,511 of record NZ_VWVL01000003.1, on the reverse strand, counting down.
CAGCGATTTCCGGTGGCAAAGTCAACGCCGGCGGCGTGCAGGTTGCGACCAGCGGGCAGGATGCCCACGGTCTGTACGTTGGTGGCTCGGGGATGATGACCACCTCAGATGCTCACGTCAGCACTTCTGGCCGGAATGCACACGGCGGCTACGCCAGTGGCGAGGGTTCTGTGCTGAACGTGGACAATAGTACATTTGTAGTCAGCGGCGCAGGCTCCAATGGCCTGAATGCAGACGCAAAGTCGACGCTCAATGCCTCAAATTCTCAGATAGACGTCGCTGGCAGCGGCTCGGGCGTGATCGCCAATGATTCCGGAACGGTGCTCAGTCTCTCTGACAGCCGAATCAACATTGGTCGCAATGGCGGATACGCCGCATTAAGCTATAACAATGCAATCATCAACCTGAAAAACGTCGATATTACCACTGATGCAGACAATGCAGCCCTGTCTTCAGGTTTTTCAGCCAATATCGATGCTGAAAATGTTTTCGTACAGGCGCGCAGTGGCGGTTATGGTCTTGAGGTGCAGGATGGCAGCACATTTACAGGAAATAATATCACCATTGATAAAACGGGGTCTGATGCGGAAGGTTTCAATGCTGCAATTAATGTAGTGGGTTTAGTCAATCCGGATTTACTCACCAGTGTTTACCTGACGGATTCGAACATTACCGTTACCGGCGATAATGCCACCGGCATTGTCTCCAAACAACAGACCACGCTGGCGGATATTAAACTCGCCAACACCCGTATCACCGCCACCGACGGCACCGCCGTTAACGTGCTGACCGGCACCAGCATGAATATCGACGCCGACAACTCGGTGCTGAGCGGCAGCACGCTGCTGAAAACCGGCTACAGCACCACCGCTGGCGCGACCGCGGGCTCGGTGGTACTGAACGGCAGCAACCACTCGCTGTTCATCGGTGACGTGGACATCGACCGCAGCCAGACGCAGGACAGCCAGATCAACCTGAGCGGCAGCTCGGTGTGGACCGGCGCGTCCAGCGGCCTGCAGACGCTGACGCTCAGCGACAACAGCCAGTGGAACATCATGGACAACAGCAGCGTCGATGCGCTGACCGCAAATAACAGCGTGATCAACGTGGCGCACAACACCGCGAACTTCACGGTGCTGACCGTTAACGGCAACTACACGGCAGATAACGCCACGCTGGTGATGAACGCGGCGCTGGGCGGCGACACCTCGGCCACCGACCGGCTGCACGTGCTGGGCGACGTGAATGGTAACACTGAGGTGGCGGTGAACAACGCCGGCGGCAGCGGCGCGCAGACCATTCAGGGGCTGCAGCTGATTCAGGTGGACGGCGCGGTCAACGGCGACTTCCGCAAGAAGGGCCGCATCGTGGCCGGCGCCTACGATTATGACCTGGTAAAAGGCCGCGGGGCCGACGGCCACAACTGGTATCTGGTAAGCGACAAAAACGGCAGCGATACTCCTCCGGCTGAACCGGACCCGGAGACCACGCCGGGCGAAGGCGCGGGCGGGGACATCATCGCGCCGCCGGCGGAGCTGCACAACATGATTGTGCGCCCGGAAGCGGCCAGCTACAGCGCCAACATCGCGGCGGCCAACACGCTGTTCGCCACCAGCATGGACGACCGCCCGGGCGTCACGCAGTACACGGACGCGAACGGCCGGCAGCAGCACACCCGCCTGTGGCTGCGCAACAGCGGCGGCCACAACCACCAGAAAGACAGCAGCGGCCAGCTGAAAACCGACACCAACCGCTACGCTATCCAGCTGGGCGGTGACCTGGCGACCGGCACGCTGCACGGCACGGACAGCCTGCGCCTCGGCGCGATGGCCGGCTACGGCAACGCGCAGAGCAAATCGCGCTCGGCGGTGAGCGGCTACCAGTCGCGCGGCCAGGTACACGGATACAACCTGGGCATTTACGGCACCTGGCAGCAGAACGCGGCCGGGCGCAGCGGTGCGTTTATCGACAGCACGCTGAGCTACAGCTGGTTCGACAACAGCATCAAGGGCGAGGATATCGGCGAGGAGTCCTACAAATCGAAGGGCATCCTGGCGTCGCTGGCCGGCGGCTACAGCGCTGAAGTGGCAAAAATCACCGAATCGACCGGCTTCTGGCTGCGCCCGCAGGCGATGCTGAACTGGCAGGGCGTGAAGGGCGATGACCTCACGGAAGGCAACGGAACCCGGGTGCACGGCACCGGCGAAGATAACCTGCAGAGCCACGCCGGCGTGCGCGCCTCGCTGCGCTCCGCGCTGGACCAGGGCCGCAGCGTGGAGCCGTACGTGGAGGCCAGCTGGGTACACAACACCCGCGCGCTGGGCACCTCGATGAACGGCGTCACTATCCACCAGGCCGGCACGCGCAACGCCGGTGAGCTGAAGCTGGGCGTGGACGCCACGCTCAGCGCTAACGTCAACCTGTGGGGCGGCGTGGCGCAGCAGCTGAGCAGCCACAGCTACAGCGACACCAGCGCCATCGCCGGCGTGAAAGTCAGCTTCTGATGACAGACGGCTCCCGCAACGGGGGCCGTTTTTTTATCCCCGCCATTTACCCTCGCCCTCAGCAGACTTCTTCTGCAGCCAGGTTTTCTCCGCTGCATTGCACGATTTATTGATTCTGAACATAGCGCGACAACTTACTTTTTGTAGTCCGGCGACTACAGCCGCCTGCCGGTGCTCTCATGTTCACCCCCTGACGATTTTGCGAAGATTTTTTCATCGGCCATTTCAGGCTGAACGGCAGAAAGAGAGTTAAGCCGCAAGATTTTGATTGAATCCGGGTCAGGAAAATTATGAACAAAAGTTATCGCGTTATCTGGAATTATGCCCTGCAATGTTATGTCGTCACCTCTGAACTGGCGCGCGGCAAAGTTAAATCATCCTGCTCCGGCAAACCGGCGAATAAATCAATACTGGCCGGCGGCGCGCTGGGATCGGCGCTGCTGCTGGCCGGTTCACCGATGGCGCTGGCGGCCAACGGTGCGACCGTCAACAATCCGGCGCAGCCGGTGGAGCTGAATAAGCAGACGCTGCAGGCGACCGGCGACAAATACTACGGGCTGCTGGTGCAGAACGGCGCAAAAGCCACCGCTACCGACGTGACCGTGCTGAACGCGGGCACCAGCGGCTACGGTGTGTTTTCTACCGCCGGCTCTGCCTCTGCGGAGATGACGCGCGGCAGCGTGACCACCAGCGGCGCGGGTGGCTACGGCGTGGTGGCCAGCCTGACTGGCGCGGTGAAAACCGACGGAACGAAAGTGGAAACCTCCGGCCAGACTGCCCACGCCGCCTACGCCTCTTCTGGCGGTATCATTAACAGTACGGATACTGACTATATTACCCACGGCGACGGGGCGTACGGTGCTTATTCCCGTGCCACCGGTTCACTGATCGATCTGAGCGGCGGCAGCATCACCACCGGCGGCAGCAAAGCCTATGGTCTTCACGCAGGCTCCGGCGGCCAACTCAATGCCAGCGGGGTGCAGGTCATTACCAGCGGGCAAAATGCTCATGGTGCCTACATAACCGGCGAAGACTCTCAGTTAAGAGTGGATGGCAGCACGATTGAGACCCGTGGGCAGGGAGCAAATGGATTAAATGCAGATGGAAAATCAACGCTTGATGCTACTAATACTGCAATCAAAATCACCGGAAGCGGGTCAGGCACCTCAGCTTCAGGCGCAGGGACAGTGCTCAACCTCTCTGACAGCCAAATCGAAATGGGACAGGGTGCAGGAAATGCCGTTCTGAATATATTGAATAGTACAACTAATCTTAAAAATGTTGAGATTCTCACTGACTCCAGCTACTCAGCACTGGCAAGCGCGTTTGGTGGGACGTTAAATAGCGACGATATCAGTGTGAAGGCGCGCAGCGGCGGTTACGGTATTGAAGTTCAGGATGGCAGTACCTTCAGCGGTAAAAATATTACCATTGAAAAAAGCGGTACAGATGCTGAAGGATTTAATGCGGCCATCAACGTGCTGAATTTATATTATCCGGATGCACATAATACGCTTTCCCTGAACGATTCCGCTATTAATGTCTCCGGCGAAAGCGCCACTGGTATTGTCTCCAAACGACAGGCCACGCTGGCGGATATTAAACTGGCGAACACCGCCATCACCGCCACCGAGGGCACCGCCGTTAACGTGCTGACCGGCACCGACATGCACATCGACGCTGATAACTCGCTGCTGAGCGGCAGCACGCTGCTGAAAACCGGCTACAGCACCACCGAAGGCGCGACCGCCGGCTCGGTGGTACTGAACGGCAGCAACCACTCGCTGTTCGAAGGCAGCGTGGACATTGACCGCAGCCAGACCACCGACAGCCAGATCAACCTGAGCGGCAGCTCGGCATGGACCGGTGCGTCCAGCGGCCTGAATACGCTGACGCTGAATGACAACAGCCAGTGGAACATTACCGGCGACAGCAGCGTTGATGCGCTGAGCGCCAGCAACAGCACGCTGAACTTCACCCACGACGGGTCTGGCTTCAGCACCCTGACGGTGAACGGCAACTACAGCGGCGACAACAGCACGCTGGTGATGAACGCGGCGCTGGGCGACGACCACTCCGCCAGCGATAAGCTGCACATCCTCGGCGACAGCAGCGGCAGCACCGACGTGGTGGTGAACAACGCCGGCGGCAGCGGCGCGCAGACTATTCAGGGCCTGAACATTATTCAGGTGGACGGTGCCAGCAACGGCGAGTTCCGCCAGAAAGGGCGTATCGTCGCCGGTGCCTATGACTACAACCTGGTGAAGGGCGCGGATCAGCACGGCTGGTATCTGGTGAGCGATAAAAACGGCAGCGAACCCGATCCGGTGGTGACGCCGGGCGAAGGCGAGAGCGGTGAAGTCGTCGAGCCACCGGTGAGCCAGCACAACATGATCGTGCGTCCGGAAGCGGCCAGCTACAGCGCCAACCTGGCGGCGGCCAATACGCTGTTTACCATCAGCATGGATGACCGTCCGGCTGAAACCTTCTACACCGACGCGAACGGCCAGCAGCAGAGTACGCGCCTGTGGCTGCACAACAGCGCCGGCCACAGCCGGGTGAAAGACAGCAGCGGCCAGCTGAAGTCCGACACCAACCGCTACGCCATCCAGCTGGGCGGCGACGTGGCCAGCGGCACGCTGACCGGCAGCGACAGCCTGCGCCTGGGCGCGATGGCCGGCTACGGCAACGCGCAGAGCAAGTCGCGCTCGGCGGTGAGCGGCTACCAGTCGCGTGGTCAGGTGAACGGTTACAGCCTTGGCGTGTATGGCAGCTGGCAGCAGAACGCGGCAGAGCAGAGCGGCGCGTTCGTCGACAGCGCGCTGAGCTATGGCTGGTTCAACAACAGCGTGAAGGGCGATGACATCGGCCAGCAGTCGTACAAATCCAAAGGCATCAGCGCGTCGCTGGCCGGCGGCTACCGCGCCGAAGTGGCAACGCTGAGCGACAGCACCAGCCTGTGGCTGCGTCCGCAGGCGCAGCTGAACTGGCAGGGCGTGAAGGCGGACGACGTGAAAGAGCAGAACGGCAGCCGCGTGCAGGGCACCGGTCAGGACAACCTGCAGAGTCGCCTCGGCGTGCGCGCCTCGCTGCACACGCTGCTCGATCCGCAGTCGCACAGCGCCATCGAGCCGTACGCTGAGGCCAACTGGCTGCACAACAGCAGGGCGTTCGGCACCGCGCTGAACGGCGTCAACATCCAGCAGGCGGGCACGCGTAACGCCGCCGAGGTGAAGCTGGGCGTGGACGCGCGGCTGAACGCGAACGTCAACCTGTGGGGCGGCGTGGCGCAGCAGCTGGGCAATCACAGCTACAGCGACACCAGCGCGGTGGCGGGCGTGAAAGTCAGCTTCTGATAAGTGACATATAATAGAACCGGTGGGGCGCGTTGCCTCACCGGTTTTTTTGTATCTGCCATGCGGAGGTCAGGTGTCATTATCCGTGCAACCCGAGTCCGGCCAGCCGATCATTCTTTATGATGGACAATGCAAGCTGTGCAATGCCTGGGTGATTTTTCTGCTGCGCCACCGCCTGCCGCGCGATTATCACTTTGCGGCGATCCAGAGCGCGCGCGGCAAACAGCTGTTGCAGCACGCCGGATTACCGCACGATAACATCCGCACCATCGTGTTACTGCGCGATGGGCAGCACTGGCTGCGCGCGCAGGCCATCTGTCGCATTATGCACTCGCTGCCCTGGCCGTGGCGCGCCTGTGGCGTTTTGCGTTACCTGCCGGACGGGCTCACTAACCTGATCTACAACCTGATTGCCCGCAATCGCTATCGCCTGTTTGGCCGTTATGACCAGGTGCACGCGATTGAAGCAGATTATCCCGGACGATTTCTGACCGACTAAAGACTGACGCGCCGGCCCTGCGCATCAATCACCACCTCACCATCCTCTTTGGTAAACGGACCGCGCTGCGCATCGGGCAGGATATCCAGCACCTGCTCAGAAGGACGGCACAGACGCGTTCCCAGTGGCGTCACCACTATCGGGCGGTTGATGAGAATCGGCTGCGCCAGCATGGCATCCAGCAGTTGCTCATCGCTCAGCGCTTCACGTGCGGGCCCCAGCGCCTGCCAGGCGTCGGTGTTTTGGCGCACCAGCGCGCGCAGGCCAATCCCCATGGCATCGATTAATTGCTGCAACGTTTCACGCGTGGGCGGCGTAACCAGATAAAGCACAATGGTGGGCTCGACGCCGCTGTTGCGAATCAGTGCCAGCGTATTGCGCGAGGTGCCGCAGTCCGGGTTGTGATAGATCGTAATGTTAGTCATTGTCAGTCTCTAAACGGTCAAAGGGAAAGGCGCAGCGCCAGCGCTGCCAGCGTCACGGCCAGCACCGGTAACGTCAGGGTGATGCCGACGCGAAAATAGTAGCCCCAACTGATGCGAATCTCTTTTTGCGCCAGCACGTGCAGCCACAGCAGCGTTGCCAGACTGCCAATCGGGGTGATTTTCGGGCCCAGATCGCAGCCGATAATGTTGGCGTAAATCATCGCCTCGCGCACCACGCCGTGCGCCGTGCTGGCATCAATCGCCAGGGCGCCCACCAGCACCGTCGGCATATTGTTCATGATGGAGGAGAGCAGGGCGCTGAAGAAGCCCGTGGCAAACGTTGCGCCCCACAGGCCGGTTGCAGAAAAACTATTCAGCAAGCCGGTAAGCCAGAGGGTCAGCCCGGCGTTGCGCAAACCATACACCACCAGGTACATGCCGAGCGAAAACACCACAATCTGCCACGGCGCGCTGCGCAGCACTTTACCCGTATCAATCACCGGACCCCGCCGCGCCACCAGCCACAGCATCAGTGCGCCTGCGGCGGCCACGGCACTTACCGGTACGCCCAGCGGCTCAAGGGCAAAAAAGCCAGCCAGCAATAAGAGCAGCACCAGCCATCCCGCGCGGAAAGTAGCTCGATCCCGAATTGCCGCCGCGGGCGACGTCAGCCGGGCGCAATCGTAGCTGAGCGGTAGCTCTTTGCGGAAAAACAGATGCAGCATCAGCAATGTCGCCAGTACTGCCGCGAGCGTGACCGGCACCATCACGGCGGCGTAATCGCCAAAGCCGAGCCGGAAATAGTCGGCCGAGACGATGTTAACCAGATTGGACACCACCAGCGGCAGGCTGGCGGTATCGGCGATGAACCCGGCCGCCATGACAAACGCCAGCGTGGCCCCCCGGCTGAAACCCAGCGCCAGCAGCATCGCGATCACGATAGGCGTCAGAATCAGCGCGGCGCCGTCATTGGCAAACAGCGCGGCGACTGCGGCGCCCAGCAGGATAATAAAGGAGAACAATTTCTTACCGCTGCCACCGCCCCAGCGCGCCACGTGCAGCGCCGCCCAGGCAAAAAAACCGGCCTCATCAAGCAGCAGGCTGATAATGATCACCGCGATAAAGGTGGCGGTGGCGTTCCAGACAATCTGCCACACCGCCGGGATATCGCCGGGATGCACCACGCCCGTCAGCAGCGCCAGAAGCGCGCCGGCGCTGGCACTCCAGCCAATGCCCAGCCCGCGCGGTTGCCAGATCACCAGCAGTAAAGTAATGGCGAAAATAGTCCCTGCCAGCAGCATGTTTCCTCCGGAAAGTCAGATTGTGTTCGTTTCATATATGGTAAATCGAATATGTATAGGTAAAATTTTTTACAGACACACCGCCCGGCCATCGGTGGTCAGCTGGTCGCGCTGCACCGGCAGCAGCAGGGCATGGATCGCATCGCGCTGGCATTGCCATGCCTGTTCGATCACCGTCGCTGCCCACACCGGCATATGCGGCGAAAGGCGATAGTGGATCCACTTGCCGTCACGACGATCGCTCAGCAAACCGCTGTTGCGTAGCAGCGCCAGATGGCGGGAAATCTTCGGCTGCGGCAGTTGCAGGATGGCAGACAGCTCACACACGCACAGCTCCTGACGTTCTTTCAGCAGCAGCACCAGCGTCAGACGCGTCTCGTCGGAAAGGTTTTTAAACAGCTGCAGTGGCGTTAACGGCGACATAATCCCTCCTGGATGGAAAGCCAACAGTGTGGTGCGGCGACGTGATGAAGTCAACTACATATGCGAAAAAAGAGATGTGTTTATCCTGTGATGCGCCAGGCTCACGGTGAGCGGCTTGAAGCTGGTCACAAATCTGTATTGTGGTGCCCGCGGGCCTGAGCGGAGTAAAAACGGGGCTGGCTTTGTTAACTCATTGTTAATATTGAGGGCGGCCCGTTGCCGGCAGCGATTAATGCGTAAGACGCATCACGCCATGCATTTATTGCGCTTATTAACCTTAACGTTCTGATCCAGTCTTCCGAAGCAGGCGCGATTGATAACAGCGCCAGGGACAAACTGGAGATACTTATGCATTCCTCTGCCTTACCGATGACCACCCGAGCCCGGGTTGGCGCTATTTTTCGCGTCACCTCCGGCAACTTCCTCGAACAGTTCGATTTCTTCCTGTTCGGTTTCTATGCCACCTATATCGCGCACACCTTTTTCCCCGCCAGCAGCGAATTCGCGTCGCTGATGATGACCTTTGCGGTGTTCGGTGCCGGCTTCCTGATGCGGCCGATTGGCGCGATTGTGCTGGGCGCTTATATCGATAAGGTTGGCCGGCGCAAAGGGCTGATCGTCACGCTGTCGATCATGGCGGCGGGCACCTTCCTGATTGTGCTGATTCCGTCGTACCATTCGATTGGCCTGTGGGCGCCGCTGCTGGTGCTGATTGGTCGTCTGCTGCAGGGCTTCTCGGCCGGGGCAGAACTGGGTGGCGTGTCGGTTTATCTGGCAGAGATTGCCACACCGGGGCGCAAAGGTTTCTACACCAGCTGGCAATCCGGCAGTCAGCAGGTTGCCATCATGGTCGCGGCCGCAATGGGCTTCGCGCTCAATGCCGCGCTGGAGCAGAGCACCATCAGCGCCTGGGGCTGGCGTATTCCGTTCCTGTTTGGCTGCCTGATCGTGCCGTTTATCTTTATTCTGCGTCGCCGTCTGGAAGAGACGCAGGAATTCAGCGCGCGCCGTCATCATCTGGATATGCGTCAGGTATTTAGCACGCTGTTACAGAACTGGCCGGTGGTGATTGCCGGAATGCTAATGGTGGCGATGACCACCACCGCGTTCTACCTCATTACCGTCTATGCACCTACCTTCGGCAAAAAAGTGCTGATGCTGAGCGCCTCGGACAGCCTGCTGGTGACGCTGCTGGTGGCGATCTCCAACTTTATCTGGCTGCCAATTGGCGGTGCGCTGTCGGACCGCTTTGGCCGTAAACCGGTGCTGCTGGCGATGACGCTGCTGGCGCTGGCCACCGCCTATCCGGCACTGACGCTGCTGGCGCAGACGCCGACCTTCAGCATGATGCTGAGCGTGCTGCTGTGGCTGTCGTTTATTTACGGCCTGTATAACGGTGCGATGATCCCGGCGCTGACTGAAGTGATGCCGGCAGAAGTGCGCGTCGCCGGTTTCTCGCTGGCCTACAGCCTGGCAACCGCGCTGTTTGGCGGCTTCACGCCGGTGGTCTCTACCGCGCTGATCGAATACACCGGCGACAAGGCGTCACCGGGCTACTGGATGAGCTTTGCGGCGATTTGCGCGCTGCTGGCGACGCTGTACCTGTATCGCCGCCGCGCGCTGACGTTGCAAACCGCGCGTTAAGCGTGCTGAGACTGTTCGATAATTAGCTTTTCCAGCTCCGCAGCGACGTAAGATTGCATACGTCCGCTGCGGCGAATTAGTCCTACCGAACGGGTGACCTGCGGATCGGTCAGCGCCAGCTGGCGCAGCAGTGGATGCCCGTTCGCCGGCATCGACATCGCGGGCACGGCAGCAATGCCGATGCCCGCTTCTACCATCCCCAGCAGCGTCGTGACATGGCGCGTTTCGCAGATACTTTGCCGGGCGGGCGTAAGATGCGCCAGCGCACTGTCCAGCAGATTGCGGTTACCGGACACCTTATCCAGCGCCACATAATCCTGCGCAAAATACTCCTGCCAGCTGAGCTGCTGGCGCGTCGCCAGCGGATGATCGTGGCGACAGGCGGCGACGTAAACATCTTCCACCAGCGGCGTGAAGGTGAGCTCCGGCGGTAAATTGCGCGCAAAGCAGATACCGAAATCGGCCTGTCCGCTGCTCACTGCATCCATCACGTTTCCGACGCTGCTATCAATCAGCTTGATGCGCACGCGCGGGTAACGCGCCTGAAAGCGGCGGATCACCTCCGGCATAAAATAGTAAGCGCCTGAGGGCACGGTAGCGACGGTGATCAGGCCAGTGCGATCCTGGCTGGCGCGCTCGACGTCGGCCAGCATCGATTCGACATTATCCAGCAACTGCTCCGAGCGCTGAGCAAAGTTCTGGCCATACAGCGTCAGCGTGACGCGCCGCGTGGTGCGGTCAAACAGCCGGGTGCCGAGCGCCGCTTCCAGCTTCTCAATTCTGCGGCTGAGCGCTGACTGCGAAAGGCAGATGGACTCCGCCGCCAGACGAAAGTTGCCGTACTCCACTAGCGCGCGGAAGGCGTAGAGATCGTTGAGGTCAAAATTGACGGGCATAACCGCGACTATCCTGCGTAATAACGCCAGCACAATGCGCCGCTGACGTTAAAAAGTTGTTATAGCCGACGAGTGTAACAGGCTGCTGCGCGTTTCCGGCGGTGCAGAGGGAAAAAATCCGTTTTTAGCGCATCAGCGGCACTCAGCGCATCCAGTCAGCAATGAGCTGCCCGTAAATCTGCTCAGCCTCGCTCAGACGGCTCACCAGGCAGTATTCATCAGTCTGATGCGCCAGCGTCGGCTCACCGGGACCGAGAATAATGCAGGGCGGATCGCCGAGCGCCGGCAGCAGCAGCGAGGCATCGGTAAAATAGGGCACGATACGCGCTTCCGCAGGTTGCTGCGTCACGGCTTCGCAGGCACGGTACACCGACTGAATCCACTGGTGCCGCTCCGGGCTCAGCACCGCCGGCAGATCGACCAGCGTGCTGATATGCACGGTGTCACCGAGAAAGGTCGCCAGCTGCTGGCGAATCACTGCGTGTTGCAGGTTGGGCGCGCTGCGGATATCCACATCAAACGCGGCGCGGTCCGGCACCGAGTTAATGTTGAGGCCGCCCTCAATGCGGCCGACGTTCAGCGTCGGCTGTTTCATAAGCGGATGCGGCGCGCCCGGTGAAAAGTGACGAATCTTACCCAGCGCATCGGCCGCCAGATAGATGGCGTTGATACCCAGCTCCGGCATGGCGCCGTGCGCGGTTTTGCCACGCGTTTCGCAGCGCAGCCACAGCGCGCCTTTGTGGCCGATCACCGGCTGGTTGGCGGTCGGCTCGCCCACGATCAGCGCGCCAACTTCAGGCAACTGCCCGGCCGCGATCAGCGCATGGGCACCGTGGCAGCCGGTCTCTTCACCGCCGGTCAGCAGCAGTACCACGCCGCGCCCGGCGGCAATCGCCGCTTTGTGCTGCACGCAGGCCAGCACAAACGCCGCTACCGCCGCTTTCATATCGCTGGCGCCGCGCCCGTACAGCCGGTCGCCATCAATGTCGTGACCAAACGGATCAAACTGCCAAGGCTGATTACCCAGCGGCACGGTGTCCAGATGGCCGGTAAAGGCCAGCCGTTTGCCCGGCATCTGGCCCGGCAGGCGGGCGATCAGGTTGGCGCGCTGCTCGCCAAACGCTGTCAGTTCGACCACGAAGCCCTGCTCCTGCAGCCACGCGGCGAGGAATTGCACACAGGCCAGCTCATTGCCCGGTGGATTGATGGTATCAAAGCTCAGCAGCTGCTGCGCCAGAGGCAGTGAGCGCGCTGGCATCAGTCACGCTCCGTCAGCCAGTCGAGGCAGTTGATCCACAGCTGGCGATAGCCCGGCCAGCGGCTGAACTCTTCCGGCAGCCAGTGGGCTGACATGTCACTGGTCCACACCAGCGAGCGGCCTTGCTGATATTCGCGCACCGCCAGCAGCGGATGACCGGTGCCCGCCACGGTGGCCAGCAGCGTGCCTTCCGGCTGCATCTCTACTTCGTTGTAACCGAGCAGCCACGGCCAGTCGCCGGGAAGATCGGTAACCACTTTGTGTGACGTTGTCACCTCAGCATAACTGCCTTCTGGCGTTTCGATGCGATCATCCCAGGCCAGACAGCGCACCGGCAGCACTTTCTCCACCAGCGTATTGCGATAGCGTGCGCCGCCGTTAATCCCCTGAAAACTGTAATAGCCGCCTACCATCATCAATGCGCCACCCGCGGCAACATAGTCGTGAATCAGCGCCAGGCGATTGGGCGTACGCCGGCTTTTCAGCCAGGTGTCCGGATGCAGCAGCAGGGTATTGGCACCGATATCGGACAGAATAATCACGTCCCAGCGCTGCAAATCCTCCAGCGTCTGCGGAAAATCAGTGGCGGCGGCGTGAGCCGGCATATGCGTGACGGCATAGGCGCTCTCCTGCAGCGCAGCGAGAAAATCCGCCGCACCGCTGTGCCAGGTGGCGGTAGCAAACTGATCAAAGCCTTTTACGTGCATTGCGGTACTGGTCCAGGATTCACCGACCAGCAAGACGTTCTTTTGCATGCCAACTTCTCCGTTTATCCGCCAAACACCCGTTGCGGATTAGTGATCATCAGGGTTTCGAGTTGTTCGCCGCTGACGCCATGACGTTTCAGGCGCGGCACAAAATGTTTGAGGATGTAGCCATAGCCGTGACCGCCGTAGCGCGTCAGCATGGTTTTCAGGAACACGTCCTGGGACAGCAAAATCTGCTGCAGATAACCGTCGTCGATCAGTGCGCAAATGGCGCGCGCGTTCTCCTCATCGGACGGTGACTGCGCCGATTCGTCGGCGTAGTAGTAGCTCATGCCGATCATGTCGTATTCGAGGAACACGCCGCGATCTGCCAGCTCGCGCTGGTAGGTTTTGTCGGCAAAGCTGGGGTTCATGTGACACAGCACGGTGTGACGCAGATCGGCACCTTCCTGCGCCAGAATATCCAGCACCTTATGGCCGAGCCGCTCCCAGCCCGGCAGATGCACCTGAATCGGCACGCCGGTGGCCGCGCTGGCGCGCCCGGCGGCACGCAGCGATTTTTCTTCATCAGGCGTGAAGCGGCTGGATATGCCGATTTCACCGATCAGCCCGGCCAGCACCTCCGGCTTCTCCGGCAGTCCGCCGAGGTCGAAAATCAGCTTGTCGGTCAGCTGTTCCACGCTGATGGTTTTTACCCACTCGGGATGCGACGGCTCCAGATACAGACCGGTGCCCATCACAATATTCAGGCCGGTGAGACGGGCAATGCGCTGCAGCGCTTTACCATCGCGGCCGATGCCGATATTGGTCGGATCGATCACCGTTTCGCCGCCCAGCGCGCGGTATTTCATTAGCTCTTCAATTGCGGTGTCGACGTCAAACAGCTGGCAGTTGTCGCGACTCATCAGCGGGTTGAGCGACAGCTCGCCGAGGTTCTCGATGCGCACCGGCATTTCAGCAATGTGGCGGTCGCTACAGCAGCAGGGCGGCACCCATTTACCGGAGGCATCCAGTAAAATGTGCTCGTGCATCAGCGTGACGCCCATCTCCGCCACCGGCAGCGGACCGAGCACCGTCATCACCTGACCGCTGCTGACGCCGAGCGGCAACGGATCCGCATGGCGAAAAATTGATCCTTTCATGGGCTATCCTTTGGCGGGCGCGCGGCTCGGGTTGAGAATGCGGGTGTTGAGCCAGATGGCGAGCAAAATGATGGTGCCAGTGGCGATCTGGGTATAAAACGGTGAGATATGCGATAAAATCAGGCCGTTCTGGATAATGGCAATCGACAGCGCGCCGAGCAGCGTACCGATCACGGTTCCAAAGCCGCCAAACAGGCTGGTACTGCCCAGCACCACCGCCGCAATCACCTGCAGTTCAAAACCTTCGCCCTGGTTAGAGGAGCCGCTGCCGAGGCGCGCGGTGATGATCATGCCAGCCAGCGCCGCCGCCATGCCGCTGAGAATGTACACTTTCATGGTCACCGCTTTGGTATTGATACCGCTGCGGCGTGCACCTTCCGCGTTGGCACCGATGGCGGTGACGTAGCGGCCAAAGCGCAGGTGATTAAGCACAATGTGACCGGCCAGCAACACCACGATGCCGATCAGTGCCGGCATGGGAATCCCCAGCACCCAGGCGCGACCCATAAAGGTGAACAGGCTGTCAGCCGGCACCGGAATCGAATAGCCCTGCGTCACCAGCAGCGCGATGCCGCGCACCACTGCCAGCGTGGCCAGCGTGACGATAAATGCCGGTATCCCTTCCCAGGCGATAAAGAAGCCGTTGATGGCGCCCACCAGCGCGCCGAGCAGCAGCCCGCCAATCAGCACCACCGGCCACGGCAAGCCCCAGTTATTGAGCGCAATGGCCGACAGCGCGCCCACCAGCGCCAGCGTCGAGCCGACCGATAAATCGATGCCGCCGGTAGTAATCACCAGCGTCATTGCAGTGGCGACGATTAGCAGCGGCGCGCTTTGCCGGATGATGTTCAGCCAGTTGGTACTGGTAAGAAAGTTGCTGGTGATCAGCGAAAACACCACGCAGCAAAAGACAAAAAACAGCGCGATGCTTACCACACCCGAATGGTTATGCAACAAGCGGCGCGGCAGAGAGTGCTGGATCATGCGTGAACTGCCTAAATTCATGATGCTCATCCTGTTACCTCAGTGTGCTGCCGCGGACTGCGCGGTAAATTTCTCACCCACGATCAGGTTGACGATATCGCTCAGGCTGGTGTCCGCCACGCGGCGATCGGCCACGTTAGTGCCCTCGTACATCACCATGATGCGATCGCACACCAGGAACAGATCCTGCAACCGATGGGTGATGAGGATCACGCTGACGCCGCGCGCCGACACGCGGCGAATCAGCTCCAGCACCGCTTCGACTTCCGCTACCGCCAGCGCGGCAGTGGGTTCATCCATAATCAGCACTTTAGGATCGAACGCGGCGGCACGGGCGATAGCAATCGCCTGGCGCTGCCCGCCGGAGAGGTTACGCACCAGCAGACGGGTATCGGGAATCGAGATGCCCAGACCTTTAAGCATCTCACGCGCCTGCGCATGCATTGTGGCCTGATCGAGAAACGGCACGCCGAGGATGCGTCTGGTCGGTTCGCGGCCCATGAACAGGTTACCGGCCACATCGACCGTGTCGCACAGCGACAGATCCTGATACACCATTTCGATATGGCAACGGCGCGAATCCGCCGGATTGCTGAAGTGCTGCTGTTCGCCATCAATGCGGATCGCGCCGCTGGTAGGGATCACCGCGCCGGACAGCACTTTGGTCAGCGTCGATTTGCCGGCGCCGTTGTCGCCCACCAGACCGAGCACTTCCCCGGGGGCCAGTTGCAGATTGACGCCGCGCAGAGAACGAATTGAGCCGTAGGTTTTGGTGATGTTAATCATCTCCACCCGGGCCGGAAGAGCTGGTAATTGCTGCATTGGATCACTCCCATCAACGCCTGTGGGATATGTTTAGCCGGTCGCGAAAAAGAGGCTATCTGACACGATTTACAATCTAGTAAACCGGTTTACCTGTCAGATAAACCCTTAATTCACAGCAACAGGGTAAACGCTACAATGATATTTACTCGCCAGGTATGACATTGCAGCATCCATGCCAGCCTGAATAACAGGCACTGCACTCGCGGCTAACTTGTTGTAATACATCGTATGTTATGTAATCAGCAAGTAAACCGGTTTACTCACTATACCGCTAACGGAAAAAATCGCTCACTTTTTGCGCCATAATTGTGCAGTTTTGCCTCATTTTGGGACATCGCTAACAAATCCCACCGAATCGCGACCAATCCATTCCACCGGTAACCGTGTCTCCATCGGGATGCTGCTGTCGTTGTTGAGCAGGCGCAGCATGATGCTCACCGCGGTGTGGCCCAGCTGGCGCGCTGGCTGGCGGATGGTTGAGATCCGCGGCTGGGTCAGATCGCTGTAGTTGGCGTCATCGAAGCCGACCAGCGACAGCGCCGCCGGTGCCTGCAGGCCGATGGCGCGCAGACCGTCGAGCAGTCCCAGCACCAGATAGTCACTGGCGGCGAACACGGCGGTAGGGCGCGGCGTGCAGCGGAACAGGTGCTGCAACGCCTGCTGACCAAATTCGCGTTCGTAGTTGCCATACATCACCCATTGCGGCGGTACGGTTAAACCGGCCTGCTGCATCGCGGTGCAAAAGCCAAGATAGCGTTCGCGCACGCTCATCAGCTGCTCCGGGCCGCCGATAAACGCTATCTGCGTGTGCCCGGCGGCGATCAGCTGCTCGGTGGCCATGCGGCCACCCTGCACGTTATCCGCAAAGACCTTCGGCACGTTACTGCCGGGAATGTCTTCATCCAGCAAGACCACATGGCGCTGGCGCTGGATCTCGTCGCGCAGCAGGCCGTTGTCCGGCCGGTTGGTGGTGAACAGCAGGCCATCCACCTGACGCGTATCCAGCCAGCGGATAAACTGCGCCTCTTTGTCCGGGTTGTTGCGCGTGATGCAAAGCACCAGACTGTAACCGTGCGCTGACGCCGCTTCTTCGGCGGCATCCGCCAGTTCGGCAAAAAACGGGTTAGTGATATCCGGCAGCACCAGGCCCAGGGTTTCGCTGCCGCCTTTGCTTAAACGCCGCGCAAGAGAATTACCGCGATAGTCCAGCGTGCGGATCGCGCTTTCAATGCGGTCAACGGTGTCCTGCGGCAGCACAATACTGTGATTCAGATAGCGTGACACCGTGGCTTTTGACAGGCCAGCCAGCTTTGCCACGTCAGATAACAACACGCGTTTTGTACTCATCCATTTCGCCATGTTTGCCGGGGTGGCTTATCTGTAACACAGTTAAGCGCGACTAATACAGCGCTTTCCCGATTGCGTCGCTGGAGAAATAAACACTTGACAAAAAAATTCGTCGGGCGAATTGTATAAAGCGTTTACCGCAGTACCGGGATTAACTTCCCAACCCGACATTGTTTTTTTCACCCCGCACTCCCAGTGGATGGGATGCCGAAAAAGACGACGCCGGCGGCATCAAAACACGGTATTATCGCCGTGCTCAGAATCATTGAACTGATATTTACCTGCCAAAAAAAACGCTCAGCGGTACGTCGCTGAGAAGCGCTGGTTATTATTATTCCCGACGAGGAACTCAATGATGTCATCTTTCAGCGGAAAACTGCGTTCACTGTTCATCGCGAGTGGTTTACTCGCCGCAGGTTCATTATGCGTTCAGGCTCATGCCGCACCCACTTATGCGTTAGTCCAGATTAATCAGCAGGCGCTATTTTTTAACCTGATGAATCAGGGCGCACAGGAAGCGGCCAAAGCCAGCGGTAAACAGCTGGTGATTTATAACGCCAA
Source organism: Pantoea sp. B_9 (assembly GCF_008632015.1). Taxonomy (NCBI): domain Bacteria; kingdom Pseudomonadati; phylum Pseudomonadota; class Gammaproteobacteria; order Enterobacterales; family Erwiniaceae; genus Pantoea; species Pantoea sp. B_9. The sequence continues at coordinate 476,639 of NZ_VWVL01000003.1, read as the reverse complement.
CGATAATCCCGTGGCGCAAAACGATGCGATTGAAAACTATATTCAGCAGGGAGTAAAAGGCATTCTGGTGGATGCAATCGATGTCAACGGTATTATGCCAGCGATAAAAGAAGCCGCAGCGGCGAATATTCCGGTGATTGCGATTGATGCCGTATTACCTGCCGGTCCGCAGGCGTCGCAGGTCGGTGTGGATAACCTCGAAGGCGGAAAAATCCTCGGTAAATACTTTGTCGATTATGTTGCGAAAGAGATGGGCGGCAAAGCGCGACTGGGAATTGTCGGCGCGCTCAATTCGGCCATCCAAAACCAGCGCCAGAAAGGCTTTGAAGAGACGATTAAAAGCAACAGCCAGATAACGGTCGCCGATGTGGTCGATGGCCAGAATATTCAGGATAACGCCATGACCGCTGCCGAAAACCTGATTACCGGCAACCCGGATCTCACTGCGATCTATGCCACCGGCGAGCCGGCGCTGCTGGGTGCCATTGCCGCAGTAGAAAACCAGGGGCGGCAGAAGGACATTAAGGTATTCGGCTGGGATCTGACGGCAAAAGCCATCAGTGGCATTGACGGTGGCTACGTTACCGCCGTGCTGCAGCAGGATCCGAAGAAAATGGGTGAAGAAGCGCTGAAAGCGCTGAATAGCCTGACGGCCGGCAAAACCGTGAGCAAAACCATTCTGGTGCCTGCCACGGTGGTGACCAAAGCCAACGTCGACAGCTACCGTTCGCTGTTTAAGTAACCGCCAGGCGCAGACGCGAACGTCTGCGCCCAGGCTTAGCGCTGCGCCAGAATACGTTGTAATTCATCAGCATCGGGAAACGCGTTCAGCGTGCCGGTGCGACTGACGGTAATCGCCGCCGCCGCGCTGGCATGCTGCAGCGCCAGCAGGTCGGGCGCGACGCCGCGCAGCAGGGCAGACGCCAGCAGCACGGCGAGGAAGGTGTCACCGGCGCCGGTGGTATCGACGGCCGCGACGTTAATCGCCGGGCAGAACACGCGCTGATTGCCGCGCATCAGCAGCGCACCGGCAGCACCCTGGGTAATCACCAGTGTGTTAACGCCGGCGGGTTGCAGCAGATCGGCTTCCGGTTGATTGACCACCGCGATGTCAATCAGTGGCCAGAGATCGGCGAAGTCCGGATTGACCGGCGAAGGATTAAATACAGTGGTTAAGCCGTGCGCTTTTGCCCAGCTAAATAACCGGCGGGTTTTATCCGCAGAAAAATTGCCCTGCTGCAGCAGAATATCGCCGGCAGCGGCATCGGCTAAGTAAGCCAGGATAATATCGGCTGCCAGCGCGTCGGCCGCGGCGGTGGTAGTAATAATGGCATTATCGCCATCGCTGCTATTAAAAATAATTGAGGTGTCACTGTGAGCAGACAAAAACTGAGACGGCAGTAGGGTTAATTTCTCGTGCCGGATACGTTCGCGGATCCACTGGCCGTTAATATCATCGCCGGTGGCGCTAATTAAGCGCGTATCGATGCCGCAACGCGAAAGTATGATTGCCTGATTGGCGCCTTTGCCACCGATATCCTGCGCAATTTTTTTGCCATGAATTGAGGCGCCTTTTTCAGGGAGTTGATCGATGGACCAGGTTTCATCCACCACAATATTGCCTGCAACATAGACACGCATAGTTTTCTCGTTAATAAGGTGAAAGAGATGGCTTCTATATCAGCAGAAAAAAGTAACGCGATACAAGATATTTTTTCACGCAGTAAAGCGGTGATTGGGGTTATTCACTGTGATGCTTTTCCCGGCTCGCCGAAATATCGTGGTAAACCGGTGAGTGAAATTATCGATTGTGCCCTGCGCGATGCGGATAATTATCTGGCTGGCGGCGTGCACGGTTTAATTGTTGAGAATCATGGCGATATTCCCTTTGCCAAGCCTGACGATATTGGTCCGGAAACGGCGGCATTTATGGCGGTGATCACCGATAAAATTCGCGAGCGTTTTGCTGCACCGCTGGGAATTAACGTGCTGGCCAATGCGGCAATCCCGGCGATTGCCACGGCATTAGCCGGCGGGGCGGATTTTGTGCGCGTTAACCAGTGGGCCAATGCCTATATCGCCAATGAAGGTTTTATCGAAGGGGCAGCCGCTAAAGCGCTGCGCTATCGCAATCAGCTGCGGGCCGATCACATCCGCGTATTTGCCGATAGCCATGTTAAACACGGCAGCCACGCGATTGTCGCCGACCGCTCGATTCAGGAGCTGACGCGTGACGTCGACTTCTTCGAAGCCGATGCGGTGATCGCCACCGGCCAGCGCACCGGCGACAGCGCCACGCTGAGTGAAATCGACGAAATCCGCGCCGCAACGGCCTTGCCGCTGCTGGTGGGCTCAGGCGTGACGCCGGACAACGTCTGCCAGATCCTTGGCCGCACGCAGGGGGTGATTGTCGCCAGCACGCTGAAAGTCGATGGCGTGTGGTGGAACCCGGTGGAACTGGCGCGCGTGAAGCACTTCATGGCGGTGGCGCAGGCTGCGCTGGAGGAGGCGTGATGGAAAGCTTCAGCGATCGGCTGCTGACGCAGCATCAGGCGCTGTGGCAGGCGATGCAGCAGCACCGCTTTGTCGTCGACATTGAGCACGATCGGCTGCCGGACAGCGTGTTTAATCGTTATCTGGTGTTTGAGGGTAACTTCGTCGCCACCGCCATCGCTATTTTTGCGCTGGCGGTGAGCAAGGCGCCCGGCATTCGTCAGCAGCGCTGGCTGATTGGCGTGCTCAATGCGCTGGTGGATACGCAAATCGCCTGGTTTGAGGCGGTGCTGGCGCGGCGCGGCATTCAGTCAGCGGATTATCCGGACGATCTGCCCGGCGTCAGCGCATTCCGCGATGGCATGCTGAAAGTCGCGCAGCAGGGCAGCTATGCGGAAATCATCACCCTGATGTTCGGTGCCGAGTGGATGTATTACCACTGGTGCCTGCGCGTCAGCGCGCAATCGCAGCAGGACGCTGACGTGCGCCGCTGGGTAGAGATGCATGCCGAAGACGAGTTCCATCAGCAGGCGCAGTGGCTGAAAACCGAGCTGGACCAGTGCGCACTGACGCTTAACACGGCGCAACAGGCGCAGCTATCGCAGCTTTACGCCCGCGTGCTGCAGTGGGAGATCGATTTCCACAGCGCGGCTTACCCGGAGAGCGCCCATGACTAGCTGTTTCATCGAAGCGCGCAACATCGGCAAACGCTTCGGCGCGTTAACGGCGCTTAGCCAGGTCAATCTGTCGATCCATCGCGGTGAAGTGCTGGCGCTGCTGGGTGACAACGGTGCGGGCAAATCGACCTTTACCAAAGTGTTATCCGGTGCGTACAGCGCCAGCGACGGTGAGCTGTGGGTAGACGGCAGGGCGGTGAAATTCACCTCGCCACGCCAGGCCGCCGAGCACGGTATTGCCACCATCTATCAGGAGCTGGCGCTGGCAGAGAATCTGTCGATCGCCGAGAACGTGTTTCTTGGCCGCGAGCTGAAGCGCCGCGTGCTCGGCATCCCTTTTCTGCGCCGCCGCGCGATGCGTGAAACGGTGGATCAACTGCTGACCGAGCTCGATGCGCACATTTCCGATGCCGAAGCGGCGGTCGGCAGTCTGTCCGGCGGCCAGCGCCAGGCGGTGGCAATCTGTCGCGCACTCAATCTCAACGCGCAGCTGGTGATCATGGATGAACCCACCGCCGCGCTGGCGGTCGCGGAGACGCAGAAAGTCCTGCAGCTGACGCGCCGCCTGGCGGAACGCGGCTGCGCCGTGGTGCTGATCAGCCACAACATCAGCGATGTGTTTGCCGTGGCCGATCGCATGGTGGTGTTTCGTCGCGGCCGCAAAATCGCCGAGCGCCGTCACGCGGACACCACGCCAGACGAAATCGTTGCACTCATTACCGGTGCGCATCCTGATGCGCGCATTTTCGAAAACACCTAAGCACTCACACCAGGGGAAATCATCATGCATCGCATTGCTACTGCTGTTTGTTCGCTGTCGCTGCTGGTATCGGGTTACGCCTTCGCGGCACAAAAGGTGGCCTTCGTGCCGCAAATCATCGGTATTCCCTATTTTCAGGCGATGGAGGCGGGCGGCAAGCGCGCCGCGCACGATCTCGGCGTGGAGTTTGTCTACAGCGGTCCGGTAGATACCAACCCGATGGATCAGCTGCAGATCGTGCAGAACCTGATTGCGCAGAAGGTCAATGCGATTGGCATCAGCGTGCTGGATGCCTCCAGTATTGCGCCGGTGATGGCGCAGGCGCAGGCGAGTAATGTGCATCTGTTCACCAGCGACAGCGATGCGCCCGACAGCGGGCGGCCGGTCTATGTGGCGCAGGCCACCGATGAGGGCCTGGGCGATACGGTGATCGATGAGATGGTCAAACGTGTCGGCGAGCGCGGCAAAATTGGCATCGTCTCCGGCGAAGCCACCGCGTCCAACCTCAACAGCTGGATTGGCTTTATGCAGCAGCGGGTGAAAAGCAAATATCCGCACATTACGCTGCTCAAACCTCAGTACGCCGGCGGCTCCGCCAGCCGCGCGGCGCAAATCACCACCGATTTGATGTCCGCTAACCCCGATCTGAAAGGGGTGATTGCCATGGCCTCCACAACCTGTCCGGGCGTGGCGCAGGCCATCGAAACCGCCGGCAAAAAAGGCAAGGTAATTGGCAGCGGTTTCTGCAGCCCGAACACCGCGCGCGCCTACCTGAAAAGCGGGGCGTTTGGCTACACCGTGCTGTGGGACCCGGAAAAGCTTGGCTATCTGACGGTGTGGGCGGGCAAACAGCTGATCGACGGGAAAGCGTTTGCCGCCGAAAATCATGTTCCCGGCTTTGCCCAACCGGTGACCTTTGACAGCAAAACCGGTGTGCTGCTGCTCGGCAAGCCGGCGGTGTTCACCAAAGATAACGTCGACCAGTTCAAATTCTGACGAGGCCTGTGATGCATATGACTTCGCGGGAAATCGTCCTGCTGGCGATCGCCGTGCTGGCTGGCGCCTGCTTTACATGGTTTTCGCCGTGGTTTGCTACCGCTGACAACCTGCTGACCATTCTGCGCAACAGCAGCGAACTGCTGTTGATCGCGCTGGGTATGACGCTGGTGATCGCCATGGGTGGCGTGGACGTCTCGGTGGGCGTGGTGATGGGCGTGGCCGCGTGGGGCGTCGGACAACTACTGATGCTGCAACCCCCGCTGCTGGCGGCGCTGGCCGGACCGCTTATTGGCCTGCTGGCAGGGCTGATCACCGCGCTGGTAGTGGTGATTGGCCGCATTCCGGCGATTGTTGGAACGCTGGGGCTGTTCGGCGTCTGGCGCACGGCGCTGTTTGTGCTGCTGGGCGGGCAGTGGCTTTCCGGTCTGCCAGGCGATCTGACGCATGCGCTGATGCGGCCGCTGCTGGGACTGCCGCTGATGGCCTGGCTGATTATCGCGGCCTGGGCGCTGGTGTGGCTGGCGCTGCGCCATACGCCGTACGGGTTATGGCTGCTGGCCGCCGGCAACTCCGAAGAAAAAGCGCGGCTGGCGGGCATTCCGGTAACCCAGGTGCGTGTCGCGACTTTTGCTCTCAGCGGCGTGCTGTGCGGCCTGGCCGCCACCTGCTACATCGCCACCTATCGTAACGTGGAGATGACCGTCGGCGGCACGCTGGCACTGGAGGCGATTGCCGCGGTGGTGCTGGGCGGCACGCGCATTACCGGCGGCTCCTGCAGTCTGCTCGGCACGCTGCTCGGCGTGCTGCTGTTGCGCATTCTGCAAAATGGCCTGCTGCTGATTGGCGTACCCTCGCTGTGGCAAACCGTGGTCACCGGGGCGGTGCTGTTGCTGGTGCTGAGCAGTGAAGCAGCCAGTGGGCGGCTGTTATCGCTAAGGAGGCTGGCATGAAACTGTGGCGCAAAGCCCCCGACCTGACGCTGCTGCTGGCGCTGTGGCTGTTGCTGCTGGGTGCCATCGCGATTGTGCTTCCGCAGATGCTGGCGGCATGGTCGCTGACCTCCATCCTGCAGTTTGCCACGCTGCTGTCGCTGGTGGCGCTTGGGCAGTCGCTGGTGGTGATGACTGGCGGCGGCGGCATTGATTTGTCGGTTGGCGGTAACGTTTCGCTCTCGGCGGTCATCGGCATGCTGGCGCTCGATCAGGGTATTGCGCCGGGCTGGCTGCCGCTGATTTGCCTGCTGAGCGGTAGCCTGGCTGGCGCGCTGAACGGCCTGCTGGTGGCGCGCTTACGCCTCTGGCCGCTGATCGTTACGCTCGGCAGTTTTTATCTGTTCTCCGGTTTGGCGCTGGCATTAACCGGCGGTGCGGCGCTGGCCGGCGTGCCGCCGCTGCTGACGCAGTGGGGCCGGGCGGCCATGCTGTCCGTTCCGTTGCCTTTCTTAACCTGTGTCATCCCGGCGTTTCTGCTGGCGTGGCTGATCCTCAGCAACAGCGCCTGGGGCAAATGGATTTACGCCTGCGGCTTCAACGAGCACGCCACGCGGCTGGTGGGCATTCCGGTCGATCGCCTGCGGCTGCTGGTTTACTGCCTGAGCGGTGCGCTGGCGGGCTGCGCCGGCTTTATTTCCCTGTGCTGGCTCGGTAGCGCCCGCCCGGAAATCGGCGTGAATCTTGAGCTGGAGTCGCTGACCGCCGCGCTGCTGGGTGGCGTGGCGATCTTTGGCGGGCGCGGCAGCGTAGCTGGCGTTCTCGCCGCCGCGCTGATGCTGGTCACCCTCAAAACCTGCATGTTGCAGCTGGGGCTGAACAGCGTGTGGCAACTGGGCGTGGTGGGCATGCTGTTAATCATGGTGTTAATGGCACAACGACTTTTTATCTATCGGAGATAACACATGAGTCTGACTGAAAAAATTAGCGCACACGTCGATGCCAGCGCGCAGCGTATCGCGCAGACATTATGCGACCTGCTGGCGTTTCCCTCAGTGGTAAAGGTCGATCCGCGCGAGGCCGGGCCAGGCGAGCGCGACTGCCAGCGCTATCTGCAGCAGCGGCTGATGGCGCTGGGCATGGACACCGATCTGTGGGATCCGGATGGCCCGGCGCTGTACCAGAAGTATCAGGGCCGCCCGGGCGCCAATAAAGGCCGCACCTTCGAAGGCCGTCCTAATCTGGGCGGCACCCTGAGCGGATCCGGTGGCGGCAGGTCGCTGATGCTTACCGGCCATATTGACGTGGTACCACCGGGTCCGGCTGAGCACTGGCACAGCGATCCATTTGTGCCGGAGATCCGCAACGAGGCGGTGTATGGTCGCGGTGCGGTGGACATGAAAGGCGGCGTGGCCTGCATGCTGATGGCGGTGGAGCTGCTGCAGGATCTCAACGTGCAGCTGGCCGGCGACGTGGTGTTCACCACGGTAGTGGATGAAGAGATCGGCGGCATGGGCTCGCTGGCAATGGTGGATCGCGGCTTCAAAGCCGATGCCGGTATCATGACGGAGCCAACGGCCAATCGCATCGCGCCGATTTGCCACGGCATTTTGTGGGCGCGCATCATTCTGGATGGCATCGGCGGCCATGCGGAATTAACGCCGAACAGCTGGGACAGCAGCGGTCCGGTTGATGCCGTAATGTTGTGTCGCCAGATGCTGGACGGGCTCGATGTGCTGAACCGCCGCTGGCAGACGCAGCCCGACAAAAACCATCCACTCATGGATCTGCCCAACCAGATTATCGTGACGCAGCTAAAAGTGGGCGAGCATCCGGCGTCGATTGCCGGCCGCGCCGAGATCGTCATCGACGTGCAGTATCTGCCGGCAGAAAAGGATGAGATGGGGCTGGGCGGTAAGGTAAAACAGGAGATTGAGGCGCACGTGGCGAAGGTGTGCGCGCTGGATCCCTATCTGGCAAAGCATCCGGCGCGCGTGGAGTGGATACTGGATGCCGACTGCGCCGAGATCCCGGCCGATCATCCGTTTGTCAGCGCTTTTCAGCAGGGTGTGAGTGACGCGGCACTGAGCCCGCAGCTGGCCGGCTTTGGTGCCCACAGCGACATTGGCTTGCCCAGCACGCTGGGCCAGACGCCGACGGTCAACTTTGGTCCCGGCGATCCGGCGCTGTCGCATCAGCCTAACGAACATGTGCCGATTGCCGATCTGGTGGCCTGCACCAAAGCCATTGCGCTGACGCTGGTGCACTGGTGCGGGCTGGCGAAGGAAGCGGGGCGCTGAGAGCATTAATCACCGCAGTGACGCTGGCCGCAAAAGGCCGGCGTCAGGCGTTAGCGCATTCTGTCACTGGCAAGATGATAAACGTCGCTGCGCTCACGTTTACCGACCGCGACCACGGCGATGATCAACTGGTCATCAATTACCTGATAAACCAGGCGAAACCCGGAAGCCCTGAGTTTAATTTTGTAGCAGTCTTTAATGCCACGCAATTTGGCCGAAGGGATATGAGGATTTTCACAACATTTTTTGAGCTTTTTGGCAAACTGCTGCTGAATGGCTTTATCCAGCTTATGCCACTCCTTCAGGGCTTCTTCCCTGAACTTAACTGTCCATGTCACAGAAAGCTGTCCAAATCCACGTCAATCAGCGGCTGCTGGTGGCGTTCAGTTACCTTTTTAACCAGCTCTTGATCGTCCAGCGCCTCCAGCATTTGCTCGTAAAGTTGTGCGGGAACACAATAAAAGGCGGGCTGATTACGATTAAGAATCGCCACCGGCAAGCCTTCTCCCGCATTGACGGTCGCCATAGGATTCTTTTTTAATTCACTGACGCTGGCGCTCATATCGCTGAGAATGATGTTTGGCATACGTCTCTCCAGACTGGTTAACAGGTCTCAATATTATCAGTTTGGTGACCTGTTAACTAGTCCTGACAGCTTAGCCACTTACGCTTTTCCACCCTCCGCCAGCCAGCATGCACTGGCGGAAGGGACCTGCATTACGGCTGATCGGGCAGCGCGGCAAGTAACTTATCCAGCGTCACCGGATAGTCTCTCACCCGAATGCCGGTTGCATTGTAGACCGCATTAACCAGCGCGGCACCGACGCCACACAGCCCCAGTTCACCGACGCCTTTGGCTTTCATCGGCGAAGAGACCGGATCGGTATCATCGAGGAAAATCACCTCCTGCTCGGGCACATCGGCGTGTACCGGCACTTCATAGCCTGCCATGTCGTGATTGACGAAGTAGCCGAGCCGGGTGTCCACCGCCAGCTCCTCCATCAGCGCGGCGCCGAGGCCCATGGTCATCGCGCCGATCACCTGACTGCGCGCGGTTTTGGGGTTGAGGATGCGCCCCGCAGCACACACCGCCAGCATGCGCCGCACGCGCACTTCGCCGGTGGCGCTGTCGACCGCCACTTCGACGAAATGGCCGGCAAAGGTGGATTGCTGGAAGGTTTTGTCCAGATCGCCGAATTCCATGGTCTCTTCCGCCATCAGCGGACCCGCCGCAGTGAGTGGCAGGCGCTGCCCGCTGGCGTGAATGTGCCCATCGGCAAACTCTGCGCTTTCCGCATCCAGACCCAACTGTGCGGCAACCTTCTCGCGTAGCCGGACGCAGGCCGCATACACCCCGGCCGTGGAAGTATTGGCTCCCCACTGGCCACCCGAACCCGCCGAGACAGGAAACGCCGAATCGCCGAGCCGCACGCTGACCTGCTCAATCGGCACGCCCATCATCTCGGCTGCCGTCTGGGCGATGATGGTATAGCTGCCGGTGCCGATATCGGTCATGTCGGTTTCGACGGTGATTGTGCCTTGCGCATCCAGCTGCACGCGCGCGGCAGAGGGCGCCAGCAGGTTGTTACGGAAACCGGCTGCCACGCCCATGCCCACCAGCCAGCGCCCCTCGCGCCGTTGCCCGGGTTTAGCACAGCGCTCCGCCCAGCCAAATTTGCTGGCGCCGGTGCGCAGGCATTGCACCAGCTGGCGGCGTGAAAAGAAGCGCTCCGGATGCAGCGGATCGACCTGTGTATCATTGATGATGCGAAACTCAACCGGGTCGATACCGGCGATGGCGGCCATTTCATCCATGGCGATCTCCAGCGCCATCAGACCGGGCGCTTCACCCGGCGCACGCATTGCGTTGCCCTCGGGCAGATCGAGTTCGGCGAGGCGCAGTCCGGTAAGCCGATTGGCGGCGGCGTAGAGTAATTCAGTCTGCTGCACCGCAGTTTCCGGCGTTCCGCCCGGCAGGTTACCGGACCAGCTTTCATGGGCAATGGCGGTGAGATGGCCTTGCGCATCGGTAGCTAATCGGATGCGCTGCCGCGTCGCTGGCCGGTGCGTAGTGTTGTTGGGGATCATCGGGCGCGGCACCATCACTTTCACCGCGCGTCCCACGGCGCGCGCGCCCAGAGCCGCCAGCAGCGCATCGCTTCGTAGAAACAGTTTGCTGCCGAAGCCACCGCCGACGTAATGAGACAGCACGCGCACCTTTTCCATCGGCATGTCGAGCGTGTGCGCCAGGTCGGTGTGGCACCAGTTAATCATCTGATTTGAGGTCCAGACCGTCAGGTGATCGTCCTGCCACAGCGCCATGGAAGCGTGCGGTTCCATTGCCATATGGCTTTGATCGGGCGTGGTGTAGGTGGCGTCCAGCGTAAAGGCTGCGCTGTGCAGGGCAGCATCGACGTCGCCCAGTGTTTTATCCGGCTCACCTTCGGGTGACGTTGTCACCTCTGGCTGGGCCGCTTCAAGATCGTAAGCCCCCGTTTCAGCCTGGCAGTTAACCTTAACCAGCTGCGCGGCCGCACGTGCCTGCTCAAAGGTCTCCGCCACCACCAGCGCCACAGCCTGGTGATAGTGTTCGATTTTATTATTTGCCAGCAGCGTCGCAGTGTTGCGCTCTGCCTTGTTGAGCTTGCCGGCGGTTACTCCGGTGACGATGCCGAGCACGCCCGGTGCCTGTGCTGCGGCGTGGGTGTCAATCGAGATAATGTTGCCTTTGGCAACTGGCGCGCCGACCACATAACCGTAGGCTGCATCCGGTGCTTCAGCGTGCCATTCATAGGCGTAATGCGCCGAACCAGTGGTTTTCAACGGACCGTCGATGCGTGCCAGCGGCTGGCCGACGACGCGCTGCCGATCGATAGGATTGGCGGTTGCTGGTGTGTCAAATTTCATGCGTTGCTCCTCGCTTCCGCGATCGCTGAGGCGAGCGTGCGCTGCGCCAGCAACAGTTTGTATCGGTTGGCTTCAGTGGGACGCGCATCAGCAAACAGCACATCGCAGACCGCCTGCGCCCCGTGAGGAAGTTCAGCATCCGCCGCCGCGCTGCGCCACGGCTGATGGGCCACGCCGCCGACGGCCACCCGGCCGCCACCCTCAGGCAGGATAACCGCTGCTACTGAGACCAGCGCAAAGGCGTAAGAAGCGCGATCGCGCACCTTACGGTAAATGTGCGTGCCACCCAGCGGTGCAGGCAGGGTAACCGCGACGATCAGCTCACCCGGCTGCAGCACGGTTTCGATATGCGGCGTGTCACCCGGTGCGCAGTAGAATTCAGCGATGGGAATGGCGCGCTGGCTGCCGTCAGGGCTGACGGTTTCAATCACCGCATCCAGCAGTCGCATCGCCACCGCCATATCGCTGGGATGGGTGGCAATACAGGCTTCGCTGACACCCACTACCGCATGCTGGCGGCTGAATCCTTCGCGTGCGGCACAGCCCGTACCCGGCTGACGCTTATTGCAGGGTTGATTAACATCGTAAAAATAGGGACAGCGCGTGCGCTGCAGCAGGTTGCCGGCGGTGGTGGCCTGATTGCGCAGCTGGCCAGAAGCGCCTGCCACCAGCGCGCGCGTCAGCACGGCATAGTCGCGCCGGATGCGCGCATCTGCCGCCAGATCGGTATTGCGCACCAGCGCACCAATACGTAAGCCGCTCCCGGCGGTGGGTTCAATGCTGTCCAGCGCCAGTCCGTTAACATCAATCAGGTGCGATGGGGTTTCAATTTCCAGCTTCATCAAATCGAGCAGATTGGTACCGCCGGCAATAAAGCGTGCGCCTGGATGCTGCATCGCGCTGCTGGCAGCCTGTGCGGGCGTCGCAGCCCGTTCAAAGGTAAAGGCTCTCATGCTTTCTGGCCTCCGGCGTACTCTTCAATGGCGGCAAGAATGTTGGCATAGGCGCCGCAGCGGCAGATGTTGCCGCTCATGCGTTCACGAATCTCTTCATCGCTCAGCGCTGGCGCGGCGGTCAGATCGCCCGTGACATGGCTGGGAATGCCCGCCGCAATTTCCTGCAGCACCGCCAGCGAGGAGCAGATTTGCCCCGGCGTGCAGTAGCCGCACTGATAGCCGTCGTGGCGGATAAAGGCGGACTGCAGCGGATGCAAATCATCGGGCGTGCCGACGCCTTCAATGGTGGTCACGTCGGCATCCTGCTGCATCACCGCGAGAGTGAGGCAGGCGTTGATGCGCCGGCCATTGACCAGCACGGTACAGGCACCGCACTGACCGTGATCGCAGCCTTTTTTGGTGCCGGTCAGGTGTAAATGCTCGCGCAGCGCGTCCAGCAGCGTGGTGCGGGTATCCACGTTAAGCTGCTGAGGTTCGCCGTTCACCTGCAGCGTGACCGGCACCGTGACTGGGGCCGGCGCGGCGGAACCGGCACCGGCTGTCAGCCGGGCTCGCTCTGTCTCTTCCTGCTGCGGTGAATACCGCTGGGTCTTCTCATCGCGTGGGTTGCTCATGCCTTTGCCTCCGGACAAGTGGCGAAATGAAATCTCAATGACACCGATTTTTATAAGGTTTTGGAAAACTTTAAGCATAGACGTCAATACGCAGACGACCATGCGGCAGGGCGAAACCGATCCCAGCAACGGACAAGTCTGAAGCCTGTCGGACTGTTCACGGTGACAAATACCCGCATTCATGATTAATATGCATGCTTTGCTAAACCGTTTTAGCGATTAAGTGAGACTGAATTATGATGAAACGTATCTGGTGTCTGGGTGATGCCGTAGTGGATTTGCTGCCTGATGACGAGGTCCGTTTGTTGCAGTGTCCCGGTGGCGCGCCCGCCAACGTGGCAGTGGGTATCGCCCGGCTGGCGGGTAACAGCGGATTTATCGGACGGGTGGGCGACGATCCTTTTGGCCAGTTTTTGTGTCAGACCCTGGCGCAGGAAAAGGTGGATGTTTCCCATATGCGCAAAGATGTGCAGCAGCGCACCTCCACGGTGGTCGTGGCCCTGGATGAGCAGGGCGAGCGTACCTTCACTTTCATGGTGCGCCCCAGCGCCGACTTGTTTCTCACGCCAGACGATTTGCCGCGGTTTCAGTGTGGCGAGTGGCTGCACTGCTGTTCGATTGCGTTACTCGCCGAGCCGTCGCGCATGGCGGCATTAACCGCCATGCAGCGTGTGCGTGAGGCGGGCGGTTTTGTCAGCTTCGATCCGAATATCCGTCTTGATTTGTGGTCCGATGCGGCGGAGTTGCTGCAATGCCTCAGTGCGGCCCTGCAACGGGCGGATGTGGTGAAGCTCTCCGTGGAAGAACTGGCCTTTATGACGGACACCGCCGACATTGACAGCGGCATCGCGCAGCTGGCGCAGCGCTTCTCCGTAAAATTGTTGTTAGTCACACAGGGCAGCGCTGGCGTGCGTGCTTATTTTGATGGCCGGCAAACTCACTATCCCGCGCGTGCGGTGATCAGCGTGGATACCACCGGTGCCGGCGATGCCTTCGTGGCGGGACTGCTGTGGGAACTGGCGCAGCGGGGTCTGCCGGCGGATGAAGCGCAGCTGGCGGCCTGCCTGCGCACGGCGCAGGTGTGTGGGGCGCTGGCCACTACCGCCAAAGGCGCGATGACCGCGTTACCCAACTATCAACAGCTACAGCAGCACAGTATCTGACCCCGCCGTTTTCCCTGTTTTGCGATGTATCTCACATCCACTAAATCGGTTTAGCAAAATCCATTGCGCTTTAAAAATCGGCACCGCTATGATGCGGTGCCTAAACCGGTTTAGCAAAAAAAAATACATCTGATGATAGCCTTGCCTCAGGGATGCAAAACAGTGAAAAAAAGCATAATCGCTATAACCCTTAGTACCGTATTAGGCTCAGGCTCAGCCTGGGCGGCAGACGACATGAGCAGTATTGAAGCGCGCCTGGCGGCGATGGAAAAACGACTGGCCGCGGCTGAACAGCGTGCCAGCGTGGCGGAGCAGCGCGCGCAGGCGGCGGAACAGCAGGTGCAAAAGCTGGCTGCGGTGCAGCAGCAGAACCCGACGCCAGTTGCCGTCGCACAGACCGAACCGCGCGCCGCTCAGCCTGTGGCGCCCGCCGCCAGCAGCGAGTCAGAGGGCTTTGAGTTTCATGGCTACGCGCGCTCCGGCCTGTTGATGAACAGTTCCGCCGCCAAAACTCAGGGCGGGCCCACCGTCACGCCAGCCGGTGAGACCGGCGGTCACGTCGGGCGGCTCGGCAATGAGCCGGATACCTACGTTGAACTTAACCTCGAACATAAACAAACGCTGGCCAACGGTGCCACCACGCGCTTCAAGGCGATGCTGGCCGACGGACAGCGCACCTACAACGACTGGACTGCCGCCAGCAGCGATCTCAACCTGCGTCAGGCGTTTGTCGAGCTGGGGCAGCTCCCGACCTTCACCGGCGCGTTCAAAGACACCACGGTGTGGGCCGGTAAGCGTTTCGACCGCGATAACTTCGACATCCACTGGATCGATTCCGATGTGGTGTTCCTCGCCGGAACCGGGGCCGGTATTTACGACATGAAGTGGGGCGATGACGCCCGCAGCAACCTGTCGATTTATGGCCGCACCTTCGGGGACATCGAAAATAACGACAACACCGCGCAAAACTACATCCTGTCGCTGAATAACTTCGTCGGGCCGCTGCAGCTGATGGTGAGCGGCATGCGCGCGAAAGATAACGATCAGCGCACCGATATTGACGGCAACCGCGTGAAAAGTGATGCCGCCAGTGACGGTGTGCACGCCTTGATCGGATTGCACAACGACAGCTTCTACGGCCTCGGGGAAGGTTCAGCGAAAACTGCGCTGCTGTACGGTCATGGCCTCGGCGCAGAAGTTAAAAGCATTGGTTCCGACGGCGCGCTGTTGCCGCAAGCGAATACCTGGCGGCTCGCCAGCTACGGCATGACGCCGCTGGGCGCTGGCTGGCACATCGCGCCAGCGCTGCTGGCGCAGAGCAGCAAAGGCCGCTATGTCAAAGGCGATAGCTATGAGTGGGCCACCGTGAACCTGCGCCTGATTCAGGAATTTACGCAGAACTTTGAGATGCAGTATGAAGGCTCATATCAGTACATGGATCTGCGGCCTGAAGGCTATAACAATCGCCAGGCCGTCAGCGGCAACTTCTACAAGCTCACCGTCGCCCCCACGCTCAAAGCCAGCGACGTGGGCGAATTCCTCAAGCGTCCGGAAATCCGCCTGTTCGCCAGCTGGATGGACTGGGATCATCGTCTGGATAACTACGCCAGCGATGACGCCTTTGGCAGCACCGGCTTTAAGTCCGGCGGCGAGTGGAACTTTGGCGTGCAAATGGAAACCTGGTTCTGATGAAACGGCCCGCGTGCGGGCCGCTTAGCGCATGATGGCATAACATCCAAAAACAGAGGTTACTATGGATTTTGTTACTCTTTCCCGGTCGCTGCTGCCGCTGCTGGGAGGCCGGGAAAATATCGCCAGTGCGGCGCACTGTGCCACACGTTTACGCCTGGTGCTGGTGGATGACGCCAAAGCCGACACCGCCGCGATTGGCAAACTTGACGGGGTGAAGGGCTGTTTTCGCAATGCCGGACAGCTGCAGGTGATTTTTGGTACCGGCGTGGTGAATAAAGTGTATGCCGCGTTTATCCGCGAAGCTGGCATCAGTGAAACCAGCAAGTCGGAAGCGGCGGATATCGCTGCGCGCAAGCTCAATCCGTTCCAGCGCATTGCGCGTCTGCTGTCGAACATTTTTGTACCGATCATCCCGGCGATTGTGGCCTCTGGCCTGCTGATGGGACTGCTCGGCATGGTTAAAACCTACGGCTGGGTTAATCCCGATAACGCGCTGTATATCATGCTGGATATGTGCAGCTCGGCGGCCTTTATCATCCTGCCGATCCTGATTGGCTTTACCGCGGCACGTGAGTTTGGCGGTAACCCGTTCCTCGGTGCCACACTCGGCGGCATTCTGACCCATCCGGCGCTCACTAACGCCTGGGGCGTGGCGGCCGGCTTCCATACCATGAACTTTTTCGGTATCGAAGTGGCGATGATCGGCTACCAGGGCACGGTGTTTCCGGTGCTGCTAGCGGTGTGGTTTATGAGCGTGCTGGAGAAGCAGCTGCGCCGGGTGATTCCGGACGCGCTGGATCTGATCCTGACGCCGTTCCTGACGGTGATCATTGCCGGCTTCGTTGCGCTGCTGGTGATTGGTCCGGCAGGGCGGATGCTGGGCGACGGTATTTCATTCGTCCTCAGCACGCTGATTGCCCATGCCGGCTGGCTGGCCGGACTGGTGTTTGGCGGGCTTTACTCGGTTATCGTGATCACTGGCGTGCACCACAGCTTCCATGCGATTGAAGCCGTGCTGCTGGGCAATCCGGCGATTGGCGTCAACTTCCTGCTGCCGATTTGGGCGATGGCTAACGTGGCGCAGGGCGGTGCCTGTCTGGCGGTGTGGTTCAAAACCAACGATGTGAAAATCAAAGCCATTTCGCTGCCGTCCGGCTTTTCAGCGCTGCTGGGTATTACCGAGGCGGCGATTTTCGGTATCAACCTGCGCTTTATGAAACCCTTTATCGCCGGTCTGATTGGCGGCGCGCTGGGCGGTGCCTGGGTAGTGTCGGTGCATGTGTATATGACGGCTGTCGGTCTCACCGGGCTGCCGGGCATGGCGATTGTGCAGGCCAGTTCGTTGCTTAACTATGCCATTGGCATGGTGATTGCCTTCAGCAGCGCATTTGTGATCTCTTATCTGCTCAAATACAAAACGGACGCGGAATAATGGCGGCTTCTACATTGTTACCCGATATTTTACAGGCGGTGATGCGCGGTCAGCCGCGCGCGCTGAGCGACCCGCATTATCCGGGCTGGCATCTGGCACCCGTCACCGGATTGCTTAACGATCCGAACGGCTTTATCCACTTCGCCGGGCGTTACCATCTGTTCTATCAGTGGAATGCGCTGGGCTGTCAGCATCAGCATAAATGCTGGGGCCACTGGAGTTCCGCCGATTTGCTGCACTGGCAGCATGAACCCATAGCGCTAATGCCGGATGAAGAGTATGACCGCAGCGGCTGCTATTCGGGCAGCGCCGTTGATGACAATGGCGCGCTGACGTTGATCTATACCGGCAACGTGAAGTTTGCCGATGGCGCGCGTACCGCCTGGCAGTGTCTGGCGGTGCAGAATGCGCAGGGCGGCTTTGACAAACTCGGGCCAGTGATCGCGCTGCCCGACGGCTATACCGGACACGTGCGCGACCCGAAAGTGTGGCGGCATGGCGAACACTGGTTCATGGTGCTGGGCGCGCAGGATTTGCAAAAGCAGGGCAAAGTATTGCTGCTGCGCTCGGCGGACCTGCGTGAGTGGCACAATCTGGGCGAGATTGCCGGCAGCGGCCTGAACGGGCTGGCGGCAGCCAGTTACATGTGGGAATGCCCGGACATGTTTACCCTCGGCGATACCACCTTCCTGATTTGCTGTCCGCAGGGGCTTGCGCAGGAACAGCATCGTTTTCTCAATGCACATCCCAGCGCGTGGCTGTCCGGCGATCTTGATTACGTTAACGCCCGCTTTAGCCATGGCGAATTGCATGAGCTTGACGCCGGTTTCGAGTTTTACGCGCCGCAAACCACGCTAACCGCCGACGGACGCCGGCTGCTGGTGGGCTGGATGGGCGTGCCGGACGGCGAGGAGATGCTGCAGCCCACGGTGGCCAATGGCTGGATCCATCAGATGACCTGCGTGCGCGAACTGGGCACGCGTGATGGCCGGCTGTTCCAGCGTCCGGTCACTGAACTGCAGGCGCTGCGCAGCGCTGAACAGCACTATCAGGGGCCAGCAGGCGATGCGCCGGTCATTGATGCGCAGCGGCTGGAATTACTGCTGAGCGGGCAGGGCGACATCACCCTGAATTTCGCCGACCAGCTACGGCTGGAGTGGCGCGCCGACGGGCTGCGGCTCGCACGGCGCAGTCTGGCAAACGGCGAGTGGCAGTTCCGTTACTGGCGCGGCGCGGTGAGTCAGCTCCAGTTACTGTGCGATCACTCCAGCGTTGAGATTTTCATTAATGAAGGGGAAGGGGTGATGAGCAGCCGCTACTTCCCGGCGCATCCGGCGCAATTAACCCTGACCGGACACGCAGAAGTGACGGCGCGCTACTGGTCGTTGCGGCCGTGCATGGTAGAATAAGTCATTGTTTCCTTAACCGATGCACTGACGTGAGAAAAACCAAACGCGTTACCATAGCGGATATCGCCGCGCTGGCGGGGGTGTCCAAAGCCACCGCCAGCCTGGTGCTGAATGGCCGTGGCAAAGAGTTGCGCGTGGCGAAAGAGACGCGCGAACGGGTACTGACGCTGGCGCGCGAACATCACTACCAGGCCAGTATTCACGCGCGCTCGCTGCGCGATAATCGCAGCCATACGCTGGGTTTAGTGGTGCCGGAGATCACCAACCATGGTTTTGCCGTGTTCTCGCACGCGCTGGAAAATCTGTGTCGCGAGGCGGGCTTACAGCTGCTGATCTCCTGCACTGACGAGAACGCCGGGCAGGAGCGGGTGGTGGTGGATAATCTGGTGGCGCGTCAGGTGGATGGGCTGATTGTGGCGTCCAGCATGTTAAGCGACAGTGACTACGTCAAACTGAGCGATCAGCTGCCGATCGTGCTGTTTGACCGCTACGTTAATGACACGCAACTGCCGCTGGTGATGACTGATTCGGTCACGCCGACTGCCGAGCTGGTGGAACGGCTGGCGCGTGCCAATCCGGATGAGATTTATTTCCTCGGCGGTCAGCCGCGTCTGTCACCCACCAAAGATCGTCTGGCCGGTTTTATGCAGGGTCTCGAACGGGCAGGTGTGACGCCGCGGCCGGAGTGGATCATTCATGGCAACTATCACCCGAGCAGCGGTTATGAAATGTTTGCCGCACTGTGCGCCCGGCTGGGGCGTCCGCCCAAAGCGATTTTTACCGCCGCCTGCGGTCTGCTGGAAGGGGTGTTGCGCTACATGAGCCAGCATCACCTGCTGCACAGCGACATCCGCGTGGCCAGCTTTGACGACCACTATCTGTATGACTCACTGACTCTGCCGATCGATACCGTCGAGCAGGATGTGCCGCGCCTGGCGCAGGAGTGTTTTACGCTGCTCACTACCATGATTAACGGCGATGACCCCATCAGCCAGCATACCATGCTGCCGGCAACGCTGCGGCTGCGCTTTGGCAGGTAGCGCAGCCGCATTGCGGTTGATGAATTAATCGGTTTCTGGCTCACACACCTGCCATCTGACTGAGCTGACGCCTTTTTCCAGGCTGATGCGGCTGACCAGATTTTCCAGCTGATCGGTCAGGCTGGGTTTACCCAGAACTTCCGCATTTACCGCCATGCGGTGTGACGGTTCCAGATCCTCACTGTGCAGGGATTGCAGCCGCAGACCGCTGCCGCCAAGGCTGTGCAGCATCAGGCTGCGCACCTGTACCTCATCGGCCGCCAGACAGATGATCTGCACTTTGTAATACTGGCTGGCGTCCTCCGCAGTAATGATGCTTTGCCGGTTGATGCCCTGTGCCAGTTCGCGCAGCAGGATGTTGGCGCACAGAATTACTACGCAACCGATGCCTGCTTCCAGCAGCAAGCCCATGCTGCATAACACGCCAATCGCCGCGGTGCACCACAGCGTGGCGGCGGTGTTAAGGCCGCGCACATTCAGGCCATCGCGCATGATGACGCCACCGCCGAGGAAGCCAATGCCGGAAACCACATAGGCCGCCACGCGCGAGGCATCTGCGGCAATTCCCGGTACGCTTTGCGTCATCAGCACAAACAAACAGGCACCGGTGCTGACCAGCGCATTGGTGCGCAGCCCGGTCAGGCGCTGGCGCAGCTGGCGCTCGCTGCCAATTAGCGCGCCCAGAATCAGCGCGACCGTGACGCGCAATAAAAAGATTTTCCAATCCATGTCAGACCTCACTCCATCACCGCCGGGCAATGGATATGCAGAGTTATAAGAATGGATTACAGCGGGGCCAGACAGAACGCAGGAAAAAGGGGGAGGAAAATCCACCGTCTTAACGCAGGGCTAAGACAGCGATGAGGCTATCTCAGCATCGGCACCGATTGTAATCGTGTGGGACAGGTGTCCAATTGTGTATCCTCATCAGTAAAAATTTCGCCGGCATTGTAGACGCTTTGATGCGCCAGAGCGAAGACAAATCGCGCATCGTTTAAGCGGTGTTGAACAGGCATGAGATAATCACGCGTTTTCATTACAATCAGGCTGGGGTATCTGCTAAAAAACGTTTCATAATTAATTATCTGCGCTCATCCAAATACCTTAAGGTCTGACATGCAACCAATCAGTCTGCAAACCCGGTACCGTTCTGCGAACGAAAACACCATTGCGCTGTGGGCGAAAAATGCAGGCATCGGAAACATCCGTGAAGAGAATTACTACGATCCGGTAAAACTGGCGCTTGCCGCAGGGATAAAGCCGTCAGTTTCCTTACCGGTGTTACGTCTGATTGATGAATTGCAACGACTCACGCTGGCAGATCCGCTTGCTGATACGCTGCCAGCGCAATGCCTTCATTTTACTTTTTTGCCTCTGACTTTGCCGCTGTATAACGTCAACGAGCCTTTACCAGCGAAAGCGGCGCAACTGACCACGATCTGGCAGGAATTTGCTGCGAAAAAAATCGTTATCCGGGATCTGCGCTTAGTGGCGTTGCCCAGTCAGTTATTGCTTGCGGGCATACCTGATACGCCTGCGATTGCCATGCGTCAGTCATTCTGCGACAAGGTTCTGGATTCAGACTGGAAAAAAGAATTGCTGATGCGGCATGGCAACAGCCCATTGCCGGCACCATTCTGGCACAGCACGTTACTGCGCTACAGCGCTGAGTTTTTACCCGCAGTTTTGCGTCAATTCTTTTATGAACGTCAGGACATCAATTTCGGTGCGGTGGCGGGAGAATTGATGTTGACGAAGACTAACTACAACTGGACGAAGTGTTATCCATTATTGCCAGCGAGGGTTTAAATATGGTGAGTGCGCCATAACTGGCAGCCTCAAACTAATGGAGCTGTGAGTGGATACTACTGATTTACCTTTCGGGTCAAAGTGCGCATAATCATGATTATGTTAAATATGGTATCCCGTCAGGTATCGCAATCCTTCAGTTTCGCCCTTCACGCCTCTTACAAGGCCCACAACGCATTCCACCACGGCGACACTATGTGAAAACTTATCCCACCGGTCCGTTTGATGGACACCACTGCGTTATCCTGGTGCGCATCAATGCGCACCATACAACGGAATACCCGGTTAGCTTCGCCCTCGGTGCTTCAACTATCTCTTTAGCTCATCCACAATGACAACGCTACGCGAAAACATCCCGGTTATCCCTCAGCGCTTTCGTCAGATTTCACGTAGCGCTATCGATTTGTTTGCTGGATATAGCTAGTTATTTTCAGAAGGTTTTAATCCAGGCAGTTTCTTATTTCATTACAACAATTTCGTTGTCTTTTTTGTCTTCACATTTACCCTTTCTTTTCTCTAATGTATTGACTTCCTTGCCCGGGTTTATATATTCATAGTCAAAAAGTGATTTAATCTCACTATGAAGCATTTTACAAGAATTTTTATCTAAATTTGTGATAATGTAAGCAAAGTATTTCACATCTTTAGATTTACCATCAAGAGGTGGGATTTCTTTTATAAATAAATTTTCCGGGATTTTCATGTCGATATAAAATCTCTTCAACCAGTCAGACCCTTTGCTCTCGTAACTGATATAACTTTCTTCAAGGTTGTTATAGTATCCATTGGACGGTGAAGATATTAAAGCGACAATTTCCGCTGGTTTATAAATGGCTTTTACTCTATTAATTCCTTCGAAGGTGTGATTTATATTTGATACTGTTTCAGCCACCTCAATAGCCATTAACGGCGAAGCAGAGATGGAAAATGCCGTTAAATTAACTCCTAATAATATTGCACCAAATCTGCACCCAAATGATTTCAATTTTTTATCAAGCGAAAAATTCATCATGAAATCCTCTTTGTCTAAGTTAAAGTTTATGCTTACATACCTGAATAATATATCAAAAAAGTAAAGTTAATCTTATTTTTCAGTTAAAGTTAAATTTATTCAATAAGTTAAGATCGCGCTTCTCGATAATGTTTAAGTAAAAGGATCGGTGTCCGGGCGCATATCACAAATTCACCCTGTCGGCACCGCGAGCCTGAATCGGTGCGCGTCGTTCCTATACTCCAGATCCGGCTTTGCGAGAGGTGAAATGTAGCCCGCGCTGCAAAACAGTCGAGTTCGGGAAACGACATGGCCAGCGATCGCGGGTGCTGGCCATCGAGGCGTATTTCGTCGCGTTTCCTTTCTAGCACCGGAATAACCAGCTCATTAGTCGATAAATCCTGTTCGGTTAAAATGCCCGACTGGTAATATAACCCCGCTGCATGCTGTGGCCTGCGGCGCGGCAGCGTTCCACAGCGCGTCTCGCTGCTGCTGGTCTTGCTGCAGTCGCTGTTGCTGCTGGTTCTGAATATAGTCGCGGTCGCCGGGATTCAACGGTGCGGCCAGCGCTGAAGCAGTAAATAAGCTGACGCTTAGCGCCAGTAACTTCCCTGTATTTGCCATCATAGAAGACTTAAGTGAAATTGATTGTAAATGTTTTGTAAGCCTGCTTGCGCAGAATATCACTTAAACAATCAGAAAGTTCCTGATGGAGAAATAAAACGAGAATGATTCTTTGAAAGCATTTAATTTGATGTGGTGTGCTGCGCTAACTCAAATCAAAAGAGAGTTATTTTATAATTACAGGCAAGCGCTGAAATTCATCCGGGGTTATTACAACTATCTCATTAATGGTGGAACTGGATATAAAAACTTACCCACTCTGGCGAATTAATGAAACGGGGGAGTCTGCTTGATTATGCCTATGCAGTATTATCCAGGTGCGCATGAATGCGCACCCTACAAGGCATCGTACAATTTAATGTTTGTCCGTTGCGCATGAATGCACACCCTACGAGTCATCGCATAATTTACTGTTTCTCTGAGGCGTATGAAGAAACAAAACCGCGCCGTTTTCTGTAGGATCGCCATTCATGGCGACCAAAAAAACAGGGAGAAATTCCACAAACCCGCCGCCGCACATTGTATCACCGGGCCGACGGATTTTCCCCCACTGAGCCGCGCACCACCATCCAGCTGTCAAACGCGGGTAAGGCGCCGGCGGATTGCTGGCGGATATGGCAAATCAACCGGCGCGCGGCTTCGCGCCCCATTTCATACACCGGCTGGGCGACCACGGTCAGCGGCGGTGACATCAGCTCGGTCCAGGGAAAATCGTCGTACATCACAAAAGAGATATCTTCGGGTACGCGCAGGCCGCGTTTGGCCAGACCGCGCAGGATGCCCATCGCAATCAGGTTATCGGAGGCAATCAGCGCGCTGGGTGGTTCGGCGAGCGCCAGCAGTTCAGTCAGGATCTGCTCGATGATGGCTTCGCTGAGCGCATTAAGCCGAATCAGCGCCGGATCCAGTTCCTTACCCGCGGCCCGGTAGGCATCAATCATTCCGCTAACACGTTGCGCCACCGGTGTGGGGCCCAGCGTGATTGACGGCGAATACGGTGCAGCGCTGCGCATGCTGGAGAGATAAGCAATTCGCTGATGCCCGGCCGCCAGTAACAGCTCCGTCGCCTGTTTGGCCACTGCGACAAAGTTCGCCTGGATAGTCTCCACCTCCATCCCCTGCACTGCCCGGTCGAACATCATTAATGAACGCCCTTCTGCCAGCACCTGGCGAAGATGCTCGTTATCCTCAAACAATGAGCTGCACGGCGCGACGATGATGCCATCGACGCGCTTATCCAGCATTACGCGCACGGCTTCCCGTTCCTCGTCCAGCGTTTCATCGCTGTTACTCAGCAGCAGGTGAAAGCCCGCCTGGCGCGCAACATCCGCCATACCGCGCAGCGCCAGGCCAAAGTGCGGGTTTTCAATGTCGCCGACAATCACCCCGATAGTATTGGAGCGGCCAGTGTTCATGCTGCGCGCCAGCTCGTTCGGTCGGTATCCCAGCGCTTCAGCAGCCTGATTCACCCGCGTCTGCACGTCTTCACTGACGGAACCATACCCGCCCAGCGCGCGTGCCGCCTGAGCTTTGGAAACATTGGCGGCGCGGGCGACGTCGGCAACGGTCGGACCGCGTGAACGAGCATTTTCATTGGTCATAATTATTTCGAATCACAAGTTGATAACAACATAATTGACGCTGCTGATAGCGTGTGCTTAATATCAGTATATCCGAATGAGACCGGTCTCACAACCAGAGCCGGTTTCATTTTGCCCCGCGTTGAGACCGGTCTCAATAACAATAAACCGGCTTGGCGAACTCTGAAGTTTCACCTGCACAGACGGAAGAGCCTTATGACATCGCACAAACGTTTCAATCACCTGACCGCCGCTCTGTTCGGCACGGCAATGCTGGTTTCCGCCAGCTGGAGCGCCCACGCCGCCAGCGACAGTAATCCCTGGGGTTTGATCGAACCCGGTCATCTCCGCGTTGCCAGCCTCGGCGACGCGAAGCCCTACACCTTCACCGATAAAAACGGCAACTTCAACGGCTTTGACGTCGAATTCTTCAAAAATGTGGCGCATCGCATGGGCATCGATCAGGTGGATTTTATCGGTCAGGACTTCTCCGCCATTCTGCCGGCGGTGGCAAATGGCCAGTATGATGCCGGCGTCGCCGCGATTGGCATCACCCCGCTGCGCGAAAAAACCGTCGATTTCTCCACCGGCTATCTTGCGGGCTATCTGACGGTGCTGACCCGCAGCGATTCCGGGGTGAAAAACGTTGAAACCCTGGCGCATAAACGGCTGGGGGTGATTCAGGGCACGCTGCAGGAGAACTATGCGCTGCAGCACTTCAAACAGACCGATCTGGTGCGTTTCCCCGATAACAACGCAGCAGTGTCCGCGCTGAATAACGGCACGCTCGATGCCATGTTCCTCGACTACGAAGCCGCCAAAGATTATGCCACCCGCTTTAAGCTGGTCACGGCGGCGAACATCCCTTCATTTGACGCGCCTGCGGGTGTCGCCATCGCCAAAGGCAAGCCGGAGTTCAAAGCGGCGCTGGATAAAGCCATCAAAGCGGCGATGCAGGATGGGACCTGGAAACAGCTGTACCAGAAGTGGTTCCCGGGTTCGCCAATGCCGCAACAGTATCTGCCCGGCGGCCAATAACCCTGCGCATCGTTATGCGTGAGACTGCATCCGGTGACGGCGCATGTCCGTCACCCGCAACCGAGAATCGGCTATGGATCTGATCACTATTCTTTCCCGTACGTTTTTTGATATTCCATCGATGATGGACGTCCTGCCACAGCTGCTGGCAACCGGACTGGTCAACACCATCATTATCTCCGTGGCGGCCACCGTGCTGGGCACGTTATTCGGCCTGATACTGGCGCTGATGGGCATCTCGCCCTCGCGCTGGCTGCGCGTGCCCGCGCGGCTGTATACCGATCTGTTTCGCGGCTTGCCTTCCATCCTCACCATTCTGTTGATTGGTCAGGGTCTGGCGCGTTTCAGCTATCAGCTGTTTGGCCCGACGCCGTATCCGCTCGGCATTTTTGCCCTGAGCCTGATTGCCAGCGCTTACATGGGCGAGATTTTCCGCTCCGGTATCCAGAGCGTGGAACAGGGGCAGATGGAAGCCTGCCGGGCGCTGGGAATGAGCTATGGCCGGGCGATGCGCCTGGTGATCATTCCGCAGGGCATCCGCCGCGTGTTGCCTGCGATAGTTAATCAGTTCATCGCCATCATCAAAGACTCCTCGCTGGTTTATCTGCTGGGTCTGATGACCGGTCAGCGTGAGCTGTTTCGCGTCGGTCAGGATGCCGCCGTGCTGAGCGGCAACCTGTCGCCGCTGATGCTGGCCGGGCTGTTCTATCTGGTGATCACCGTGCCGCTCACCCACGCCGTGAACTATATCGACGTCCGCTACCGTACCGGACGTCGCCGCGCCACCGCGCCACAAAGCGGCCTGAAGGAGCTCGATGAAGTGCAGCAAAAGCGCAACGTGGTTCCGGCGGTCTCCCTTACCAGCGAGCGAGGACACTAATATGACCATGCCATCTGCATTTCACGGTGCCAGTCTCGAGTTGCGCAACCTGACTCTGGCGTACGGCCCGATTGAGGTGCTGCGCAATGTGTCGCTGAGCATCGAACCGGGCACCACCACCTGCATCATCGGTCCCTCGGGATCGGGAAAATCCACCTTACTGCGCGGCATCAATCGCCTGCATGAGCCGAAGAACGGCGATGTCTTACTGGCCGGGCGTTCTGTCCTGAAGGACAAGCCCGATGCGCTGCGGCTGAGAATTGGCATGGTGTTTCAGCATTTCAACCTGTTTCCCGATCACAGCGCGCTGGAAAACGTGGCGCTGGCACCGTGGAAAGTAAAAGGCCGTCCGAAAGCCGAAGCACTGGAGATTGCCCGTCAGCGGCTGGCCGAAGTGGGCCTTGCTCAGCGAGCCGATCACCGGCCGCGCGATCTCTCCGGTGGCCAGCAGCAGCGCGTGGCAATAGCGCGCGCGCTGGCGATGGAGCCGGAAGTGATGCTGTTCGATGAAGCTACCTCGGCACTCGATCCTGAACTGGTGAAAGGCGTTCTGACGTTAATGGCCGATTTGTGCCAGCGCGGCATGACCATGGTGGTCGTGACCCATGAGATGGGCTTCGCCCGGCGCGTGGCCGACCAGGTGGTGTTTATGGATGAAGGCGAAATCGTGGAAGCCGGCACGCCGGAACAAATCTTTGACCGTCCACAATCCGCGCGCCTGCAGCGTTTTCTGTCGGAGGTGCTGTAATGACACATCTTCAGGTTAGCGGCCCAGTCCGCACGGCGCTGGTGGGGTTTGGCGTCGCCGGCAGCGTGTTTCATGCACCGCTGCTTGCCCATAACGCCGACTATCGTCTCGACGTTATCGTCACTGGCGATGCCCAACGCGCAGCGACCGCGCAGCAACGTTACCCCCATGCACGCGTGCTGCCGGACTGGCCAGCGCTGCTCAAGGCCATTGATGGCGGCGAGATCGGCATCGATCTCATCGTGCTGGCCACGCCGCCGGCGCAACACGCGGAGCAGGCTGTACAGGCCAGCCAGCGCGCGATCCATCTGGTGGTGGATAAACCGTTCGCACCAGACGTGCAGGCGGCAGAAATGATGATCGCCGCCGCGCAGAAGGCCAATACCTTGCTCACCGTGTTTCATAACCGACGCTGGGACGGCGATTTTCTGACGTTGCAGCGCCTGGTGCACCAGGAAGCCTTCGGCACCATAAGGAGTTTTGAGTCGCGTTTCGAATGGTGGCGACCGCAGGGATTCGGCAACTGGCGTGACAGCGTCACGCTGGCACAGGGCGGTGGTTTATTGCTGGATCTCGGCAGCCATCTGATTGACCAGGCCATCCAGCTCTTTGGCCCGGTAGAACACGCCACGGCAGAGCTGGCGCGCCATTCCGGCCCGCAATCCGACAGTGACGAGGACTGTTTTGTTTCATTGCTGCACCACAACGGCGTGCGCTCGCGGCTGTGGATGAATGGCCAGGCGGCACTGAATGCGCCGCGCTTTCACCTGCTGGGCAGTAAAGGCGCCTTCACCCACTGGGGGCTGGACAATCAGGAGCCGCAGCTGGCGGCTGGCATGTCACCCGGCGACAACCAGTACGGCGTGACGCCGGCAGAAAACTCTGCCCGGGCCGGCACGGTCGGGGCAACCACAACGGTGCCGATTGAACGTGGTCACTACCCCGCTTTCTATCAGCTGTTAGCTCACGCGCTGGTACATGGCGGGCCGCCGCCGGTTGATGCGCGTGAAGCGCTCGGCGTTTTACAGCTTATTGAGCAGCTCCATCAGCAGCATCGCGTACGTATTGCCTGAAGGGCGAACATTTTTTAACAGAAGGAATGAATGATGTCTGACAAAACCGTGGCAAAAACCGTCATCGTGCTGGGTGGCGGCATCCTCGGCGTCTCAACCGCATGGCAGCTGGCGCAGGCGGGCGCGCAGGTCACACTGGTGACGGAAGCGGCACTCTGCTCCGGCGCCACCGGCCGATCCCTCTCCTGGCTCAACTCCGCGGGCGAGCGTTCGCAGCCTTACCATGCGCTGCGCATGGCGGGCATTGACCGCTATCGCACGCTGTTTGCTCGCCATCCGCAGCTCGACTGGCTGCGCTTCGACGGCGCGATTTACTGGGCCGCAGACGATGACGCGGGCACCAAAGCGCGCCATCACTATGAAAAAGCGCAGGGCTACGACTCAAAGCTGATCAATCGCGCCACGGTCGGTGATGTCGATGCACAGGTGAATCCGGCCAGCCTGAGTCAGGTGGCGATTGCCAACCCCGGTGAAGGCTGGGTCAGCCTGCCGCACCTGGTTGAGCATCTGGTTCAGGCATTGCGCGCGCTGGGCGGAGAGATCGTTGAGCACGCCGGTAAAGCCAGCGTGATCACCAAAGACGGCCGGGCCAGCGGCATTCGCAGCGAAAAGCGCGGTGAGCTGCTGGCCGATCGCGTACTGGTAGCGTGTGGCCCGTGGACGCCGGAAGTGGTTGCCCCGCTCGGCGTGCACATCCCCAACGGTTCTCCGGTCTCTATGCTGGTGACCAGCCAACCCGGCGATCACCGGCTGCAGGTGGTAATGAATACGCCGCGCGCGGCGGTCCGGCCTAATCCCGGCAACACCATCGCCGTCGATCATGACTGGTATGAAGAGCACATCGTCGCGCAGGCCGACGGGCAGTACAGCATTGATACCGCAGTCATTAACCAGCTGATGGCGGAAGCGGGTAACCTGATCGCTGACGGCGCGCCGCTGAAAGCCAGCAGCTGGAAAATCGGTCTCAAGCCGATTCCCGGCGATGGCGAACCGGTGGTCGGTGAGCTGCAGCAGGTTCCCGGCTGTTTTGTTGTCTTCACCCATTCCGGCGCCACGCTGGCGTTGATCCTCGGTGAGATACTGACGCAGGAGATGCTCACCGGCGTTAAACACCCGATGCTGGCGACCTTCCGCCCGGAAAGATTCAGCTAACGTCAGCACCAGCGCCACGAAGAAAGTGGCGCTGGCTACACGCCCTGTTGTCTGTCACACACCGCGACTTTGCCCAATCCCATCGCCTCATCCCTGCGCCCTTTTCGCCTCCCTGCTGGTCTGATATCCGCGTATTGCCGGTTTCTTTTCCGATGACAACCGCCAGGGCCAGATAAACTAAGAGTCCGCTATTGAGGCCACAAAGCTTCAGCGGCGGAAAATGTCACATTTTTCACGCAAATCACGACAATCTGAACACAGGAAAACCCTTATGCGTATCGCCATACTCGCCCTGGAAGGCAGCGTACTGTCCGCCGTTGCCGGAATGACCGACCTTTTCTGGATAACCAACAAAGCGATTGCCTCTTCCCCCGTGCACGCCGCACGCTTTCCCGATAAAGCTTTTGAAACGCTGATTGTCAGCGCCAACGGTGACCCGGTGTGGGATACGGAAGGCCGCCTGATTCACATCGACAGCTCATTTCAGGGGGCCGGTGCGCTTGATGTGGTGATTGCGCCCGGCATGTTGCTGGGGCCCGACCTGCAACCGATCAACCTTGACAGTATCCGTCAGGCTGCTGGCTGGTTTAACAAACTCTATCAGCAGGGTGTCTGGGTGGCTGCTGCGGGCACCGGTGGCGTGATCCTTGGCGAGGCGGGTTTGCTGAATGACCGTTCCTTTACCACCACCTGGTGGGTCAGCCATATGTTGCAGGCGCGCTATCCGCAGGCGCGACTGGCGAAAGGCAAGATGCTGGAGGAAGACGATCGCGTCATTACCAGCGGCGGCTGTTTTTCGTGGATATCGCTGGCCCTGTATATCATTGAAAAAAGCGCCGGCAAGGCGGTGGCGGATCTCACCCGGGAGATGTCGCTGGCCGATAACCCTGTGCTGCACACCCACCTTCCCGGCTCGCCGGGAATGGGGAAAAGCAGCACGCCGTTTCTGGTGCGGGCGCAGGAGATCATCCGCCTGGAAAATCCTGCCATCAATGCCGCGCAACTGGCAGCCGCACTGAACGTTACCGGGCGTACCCTGCAGCGCAGAATGAAAGCCCTGACGCAGGAAACGCCAAAAGAGTTTATTACCCGCATCCGCATTGAACTGGCCTGTACCATTCTGGCCAGCACCGACGTCAGCGTGCGTCAGACCGCCTTGCAGTGCGGTTACAGCGAAGATACCGCCTTTCGTAAAGCCTTCCATCAGGTGATGGCGATGACGCCGGCCCAGTATCGTGAGTGGATAGCACACCGTAAGGCGCAGGTAATTAGCGCAAAATAATACGTCACGCATTTTGAAAGTTATTTAATTACTTCAAAATTAATGATCCTGAAAAGTTAATTTATTCATAATTTTTGAAATAACCTTTTGTGAGGTCTTGCCGATGTACGGTGGGTTGTCGTTTTATTCCTTTTAACTTTTTACCAGGTAACAATATGATGAATATTACTCAAAGACTTACCCTGGCTTTCATTTTACTCTCAGCTTCACTGGTGGTGACGGGCATTATTTCTGTGCGACTGTTAGGCGGTTTTCAGGAGCGCTTTGAATATGTTCAGGTCAATGCGATTCCCTCTATTCGCGATCTGTCCGAACTGATTGATCGCAGCAATAAACTGTCGCTCTCCCTGTATAAACATCAAAGCCAGACTGACAATGCGCGCATGCCGCCGGTCGAGAAAGAGATCGCCCAGCGCCTGGCCGGCATTAAAACGCTGGCAGAATATTATTTAGCCAATGATATCTCCAGCGACGAAGATAAGCAGATGACCATTAAAGGCCTGGCGACGCTGCGCGTGGTTGAATCACGGTTGCCGGCCTTTCTGGCTGCTTCACACGCTCATCAGGATGACGTCACGCTCGGCATGCTGGAAGCCGAGAGCGGTATTGGCGGCGCCATCAGCCAGTTAAAAAATGATTATCGCCAGCAGATGGCGCTTAATTTGTCGCTGGGTGACGGCTTGCGCGTGGTCAACCAGGAGATCTATCACCGCACATTCTGGGGATTGAGTGCCGGGGTCGCGGTGACACTGCTGTTACTGGGTACGCTCACCGCGTTAACGCTGGTGCGCATTCGTCAGAGCCTGAAAGCGATTGGTCAGGTGATGGATCACGTTGGCAGCAGCCTTGATCTGAGCGTCACCGCCGATGACAGCAAAAAAGACGAAGTCGGCAACATGGCCCGCGCCTTTAACCAGCTGCTTGACCGGGTTGGCAGCGCGCTGGCGCAGGTCAGTACCGCTTCTCACGCCGTCAGTTCGGCGTCGGCACAAATTGCCGCCGGCAACGAAGATCTCTCCTCGCGGACGGAACAGCAGGCCGCCTCGCTGGAACAGACGGCGGCCAGTATGGCGGAATTGAGCGAAACCGTGCGTCAGACGGCCGACAATACCCGGCAGGCTAATCGTCTGGCCGGTAACGCGACAGAACTTTCAGACGCCAGCGCGGTGTCGCTGGGCAATATGCTCAACACCATGGCGGAGATCCGCTCCAGCTCGAAAAAAATCACCGAAATTGTCACGCTGATCGAAGGCATTGCCTTCCAGACCAATATTCTGGCACTGAATGCTGCTGTCGAAGCGGCGCGCGCCGGCGAACACGGAAAGGGCTTTGCGGTGGTTGCGGGTGAAGTGCGCAATCTCTCGCAGCGTTCGACCCAGGCGGCCAGGGAGATCAAACAGCTGATTGATACCTCCTACAGCCTGGTGGAATCGGGTGCGGTCCAGGCCGAAGCGGTGGAAGAGAACATGACAGGACTGAAAACCGCGTTCCGTCAGGTGAATGACCTGGTAAGCGAAATCGCTGCCGCCGCCGAAGAGCAAAACACCGGCATCTCGCAGGTGCACCTGGCGATTAATCAGATGGATGATGTCACGCAGCAGAATGCGGCGCTGGTAGAGGAGGCCTCTGCCGCATCCGCGTCATTGCAGGATCAGGCGCAAACCCTGTCCGGCCTGGTGAATCAGTTTTCACTGGCCGCATCCGCGCGACCTGCTGAGCGCCCGAAAACGGTCTCCGCGCTGAAACGTCCGGCAGCTGTACCCGTGGCCGCCGGGCACGGCATGGACGCGGACTGGCAGAGCTTTTAACCCAATACGGCCAGCCAGGTGCTAAATAGCGCATTATTCCGGACCGCCGTGACGATGACGGCCGGTCCGGACTGGCTCAGGAGACAGCCGATCAAAGCAGCTGGCTGAGGTGCAGCTGCCCCATCAACAGCGGGTTATCGCTGTAATCTACCGGGATGGCCACCACGGCCGGTCCTTCCACCTCCATCGCCCGCCGCAATGTGGGTTCCAGTTCAGCGGCGCTGTTCACCGAAAATCCAGCGGCACCAAACGCCTGCGCGTAAGCTTTGAAATCCACCGGCCCGAAGTTCACACCGGACACGCGCTGGTATTTCTTCTCTTCCTGAATCGCCACCATGTTATAGCCATTGTCGACCCAGATGATGTGCAGAATATTGGCCTTTAACCTGACGGCAGTTTCCAGCTCCATGCTGGATTGCAGAAAGCCGCCGTCGCCCGACACCGAAACCACTTTACGGGACGGATCGACCAGCCAGGCGCCAATCGCCCACGGCAGAGCCACGCCCATGGTTTGCTGCCCGTTGGAAATCATGATTTGCCGTGCCCGGAAGCTGTAAAGATAACGGGCAATCCAGATATGAAAACTGCCCATGTCGACCGTCAGGCTGACGTCACTGTTAATGATGTCCTGCATCGCCCGGACGATACGCAGCGGATGCAGGGCGAATTGATCGAGGCTGGCACCCTGCATCGCCAGCAGCTGACGCTGTTGCTGGCGATCCTGCAGAATGGTGGCGGCAGCGTCGCTGAGCTGCAGCGGCGACGTGATTTGCGCGGCGATTTTGCGCACCGTACCGGCGATATCACCTACCAGTTCGGCGTCGGGTTGATAGTGGTTATCGGTCTCGGCGGGTAGCACGTCGATGTGCACCAGCAAGGCGTTGCTGCTGTTCCACATGGCCGGTTCATACTCGACCGGGCTGTAACCAATGGTGATA
The DNA here is from genome assembly GCF_008632015.1 of Pantoea sp. B_9. Classification (NCBI taxonomy): domain Bacteria; kingdom Pseudomonadati; phylum Pseudomonadota; class Gammaproteobacteria; order Enterobacterales; family Erwiniaceae; genus Pantoea; species Pantoea sp. B_9. The sequence continues at coordinate 443,345 of NZ_VWVL01000003.1, read as the reverse complement.
ATCAAATCCGCCTGCTGGAGCAGGCGGTCACCAGCCTGATTGTTAAACAGGCCAACCCGGCCGGCAAAGCGTGAGAAGTGCTCCTGCCGCACCGCGCCCGCCGCCTGATAGGTGCTGGTCACCGGAATACGGCTTTTGCTCAGCAGTTCATGAATCGCCGCGCTGTTCTCCGGCTGGCTGGCCATCAGGCCCAGCAGAATCACCGGATTTTTCGCCCGCGCAATCTCGCGGCTTACGGCATTCACCAGCGCGTCGGGCGCAGCGCCCAGCGTGATGTGTCCTGAACGCTGTAACAGGCTGCCTGACACCGGCTGGTCAACAATGTCCTGAGGCAGACTGAGGAACGATGCGCCGCCGCGCCCGTTTTCGGCATGGCGAAACGCGTTCGATACGCACTCCGCGAGCGCCGAGGCATCAGTGACTTCTACGGCAAATTTGGTCACCGGGCGAAACATCGCCACCGTATCCATGCTTTGATGCACCTGTTTGGCACTGTCGGAGCGCTTAACCGCCCCGCCGATCGCCACCACCGGATCGCCTTCGCTGGTGGCGGTGGCCATGCCGGTCACCAGGTTTGAGCAGCCGGGCCCGGAAGTCACCAGCGCTACGCCGGCGTGGCCGGTCAGGCGGCCCATTGCCGCGGCCATAAACGCCGCGTTAGCCTCATGACGCACCGGAATCAGCTGAATGGAGGAATCCACCAGCGAATCAAACACCTTGTCGATTTTGGCGCCGGGAATGCCAAAAATATGGTTTACGCCCTGCGCTTCCAGCTGAGCGACAACCAGGTCTGCGCCACTGTTCCACAGCGTCTGGGTTTTAAGCTGTTTCATGATTACCTCTGCGATTAACTTTCGACGGAACGGATCGCGGCATCCAGATCCTGCGGATTGAGATCGGCCTGTAAAAACTCGCGATCCTGCGGCAGGTCGACCACCAGCTTGCTGATGGCACCAAATGTCAGCGTGCCCTGCTCCAGCACATAATCGAGGATATGCCCGCCGCCCTGACGATCGTCGGTGATGAAGTGCTCGTGATAGCCGGCGACGTTAATCCCCTGCATATATTGCGGCGTGCGGAAACCAATCAGCTCACCGTCGCGCTGGCGAAAATCGAAGGTGGGCTGATTGCCGAGCACTTCCGGCATCGAGCGATACGGGCGGCACTGGCAGGGCACGGTGCGCGTCTGCACCGAGGCAAATCGACCGCTCAAACGCAGCGCGCAGAAATGGTTATCGGAGGTGATAATGCGATCAATCACCTGATGGACGTCATCGCGCGTGGCGGTATGCGCAAAGCGGTGCTGATGTTCCGGTTCAAAGAAGGTCATCACGGCGAACGGGGTTTGTTGTTCAGGCCGTGCCGGGCTGGCGCTGCCATCGGCGCGCAGCTGATAAACCTGCCGGTCAAATGCCACCAGTTCTCCATCCAGCTGATTGAACGTGCCGAGGCCAAAATCGCCCTTCTGTAACAGCTGCGCGACGGTGGTTGAACCGTCATAGACGCCGTTGAGCAACGCACTCATCAGGGAGGTCTGATAGATAACCTTTTCTGGTGATTGCTGTCCCAGTTGAGTGACGGATGCCTTTAGCTGATCTTCGCATGAACAATCAGATACAAAGTTACACATTTGCTGCCTCACAATCAGATAGTTAAGCCGTGTTAATATCATGGTGGGCTACATGGCTCACATAATCCAATAGTGAAAACTGCCAACTTCGAGACGTTTTTGATATGGAACTTCGCCACCTGCGTTATTTCGTTGCCGTTGCTGAAACGCAGCACTTTACCCGCGCCGCCGAGTTGCTGGGCATGTCGCAGCCACCGCTCAGCCAGCAAATCCAGCGGCTGGAGCACGAGATCGGCACGCCGTTGCTGAAGCGCCTGACGCGCGGCGTGGAACTGACCGATGCGGGCCGCGCGTTTCTGCCCGATGCAATAGCGATTGTGCAGCTGGCCGATATGGCGCTGGAAAAGGCGCGCGGCGTGGCGCGCGGCATGAGCGGCCAGATGTCACTGGGTTTTGCCAGCTCGGTGGCGTTTGGCGCGCCGGTGTTTGATCTGATTCGCGCCTTCAAAACGCGCTACCCGGCGATGGAGCTCATCACCCGGGAAGAGAACATGGCGCTGCTGATGCAGGACTTAGGGGAAGGTTTGCTGGATGCGGCGTTCATTCGTCTGCCGTGTGAGAGCAGTAAGGCGTTTAACCTGAAAGTGATCGCTACCGAGGAGATGAAAGTGGCGCTGCCGGCCAGCCATGCGCTCAGCCAGCAGCAAAGTGTTGCGCTAACGCAGCTGGCCGAAGAATCACTGATTATTTTCCCGCGCGAGGTGGCGCCCAGCCTGTACGAATTAATCGTCAGTGCCTGTCTGCGCGCCGGCTTTGATGCAACACGCTTTCAGCAGGCTCCGCAGATTACCTCCTCGCTCGGCATGGTGGGCGCAGGCTGCGGGATTGCGCTGGTGCCGGCTTCGCTGTGCTGCGTCAACAATCCACAGCTGGTATTTCGTGACATTGAAAACAATACGCTGTTCACCGACATTGCCTTTGCCTGGCGGCGTAATCATCCAGCCAAAACGGTGTTACACCTGCTGAGTTTGCTTAACGGGGAATAATTTGAGGGGGAAATCTGATGTCTGTGGTGACAGAGCGGACTGAACAATACGCTTATATAACATTAGCCGGGATAATAAATATACCGGCAGGTGCGTTTTTATCAGGATAATAATACGCAGCGATACTATTATTTTGCTCATTAATTATTAGAAAGCCAGCATTATTACCCGACTCATGCCTGCCAGAAATTAATAATGCCTTCATTCTCAGGAAGTAATGGCCTGCATGCTCTACTTAATTAGAGTTAGCAGAGAGGTCAGATAACCTGTTATTGCCAGACTGATAAAAATAATACGATAAATTATCAGAATCGTCGCTGCTTAAAAATTTCGTTAAAGAAAATAAAAATGACAGATGCCGGTGTTAAGCCTACCATGAGAAAGACCATTATAATATTTACGCTTATTAACCACGCCAGCGGCAGGGTGTTGCAGGCCGCATACTGAACTTTTTGCTGTTAAATTTCGCACCGGAACCAGGCCGGCGCGGAGGAAATTATGCTGATGAATTTCAACGGTGACGACGATCGCCGCGCACGGGCATTGAAGGCGCTGCGCAGTCGCGACGAAAGCCGTGACGACGTATTGCAAAACTTTGTCCGGCTGACCAGTCAGGCACTGGGTATTCCAGGTAGCTTTGTCTCCGTTCTGGATGATGAACATCAGCATATCTGCGCCGCCCATAATTTTGCGCTGGAGCACTCGTCCCGCGAGGACTCGCTGTGCCGCCACGCCGTTGACAGTGACGGCGCGGTAGTTATCTCCGACACCCTGCTGGATGCGCGTTTTGCCCGCCATCCGCTGATCATCGGTGCCCCTTTTATCCGCTTTTACGCCGGTGTGCCGCTCAGACATCGCGATGGCTATGTGCTGGGCACGCTGTGCGTCACGGACGTGGCGCCACACGCGTTCAGCGCTGATCAGGTGAAGGTATTACAGCTGCTGGCCGATCTGGTGATGTCCTTCCTCGAAGCGTGGCACTGCGCCGGCTTCACCGATCCGGTCACGGCACTGCCTAACCGCCAGCGCCTGATTCGCGACCTGCAGCGGCTGGCCTCCATCGGGGACCGAACGCCGCAGCGGCTGATCCTGATAGACTGCATTGATATGCCGCGCGCCTACGAGCTGGCGCGCTCCATGGGCATGGGGCCGGTGGAAAGCCTGCTGAAGCACGTCACCACGTTACTGCCTTTGCGCCTGCAGCCTGGTGCGGACGACATCATTTATACCGTCGCCACCGGGCGTTTTGCGATTCTCACCATGGATAACAGCCCGCTGACCGCCGCATCGGTGGCGGAAAACCTGGCAGGGATCAGCGCGGATTTGGACGCGGGCATCTCTGTCGCCCTCACCTGCTTTACCGGCGAAGTCATTTTCATTCCAGCAGAACTTCGCGCGCAGGAAGTGCTGCGCCGGGCGGTAAGTGCCCTGCATGAGGCGATTGGCAACCGGGTGCCCGCCATGAGCTTCAGCCTGGTGGCCGATCAGCGCCGCACTCAGGACTTTCTGCTGATGAACGATCTGGCTGCGGCACTGCAACAGGATCAGGGCCTGTGGCTGGCGTTCCAGCCGAAGATCTGCCTGAACAGTGGCCGGCCCGTTGGCCTGGAGGCACTGGTGCGCTGGCGGCATCCGCAGCGCGGCGAACTCGCTCCCGATCTGTTTATCCCGCTGGCGGAACAGACCGAGCTGCTCAGTGCCTTAACCAGCTGGGTGACCGACAAGGCGATCGCCAGGTTAAAACGCCTGCAGCACAGCCCCCTCCAGCTGCCGGTGACCATCAATATCAGCAGTCGCGACTTCTCAGATCCCGGTTTTGCCGATGCGCTGGAAATGAAAATGCTGCAGGCCCGCCTGCCGACCTCGCTGCTGGGCATTGAATGCCTGGAGACCGAGCAGATTATTAACAGTCCCGCGGCGCTACAGGGGCTGGAGATGCTGAAGCTGCGTGGGTTTGGCATCTCGCTGGATGACTTTGGCACCGGCTACAGCAATATCGGCTACCTGCGACGGATGCCGCTGGATGTGATCAAGCTTGATCGCGCGCTGATCAGCGAAATCGCCTCAGATACCGCGTCGCGGATTATCGCGCGCAGCATCATTACCATGCTGAAACAGCTGGATTACACCGTTCTGGCTGAAGGCGTAGAGAATGTCGACACCGTTGCCGCGCTGGCGGAGTACGGCTGCGATCAGGCGCAGGGTTACTTCTATGCGCGCCCGCTGCCGGAAAGCGAGCTGGATGCGTGGCTGACGCGCCAGCTTGCGGCACAACGCTGAGGTGTGGTTCAGTGTACGCCGGGGAGCGTCTGGAGCAGAGTCGTGGCAATACGATGACTCTGTTAGCTTAAAGCAGAATGATACTTCAAAGGTGAAACAGAAATACCTGGCTTAGTTTTAGAGAATGCGCTTCACGGCCTCGTTATAAACCTCCGCGCGTTCTCTTTTACCAACCGAAATCACGAAAACCACCACCTTCTCGTCTATCACCTGATAGACAAGGCGATAACCTGAAGACCTGAGCTTTATTTTGTAGCAGTCAGGCATACCGCGAAGCTTGTTCGCTTCAATACGGGGTGCCTCAAGTACTTCAGCCAGCTTTTTTTTTAATTGTTCACGTACCGTCGAGCCCAGCTTTCGCCATTCCTTTAGTGCCCGCTCGTCAAAATCCAGAAAATAGGCCATCAAAGGTCATCCAGCGTCACTCGAACTGGCTTAGGATTGCGAAGCCGCTCTTTCACTATTTCGACCAGCTCAGCATCTTCGTCGCTCAGCAGTGTCTGTTTGAACGGTAAACGTTCATTTTCGGCGATATACTCAAGCATGAGACGAAGCGCTTCAGAGGGAGTCACCCCCATTTTTTCAAGCGCAGCGTAAGAACGTGCTTTGAGTTCATCATCAATACGCAGGTTGATGCTGCCCATGTCCTACACCTCTTGTACATACAAATGTCATTACAAGTATTTCACTCCCTCATGCATATATCAAGTCATGCCCAGCGTTATACGCGCTCTGCGAGGTAATGAGATCCACCGCCACACGACTTCTGCCTTAAACGTAGCCCATCAGTTTCAGCATTGACTGCGCCTGGTGCATCGCTTCGGCGCGATGGGTGACGCCCAGCTTCTGGTACAGATTACGGATATGGGTTTTGATGGTGGTTGCCGCGACGTCCAGCTCGCCGGCGATCTGATCGTTGCTGTAGCCGGAATAGATCAGCCCCAGCACCTGCCATTCGCGCTGGGTCAGCGGACTGGTGCGAATCAGCTCCGGCACATCCGGGTGGTTCAACAGCCGGCTGACGAAGCCCTCATCGAAATGGGCAAACTTATGCCGGTGATACTTGTTGATCTCACTGAGAATGCGCCGGGCCCGATGCTGATCGAGTTCGCTCAGCGTATTGAGCTGAATTAACTGGCGCAGCTGCTGCGCCATCATTTCGCCCTCAATCACGAAGTGGCTGACGAAGCCGGTGCTGCGTGCCAGCTTCAGCGCTTCGAGCAGCGCCTGCTGCGCCTCCGCTTTGCGCGCGGTTTGCCAGTAGATTTGATTAAGCAGCAGCAGGTTACGGTTTAAATCACTCATCAGCCGCAGCGCATGCGCATTCTCATTCAGCTCATCGAGGATCACTTCGGCCTGGCTGAGGTTGCCCAGCAGGATCTGCGCCCGCGCCACATTGCGCCACTGGCCCTGCAAAAAATGATTGTTGGCAAAGGCGGGTTTATCGGTATGGCGCATCCAGTGGCTGGCGCTCTGCGCATCGCCCGTCATCTGCCAGTAGATCAGCCGCACTTTGTCGGCGTTGGCAATCCAGTCGCTGTGCAGCACGCCGTTATTCATCAGGTTTTCCAGCCGGCTGAGATAGCTGCGCGCATTATCCAGATTGCCGCGTGCCAGCGAGCACTGAATCAATAGCCCAAGGCACTGGATTTGCTGCTGGGGCGGATAGCCTTTCAGGACTTTGATGCCTGCGCGCGCGGCGTGTTCGGCCTCATCCAGCCGGCCCCACGCCCACATCAGCTGCGCACGGATGCGCAGTAAAAACTCGTGCAGCGGGATGTTCGCCAGATGCTGTTCACTCACCAGCACAAACGCTTTTTCCTGAATCTCCCACGCTGACTGTAAAAAGCCCTGCGCGAACAGGATTTCGCTCTGCTGAATCAAACTCCACAGCGCGTAGTGCCAGGCTTCATCGCGGCGCGCCATCTGTTCGGTTTGCCGCATCAGCGCCAGCGAGTTGGTCAGGTCACCTTTGCAATGCATCACTTCGCCGTGCACTGAGGTGGCCACAATGCGGCTGTAGCGACGCGTTTCCGGCAGCGTTTCCAGCGCCAGCCGTGCCAGCCGCTCTGCTTCGTCGGCGTTGCCGTGATTGATGGCCACCTGTGCGCGCACCGCATTGAATTCGCCCTGCAGCGCGGCGTCAATTTCGCAGTCGCAGCCTTCCTCAAAGCGCGCCAGCAGCCGGTTAACTTCAGAAAAGCGATGCTGGCTCTGCATCAACCAGGCCTGCAGCAGTACCAGTTTCGGACTGGCCAGCAGCGTGCGCCACGGCAGCGCATTCAGCGACTGCTCCAGCAGTGCCAGTTCGCTGCGGTTGAACAGCGTCCACGCATGCTGCAGCAGCACGTCGCGCAGCATATCGGTATCGCCGGACGCCAGCGCATGATGAATCGCCTCGCCGGGAAAACCTTGCGCCATCCAGCTTTGCGCGGCCGCGCGGTGAATGGCCGGTAGCTCGCTGGCCAGCTCCCATTCGCAGCGCTGACGCAAAAAGCTGCCGAACAGCGGGTGATAGCTGAACCACTGCCCTGAATCATCCATGCGCTGAATAAACAGCCCCTGACGTTCAATTTCTTCCAGCCGCATGCGCCCGTTGTCTTCACCGGTCACGCAGGCGACCAGCGCATCATTCATCGACTGCAATAACGCGCTTTTCAGCAAAAAATGGCGCGTGGCGGCATCGACGTTATCCAGCACTTCCTCGACCAGATAATCGGAAAGGTGGCTGGCATTAATACCGGAGAGCCGGCGAGCGGAGTCCTGCGCCGATGCCGCGCCCTGACGGGTGGACAGTGCGATCAGCTGTAACGCGGTCGCCCAACCTGCTACATCATCACACAGACGGTTGCTCTCATCCGGCGCGAGCGGCGCACTCAGGCGGCAGTCGAAGAACTGTTTCGCCTCCTGATGGGTGAAGGCCAGCTGCTGGCTGCCCAGCTCCAGCAGTTGTTCACGCACGCGCAGATTAGCAATACCCAACTGCGGCAGATTGCGGGACAGCACTACCAGCGTCAGGTTATCCGGCTGATGGCGCAGGAAAAAGCGCATCGCTTCATGCACGGCAGGATTGGTGATGTGATGATAATCATCGATGATCAGCCACAGCGGCTGCTGCCACGCGGCCAGCTCATTAAACAGCTGGGCGAACAGCGCATTGAGGTTCACGTACTGACGCTTTTGCGCCAGCGTCTCGCTGCGGCTGCATGCGCCGCGGGTAGCCTGCTGCAGCGCGGCGATCAGGTAATCGGCGAAGCGCTCCGGCTGATTGTCGCCCTCGTCTAATGAATACCAGCCCAGCTCGCTTTTATCAGCCGCCCACTGCGATACCAGCGTGGTTTTGCCGTAGCCCGCCGGGCTGGCAATCAGCACCAGCCGGTAATTCGCCGCTGCGCTGAGCTTTTGCAGCAGACGATCGCGGGTAACCGTGCTTTCAGGACGAACGGGACGACTCAGTTTTGAGGGTATCAACATGGGCGCACGCTTCTCCGTTAACGTTCAGCGCATCATTTTTTTACGCTTCGTAATTAATAGTCATACACGTTCGGAGATTCGGTTACTGAATGCAAGCGAACTGATTAGTTACGCTTTACAAAAGCGAGTGTTATCACACTCCTGCCGCGCTTTCAGATTTACCTCAGCCTCTCCACCCTCCCTGTCCTCCCCGTGGAATTTTTTACAGGAGGAGGTAGCCGCCTGGCGGCAGCGTCACACTGCCTGTAACCCTATTTATTCGACTGGAGTTTCCCTATGGCACTGCCCACATTTGACCCTGACCGTTTTTCTGCCGCGCTGGTGCGCCAGTGGCAACGTTTTGGCCTGCCGGATGCGCAGGAAATGAGCCCCGACCAGTGGTGGCACGCGCTGAGCGGCGCGCTGGCCGAACTGCTGGCGGATATACCGGTGCAGCCGGCCGCTGGCGGACAGCGCCACGTTAATTATCTGTCAATGGAGTTTCTGCTGGGCAGGCTGACCGGCAACAATCTGCTGAATCTCGGCTGGTACGACGGCGTTAAAGCGACGCTGGCCGCAGCAGGCGTGACGCTGAGTGACGTGCTGGAGCGTGAAACCGATCCGGCACTGGGCAACGGCGGTCTGGGACGGCTGGCCGCCTGTTTTCTCGATGCGATGGCGACCACCGGCCAGCCTGCGCTCGGCTATGGCCTGAACTACCAGTACGGTCTGTTTCGCCAGCATTTTGTCGGGGGCGCGCAGCACGAACAGCCGGATGACTGGCAGCGCGATCGTTATCCCTGGTTTCGCCACAACGCGGCGCTTGACGTGCAGGTCGGACTGGGCGGCAGCGTGACCACCATTGACGGCGTGGCGCACTGGCAGCCTGCTTTTGTTGTGCAGGGTGAAGCCTGGGATCTGCCGGTGGTCGGTTTCCGCAACGGCATCACGCAGCCCTTGCGTCTGTGGCAGGCAAAGCATGCCCGACCGTTTGATCTCCAGCGTTTCAATAACGGCGATTTTCTGCGTGCAGAACAGCAAGGCATTGAGGCGGAAAAACTGACCAAAGTGCTCTACCCGAATGACAACCATCAGGCAGGCAAAAAGCTGCGTCTGATGCAGCAGTATTTCCAGTGTGCCTGTACGCTGGCGGATATTCTGCGCCGTCATCAGGCGGCGGGACGATCCATCGAAACGTTAGCGGATTATGAAGTGATCCAGCTGAACGATACGCATCCGACGCTGGCCATCCCGGAGCTGTTGCGCCTGCTGCTGGATGAGCACCGGCTCAGCTGGCAGGACGCATGGCGCATTACCCAGCGCACCTTCGCCTATACCAACCACACGCTGATGCCGGAAGCGCTGGAGTGCTGGAACCTGCGCCTGGTGCGCAGCCTGCTGCCGCGCCATCTGATGATCATCAATACGCTCAATGCGCAGCTAAAACAGCAGGTTGAGGCGCGCTGGCCGGGTAATCAGGCGATCTGGTCAAAACTGGCGCTGGTGCACGATCAGCAACTGCGCATGGCAAATCTGTGCGTGGTCGGCAGCTTTGCAGTCAACGGCGTGGCGGCGCTGCACTCGCGGCTGGTGGTACAGGACCTGTTCCCCGAGTATCACGCGCTGTGGCCGGAGAAGTTTCACAATGTCACCAACGGCATCACGCCGCGTCGCTGGATCAACCAGTGCAATCCGGCGCTGGCGGCGCTGATCAACAAAACGCTGCAGCGTCCGTGGCTTAACGATCTCGATGCGCTGCAGGATCTGACGCCATTCGCCGATGACGCCGCCTTCCGCGCCGAATATCGCGCCATTAAGCAGCACAACAAGCAGGCACTGACAGAGTGGATCGCCGCCCGAACCGGCATTGCGGTGCAGCCTGATGCGCTGTTTGACGTCCAAATCAAGCGGCTGCACGAATACAAACGGCAGCACCTGATGCTGCTGCACATGATTGCGCTGTGGCAAACGCTGGTCAGCGATCCGCAGGCCAATCTGGCTCCGCGCGTGATGCTGTTTGGTGCCAAAGCGGCGCCGGGTTATGCGCTGGCGAAAAACATCATTTACGCCATCAATAAAGTAGCAGAGACCATTAACCACGATGCGCGCGTCGGCGACCGGCTGAAAATTGTCTTTATCCCTGATTACAACGTGTCGGTTGCCGAGCGCCTGATCCCGGCCGCCGATCTCTCGGAACAGATCTCTACTGCGGGCAAAGAAGCATCCGGTACCGGCAATATGAAGCTGGCGCTGAACGGTGCACTCACCATCGGTACGCTGGATGGGGCCAACGTTGAAATCGCGCAGCAGGTCGGTGAAGAGAATATCTTCATCTTTGGCCATACCGTAGAGCAGGTCAGCGCGCTGAAACAGGCCGGTTACTCGCCATTGAACTGGCGCAGTAAGGACGCGCAGCTGGATCGCGCGCTGACCGCGCTGGAAGATGGCACCTTCAGTAACGGCGACCGCACGGCGTTCAGCGATCTGGTCAACAGCCTGGGCGCGCAAGGCGGCGATCCTTATCTGGTACTGGCTGATTTTCGCCACTATCTCAACGTGCAGCAGCAGGTTGAAGCGCTGTGGGCCGATCCTGAGGCCTGGACGCGCGCCGCAATCCTCAATACCGCGCGTTGCGGCATGTTCAGTGCCGATCGCGCCATTCGTGACTATCAGCAACGTATCTGGCAGGCCAGCCGCTAAGGAACGCCATGAAACCCAAAGATGCTCTTGATCGCCGTGCTGACGCGCTTATTGCTGCGGAATATATTGATGCGCACGGAAAACCGCAGCAGATTTCTGCTCTTACCCATCAGCGTCTCGCTGCGCTGATGCAGGCCCCTGCGAACGGCTCCGCACCGCTGCCGCCGGTGGTGATTTTTTATGTCGGACAGCCACTGAGTCTGGCACCGGTGCTCAGCGCCGATGCGGAATGGCAGCTGACGAGCGAAAGCGGCGAAAACTGGTCCGGGCGCTGCCAGCCGGGTGAAGCGTTGGTGTTGCCCGCGTTGCCCGCCGGTTATCACCAGCTGACATTGACCCAGGAGTTACAGTGTCACTATTGCCCGATTATAGTGGCACCCCGCCGCTGCTACGAACCTGCGGAACTGCTGGCGGGCGAATCGCTGTGGGGCAGCTGTATTCAGCTGTATACGCTGCGCTCTGCGGCTAACTGGGGCATCGGGGATTTCGGCGATCTGCGGCAGATGATCGCTGAAACCGCGCGGCGCGGCGGCGCGTTTGTCGGGCTCAATCCGCTGCACGCGCTGTTTCCTGCCGCACCGGAGAGCGCCAGCCCTTACAGTCCCTCTTCCCGGCGCTGGCTCAACATCCTCTATATCGACGTAAGCGCCGTGGCAGATTTTGGCCTCAGCGACGCGGCGCAGGCCTGGTGGCAAGCTGAGAAGACGCAGCAGGCGCTCCGGTCAGCGCGAGACGCCGCGTGGGTGGATTACACTGCCGTCACCGGGCTTAAGTTGCAGGGACTACGGCTTGCCTGGCAGCAGTTTCGCCGGCGCACGGCAGATGATGGACAGGCGCAGGCGTTTGCGGAGTTTGTGCGTGCCGGGGGCGACAGCCTGCTGCATCAGGGGCTGTTTGATGCGCTGCACGCGGCGCGCAGCGCCCAGGATGGCACGGGTTATGGCTGGCAACACTGGCCGGGCGAATGGCAGCAGGCGAACAGTGCGGCAGTGCTGGCGTTCCGCATCGAGCACAGCGACGAGGTGCGTTTCTACATGTGGCTGCAGTGGCTGGCGGCAGAGCAATTCGCCGCCTGCTGGCAGCTGTGTCAGCAGCAGCAGATGGCGATCGGGCTGTATCGCGACCTGGCGGTGGGCGTGGCGGCGGATGGCGCGGAAACCTGGCGCGATCGGCAGCTTTACTGCCTGGACGCCAGCATTGGCGCGCCGCCGGATATCCTCGGTCCGCTCGGTCAGAACTGGGGATTGCCGCCGATGGACCCGCAGGTGATGGCCGCGCGCGGCTACGAGCCGTGGATCGCCCTGCTGCGCGCCAGCATGCGCGACTGCGGCGCGCTGCGCATTGACCATGTGATGGCGCTGCTGCGTTTATGGTGGATACCGAAGGACGAAAGCGCGGCGCACGGTGCCTATGTGCACTATCCGGTGGATGATTTGCTGGCGATTCTGGCACTGGAGAGCCAGCGCCATCGTTGCATGGTGATTGGCGAGGATCTGGGCACCGTGCCGGAAGCCATCGTTGATAAACTGCGCGACGCCGGGGTGTACTCCTACAAAGTGCTCTACTTTGAGCAGGAATCGCAGCGCCACTTCCGCGCGCCAGCGACGTGGCCGCGTCAGGCGATGGCCGTTACCACCACCCATGATATGCCGACGCTGCGCGGCTGGTGGCAAAGTGACGATTTGCGGCTGGGCAGTGCGCTGGGGCTTTACCCCGATCGGGCGATTCTCGCTGGCCTGTATCGCGATCGGCGCCTGGCTAAACAGGCGTTGCTGCGTACGCTGTTGCGCAGCGGTGACCTGCCGCCGCGCCGCCGCTTCCGGCGGGCCAGCGTCCGCATGAGTCATCAGCTTAGTCAGGCGATCCATCGCTATCTGGCCCGCAGCCAATGTGCGCTGCTCGGTTTGCAGCCGGAAGAGTGGCTGGATATGGCACTGCCGGTCAACGTGCCGGGCACCGTCGATCAGTATCCCAACTGGCGACGTAAACTGAGTGTAACTCTGGAAGCGATGGCGGAGGATGACAGGATCGATGCGTTGCTCACGGCGGTACAATCACGTCAGCGTCAGCGTAAGTAGCACGAAACCGACCTGCTGCGTGCAGGTCGGAGTGCCATAAAAAAGGTGCGCCGAAGCGCACCAGGTGGGGCAACTCAGCACTGTCGGGGCAGTTTCACCCCTTGCCTTTAACACTGCTGATAAAGGTTTGCCGCGCCGATGTCGATCCCAGACGCTCTGCTTCATCCAGCAGCTTCAGCGCTTTATCGATATTGCCCTGTTGCACCGCCTGACGAATGCTCTGATTGAAATAGCTTTCCGTCTCATTCACCAGCGGTGCCGGTTCAGGCGCTGGCGCGCGCGCCGTCGTGGCGGCCTTGGCCGGCCGGGTGCTGCCAACGGTGACAGCGGCAGGCGCGGCTGAGCCAAACAGCGGGCCAACCAGAATCGACGAGCCGGAACTGGTTGCTACTTTCAGTTTGATTTTGCCGTCGCGACTGTGACGCGCCACCGGATCGGGAATATCCGGTACCGCATGGCCGGTGCCTTTGGCATAAGCTTTGGCCGGATCCAGCAGCGTCGTGGTCTGGGTTAAATCCTGGTCGGTGGTGAACACCAGCAAATAGATCTTCTGCTGGCCCGGCACCGGCGTCAGCTTCATCACCCCTTCCAGCCGGTCGGCGCTCATCACGCCGGGCTGCTGATAGCTAAAGAAGCGGCTCGGAAACCACGCGGCCGGCTGCAGGTTTTCATCCAGTACCAGCACATTGGGCGCAAAGACCTGATTGTGTACCACCTCGCTGCTTAGCGTAACCGTCAGCTCGCCCTGATTGGCAGGCAGGCTGTAAGCCGCGATGGCCCCTGTTAAGCCACGTACATCCAGCGGCGTTGCGCTTTGTGTCAGCGTGGTGGTTTGTGCACGCGTTGCATCCACCGGCTGCCAGCTGAGCTGCTGCAGCCGGGCGGTGGGAATGGCGGGTGCCGCGGAAAGATCCTGCGGTACCAGATTGATGTCGGCCTGAACTGGCATAATGACGCCGGTCAGCAGCGCGCTGCTCAGGCAGAAGGCGATAAGATGTTTTTTCATTGTGTTATCCCAACAAGTTGTCAGGCAGCGGCGTAGGCCAGGCAATGGCCGCCGCTGTCCGAAAACGCCGTGCGTCTGCCGCACGGCGGATGTTTGCTTAACCTGCGCAGCGCCTTACCACCAGATTTCCATCTGTGCGCCGAAGGTCCACTCATCGTTGTCGCCACGGCTGTTGGTGAACAGACCGTTGCCGCTGCTGTCCGCCGCGGCCAGCGACGTGATATCGCCGGAGGCGTCTTTGCTGTAGCCCCACTTCTCATCCCATTTGGCGTAGGTGGCGAACAGGCGCAGCGCCGGACGTGACCAGATGCTGTCGCCAGCCTGCCACTGTTGCGCCAAGGTAATTTTGTACTGGCCGTTGCGTTCGCTGACCTGCTGTGACTTAACGTTGTCATAGCCTACTTCCAGCAGGGTGCTCATGATCGGCGTCCATTTGTACATAGGACGTACGCCGACGGTGTACCACTCGGTTCCGCGGTTGTTATCCAGATCGACGTTCTGGTACATCGCCACGTACATCAGATCCCAGCGATCGGCCAGCGAGATCGCACCGTGATCGAGGATGCGGTACATATTACCGTTGTTATTGATGTTGCTGCCCTGCGGCAGGCCTTTGCCCTGCGAGGTCAGCGCATCAGTGGCGTACTGCAGCACAAACTTGTTGTAGCCTTTCAGCATGCTCTGCGTGTGTTCCGCGGTGAACATCCAGCCATCTTTCGACGCGCCGTCGTCTAAGCGATAGCCGTCACGCGCGTTGGCGCGGCCATAGTCGACACCCAGTTCCAGCACGCCATTGGGGTTAGTTTCCAGGCCGGCGAGACGCACATCAAAAACGTCATTGGCGGTACTGGTGGCGTAATCACGGATCTGGTCACTGGAGAAGGTGTAAGAGCCGCCCGCTTCGGAAGAGCGTGTCGCGGCGAACGAGAGCTTACCAAACCCGAGATCGACATCTTCCAGACCGGCGCCCGGACCGGAGATATCCCAGTAGTAGAAGTCGATCATGTGAACATCATGACGCTGATAAAAGCGTTTACCGGCCCAGATGGTGGAACCCGGCAGCGCATCGATCAGGTTTTTACCTTTAACGTTGGCTTCACGGAAGGCCGGTGAGGTCGCTTCCCAGTCATTCTGCTGGGAAACGGAATAGGCGACGTTGGTATCGAAATAGAAACTTTTATCGCCCTCTTTCCACACTTCCTGACCCAGTTTCAGTTCAGCATAGGTTTCACATTCGTTGCCCAGACGGTATTTGCTTTGCGCGCCGGTAGCCTGAAAGCACTGTTGCTCACCGCCGCTGCCGGTCCAGCCGATACCCGAACGGGCGTAACCCGTAAAATCGACCGCCATGGCTTGAGCGGAGAGCGTACCCGCTGCGATGGCAATCGCGACGGGAAGTTTGCGCAGAGTTAACATTTTCTATCTCCTGAGGTCATTGCTTTTATTGTTTTGCAGGGCTAAACACCGGGTTCCTGATGCAGCCTGCGGCAGGCGCTCCCGTCCTCGCGGAACAGGTGACAACGCTCCGGCGGCAGGCCAATACCCATCAGGGCGCCCTCTTCTACCAGCACCACGTCCTCCTGGCGGTACACCAGGTTCTGACGAATGGCGGGGATCTGGATATGGATCTGCGTCTCGTGGCCGAGCTGCTCAACCACCTGCACTTCGCCCTCCAGCGTGACATCGGCGATGTCGCTGGAGAGCAGATGTTCCGGACGAATACCCAGCGACATGTTGCTGCCGATCTGGACGCCGGCGCTCTCCACCGGCAGCCATACAAGCTGATCGTTGGGCAAGCGCACCTGCACCTGATCGATGGCGGTGGCGGTCACTTTGACGGGCAGAAAATTCATGCGCGGCGAGCCGATAAAGCCGGCAACGAAGCGGTTAGCGGGATAGTGATAGAGTTCGAGCGGCTTACCGACCTGGGCGATGCGACCGGCGTCCAGCACCACGATCTTGTCGGCCAGCGTCATCGCTTCGATTTGATCGTGCGTAACGTAAATCATGGTGCGCTTCAGGCGTTTATGCAGGCGTGAGATTTCAATGCGCATCTGTACGCGCAGCGCGGCATCAAGATTGGACAATGGCTCGTCGAGCAGAAACACACGCGGTTCGGCCACCAGCGTGCGCCCGATGGCCACGCGCTGCCGCTGTCCGCCCGATAGCGCTTTGGGTCGCCGTTCCAGCAGGTGCGCCAGCTGTAACACCTCCGCCACCTGATTGACGCGCTGCTGGATCTCAGCACGCTTTACGCCAGCCAGCTTCAGGCCAAACGACATGTTTTCGGCCACCGAAAGGTGCGGATAAAGGGCGTAAGACTGAAACACCATGCCGATACCGCGCTCAGCGGGCGGAACATCGTTCATACGCTGACCGCCAATCAGCAGATCGCCGCGAGTGATGGTTTCCAGGCCGGCGATCATGCGTAACAGCGTTGATTTGCCGCAGCCGGATGGACCGACGAACACCACAAATTCCCCTTCGCCGATCTCCAGATTGATGTCTTTTGATACCTCGGTATCACCCCAGGCCTTGGTGACATGGTGTAACGCAACGCTCGCCATGATGCTTTCCTCTTCGCAGGCTCATGCTTGCCTGCAGCACCGCAGGCAGACTCCGGCGACCACTATGGGCAGGCGCAGACGGCGCAACATCCTCCACCGTGTGGGTTTTTACTGGGGGATGAGGCGGGAGGAGGAGTACGCGCCCCCTAGCCGCGCCGGTGCGACGTTCAC
The DNA here is from genome assembly GCF_008632015.1 of Pantoea sp. B_9. Lineage (NCBI taxonomy): Bacteria > Pseudomonadati > Pseudomonadota > Gammaproteobacteria > Enterobacterales > Erwiniaceae > Pantoea > Pantoea sp. B_9. The sequence continues at coordinate 426,474 of NZ_VWVL01000003.1, read as the reverse complement.
GGCAATTTTGTGAGCTGTCACGCAGAGCTGACGCATCAATAGTGTGCGCCAGCGCGTATTAAGGCGCTGTTTTGCAAGCGCGATCACGGCTTAGTGCTGTTGGGCGTAGAGCGCAGGAGGATGAGGAAATGGCATAACGCCGCACAATGATGCCACTGATGATTTCCGCTTCCGCTAACAGGATGGAGTTATGACAATGAAAACCGGCGCACGCGTTCTGGCCCTTTCCGCCCTTACGGCCGTACTGTTTTCGGCTTCGGCCGTGGCCAAAATTGAAGAAGGTAAACTGGTCATCTGGATCAACGGTGATAAGGGCTATAACGGCCTCGCCGAGGTAGGCAAAAAATTCGAGCAGGACACCGGTATCAGCGTGACGGTTGAACATCCTGACAAAATGGAAGAGAAATATCCGCAGGTCGCCGCGACGGGTGACGGGCCGGACATCATCTTCTGGGCGCACGATCGCTTTGGCGGCTATGCCCAGTCAGGACTGCTGGCCGAAGTCACACCGGATCAAAACTTCCAGCAAAAACTGTTTCCGTTTACCTGGGATGCAGTGCGCTTCAACGGCAAGCTGATTGGCTATCCGGTTTCTGTGGAGTCGCTGTCGCTGATTTACAACAAAGATCTGCTGCCCACCCCACCGAAAAGCTGGGAAGAGATGGCGGCGCTGGATAAGCAGCTGCGCGCCAAAGGCAAGAGCGCCATCATGTTTAACCTGCAGGAACCCTATTTCACCTGGCCGCTGCTGGCCGCCGGTGGCGCCTATGCTTTCAAAAAGACCGATAGCGGCTATGACGTGAAAGATACCGGCGTCGACAACGCCGGCGCGAAAGCAGGCATGCAGTTCCTCGTCGATCAGGTGAAAGCCAAAATCCTTAATGCCGATACTGACTATTCGATTGCCGAAGCGGCCTTCAATAAAGGACAAACCGCGATGACCATCAACGGTCCGTGGGCGTGGAGCAATATCGACAAAAGCGGCATCAATTACGGCGTTACGCTGTTACCGACGCTGAACGGCAAGCCGACCAAAACCTTTGTCGGCGTACTGAGCGCGGGCATCAACGCGGCCAGTCCTAATAAAGAGCTGGCCAAAGAGTTTCTGGAAAATTACCTGCTGACTGACGCCGGTCTCAACGCGGTTAACAAGGACAAGCCGCTGGGCGCGGTCACCCTGAAGTCATTCCAGCAAACGCTGGAGAAAGACGCGCGCATCGCCGCCACCATGAGCAATGCGCGTAATGGCGACATCATGCCTAACATCCCGCAGATGGCTGCCTTCTGGTATGCGATGCGCACCGCGACGCTGAATGCGCTGAGTGGTCGTCAAAACGTCGATGCGGCGCTGAAGGATGCGCAGGCGCGTCTCAATAAGTAATGCTGTTACGGAGCCGACGGCTGTCGGCTCGCCACTGGCTGTTAAGGAACACCGTATCATGTCAGGAATACCGCAAAAGAGACGGCACAGCCTGGTGCTGCGCAGCCTGCTGGTCGGGATCGGCTGTCTGCTGGTCGGCTACCTTCTGGTGCTGATGTATGCTCAGGGTGAATACCTGTTTGCGCTGCTCACGCTGGTAGTCAGCGCGGCAGGCCTGTGGATTTACACCAACCGGCGCGCCTATGCCTGGCGCTATGTGTATCCGGGACTGGCCGGCATGGCGCTATTCGTCCTGTTTCCACTGGCCTGTACCGTCGCCATTGCCTTCACCAACTACAGCAGCACCAATCAGCTCAGTGAGGCGCGCGCGCAGCAGGTGCTGCTGAGTCGCCAGTATCAGGCCGGGGACGCGATGAACTTCGCGCTCTATTCGCAGGGCGATCGCTGGCAGCTGGCGCTCAGCACAGGCGAAAACAGCTTTCTGTCTGCGCCGTTTACGCTGGGTGGTGAACAGCAGCTCAGCCTCACGCCAGCCGCGCTGCCCGCCACCGCGCGCGCCAGCTTAAAAACCATCACCCAAAACCGTCAGGCGCTGAGTCAGTTAACTGCCCGACTGCCGGACGGTCGCGAGCTGGTGATGAGTTCGCTGCGCCAGTTTTCCGGCACGCGGCCGCTGTACGTGCTGGACGCACCGGAACAGCTGAGAAATCAGCAAAACGGCGCCCGCTATCAGGCCAACCGGGACACGGGGTTCTATCAGCAGATCAATGCCGATGGCAGCTGGGCCAGCGAACAGCTCAGCCCCGGCTTTACCGTTGGCGCAGGCTGGAAAAACTTTGCCCGCGTGTTCACCGACGAAGGCATTCAGAAACCGTTCCTGGCGATATTTGGCTGGACGCTGCTGTTTTCGCTGTTGACCGTGCTGCTGACGGTCGCGGTGGGCATGGTGCTGGCGTGTCTGGTGCAGTGGGAAGCGCTGCGGGGCAAGGCCATCTATCGCGTGATGCTGATTCTTCCCTACGCGGTACCGGCATTCATTTCGATACTGATTTTCAAGGGGCTGTTTAACCAGAGTTTTGGCGAAATCAACGTCATGCTCAATGCGCTGTTTGGCTTCAAGCCAGCGTGGTTCAGCGATCCGACGCTGGCGCGCGCCATGCTGGTGATCGTCAATACCTGGCTGGGTTATCCCTACATGATGATCCTGTGCATGGGCTTGCTCAAGGCGATCCCGGACGATCTTTATGAAGCGTCCGCGATGGATGGTGCCGGGCCGCTGCAGAATTTCTTTTTGATTACGCTGCCGCTGCTGCTGAAACCGCTACTGCCGCTGATGATCGCCAGCTTTGCTTTTAACTTTAATAACTTCGTGCTGGTGCAGCTGCTGACCAATGGTGGCCCCGATCGACTCGGCACCACTACGCCGGCGGGCTACACCGATCTGCTGGTCAACTACACCTGGCGCATCGCCTTTGAGGGCGGCGGCGGTCAGGACTTCGGCCTGGCGGCAGCCATCGCCACGCTGATCTTCCTGCTGGTCGGTGCGCTGGCGGTGATTAACCTGAAAGCGCTACGCATGAAGTTTGATTAAGGAGGCGTTATGGCCATGGTACAACCGAAATCGCAGAAGCTGCGTCTGCTGCTGACGCATCTGCTGCTGCTGCTGTTTATCGCGGCAATCCTGTTCCCGCTGCTGATGGTGATTGCCATCTCGCTGCGCAGCGGCAATTTCGCCACCGGCAGTCTGATCCCGGAACAGATTTCATGGGAACACTGGCGGCTGGCGCTTGGATTCAGCGTTACTCATGCCGATGGTCGCGTGACGCCACCGCCCTTCCCGGTGCTGCTGTGGCTGTGGAATTCGGTGAAGATCGCCGCCATCAGCGCACTGGGGATTGTGGCGCTCTCGACCACCTGCGCCTACGCGTTTGCCCGCATGCGCTTCGCCGGTCGCGCCAGTTTGCTTAAGGGCATGCTGATTTTTCAGATGTTCCCGGCGGTACTATCGCTGGTGGCGCTCTATGCGCTGTTTGACCGGCTGGGGCAATATCTGCCGTTTCTCGGCCTCAATACCCACGGCGGCGTGATTTTCGCCTATCTGGGCGGCATCGCGCTGCACGTCTGGACCATTAAGGGCTATTTCGAAACCATCGATGGTTCGCTGGAGGAAGCGGCGGCGCTGGATGGTGCCACGCCGTGGCAGGCGTTTCGTCTGGTGTTGCTGCCACTTTCGGTGCCAATCCTCGCGGTAGTGTTTATCCTGGCGTTTATCGCTGCGGTCACCGAAGTACCGGTCGCCTCGCTGCTGCTGCGCGACGTCAACAGCTATACCCTCGCGGTCGGGATGCAGCAGTATCTTAATCCGCAGAACTATCTGTGGGGCGATTTCGCCGCGGCGGCTGTGCTGTCCGCCATTCCCATCACGCTGGTGTTTTTACTGGCGCAGCGCTGGCTGGTGAGCGGACTGACGGCGGGCGGTGTAAAAGGGTAAAGATTCATCAGTACCACTGCTTCCTCAACGGCAACCACCTGTTGAGGTTTTGGCGGCCAATGGCCGCCGTTTTTATTGCAGGCATAAAAAAAAGTGGAGCGCTGTGGCCCCACTCTGTTTGCTGACTGCGCTGTATTATTCCGGCAGTGCGTAAACCACCACCTGATCGCCAACCTGATCCTTCAGGATGGTGTTACCACCGGCGACAAAGGCGACATATTGGCGGCCTTTATATTCATACACCGAGGGGTTGGCAACCGCAGGCGCTTCAACCTGATCGGACCACAGCTCTTCGCCGCTATCCAGTGAATAGGCGCGTACTTTGGCATCCATTGAGGCGCCGATAAAGATCACACCGCCGGCGGTGACTGCCGGACCGCCAATGGTTGGCGAGCCCCAGCTTTCCGGCATGAAGAAGCCGTACTGCTGCGACGCGCCGACCGGACGACGCCATTTCACATCACCGGTGTGCATATCGAGCGCAACGATCTCGCCAAACGGCGGCTGCCAGCACGGCATGCCGAGCCAGTTGTTCGCCACCATCAGGCTCAGGCCGTAAGGCGCGCCTTCCTGCGGGGCGAAACCACTCTCGTTGCCCGAGCCGTTGTCGGCCTTGTCGTAATCGGCGCGGCTGTACAGCTTCACGTATTGCACGATGTGTGAGGTGTTCACAATGGCGATCTGTTTTTGCGGATCGAACGCCACGCCGCCCCATTGCACGCCGCCCGCGCTGTCCGGATAGGTCAGTGCGCCTTCGCCTTGGGTGGTTAGTGGTGTGTACATGCCGTCATAGCTCAGCTTATCCCACAGGCGTGAGCACTGACCGGCGCCAACAATATCGGCCAGCTTCCAGATCGCCGGTTTTTTGGATTGATCCAGCAGCGGTGCCGGTTTGGTCGGGAATGGCTGGGTTGGCGACAGTTTCTCGCCCTGCACTGAACCATCGCCCTGCGGCACCGGACGCTCCTCAATCGGCCAGACATCTTCACCAGTCAGGCGATTCACCACAAACAGGAAGCCCTGCTTGGTGGCCTGAATCAGCGCCGGAATCTGCCTGCCGTTCACGGTAATGTCCATCAGCGTCGGTGCTGAGTTGATGTCGTAATCCCACACATCATGATGCACCCACTGTCGCGACCACACCACTTTGCCGGTATTCACATCCAGCGCAGTCGTGGAGGTGCCGAGCGGAATTGGATCGACGCGGTTGCCGCCCCAGTAGTTTGGCGAAGGTGATGACACCGGCAGATAAACCAGGCCATGCGCTTCGTCGGCCGACATGTGGGTCCAGACGTTAGCCGTACCGGTGCGCTGGCGAATGCTGGCCGGGATGGCGTCAAAAGTCCATTCACGTGCCCCGGTCTGCGCGTTGATTGAAAACACCGTGCCCGGCGGCGCTTCTGCGTAAGCCCAGTCTTTGCCCGCCCAGCCAACGATCAGGTGATCACCCACCACCGTCGGCGGCTGGAGCAGGGACAGCGGGAATTTAGCGTTAACCGTATTCCACTGATTGACGTTGAGCACGCCCTTAACTGCAAAGTTTTCGCACGGCTTGCCGGAATCGGCATCCAGTGCGTACAGCTTGCCGTCAACGGTGCCCATATAAACGATTTTCTGGCAGGCCTGACCCGCCTGCGGATTTTTCGCCTGCCAGTAAGAGACGCCACGATTTTTCAGTACCGGCTGGGTCAGCGCCTGACGTGGCGATTTAGTATCGTAGTGCCACTTCTCCTTGCCGGTGCCCGGATCCAGCGCAATCAGCCGATCAAATGGCGTGCCGATGTACAGCGTATCGTTGGCAAAAATTGGCGTGGCGGACCAGACGGTCGCTGGCGTGTCGCCCTTGCCATCCGAAACGTCACCGGTGTGAAACTCCCAGATTTTTTTCAGCTTGCTGACGTTGTCAGCAGTGATTTGTTTCAGTGGGCTGTATTTCTGCGCGTTGAGCTGGCCGTGAAAACTGTCCCACGTCGCCGTGGAGGGCACCAGCGGCGTGGCCGGCTGGCTGGCAGAGGCCACTTTCTCGCCGTCGCGCTTGCCGCTGGAGACATCATCAGTGGCGTGCGTGGTGCCGGGCGCCTGCTGATCGGCCGCATCCACGTTGAGTTTCTCCTGCGTACCCATCGACGCCTCAGCGGCTTTATCTTCGGCGCGCAGCGTGGCAGGTGCCATCAGCAGCGCCAGGGCGGTCATGCCGACTTTGAGCAGCGGAATGTATTTTTCATTATGCACGGTTAGCTCCTTGTGCAGTGGCGTGGCGAACGCGATGCGCCGGGTTGCACGCCAGCATAATCAGACCAATCAGGCCGATGACCATCGCCAGCGTAATGATCCCCTGATGCAGCAGCGCGGCAGCAAAACCGATCGCGCATAGCAGCAGCAGCGTGATGACGATCAGGAAAATGCGCCCGGCACGGCCGGTGGCCGCGCGCAGCAGGAAGGTCAGCACCGCCAGAACGACGCTGGCAATAGCGACGCCCAGCGCGCCAATGGTGCCGGTGACACCGGTGAGTGGCGTGAGCCAGGCATACAGCGCGACGGCAAAGCCGATGAGTGCCGCCAGCAGCAGCAGTAAACTGCCCAAACGGGAGGATTGAGATTGCAACATACCAGGAAGTCCCTTGAGGATGAAAGCACGGAAAACAGCGTGTACTGATGAGTCAATGCGGCTGTTGTTCACACAGGCTGGTTGAATTAACGTCAGCGCAGCGTGAAAAGCAGCGGCATATATCACTTCGCGTTGCTGAGTATAGACGATGATATTCAGGCTGCCCGCCGGATTAGAGGCAGAGAATGAATCCGGTATAAATGGGGGATTTATGACCGTCGCCGCCGGGTGTTTTACAGGATTATTTAGCGAGGCCAGCGAGTCAGGCAGGGAAGTTAATTACAAACGCTCAGTCGGCAGGATATTTAAATCCTGCCGACTGAGTCAGAGACAAATAAGGCGTTACGCGTTAGCCCTGCAGTTCCTTCCGCACAATCTCCGCGCCGGCACTTAATGCCTGCAGCTTGCCGTAAGCCACATGACGCGACAGTGGCGTCATGCCACAGTTGGTGCTTGGATAGAGTTTATCGGCATCTACAAACTGCAGCGCTTTACGCAGCGTGGCAGCCACTTCTTCCGGTGTTTCGATGGTGTTGGTGGCGACATCAATCGCGCCAACCATGACTTTTTTACCGCGAATCAGTTCAATCAGATCCATCGGCACGCGTGAGTTCTGACACTCCAGCGAAACGATATCGATACCGGAACTCTGCAGTTTAGGGAAGATCTCCTCATACTGGCGCCACTCGGTACCCAGCGTTTTCTTCCAGTCGGTGTTAGCTTTGATGCCGTAGCCGTAGCAAATATGCACTGCGGTTTCACATTTAAGGCCTTCAATGGCTCTTTCCAGAGCGGCAATGCCCCAGTCATTCACCTCGTCGAAAAAGACGTTAAACGCGGGCTCGTCGAACTGAATAATATCGACGCCAGCGGCTTCTAATTCGCGCGCTTCCTGGTTGAGAATTTTAGCGAATTCCCAGGCCAGCTTCTCACGGCTTTTATAGTGATCGTCATACAGCGTGTCGATCATGGTCATCGGGCCAGGCAACGCCCATTTAATTGGACGCTGCGTCAACTGACGCAGGTATTTGGCATCATCGACAAAGACCGGTTTCTGCCGGCTCACTTCGCCCACCACGCCGGGTACGCTGGCATCATAGCGATTACGGATGCGCACCGTTTTGCGATTTTCAAAGTCAACGCCGTTAAGATGTTCGATAAAGGTGGTGACGAAGTGCTGGCGCGTTTGCTCACCGTCGCTGACGATATCAATACCGGCCTGCTGCTGGTCGTCCAGACATAAACGCAGCGCATCCTGTTTGCCCTGAATCAGCTCATCGCCCTGCAATTTCCACGGCGACCATAATGTCTCTGGCTGCGCCAGCCAGGAGGGTTTCGGTAAGCTGCCAGCCGTTGACGTCGGTAATAATGTTTTCATTAATCAATAACCTTATTTATTCGTTAATCAAAGAGCGAAATGATCAGACCACTGTTTCAGAATGCTGTGGTAAGGCTTAATAAATTGCTCTTCGGTAAATTTACCCTGCTCAATCGCCAGGCGGGTACGCTCTTCGCGATCGTAAACAATTTTGGTCAGCGAGTGATCCTGATGATACAGGTCTGGCTGATATTCAATGCCCGCCGGTGAGTTCGCATTGTAAATCTCCGGGCGGTAAATTCGCTGGAAAGTTTCCATGGTACTGATGGTGCTGATCAGCTCCAGGTTACTGTAATCACTGAGCAAATCACCGGCGAAGTAGAAGGCGAACGGCGCCACGCTGTTGGCCGGCATGAAATAGCGCGCCCTGAGTCCCATTTTGGCGAAATAGAGATCGGTCAATGAAGATTCATTTTGCTGATATTCAATGCCCAGCACCGGATGCTGATTACCGGTACGACGGTAAATATTTTTGCTGGAGACGCTGAGGCAAATGACCGGCGCTTTGCGGAAGTTGGCTTTATACGTCTCTGAGTTGACAAAATGGCGGAAAATATTGCCGTGCAGCACGCCGAAGTCATCCGGGATACTGAAACCTGAACGGCCTTTATTATGCTCGGACAGCAGAACGCTGAAATCATAATCACGCACATACGAAGAGAAATTGTTACCGGTGATGCCTTCAATGCGCTCACTGGTTTTTTTATCAACGATATTGGTTTTCAGGATCTCAATCGCCGGAAAGCTTTTGCCCTCGCCGCCTGCACCCAGATTCATCTCCACAGAGATAATATCCAGTTCAACCGCATAGCGATCGCCTTTCGGGTTGTCCCAGTTCGCCAGCGAATTGAAACGGTTGTTCATCATGATCAACGCGTTGCGCAGATTCTCTTCACGATTGCTGCCGCGCGCCAGGTTGGCAAAATTGGTGGTAATGCGCGTATCTTTGGAGGGATTGTAATTCTCATCGAAGCGCGTGCTTTTTATACTAAAAGTAAAATCATTTTTCATCGCGAGCGGGCATCCTGATTTCTGCTTGCAACCTGAAGCGGGTCTCTCCTTTGCAGGATTTTCCAAATCGTTTACAGGATTGCAAATTCAGCAGTGGTCATATTGTCGAAAATATTTAACATGACCTTAGTTATGCCAGAGTCCCCGCGTGAGGAAAAGTGATTAAATTTCAAAGCAAGATGAGCTAACTTCATGTTGCCTGCACCAGCCTCGCGCTGAAGTAAAATAGGTCGCGCTTGCGCAAAAAACCTGCAAAATCAGGCGCTAATCTGCGCTATCACATTGTCCATCCTTAGCCTGTCAGCTGACGGCGCGTTTGTCAGTTGAAAAAACTTCACCATCGAGTTTTCCATCCCCTTTAGCGCTGTCCATCCAGATTTTCAGCGGTTAGAATAGCTGACTTTATATAATTGGCATTATATGAAGTCAGGATCCGCAGGATCATCACCTTTGGTTAACATGATGCAGTGTGTCAGCGCCACGCCGTGCATAAAAAACCGGCACTGCTACGTTAAATCTGGCGGGTGATGACCCTGCAACATGCACAGAATTCACGTAGCGACGTCATAAATTAATGAGTAAAACGGACACCCTGCCCGGGATTACCGCCAGCCCGGCCCTGATGCACAGTACTGATGAGGATATTGCTGAACGCCTGAGAGAATTTGTCAGTGATAAAGAAGCGTTTTCTGATAACACGTGGCGACAGTTGCTGAGCGTTATGCGCATCGGCAGCCGCTGGGCGACTGAACATGGCCGGCAATTTTTGCCGATGGATCCTGCCGATCTGCGTGATTATCTGCTATGGCTTCAGGCATCGGGACGCGCCTCTTCGACCATCGCGACTCATGCGGCGTTAATTTCCATGTTACACCGTAACGCCGGTCTGGTGCCGCCCAATGTTTCGCCGCTGGTGTTCCGCGCCGTGAAAAAAATCAATCGCAGCGCGGTGATAGCCGGTGAACGTGCCGGTCAGGCTATCCCCTTTCGCATTCGCGATTTACTTAAGCTGGATCAGCGCTGGGCGGGCTCTGACCGCCTGCAACAGCAGCGCGATCTGGCATTTTTGCATGTGGCTTACGCCACGCTGTTACGCATCAGTGAACTGAGCCGCCTGCGGGTGCGTGACATTTCGCGCTCGGCCGATGGCCGTATCATTCTCGATGTCGCCTGGACCAAAACCATTGTGATGACCGGGGGACTAATTAAGGCACTCGGGGATCTCTCATCACAACGTCTGACCGAATGGCTGGTTGCATCCGGGCTGATCGCTGAACCCGACGCGTTCATTTTTGGCCCGGTGCACCGCGCCAACCAGGCGCAGATTGTCTGCGATAAACCGCTCTCGACCCGCGCGCTGGAGGATATTTTCGTCCGTGCGTGGCGTGAAGCGGGACCGGGCACCGGCTTGCAACCCAATAAGAATCGCTATCGCGGCTGGTCGGGACATAGCACCCGGGTCGGTGCCGCCATCGACATGGCCAGCAATAAGTACAGCACCGCGCAGATCATGCAGGAAGGCACCTGGAAGAAGCCGGAAACGGTGATGCGCTACATTCGCCACGTTGATGCCCATGCCGGGGCGATGGTGGATTTGATGAATGGGCACCTTTAATCACGCGGCTTTGCTTCATAGCCATACCTTTTAGGGTATCAAACAGGCCAATCTTAGTATTGGAATCAACGCTCACCCTGCTTCTAAGATAAATTCAGCCCGGAAACTGGCGGATTATTAACCGATAGTCAGAGGTGAACAACGATGAATAAACCCATTGCAAAATTAAACGACACCCCGGTACGCCGCGGTGGTGATGTCCTGCTGGAAGTGTTAGAGAGCGAAGGCGTTGAGTATGTGTTCGGTAACCCAGGTACGACTGAATTACCGTTCATGGACGCCCTGCTCAGAAATCCCAACATCAACTATGTGCTTGCCTTGCAGGAAGCCAGTGCGGTTGCGATGGCCGATGGTTACGCGCAGGCCGCCGGTAAGCCCGGTTTTCTCAATCTGCACACGGCCGGTGGTCTGGGTCACGGCATGGGCAATCTGCACAATGCGGTTTGCTCGCAAACGCCATTAGTAGTGACGGCTGGCCAGCAGGATTTACGCCACAGCATCACCGATCCCCTGCTGTTGGGGGATTTAGTGAGTATGGGTAAGATTTTTTCCAAATGGTCGAAGGAAGTCACCAGCGTTGACCAGCTGCCAATCCTGGTTCGCCGTGCTTTTCATGATGCGGATGCCGCGCCCAAAGGCCCGGTTTTCCTCTCTTTGCCGATGGATGTGATGGAAGCCATGAGCGCCGTTGACATCGGCGCGCCGTCTAACGTTGATCGTAAAGCGGTCGCAGGTTCACTGCCGCTGTTAGCCAAAAAATTAGCCGCCTTTACCCCCGGCAAGGTCGCGATTATTGCCGGCGATGAGATTCATCAAAGCGGCGCGGCTGCGGAAGTTGTCGCACTGGCTGAGTTGCTGGCCGCTGACGTTTATGGCTCAACCTGGCCGAATCGGATTCCGTATCCTACCGCGCATCCTCTGTGGCGAGGCAATTTCTCTACTCAGGCGACGGACATTGCCAAAGCGCTTGATCAATACGATGCAATCTTTGCGCTCGGCGGTAAATCGCTCATCACCATCCTCTACACCGAGGGGCGTGCCGTGCCGGAGCGTTGTAAAGTGTTCCAGCTCTCAGCCGATGCCGGCGATTTGGGGCGAACTTATCGTAGCGAGCTCTCAACTCTCGGCGATATTAAATTATCGCTGGCGGTGCTGCTACCTGAGCTGAAAGAGGCTACCGCCCATAATCGCCCCGATTATCAGCGTCGTTTCGCGGCTGCGGCAGCACAGTTCGAACAAACTAAAGAGAACTTATTACAGTCGGTACAAGAGCAGCAATCGGCCACGAAGATCACGCCATTGATCGCCGCATTTGAGGCCGCGCGCGCTATTGGTCCGGATATAACAATTGTTGACGAGGCGATTGCGACCTCACAATCGCTGCGTAGATCGCTGTCGAGTAACAGAGCAGATCAATATGCTTTTATGCGCGGTGGCGGTCTGGGCTGGGGCATGCCCGCTGCAGTGGGGTATTCCCTCGGACTGGGCAAAGCCCCTGTTGTCTGTTTTGTGGGGGATGGTGCGGCAATGTATTCGCCTCAGTCGCTGTGGACCGCCGCCCATGAGCAATTGCCGGTAACCTTTATTGTGATGAACAATACTGAATATAATGTTCTTAAGAACTTTATGCGGTCTAAAGAAGATTATACCTCGGCGCAAACCAATCGCTTTATCGCCATGGATTTGGTAGATCCGGTGATTGATTATCAGGCACTTGGCACCGCGCTGGGGCTGAAAACGCGTAAGATTGAGGTGGCTTCACAGATCGCTGCGGCTGTCGAGGAGGCTATCGCCAGCGGTAAACCCAGCCTGATCGAAATCGTGATTGCTAAGAACTGATGCGGGTATCCGATGCCGTGCTTAACTCCTCTGCGAAGGCACGGCATTGGTTAACAAAGTGTTCCAGCGCTGGATTTTTATTATCAGAAGACCACATCAGGATATTTTCGATGGTATTTGCGTCCGCAATTTTCCGATAATTAATGCCTCTTATCTGCGCTGTCGCCATACTTGCCGGAATGATGGCCACCCCTAATCCATGAGCGACGAAATTAACGATGGTTTGCTGGACGGAAACCTCAACGCCAATATGTGGACTAAAACCGGCTTTCAGACATTGATTAAAAATTCTGTCATAAAGCAGCGGCGACATAGGGCGAGGCACAATGATAAACGGGTCATTGGCCAGCGTTTCCAGGGTGAAATTTTCAACATTGGCCTGGGGATGATCCGCAGGAAGCGCGACAATTAACGGTTCACGCAATAACACCAGTGAGTTAATTGCGGAGCTGGTGACTTCCGAAAAGCTGATCGCAACGTCCAGCCGTCCATCCTCCATCGCAGCGTTTAACCCGGTCGGGATCATTTCCTGGAATTGCAGATCAATACCGGGATAATTCATTCTGTGTTTCATGACCAGTTGCGGCACCACACTGTACGATGCGTACATGGTTGCGCCCAGCTTAATCAATCCCATTTGCCCTTCTGAAACAGCCTGCACATTATTACACGCCTGCTGCATCATTCTTAATACGGCGTAAGCATCTTTTAAAAATTGCTCGCCGGCAAAGGTGAGTTTCATGCCTTTGGCATTACGGGTAAACAGTTTCGCACCCACATCACGTTCGAGCTGCGCTATTTGTCTGCTTAGCGGTGGCTGCGAAATATTCAACTTGTCTGCTGCCCGGCCTATATTCCCCACTTCTGCCACGGTACAAAAACTCATTAGCTGATTCAGTGTTGGCTTCATGACTGCGCTTCTCACGCATAATCTGACAATAGATACGTCAGTGAATCACAATTTAGCCGATATGACATAGCAATTCGCCATATTGATCCCCATAACGCCGCTGAGGCTGGAATGCCCGCCTGATTACGCAGCGGGTTCCTCACCATAGTGTGACTGCGCGTACCCGGCAAAGCGCCGGATCTCCGGGTTGGCCGCGCCGGTTTTCCAGCACAGGTAGAGTGCCGTCGTGACATCCTGCTGCGCCAGCGACAGTAGTGCCACATCCTGCCGCAAAAATCTCTCCGGGGCGTGGGGGATGAAGGTCACGCCCAGACCCAGCGCGGCGAGGTCGACGGCGGTGGCCACATCGCGCGCGCGGAGCACGCTGGCTGGAATCTGCCTGGCGGCGGCATAGAGATTAAGCACCGTGCCACCAAGCCCGATGCCTTCCGGATCTTCCTGCAAAATCAGCGGCTCCGCCGCTAAATCAGCCAGCGAGATGCAGGCCTGCTGCGCCAGCGGATGGTCGTCTGCCAGCACCGCACACAGCGAGGTTTGATGCAGAATTTGCCTGCTTATCTGGCGACGTTCCGGCAGCGGCCCGCGCAGGATGCCGATATCCAAATCGCCGCTCTCCAGCAGGCTTAGCTGTTGGTTGACGCTGTACTCCACGGGTTGCAGCGCGATCTGGGGAAAATCACGCCTGAAGGCACGGATAATTTTGACCAGCGCCGGCTCCAGCATGGACGTGCCCACATAGCCAATGCGTAACATGCCGCGTCGTCCGGCGGCCACCTGCTTAATCGTGTTCTGCAGATGCTCCACACGTTGCACCGTCTGCTGGACTTCCCCGAGCAGCAATGCGCCTTCGCGCGTCAGACTCACCTTACGCTTGTCGCGCGCAAATAACTTCACGCCCCACTGCTGCTCCAGAGCCTGAATATGCTGAGACAACGCCGGTTGCGTGAGGTTAACCGCCGCCGCCGCCCGTGCGAAATGCAGCGTATCGGCGAGTGCCAGAAAAGAACGCAGCTTACGGTAATCCATGCCACACCTGATAAGGATTCGTTATTAATAAAAGCATAATACCAATTAGACCCTGATTAGCGAGCGCATTATCTTTGCCAGCAGGACGGCGACGGCAGAAACGCGCCGGAAATTTTTTGGCTTTCACAGGAGGCCTTATGCGCATCATTGTCGGCGTAACCGGCGCCACCGGTGCCCCACTCGCGCTGCGATTACTGCGGCAGCTGGCGGACATTCCGCACATCGAAACGCATCTCATTTTGTCACGCTGGGGAAAAGTGACGCTGGAACATGAAACCAACTGTTCTCTCAATGAAATCAAACAGCTGGCCGATGTGTTTCATCCGGCCGGTGACCAGGCCGCGACTCTCTCTTCGGGCTCATTTGTCACCGACGGGATGGTGATTATTCCCTGCAGCATGAAAACGCTGGCCGGTATCCGCAGCGGGTATGCGGAAGGGCTGATTGGCCGCGCCGCGGATGTCGTCCTGAAAGAGCAGCGCAAACTGATTCTGGTACCGCGCGAAACCCCGCTCAACACCATTCATCTGGAAAACATGCTGGCGCTGTCACGCATGGGCGTCAGCCTGATTCCCCCTGTGCCGGCCTGGTACAACCATCCGGCCACGATTGCTGATGTGGAAAATCATATCGTGGGTCGCGTGCTGGATCAGCTTGGTATCGACACTGCTGGCGCCACGCGCTGGCAGGGTTTACATCCCGCCAGTGATGACCTGATACTCCCAAACTAAGGAACAGCCTATGTCAAACACATCTCCCTCTTCGCACAGCAGTGAGGTTTACGATCTGCGTTCTGCCATCGAACTGCTGAAACAATTTGATGGTGAGTATATTGAGACCGATGAACCGGTGAATCCCGAAGCGGAGCTGTCCGGTGTCTATCGTTACGTTGGCGCGGGCGGCACCGTGATGCGTCCCACACAGACCGGACCGGCGATGGTGTTTAATCACATCAAAGGTTACGCCAACTTTCGCGTACTGATTGGCTTGCTGGCTTCACGGCAGCGCGTGGCGCGCCTGTTAGGGGTGCCGAAAGAAAAGCTGGCGCATCTGCTGCGTTCATCGGTACATAACGCCATAGCACCGGTGGAAATAAGCCAGCAGCAGGCGGTTTGTCAGGAAGTGGTGCACCTCGCCACGGATGACGGTTTTGATATCCGCCGCCTGCTGCCCGCGCCAACCAACACGCCTGAAGATGCCGGCCCTTATTTCACCATGGGGATGTGTTATGCCGCCGATCCGGAAACCGGCGAACACGACGTCACCATTCACCGCTTGTGTGTGCAGGGCAAAGATGAGATCTCGATGTACTTTGTGCCGGGCCGCCATCTTGATCAGTTTCGCATCAAGGCTGAGCAGGCGGGCAAAGCGTTGCCGATTACCATCAGTATTGGCGTCGATCCGGCCATCGAAATTGGCGCCTGTTTCGAGCCGCCGACTACACCGCTCGGTTTTGATGAGCTGGCGATAGCCGGGGGCTTGCGCGGTCGGGCGGTTGAGCTGGTTAAGGGTGTCGCCGTTGATGCCCGCGCCATTGCCCATGCAGAGATCGTGATTGAGGGTGAACTGGTGCCGGATTATGGCGTACAGGAAGATCAGCATACCCATAGCGGTAAAGCGATGCCGGAATTCCCGGGTTATACCGGTGAAGCGCAGGCGGCAGTGCCGGTGATTAAAGTCAAAGCCGTGACGCACCGCAAAAATCCCATCCTGCAAACCTGCATCGGACCGAGCGACGAGCACACCAATCTGGCCGGTATCCCGACCGAAGCCAGCATTCTCGATATGGTTGAGCGTGCGTTACCGGGTCTGGTGAAGAATGTACATTGCCCTTCGCCAGGCACCGGGAAATATGTTGCGGTGCTGCAAATCAATAAGCGCGGCCCACAGGATGAGGGACGCCAGCGTCAGGCTGCCCTGCTGGCTTTCTCGGCCTTTTCAGAGCTGAAGCACGTGTTTCTGGTCGATGAGGATGTTGATGTGTTCGACTTAAATGACGTGATTTGGGCGATGACCACGCGTTATCAGGGCGACGCGGATACCATCTTTATTCCGGGCGTGCGCTGTCACCCGCTCGATCCCTCACAGGATCCGGCCTTCAGTAACTCGATTCGCGCCCATGGCATTACCTGTAAAACCATTTTTGACTGTACGGTGCCGTATGACCTGAAACACAATTTCCAGCGCTCGCAGTTTATGGAAGTCGATGTTTCACGCTTCATTCCAGGTTTTAACCGTTAATCACTCACTGCCCGCCAGGCCTGCGCCTGATTGCGTCCGCTATGCTTGGCCTGGTAGAGCGCCGCATCAGCATGCTCGATCAGGTTGCCGGCCTGATCGTCATGCCAGGTGGTCGCACAGCCCGCGCTGAGCGTCACCTGCGCGTCGGGCAGCGCGGAAGCGGCGTGAGGCAGATGCAGGTCAGCAATCGCCTGTACTGCCTGACGCGCAATATTCAGCGCCGCATGCTGATCGGCACCGGCGAGGATGATGGCAAACTCCTCGCCGCCATAGCGCGCAACCATGTCGCTCTGCCGTAGCTTAAGGCGTTTAAGCGCGTCGGCCACCTGGCGTAAACAGTGATCGCCTGCCACGTGTCCGTAGCGATCGTTGTAGTGTTTGAAGTAGTCAATATCCATCAAAATCAGCGACACCGGCGCTGATTTTTCCCGCAGATTATGCAAAGCATTCTGCAAAAAGCGGTCAAACTGTCTGCGGTTAGCCAGACCGGTCAGCCCATCGAAAAACGCCAGCTGATCCAGATGGTGATTGGCATCGGCGAGGTCGTTTTTTAGTTTGAGCAGCGCTTCCTGATAATGCTGGCTATGCCGGGCCTGACGAATGACAAACAGTCCCAGCAGGATAATCGCGACCAGCAGCGCCACGTTCAGGGAAATATCCTGCAGTCGCCCTTTCACCCAGCGCAGATACAGATTGCGCTTGTCATAACCCGCCGCGACGACCAGCGGATAGCGTTCTGAGCTGGCGAAGCCGAAGATGCGCACCTGCCCATCCAGCGCTGCGTTCCACTCGCCGCTGCCGCGATCGGCTTTCACCAGCATTTGCTGGAACAGATGGCTGGCGGAAAGACTCTTGCCGATGTAGCTGTCGGGCATCGGACGGGCATAAAGCACCGTGCTGTCTGCCAGCATCAGTACCAGCACGTCACGTGGCCCCAGTTCGTAGTAACTGTAAAAACGGCGGAAATAATCCACTTTAATGGTGGCTAACAGGATGCCTTTGAAATCACGCGCGGCATCACTGACACGCAGGGAAACCGGAATAACCAGATCGCCAGTGCTGCGGCTGCGGATCACCGGGCCGATGTGCAAACTGTCACGGCTGTTGTTGCGGTGATAGCGGAAATATTCACGGTCAGAGTTGTTGGTGCCCACCGGCACGCTGCGCGTGGAGGTGGCGATCCAGCGTCCCTGCTCATCATAGTAAAACAGCCCATGCAGCTGCGGCAGACGGCTTTGCAGATCGCGCATAATCTGGCTCAGGTTGGCGGCGTTGAGTTTTTCCAGCGGCTGCGCCTGCAGGTCGCGCTGCACTTCACGCAGGGCCAGTTCGGTCTGGAGCACGGTATCTTCCGCCTGACGTGACTGTGACAGGGAAAGATTGACCGCCATCTCTTCCGTCTGGCGCACCGCGCCGTGCCAGTCTTCGCGCAGCGTCCACAGGGTGAGCGCAATGATCGCGCATATCAGCAATCCGCCGGACAGCAAAATACTGCGCAGCAGCGAGGAACCTGAAATGATTGCCGCTTCATTTTTCCTTTTAAACGTCATGTTTCACCCTGTTGCCGTGTCAACGCTAAGTTAAGCACATAATCAGCGACGGGATTTTCAGGATTAAAGGCGGTAATGATGTCATGCGTGGCAATAGCCGCTGGACGACGAGTGGATGCTGCATAAATCGCCAGCGATCAGTTCGCACAACCCTGGAATGAACGCGGCGAACTCAGGCAGGTACTGGGCGAGTGGTCTGCGGTATTTTCAGGTCTTCATCTCTATTACGTTAACAATCCCCATATGTCGGCCTCGCTGAGAGCGTTTATTGATCAGCTAAAATCCTTTGTCGCGACGAGGCGTTGAAATCAGCCAGCGCCATGCTGTTTGTTCGACTACGAATATTAAATCACGCTAATCATTATCCCTGCTATCGTTCCGGTTGTTACCGCCGGTATTTTCTCCCCTGCAACGCGCCTCATCCGCTGCCGCCACGCTTTTAGGGCGATCTAAATTTGCAGCAAAAATTTATTCAATCATTAAATTATATTTATTATATTAGCGAAACTTTAATGTGGACTGGTTGAGGATTACAGTGCATTTAACAAGGAAATCAGTGATTAGCAGCGCTATCTCTGATGGCGTACTGACAAAAAGAACCCACAGAATGTGCAGGATACTTAATGGTATCGATCAGCGCATTAGCATTACACCGGCAAGCGGATTGATTGACTTCCTTAAAGGGATGGAGGTGACCAATGAACAGTACCGCCGCAGTGGAATCGTTAAGGAAAAACGCTCAATTTTTCTCTATAACGAAGGGCTGCTGAATCCGGAAAGCACGCTATTTCTCGCCCGCAAAGGCCAGGATATCCTCGGCACGCTAAGTGTCATCGCCAATCACAATAACCGTCTGCCGTGCAGCAAACTTTTTCATGAAGAGATGGCCGCCCTGCAGCTGGAAAAGCGCAAAGTGGTAGAGCTTGGCACGCTGTCGGTACGCTATCAGGCAGACAGTGAAAATATTGTGTTTATGCTGTACCTGAAAATCATGA
This sequence comes from Pantoea sp. B_9, assembly GCF_008632015.1. NCBI lineage: Bacteria > Pseudomonadati > Pseudomonadota > Gammaproteobacteria > Enterobacterales > Erwiniaceae > Pantoea > Pantoea sp. B_9. The sequence goes on along the minus strand of NZ_VWVL01000003.1, from coordinate 407,429 downwards.
TCTACACCATTTTCATTGAACAGGTGGATGACATCTTTATTCAGGTCAAAGAGAAGGTTGCTGCGTTTTACGAGCGCAATTTCCTGTTCAAACAGGTCGGCGGCACCAAAAAGCACCCGGATTACAGTGACCTTAACGCCACGCTGCTGCGCGTGGACGTGAAAAGTATCCGCGACAAAATTTATGAGCAGCAGTGTTATGGCCCGATGGGCTGGCTGCGTATGCTGCGTGAACTTGGTTTACTGCAGCACTACCGCACGCTGACCCAGCAGTGCCACAGCTGCCCGCGCTTTACGCCGGATCAGCGGGACGTGGAGCTCTATCAATATCTGTGTAATCTGTGACGGCGCCAGCCGTCTCTGCACCGTTTTCGATTTTCACACAGATTACTTGCCGGCATTGCTATCCACGTCGTGCTGCAGGAAGAGTTCTTTTAGCCATTCGATGAAGACCCTGACTCTGGGTGATAGCTGTCGGTTGCGCGGATACAGGACAGAGACGGGAGACGGTTCAGGTGGAAAGGCTTTGAGCAATTCGACAAGCGCCCCCGTCTTCAGATCATCTTCAACGTGATAACGCGGCACCTGGATGATGCCGAGACCCATGCGCGCCACGGATACAAAGGTATCAGCCGCATTTACGGTAATTGAAGTTTTGATCGTCGTGGTGATGCGCTTGCCGTCCACCCTGAATGCCAGCGGCAGGATGCCGCTGCTGCCCGTGGTGCGGAATCCGATCATCCTGTGGCCGCAATGCAGTTCATGCGGATCCGACGGAAGCCCGAACCGGGAGACGTAACCGGGCGAAGCGACCGTGACCTCTTCCAGCGTGGCGACGCACCGTGCGATCATATCGCTGTCCTGCGGCGTTCCGACACGCAGGACACAATCAATTCCCTCACGCACCAGATCGACCAGCCGGTCACCCTCGCTCAGATAGATTTCAATATCAGGATAAGCTTCGAGAAAACAAGGAAGATGCGGCAGAACAAAATGTCTTGCCAGCGTGCCATGAACATCGACACGCAGCAATCCCTTCGGCCGGGCGCCGGCAAACGCGCCCTCGGCATCCTCGATATCGTCCAGTATAGAAACGCAGCGCTTGTAATAGGCTTCACCGTCCAGCGTCGGGCTGACGTGACGCGTGGTGCGTTCCAGCAGCTTAATCCCGAGGCGCGACTCAAGTTGCTTAATCGCGTCCGTTACGGTCGAGCGTGGCAGGCCGAGGTCTTCCGCCGCCCTTGTGAAGCTGCGGCGCGCTACCACACGCGTGAAAACGCGCATCGTATCAATTCGGTCCATGGCATTGTTCGTTATTTTCGGATTCTGATACCAGATAATGACTGATTATCCGGAAAAGATACAGTGCTAGATTTTCTCCGTGTTCAGGCGCGATACCGCGCGAAAATCGGAGAATATCTATGTCTGCTTCAGAGAAAGTTGCAATCGTAACCGGTGCATCCCGCGGAATTGGTGCCGCCATTGCCAGGCAGCTTGCTGCGGACGGCTTTGCCATCGTGGTGAACTATGCCGGCAACGCAGAGGCTGCTGCCGCCGTGGTTGAGGAGATAGAAGCCGCCGGTGGCAGAGCCATCACCGCGCAGGCGGACGTTGCTGATGCCAGCCAGGTAAAACGCATGTTCGATTTAACCGAGTCTGCGTTTGGTGGTATTGATGTGCTCGTCAATAATGCCGGCGTAATGATGCTATCTCCGCTGGCCAGCGCCGACGATCAGAGTTTTAGCAAGCAGATCGACATCAATCTGAAAGGAACGTTTAACACCCTGCGCGAAGCGGCAAACCGCCTGCGTTCTGGCGGGCGCATCATCAACTTCTCCACGTCGGTTGTCGGGCTTAAGCTTGAGAATTATGGCGTCTATGCCGCGACCAAGGCGGCCGTCGAAACACTGACAACCATCATGTCCAAAGAGATGCGCGGACGCAGCATCACCGTCAATGCCGTCGCGCCCGGTCCGACTGCGACCGACCTCTTCCTCAACGGGAAAAGCGATGAACTGATCGCGCGCATGTCCAAAATGAATCCGCTGGAACGCCTCGGCACGCCTGAGGATATCGCCAGTGTTGTTTCTTTCCTCGCCGGACCACAGGGCAGCTGGATGAACGGACAGATCCTGCGCGCCAATGGCGGAATGGTCTGAGCCGCAAACTGCAGATTGAGTCAAAGGAGTACTGTTATGCCTCAGAAGATTATCCTTGTGACCGGATCGTCAAGCGGCTTCGGTCGCCTGACCGCCGAAGCGCTGGCTCGTGCTGGCCATACCGTTTATGCATCGATGCGGGATATTGCTGGCCGTAATGCCGCAAATGTCCGCCAGTTAAGCGAACTTTCCACGCGGGAAGGAATTGACCTCCGGCCGCTGGAACTTGATGTTCAGAGCGACATATCGGTTGATGCTGCCATTGAAACGGTAATATCCGACGCCGGGAAGCTTGATGTGGTGGTACACAATGCCGGCCACATGATGTTCGGCCCGGCCGAAGCCTTCACGCCAGAGCAGTTCGCCCAGCAGTATGACGTTAACGTGCTGGGAACGCAGCGCGTCAACCGGGCCATACTGCCGCATATGCGCTCCCGCCGTGAAGGCCTGCTGGTCTGGATTTCCAGTTCCAGCGTAACCGGCGGCACGCCGCCCTATCTGGCCCCTTATTTTGCCGCCAAAGCGGCGATGGATACGCTTGCCGTTCAGTATGCGCGCGAGCTCAGCCGATTCGGCATTGAGACAACAATCATCGTGCCGGGAGCCTTTACCAAAGGGACCAACCATTTTGCCCATTCTGGAAGTCCTGCCGACACCGGGCGTGTCGCGGAATATGAAGCAGGTCCTTATGCCGGATTCGGCGATGTTGTGCAAAAGGCCTTTGCGGGGATAGTGCCGGAGGATGCCGATCCCGCGCGCGTTGCAGCACAGATTGCCGATGTTGTCGGTATGCCGTTTGGTACACGTCCATTTCGTGTCCATAACGATCCGTCCGAAGACGGCGCGAATATCGGCTTTGCGGTCATCGACCGTTTGCGCACCGAAATGCTACATCGGGTTGGATTGTCCGATCTTCTGACGCCAGCGAAAGCACCGTCGTGTGAAGGGTAACAGGCGTGCCCGGCGGGATCGCTCGCCGGTCGCTTTACCATGTAAACAGGAGCGCCGGAAATGCACACCGTTGTCATCCTTATCTGTGGCTTTGCGCTATAAAATATCCTTGCTTGTACACCCTACCAACAATTCAGCATCCCTTAGCGTTAGCTTGCATTCTGTTGAGCCTCAGCCCCTGGTTTGAATAAAGGGCGCTAGTTAGCCTTAACGGCACGTTAGCCGAACCCGGCACCATTACTTTAATCACTAATAGTATGTTGTAATTAATGTGTGTCATTGCCGCTTACATCTGGCATTGCTGCAAATCCGGCTGCAGCTCCTATGCTGTAGTGAGTCATTAACGTGCGGATATGAGGTATGCATGAGTTTACTGTTTAGCGCGACGCAGCTTGGCGAGTTGTCGCTGGAAAATCGCATTGTGATTGCACCAATGTGCCAATACTCAGCGGAAGAAGGTCAGGCAACGGCCTGGCACCGCATTCATCTCGGCCAGCTGGCGCTCTCCGGCGCGGGACTGCTGATTATCGAGGCGACGGCGGTGGAAGCTATTGGCCGTATCACGCCGGGCGACCTGGGGTTATGGGACGACGCGACAGAAGCCGCGCTGGCCAGCGTGCTGCAGGACGTGCGGCGCTACGCTACCCTGCCGATTGGCATTCAGTTGGGTCACGCCGGGCGCAAAGCGTCCTGTGCTGCGCCATGGCAAGGCGGTGCGCAGCTCTCTGAGGAACACGGCGGCTGGCAGACCGTCGCGCCGTCTGCGCAGCCGTTTGCACAGGATGAGCGTCCGCCGGCCGCACTCAGCAAACAGGATCTGGCGCAGCTGAAACAGGCCTTTGTCGATAGCGCCCTGCGCGCGGTACGCATCGGCATTCAGCTGGTGGAACTGCATGCTGCGCACGGCTATTTGCTGCACCAGTTTCTGTCGCCGCTCAGCAACCAGCGTGACGATGAATATGGCGGCTCATTAGAGAACCGTCTGCGTTTCCCGCTTGAGGTGTTCAAGGCGCTGCGCGCTGCGCTGCCGGCGGAAATCCCGGTTGGCGTGCGGCTTTCTGCCACCGACTGGATCGAGGGCGGCTGGGATAATCAGCAATCGATTGTTTTCAGCCAGCAGCTCGAAGCCGCAGGCTGCGCCTACATTCACGTCTCCAGCGGGGGGCTGGCACCGCAGCAGCAAATCAGCGTCGGTCCAGGTTATCAGTTGCCATTCGCCCGCGAGATTCGCCAGCAGGTCTCGATTCCGGTGATTGGCGTGGGGCTGATTACCGAACCGAAACAGGCCGAGCAGGCGCTGCAGGAGCAGGATGCCGATTTGATCGCGCTGGCACGCGCGGTACTGTATGACCCACGCTGGCCATGGCACGCCGCCGCCGAACTGGGTGCGCAGGCCAAAGCGCCGCCACAGTATCTGCGTTCCGAACCACACGGCCTGAAAGGTACCCTGATCAGCAACCAGTAGTTCCCCTGACCGGCAGCCGCCCGGTTGCCGGTTCTGCTCTGGGAAATTTCACAGATTTCAGCCCATTGTGCGCGACTGCACTGTTTTCGTCTTATGCTTTCCCGGCCAATTAACCAAAAGGAAGATGAGATGAAATTGCAGCATTATTTACTGGGCGGCGCGCTCTGCGCTTTCAGCGTGAGCGGCCTGGCCGCTGAGATGAAAAATCCCCTGAGCGTGCATGTGCTGAATCTGCAAACCGGTGTACCGACCGCAGGTATTGAGGTCGAGCTGGATAAGAAACAGGGGGAAGAGTGGGTGAAACTGGCGCAGGGCACCACCAACGAACAGGGACGTATTCCAGCGCTTTACCCGGCGGGCCAGAAGGCGCAGACCGGGATTTACCGCGTTATTTTTAAAACCGGTGACTATTACAAAAAAAACGCTCAGCCGACCTTTTTCCCGGAAATCCCGGTGATGTTCAACCTGGATAATGCCGATCAGCACTACCATATTCCACTGCTGCTCAGCCAGTACGGCTACTCCACCTATCGCGGCAATTAAGCAAAAAGGCGCTGCGGACGGTATATTTATACCAGTACGTTTTGTTGAACAGGTGCCTCGTTAAGCGATTGAATCAGGCAGGAGAATCTCTATTCCGTTGCTCCTGCCCATTACAGGGTAAGCCTGTTTTTTCGGCTGGTGTGATTGCTATAGCGTGCTGGCTGGTGCATTAAAAACTGTCTGACTCAGACTACGCGCTGAGCTGAGTTCTGTGAAATCCAGCGCTCTGTTTTCGCTCTGCTTTCATCGGTTGCCGGATTAAAGAGCATCATCGTTAAATCCGGCCTGCCTTCAACTGAAAAGGTCGAAAACTCCAGGGCAATCGTTCCCATTTGCGGATGATGCAGCACCTTAAACCCTTCGCCATGCCCGGCCACATCGTTGTTACGCCACAGGCGGGCGAAGTCAGCACTTTGAGCGGATAGCTCCTCAACCAGTCGATCAATTTCCTCTGAAGCACCCAGGCGCGCGGCATCCGCCCGAAAGGCGTTGACGATGAGACGGGCCACGCCCTCCCAGTCGTCTTGCATCCCCCGCGCTTCCTGATCGGTAAACAGCAGGCGCAGAATATTGCGCCGCGCGAGCGGAAGTTGCCCGTAATCCTTCAGCACAACCGTCGCCGGGTGATTCCATGCCACCACATCCCAGGTGGCGGTTTTAATAATCGCCGGAATCGTCAGGCTTTCCAGTACGCGTTGCAGCCGTGGGGTTATGCTGTCGCACCGACTTACCCGGTTTTCTGGCGGATGCCCAAACGCGAGGATAAACAGATGATCGCGCTCGGGAGACGTAAGCCGCAGCCCGGCAGCAATGCGGTTCAGTACCTCACGCGAGGGCGCTCCCCCCGGCCCTGCTCAAGCCAGGTGTACCAGGTCGGGCTGATATTCGCGAGCTGGGCAACCTCTTCGCGGCGCAGGCCCGGCGTACGGCGGCGGCCCGGCAAAAAACCAAACGAAGCCGGGTCAATTGCCAGACGGCGTGCCCTTAAAAACTCACCCAGCGGATTTTCAGAAAGCAGCGTCATAAATCACCCTGTTAATGTTTATACCCTGATAACCTCACTACTTTAATAGTAAAAGATCCGCGCTTACGCTGTCGCACTAAATCACTCAGGAGACAGGCTATGCGTATTTTTATAACGGGTGCGACGGGCTTTATCGGCTCACGCGTTGTATCGGCCCTGCTGGCTCGCGGCCGTCAGGTGACCGGTCTTGTACGTTCAGAAGAAGCAGCTCAGCAGTTAAACGATAAGGGCGCCACAGCCCAGCGCGGTACGCTGGAAGATCCCCAGGCGTGGATTGCTGGCATAGAACAATGTGATGCGGTGATCCACACCGCTTTCGATCATGATTTCAGCCGTTTTATCGACAATTGCGAAAAAGACCGCCGCGTTATTCGCGCGATTGGCTCTGTATTGCAGGGCAGTCAGCGCCCGCTGCTCATCACTTCTGGTACCGGAATGGGTGATGACGGCAGTGGCCAGCCCGCTGTTGAGCAGAATTTCAACCCGGCACACCCTAACCCACGCGTCGCCTCGGAGCTGGAAGGCATTAAGCTCTTTGAATCGGGAATCGATCTGCGTGTGGTGCGTTTACCTCAGGCTCACAACACTGAACGTCAGGGATTAATCAGCTATTACATCGCTCTTACGCGGGCTCATTTTTTGTGTGTAATATATTGAAATAAAAGTATTTATTTCAGGTCACGTCCACTGATTGACCACATCGATACGAGAAGCCCTGCATATGCGGGGCTTTGATTTTTATACAGAGCGCGCAGTTGCCCATCAATTCTTCCAAATTGATAACCAAAAATGAACCTTTCATAAGCATTTGCTTTAAACTGCATTCTTTGAACCCTTACATCCAAACCTCCGACAAGATTGAAGGTTATATCATCAAGCGTTTTCTGACCTTTACGCCGGATTCTAAAAGGTTAATATGAGACTCATAATCGATTTGGGCGTGTATAGGGTGTTGTGATTGATACCCTCGTCAACAGAAGGCTAAAAAATGAGAAAGAGCAGATCTTTTTTAGGCACTCGTCATAATGATGGAAAATTTGGGCCACACATTGATTTGGATGATGAGAAGATCACAAGCCTCATTCGTCTGTTTGATAACGAGAATAATCAAAAACGCTATCATTTTCCCGACCTTTCTCCCGTAATTAATGTGGTATACAACCAAATTCAAGCCGGATTTGATAAACAGTTGAATGCCATACATCACATGGTCAAGCAAGAGCAGGAGCAAGCGTTTGTCCGGGAACTAGCTGTAAAGTATGAACTGCTTTTCGATCAGTGGAACTACGCAAGTTCTGTGGAAGATGATCAGAAAAAACTTTCTCAGTGGGATGATGTTGTCAAGATGTCACGAGAGTTGCTGATTCATCTACGTGATAACATGCCTGACCGCGTTCCATTAAAAGACTGGAACTATGACCTAGCCGATAGACTTGAGCAAACGGGTCGCATGTACACTGAATCGCTATTATTCATTATATATGCACGTGCTGCCTATGAAGATAGTTCTCTCGGGCGAGACCCAACCTTACTGAAGTATTGCAATCAGTTGAAGGATAAAGTCAGAACCCAACTCACTGGTGATGCTGAAATCAAACTTATGCTTTGCGCACGGTTTCATCGCCCTGAAGATTACTACCGAGTATGGCAGTTATGCGGCAGGAAAAATCAAAGTGATGCTGATGCCACACTGCTCAAACACATTGAAGAAATAAGACCAGAACGTTTAGATGATCCTCACGCCTTCTATAGCTCATATTCATCCAACGTACAAGACGCGTATTGCCGTAAACTTGAAACACCACGCTACACTGACAGTCAATGGGAAGTACTCTATGTCCTATGGAATATATATCATCGCGCGTGTCAGCTAGAAGATTTTCTTGAGGCATTAAGAGAAAACAGTAATGAGGTGGACTTCTCACATACCCCTGAGTCTCGAGAAAGTATGGAGTATCTACTTAACCAACTCACTATTCAAAGCTAAACAGATTTAATCACAAATTTGTAAAGCAATAGCCCCAAAGTTTCGGGGCTATTACATTTATTCACATCCATGTTATTTGCTGCTGCCCAGATGATGTCGGGTGAGGCAGAGCTGACGTAACTTCGCCCGGCTTCACAATGAAGCGTTCGACCGTTTCGGTCGTGACGAACGTGCAGCTGCAATTGATATTTGTGCACTGGTGATAACGCTCCTTTGTCGTGTCAATAAAGTAACGACTCGTGCGGGCATGCGCTGCGGTATGGCATAACGGACAATGGAACATTTTTATCACCTCTCCTTTATGATTTAACGCCAACATTTTACCCATTAAATTAATATAAAACAAACAGATAGATTCATTAAATCAATCATCCTCATCGGCTTCATACTCCACATCCGAAAGCTTTACCTCAAGCTCAACGCCCGTCGTGAAGCCGTTATTATTGAGGCTGTGTGTCACCTTACTGATTAACCACGCCTGTTCGTCTATGACGCGCTTAAAGCCTGAGACTCGCACCGGCATTTCAGGATAAATATCTTCGCGCCCGGTACGCGCTCAATATCAGTGGCGGCTTTTGCCGCGAGCACCTCCAGCGTCGACGAGCCGGTCGGTAAAAACCGGGGGTTACTCATCCGTACCCCCGGCGGTGATGCTGTACTCCGTGCAGTAAGAGGCCTGGTATTTACTGAGCACAATGTCAGCCAGTGGTGCCGCCAGCTCGACACGCTGCACGCCTTCAACATGCAGCGCGGCATAAATGGCAGACTTACGAATGTAACGGCCTAAGCGCTGTTGCGAGCTGATGTAGCTCTTCAGCTTGTCTTCCGCCGCCTGCAGGATAGGTTTCGCTTCCGGGCCGGGATAAAATTAGAGCGTCGCGTCAATCTGGTACGACACGATGGCGGCACTCTGGACGGTCGCGCGGTCACCCACAGGTCGCACATCTTCCGCATTCAGCGCTTTTTCAACCGCAGCCAGCAGGTCATCAGACGCCGAGCCGTCACCCTCGCGGGAGAGCACGGAAATCGTCACACAAGCAGGCGTCGGACTGTCGACTGAAATATCAGCAACCCGTCCGTCGGCGCTGCGTCCGTGGTATTCATACGCGCCCACCGGACCGGCGACATTCAGCCCCTCGAAAGCCTGCTGTGCCCGCAGGCGCAAATCAGCATCGGATTCCATGACCGGCGGTGTCGGCGGAATGGTGGTGTCATCGCCGGGCGTAATTGTGAGGCGCTCCGTGTCATTGTTCGTCGCCATCACATCGAGATCACTGCCCTCGGAATAGGCCAGCGTGACGGCAAGCGCGGCCTCATTCAAACGCTGGCGCCAGAGCAATTCCCGGAAAGCGTTTTCTTCCAGATATTTGACCAGTGGATCGGATTCAAGCGCAAGGGTACGGGCGACGGCCTCCTGCTGGTCTTCCGGGAAAAGCGAAATCAGCACCGCCTTTCGCTCGGCGAGGATGGATTCATAATCCAGCGTTTCCACCACGTCGGGCGCGGGGAGCTGGCTCAGGTCAATTGAGGCCATAAATTCAACTCACTGGAATGGTCAGGGATAACGGGTCGCCGGAGCCTTTGATTTCGCCGGTCAGGTCAACCACCATCTGACCGGTAAACTGGCGCTCAATCGTCAGCCACGTAATGGTGACGCGGGGCTCCCACTTCAGCAGCGCCATGTAACAGGCAGACATCAGCTGAAGGTTCAGCGCGTCGTTCTGCGGCATATCAATCAGGGAGGACAGCAGCGAGCCGTAATCGCGGCGCATCACCCGCGAGCCGACCGGCGTGCGCAGAATATCGCTCATGCTCTGGCTGATGTGGTCAGCGTCGGTAATGGTGCGCCCGGTGTTGCGATTCATGCCGATGTAGCGTGTCGTCATAACGGAGTCCCCGTTTGCCCGCCGCTGTCGCCGGGGTGTTTATGGAGATGTAGCACCTTGCCATTAGAAGACAGCGAGCCTTCACTGTGCTCGATGTTGCCTTTCATCGTTCCGCCTTTCTGCACCTCAATCGAGCCGGTGATGAGCTTGTTGGTACACACGACCTCGGGCGTGTCGAGCGTGACGCGGGTGTCAGCCTTAATCATTACGATCGGCACAGTGGCGGTAATGGACTCTTTTGCGGTGACGTCGGCGGTAGTGATACAGGAAACCAGGAGTGCCCCTGTGTTGGGCTCGTACTCAATGACCGCCCCGTCAGGAAAGGCAATGTGAAACGCATCGGCAAACGCCGAGGGCGCGGGGAAATCGTTAGAGAAAATGGCGGGCAGCACAAAGGCAGTATCGAGCTCGCCGCGAATGGCAAGAATGAGTACCTGCTCGCCCACCGAGGGAGTCCACCATGTGCGCGAGCGCCCGGCGCGGGCGGTCAGCCACTGGAGCCAGTCGGTGACAATGCCGCCGGTCTGCACGCTACAGCGCCCCGCATCAAGATCGGTCTCGATAATGACACCGGTACGAATGAGGTTGCGGATTTGACGCGCGACCTCTTGAATAGCATTTAGATTCATCATGAAAATGATGATGCCAAAATTGTGTTGCAGAGGTTATGATTTAGCGATATATGAGTTACCAAACAATGGAATACGGCAAATTGCATAAACTTTGTGCAGCATAACTTTAAAGGAGTGATGATGGGCCGCTTTACACAGCAAAATTTAATGTCAATTAAAATTGATAAACTCAAAAACATTGAAGATTTGAATAGCCTCACTTTTACTCCTCATGGAGTTACCGCGATTCTTGGGGCAAATTGCGTTGGAAAATCCAGTTTACTTCATGCCCTTGCATCTAGTTTTAGACCTGATGGAAACGACCTCTCAGAAACACATAAAATGAGTGAGTATTTCAAACCAAACCCCCACGCATTATGGTCAGGAACCAAATTCTACTTAAGCTACACATATGTTGACAGAGCAAGTCCCAATGCTCCTGTAGTGGTAACCGATGCTCCCAGCGAAAAACGAAATACTCGTTGGTCCCCTAGACAAGAATCTAAACCCCATCGCAGTATATTTTTTATAGGGATTTATACATCAACACCTACCCTTGAATACATAAATTACATTAAAAATAAAAGCCGCACCGGCTCACAGAATGTTAAGTATACAACGACACTATTAACAGATACTGATAGCATCAACATTAAAAACAAAACAGGCTATGTATTTAATAGAGCTTACAGTGAAATTTACAAGCATACTATTCAAAAATGGAATGAAGTCGTTTATGGGCTAGGCATTAATGGCGTTACATATTCGCAAGTAAGCATGGGAGCTGGAGAACAACGTGTCATCAAAATTCTTAATGTATTATACGAAGCACCTGAGTACTCTCTCATTCTAATTGATGAAATTGATTTACTATTGCACGAGGATGCTTTCCAAAGGCTGCTTGAAGTAATTATTGAAATTTCCAGAAATCGGAGATTGCAAGTCATTTTCACTACGCATAGGGAGGGGGTGCTAAAGAAATCAGATAAAATAAACATACGGTATATTTATAAAACTGGCGCGCAAACACTATGCATACAACAGATCACCCATGACGCCATGCGCGCGCTTACTGGAGTATTGGAAAAACCGCTCTCATTTTTCGTTGAAGATGATTTCTCTGCTAGAATTATAAAAAAAATATGCCAACAACTGAATATCGTAACATATGTTGATATCAATGAGTTTGGTAGTGCCATTAATGCATTTAGTTTGACCGCTGGGTTAATAATGAGCGGAAAAGATAAGAATAAAATTCTTTCAATAATTGATGGCGATGTTTATTCTACACCTCAAGAAAAACAAGATCAGATCAACAAGGTTATCAGTGGCACAGATGCTAGATCTCGAGCATGGAGAAATGACCTACTACCAAGAATTATGCAATATCAACTCCCGCAAGGTGTTAAACCTGAGCAGTATATACGCGAGTGTATTCTAAGGCTTGACCCAGCGACTCTAAACGATATAAAACTGGATATTTACAATTCACTAGGAGCAATCCAAGTTGTTTTAAACTCACACGATTACGTAAATGCTATCTATCCACTTTACCCCGAGTCGAGTGAAGTAATTATCAAAGACGTAATTGATTTGTTTGCCACAACACCCGAATGGCTATCTTTTGTCAATGATGTGAGAGTTGAGATAGAGAATATGGCAAGAGCTGAGGGGTTAATCTAATCATATGCAGCAAGAGTTAATCTTGCTGCAATTCTTATATTATTTACTGATCTTTCTAACTATTATTCTCTGTATAATATCAATGGTCCCATTTTCGAAGCCTAAAAGTTGACGGGCAGGATAGCTTACTCAAGCGCCATTACTATTTGGCCTATCCTTTAATCCGTATTGATGCACCTGTGCCATGTGCTGCACCTTGCCGGTAAATTCCACGACTGCCGCCTCGTCACTACCGGCGGTTTTCATAAAGCGGTTAGTACTCAGTTTGATGAACATTTTCCGCTTCACCCTGCCCTTTTTGGCCCTGACCAGCTGGCGCTTGCGGGCAGCATACGGGGAGCCATCCGGCGCTTTCTGCGTTTTAATGCGCTTCTGCTGTCGGGTGCATAGCGTCTTCGCCATCTCCGCCCCCATCCGCCGACGGCCTGCCGGAGAAAGTGCCGCAATCAGCCCGGCCAGCCGGTCATCAAAGGGCTTAAACTCATTCATGCCATTCGCTCACAAGCTCACGATGGACATAGAACTGCGTTGGGCGCCTCACCAGCTCGTTTGACTGCGGATCTGGCGCATGCTCGATATGCAATTCGGCCCCAACCTCTTTAACGATAGTGCGCTCGGTCAGCATCGGGCTGATACTGAGGTCTGCGCTGTCATCGTTGTTAATATCCGCCTCATAGGTAAAGCCGCGCTTTTGCCCGTCATCGGTGGTCATAATGTCGGCCTGATTGACCCGCAGCCATGCCAGAATCGGTACGAGGATCAAATCAATATCGCCCGGAAAATCAGTCACGATAATATTAAGCGTGTACCTGTTTTCGAACTACAGCGAGGTCGCAAGCGTAGAGGCGAGTTTCCGCTGTCGAGAAACACGCGCAGCATTTCGGGGTTCTGTTTCAGCACCGGCACCGCATCAGTTAAGGCGTTGCGCAGGCTCTTCGGTTTGAACATCGGTTTTGTACTGGCATTCTTTGACTGTTTGGACCTGAAGCGCACAGCATTCGAGCGCGGTTTCGAGCTGACGAATGTCGGCGCTCAGGTCACCATTAGTCTTCGGGTCACTGCCCGGCATCGGGCACAGGCTCACCCTCGGGCAGGCGTTCAGCACAACGACCGGCGGAGGCGCAGGTGGCGCGGGTGTGCAGGCTACGCACAGCAGCAGGGAGCTCAGTGCCATACCAGCGGCGTAACTCTTCGTTTTCATTTAGTAACCTCGTAATCGTGCGCTCCCGACGCAGGGCCTTCTGCCCGGGAACGGCGAACTTCTGGCGCAGCTCAACCTGCGCCCGGTCATTGTCAGCGCCGAGGCGCTGCGCGATGAACAGCTGGTCTTTCAGCATGCCAATCCCGATCAGGCCGCGGAGCATTTCGGCTGGTTCGCTGCTTTCGCCAGGCTGGATCTGCGTGCCAGCGGTGCCTGGACGCGGCAGCAGCTCAACTGGCAGCCCAACGGACCGGGTCTTATCGCTGACTTGAGCAGAGTGAATTATTCAACCCATTCGTAGCCCCAGCGCCGGGTAGCGGCGCAATTCATTGCGCAATTTACAACGGTGCGGCGAATGGATTAGCGCGATAAATCGCGCCGCTACGATACGAATAGTGCAGCCTCACCTCTGAACCCCATGGCTCTCGCCACTCAGGCCGCAGCAAATTGCGGTAACACACCCAGCCAGCTCAGCGTCCATGCCAGCACATTCAGCGCGCCGAAAAGCAGTACCAGGCCAATCGCCAGTGGCGTACGCGGCCGATCGGCGAAGCGCTGTTGCGCACGCCGTGCCAGCAGCGCTGGAATAATCACCGCCCACAGCGTGGCAAACAGACCGGCAAAACCGATGGCGGCGACGAAGCCATGCGGCCACCACAGCGAAGCGAGCAGCGGCGGCAAAAATGTCAGGCAGGCGGTTTGCAGCCGCGCGCGCGGGGAATGCCCCCAGCCGAGGCGGTCGGCGATGAAATCAAACAGTCCTGCCGTCACGCCGAGAAACGAGGCTATCACTGCAAAATGTGAGAACACCGACATCATCAGCGACAACGCGCGCACGTGCAGATGATCGCGCAGCGCGGCCATCAGCGCGGCAATATCTCCACCCTGCTGCACGATGTCAGGAAACACAGCGCGCGGCAAATTCCCCATGGTGCAGACAATCCAGAACAGGTAAAGAGCCAGCGACATCAGCGTGCCCAGCACCAGCGCGCGTGTCACCGGCGACTCGCGGCGCTGATAATAACTCACCAGTCCGGTGATGTTACCGTGATAGCCAAAAGAGGCCAGACAGAACGGCAGCACGCCCAGCGCGTAAGGCCAGTAGCTGTCTCCCGGCGCGGCGGCAGCGAACAGCGAGGGCACGTCAACCTGGGTTAACAGCCCGCCGAACAGCAAAATCAATAGCAGGATTTTTGCCAGCACGCAGAACGTCATCAAACGACTGACGCCGGTGGTGCCGAGCCACACCACAGCGGCGACACACAGCGTCAGCGCGATTTTGGCCCCGGCGGTTGAGAGCGGCACGCCAAGCTGATTCAGCGAGTGCTGGTAAACCGGACCACTGGCTGAAATATAAGCGTAGGTGAGAATGCCCAGTACAAAAAGGATGCTGAGGCCATTGATGCTGGCCCAGCCGCGCCCGAGCAAATCGCGCGTCAGCGTATCGTAGCCCGCGCCCGGCGGATAATGCAGGCTGACACGCATAAACAGCAGCCCGGAGAGCAGCATTGCGCCCCAGCTTATGCCCAGCAGCAGCAGCGCCCAGCCAAACCACGCCCCGGCCATCACGATCGGCAACGTAAACATACCGGCGCCCACTACCGTCCCACAGATGATCATGGCGCCCCACCATACCGAGGGCTGGCGGCGCGCCATTACGCTCTCCGTCATCACACTTTTCCTTGCACAACATAAAGGCGGCGATGATACACGGGATCGCTAACAAATGTGAGGCGCGGCGGTGACTGAGGGGAAGATGGCTGTCAACAGGTGACAATGTCACATAAAGGCGCACCGGTTAGGGTGTGCCAGCCGCGATGTGGTGGGATTAACAATAAAAAGCCGGACGTGGCGGCATGGTAATCGGGACAATGTCACCGTTGTTC
Source organism: Pantoea sp. B_9 (assembly GCF_008632015.1). Taxonomy (NCBI): domain Bacteria; kingdom Pseudomonadati; phylum Pseudomonadota; class Gammaproteobacteria; order Enterobacterales; family Erwiniaceae; genus Pantoea; species Pantoea sp. B_9. The sequence continues at coordinate 392,034 of NZ_VWVL01000003.1, read as the reverse complement.
TGTGCCGCGACACAGGCATCGGCCGCCACGGCGGCGGCATAGCCGTCCCACGCCGACGGGCCTGTCATATTGCCCGACAGCACGTTGTTGATGAAATCCTGCAGCTCAACGTCATACGCAGCGATAAAACGTTTTTTCCAGTCGGTCAGAATGCCGGTGGAGAGCTGCGCCGCGTGGCGGGTTTGCACCGACATCGGTTCAGGCAGGCGGGCAATGCCGCTCTCGCCGACCACCTCACACTGAATGTCGTAACCATAGGCGCAGTTAACGAAGATCTCGACATCAATACGGATGCCCTTCGCGGTTTCCAGCAGCACAATCTGCGGGTCCTTCAGGTGCGATGACGCGTGGCGGGTCTTGCGTGGGTAAATCACCTGCGCACTGACGTAATCATCGTTCAGCAGCCAGCGCAGCACGTCGAGTTCATGGATCAGCGTATCGGTGATCGCCATATCGGTGGTGTAAGCATCGCCGACCGCCGGATTGCGGTGCGCGCAGTGCAGCATCAGCGGCTCACCCAGGGTGCCGCCGTCGATAACTGCTTTCAGCGCGCGATAGCCGCTGTCGTACGGTCGCATAAAACCCACCTGCACCAGTTTTTTGCCTGCGGCAATTTCCGCTTCGACAATATTCATACAGCCCTGCGCGGTCACTGCCAGTGGCTTCTCGCAGAATACCGCTTTGCCGGCTTTGATGGCTGCCAGCACAAACTCTTCATGCGTCGGGCCCCACGAGGTAACCAGAATGGCCTGCACCTCCGGCGCGGCGATTAAATCGTGCGCGTTGTCGTAAATCTCCGCCTGCAAGCCGAGCTCGCTAATCACCTGCTCACAGTTGCTGCGATTGATATCATTAAGCGCGACCACGCGCGCATGCTGCAGCACCTGGCTGCAACGACGAATGTGTTCACGGCCGATAGCGCCAGTGCCGATTACACCAATATTGAGTGTCATGCGAGGTTCCTTCAGCAAAATGCCGGATTGGTTAGTGGTTGAGATAATCAATGCTGCTGCGGATTTCGCGCGCAATATCCTCAGCGCTCCAGCTCTCCATCACCGACGAAAACGGCTCGAAAGCATAAACACCGCGATAGCCCATCTCTTCCAGGCGCTGCACCTGCTCGCGGGATTTCAGCAGGTCATCCGCGCTCAGCATGATGCGCTCTTCGTCGGTGAGTTGATGAGTCGGGCGCGCATCCGTTACGCCAGAGAGATGCACCAGGCCGATGTGATTCACGTCTACGCCACCGGCGAAATCCTGTTCGGCGCCTTCGTACAGGTGATGATGGAAGGTATCCAGCACGATGTTAAACGGCACGCCGGCCTGAGCGATAAGCTGCTGCGCCAGCGCGGCGGAGCGCAGTGAGCTCTGCGGAAAACCGAGCGGTTCAACCAGCCCGGCAACACCATATTCGGCAAACAGCGGCGCCAGGGTTTGCAGCGCCTGTACGATTTGCTCATTACTTACCGGTGTCCCATCATTGAGCGGACAGAGCACCAGCGCTTTCGCCCCGGTGGCGCGCGCATCGGCTAACAGCGCGCGCGTTTTTTCCAGCACCGCATCATCTAACTGGTTGAAGGGATACACCGCGTTGATGGTTTCGATCTCAAGCTGATGCTGCGCTGCCAGGCGACGCACTTCCTCACCGCCTGCGCCGTCGGTCACGCTGCCGCTTTTCATATCATTGCGTATTTCAACTTTATTTAATCCCAGCTGTTGCACCAGCGCGAAGAATTCCGCCATGCTGAGATGAGGAGCAATTTTACGGTTAACACAGAATCGGTCACTGCTTATTTTGTAGGTCATGATCTTTCCTGGATAATAATCACTGGGTAAGGTTCTGTTTGCTGCAAGGTACTGACATGCCCTGATAGTAAGGTATCTTTTTTGCCCGCTCTGCGGCTTCTTTGAGTGATTTACATCAGCCTGAGCGCCCTCACATTTAGCCTTTGCCGTCATACAGTTCATAGAAATAGTGTTCGACCTGTTCCAGGCTGCGCCCTTTGGTTTCCGGAATAGCGCGCAGTACAAACAGGGCGCCGCCGATCCCGATCACGGCAAAAGTCAGGAAAGCCCCGGCCAGGCCAAAGGCGGCCAGCAACAGCGGGAAGGCCATGGAAATGGCGAAGTTGGCAATCCACAAGGCAAAAACGGCACCGCCCATGCAAATGCCGCGCATGCGCGCCGGGAAGATTTCCGACAGCAGCAACCAGGTGACCGGTGACAGCGCGCCCTGCTGAAAACATAAAAACATCAGCATTCCGGCCAGTACCAGATAGGCCCGCAGCAGATTAACCGCACCACCGGCGTGATACTCCGGCATAAGCAGGCACACCGTAGCGATAAAGAACAGGCAGGCGGTACAGCCCATCTGCCCTATCAGCACCAGCGGACGACGCCCAACCTTACCGATTATCACGATCCCCACCAGCGTCATGATTACCGAGATCACGCCGTTGGCGATGGTGGCGAACAATGCCGCATCGTTGCTCAGGCCGGTAGCAGTGAGCATGGTTGGCGCGTAGTACATGATGGTGTTCACACCGGTCAGCTGCTGGATGGCGGCAATGCCAATTCCCAGTAAAAACACTTTGCGCAGCCATGGCGTGCGCAGGTCACGCAGGCGACCTTTGCCTTGCTGGCGATGCTCTTCGATGGTCTCTTCGATCTCCTCCAGCTCCCACTCCACGTCTTCCGCCGCCCGGGTTTTCTCCAGCACCCTGCGCGCGCCAGCGGTGTTGCCGCGCATGACGTGCCAGCGTGGACTTTCCGGCATAAAGACCATCCCGATCCACAACAGCACGGCGGGTACGATGGAGATGGCCAGCATCCAGCGCCAGGTATGTTCGCCACCCCAGATTTCATTGAAAGTGGCATTGGAGACATAGGCCAGCAGCTGGCCAGAGACAATCATCAGCTCCTGCAGCGTCACCAGTTGACCGCGTTTATTCGCCGGGGCAATTTCCGCGATATACACCGGCACAGTGGCAGCCGCCCCGCCAACGGCAATACCAAGAAACAGGCGTGACGCAATCATCGTCACCACATCAGGTGCGAAGGCAGAGCCGACCGCGCCGAGGGCAAAAATAAAGGCCAGCGTGATGATGATTTTGCGGCGCCCGAGGGCATCCGCGAAGTGCCCTGCCAGCAGCGCGCCAAAGGCAGCGCCGAACAACAGTGAACTGGTCACCAGCCCGGTAGTGAACGGCGTGAGATGCAAATCGCTGCGCATGAACAGCAGCGCGCCGGATACCACGCCGGTATCGTAACCAAACAGCAACCCGCCGAGTGTCGCCACCAGCGCGATGATTTTTACGAAGGGTTCGGTTTTTGTTGTGCTGTTGGGGCCGGACGCGGTGTTGGTGGAGAGATAAAGTTCTTTTTCCATAATACCTCCTGGTAAAAAATGCGTTAGGAAAAGCATCAGAACAAAGCAGCGCGTCCAGGCTATCGGCATTTTTATTTCATGTTAATTTATATTTGAAACCTGCTTTTCAAATTGTGAGTTCAAGCCTTTTGACCGGTTTATTTTGATGGATTTACATCAGCCGAAAAAAGGCGAGTGAAGGTTGGGCGAGGTGGTTATTTAAGCGCAGCAGATCGGCCCCTTTACGCCGGGAGTCGCCACGCTTTGTGATCAATCGCGCAATAACTGCACAAACCTTCTTGTATGGTAGTCGCTCTTTAACCTCTTCAGGATTTGTCATGGCCTCTTCAACTGTTGCTCAATCTGATACCGCTGAAGCTCACCCTAAATCATTGATTCGCCGCGTCGCCAGCGCCTCGGCGATAGGCACGGCGGCAGAGTATTACGACTTTTTCGCTTACGGTACGGCAGCGGTACTGTTCTTTGGCCATCTGTTCTTTCCCAGTCACGATCCGCTGGTCAGCACACTCGCTGCCTTCGCCACTTATGCGGTGGGCTTCCTCGCACGTCCCATTGGCGGCATGGTGTTTGGGCACATCGGCGACAAAGTGGGACGCAAAAAGGCGCTGGTGGCGACCATCCTGATCGTGGGCCTTGGCACGTTCTGCATTGGTCTGCTGCCAACCTACGAAAAAATTGGCGTCTGGGCCCCGGTATTACTGATTGCCATCCGTTTGCTGCAGGGGTTTGGCGTTGGCGGCGAACAGGCGGGCGCGGTATTAATGACGGCCGAATATGCGCAGCCTTCCCGGCGCGGTTTCTTTGCCAGCTGGGTGCAGATTGGTGCTCCGGTCGGGTTTCTGCTGCCGCTGGCGCTGTTCGCTGTGCTTAATGCCGCGCTGACCGCGGAGCAGATGATGGACTGGGGCTGGCGCGTACCTTTTCTGCTCAGCGCGCTGCTGGTGATTGTCGGCCTGTTTATTCGCCTGCGCATTGATGAATCGCCGGTCTTCGCCGCCATTCGTGAAACCAAAGCGGCAGAATCCAGGCCGTTAAAAGAGGTGCTGCGTGGTAATCCACGGCTGGTGGTCAACGGCGTGGCAGCGAAACTGATCGAAGCCTGCGCCTTCGCCCTGTTTACCGTCATCATCCTTGCCTGGGGTAAGGCTAATCAGCTTGATGCCGGCATTTTGATGAACAGTATGATCGTCGCGGTGATCCTCGAAGTACTGGCGATCCCGCTGATGGGTGCCCTTTCCGACCGCATCGGTCGCAAGCCGGTTTACCTGATCGGCACGCTGCTGATCATGCTCTCGATCGTGCCCTTTTTTCTCGCGCTGGCGCACAACAGCTACTGGCTCACGCAGCTGGCGATGATCGTGGCGCTGACGCTGGGCCACAGCATGTGTTATGCCCCGCAGGCGTCATGGTTCCCCGAACTGTTTCCCACGCACATTCGCTGCAGCGGTATCGCGGTGATCTGGCAGATCGGTTCGCTGATCGGCAGCGGCGTACTCGGACTGGTGGCGGTGAAGATTCTGCAGGTGACCCACGGCCACTGGTATGGTCTGGCGCTGTATGTTGCAGTGCTGGGGGTGATTTCTTTGTTCGGCCTGCTGCGTCTGCCGGAAACGGCGCCAGGCCGCCGCCAGGGTGAATATCACCCGTGGCAGCAGCATTAACGGTTAACGGCGCGGCAGCGCCACACACAGCAGGCCGCAGACGATCAATATGACGCCAGCGAGACTGCTCCAGCGGAAGGTTTCATGCAAGGCTGGCAGGGAAATAGCGGCCAGCCACACCAGCACATAGCTCAGACTGAGCAGCGGATAGAGCCGGTTGAGCGGCAACAGCCGCAGCGCCAGCAGCCAGCACAGCATTGAGCAGCCGTAGGCCGCCAGTCCGCCGATTAACGGTATCAGGCCGTGCTGCCACGGTAGCGCGGTCCATGTATCCAGCGGTGGCAGCGCGAGCATTGCCGTGCGCAGCAGCAGCTGCGCCAGCGACACCAGCAGCACGCTGGCCAGCGCCAGCAGCCAGCCCTTCACAGATGGCTCCCCATCAGCGCCACCCCGGCAACGATCGCCAACGTACCCAGCCACTGCCGCCGCGTGTAGGTCTCACGCCAGATGACGCGCGCCGCCACCGCCACCAGCACAAAATTCAGGCTCAGCATCGGGTAAGCCACGCTGACCGGCACGGTGCGCAGCACCACCAGCCACAGCAGCATCGCCGTCCCCAGCAGCAGCAGGCTGAGCACCAGCCAGCCGAACAGGCGTTGCCCGCCGCAGTGGGCCGCCTGTTTCTGGCACAGCTGGGCGGCACAACTGAGCAGGCTTACCAGCAGGATCAGTAGCAGATTCATGGTGTCGCGTTGTAGCCGTAGTAGACCAGCCGTCCCTGCTGATACACATCATCCGGCACCGGCAGATGCGCATCCGCTTGCTTTTCGTCAGAATTCAGCAGCAGCACCAGTGCCACCGGACCCTGTCGGCGATGCAGGCGCAGCCAGTCAGCGAAGGCTTCCCCGTCGACGTAGCGCGTTTTTGCATCGGGATAACCCAGTCCGTACTCCAGCTCACCTTTTTCATCGAAGAAAGTGATATCGCTGCGGCGCAATTCCCATGCGACCGCAGAAGCGATGCCGGAATTGTCCACCACCAGATAGCGGCTCTGCGCCAGCTGAGGCCGAACGGCGCTGACGAAACTCTGCGGCTGTTTGCTGTCACGTACCTTTTGTGGGATAGCCAACCCGACCAGCAGCGCCAATGCCAGCGGGCAAAGCGCAGCCAGCTGCCAGCGGCCTGTTTTCAGGCTTAACCAGCCCATCACCGCCCAGCCGGCAAATGCCAGCGCAGCGCACAGTATCCGCAGCAACTCATCGCGCGCGTACACCGGATGGTGCGCCAGCCCCCAGGGTGCCAGCACCACCACGACCAGCAGCGTGGCAACCAGACCAAACAGCAGGTTGATCCAGCCATTTACCGCCAACGCCTGTTTCAGGCGCGCGGTGTTACCGTGCGCATAATGCGCCATTAACAACGCCAGCGGCGCAAAGCACGGCAGAATATAGGTCGGCAGTTTGCCTTTGGCGATGCTAAAGAACAGCAGCGGCAGTACAACCCAGCTAAGCAAATAGATCGTGGCAGCGTGCTGTTGACGCTGTCGCCATGCGCCGCTCAGCGCGCCTGGCAACAGGCCGAGCCACGGTAAACAGCCCGCCACCAACACCGGCAGGTAAAACCAGAACGGCGCTTTATGCTGCGCATCGCTCTCCGCGAAGCGCTGAATATGTTCGACCCAGAAGAAGTAGTGCCAGAAATCGCCTTCCTGATGCTGGATGGACAGCGCCCAGGGCGCGCTGATCGCGGCCGCCACCGCAATCGTGAGCGGCCCCCAGCGCAGCAGTTCGCCAAAACGTCGCTGCCAGAGCACCCAGGGCACAATCGCCAGCACCGGCACCGCCAGCGCCAGAAAGCCTTTGGTCATGAAACCCATGGCACAGGCCGCGCCGAGCAGCATATAGCCCGTCAGCCGCTGTGAGGTACTGTGCGCCTGCGCAGCAAACCAAAAGCTGCACATCGCCGCCACCAGCCACAGCAGCAGAATCGGATCGAGCACGGCGTAAGTGCCGATGCCATAAACCAGCAGCGAGGTAAGAAAGATCACGCTGGCGGTGAGCGCTATTTTGCGGCTGGCGAACATCCGCTTGCCCAGCCAGTAGATCAGCAGCGCACTCAGCGTGGTACAGATAATCGCACCGGCGCGCACGCCAAAATTATTATGCCCAAATAACAGCTGGCCAAGATTATTGACCCAGTAACCGGCAATCGGCTTCTCGAAGTAGCGCAAATCAAAAAAATGCGGCACCACCCAGTTACCGCTCAGCAGCATCTCGCGGCTGATTTCGGCATAGCGGGTTTCATCCGGCTGCCAGAGATCGCGGAATGGCACCGGGATCAGATAATAGAGAGCAAAAAGCGCTATCAGCAGCACTATGCGGGTGCGGCTGCGCATCGGTGTTTCCATACTTGGGTCCTGTAAAATGTTAACTCTGGCAACCCAGCCAGCCTTCCCGGCCGGCAATGTGCCCGCGCACCACATGGCCCTGTGGCAGCGTACTGAGATCGTCCGGCAGCAGCTCGCTCAGCGGACAAAACCGGATGCCCTGCTGCTGCGCGCGCGTCAGCAGATCGGCAAAGGCGGGCAAACCGACGATGCCTTCGACCTCTGCGTGAATGGTATAGACCGGCGTACCGCTGGCGGCATGCATCTGCGCGAGAATAAAGTCGTTAAACCCCTCCGCGCTGACCTGCTGGCCTACCACTTCATCCCACGTTGGCAGGGTTACCGGAATTTGCACCGTGCCGAGGCTGCCATCGTTGAGGCGCGGAATGAACGGCCCGCTGCCGCGACAGTCGCTGTTATAGCGAAAGCCAAACGGCTGCTTGGCATCCAGTACCCGGCTGTCGGCGCGCCAGCCTGCCACTGCAGAGCAGGTGACACTGTCACCCAAAATGGCTTCCAGCGCCACTTTACCGCGCGCAATCTGCGCATTCAGCTGCTGTGGCGACCAGACGCCAGCCCAGGTCTGCCAGGCAAAGTGATCCCACGCGTGTAAGCCCACTTCATGATGATCTGCCGTGGCGCGAATAATCGACGCCAGCCCTTTGCCTATTTCGCGACCCGGCCAGGCGGTACCGGCCAGTAAAATATCCCAGCCGTACAGCGAGGCCGCGCGCGAACGCAGCATCTTCCACAGAAAGCGCGGCTTCATCAGGCGCCACAGGTGGCGCCCCATGTTGTCCGGCCCAACGCTGAAGAAGAAGCTGGCCTGCAGCTGATGCAGGCTGAACTGCTGCAGCAGCGCCGGTACGCCCAGTTGCGTGCCGCGCCAGGTATCGACATCAACACGCAAACCCACTCGCTTCATGGCTTTTCCTGTAGCTCAACGGTGCGCAGGAAGAAGTCCAGCGTATTGTCGATGGTGGTATCCATCGCCACAGTTGGCGTCCAGTCGAGCAGCCGGCGGGCATTTTTAATCGACGGCTTGCGGTGCTCCACGTCCTGATAGCCTTTGCCGTAATAGCTGCTGCTCTCTACCTCACGGAAACCGGCAAACGGCGGGAAGCGATCGCGCAGCGGGTGGCGCTCAAAGCTGGCCAGCAGGTGTTCCGCCAGCTCTTTAATACTGGCTTCGTTCTCCGGGTTACCAATGTTAACGATCTGGCCATCGCAGTTGTTGTGTTTATTCTCGATAATGCGGAACAGCGCTTCGATGCCGTCGCGAATATCGGTGAAACAACGCTTCTGCGCGCCGCCGTCGATCAGCTTGATCGGCGAGCCTTCCACCAGATTAAGGATCAGCTGGGTGATGGCGCGAGAACTGCCGATACGCGCGGCGTTGAGGTTATCCAGACGCGGGCCCATCCAGTTAAACGGACGGAATAGCGTAAAGCGCAGCCCCTCTTTTTCGCCATAGGCCCATATCACCCGGTCCAGCAGCTGTTTCGACACTGAATAGATCCAGCGCTGTTTATTGATCGGTCCGACCACCAGGTTGGAGTGATCCTCGTCGAAATGCTGATCGGTACACATACCGTACACTTCGGAGGTCGACGGGAAAATGATGCGCTTTTTATACTTCACGCAGTCACGAATAATCTTCAGGTTCTCTTCGAAATCCAGCTCGAACACGCGCAGCGGATTACGGGTATATTCGATCGGCGTGGCGATCGCCACCAGCGGCAGCACCACGTCACATTTCTTGATGTGATACTCAATCCATTCAGAGTGGATGCTGATATCCCCTTCAACGAAGTGGAAGCGCGGTTCATCCAGGAAGCGGCTGATGGCATCGGAACCGATATCCAGGCCATAAACCTCAAAGTTATCATCCTGCAGCAGGCGTTCGGTGAGATGGTTGCCGATAAAGCCGTTTACGCCGAGGATCAGCACCCGCGTGCGGCGTTTTACCGCAGCAACCGGCTGCGAGTAAAGCAGCGCACCCGGCACCATGCCCAGACTCTGCGCCAGCTGGCTGCCGTTCATGTAAACACCGTTGTCGCTCTGCCCGGTGACCACTTCAAGCGCGCCCTCGCCGCAGGCAATCAGGAACGGCTCTACCGACAGCACCGTGCCCGGTTTGGCGCTGGGCGCATCCTGGTGAACCCGCCCTTTCCACACCACGAATTTCACCGTGCCGGCATACGCAAACGCACCAGGCCAGGGATCGGTGACTGCACGCACCAGGTTATTCACTTTAGCCGCCGGCAGCTCCCAGTTGATACGGCCATCCTCCGGCGTGCGGCGACCGACCACGGTCGCTTCCGCGTCGTTCTGCGGCGTGGCGGCAATCTCACCGCGCTTCATCGGCGGCAGCGCGCCTTCCAGCAGCTGGCCGGCGCAGGCCACCAGCTTACGGTGCAGCGTCAGCGCATTATCCTGCGGGTCAATCGCCACGCGCTGCTGCGCCACAATGTCGCCGGCATCGGCACGTTTCACCATGCGGTGCAGCGTTACGCCAGTCTCCGTCTCGCCGTTGACCAGCACCCAGTTAAGCGGCGCACGACCACGGTATTTAGGCAGCAGCGAGCCGTGCAGGTTAAACGCGCCAACCCGCGCGCAGTTCAGAATGGTGTCGCTCAGCAGGGCGCGATAATAAAACGAGAAGATAAAGTCCGGCTGCATGGTGCGGATGCGATCCACCCACAGCGGATGGTTAGCATCTTCCGGCGCATAAACCGGAATGCCCTGCTCAGCCGCGAGGCGTGCTACCGAAGGAAACGCATGGCTCTCCGGCGAGGTGTCCGCATGAGTGAAGATGGCACTGATTTCATAGCCTGCGTTCAGCAGCGCAGTGATGCCTGCACAGCCCATTTCGGCATAGGCGAAGACGATAGTTTTCATTGCTTAATTTCCTGTACAGACGGGGCATCTTGTTGCGGATGGATAACACGTTGAATGAAGTAGCGCGGACGGGCGCGTACGTCGTTATAAATACGACCGATGTATTCGCCCAGCAGGCCCATACCGACAAACTGCGCGCCGACAAAAATAAACAGCACGGCAAACAGCATGAACACACCGTCGCCGGCCCAGCTGGCACCGAGGAACAGGCGCAGCACAATCAGGATCAGAGAAAAGGCGAAACCGGCCAGCGCGATTAAGCTGCCGACAATACTCAGCAGACGCAGCGGCGTGGTGGTCAGGCAGGTCACCAGGTCATACATCAGGTTGATCAGCTTCATAAAGCTGTATTTGGAGTCGCCGAACTCACGCTCGGCATGCGTAACCGGCAGTTCAATGGTGCGGCGCGCGAAGGTGTTCGCCAGAATCGGGATAAAGGTGCTGCGTTCGTGGCAGTTGAGCATCGCATCGACAATGTGACGGCGATAGGCGCGCAGCATGCAGCCATAATCGCCCATGGCTTTGCCGGTCACGCGCTGAATCAGGTGGTTGATGGTGCGTGAAGCGCGGCGTCGGAACCAGCTGTCCTGACGGTTCTGACGCACGGTGCCGACCACGTCGTAGCCCTGCTGCGCGGCTTTGACCAGGTTGGGGATCTCTTCCGGCGGGTTTTGCAGATCGGCATCCAGCGTAATGATCACATCACCGGAAACATGGCTGAAACCGGCCATAATCGCCGAGTGTTGCCCGTAGTTGCGATTCAGCAGCACGCCGACCACGTGACTGCCCGGCATATCCGCCGCATCGGCGATCATCTGCGCGGAGCGGTCGGCGCTGCCGTCATCCACCAGTAAGATTTCATAGTCAAGGCCGAGCGTGCGGCAGGCCGCGTCGGTACGGCGCACCAGCTCCGGCAGGCTCTGTTCTTCGTTGTACACCGGGATCACCACGGAGACTTTGCGAATCGGTTTTTCTTCCAGCATCTCAGGCTCCCGCAAGGTGGCGTAAGGCAGCAATCACACGCGTTACATCGTCATCGAGCATGTCGGGGAACAGGGGCAGCGAGCAGATACGTTCACTGTTCCATTCGGTGGCCGGCAGCGAGAGCTGCGGATAGCGTTCACGGTAATACTTGTGGGTATGCGCGGCACGGAAATGCAGACCGGTGCCGATGTCATGGATTTTCAACTGCTCCATCAGCACATCGCGACTGATACCGCAGCGCGCTTCGTCCACGCGAATGATAAACAGATGCCACGCATGCTGATGCGGCCACGCCGGCTGCACCAGCGGCAGCAACGGCGTATCTGCCAGCTCGCGCAAATAGCGCGCGGCGATGGCCTGGCGACGTGCATTGATGGCCGGCAACTTTTGCAGCTGCACCAGCGCAATCGCGGCGTTGATGTCTGGCAGGTTGTATTTAAAACCGGGCATGATCACTTCGGCCTGCGGTTTGCGGCCATGGGTATGACGATCGTAGGCATCGACGCCGAGGCCGTGGAATTTCAGGCTGCGCAGGCAGTCAGCCAGCTGCGCGTCATCGGTCACCACAATGCCGCCTTCGGCGCAGGTGATGTTTTTGATGGCGTGCAGCGAAAAGATTGCAGTGCCCTGCTGCCCGACGTGCCGGCCTTTGTAATAACAACCTACCGCGTGGGCCGCATCTTCAATGAGCGGGATATTGTGGCGTGTGCTGACGGCGCGAAGGGCGTCGATATCCGCCGGCGCACCGGCATAGTGAACCGGCACGATGGCGCGGGTGCGCGGCGTAATGGCCGCTTCGATCTGTTCTGCGCTTACCATCAGGTTATCGCGATCCACATCGATCATCACCGGCGTGGCGCCCAGCAGCGTAATGATATTGAGCGTGGAAACCCAGGTCAGCGACGGGGTGATCACCTCGTCGCCGGGCTGGATACCCAGCGCCATCAACGTAACGTGCATGCCTGCTGTGGCGGAGCTGACGGCAATAGCGTGCTGGTTGCCGGTGAGCTGGCAAAACGCCTGCTCCAGCGCAGCATTCTGCGGTCCGGTGGTAATCCAGCCCGATGCAAATACCGCCTGCACCGCGGCCAGTTCTTCCTCACCCAATGCCGGGCGCGAAAACGGAAGGAAACTCATAAGATAACCTTACTGTTGTGCCTGAAAACATGCTGAAAAATAAAACAAGCGTTATTGCTGCGCATGACAACCTGATGAAACACCCTGTAACCTATTGTTTAAACGTTACTTAAACGAGTGCGTTCGCAGGGCTGCTGTCATCTGCGCGCAATAAAACTTAAGCAAGTCTGTTTTATCGCTATAAGAAACCAAAATACGGGGGAAAACTTAACTGAACATTAAATGGCAAAGCGGCACGCTGACTTTTTTACGTGATGTTGAAGATTGGTAGAAGATTGCACGCCGGGGCCGGAAATCAGCATCGGATCAGACATCATTGGCCTGCATGACGACACACGGCAATTAAAGTGGCTATTTTTCAATACATTAACTAAGAGACTATACTGTTCTTAAGGTTATCCTAAGGTTGGCTGCTTATTCTTCCCTGGGATAGTGACGCCAGAGGCTGGACAGGAGAATGATGATGAGAACCGCGACTGACAGACTTTCACAGGCAGCACTGCGCCGGCATCACATTGGCGTGAAAACAAAAGGATTGCGTTTCCGCGGTGAGCTGTATGTATTTCGCTATAACGCCGGCCATTACGACGTGTTTCTCAACAGCGAATGGGTGATGTCGCTCGCCACCAGCAATGTGCTGGAAGCCATGCAGCAGTTTAAACAGAGCCAGTAAATTCGCTGGCGCATTGATTTGATTATTATCTGTCTCCGCTGGCGTATTGATTAGATTGTTGCCTGCCTCAGCTGGCCCATCGATTGGATTTTTGCCTGTCTTCGCATCGATTTGGTCATTGCCAGCCCGTGAAATTCACGCATCCCTGCTTATATCTTCTCTGTTCTCTGGAGCCCGCTCGTAAATCCTGCTGCAAATCGCTGCAACGCCGCTTTGCTGCTCGCCACGCCGTCTCCGCCGGCGTATTGTGCCTCTCGCACACCGGCCGGGGTTGTCGACAGATCGCGGTGCGCATCAATGCGCACCCTACAGGTTTTGTAGGGTCGCCATTCATGGCGACCTGCCATCAAACCGCACAAATCCGTAGCGGCGCGATTTCGCGGTACGCATAAATGCGCACCCTACAAAACCTGTAGGGTCGCCATTTATGGTGACCTTTCGTCAAACCGCACAAATCCGTAGCGGCGCGATTTCGCGGTGCGTATAAATGCGCGCCCGGCGAAACCTGTAGGGTCGCCATTTATGGCGACCTGCCGTCAAACCGCACAAATCCGTAGCGGCGCGATTTATCGCGCAAACAGGTTACGCGGCACCTTTATGCCAACCTGTCGTGCAACCGGGCAAAAAATCGCCCCGCTTACACCGGTACGCATCAATGCGCCCCCACGGTAACCGCGCCATGATCTGCACGATCGCCATTCGTGGCGACAGAAAAACCCAACGCTGCATGGACAGCAGGAGAAAACCTCATGGAAATCGCCTACTGGTTGATCGGTACACTGCTGGCGCTGTGCGTCGGCAGCTTTCTCAACGTGGTCATTTATCGCCTGCCGCAGCAGGTAATGAACCCGCAACCCGGCATTCCCCTGCTGCTGCCGCGCTCGCACTGTCCACACTGCCAGACCACGCTGCGCGCGATCGACATGCTGCCGTTGCTCAGCTGGCTGTTGTTACGCGGACGCTGTCGCTACTGCCACCACCCGGTGAGCCTGCACTACCCGCTGACGGAACTGCTCACCGCCGCGATCAGCCTGGCGCTGGCCTGGCTGCTGCCGCCCGATAGCCGCCTGCCTGCCGCCCTGCTGCTCGCCTGGATTCTGCTGGCGCTGACACTCATCGACATTGAGCATCTGTTGTTGCCGGACGCTCTCACCCTTTCACTGCTGTGGCTTGGCCTGCTGTTCAAAGCGCTGCACTGGCTGCCCGGAACGCTGCATGACGCGGTGTTCGGCGCGATAGCCGGCTACAGCGCACTGCGGCTAATGGGTGGACTCTACCAGCTGATAAAAAAGCGCCCCGGTCTCGGTGGCGGAGACGCCAAACTGCTGGCTGCGCTGGGTGCCTGGCTTGGCTGGGCGCTTTTACCCTTTGTGCTGTTACTGGCTTACACAGGCGCAATTTTGTTTGTTCTGCTGGCCCGATTAGGCTGGCAACGCGAGCTGCATCACGTGTTGCCCTTTGGTCCGTGGCTGGCACTGGCGGGCATAAGTCTTTTTATTCACACGATTATTTAATCGCCTGTTCATATCGCGGCGCTAAAATAAGTGGCCAGTTTCTGTCCAACGTCCTGATTCCTATATGAAAAGAATAAACAATTCTAAACAAAATTAATCATTGTGATGTGCGTCAAAAGGCTCTATATTGGCCGCGTTTTTTGAGCCACTGATACTTTTTTGTTCAACTAGTCAATCGGCCAGCCTGTTCGAGCCCCGGTTGAAGGAGAGATATGATGACGGATAAAGTCCGTATTGATACTTTTGGTGCCAACTCATTCAACGGAAACAACGACGCATTCTTAGCCCGTCAGGCTGAGTTTGAATCAAACGTCAGGAGTTACCCGCGCAAGTTGCCTTTAGCGATTGCCAAAGCCAATGGCGTGTGGATTACGGATGTTGAAAACAAACAATATCTTGACTGTCTGGCTGGCGCAGGGACGCTGGCACTTGGTCATAACCATCCTGATGTTCTGCAGAGCATCCAAAATGTCATTACCAGCGGCTTGCCGTTACATACTCTTGATCTGACGACGCCACTGAAAGATCAGTTCTCCGAATCTCTGCTCTCGCTGCTGCCAGGTCAGGGTAAAGAGTACTGCCTGCAGTTCACCGGTCCATCCGGTGCTGATGCCGTTGAAGCGGCGCTGAAGCTGGCGAAAAAAGTCACCGGCCGCAGCGGCGTAATCAGCTTCTCTGGCGGTTACCACGGGATGACGCACGGCGCGCTGTCCGTGACCGGCAACCTGTCGCCGAAAGAAGCGGTTGACGGCATGATGCCAGAAGTGCAGTTCATGCCTTACCCGCACCTGTACCGTTGCCCGCTGGGCCTAGGCGGCGAAGCTGGCGTGAAAGCCCTGACCTACTACTTCGAAAACCTGATCAACGACGTTGAAAGCGGCGTGCGTAAGCCTGCGGCCGTGATCCTCGAAGCGGTACAGGGTGAAGGCGGCGTGAACCCGGCGCCAGCTGAGTGGCTGCAGCGCATCCGCAAAGTGACCCAGGAACACGGCATTCTGCTGATCCTTGACGAAGTCCAGGCTGGCTTTGCCCGTACCGGTAAGTTCTTTGCCTTCGAACACGCGGGCATTGAGCCAGACATCATCGTGATGTCTAAAGCGGTGGGCGGCGGTCTGCCTCTGGCCGTGCTGGGTATCAAAAAGCAGTTTGACGCCTGGTCACCTGGCCACCACACCGGTACCTTCCGCGGCAACCAGCTGGCGATGGCAACCGGTCTGGCGACGCTGAAGATCCTGACCGAGCAGAACATCGCCGGCAAAGTGGCAGAACAGGGTGAATGGCTGAAAGCCCAGCTGAACACGATGGCGAAACGCTTCCCGGTTATTGGTCACGTACGCGGCCTCGGGATGATGATCGGTATCGAAATCGTTAAGCCACACGAGCCAGCTGACCACATGGGTAGCTTCCCGGCCGACGGCGAACTCTCTGCACTGCTGCAGAAAAAATGCTTCGAAGCCGGTCTGATTCTGGAGCGTGGCGGTCGTCATGGTGCGGTACTGCGCCTGCTGCCATCACTGCTGATCAGCAACGAAGAGCTGGCCGTGTTCCTGGATAAATTTGAGCAGGCGCTGCTGGGCGCTGGCGTCAAACCTGTTTGACTGGAAGAGTAAATGTCTGAAGTAAACCCGATTCTGGCCGCCTCGGCCCCGAGCATTGAGGCGTACCAGCAGGCGATTGCCCAGAGCAGCGCCGCGGTTGTGCAGTGGCTGCAACAGCCTGAGATGTACCAGGGCAAAACGGTTGCCGAACTGCGCGAGCGTATAACGCTCGACTTCAATCCAAACGGCCTGGGCAACCAGGCCGCGATTGAACGTGCGATTGAATATTTCCTCAAAGACAGTCTGGCGGTGCACCATCCGCAGTGCGTTGCGCACCTGCACTGTCCGAGCCTGGTGGTAAGCCAGGCGGCTGAAGTGCTGATCAACGCCACTAACCAGAGCATGGATTCGTGGGATCAGAGCCCTTCTGCCACCATTATTGAAATCAAACTGATTGAGTGGCTGCGTGCGCAGGTTGGCTATCCGGCCGGTGATGCGGGCGTGTTCACCAGCGGCGGTACGCAGAGCAACCTGATGGGCCTGATGCTGGCACGTGACGCTTTCTATGCGCGTCAGGGCCATTCCGTGCAGCAGCACGGCATTACTGGCGATCTGCGCAAGATTAAAGTGCTGTGCTCAGAAAACGCCCACTTCTCCGTGCAGAAGAACATGGCGCTGCTGGGTCACGGCTATCAGTCTGTGGTGCAGGTGAAATCGGATCAGTTTGCCCGTATGGACGTGAATGACCTGAAAGCCAAACTGGCGCAGGCTGAAGCCAACGGCGAACAGATCCTGGCGATCGTCGCGACGGCAGGCACCACCGATGCCGGCGCCATCGATCCGCTGCGTGAAATCGCAGCCATCGCCGCTGAGCACAACATCTGGGTGCACGTGGATGCGGCCTGGGGCGGTGCGCTGCTGCTGTCTGAAAAGTATCGTCATTACCTGGATGGTCTGGAGCTGGTGGATTCCGTCACCCTCGACTTCCACAAACAATACTTCCAGACCATCAGCTGCGGCGCGTTCCTGCTGAAAGACGCGCGTCACTATGAGCTGATGCGTTATCAGGCGGCTTACCTGAACTCCGAGTTCGATGAAGAAGCTGGCGTGCCGAACCTGGTGTCCAAATCACTGCAGACCACGCGTCGTTTCGATGCGCTGAAACTGTGGATGGGTCTGGAAGCGCTGGGTCAGAAACAGTACGCCGCGATTATCGACCACGGCGTGAGCCTGGCACAGGACGTTGCGCAGTTCGTTGAATCTGAGCCACGTCTGGAGCTGGTAATGCAGCCACAGTTGGCCAGCGTACTGTTCCGCTATCGTCCAGAACAGCTGAGCGACAGCGCGCAGATCGCCCTGTTCAACCAGCGCATCGGCGATGCGTTGCTGGAGTCTGGCCGCGCTAACGTCGGTGTGACCGAGCATGCAGGCGTGACCTGCCTGAAGCTGACGCTGCTGAACCCGACCGTCACGCTGGAAGACATCAAGCTGCTGCTGGCGCTGGTAGAAAAAACTGCTGATCAACTGCTGAGCGCCTGATTAGGCGTGAAGTGAACAAGCCGCTAACCGGCAACGGTTAGCGGCTTTTTTATGGGTTGCAGACTGATCGCCGCACGCTGGCTCACTGCGGAATGCGCGCAATTACCTTGATTTCGAAATCATAGCCCGCCAGCCAGTTGACGCCCACCGCCGTCCAGTTGGGATAAGGCGCATCGCCGAAGAAGCGCAGCCGTACTTCGTTCACCGTGGTGAACTGCGCTTCCGGATCGGTATGAAACGTAGTGACATCAACTACGTCATCAAAACTGCAACCGGCGGCCTTCAGCACCGCCGCGAGATTGGTGAACGCCTGATTAACCTGACGCGTGAAATCGGGCTCGGCGGTGCCATCATCACGACTGCCCACCTGGCCGGAAACAAACAGCAGGTCGCCGGAGCGAATCGCCGCAGAGTATTTATTGATGTTGTACAACGCCTGACGGCCCGCTGGAAAAACAGCATCGCGTTTGTTCATAATCGTACTCCTGAAGATGAGAGAAGAAAGCGGGTTAGCTATGCCCGCTTTCGCTTTAACATACGCCGCGTATGTATTACTATGTTTTACATACGCGGCGTATGTCAATGCAAAATTTAAGGAACAGCGATGGCAGCCAGACGACGGGCAGACCAGGTGGAAGAGACACGCGGCAAACTGATTGCCGCTGCACGACGCGCGTTTGCGCAGAAGGGTTACAGCGAAGCGTCAATGGATGACCTCACGGCAGCCGCCGGGCTGACGCGCGGTGCGCTGTACCATAATTTTGGCGATAAGAAAGGGTTACTACAGGCGGTCATTGACCAGATTGATGGCGAGATTCTTGAGCAGATGCGCGCAGCCGGACAGCAGTATCACACTCGCTGGCACGCGTTTCTGGCGGAAGCCATTACCTATATCGAGATGTCGCTGGAGCCGGAAGTCCAGCGCATCATGCTGCTGGACGGCCCGGCGGTGCTGGGCGATCCGTCGCGCTGGCCTAATCAGACCGCCTGTCTGCGCACCAGCGCCGCCATGCTGGCGGAGCTGATTGAGGAAGGTACGGTGAAAACGGTCGATACCGAAGCGGCGGCGCAACTGGTCAACGGCGCCGCGCTCAATGCCGCGCTGTGGATTGCCGCTGCCGATGAGCCGGTCGCGGCACTGCCGCGTGCGGTGCAGGCCTTTCGGCTGCTGGTTTCCGGGCTGCTGGTCAACCCGGCGTCGCATTGAGTTCGCGTATCCAGCGGAGAAACGCCTGCAGCGGCGCCGGGATCAGCCGGCGGTCATTGTAATACAACCACAGGCCGGGAAAGCTGAGCCACCAGTCGGCAAGAATCGGTTGCAGACTGCCGTTGGCCAGCGCCGGCTTCAGCCAGTCCTCAAACAGATAGACCACGCCGGCACCGGCGATGGCCGTTGACACCGTCAGCTCCATCGCCGCACCGATGCTGCAAATCAGCGGCCCCTGCGGCTGTAGCGTGATGCGTTCCGCGCCGCGGCTGAACTCCCATTCGGCCGTCACCCCGGTGGCATAACGACCATACAGACAGCGATGCTGCATCAGGTCGCGCGGATGCTGCGGCGTACCATAAGCCGCCAGATAGGCCGGCGCCGCGGCCGCGGCAAAGCGCTGCACGCGCGGACCAATCGGCAGCGCCACCATATCCTGCTCCAGATGATCGTCATAACGGATACCGGCATCGCAGCTGTCGCGAAAAATGTCCTGCACATTACTTTCCGCCACGATCTCCAGCCGGATGTCCGGATAGCGCTGCAAAAATCCCGGCACAATCGCCGGTAATACCAGCCGCGCTGCGCTGACCGGCACGTTGAGCCGCAGCGTGCCGCCCGGCGTGTCACGGAACGTGTTCAGGGCATCCAGCGCCGCATCCACTTCGTTCATAGCGGGTAGCAGCCGTGACATCAGCGCCCGGCCCGCTTCGGTCAGCACCACCGTTCGCGTGGTGCGATTGAACAGCCGAACGCCCAGTTGCTCTTCGGCGCGCCGCACCGCATCACTCAAACGCGACGGATTGCTGCCGCTCATGCGCGCCGCTTCGCGAAATCCGCCGGCTTTTGCCACCGCTACTACCGCATGCAGCAACGCCATATCCAGCGCCATTGTGCGTCACTCCGTACAGTCTGTCCTGATTTACACGGATAGTCGCACAGCACCGTTGTGATTACAATTTAAACACTATCCGATGAAGGAGGTTTACATGTCACAGGCTACAACTACTTATACGCTGGGCGACCGTCAGGTTGCCCGTCTCGGCTACGGTGCCATGCAGCTGGCCGGTCCCGGCGTGTTTGGCCCGCCAAAAGATGAGGCCCGCGCGCTACAGGTGCTGCGCGATGCCGTGGCTGCCGGTGTGAATCACATCGACACCAGTGATTTTTACGGGCCGCACATCACCAATCAGCTGATCAAAAAAGCGCTCTATCCTTACCCCGACGATCTGGTGCTGGTGACCAAAGTGGGTGCCCGGCGTGATGCCAAAGGCGGCTGGCTGCCCGCCAGCACGCCGGAGGAACTGACGCAGGCGGTTGAAGACAACCTGCGCAATCTGGGGCTCGACGTGCTGGAGGTGGTCAATTTACGCTCGATGCTGAGCGTTCATGGACCGGCAGAGGGATCGCTGGAGCCGCAAATCGAGGCGATGATTAAACTGCAACAGCGTGGCCTGATTCGGCACATTGGCCTGAGCAACGTGACCGCCAGTCAGGTGGCGCAGGCACAGCAGATGACGCCGATTGCCTGCGTACAGAATCTGTATAACCTCGCCAATCGTCAGGATGAGGCGCTGATCGATCAGCTGGCGGCGCAGGGCATTCCCTACGTGCCGTTCTTTCCGCTCGGCGGTTTTTCGCCGCTGCAGTCGGAACAGCTCAGCGCGGTGGCCAGCACGCTCAACGCCAGTACGCTGCAGGTGGCGCTCGCCTGGCTGTTGCAACGCTCAGATAATATTCTGTTGATTCCCGGCACCTCCTCGCCGCAGCATCTGCAGCAAAACCTGGCCAGCGCGGCGCTAACGCTCAGCCCGGAGGTGGTTGCGCAACTGGACAGCATTGGCCGGGCGTAAGGCACACGCCGGGGCTATCCCCGCCCGGCGATGCCCGCTTCCACCAGGCAGGCTTTGAGCACACCAAACGCATCCTGGCACTGGCGCTCATCCACGCAGGCGTAACCGAGCAGCAGACCGCGTCGCTCCTGCGGATGCATGTAGTATTGCGACAGCGGCCGCACCTTGACGCCGCGTCGCAGCGCCAGCGCGGCAATCGCCACATCATCGCAGCCCGGGGGCAGATTCAGCACCAGATGCAGCCCTGCTTCATGATTGACCACCGGCATAAAGGCCGCGCCCAGGTAGCGCTCAATTAGCGTCATCATAAAGCGCCGGCGCTGACTGTAGAGTTTGCGCATGCGGCGGATGTGCGTCACGTAGTGGCCTTTCTGAATAAACTCCGCCAGCGCGCGCTGCACCAGCAGATGGCCGCCGCGATAAAGTTCGGCCGCCGCCACGCGCAGCGGCTGCGCCAGCGCTTTCGGCACCACCAGATAGCCGAGACGCAGCGCAGGATAGAGCGTTTTACTGAAGGTGCCCATATAGATTACCGGCGCATCCGGCTCAAAGCCCTGCAGCGAGGGGAATGGCTGGCCGGCGAAGCGAAATTCGCTGTCATAGTCATCTTCCACCAGCCAGCTTTTGTGTTTGCGCGCCAGGTCGAGCAGCTGTCTGCGCCGCTCCAGACTGAGATGCACACCCAGCGGATACTGGTGTGACGGTGTCACAAAAATCATCTTCGGCGCTTTGCTGCGCGGTGCCAGCTCCGGAATAATGCCCTGTTCATCCACCGCTTTGGCCTGAATTTTTAGCCCGTTAATGCGTAACAGGTTGCGTGTGCCCCAGTAGCCTGGCTCCTCGATCCACACCGGATCGCCTGCGTCGCACAGCACGCGCGTCACCAGATCCACCGCCTGATGAATGCCTTCGGTAATGATGATTTGATCGGCGTCGGCACGCACCGAGCGCGCTACGCTGAGATACTCAGCCAGCGCCTGGCGCAGCTGCGGACAGCCGCCGTTACTGCTGTAAATCAGCCGCTCGATGTCGGGTTCGCGATTCAGGCGCGACTGAATCTGGCTAAACAACTTATGCGGAAACTCACGTACATCCGGCGCGCCGGGCACAAACGCACCCCACTGATAAGGCGAGGCATTGGCGTGACCGAGCAGCGTGGCGCCGCGTTTTGAAATCGCCGCCGGTTTACTCATCAGGGGTTCACTGAGCGGCAGCGCCGGCGTGCTGTTGAGGCTCCCTTCCGGCAGGTTTTCTGCAATCCAGGTGCCGCTGCCGGTGCGCGCGCTGACATATCCCTGCGCGACCAGATTTTCATAGACGTTGAGCACCGTATTACGCGACACCGCCAGCTCGCGCGCTAAATCACGCGTCGCCGGCAGGCGTGAGCCGCGCGGGAAAATGCCCTCTACAATCGCCGCCTGCATGCAGTGCAGCAGGCGCTGCTGCAGCGTGCCTTCCGCGACAAACTGTAGTCGTTCCAATACATGATCGGCGTACAAACTCCGCAATTGGCTCCATCCTTCTCAGTGAAATTGGCTCTGGCAACCGCGCTCAGTGCAGGCATAAATAAACGTGTTTGTCGTGATTTGTAAAGACGCTTATCGCTAAGGAAAGGTTATGGAAGGTAAAAACAACCAGTTGCAACAACGCAAAGATGACGCGCTGCCGCGCGGCACCGGTAATCTTTGTCAGTGGTATGTCGATCAGGCCGAAAACGCCACGCTACGTGACGTTGAGGGCAATAGCTGGATTGATTTCGCCGGCGGCATCGCGGTGCTCAACACCGGCCACCGTCATCCGCGTATCGTGCAGGCCATTGCCGATCAGTTAGCAAAATTCACCCATACCGCATTCCAGGTCACGCCGTATGAGAGCTATGTGGCGCTGGCGGAACGCATCAATCAGCGGGTGCCAATTGCCGGTAAAGCCAAAACCGCCTTTTTCACCACCGGCGCTGAAGCGGTAGAGAATGCGGTTAAAGTGGCGCGCGCCGCCACCCGTCGTCACGGCATCATCACCTTCGGTAACGCCTTTCACGGCCGTACTTTCATGACCATGGCGATGACCGGCAAAGTGGCCCCCTATAAGCGCGATTTTGGCCCGATGCCGGCCTCGGTGTTTCACGCCCGCTACCCTAACGCAGTGACCGGCATCAGCGTTGAGGACGCTATCGCCAGCCTGCACGACCTGTTCAGCCACGACATCGCGCCGCAGGATGTGGCCGCCATCGTACTGGAACCGGTGCAGGGCGAAGGCGGTTTCCACATCGCGCCGGCAGAGTTTCTTACGCAGCTGCGCGCGCTGGCCGATGAGCACGGCATCCTGCTGATTGCCGATGAGGTACAGAGCGGATTTGCCCGCACCGGCAAGCTGTTTGCCATGGAGCACTACAGCGTCCAGCCCGATCTCATCACCATGGCGAAAAGTCTGGCGGGCGGTATGCCGCTGTCGGCGGTGAGCGGTCGCGCTGACATCATGGATGCGCCCGGTCCGGGTGGGCTGGGCGGTACTTACGCCGGCAATCCGCTGTCGATTGCCGCCGCGCATGCGGTGCTGGATGTCATCGACGAAG
This sequence comes from Pantoea sp. B_9, assembly GCF_008632015.1. Taxonomy (NCBI): domain Bacteria; kingdom Pseudomonadati; phylum Pseudomonadota; class Gammaproteobacteria; order Enterobacterales; family Erwiniaceae; genus Pantoea; species Pantoea sp. B_9. The sequence continues at coordinate 368,741 of NZ_VWVL01000003.1, read as the reverse complement.
AACAGCTGTGCCAGCGTGCCAGCCAACTGGGCGCTACGCTGAGCGAACTGCTGCACCGCGCGCGCCGCGCTAACGCGTCGATTACCGACGTGCGTGCGCTGGGCTCAATGGTAGCCGTGGAGTTTGCCAGCGCGCAGCAGGCGCAGGCGCTGCAGCAACAGGCGATGGCGCGCGGTCTGCTGCTGCTGACCTGTGGCCCGCAGGGTAACGTGATCCGCTTCCTCTATCCGCTCACCATTCCGGATACCCAGTTCCGCCAGGCGCTGGATATTCTCGACAGCCTGCTCAGCCAGCCTTAGCGTTCCACCCATTGTCCGATCGCTTGCCTGCCGCGTGCAGGCAAGTTTCACCTGCATAACAGGCGGGGTCTGCCCTGCCTGAGAGACGATCTGGAGAGATATTGATGACTGCTCAGAATGCCGATGTACTGGCACAAAGCCTGAAACCCCGCCACGTGCGCATGCTGTCAATTGCCGGTGTGATTGGCGCCGGGCTGTTCGTCGGTTCCGGCCATGCGATTGCCGAAGCCGGGCCGGCGGTGCTGCTGGCCTACATCGCCGCCGGTGCGCTGGTGGTACTGATCATGCGCATGCTGGCGGAGATGGCGGTCGCCTCACCTGACTCCGGCTCCTTCTCCACCTACGCCGACAAATCCCTTGGCCGCTGGGCTGGGTTTACCATCGGCTGGCTTTACTGGTGGTTCTGGGTACTGGTGATTCCGCTGGAGGCCAACGCCGCCGGCACCATTCTGCACGGCTGGTTCCCGCAGGTGGCGGTGTGGGAATACACGCTGGCGATCACCAGCTTCCTGACCATCAGTAACCTGTTCAGCGTGAAAAACTACGGTGAGTTTGAGTTCTGGTTCGCGCTGCTGAAAGTGGTAGCTATCGTCGCCTTTCTCTGTGCCGGCAGCCTGGCGCTGTTTGGCCTGTTGCCCGGTAGCAGCACGCAGGGTATTTCACACCTGTACGACACTCACGGCTTCATGCCTAACGGGATCAGTGCCGTGCTCGCCGCCATTCTTACCACCATGTTCTCTTTCATGGGCACGGAAATCGTCACCATTGCCGCCGCCGAATCCAATGAGCCGCGCAAGCAAATTACCCACGCCACCAACTCGGTGATCTGGCGTATTGCGCTGTTTTATCTGCTGTCGATCTTTCTGGTGGTGGCGCTGGTGCCGTGGAATACGCCGTCGCTGATGAAAGCCGGGTCTTACCAGACGGCGATGGAGATGATGAACGTGCCGTATGCCCGGCAGATTGTCGATGTGGTGGTGCTGATCGCGGTATGCAGCTGTCTCAATTCTGCGCTTTATACCGCGTCGCGCATGCTCTATTCCCTGTCGCGTCGTCAGGATGCGCCAGCGGCGGCCTCGCGCACCACGCGCAGCGGCACGCCGTGGGTCGCAGTACTGATGTCTACCGCCGCAGCATTTCTGGCGGTGATCGCCAACTATCTGGCGCCGAGCGCGGTGTTTGAGTTCCTGCTGGCCAGCTCCGGCGCCATTGCGCTGCTGGTTTATCTGGTCATTGCCGCTTCGCATCTGGTGCTGCGGAAAAAGCGCGAGGCGCGCGGCGAGCAGCTCAGCTATCGCATGTGGCTGTTCCCGGGTCTGACGTGGGCCACCATGGTGTTCATTGTTGGCGTACTGACGTCAATGCTGTTCAATGCACAGCATCGTTCAGAAATTATCGCCACCGGGCTGTTAACGCTGCTGGTGCTGGTTGCCAGCCAGATAGTGCACCGCAAGCGCGCGGCGCGTAAAAACAGCGAGGAGATGGTAGCGCTGCGTTCGTAACGCTCGCCTTAACGGGCACGGAAGCCCGCCGTTACTGCACATCAATACTGATCGACTCATCCGCCACGTTAATCGTCACGGTGCAGTGCGTCCACACCGGCTGCCCTTCAGTCATCTCATGTTCGATAAAGTATTGCTGAAAGTCTTTCAGCGCGGCACTGAGATCGCCAATCGCGCGCGCGTCCGGCTCGAACCAGTCCGGTTCGCCGTTTTCATCAAGGTAGTTAAACTGAAACTGCCCGCCCTCCTCATCGGCAAACAGCTCCGCCTGCACCACCAGCACCTGCGCGCCGTCGGGGCCACAGCTAAAAATGATCTGGCCAATGCGGCGATAAAGGTCTTCGTATTGCATAGTGAGAACTCCTGTAAGATGCGGGACGCGCGACAGCGCCGCGGCGGCATTCATCTTAGCCAATGTCTTGACATTATGTCTGAGGATCAGAGAATGAACGCCTGCGAATAACGGACTACAAGAAACGGAGTTTATCATAGCCTGTTCAGCGCGTTACCTCTCTGTTACCCACATTAAACGCGTCGCCCGTCTGCTGTCTGCCGTGCTGTTGCTGGCCAGCTGTGCCTCGGAGCCGCCAAAATCGCTGGTCACCCCGTTTCCGTCGCCGACTAAACCTCCTGTTCCGGCCAAACCCACAGCGCAGACTGAACCAGTGCGCGGCGTCTGGCTCACCACGGTGTCGCGCCTCGACTGGCCGCCGATATCCTCCGTCACAGCCAGCCCGGCACTGCGTATCCGCCAGCAGCAGCAGGCACTGACGGCCAAACTGGATAAGCTGCATAGTCTGGGGATCAACACGGTGTTTTTCCAGGTGAAGCCCGATGGCACCGCGCTGTGGCGTTCGCGCATCCTGCCATGGTCCGATACCCTGACCGGCAACATCGGGCAGGATCCGGGTTACGATCCGCTGCAATTTATCCTCGACGAGGCGCACAAACGCGGTATGAAGGTGCATGCGTGGTTTAATCCTTATCGCGTGTCGACCAATACCAAACCTGCCACCGTGACGGCGTTAAACAACACGCTCCAGCTGCAGCCGGCCAGCGTGTTTGTGCTGCATCGCGACTGGATCCGCACCGCCAGCGACCGCTTCGTGCTCGATCCGGGCATTCCGGCGGCGCGCGACTGGATCACCAGCATCGTGGCGGAAGTGGTGTCAAACTACGCCATTGATGGCGTTCAGTTCGATGACTATTTCTACACCGAAACCGCGGCATCGCCGCTCAATGACAGCGCCACCTTCCGCCAGTACGGCGCGGGCTTTGCCAGCAAAGCCGACTGGCGGCGGCACAATACCCAGCTGCTGATCGAACAGGTTTCCCACACGATTAAGCAGCTCAAGCCGGGCGTTGAGTTCGGCGTCAGCCCGGCGGGCGTATGGCGTAATCTGTCGCACGATGCCGCCGGCTCCGATACGCGCGGTGCGGCGGCTTATGATGAAGCCTATGCAGACACGCGCCGCTGGGTGCAGCTTGGCCTGCTGGATTACATCGCGCCGCAGTTGTACTGGCCGTTTGCCCGTCAGGCCGCGCGCTATGACGTCCTGGCGCGCTGGTGGGCCAATGTAGTACAGCCCACGCACACCCGGCTGTACATTGGCGTGGCGCTGTATAAGGTGGGTGAAGCCTCGAAAAGTGAGCCGGACTGGACGGTTCAGGGCGGCGTTCCCGAACTGAAAAAACAGCTCGATCTGAATGAATCGCTGCCGCACATCGACGGCACCATTCTGTTTCGCGAAGATTATCTTAATCAGCCGCAGACGCAGCAGGCAGTCGATTATTTACGTCAGCGCTGGGGAAAATGATTTATTCAGGCCAGCAGAGGAATACTGCTGGCCTGAAGCGTTAGCGCGGGTTATCCGGATCGAGTAATTCAATACTGCGCGGCACGCCGTTCACGCGGACTTTCAGAAAACGGCGGGTGATCCACTTCCCCACGGCATCCTGCTCCTGCCGTTCAAAAAACGGCCCACGCAGCAGCAGTTCCTTATTATTGTTGTAACCAAAGCCGACATCTTTATTGCCCACCCAGTGCTGCTCAAAGGCGACGACCGGCTGGTTATCCAGTGCCGTGGCTTCTTCCGCACTGCAGGCGGTAAAACTTTTGCGGAAAATAAAACACTGACCGGACTGATAGCGATCGCGCCCGTTGGTTTCCACCAGCGCAATTGAGAAGCCGGTATAGGCCGGAATTTTAACGTACAGTTTGGTGTGTGCGCCTTTGCCCTCAATATGCACCTTAATTACGGGTGAGGAGCCTTCGCTGTGCCAGCTGCCAATGGTGTTATCGTCGTTGCGCGCCTGCAGATAAATATGCGCCACGCCCTCCGGTGTCCGGTAGCTGTAATCGGTTTGCGTTTCCGACTGGGAAACATACTGCGCGCTGCCGAGAATGCGAACGTGAATTTGTGAGGTGGCGTCGGAAAAATTAAATTCGCCGACGTAAAACCATTTCGCGTCTTTGCCACGGTTATCCATGTGATGCTGCGAGGTAGTGAAGTCATAACTCAGCGATCCCTGAATGATCGCGCCAAGATCGGAAATCTCCATCACGCCACGATCGCCTTCCGCCAGCAGCGTCCATGGCTCAATACCCTCTTTGCTGAAGTCAAAGCCCGCGCTATCGCGGTGCACGCTTTTCTGAATAATCATCGCGCGGCAGTAGCCCATTTTCATGGGATTTTGCGTCGATTCAATCACCAGCCCTTCAATGGTCCACTGACCATTGGTGAGATCGCCGGCAAATTCGGAGTGCTCGATCCAGCCATTGCGAATAAACGATTGCGTGCAGCGCGGCAGATCGAACACCGGCTGTTTGGTGCTGCGCTGCAAATTAAAGTTGGAGAGTTCAATGGCGGTCGAATGATCCCAGGCACCCTGTTCCCGGTCGGACCAGCGCGCATAGACAATACTGCCCTGACAGCCACGTGAATAAAACTGGTCGATTTTACAGTCCAGCGTATCAATCAGTTCCAGTGCTCGCCCGCCGAGGTAGCGAAACTCCATACTGCTGACGCGCAGAAACTGGCCACCGAAAATACTGTTGGTAAAGAAGCCGACATTATTAAACGCCGTGCCGCCGTCTTCGCCGCTGTCAGAACTCATGCCTTTCACCACAAAGCCGGAGATCTCCACATAGCGTGCGCGCACGCTAAAGAAATGAGTTTTGCGCGGTTTCGGTCCCCAGTTAAATTTCAGCGTGGTGGTGGGGAAATAACCGAAGTTGACCGGCGCGCCGGAAATTTTAAAGCGGTTAATCTCTCTGTCGCTGCCCAGCACTTCCGCTAAATCAAAGCCGGACAGGCTGAACTCACCGGCAGTAAAGCGAATGCCCGCGGAGGGTAATACACGCTGCGACCATTTAAACATGCGGATTACCGCATCAATACAATCGGTGGTGCCATCAGCTATCGCGCCAAAATCCACCACCGTGACCGCGCTATAATCGAGGACCACTCTTTTCCAGCGCTTTTTACCGGACGTCACGAAATTCAGCCCGCCGTCATCGGGCGTGCTGTTGTCGGTGGCATCGTAGACAAACACGCCGCCGCCCATCCGACTGCCACGGCTGTATTCCAGCACCGACGCAATTTCGCCAATCGAAACAGGTTCCTGTTTACGTAAATCGTCAATGGTATGTAATTGAATCACCGTCCCGGTGGCAGATGGTGTGGTAGTGCTGGTGGTGCCAGATGTATTCGCCATGGTGTTCCCCATAAATTATTAACGTAATACGACAGAGCATCAGCAGTATAAGTGATTGAAAATTAATATATTGACCTGTGCCAGGTTATACGGGAGCTTTTCAGCGGGGTGATTTGCCGGAACAGAATAACGATATGATTCCGGAAGGAAAGCGAAGCGACAAAATTACGTTTTACAGATTTATCGCAGAATAATTGTGGTAATCGCCGGTACGAACGTTCTGATTAATTTGACTTACGAAGAAGAATGGCTTGAATTATCGAAATATTTCCCGCGATCATCAGTTTAATTTTTTACGCGAGATAACGCGCCAGTAAAAATTTTCGACTGGCGCGTCGCCGTCAAAATGTCGCGTTCAGGCCAATATTCCAGCTCAGCTGATGATAGGCGCTGTTGCCACCGACCGCAGAAACCCCGGCAAAGGCGTTGACCGTTTCACCCAGCGGCACGCTGGCCCCCAGCGACATATCCAGCCAGTTTTTATCACCGGCGCTGACGCTGCGTACAAAGCCGGTCTGCGTTGACTTCAGCCCGGCGCGCACCGCGTTCTGCGTATCGCCGAACTGGTGGTTATAACTGAGCTGCGCCCACGGATTCACCGGCCACTGTTTGCTGTCGATACGCCAGCCAAGCGCGCCGATTTGCGAATGCAGGGTTTGATCGGAAAAGCGCATAGCGGTACTGCTGTCGCCGTTTTCGCTGTAGCCCCCTGCCCGCACATAATCCAGTGCGTAGCTGGCAACCGGACCGGTAGAAAGGTGTTCGCCTATCGGCAGATCCCAGCCGGTTTGCACCCGTAGCCCGAGCATTTTTCCGCTGCTACTGCCCTGTTCGGTGCGCGTTGCCGGGCCGATATTGATGCGACGTTCGATGCTGTCAAAATCGAGATCGGCATAGTGCACATCCGCATTGATCCAGCCCTGCTCCAGCAGCGTCAGCTGGCTATACAGCGCCAGCAAATTGCCGCGCAGCTTGTAGTCGTAGTGCGCCGACGGATGCTGGTGCTGCGCGGTGCTCGACAACAGCAGACCTGCCTGCCAGTTATCCGTGAACTGATAGCCTAATCCCAGCGTCAGGCTGCCGGTATTGGCGTCACCGTTGAGCAGGCTATCGCCGCGATAATCAATATGCTGACCGGCATAGCCGCCGAACACGCTAACCTGACCGGCGCTGGCCGGCTGCTGTCGCTGCTGCTGTAAATGGCCGTCGAGGGTGTTCTGCATATCCCGCGACAGCATCAGCGGAGCCCGTGCCAGCGCCGCCACCTGCGCGGGTGCGTCAAGGATCGATTGAATATAGTCGGCGATCATGGCATGTACCGCCGGGCTGGGATGCAGCCGGTCGGCGAACAGATAGGCCTGCGCGTTACTGAAACCGGGTGTTGACGAGGTACATTCGGCGGCAGAGGTGCCAACCGGACAGGCCATCCCCAGCGTATTGCTCAGGCCATAGCGTTGCGGATCGGCAATTACCTCGTTGAACAGGCCGGCGATGTCGGCACGCACAATGTTGCCATTCAGCGCCACCAGCCCGGCTTCTTCCTGCTGGTTATAGCCATCGGAGAGGGCCGTCACCTGCTCGCTGAGCACCTGCCAGGCCGAAAATAGCTGCTGCGCCAGCGCGGCACGCAGCGCCGGGATGGTCGATACCTGTGCGGCGGCCTGATCGAATGCGTCGCGCACCGCCTGCTGGCGCGCAGCCACGTCGGGCGTGGCATGGCTGTCCAGCGAGGCAAACGCCGCGACCATCGCCGACTGCGCCGCCGGGCCCAGCACACTCAGCACCGCCTGCACCATGAAAGGCGTGGAGCCAAGCTGCGGCACGTTTGGCACGATTACCGCCCCCGCACCGGCATCCAGCAGGGTTTTGATTTGCGACACCGCCGCGCTGGCGCTGTTGCTGATGGTCTCGCGCGCGGTAAGCGGATTGGTCACCGCCGCCGCGATATCGTTAGCGCCCACCCAGTGAATGTACAGTCCGTTGCTATCTGCGCGGCCGCCGGTGGATTGCAGATAAGCAGCCAGCTGGTCTTGCGTATTGAGGCTGGCATCCAGCGCCGGCACGGTAACGCCGCCGCCCTGTGCATAGTTGCTGCCACCGCGCGACGACGGCTGCAGCGTTTGTCCGAGCTGTGCAGCAAGAATCTCGTCATACAGCGGATGCTGGGCGCCATCATAAGTAAAACGCCCGACATTACCGCCATCGCTCAGGCTATCGCCGAATACCGTCAGGTTATCCCACGCCAGAGCGTTGAACGGCACATACAGGCAACTCAATGTGGCAAACGCGACCGCCGATCGCGTCAGGTTGCGACTTTTCATCATTCACTCCGAATCAGGTCAGAAATCATGTCTGACCGCTTAAGGTGCCAGCGCGGCAGGATGCCTTGGCGCAGGGTGAAAACCGCTTAAACAGCGGAAAGGACAGTGATAACAAGGATGCTTAAGGTGTAGTCAGGCAGGCGCGCCTTTACCAGGCAGAGAGCGGAAATTTGCGGGGTAGATCGGCACGTCAGGGATTGCGGGCTGGTAATCGCAGCGTGAGGAACGGTGCTTTGAGTGACTTAGCGGTGGCATTACCTGAAGCCGAAATGATTTCGATTGTTGCAGCCTGGTAATCCAGCGCCGACAGGGCTGCTGGAAAGCTTTCAATAGCACTCGAACCAGGAACAGAATTTATCCGAATAACGGGTTTTTCTGCCGCGTCTGAGTAAGCTGGTTATGCATCTTTGCTGAGCACGCATCTGTAAATATCCGCGTTCGCCTGGAGCACAAACCTTCATCTTTCATCACTATAAAGGCCACTGGTTGATCGGATTGGGATTTCGACCGAACAGAAGATCGAGGCGATCACTACGCCAGGGCGGATGATTTGCGGTGATATTTTTGACGCTCACAAACAGCGTTGCCCGCGTATTTGTAAGGCTTTTTTTGGGTGTCGGGGCTGCGCCCTGACAGGATCGCTTTTGGAGTGCCGATTATGGCGGTGCTTCAAAAACATATCTTGTCTGCTGTTGGAGGGATTCAAGGCAAAAAAATCCCGCCAGCTATGGGCGGGAATGATTACCATACAATTATATCAAGCCAAGTGATTCAGGAAGTTGTTTAATATAGACTGCACGATCTCCTTGATATTCTTTTGATACCAGATAAAAAGTACTTACTACTTTCTTTTTATCATCAAGACTTATAAGTTGTAGTTCAGCCGTAATACTTTCCATCATTCCCACAGCAATATCAGGATCCAAAGACTCTTCATCAGAGAACTCCAGAAAAATAGCCATGTCAGCTATTATCTTTACCAGACGAGCATAACTATTCATGGATAATTTTCACCTCTATGTTTTTATGCCTAATTCATCAAACTGAAAAATCCCGGTTCGATAGCCGGGATTTTTATTCAGGGTTTGGGGTCGGAAGGCGGTGATTTTCGGGTTTTATGTTCATCTATCCTGGCAAAGATCCATGAGCCAAAACCAGCGGCTACTCCAGCTATTCCACTCATGACTATAGTTTTATATATTGCATCTAAGCCAATTTGTAAATTGCCTGTATGTAAATAATTAACGATTAGCCGTAAAACAATTCCTAAGCAAAAAAAACAGATAACTCCATATAACATGCTTAAAATAAGAAGATAAAATGTAGGTTTTTTATTCATTTATTATTCCCCGCCCTATCAATTGCATCTTTAGTTGCGTCCCCCAAAATTTCTGATGTATAAGCACCACCTATTTCCGCCCAAAAACCAGACGAAATCCCTAAAGCAGGTTTAAGTAAACCGGGCGCATATTCACCAAAGTATCCTCCGGCCACCGAACCTGCAACGGCTCCACCAACAGCCCCAGGATCTGGCCCGTCCGTAAACACAGCACTACCGGCCGCAATTCCCGTATTCGCCCAAATTCCCCGTCCCGGAGCCATAGCACCAGTAGCAGCGGCTGTCGCAGTACTCCAGTAATCATAAATCTTACCTTCATTGCCTGGACTGCTCATATAAAGCAACTGATAACTACCATTCGCGATACCGGCAATAACAGTGCTCACTGCCACCTTACCTATAGATGCAGTAGATCCGAGATAAGCCGCCCCGGCAGCCAGGACGCCATCTTTATAAGCTTCAACGATTACTTTCGGGATATTGGCACCTTCCGGTAAATCACCTTTTGCCAGTTTATCCAGCCCAGCCTGATTCTGTTCCTGGGAGATATTATTATCCTGTACGTACTGTACCCATGATCTCACCACCATCCCGTAGTCTGTGATCCCTTTCGGTAACTGGAATCCATCACTCAGCGCATTATTATCAACCGCATTCTTCCCTGCCTGAGCGCCGCCAGCGCACTGCCGCTACTGCCGCTACTGCCGCCGGTCACGCCGCCTGCCAGACCTGCAGCCAGGGTACTCAGTGCACTGATGATCTGCTTATCCGACTCCTGCAGGTCACTGACCTGTTTACCCGGATACATCGAATGCATGATCAACTGACCCATCAGCTCTCCGCTGACCGCACCGGTGCGCCTGCTGCCGTGCTGCCGCCCGCGATCTTATCACACGAACCATTGCACTGGTGCCACGGCTGGAAAGGCAGATCGATGCGATCCGACAGACGCTAATGGCGAAGCAGAAGTTTATTTCTGAGATGCTGGATAACGTGATGGGTAAACGGATTAGCTAACAGGCGCGGAACTGTGGTGCTCGAATATCCCAGCCCGCTGACCGCAAGCAATTAACGAGGAGCTGCTTATGGCTGGTACCCATCATAAGTCAGAAACCGACACGCCCTCAACTAAATCAAGACGTTATACCGTGGGATATATCCACGACCACCTGAAGCACCGGCCTTCACCGTCGATCACCCTGCGCGGCCACTGGATGGCCGAGCTGGGATTTGGCGACCGGGCAGAAGGTCGAGGTGATCACCACGCCGGGGCAGATGATTATCCGGCTGGCGGCGGACTGATAATGTAAAAATCCCGGCTCGCTGGCCGGGATTGTATTAATTAGTAATCAGAGTGATATGTGACTTTGTATGTGTTTCCTAATTCTCTTTTAAGACACTCGGCTAATTTATACCCAACATCAATAAATAAATTTTCTTCTTTTTCACTTTTAAAACTGGATGATGCAGGATCATCTACATTGAGAATATCATCATATCGTTTAGCCCATTCATTCAGGCTATTTTTCAGCTCCAGTGATATTGGTAATTCCTCGGGTGATATATCACTAAAGTCGTCCGAACCACCTCCCCATAATGGATGACAATGATAGTCAGCCCTCAATTTTATCTCTTTCATTTTACCGAGCCTCGCAATTTAGCCCCTACGACGTAGCCGTTGTTCCCTACAGTAATAGCAATATAGTACTTCTTACCATTTATCATGGTTTCATAGATGGGCCTGCCAATCCCAGGACCTTGATAACCAACAACTTTACCATCAGTGTCAGCTTTCATTATTATATCAGGAATACATGCTTCTGATACACCTATTTGAGCAAATTGGCTCCCATGCTGTTCCACAATATGTTGTAATCCTGCTTTTGAATTTCCTTTTCAAGAATAATAAATTTTCCGCCATTGTCCTTTTCTGCACTAGCAACATTTTCAGGTGTAACTTTAATTCCTTGTGTGGTCATCTCATTAAACAAAGATCTAGTTGTCAAACTATTCTTCGCAATTATGACGAGGTCTTTACCCAACATTCTCAAAGAAGTTATAGCAGCCTGATTTTCAGGATCGGATATCAACGCCGCAAAACTCGTCCAGCCGGGACTGTTTACATCTATATTTCTCAGATCCTGTCCATTCCATTGCTGAACATAGGCTTTGACTTCATCGCTTGTCATTACCTCAACACCATGAAGCTTTCCTACCCAGCCAGGACGCGCCGCCATATCAACGCCGCCCTGCGCCAGTTCTTTATCAACAACGACAGCTTCCAGCGGATTATCTTTCAGTTTCTGATCGGTGTCTGCGCTTTGCTTATCGCTGACCTGCTTACATTTATCGATTACTGGCTGGCAATCGCTGCCGGATTTCCGGCAGTCTGACAGCTCTTTATCAAAGCTGAGCGCCTGACTGGCACTCAGCGCATAGTTGATCATCCGGCTGGCGGTGGAGGAAGCGGCAGGTAAAAATATCCCGGCTCGGTGGCGGGATATTTTGGTTAATCATTCAAGGGCTGGTAATCTTCATATTCCCAGGAAAAGACGCGGGAGAGCTTTTGCGCTATATCCATCCAGTTTTCACCTTCACACTGATCGATGTAGTCTGTGATCGTCTTTTTGATTTCATCCAGATCGTATTTACGCACCAGAAGCGTGTGGCGCATTAACTCCGGCAGCCAATGATGTTTGCAGAGCCATTCGGGGGTGCAGACTTTTACATAAAAATAATTGCTACTAGTTTCATCGATAGGTCCAATTGTTAACGTTAATGACATAATGAAATTATCTGCTTCTTCTGGAAGATAAAGTTTCAGATCGAATAAATCATTTCCTAGCATTTTCAATTCAGCTTTCATTTTTTAATACTCATATGCCCACTACCAATACGTATCCTTTCACCAGTTGATGGGTTTATTTGGTAGGTTTCGAAGTTGGCTTGCACTCCTGTTGGATTCAAATGCTCTGGAGCATTTGGCTCCGAAACAGGATAACGGTATACCCTTAAACCATCAGCACTAACCAGACCTTTTCCGTCCGTTGTTGGTATAGCCCCATCTCCTACCCAGATTTTACCTAATCGATCTGCTTCGTCTCTGCTTCCAGAACCAATACCATAATTCAGTTTTCCATTATCACCCCTGACAACGGCGTCCAACCTCGGATCCTGCTTAGCGATATTGTTCAGGTTTTGCTGCATCAGATCGTCTTTCAGCTTCGGATAGGCTGCTGCGTTATAAGCAGAGACCTCATCACTGGCCTTATTAATCAGCCGTGAAGCTTCAACCACATCCCCTTTCTTCAGCGCCGTTTCCGCAGCCTTAATCGCCTTACCTGCCACATCCCCTGCACCCGGTATTATCCCGATAACTGCTGCCAGATAATCCAGCGCCGTCTGCGCTTCCGCAAAACTCTTAATGTCACCGACAACCGGCACAAAATCCAGTCCGGCCAGACCCGCACCTCTCAGCAATTCATCACGATGCGCATCCATTTTAGCACCGCAGGCTTCGGCACTCATTCCGGCACAGTTTTGAGCCTTGAATTCCTCAGTAACCTTCACCAACGCATCCTGCGCTTTCTGATATTTCTCCTGCTGCGATATTCCTGAGGCTTTGTTCTCAGCAATATCACTCAGCGCATTATTCTCAACCGCATTCTTCCCTGCCTGAGCGCCGGCCAGCGCACTGGCGCTACTGCCGCCGGTCACACCTCCTGCCAGACCCGCAGCCAGGGTACTCAGTGCACTGATGATCTGCTTATTCGACTCCTGCAGGTCACTGACCTGTTTACCCGGATACATCGAATGCATGATCAGCTGCCCATCAGCTCTTCGCTGACCGCACCGGTCGCGCCTGCTCGTGCGCTGTTTCCTGCTGCTCGCGATCTTATCACACGAACCATTGCACTGGTGCCACGGCTGGAAAGGCAGATCGATGCGATCCGACAGACGCTAATGGCGAAGCAGAAGTTTATTTCTTAGATGCTGGATAACGTGATGGGTAAACGGATTAGCTAACAGGCGCGGAACTGAGGTGCTCGAATACCCCAGCCCGCTGACCGCAAGCAATTAACAAGGAGCTGGTTATGGCTGGCACGCATCATAAGCCAGAGACCGACACGCCCACAACTAAATCAAGACGTTACACCGTGGGATATGTCCGGGATCAGAGGAAGTTCACGCTTTCACCGTCTATTATCCTGAAGGGCCACTGGATGGCGGCACTGGGATTTGAGACCGGGCAGAAGATCGAGGTGATAACCACGCCGGATCAGATGATCATCCGCCTGGCGGTTGACTGATAATGTAAAAATCCCGGCTCGGTGGCCGGGATTTTATCTGATCAAGATATTTTCAGTTCTTCCGTTGCTTCCGCCAGGATTTGCAAAAAACTGCTTAAACTAAATTTCATTGCATTCTGTTCAGCAAGTATCCTGGCATCTGAGAAAAACTCTATTTCTATATTGTCAGGGCCTTTATCTTTATTTAGTTGGCAAAGAATCTGATCTTTGTAAGAGATCTCCGCTGTAATTTCTTCATATTTAGAATCACTGAATAAGGTTAATTCAAAATCATTGTTCATATATTTATCTCGGCTTTTTAGGATCTAAGAAACCAGAAAATGAGCCATCTAAGTTATAGCGCACACCTCTGCCATCAGGCAACCTATATTCCACGCCACCTCTGGAAAGTTCTGTTTTTATAGTGCTTTTATTATTCAGCACTTCATTTACAAACTGATTCGCTGCTTCACTTTTCTGTGTTGGATTGCCTTTTAAAATTTCAAAAACACCACCAGGTCTACCTGCGTGTTTTTCCCATGCTCTGGCCGCAGCGGATAAACCTTGTTAGTTAATTCGCTCGTTCGCAGACGAAATAAGATCATCTTTCCTGAAACGGTCAAAACTATTATTTGAACCGTTTTCCTTATCTCGTGCATTTTCCTCATCTTGTGGCTCCCAACCGCCAGGCGTTCCGGAACCCGTTCCACCCAATTCGGCTTTATCAGCATCCGACAAATCTTTGCCAATATTTGGCTGGTTCTGCTCTTCGCCATTTTCCGAAGAACAAGCTCGTCCGAAGGAGCATTGCGTTGCCTTGTCCAGCGCATCACCCAGATCTTTAATTGTACCTTTAAGACCTGAAGCTATTTTCTTATCTGCATCCTGTTTAATCTGGTCGCCGGGACCAACAGGCACACCCGGAACAGGAACTGGAGGTGCAGGGATAGTCAGCGCATTATTCTCAACCGCATTCTTCCCTGCCTGAGCGTCGGCCAGCGCACCGGCGCTACTGCCGCCGGTCACGCCGCCTGCCAGGCCTGCAGTCAGGGTACTCAGTGCACATGATCTGCTTATCCGACTCCTGCAGGTCGCTGACCTTTTTACCCGGATACATCGAATGTATGATCAACTGACCCATCAGCTCTCCGCTGACCGCCCCCGTCGCGCCTGTTACCGCGCTGTTTCCTGCCGCCCGCAATCTTATCACACGAACCATTGCACTGGTGCCAAGGCTGGAAAGGCAGATCGATGCGAGCCGGCAGATGCCAATGACGAAGCAGAAGTTTATTTCTGGGATGCTGGATAACGTGATGGGTAAACGGAACCGCTAACAGGCGCGGAACCGTGGTAGTCGAACCCCCAGCCCACTGACCGCAAGCAATTAACGAGGAGCTGGTTATGGCTGGCACGCATCATAAGTCAGAGACCGACACGCCCACAACTAAATCAAGACGTTACACCTGGGATATGTCCGGGATCAGAGGAAGTTCACGCTTTCACCGTTTATTATCCTGAAGGGCCACTGGATGGCGGCACTGGGATTTGAGACCGGGCAGAAGATCGAGGTGCTCACTGAGCCGGGACAGTTGATTATCCGCCTGGCTGCTGAAGGATAACTGACTGATAAAAAAGGAATCCTGGCTCACTGGCCGGAATTCCTTGTTAAGATCAATTAGGATCTGATGGGGGAGATTTTCGCGTATTGAACTTGTCTATCAGATTAAAAACTATTGTAGCTAATGTAATCGCTGTTCCTGCAATAGATCCAAAAACAATAGCTCTCTTTAGCTGTCCATCGGGAATTAGAAAATATCCATTTTTAATATATATAATGACCGATGCTCCAGCCCCTAAAATAAAACAAATCAGTATACAAAAAACACAAGAGTAAATTAGTAATTTGATATATGCGATCATTTTTTCTCCTCCTTTTCTTTTTCAGAAAATTTTTGTGGAGTTGGTGTATTTAAGAGATTTTGTGTATATTCACCTAAAAACTCTGTCCCGAGCGAGCCTACAGCATCAAATATGAAGCCAGGTGCATCCTTTCCTGTTAACGAATTAACAACCCCTGGTGCATATTCACCAAATCCCCATCCCAATCCAGCGCTACTTGCGGCGATACCAATCGCCCCAATATCAGCTCCATTACTCAATGCCGCACCAGTCGTAGCTATTCCTACGTTCTGCAATAGTCCACGTCCCGGCGCCAGTGCGCCGGTTACAGCCGCAGAAGCACTGCCCCAGTAGTCCCAGGTTTTTGCTGATTTTCAGGCAGGCTTTGATTCTTCTCACTGTTGATATCAAACCACTGATACGTACCATTAGCCATTGCCGCGATGACTGCACCACCGACTACTTTACCTACCGATGCAGCCGGACCTAAATAAGCTGCTCCTGCTATCAACACGCCGTCCTTATATCCATTCACGATAACCTTGGTTACATTCGCGCCGTCAGGCAAATCACCCGGCGTCAGTTTATCCAATCCTGCCTGTTTCTGCTCTGGTGTAAGGTTATGTTCCTGTGAATACTGATTCCATGACTGCGCAGCGGAGCCTGAACTGGTCATACCCGTACCCAAACTCAGCGCATTATTCTCAACCGCATTCTTCCCTGCCTGAGCGCCGGCCAGCGCACTGGCGCTACTGCCGCCGGTCACGCCGCCTGCCAGACCAGCAGCCAGGGTACTCAGTGCACTGATGATCTGCTTATCCGACTCCTGCAGGTCGCTGACCTGTTTACCCGGATACATCGAATGCACGATCAGCTGCCCATAAGCTCTCCGCTGACCGCACCGGTCGCGCCTGCTGCCGCGCTGTTGCCTGCCGCCCGCGATCTTATCATTCTAACAACTGCACGGTGCCGCGGCTGGAAAGGCAGATCGATGCGATCAGGCAACTGCTAATGACGTGGCAGAAGTTTGTGGCTGAGATGCTGGACGATGTTATTGGTTAAACAGAGTAGATATCCGGCGCGGAGCTGAGGTGCGCCAACACCCCAACCCGCTAACCACAACCAACTATACGAGAGGGTTAATCATGGCAGAGCACGATACTAATTCAGAAGTGAGCATTTCCAGAGTGTTACGGCAGCGATTGGTAAAACGGAGTAATTAACAGACGCGGAACTGAGGTGTTGAAGCACCCCAGCCCGCTGACCATGAGCAACTAAGAAGTAGTTGATCATGGCTGACACGCATCATGAGTCAGAGACCCGCACACCCACAACCGCTACCTGCGGACTACAGGCGCATTATTACAGGGTCGGCTACCGGCCTAACCGGGGCCAGCCGAACCCGCTGCCGCAGCTCACCATCAAAGGCCGCTGGCTGGAGCAGCTGGGCTTCACGACCGGGCAGAAGATCGAGGTGATCACCGGGCCGGGGCAACTGCTCATCCGGCTGGCGAATGAAGGGTAATTAACTGATCTGTGGATTAAAATCCCGGCACCAAGGCCGGGATTTATTGAGTTAAGATTATAAGTAGAGGCTATCATCGTAAGGACTGGCAGCAAGAATTTCTTCAAAATGTTTTCGAGATTTTATTCCCCATTCGATGTTGATTTTTTTCATAAGCTCAATAATCTTTGGAAAATAAATACGCCGACTATCTTTACCAGGAATCCGATTATTTAATTCGTACTCGACTGCTACATCATGTATAAAATCATACATAATCCAATAAAGTAACTCATCTGTTGAATCTGTAACCTTTCTAGAGAACTCATATCCTCTCTCGGAATAGATATAATTATACTTTTCATTTTCAAATGAAATATAAGGCGTTCCATCATCAATAGGTGCTGAGCAAAGGTTAACAGAGTGAACCGGAAAACCTAATATCAAAACCAGCGCATCTATTTTTTTTTGAAGATCATTAATACTCAACAGCATTTCAATTAACCTTCTCAAGATATTTGTTGTCTTACAACCATTGTACATTTACTCGTTCCTGCATATTAGGCAGAATCTGAATACCTCCGCCAGGTTCACCTAAAGCAGGGGCTATTTTCCCTTGCATAACAGGCAACGGTTTTATGACAACGTATTCATGGTACTTATCCGCTAAGGAGCCAGGTGCTAAAGCGCGCTGTTCCTGGGGCGTACCTTGTGGTGCCAGGAAAGAACCATTTGTCTTGCCATACCTATCCAAATGAGTGCCTACAGGAAGCGTTGTTTTAACTGGTTCTTCGGCAAAACCTAATTTTGCAGGCCAGTTCCAGTCTCCGCTTTCATTACGGTATTTATCGTACTGTGACCACCCTGAAGCCTCCTCATCAGCAGCAATTCTATTTGGCTCTGCCGTTCTTCCGGCTGAAGGTTGAGATAGTTTTTTTGCTGAACTCTCTTTTGTCGGTTCCTTAATTACACTCTTCAGCCCGTGAGCACCCGCCAGAGCGGCAGCCAGTTCCTAAGTCTGCATTGCTATATCATAACGGCCTGCTGCTGTTTCCCAGCTCACACCGGACGCCTGTGCTATTGCTGTTATGGCTTGGTCGCGGCTGATACTGCCTGCATCCAGTCCCTGCAAAACACTTTCCAGATTTTTCACATCCTGTGGATATAAATCCCTGTACAACAATGAGTAGGTCGCATTTTCACCATATTTATTAAATGCTTCCTGAGCCGGGCCAATCAGCGCACCACAGGCTGAACCACCTTTATTACCATCCGTACAGACCGCTTTTATCGCTTCATCACGCGCTTTATCTGTCTGATTAATCGTCGCCAGCTCTTTCGCTTCAGCCGGTATCAGTTCCTGTTTCAGATAGTCGCGCTTCGTCTCCAGCTGTTTCTTTCTGTCGGCTTCCTGCACGCTCAGCCAGTTATTCTCAACCGCATTCTTCCCTGCCTGAGCGCCGGCCAGCGCACTGGCGCTGCCGCCGCCGGTCACACCGCCTGCCAGACCTGCAGCCAGGGTACTCAGTGCACTGATGAACTGCTTGTCCGACTCCTGCAGGTCACTGACCTGTTTACCCGGATACATCGAATGCATGATCAGCTGCCCATCAGCTCTCCGCTGACCGCACCGGTCGCGCCTGCTGCCGCACTGGTTCCTGCCGCCCGCGATGTTACCGCACCTACCACTGCATGAGCCATCGCTTTTGCGGCCTGATTGTCGGCGGTATATTTGTGTATCTGCTCGGCCAGATACGGTGCCGCCGCGCCGCTGGCTGCCTGCGCCAGATTGCCACCCGCCAAACTCTGAATCGCCGCAGTCGCCGCCTGAATCCCTTTCTGGATATCGCTGCCGGTGCCCCAGAGTGCCATGGCCTTCTTATAATAACTGCTGTTTTCCAGCGCTTCCTGATACGCTTTTTTTTTAGCCGCAGGAGCGTCGGCATCCGGCTGGTTTATGTTGTTTTTTGCCAGTTCCTTCTTACCTGCTTCCGTCGCCTCAATCTGCCCCTGCGTCCGGGCGATATCAGCAACCTGGCTGCCTGGTTCACCGATCAGCTGAGCCGTCTGCAGGCGTTTCTGCTCCTTCTCTTTGTCGAAAATCGGGCTGATGCTGTCATTAGCGTGCTCGCTGGCCATTTTTCTTTTAAACTGCCACCTGCCTCACCCGATCGCCATTGCTGGCGATCAGGAGGATGCATGCCAGCATCCGCTCGCGTATCAATCCCTCATGGCGGACATCAGCGCAGTTTTGCCACCGAAGATTTCAGCCGCGCGCACGCCTGCTCCAGCAACGCCTCGTCAACCGCGTAGGCAATGCGTAAATAACCCGGCATGCCAAACGCCGATCCATGCAACACCGCAACCTGTGCATCCTGCAACAGCCAGCTGGCTAGCGCGCTATCGTCCTCCAGTGGTTCCCCCTGCGGCGTCACGCATCCCAGTAACTTTTGGCAGTTGGCAAAAATATAGAATGCTCCCTGCGGCGCCCGGGCGCTGAGGCCGTTGCTGGTGGCGATCATTGTCAGCACCTGCTGACGTCGCCGATCAAGCGTAGCAAGCCAGCCTGCCAGAAATTCGGCCGGTTGCTGCAACGCGACAACCGCTGCTGCCTGCGAGATGCTGCTGGGATTAGAGGTACTCTGCGACTGCAAAATCTGCATCGCGTTAATCAGCCATGCCGGACCGGCAGCATAGCCGAGCCGCCAGCCGGTCATGGCATGGCTTTTTGAGACACCGTTGACTGTCAGCGTGCGTTCAGCCAGCTGCGGGGCCGCCGCGGCAAAAGTGCTGAATGGCGTGGCGTCGTAGCGTAACGGCTCGTAAATATCATCCGCCATGATTAGCACCTGGGGATGATCGGTCAGCACCTCAGCGAGTGCCCGCAACTCCTGCGCACTGTAAACCGCACCGGTCGGGTTACCCGGTGAGTTCAGAATCACCCAACGCGTTGCCGGCGTCAGCGCGGCAGCCAGTTGTTGCGGCTGCAGCTTCCAGTCGTGCTGTTCGTGACAGGCCACGATCACCGGTTCGCCTTCCGCCAGCGTCACCATATCCGGATAGGAAACCCAATAAGGGGCAGGAATGATCACCTGCTGGCCAGCATCCAGCGTAGCCAGCAGTGCGTTGAAAATCAGCTGCTTGGCGCCGCTGCCGGCAATGATCTGCTCAGCGCTAAAATGCAGTTGGTTATCACGGGCAAACTTGGCGGCAATCGCTGTTTTGAGTTCACGCGTACCGGAAACGGCGGTGTATTTGGTTTGCTGCTGCACAATGGCGGCAATACCGGCATAGCTGATGCTGTCCGGCGTGGCAAAATCGAGTTCTCCCTCGCCGAGGTTGATTATCGCCTTGCCGGCGGCTTCCAGCGCACGCACCCGATCGGAAATTGCGGCGGTAGGAGATGGACGGACGCGCTGCATGCGACGAGCCAGTAGCTGACTATTCATAAATCCTCTTTTGTATATCCTGAATCAACTAATACAATTAATCACCCCATCCCAGCAGGAAGAGTGCCGTGTTACCTATTTTCATTGTTGATGATGCCCGCGTTCCGGCGCGCTTTGGGCTGCTTGCCAGCCTGTATGCCAATCAGCTGGCGTTACCGTTATGGAGCCTGCGCCCGGATTTCACCGGCGATTTCCCCGACAGCCATCAGCATGTCGCGGCGGCAGGTTACTGCGTCACCAGCGGACTGTATCGGAGCGATACACTGCAGCACGAAGTTCGCGATGTAACCCTGCTGCCTGCGAACGAAGCCATAATCGTCGTTGCGCAGGCGGATGTAGCGCGCATTGCTCATTTGCCAGGCCAGCGCCTCAAGGCGCTTTCCTGTGAGAGGACAATGCGGCTGCAGAATGGCAGCAACACCCTGCTGCAACATACCCTGACTGCACCGACCCCCGGCCGCCACGCGCTGCGTATTGCTCTGATAGCGCGCGAGCACGATCAGCGTGACAGCTATCCGGCCACTCTCGATGCGCTTTACGCCGCAGCCCGGGCGCTGGCGCTCGATGTGGATATTCACTTTTTCGCTCCCGCAGCACTGTCAGATGAGCTGTCCGAACTCGACGAGGTGCACGGCATTCTGCTACCGGGAGGTGCCTCGATGGCAGCGGTGCGCGGTCAAATCGCCGTGGCGCACGCCAGTCGGCAGCGCAACATTCCCACACTAGGCCTGTGCCTCGGCATGCAGAGCATGTGCACGGCTGCGTTACAACGTCACCCAGAGCTCAGTCAGGCCATGCTGGCAGAAGTGGCACCGCAGGCCGCGGTGCACAGCTTTATTGCTTTTGCCGATGGTCGCCATCGCTGTGGCCTGCTGCCATACCCGGCCGCTGAGCCGTTTAACCTTATGCATTACAACCATCGCTATCGCTTTAATCCGCAACTGCTGCCGCCGCTGCTGGCAAGCGGCGTGCAGGTTACCGCCCAGACTGATGACATCATCGAAGGCATTGCGCTGGCCGATCACCGTTTCTGGCAAGGGGTACAGGGCCATCCGGAGCTACAGTCGCGCCCGGATGCACCGCACCCGCTGTTTACGGCCTTTCTGCGGGCGCTGGTGACGCCAGCGTAACCCCGCTGCGTCCGTCGCTGGCCAGCCGTTGCATCACGCTGGTCAGCGCGGCCAGCGCGTCTGGCGAGATCGGCTGCAGCGGTGCGCGCACCGTGCCGCCATTGAAACCGCGCAGCGCCATTGCCGCTTTCACCAGCTGCGGCTGGCCGTGCTGGCGTGCCAGCGTGCGATAGTCAAACCACAGCTGGTGCAGATCGCGCGCGGTGGCGGCATCGCCCTGTTCCAGCGCACGATAGCAGGCAAGGATGAGCTCCGGCAGCGCGCCGCTGTTGGTGGTACTGATGCCATCAAATCCGGCCATCATCGGGCCGGCAAAGGCCAGATCGGAGGCACAAAATAGACGCAGTTTGCCGCGCAGCCGGTTGGCAATCTGATCGATGGCGGTTGGATTCAGATCGCCCTGTTTGATGCCCACCACGCCCGGTATCGCCGCCAGTTGCTCCAGCAGTGCCGGTGAAAGGGTGATACCAATGCCCGGCGCGTTGTAAACCAGAATGCCGGTTTTCGACAGGGGTGCCATCTCAGCAAAATAGGCAAGAATTTGCGCGTCGGTAATTTCGCTGACAAAAGGCGCGGTGACCATCGGCAAACCGCCCAGCTCCCCGGCCAGCTGCGTCAGCTCGCGGGCATCACGCGGATCTGCGCTGGCGCTGCACAGCATTACCGCCACACGATCCTGCACGCAGTCCATCACGGCGTGAAACAGCGCACGGCGTTCTGGCACTGACATCACCGGAAACTCGCCATAAGTGCCGCCAATTAACAGGCCGTCGTAGCCAAGGCCGATGATACGTTCGATATTTTCGCGCAGGGAGCCGAAGTCAATGTCGCCGCTGGCGCTGAAAGGCGTCACGGTAATGTTAAAGATACCGCGCAGGCGTTCACGGCATTCGCTGATGTCTTTCATCGGGTTTCCTTATAAGCAGGTTAATGGGCGAGCCAGCGAACCGAGCTGGCGATAGCCGGTTTCCGTCACCACCACGGTTTCGCTAACGCCAACCGTAAACTCGCCGTAGATACGCAGCGCCGGGGGGATATGGAAGGTCATGCCTGGCTGTAGTTCGGTGTTGACGCCACTGTACAGGCTGAGAATGCCGCCCTCGCCCCAGTCCGGCGCGAACGAGACACCGATAGAGTAGCCGGTGCGTTTTTTAAAGTTGTCGGTGAAGCCCGCGCGATCGATCACCTGCTGGCAGGCTATGTGCGGTGCGGCACAGGTTGCGCCCGGCCGAATGGCATCCAGTGCCGCCTGGAGCGCCTCCTGACACACTTTCTCCATTTCCAGCGCAATAGCAGGGGGCCGCCCCAGCCATGCCGAGCGCATCAGCGCGGCGTGATAGCGATCGTGCGCGGCAGCCATCTCAAGAAACACCGGCTCATTATCCTGCAACACGCGACGACGCCAGGTTCCGTGAGGCACACCGCTGCGTGGGCCACTGGAAACCAGCGGCTCCATCCCGACATATTCGGATCCGGTCGCAATGGCGGCTCCCATCATGGCCGCGACCAGCGCATTTTCATCCGCCCCGGCGCGCACTGCAGCCATACCGGCCTGCATGCCGGCGTCAACATAGCGCGCCGCCTGAGCGATCTTTTCCACTTCCGCCGGCGACTTCACTGCGCGCAGCGGCTCAATCACCCCGGCAGTATCGGCGAGGCTGCCGATGCGACTTTGCAACGCCTCATACACGGCTACCGGCAAAAACCAGCCGCGTTTGTCCAGCCCGACACGCTTACTAAGCCAGCCGCGCTGCTGCAGCAGGGCAACGAGAAAATCAACCGGGTTATCGCCATCCTGATAGATGGCGGCATCTGAGATAAAGGTGTTGGCGATAAAGTTAAAGTATTCGAGCTGGCGGATAACAAACACCGGATCCCCTTCTGTTGGCAGCACCAGCGCCTGAAAGGTGTAATAGCCCGGTGTTTGCTGACCGGTTAACCAGAAAATATTTTCTGGTCCGGTCACAATCATCACATCAACGCCGGCCGCATTGAGACGTTCGCGGGTGCGCTGGATGCGTTGTGCGTACTCCTGTGCGCTAAAGGCGGATTCACTTCCCTGGATAACATTATTCAGCTGTTGCATAACCAGACTCCTGGAGAAAAGTGGCGCGCGCGGCATCAAAATGCACGCCCAAGCCGGGTAAATCATTGATGAATACAGTGCCCTGCTGATAATGCAGGCCGCTCACCGCATCGTTTATCAGGCCATCGGCACCGTACAGCTCTGCGAAACGCGGCTGCATGGCGCGACACACCTGCAGCGCCGCCGCTGTTGCCGCATGGCCTTCGTTCATCTGACCTATCATGAAAGGGATGCTGGCCGCCTGCAGGCGCCGTGCAGCCGCAAGCGTCGGCGCAATGCCGCCCAGCTTCACCAGCTTGAGATGGCCCCACAGCGCGCCATTCGCCGCTATCAGTTGGTCGATAGCTGCCGGGCTATTGAGGCTCTCGTCCAGCATGATCGGCACGCCATAACCGCTCAGTTGCGCCAGTGCGGCATCGTTAGCCGGTGCCAGCGGCTGTTCGACGTAGCTGAGATTCAGCGCCTGCAGCGCCGGAAAAGCGGCGTGCGCCTGCGCCAGTGACCACTGACCGTTGACATCAATCGCCAGCGTGATGGCCTCACTAAAGCGGGCGCGCAGGGCGCGCAACCGCGCCAGATCGGTCGCCACATCCGCCACGCCGGTACGCAGTTTGAGCTGGGTAAAGCCACGTGCAACGTACTGTTCAGCCTGCGTCAGCATTTGCGCTTCACTGCCCCAGAACAGCGTCTGGTTGGTCGGGTAGCCGGGGCTGGCCGCAGCGGCACCGAGCCAGTGCGCAAGGCTTACGTCGGCCTGCTGCGCCAGTAAATCATGCAGCGCCATGTCGAACAGCATGCGCGCCGGTGCCAGCAGTCCCGCCCCATCCGCATGCACACGCTCCAGCATCGCCTGCGGCGCCAGTGCCCAGTTCCAGCCTGCCAGGGCGCGGGTGATGTTTTCCAGCACCCGATCGGCGCTGTAGCCGTGCAGGTACTGAATGTTGAGCCGCACCTCGCCCGTGCCGCAGCGCGTGCCATCGTCCAGCCGCAGCCACAGCGTATCCAGCGCGCTGATTGCGCCCGAGGACGCGGTGTGCAGCGTGACTGCGTCATAGCGCAGCTGACCGCGCCAAAGCGTTGCTTTCACGTTGCGGACTCCTGCGGCAGCATCGCCAGTGCCACGTCGAGGTAGATGGCTGCGGCAGCAATAAATTCTTCAACAGGCACGAACTCATCTGGCTTGTGAGCCACCGCCAGGCTGCCGGGTCCGATCACCACGCCTTTCGCCCCGAGCGAACGAAAATGCACTAAATCGCATCCCCCCTGAAAACCAAACGGGCCCGGTTCCGCCTGCCCGTGGCGACGACAGGCGGCGAGGCTGTGCTGCACAATCGCTTCGTTACTGTCGGTCTCGGTGGCCCCGCCCGTGGTGGCCTGCCAGGCGATGATGTCCGCCTCCACGCCAGCAGTGGCTTTCGCGTGGTCAAGCAGCTGCTGCAGTTCGGCCTTCACCGCCTGCTCGTCCTCACCGGGCACCATGCGGCGGTCGAGGAGCAGCTCGCAGCTGTCCGGCACCACGTTATCAGCGTGCCCCCCATGGATGCGCGTCACCGTCAGGCTGGCATTGCCCACCAGCGCGTGGCAGCGACAGCGCACCTGCTGCTGATGCGACTGCTCAATCAGGCCCAGTAATCTGGCGGACTGATAGATGGCATTTACCCCCAGCTCTGGCGTGCCCGAGTGCGCCGTTACGCCCTTCACCCTGACGCGCGGTCGCAGGCTGCCTTTATGGGCAGAAAACGTGGCGTTGCCGGTGGGTTCGCCAATCACCGCAAAATCGATGGCCGGCGGTGCCTGCCGGACATAAAACTTCGCGCCTTCACTGGCGACCTCTTCATCGGCGGTGAACACCCCCATCAGCGTGCCGGACCAGCGGTGGCGACTGGCGGCCAGCAGGCGCAGCGCTTCTACCATCGCCACTAGCGGTCCTTTGGCATCGCAGGCACCACGACCGTACAGGCGTCCCTCGCGCTCGGTAAGGGTAAAGGGATCGCTACACCAGCCGCTGCCGGCAGGCACTGTATCCAGATGGGTATTAAAGGCGAAGCAGGGTCCGGCACCGTTGTGCAGAACCGCGATGACGTTGGTGCGCCCTGCCGCATATTCACTGAACGACAGGTCAAAACCGGCCTCGCGCAGCCAGCCTGCCACGCACTCTGCCGCTTCGCGCTCCTGACCGGGAGGATTTTCTGTATTGATGGCTACCAGCGTGGCGAGGTCGCGCTTCATGCGCACGCTGTCGACCGGGTGAATAGTCATTATGGCTCCGCTGTTAATGTAGGATTTGATCGAGAAAACGCTGGGCGCGTTCGCTAACCTGGCGGTTGAAGAAGTCGCTGGCGCTGGCGCGCTCCAGGATTTCGCCCTCTTCCATGAACAGAATCTGACTGGCGGCACGGCGCGCGAACCCCATTTCATGGGTGACGACCATGCTGGTCATCCCTTCGGCGCTCAGTTCCGCCATCACATCAAGCACTTCGCGGATCATCTCCGGATCGAGCGCTGACGTGGGTTCGTCGTACAGCATCAGTTCCGGCTTCATCGCCAGCGCCCGGGCAATAGCCACGCGCTGCTGCTGACCGCCAGACAATTCGTCGGGGAAATGATCGGCCCGATCGTGAATACGCACCTTCGCCAGCAGCGCTTCTGCCTGTTTGCGTGCCGTGATGCGGTTGACGCCGAGTACCGTCATTGGTGCCAGCATGATGTTTTCCGCCGCCGTCAGATGGGAAAACAGCTCGTAGTTCTGAAACACCATGCCAATACGCTGGCGCAACTGGTGCGGCGGCACTTCTCCCCGGCTGATATTCTGGCGGGTGAAGAACACATCGCCGCTATCGGCGGGTGACAACAGATTGACGCAGCGCAGCAGCGTAGATTTGCCGGAACCGGAAGGCCCAATCAGCACCACCGTTTCCCCACGCTGAACGCTGAGCGAACAGTTCTTCAATACCGGCTGACGGCCAAAGCTCTTGTCGATGCCAATCAGCTCCAGCAGCGGTGGTTTTGTCTCGTTCATGACAGATCTCCTGCGGTATCCGCCGCTTTGGTTAACCGACGGTGGCGCGCCCGGGCCTTTTGCCATTTTCCACGCCGCAGTTTCGGGTCGAGCGTGCGCTCCAGCCACGACTGAAACAGCATGAACAGCGAGGTCAGCAGCAGGTAATAGAGCCCCGCCGCGCAAAGCGCCTCGAAATAGCGGAAGCTGGCGCTGGCGGTCTGGTTCGCCACCAGCAACAACTCCTGCACCGCAATCACCGACACCAGCGCGCTGGACTTCAGCATGCTGATCATCTGATTGCCCATCGGTGGCAGCACGATGCGCGCGGCCTGCGGCAAGACAATCTTGCGCATGATCTGAGCCTGGGTCATTCCCAGCGCCATACCGGCGGTGCGCTGGCCGCTTTTTACCGCCTGTAAGCCGGAACGTAATATCTCCGCCATGTAGGCGCCCTCATTAAGCGACAGCGCCAGCACAGCACAGGTAAACGCGGAGAAGCGCAGACCGAAACCAGGCAACACGTTGTAGACAAAGATGATCTGGAACAGCACCGGCGTACCGCGAAACAGCCAGAGATAAAAAAACGCCAGCCCTTTCGCGGCACGAAATGGCGCTTCCTGTAGCAGCGCCAGCACCAGTCCCAGCACTACGCCGCACAACAGCGAGCACAGAGTAATCAGCAGCGTCATCCACGCGCCCTGCAGAAATTCGCGGGAGAGGAAGTACTGCCACATTAAATCGATCGACATAGCTTTCTCCGGTCAGCGGTTTAAAAAATGGCAACGGAGTCCGGGAAGTTCCATTTCTCAATCAGTTGCTTGTAAGTGCCGTCTTTCACCAGGTTTTGCAGTCCCTGTTCCAGTTGCGCTTTGGTGGCGCTGTCGCCTTTACGGACCGCAAAAGCGATGTGGGTATCGGCTTCAAACTCAGCGCCTGCCGCTTCAAACATGCCGGGCTTCTCGCTAAACAACGCAACGGTACCGGGCGTTGAGAGGAACTCTGCATCGGCGCGCCCCTGCGCAACAGCCACTGCCGAGTCCGTTGCCGCCGGGAACGTCATGACATTGATCGCGGCTTTTTTGGCGGCGAGGCAGTTCTGGTTATCCACCCGCGCCTGGCTCTCTTCGATACCGCCAAGCGTGACCGCCACGTTTTTGCCGCACAGCGACAGATCGCGCCCGGTGATGCCGGCCGGATTGCCTTTACGCACCACGACGCGACTGCCGATTTTGAGGTAAGGAACAAAATCCACCTGCGCCGCACGCGCCGGGTTGACGTACATCGCTGAGTTAATGATGTCGAGACGTTTGCCCTGCAGTGCCGGGATCAGCCCTTTAAACTCCATTGGCATGGCTGCGGGTTGCAGATTGAGCGTCTTACTTAGCGCGGTTATCAGCTCGATATCAAAACCGGTGAGCTTGCCGTCTTTCACAAACTCGAACGGCATAAAGGTGGCTGCGGTGCCGTAGGTCAGTTTGCCTGGCGCAACGCGATCGCTTGCCGCCTGGCTGATGATGGGCATCAGGGCCAGCGTGGCAAGCGCCAGCAACCGACCGGTAGAGCGAAATGAATTGCTGATCATCTGTGTCTCCTGGTAAACGTTTAAATTGGTTTTTATGATTCATAAAATACATTCATGGTGATAAAAAACGTCTTCTCCTGGTGCACTCTGCACGCTTAGCGTGCATGCATTGCTTTATATCGCAGCATTTTCCTCAACATGTTATTGTACCTTTAGTTGACAATAATACATTTCAGGAAATCCCGTTCTATGCAGCCTGACTCCTCCGCCAGCAGCCGTCGTATTGCACGTCAGCTACTTGACCTGATCTATGAAGCAAGATTCGATCCAGGTCAGCACTTACGTGAACAACCTCTGGCAGACGCGCTGGGCGTTTCCCGCACGCCGGTGCGGGCAGGACTTAAAGAACTGACCCGACTGGGCGCAGTGGAAGCGCGGCCCAATCAGGGATTTTTTCTGCTAAAAGGGGCAGACGAGTTACAGCAGCTGGACATTGAACCCCCGCAGAGCAGCGACCAGACGTTGTACGAGCTACTGGTACGCGATCGTATTGCCGGTGCCCTGCCCGAATCGTTCACCCAGACGGAAATCAGCCAGCGCTATGACGTTGATCGCGGCATTCTGACACGCACGCTGGTCAAGCTGTCGGAAGACGGGTTAATCGCGCGCAATGCGGGACATGGCTGGCGTTTTCAGCAAACGCTTAACTCGGAAGTCGCGCTGCGCAACAGTTATGGATTTCGTCTGATGATTGAGCCAGCCGCCCTGCTCAGCCCGCAATTACGTGCGGACCGTGCCATGCTGAAGCGCCTGCGGGCACAGCATCTGCGATTGATTACCCATCCGGACCTCACGCAGGTACCGGCGCGCGACATTTTCGAGACGGATGCCGCTTTTCATGAATCGCTGGCCGAAGCCAGCGGCAATCTGTTTGTGCTGCAGGCGATTCAACAGCAAAACCGCCTGCGCCGCCTGCTGGAATTTGGCAGCTACCAAAATAAACGGCGGGTGAAAGAGTGGTGCGAAGAGCACGTGGCCATTATCGACGCGCTGCGTGAAAACCGACCGCAGCAGGCGGCCGAATTGATGAAAACGCATCTGCAATTCGCCTTCGATCAGGTACAGATGCGTAAACCGGGCGCATAACCGGCACTGTTTTTGCACATTACGATCCTGAAAATACAATCAGGAGGCAGTGATGGATTTGCAAATACAAGGGCGCGTGGCGCTGGTATGTGGTGCAGGCAGCGGTCTGGGTCAGGCGATAGCGCTGGCACTGGCGCAGGAGGGCGTGCGCGTGGCGGTCACCGGGCGCAATAGCAGCAAGTTGCAGGCAACGGTGGAGCGCATTATCGCTGACGGCGGTGAGGCGCAGGCGTTCCAGCTGGATCTGGCGGCACCCGACACCTTTGACAGCGTGCTGGAGGCGATTCGCCAGCGCTGGGGCGCGGTGGATATTCTGGTGAATAATTCAGGTGGGCCGCCACCCGCGAAAGCCGCGGGTACCGGCAGTGAACTCTGGCGACAGCAGTTTGCGGTGATGGTGGACGCGCTGATTCAACTGAGCGACAAGGTGCTGCCGGCCATGCGCCAGCGCGGCTGGGGACGCATTATCACTTCCACCTCGTCCGGCGTGGTCACGCCTATCCCCAATCTGGCGCTGTCCAATGCGCTGCGCATGAGCCTGCTGGGCTGGTCGAAAACGCTGGCAAGCGAGGTAGCCGCGGATGGTGTAACGGTTAACGTCCTGGTGCCGGGACGCATTGATACTGAGCGCGTCAGTCAGCTTGATGCGCTGAAGGCGCAACGCGAAAACAGCACCGCCGCTGCCGTCGCGGCCCAAAGCCGGCGCAGCATACCGATGGGCCGCTACGGCGCGCCACACGAATATGGCGCCACCGCCGCTTTTCTCGCCAGTGAGCCCGCCAGCTACATTACCGGCAGCGTGATCCGCGTCGACGGCGGCCTGATCGATGCCGTTTAGCCGCTGATCGCGGTTTTAAGAGATGGGCACGCAATGAAGGCTGCCCATTTAACCTGTCACAACGCTCTTTTTATACCTTAACGTCATCGCTAACGGTTTTGCTGGCTGAGCGTTGCCGCTGTGCCACTGCATCTGCTGAATTCACACCCCGGTTAATCAAAAAACGACCACCGCACCGCCACACCACGGTGCACTCTGGCGGGTTTTGCACCAGCAGATCTCATAATCTGCGCTTATTACGGCATCAAATCTCCTGCTGAATCAAAGCTTCATGATTCTGGCATGCGGGTTGCTATGTCTTTGGTAGAGATGTTGGACCAATTAAGGCATAGCGATGCATGACCCGGCTGAACTCCATCCCATCATTCCGACGCGCAGCGATACGCTGATTCTTGATGCGCTCACGCGCTACATGGCGCATGCCGGCGCGCAGCCGGGCAGTCGCCTGCCGCCGGAGCGCGAGCTGGCGGAGAAACTGGGCGTCAGCCGTAATACGGTGCGCGAGGCGCTCAAGCGCTGGGAAGCACTCGGTATCATTGTGCGCAAAAAAGGCAGCGGCACTTTTCTGCAGGCGGAAGTCGGTCTGCATGACAGCTTTCTCTCTCTGCGCTTTAAAAACGACTCCGCCAACATGCTTCATGCGCTGGAAGTGCGCCGCATCATTGAGTCCGAATCCTGCGTGCTGGCCGCGCAGCGCGCCAGCGCCGACGACCTGCTGGAAATCGAACGGCGGCTGGAAGAGATGGAGCGTGTGCACCTGGCTATCGGTTCCGCCGGGCCGGAGGATTGGGCTTTCCACACCAGCATCTACCGCGCCGCCGGTAATCCGCTGCTGTTGCAGATGCTTAACGGCGTCTACGACACGCTGCACGCCTTTTTCGAATCCCCGCCGGAGCAGGCGCTGTTTTCAGACTCGTTTCCCCTGCACCGTGAACTGTTTAACGCCATCCGCGCCCGCGACAGCCAGGCCGCGCGCGCCCTTTGCCACCAGATTCTTGATATCACCGAACGCGACATGAAGGACGTGATCCATGCCAAACGCTAAACCTACTGCGCAACAGACACTGCTGACCCACGACCAGCGCCACGAACAGGGCGCCGTAACGCCACCGATTTATCAGTCCTCGCTGTTTACCTTCAGCGATTACGACAGCATGATCGCCCGCTTTCGCGGTGAGAGCGACCAGCCGCTCTATTCCCGCGTTGATAATCCGACGGTCAAAGCGCTACAGGATAAAGTTGCCGCGCTGGAAGGCGGTGACGCCTGCCTCGCCTTTGCCAGCGGCATGGCCGCCATCAGCAACGCGATTTTGAGTGTGGTTCAGCCAGGCGCGAAAGTGGTCTGCGTTAATCATGTCTATCCCGATACTTACCGCTTTTTGCGCGGCTTTTGTCAGCGTTTCGGCATCACGACGCAGTTTGTTGATGGCGACGATGAAGCGGCGATGGCCGCCGCGCTGCCCGGTGCCAGCCTGCTCTATCTGGAAAGTCCCTCCAGCTGGGTGATGAGTGAACAGAACCTGCGGCAGCTGGCCACGCTGGCGCGTGATGCGGGCGTCGTCACGTTGATTGATAACAGCTGGGCTTCGCCCATTTTCCAGCAGCCGCTGCTGTGTGGTATCGACATCGTGGTGCACTCCGCCTCGAAGTACATCAGCGGCCACAGCGATGTGGTGGCCGGCCTGGTGATTGCCAGCCACCAGCACATCAACAACATTGCCCGTCACATTAGTCCGTTCCTGGGCGGCAAACTGTCTGCGAACGAAGCCTCTTTGCTGATGCGTGGCCTGCGCACGCTGCCGCTGCGTATGAAGCAGCATCAGCACAGCGCCCTGCAGCTGGCGGAAAAGCTGCGTGACCATCCGCAGGTCAGCGCGGTTTGCCATCCCGGGCTCAATCCCCCTGCATGGTCCACGCTGCGCGGTTACAGCGGGCTGTTTTCCTTTGCCGTGACCGAACAGGTCGACATACCGCAATTCTGCAACGCCCTGCAACTGTTCCACATGGGCGTCAGCTGGGGAGGTTTCGAGAGCCTGGTCATGCCGGCGATTTCGGTCATTAATCAGGCCAGTGAATTTAATTCAGCCCAGGATTTTGGTGTCTCGCCGCGCCTGATCCGTATCTCTGTTGGCCTCGAAGAGACCGACGATCTTTGGACCGATCTGAATCAGGCACTTGCTGCCGCCACTCACCATTAATCACGCTCCGGAGAACCAGCCATGACAACACGTTTCGCCCTGAAAGCCCTGGTACTCGCCGTGGGTTTAGGCAGCGCCTTTTGCAGCCTCGCCGCCAAACTCACCGTGGTGGAAGTTATTACCAGCCCGCCACGTACCGCGCTTCTGCAAAAAATGCTCGACGAATATAAGACGCAGCATCCCGGTACCGAGATTGAGCTGATTTCACTGCCGTGGGGTCAGGCATTTGAAAAACTGGGCACCATGTTACAGAGCGGACAGGTTCCGGATTTGGTGGAGATGCCCGATACCTGGCAAGGCTTATACGCCAGCAACAATATGCTGGAAGATCTGGAACCCCGCCTGAAAAGCTGGCCTGAAAGCGCCCAGCTGACGGATAAAACGCTGGCAATGGCGCGGGCCGCGAACGGCAAAGCCACCATGGTACCGTACGGTTTTTACCTGCGGGCGCTGTTCTGGAATAAAAAGCTGTTTAAGCAGGCAGGACTGAGTGAGCCGCCGAAAACCATGGACGAGTTTGCCCGCGACGCGAAGCGTATTAGTCAGTCAGGTAACGGTATCAGCGGCTACTGCATGCGCGGCGGTGTCGGGGGAACCAATGCGTGGATGATGTTTATGGCGGCGATGAACGGTTCGCCTGCCTTCTTTGATAAAGACGGCAACAGTACCTTAACCCAGCCGGGAGCGATAAAGGGGGCACAACTGCTGGTCGATTTGTATCAGCAAGGCGGCGCGCCAAAAGACAGCGTGAACTGGGGCTTTAACGAGATTGTCTCGGGCTTCTATTCCGGCAAATGCGCGATGCTCGATCAGGATCCGGACGCGCTGATCGCGATTAAAAATAGCATGGCGGCTGAGGATTTTGCTGTGGCGCCCATGCCGGTCGGACCGTCCGGTAAAGCCTTCCCGACCATCGGCTATACCGGCTGGGCGATGTTCAAACAGGGTAAACAAAACGATGTCGCCTGGCCGCTGATTACCTTCCTCAGTAATAAAACCAACAACCTGGCGTGGGCGAAGTTTGTCGGCACGCTACCCATCTATAAAGGTGCGGAACAGGACCCGTTCTATCAGACGCCGCAGTTTGCCGGCTGGTTTAAGGAGCTGAACGATCCAAATTATGTGCCGCTCACCATGCCGACCCATCTCAAAGGCTGGGGCTATTTCAATTCAGTGATCGTGAAAGAGAGCAGCCAGGAGACGTTACTGGGCGAAAACGACACCAAAGATATGGTGCAGGACTGGGCCAGCTATCTGAGTAAAGAGCAAAAAGCCTGGCTCGCCAGCCAGTAATCCCGCGTAAACCGGAGCCCTGAAATGACGCCTGAAATCTCTCTTCCTGCCAGCCCGGCGCGCCGCCGCTGGCGCTGGACCCGGCTTGCGGAGCCATGGTGGTATCTGTCACCGGGCCTGTTGCTGATCGCCCTGTTCATCTTCGTGCCGATGGCGATCGGCATTTCTTACGCTTTTCAGAGCATGAACCTGCTCAATCCGCTGGAGAGCGGCTGGGTTGGCTGGGCGAACTTTGCGCAGATGCTCGACGATCGCCGCTTCTTTCGCGCGCTCGGCCATACCCTTAACTGGACGCTGAGTTCACTGCTGCTGCAGTTCTTTTTCGGCCTCGCGCTGGCGCTGCTGCTTAACCGCGAGTTTCGCTTTCGCCGCTGGGTGCAGGCGCTGGTGTTCTTACCGTGGGCGGTGCCGGCGTTTCTTTCCGGCCTGACCTGGTCCTGGCTGCTCAACCCGGTTGTGGGTCCGCTGCCACAGTGGCTCAGCGACGTGGGCATTCTCAGTGAACCCTACAATATTCTTTCCGATCCGCAACTGGCGATGTGGGGGCCGGTGATTGCTAACGTCTGGTTCGGCATCCCGTTTTTTGCCATCACTTTACTGGCGGCACTGCAGTCGATTCCCAAAGATTTGTATGAAGCAGCAGCCATTGACGGTGCCAGCGGCTGGCAGCAGTTTCGCCGAGTCACCCTGCCGTTTCTCGCCCCGATGATCGCCATTACCGTGATGCTGCGTACCATCTGGATCGCTAACTTTGCCGATTTAATCGTGGTGATGACCGACGGCGGTCCGGCCGGTTCAACCTCGATTCTTTCCAGTTACATCTTCACCACCGCTTATCGCAAACTGGATTTTGGTTATGCCTCGGCGATGGCGGTGTGTCTGTTACTGCTGATGACCTGCTATGCGCTGGTATTGCTGCGCATCCGCCATCAGTTACTTAAGTAAGGAGTCTGCATGCGCCTGTTACCGTTGATCGGTCATCGTCTCAGCATCGCCGCCTATTTGCTGTTTGCGCTGTTTCCGTTGTACTGGATCATTAAAATTGCCGTCACGCCGGACAGGTTACTGTTCAGTCAGGGTGTGACGCTGTTACCTGGCGGTTTCACCCTGAGCCATTTTGCGAAGGTATTGACCGACAGTGATTTCCCCACGTTTTTTATGAACAGTCTCATTGTCTCCTGCAGCACTGCCGCGCTCACCACCTTGATTGCCGCGGCTGCCGGCTATGCCTTTTCCCGCTTTCAGTTTCGCGGCAAGATGGTGATGGCGGCCCTGCTGCTGTTTACCCAGATGTTTCCGCTGGTGATGATCATTGCGCCGATTTACCGGGTGATGGCCCCGCTGGGACTGACGAATAGTCTGCTGGGGCTGATTCTGATTTACAGCGCCTTTAATGTCCCGTTCGCCACCTTCCTGATGCAGTCATTTTTTGATGCCATCCCGAAAGATCTCGAAGAGTCCGCCATGCTGGAAGGCTGCACCCGCTTTCAGGCGCTGTACCGCGTGCTGATGCCGCTGACGCTGCCCGGCATGGCGGCGACGCTCGGCTTCGTTTTCACCGCCGCGTGGAGTGAGTTGCTGTTCTCACTGATGCTGATCAACAAAAACGAAGTCATGACCTTTCCGGTCGGGCTGCTCAGTTTCGTCTCCAAATTCGCCGTTTCGTGGGGCGAAATGATGGCTGCCGCCGTGCTGGCGTTAATTCCAGCCTGTCTGTTCTTCGCTTTCATTCAACGCTACCTGGTTCAGGGACTCACCGCCGGTGCGGTTAAGGGGTAAATAATGGCTGAAATTACGCTGGCACAAATTGAAAAGCGCTACGGCAACGTTGAGGTTCTGCGCGACATCAATCTGACCATTAAAGATGGTGAGTTCGTGGTGCTGGTCGGCCCGTCCGGCTGCGGTAAATCCACCCTGCTGCGCACCATTGCCGGTCTGGAGTTGGCAACGGGCGGCAATATTCATATCGGCAGTCAGCTGATGAACGAGGTGGCGCCGAAAGACCGCGATATTTCGATGGTGTTCCAGAGCTATGCGCTCTATCCGCATCTGACGGTCGCGCGCAACATGGGCTTCAGCCTTGAAATTCAGAAACGACCGCGTGATGAGATTGAGGAGAAAGTCCGGCGAGCGGCGGAGATTCTCAGCCTGACACATCTGCTTGATCGCCGGCCAAAAGAGCTGTCGGGTGGACAACGGCAGCGCGTGGCGATGGGCCGCGCCATTGTGCGTCAGCCGCAGGTGTTTCTGTTTGATGAGCCGCTTTCCAACCTCGATGCGCAACTGCGCGGCCAGATGCGCGTGGAGATCAAAAAACTGCATCAGCAAATGAACAACACCATCGTTTATGTTACCCACGATCAGGTTGAGGCCATGACGCTGGCGGACCGCATCGTGGTGCTCAATCACGGCGTCATTCAGCAGGTGGGCACACCGCTGGAGCTGTACGACACACCGGCCAATAAGTTTGTCGCCAGTTTTATCGGTTCACCGTCGATGAATTTTATCAACGGCGTGATGACCCCCAGCGGCGTGCGTATCAGCGACAGCGCTCAGTTGCCCCTGAATACGCACTGGGCAGCACAGGCCGCTGGCCGTGACGTCATTTACGGCATCCGGCCGGAAAACATCAGTCTGGCGCAGCCGGGTGAGCAGCATGCGCTGCCTCTTGAAGTGTCGCTGGTGGAGCCGACCGGCCTGTCCGAACTGATTCACGGTTCGCTGTTTGGCCACCCGCTGATGCTGTTTACCACCCAGCGTTCCGGCGCGCGCGCCGGTGATATTTTACCGGTCACGCTGGACAGCGAACGTGCGATGCTGTTCGACGCCGCATCACAGCGCCGCCTGTAATTGCACGTTTAAGCGATCAAAACGACCAGCGCACCCCGGCATTGTAGCGCCAGCCTTTGACGCCATTGCCGGCAATCTCTTCGCGGTAATCCGCCTCGGCATACAGCGCCACGTTGTTGATCAGCGTCGCCGTGCCGCCGAGGCCGACGTCCCACATCTGGCCAAATTTGCCGCTGCTGAAGCTCTGGCTCAGGTCGCTGGCGCTGGCGCCGACCCTGACCTGCGCCGTACCGCCCCAGCCGCGATAATAGTTAGCGCGCAGATACGGCGTGTACTGGTTCTGACTGCTGTCCTGCCAGCTGCGCGCCACGCGTGCGCCGAGCCGGCCAATGGTTTGATCGTAATCGTTATAAGAGACGCGCGCGCCGTCATCATCGGTAAAACTGTCCATGTTCATACGCAGCCAGCTAACCTGTGCCTGCGGTTCCAGGCGCACATCACCCGCCAGCATCAGTGGATAGCCAGACTCGACTGACGCCGTCCAGCCGTGCCCTTTGGGTTTGGCGACCGCTTTCTGCCGCGCAATGTCGGTTTCGCCACGGTAGCCGCTCCAGCTCAGCGAACCATCTACATACCAGCCACTGCTGCGCAGCCAGGTGCCATAAAGTGACAACGTATCGCTATCAAAGCTGGTGGAGCTGTACCCGTCAGCGGCATGCGGGCGAATGCGCGTGTTGCCGCGCGTATAGGCGACGCCGCCACGTACGCTATCTTCAGCGCCATCGGCGCGCAGCAAATTGCCGCCGAGCTGTACGGCGCTGTAGTTGAGGTCGAAGTCATAACCCCAGGCGTCCAGGCCGCGATTGCTTCGATACTGCAAATCCGAACCGAGGTAGCGGATAAACATCTCTGCGTTGTCTGCCGGCTGCTGGCGCAATTCGCCGAGACGCTTATGCAGATCGTCAGTGACTGCCAGCGAGTAGTACGCCAGCCCGACCGGTGCGGAGATCCAGGACGGCACCTGCGGCGTAACCGCCGGACGTACCGCCTTCACCGCACTGCCCGCCTGCGGCTGGCACAGCGAGCCATCGCTGCAGATGAAATTGTTTGCCAGACGATAGTCCCATACGTTGCCGCCCGCGCTACTGCCCCGTGCAAAACTGTACAGACCATACTGCCACGGCCCGGCTGCCACATAGCCATTGCTCAGCCTGAAGCTGTCGGCGCTGGCGCTGCCGGTCACCTGCGCCAGCGAAACGCCTTCGCTAGCGGCAATAACGTTGTCACGATTAGTGTCCAGCAGCCCGCCGCCCTGCAGGCGGTCATCCACCCAGGTCGTGCCGCTGGCGTTACCGTTAACAAGCAGCACGTCGCTGTGGGTGGCTGTCGAATTGAGTTTCAGGCGGCCCTGCGCGGAGGCCAGACTACCTTCGATGGTCAGGGTATTTGCCGCCAAATTGCCACCGTTGGTCAGGTCGAGCGTGCCTGCATTATTCACTACCAGCGAATCATTGCTGGCCCCCTGCAGCCGCGCGTTAACGCCATCGCCGGCGAACAGCGTGGACCCGGCATCGATATTAATGGTGCTGTGCGCCAGTTTAATGTTGTCGCTCAGCGTCCACTGCGTATCGATGAAGTTCAGCGTGCTCCAGCCCGCGCCGAGGTTGGTGCCTTTGGTGAGGTCGTCCTGCCGGAACGAACCGCCGCGCGCATTGAGCTGGCTGAGGTTCAGCGTGCTATCCGCGCCGCCGCTGGTGATATGACGGGTCTGGTTCAGGCTGATAGCCTGCACCGTCGCCTGATTCGCGCTGCCGTCACCCATACTCAGGCCGCCATCCAGCGTGCCGCCCGTAACCAGCAGCGTATCGCTGCCGTTGCCGGTGTTCACTTCGCCCGTGACTTTGCCCGCCAGCAGTGCCACCACATCACGGGTCGCGCCGCCCGCCACTACCACCTGATCGGCGTACGGCGCATCCAGCGTGCCCTGGTTGATAAACACCGTCTCGCCGCCGCGCAAATCAATGAGCGGTGCGACGCGGCTTTGTGAGCGGATGGTGCCCTGGTTGATCACCTGGCTGGCGCTGCGGGTGACAATCGCCGAACCGCCATCGGCATCGCGGATATCAATCAGGCCCTGAGCAATCACCCGTCCACGGGTGTTGGCACGCACGCCGGTGCCGCTGCCGTTGACTTCAATGCGGTAGTCGCGCCCAATCACTAAATCGTTGCCCGTGGTCGATCCATCTGCGTTTTCAAAACGATAGCCGGTACCGCCTGCGCCGACGTGAATCTGCGCGCTGCCCGCCGGATCGAACGAGGTGGCAGAGCGAATGCCGGTGCCACCATTGGCCTTGAAGCGCACATTACTCAGCGAAATATCACTGATGCCGGCGCGATTGTTCAGCGCAGTGCCGCTGCCGTAAGCGCCGATGATGATGTCGTTGGCTTCAAAGCGCTGCGCACCGCTGTCGAGCAGCAAACCATCGGCTTTGCCGTAAGCCGCCAGCGTGCTGGCCCCCTGCCCGTCGCCGTAAATTTTCATCGCGCCGCCGGAGCCCACGCGCAGCGCGGCGGTGCCGTCATTCACACGTAAGGTACTGTCGAGCGGGACATACTGGCCATAACCGCTGCTGACATCCACGCCGGTGCCGTTGGCGACGCTAACCGTGCCTCGGTTGATAAAGTTACCGCCATCGTGCACCCGGGCCCCGGTACTGTTGCGGCCACGCAAATCCACTACGCCCTGCTGCTGATTAAACAGGCGCGCGTCGCCGCTGACATCAAACGCCGTGGCGTTGTGCCCGGTGCCGGTGATGAGCGAGGCGGCGTAGACCTCGGTGCCATCGCCTGTC
This sequence comes from Pantoea sp. B_9, assembly GCF_008632015.1. Classification (NCBI taxonomy): domain Bacteria; kingdom Pseudomonadati; phylum Pseudomonadota; class Gammaproteobacteria; order Enterobacterales; family Erwiniaceae; genus Pantoea; species Pantoea sp. B_9. The sequence goes on along the minus strand of NZ_VWVL01000003.1, from coordinate 329,566 downwards.
GCCTGCGCGCCGAGGGTGTTTTTGCCGTTCAGCGCGATTAGGCTGGTAATGATCCCCTGCGCGCGATCGCTGGCGCGCAACACGGTGGCACCCTTACCGGTGACCTGATAAACATCGGTGCTGGATACCAGCGCATCCGTCCCGCTGACCACGATGCCGGTGCTGTCCCTGCCGCTCAGCGTGACGTTGCCAAAGCCCTGGTTGTACAGCCACGCGCCGTTGCGGATTTCATACAACGTCGAGTTACGACTGCTGACATCAATCGGGCTGCCGTTGACGATCAGGCGTGAGCCGGGATCGAAAGCCTGATAGCCGATCTGCTGTGCGTCATGGAACACCACGCGGCTGTTCGTGCCCAGCGTAATACGACCGCCGGCAAAGGCTTTCGCGCCGACCACGTTATCGCCGTACAGATTAATCGTGCCGTTCTGGTTAATCCGCCCCAGCTGGTGATACGAGACCGCACCGAAGGTGGTGGTTTGCTGGGTGCTCTGACCGCTGTAGAGATTAAGCGTGCCGCTATTGTTAATCTCCGTCAGGGTTTTGCCGTCGCCGGCGCCCGGATAGCCATCGGCGAACAGTGCCCGGCCGTTACGTAAAATGTTGATATCGCCGCGGTTGTCGACCGTTGCGCCATACTGCGCGTAGATACCCGTTACGCCTTCACCCCGCAGGGAGATCGCGCCGCGATTCACCAGCCGCGCATGATTCATCACGGTAAACGGCTGCTGGTTATTGGCGCGGCCGTCTATCGCCGCCTGATTGATCAGTAAAGTGTTCGGGTCGAACTGCGTATTAGGGTTAACAACGTTACCCTGCAGCGTATAGCGATTACCGTCAGCGATGGCGACGCGGGCATCAGACCCGTTGAGGTGAATACGCGTTGCGGCATCAATGGTGGCGCGGGCGCCATCAGTAATGGTCAGCCCGCTGGCAAAGCTGGCGATGTTCAGCGTCGCGCCGTGGGTATCAATGTCGGTGCCGGCACCGCTGCCGTACACACCGGTCGCAAACGGGCTGTTCATCGACAAAGTCAGGCCGCGCCCTTCAAAATCCGCTCCCTGCTCGACGCGAAAAATCGTGCCGTTCCACACGGAGGCGCTGTAGCGGCCGTTGGCCGGCAGATTAATGCGCGCATCCGGGCCGATACGGTAGAAACTGATCTGTCCGCTATCCAGCATGCTGTCGCTGCCGCTGGAGGTGGGAATGGCGCGGGCGCTAACGTTGACCGTTGCCTGGCCTTCAGCACGAATCCCGATGCCCGCTTTGCCGCTGAGCCGGATTGGGCCGGTGATATCGGCACTGGCGTGACCGCCCGGTTCGCCAGTTACCCACACCGCCGTATTGTTGGTGCCGCCAAAGCGGTCGGCGTCACCCGCCACGTTGATCGCGCCGCTGGAGAAGGCGTGCGCCTGATTGCCCGCCGTGGCGATCACTTTCAGGCCGGTGCTGTTATAGCCATTCAGATTGAGGGTACCGCGGTTGCCCACCTGGCCGCCGCTGCCGGAATCCATCGCCAGCATGGCGATATTTTCGCGCGGTAGCGCCTGCGCCATACCGTTGACGTCGATAACACCGTTATTCAGTGACACCGCGTTGGGCCCGGCCTCGATGCGCATGCCAACCGCGTTCTCGACTTTTGAGCCGATAACAATACGGCCATCATTGATGGCACGCGAGTCGAGCAGGCCGGAAATGGCGCTGATGCCACCGCCGAGGCTGACCGCGACATCCTGCGTGACGTCGCCCTTATGATTTTGCGGTGTGCGGCCGAGGTAAATCGTGCCATCGCGCGCGTTGACGAAGCTGCCCTCGCCGCTGAAACTCACCGCTGCTGCTGAGGAGCCGTTCGCCACATCGTGAATGCCGATGTTAATATTGCCGTGGTTGACCGCGCTGCTGCTGCCGAGAAATAAGCCGGCGGTGCCCCACGGCGCATCACCGATATGCACATTGAGCACGCCATTGTTGCGGAACTCACTGTCATAAATCGCTGACACCGCCGTGCCCGCATAGCCGAGGGAATCCTCCGCCACGCCCCGTCCATTGGCGGCGTTGAAAAAACCGCTGTTGATGACACCATTATTGATACCGCGCGCGCCGCTGATCAGCTCCAGCGCGCCCGCTTCGGATGAGAGCGCGTTACTGGTCGCCAGTTTTCCGGCGATAATCGCCGTTGCACCGTTGCTGGCGCGCATCACGGCGCTGGCGCTGTTGGCCACTTCCAGCGTTTTGCCGCGATTGATTTTCACACTGGCTTTCGCGCCATCGGCACTCAGCACCACCTGATCGCCCAGTGCGGCAGCCACTTCATCATCGTAATTACCGGTGCTCATGCGGTAAACCACACGACCGTCGCGCAGGCTGAACGCCTGGTTCAGCGCGGCGTTATAACTTTCCGGGCTCAGGTTGCCGCCACTAATCTGGTCAATCAGCCAGTCGTTATAGTTCCGCAATTCATTGAGATTACTGACGTAGTACGCGTTGCTGCTGCCATCCTTGAGCGTGACATCAAACAGACCGGCGTAGGTCACCACGCCTCCGGCATCAAATGCCAGCCGATCGCCACCGTACGGCGGCGTGGCGGCGGTAAAGCGGATGCGGTTATTACTGTCCCAGTTAATCTGGCCGTTATTACTGCTGGCAAATAACTGACTCTGTTTGGCCGCCATTGACCAGCGATTGGTGCTGGCGTTAGCGGCTGCGCCTTGCTGACCAATATTGATATTTAACCGGCCATTAGTGACTGTCGCCTCGCGCGCATCAATATATTGCTTATCGTTCACATCATAATAATCTGGCACTACCGTAGCGCCATTAATTTCCGCCGGCGCAATCATTTCCGCACTGTTATAAACCTGATAGACACGATAACTGCCTGTTTCTTCATCCGGAATACCAATAGCGTAATTTTGTGCGCCGAGTTGCAGGCGGGGCTCGCCGATTAAATTGTCATTAATAATACGCCCAACCTTTTGTAGTTCACCCAGCGTGACGCTGCTCATGCCACTTTCTCCAGCGGCAAAGCGCGGCACGCCGCTTAGCGTCTGGGTGGAACCATTACATAAGCAATAAGCGCCAACTTTATCGTCGTTGCGCTCGGGAGTGAAAGGTTTTAATACCACCGCCGATACCGGTGTGGCAGGCAGCATTAAGCCCTGCGCAGCAAGCAGGCTCAGCAACAAAGGATTTAATTTAAACACACTATTGTCCTCACCAGAGAAAAGACAAATGCCGCACAGCGAATGCGCAGTGCGGGGAAATAGCGAAGCGAAATATATTGTCGTAATAGCTTACGGCTGGAAATCCGTTGAAATGAGTATTACCGCGATCAGCTTAAAACGTCCAGTTTGACTTAAGGAATTGTGATGACGGCGATAAGCTTTAGGAATTGCGCTAACGGCCTGAGATAATTATCTGGAACTAAAAATGCGGAAAATGGCAAAAATCAGATGGCGGGAAATAATACCCGGCACGCCAGTGGCTGCCGGGCATGATGACAATTACAGTCGCGCTTCGACCGGCACCGCCACTTTTTTATCTTTCGGCTTGAGGCCAAACATGAACGAGGCGAAGCGTGAACGTTTGACGATGGCGTAACACACCGCGCTCAGCGCAATGCCGAGGGCAAAATCGATCAGGACATACAGGACTGACAGGTTATCCGGTAACCAGACATCCAGCAGCCATGAGAAAATGATCACCACCGGATAGTGCAGCAAATAGATGATCAGCGCGGAATCCACAATCGCCGTCAGAATGCGACTCTCTTTCACGTTGATGCGTTCGAAGCTAAATACCAGCCAGTAGGACAGCATCACCGACAGCACGCTTCCCAGCATCACCGGCACATATTTCATTACCCCGGTGATATGGTTATGCGCGACAACATAGCAGGCGGCCCACACCGCCAGCACCAGCGCGGCCACCAGCCAGCCATTCATCAGTTTACTGTTGGCGTACCGGGCAATTTTCTCGCGGTTGACGTATAACGCAAAACCAGCGGTATAGTAGACGAGGAAACGTGCGGTCACCGGGATGAGCTCGACAAATTCACCGCGCCCTTTCACCAGAAACTTCAGCACGAAGCAGGCGTTACCGAGAACCACCAGCGTGGCGATCAGCATTGGCAACGACATTTTGCCCAGCTGACGGGCGCTCCACTGATAGAACGCGCCAGGTACCAGCAGCGACATCACCGACAGCGACACGAGGAACCACAGGTGGTGCATCATGGTATAGCTGTTTAGCCAGCCTTCGAGACTCAGCGGGGTGTTATTCATCTGTCCCGCGATAAAATACATCAGCGGCGGAATAAACAGATAGGCTGATATCAGCGGAATCAGGACGCGCTTACGGCGATTATCCGTAAAGAATTTCTGCCCTTTGCGCAAAATAATCAGCGCGGAGAACATGCCCGAAAGAAAGAAGAACACTTCCATCCTGAAGGTGTGCACCATGCTCAGCAGTGCCGTGAATATTTCCGAGGGATCGCGCTGCGCGACATAATACCAGCCATTCTCACCCGGTAAACTCCGTGAGGCGTGTAATAACACCCCTTCCAGAATTAGGCCGGCACGCAGCAGATCCAGGCCAATATTGCGGCTGGATAAAAAGGATTCTGTTTTCACATTGCACATCCTGAAATGAGTTGTAACGCAATCATAATGATTCAGTCAGAATGCTAACACCGGATTAATCTGTATACATTATGTTTAGAAACGTTTCGGAATTTCGCCATAGTGTAAAGAATGTCACTGTGCAATGGCTATAAAGCTTAAGCCAGAATGTTCTGATGGTAAAAGTTATCGTCAGGCAGTGCTTATTAGCAGCTAACTGCCGGAAAAACAGCGAAAACCCACTCTTTTACATCAGGTTGTGGATTAACGGTTCGACTCGTAGTGCGAAAATTCGCTAATCAAACCGCGTTATGTCCTGAAGCAACCGTGATGTTTTAAGCAGGCGTCAATGCGGGATTTTCTGGCTGAAGAGTGAATGCTGGACAAGGTTTGATTTTATGTGACTGTATTTAAATAACTTTTATTCGGCGAGCAGCTTTTGTCTCAGAGTTGACCTAATTTTCACCTCGCAACCGTGCTTTCGGATTGTTGACCCGCAATCTCCCCTGTTAAGGTAATTCGCTTACGGTAAACAACCGATTCTCCATGTAACCTTGAGTATCAAAAGGCGGAAATTTGTTATGCAACGAGCGCTATCTGGCATCGTCACTTTGCTGATTACCACAGCCTGTCTGTGCAATACCGCATTCGCCGAAAGCGGCAAGCCCGATAATAACTTTATTATTGAAGCCTATGGCGGTTCCAGTACGCGCGGTGCCATGGCGATAAAGGAAAATGGCAAATTGCGCGCAATCTATATTAAAGACAATGAGATTGCTCTGATTAACCAGTGGTTACAGGAGAAGTACGGCGATGGCATCCGCGTAGTGAATAAAGGTGCGTCCTCATCGCAGGCCATGGACCTGTTAAATGGCAAATATTTCTACAAGAATAATAAAAGCTGGCGCGAAGAGATGAAGAAATCGCCGGCAAAAATCATTTTGCTGAATTTTGCCACCAACGATGCACGCCATTTCCATTTCCGCGATATAGAAAAGGATTACCAGGTTAGCCCGGATAAATATACCCAGGTGATGACACAGCTGATCACTATTGCCCGTGAAGAGGGTAAGCAGGTGATATTACAGGAGCCGCACCCGATTTGTGGCCGCGCGGAGAAATGGCACGTTGCACCTTACGTCACCAAACTGGACGCGCTGGCTAAAGCGGAGTCGGTGCCGCTGGCGCGTCAGTATCAGCGCATCCTGCAGATGAAAGACTGGCAGTCGCTGATGTCACCCGATTGTATTCATCCGTCCGAACAGCTGTACCGCATGAAAGCAGAGGAAACTTTTTCGGTGCTGGTCTCCCACTTTAATACCGAGCTGGCTGCTGCCGGGCATGGCAAAAACCCGGATGGCGAGCAGGTGGCGAAACGCTAAGCCGGTGATTGGCTGACCGGTGAAAACGGCTTAACGCTATTGTAGCGTTATGGCTGTCTTGTATGGTCGTCTGTGGCGCAGGCAAGTATTCCCTGGTCGCCATAAATGGCGACCCTACAAGGTAACTGCGCAGTTTTATAATATGTTTTGGGTCACCATAAATGGCGACCCTACGGGTTAATTGCACGGTTTTATAATGTGTTTTGGCTCACCATAAATGGTGGCCCTGCCGGGTAACGGCACGGTTTTGTAGGGTGCGCATTGATGCGCACCGGCTTTAACAGGGTATTTTTGAACTGAACGGCATTGCACGCTTTATGGCGGCCCGTTTTACGCTGGCGGCCACTGCGGGCGTGATTAACTTACCTGGGCGATTGCTGGCTCAGCTTCTGCGGTGCCGCTGCGCCGTTCCGCGCCAGCGAAGCCGGTCGGCGTCTGGCCGGTGAAGCGGGTGAAAGCGATGCTGAAGGCGCTGGCAGAGCGGTAACCCACCCGTTCAGCCACGTCGGCTACTGACAGGCGGCTGCTGCGCAGCAGATTTTTCGCCAGCGCCATGCGCCACGTCAGCAGATATGCCATCGGCGCCATGCCCACTGCATCGCGAAAACGCACGAAAAACGCCGAGCGCGATAGCGCCGCGTGTTTCGCCAGCTGGGGCACCGTCCAGCCATGGGCTGGCCTGGCGTGGATGGCGCGAATCGCCCCGGCCAGCCGCTCATCGGCCAGTCCCCGCATCACGCCAGGCGATGCATTCGCCGCGGGCATTGCGCGCAGCGCCTCGATCAGCAGTAATTCCAGCAAACGTTCCAGCACGATCTGCCGTGCCGGACGCTGTGCACGACACTCATCCCTGACCAGCTGCACCAGCGTGGTCAGGCGCGATACGCCACGCACATGAATAAACTGTGGCAGTAACGAGACAATCAATCCCGCGTCAGGTGCGGCAAACTGGCAATAACCAATCAGCGTCTGAACCTCGGCTGGCTGCTGCCGATCGCCAAGCCACACTTCGCCCGGCGCAAGCATCTCCGGCATCGAATCAGGCGCATCTGCGGCCGGTGGCTGCTCGCTGGTCATGCAAAACTCCCACGCGGCCGGAATCAGGACAAAATCCCCCGGCTCAAGCGCAACCGGAGGATGACCTTTCATTTCCAGTCGGGTGCGCCCCTCCAGCACCACGCAGTAAAACGGCTGGCCGGTCTCACTGCGCTGCACACGCCATAATCCATTGGCACGCGCGCGTTTGGAATAAGCCGCCCCGGGCTGTAACAGTGACACCATTTCGGCGAGCGGATCGATCATAATGGACTCCTGCAAATGAAACCAGGACTGTACGTTGTAGTGAGTCCGGTAGTGGCACTCTATAGTGAGCTCTTACCCAACGCAATGCAGGAGTGAACCATGAAAACCATTTTAATCACCGGCTGCTCTTCTGGTTTTGGTCATGCTACCGCGCTCTGGTTTCTGGAGCGCGGCTGGAAAGTCATCGCCACCATGCGCACCCCGCGCGCCGAACTGTTTCCTGAATCCGCCCATCTGCGCCTGTTGCCACTGGATGTCACCGATGCCACCAGCATCAGGCAAACGCTGGCTGAAGCAGGAGAGATTGATGTGCTGGTCAACAATGCCGGCATCGGATTATTAACCTCGCTGGAAGGCGCGCCGATGTCCTCAGTGCGGGAGGTGTTCGAAACCAACACGCTGGGCACCATCGCCATGACGCAGGCGGTCATCCCGCAGTTTCGCGCTAAAAACAGTGGCATGGTGATCAATGTGACCTCGACGGTGACGCTGAAATCTCTGCCGATGCTGGCGGTTTATACCGGCAGCAAAGCGGCCGTCAACGCCTTTACCGAGTCGCTGGCGCTGGAACTGCAGCCCTTTAATGTTCAGGTGAAACTGGTATTACCCGGGATGGCTCCCACCACCGACTTTGGCAAAAATGCCCGGCCGCGCATGGAAAACACCTTGCTCGAGCCTTACCAGCCGATGTTTGATGGCATCATCGCCGGCATGCAGCAGCCCCAGCCAACCACTAAAGCACAGGACGTTGCCGCTGCCGTGTGGCGTGCCGCGACCGATCCCGCCACACCGATGCGCATCCCGGCCGGAGAAGATGCCGAAGCCTCGATGAAGCAATACGGTTAGCGATCTTTGCGCTGGGCCAGCGCCTGCAGTGCTGCCAGACCGTCGCGCGCCAGCCAGCTTTGCAGCGGGGCAAACAACGGTTCAGGCAGCGCCTCAGGCGCGAACCAGTGCCAGCCTGCGCACTTATCCGGTTCCCGTAACTGCGGCTCGCCGCTGGCGTCCGGCGCTACCATCAACAGCGTAATATAGTGCCGGTTGACCGCCGGAAACACATCGCTGACGAAGGCGCCGTTGTGTACGCTGTGCAGCTGTAGACCGGTCTCCTCCAGCACTTCCCGCCGCGCACAGGCTTCCGGTGATTCACCAAACTCCAGATGGCCGCCCGGCGCCGACCAGTCACCGGCACCGTGGCTGCCTTTACGCTGGCCGAGCAACAGCTTGCCATCGCGGAAAATTAATACGCCAACACCGACCTGCGGGGACATCATTGCTCCTGATTTATCGATCCTCTCACTCTGCACGGTTTATAAAACAGCGCACCCCGCCTGACAATGGTTTCCTGCCGTTATCGCTGGGGTTTGAGTCGCAGCGCCATCAGCATCAGTAGCAGCACGCCCGCCGCCATGATCTGCCACGCGCTGTCGAGCGATGCCGCGCGGTCGCGCACGATGCCGGCTATCAGCGGCATCAGCGCGGCCAGCATATAGCCGCCGCCCTGCACAAACGACAGCAGCGCAGTGGCTTCTTCCGGCGTACGGGCATGATCAAGCGTGACAATCAGCGATAGCGGAAACAGCGCACCGATCCCCAATCCCAGCAGCAGCGTCGGCAACCAGGCGCGTTCGCCGCCCAGCCAGAGCAGTGCGATCAGCCCCAGCAGGAGGGAAGCCAGCACCAGCAGCAGCGGCCAGCGGCGATCGCGGCAGCGATGAATCAGCGCGGAGAGCATAAATCCGGCGGCGACTTCGGTCAGGGTTAATGCGCCCAGCACGTAGCCGCTCTGCGCCGGCAGCCAGCCGTGTTGCATGTAAAATGGCGGCAGCCACGCCAGCACCAGCGTGTAAGCACCGGTGCCGATGCCAAAAAACAGCATCAACAGCCAGGCGCGCGGCGTGCGGTGTACGCCGCCGGCCGGTGGCGTGTTTACTCTCGTGGTCACAGGCTGCAGGCGCAGCCACAGAATCAATGCGATCAGCGCCGGTAGCGACGGCAGCATCAGGGCGATCGTCAGTCCGGCATGGCTGGCGAGCGGCGCGGCGCTGGCAGCGGCCACTGCGGCTCCGGCCATAATACCGGTGGTGAACAGTGCCATTAGCGTACCGGCACGCGAGGCGAAGTGACGTTTAATGAGCGCGGGCATCAGCACCTGGATCAGCCCGATGCCGCAGCCGGCCAGCAGCGCGCTGGCGGTTAGCATGGCGGCGCTGTGATCGACGCCACGCGCGCCACCCGCGAACACCAGTACTATCAGGCCAGCGGTAATGCCGCGCGCTTCACCCAGCCTGCGCAGCAGCAGCGGTCCGGCCAGCGCCGCCAGCCCCATCATAATGACCGGCAGCGTCGTCAGCAGGCTCAGCTGCGTGGCACTGAGATCTGCATCGTGCTGCAGTTGCAGGAACAGCGGTCCGATGGCCGCCATCACCGGACGCAAATTCAACGCCACTACAAAAACCAGTAAAGCAAACAAGCCAATAGCAGGTAAGGTACGATTCACATTCTGTCTCCATACACCAAAGTATCTTAACGTTAAGATACTTTGCGGAAGAACGATAGCGGGTGCGCACAAAGCGACACATTGCCCGCCGTGAACTGATGAGAATTGACATGACTGACCACGTAGATTTTGTCGTTGCGCAATGGGCCAGCGCCATGCCGGAGCTGGACGCCTCTTCCATGGCGATTTTTGGCCGCATGCTGCGCCTGATGAAGCTTCTGGCGAAAAAGCGCGCTGAGGCGCTGGCGCCCTTTGGTTTTCGCGACGGCGAATTTGATGTGCTGGCGACGCTGCGGCGTGCCGGCGCACCTTACCGGCTGTCGCCCACGCAGCTCTACAAATCGCTGCTGGTCACCTCCGGTGCCATGACCAACCGGCTTAACCGGCTGGAAGAAGAGGGCTTGATTGCGCGTGTTGCCGATGCCGATGATAAGCGCAGCACGCTGGTGACGCTGACGCCGGCCGGGCTGGCGAAGATTGAGCAGGCGCTGCAGGTGCATACGCAAACGCAGAACGCGCTGCTGGCCACGCTGGACGATCGGCAGCAGCAGCAGCTTGCCACCCTGCTGCGTCAGCTGTTGCAGGCAGCCGAACAGTAAGCCGAACGGGATGTGGCAAAAAATGAATTAATTCAGCGCGTTTTTCGCTATGTTAAGCATCCCACACCGCTTATTTTCGGACTGGCTATGCGTAACAAATATGCCCCTGCGCAAATCTTTATTCACTGGCTGACGCTGGTACTGGTGGCCACCGCTTACTGCACCATGGAGTTTCGCGGCTTATTCACGCGCGGATCCTGGCAAGGCTACACCATGATCGTCGGACATTTCAGCGCCGGCAGTTGTGTGCTGTTGCTGATGCTGTCACGCATTGTGCTGCGTTTTCGCCATCGCAGCCCGAAAATCGAACCCCAGCCGCCACACTGGCAAACCGGACTGGCGCATCTGATGCATCTGGCGATCTATCTGTTCTTTATCGTGCTGCCGATTCTTGGCATTCTTTCGCGCTTTTACATGGGCCGTAACTGGTGGATTTTTGCGATTCCGATGCCGGTCAGCGCCAGCCCGGATCCTGACTTTGCCGATATGCTGAGCGACTGGCACGAAACCCTCGCGCCCTACGGCTACTGGCTGATTGGTCTGCACGCGGCGGCCGCGCTGGTGCATCATTATCTGATTAAAGACAATACGTTGCTGCGCATGATGCCGTCACGGCGAAACGGATGAAAGGAATAAAACGGTCGCCTGATGTGGCGACCGTCCTGATTTACGCCGCGTGCCGGCGATCTGTCACCGACCTCAGCTGAGGTGAAAACGTCCCACGGTATGCGCCAGCTGTGCCGCCTGGTCTTCCAGCGAACTGGCGGCGGCTGACATCTGCTGGACCAGCGCGGCGTTCTGCTGGGTGGTGCCATCCATCTCGTTCACCGCGATCGTTACCTGGCTGATGCCGCGCGCCTGCTCGTCTGACGCGGTAACAATCTCGCCGATAATGGTGCGCACCGAGTTCACCGCCTGCGTCATCTCCTGCATGGTTTTACCGGCATCCTGCACCAGCTGCACACCGCTGCCGACGCGCTGGCCGGACTCTTCAATCAGCGCAGCGATATCCTTCACCGCATTGGCGCTGCGCTGTGCCAGATTACGCACTTCCGACGCCACCACGGCAAAACCGCGTCCCTGTTCCCCGGCGCGCGCCGCTTCAACCGCGGCGTTGAGCGCCAGAATGTTGGTCTGGAAGGCGATGCTGTTGATAATGGCGGTGATGTCGCCGATTTTCTTCGCGCTGTCGTCGATTTGCGCCATGGTCTGCACTACCTGGCCCACCAGTGACTCACCGCGGCTGGCGATGTGCGTGGCGTTATCGGTCAGCGTCGTCGCCTGATGCGCGTTAGCAGCGTTGTGTTTCACCGTCGCGGTAATCTGCTCCATGCTGGCGGCAGTTTGTTCCAGCGCGGCCGCCTGCTCTTCGGTACGTGACGCGAGGTTGAGGTTGCCGCTGGCGATTTCACCTGCGCCCTGGCGCACCGACGCGCTGGCATCCTGAATCTGCCCGACAATCTCGCGCAGCTGGTTTTGCATGGTGTGCAAGGCGAAGAACAGACTGCTGCTGTCGCGCGCTTTCAGCGGGATAGCGTTATCCAGTTTGCCATCGGCCACCGCCAGCGCAATGGTGGCTGCGGTCAGTGGCTCACCGCCAATCGGCTTCAGCACTTTGCGACTAAATACCAGCCCAAGCAGTGCGCACACCACCAGGATGCTGATCACCATTAAAATCACCGCGTTAATCAGCTGACGGTGCGCCGCTTCCATGACTTTGCTCACCGGGGCCACCACGCCGAGATACCATTTCTGATCGCTGTTACCGATCACCACCGGCCGCCAGGCTACCAGCGCATCCTCGCCCAGAATAGCGTCATGCTGTTCGGTGACCGTGCTGCTGAAATTATGTGTGTCGCCCTTCCAGGCTTTGCTGGTCTGGCTTTTGTCCGGATAAGACACCACATTGCCCGCGCTGGAGAGCAGCATGGCGTAACCGCTGCCTTCCCACGGTTTGATGCTGTTCACTTTTTCCTGCAATGACGCCAGTGAGATATCGGACGTCACCACGCCCCACAGTTTGCCCTGGCTGATAATTGGCGCGGCCACCGAGGTCAGCAGCGTTGGCACACCGTTATAGGCATAGCTATAAGGTTCGATCAGCGTATCTTTCTGGCTTTTCTGCGGCAGCAGATAGTAATCGCCCTGGCCTGGCGTAAAGATTGAGGTCAGCGGATGCAGGGCAAAATTGCCGCCCTGGTCGCGATCGACGAAATAGGCGTAACGTCCTTTAGGTGCCGCGCCAGCCTGAGAGGCAAACTCAGCATCGCGTCCGTCAAACGCGTTTTCTTCGAAGATGACCGATATAGAGAGATAGTCCGGATTATCACGCAGTGCAGAGACCAGCAGCTTATCGGCCACTTTGCGGTCCTGCACGCCGGCAGCCGGCAGGGCAATCAGACTGTGGCCGAGGTTGTGTGCGACATCGCGTGCGTAACTCAGCTCCTGCTGGATTTGCAGCGCCTGACTCTGCGCAATCTGCTGTAAGTAACTTTCCGCCAGCGATTTTTGCTCATTGCTGGACTGCCAGCTGAGCACGCCGATAGTCACGGCGAAGCCGAGGGTGATGGTTAAGGCGCCCGTCAGCAGCATTTGTGTGCGGGTGCTCATTTTTTTCTTATTAGATACGGTTGTGGCCATGTCGGCGCTCCTGGTGTTGACACTTTATTACTGAAAAAGAATCACGCCCTGTGCACCTGCATCCCTGTAATCACTCTATCGGCGCACAATCCGGGAACTTGATGGCCTGGCAGGTCCGATCAGAAAACCATCAACCGCTGTTGTGGCGTCGGGTCGCCATTAAAAACGCTAAGACGATGCAGTAAAAAAGAGGGAATTTGATCTGGCGCAAGATCGCCACTTCGTTGTGCTGTCAGGTTATTGCGTACGGGCGCAACGCGCCGCATAACAAGAGGAATGCAACATGGCAGGTAAATTGAGTCTGGCAGGGTTAATGGTGGTCTGGCTGGTGTATGTGGCGTGGATGATCAGTTACTACTCAGGCACCTTCTCTCTGTTCACGCACTGATCCTTAGCACGGATCCCAGGCCAGCACAGAGGCTGGCCCGGATTCAGCAGCAGTAAAAAGCGAACAAGCTGTTACTCAGGCGGCTTTGACCGCACGCACCTTCTTCTCTTTTTCCGGCACAGCCGTATCGCTGTAGTCAGCAGCGGTTTCGCCGCTGTCTTTCACCGCGTCCGGCAGTTTGCTGGTGCGCAGAATGTGTTGCACCGCGTCTTTCTGTTCGGCCAGCAGCATGCCCAGCGCTTCGGCCTGGGCCTCATCCATCGCTGGCTGATGTTGCTGCAGCCAGTCGGTGAACGCGTCGGCCATATCGAGCATCTTGTCCCATGCATCTGCGTCTTTTTTATTGGCAAACGTCATCTTCTCTTCACCCTTTCTGACCACAACATATTTGGTTTCGACTGCCATGATGCACCTCATTTACTGTGTTTATATACAGTATATTTCATTCGGCTTTTTTTCGCCAACGGTTTCTGCTTGCCGTTTAAGCCAGCAGCTCTTCGAGGAAGGTTGCCAGCGCTTTGCGCGGATCGTCCTCTTCAGACACGATCATCTCAATGCCCCACTGCCCCAGTACCTCTTTCGCCACCGGATTATTACGGTTGGTGAACAGGTAGGATTTAGGCCGTGCGGTCGCCAGCCCGGTGCGGCCCCACATCTTGGTCAGGCGATAAAACAGCAGACGGATATTGAAATCGCTGATGCTGTAGCCAACAAACAGCACGGAGTTACCCATAACATCATGGGTCAGTTTGATATCCAGCGGCGAGTCAAAATAGAGCCGCTCAAAGTAGCTGCTCTCATCCAGCACAATGGAGGTATCATCGTCAAAGTCGCCATGGAGTTTAATAATATGGCGCTTATCTTCGGTCAGCGACACCAGATCGGCGGCATTAGCGACCTTGCTGTACGGCACGTTGTGCGCTTCATGCGCCATCTCCAGCCAGCGGTCGTAATTAGTGGTATAGATGCGCGAGAAATTGCCCTGAGTGATCATGGTGTGGATTTCAGAGCTGCGTACGTCGATGTCCGGACGGTGCCACTCGCGATCCATCCAGCTGCGCAGCGGGCCGAGCGAGCCTTTGCGCTGTTTGTAATACTCCGCCAGCGACAAATGGGTGCCGTAGGTATTGAAGATCTTCGGATCGTAGCCCAGTTCATTAGCCAGATGTGCAATCAGCTCGTGCCACTCCGGCAGTCCGAGATTGCGTGAGATGCCCGCACCGGCGAACAGAATCAGTTTGCCGGCATCGTAAGCGCGTTTGAGTTCCGGTTTCATGCCAGTCCCCGCGAAGTTTTCAGAAAGGTGGCAAAGCGATCCAGCGCCAGGCGGCGCATCGAGATTTCGTTTTTCAGTTCGCCCATTTCAGCGAACGTCTGGGTGTGCCCTTCGGGGATAAACACACAGTCCCACTGAAACTCACGCGGCCCCGCCGGCTCTCGTGCAATGGTGCCGCGCAGCTGGCCTTCAAACTGGTACATTTTGCGCCCGTCACAGTAGCCGAGGACGGTTTTGGCGGTCACGCCCGGACTGTCCAGCCCGTTCACCAGTTTGGTAAAGCGTTCCGCATTCAGCCGGCTCCAGAAGATGCGCGTCAGACCGGCGGGCAGGCCATTGAGCCCATCCAGATAAAGACCGGTATGCTCGACAAACAGCGGGCGGCCAATGATTGAAAAGGCTTTAGTCAGTTTGTCACGAACCAGCTCCACCTCATTTTCGGTCTGAATCTCTTCAATACGGCGCGCAATGGGCACCACTTCGACACCCACCGGCTCAAGGATGGTACGCACCTCGGCCAGCTTGAGTTCATTAGCAGATAAGAAACGAATTTTCATTGCAATCAGTATGTTGAAAGTGGGTTAGTCCAACCTGGTGACGCGTATCCGGCTGCGGTTCCGGCTGTTATTGTCCGGCACGCTGTCGCCGCGCCGCGTGGTCATTCTACTCTGCGGCGACGTCACTGGCGAGGAACAATCGGGCCGCGCTGCGCGCGCCTTCGCCGGTATAGCGCATCGCTTATCGCTGGCGGCGTTAAATATTGCACCTGAATGCGTTAATAGCGCTATTTGACGCCGCTTATGTCAAATATAAAAATCCGCGCTTAACGCGCAAATAATCTGAAAACAATTATGACAGTCGTCTCGCTTAAATATATTATGTGGCGTTTACACCTTCACGCGTCATGACAATAAAACCCGGAACCGTTTATGAACCCTTTGTTGAGTTCAGCCTGGTCGCGCATCCGTAATCTGCCCTTCATTCTGCAGGGTGATAGCCCGGAAAAAAAGCTCCGCCTGACGCTGCTGATTGCCGGCGTCGCCAGTATCGTGGCTGGTATCTTTATGGCAACCCTGAATTTCAGTCGCGGTCATCATGACATTGGCTGTCTGTATATCGCCAGTATAGCGCTGGGGGGCTACATCATCATCGGCGCCTTCAGCGACCGGCTGGAGCGGCATCTGGCGATCATTACCCATGCGTTATTATTTACCATCATCGTGCTGTTGCTGGTGGATAATCATCACGCTGCCGGCAAGCGTTCAGAATATAACTATCTGGTGGCCTTGATCATCGGTTCGGCACTGGTGTTGCGCCAGCAATCCTTTTATCTGAGTAAAATATTTCCGCTGCTGTGCCTGCTGTGTTATCTGTTTTTTGTCACCACCGGTTTGACCTGGGAAAATAATCGTTTCCATCTGAATATTCCGCAGGAAGCCGTTTTTACCGTTTTCAATTGTGCAGTGCCGGTGACGGCATTGCTGTCGACCGTGTTCACCTATGGCGGCAATTATTCCGCCACCGATCTTATCAAGCGCGAGCTCGCGTCCGCCATTGAGCGCCAGCAGCTGGAGCTCTATTACCAGCCGCAGGTCGATGGCGACAAAAATCTCATCGGTTTTGAAGCGCTGCTGCGCTGGAAGCACCCGGAGAAAGGCTTTATCTCGCCGGAAGTGTTTATTCCGGTAGCCGAAAAAAGCGGGCTGATTATCGATATCGGCAAGTGGGTGCTGGAGCGCATGCTGCAGCAAATCGTTGAGTGGGATCGCGTGCTGCGGCTGCCCCCGCTGGTGTTTTCCATCAATATCAGCCCGCTGCAGTTGATGCACCGCGACTTTACCCATGACACGCTGCTGACGCTGTCGCATTACAAAATCCGTCCCGAGCGGCTGAAGTTTGAAATTACCGAGACCACCTTTATTTACGATCAGCAGCGCATTGGGGATGTCATTAACCACTTCAGCCAGTTAGGGATTAAGTGGGCGATCGACGATTTCGGCGTCGGTTACTCTTCGCTTAAGTCGCTGAGTGATTTCGCTATTGATGATATTAAGATTGATAAATCCCTGATCATGCACATTTTTGAAAACGAATCGGCGGCGATTGTGGTGCAAAAGACCATTGAGTTGTCGCGCGCGATGGGGCTGAACGTGCTGGCGGAAGGGATTGAGAGCGAGGAGTATTTCGAGCACCTGCGCAATAAGGGCTGCCATTTATTCCAGGGCTACCATTTTGCCCGCCCGCTGCCCGCCGCCGAAGCATTGCAGTGGATAAAAAAAGCAGGATAAACCGGGCGGGATGACGTGTGGACGGATTGCTGTGTCCTCACGCAATACATCACATTGCACGAAACTGTAGCGGCGCGATTCATCGCGCGAATGTTCAGAAGCGCCATGCCCATCCCGTCATAGCGCAATAAATTGCGCCGCTACGCTACGTGCGAAGTGTCATTCTGGTGCTTGTAAACCGCACATCTTGTAGCGGCGCGATTTATCGCGCTAATGTTCAGAAGCGCCATGCCCTCCCGGCATAGCGCAATGAATTGTGCCGTTACCGCTATTGCCTGTGTTGTTGAACGGATAAAAACTCATCTCGCCGCTCTGCCACCCCGCCCTAATTCTCCTGATAAACAATCCCAGGCGGATTAACCTGCGAAATCTCTACTGCTTCGCCCTCTTCACCCCATCTTGCCAGCACCTGGTGGTACTGGCCGCCAGCAATAGCGCCGTTGATCGCCTGCTGCAGCGCGACGTCCAGGCCATTGCCCTTCTTCGTGGTGACCGCCACCCAGGCGCGAAACGGTCCGTGCCCGACAATTTTGGTTTGCCCGCGCGAAGCCACTTTCCACGCCGCCATGGCCTGCGGGCCAAATGACGCATCGGCCCGGCCAGAGAGCAGCGCCAGCGTGGCGGAGGCATCATCGTTGAGATAAATCGGTTGCACCGGGGCCAGGCCCTGCGCCCGATTCTTCTCATCCCAGCTGAGTAAGATTCGCTCCTGATTGGTGCCGGAGCCCACGATAATCCGTTTGCCGGCCACGTCTTCCCGGCGACGAATCGCGCTGATTTTACTGTCCGCTTTCACCGCGAAGGCGTGGTTATCCGCGCGATAGGTGGCGAAATCAAACTTCTGCTTGCGCTCCTCGGTCACCGCGATATTAAACATCGCCACATCATAGCGCCCTGCCGTGATGCCCAGCGGCCAGTCCTCCCACGCCGCCGGCACCAGCCTGAGTTTCAGACCGAGGCTGTCGGCCAGCAGGCGCGCAATGTCCGGGTCGCTGCCGATCAGCGTTTTATTATCAGACGCCCAGAGGCCAATCGGCGGTGAATTATTGGCTGAAGTGGCGACGGTTAAATAGCCGGGTTGAACAAAATGAAATCCGGTGGGGATCTTCGCGATCGCCTGCGGATTGGCCGCCATGGTGATCGGCGTTTCGTTATGACTGGCGTCCAGCTGTTGCGCGCCTGTCGCGGGTGCCGCCAGCACCGCACCCGCCAGCGCGACTATGATCACTTGCTTCATTACAGCACCCGGGCGAGGAAACGTTTGGTGCGCTCATGACGCGGCTGATTCAGCACCTGCTGGCTGCTGCCCTGCTCAACCACGCGACCGTCAACCATAAATACCACGTTATCTGCCACTTCGCGCGCAAAGCCGATCTCGTGCGTGACAATCACCAGCGTGGTGCCGGATCGCGCCAGCTTTTTAATCACATCCAGCACTTCGCCCACCAGTTCCGGGTCGAGCGCCGAAGTCGGCTCATCAAACAGCATCACACGCGGGTTGAGCATCAGCGCACGCGCAATCGCAATGCGCTGCTGCTGACCGCCAGAGAGATGCCGCGGCCAGGCATCGGCTTTGTGCCGCAGGCCGACCACATCCAGCAGCTCACCGGCGCGATCGATCGCTGCCCGGCGCGACAGCTGACGATGGGCAATCGGCGCTTCAATCAGATTTTCCAGCACCGTCAGGTGCGGAAACAGATTGAAGTTCTGGAACACATAGCCGACGTTGATGCGCTGCCGCAAAATCGCCTTCTCTTTCAGCTCATAGAGTTTATCGCCGCGCCGCTGGTAGCCGATGTAATCGCCATCGATCTGAATAAAGCCTTCATCCACGCGCTCCAGATGATTGATGGTGCGCAGCAGCGTCGATTTGCCAGAACCGGACGGCCCGAGGATCACCGTCACCGAACCGGGAGCCAGCTCAAGCGACACCTCATCCAGCGCTTTATGCCGGCCAAACGTCTTGCTGACGCCGGTAATACTGATGGCGCCGGTGGTATGCAGATAGCGGTAATCAATGGCTTCGGACATGAGACAGCTCCTCGTTGACGGCGGGGTTCACGCTGCGGTTGCGCCACTGGCGCCAGCGCGAAGGTTGCGGTTCACGCGTGACGCTGCGTGCCAGCCAGCGCTCGACGCTGTGCTGCAGCAGCGACAGTACGGTGGTGATGATCAGATACCAGGCGGCCCCGACCATTAGCAGCGGGATCACCTGCTGGGTGCGGTTGTAGATCATCTGGATGGTGTAAAACAGCTCGGGCATCGCCAGCACATACACCATTGAGGTGCCCTTGGCGAGGCTGATGATCTCATTAAAGGTGGTGGGAATAATCGCGCGCAGTGCCTGCGGCAGAATGATGCGAAACGTGCGACGCGACGACGATAATCCCAGCGCCGAAGCGGCTTCAAACTGACCGTGATCGACACCGAGAAACCCGCCGCGAATAATCTCCGCGCTATACGCGCTCTGCACCAGCGTCAGGCCAATCACCGCCGCCGGGAACTGGCCGAGCACGTTAATGGTCTGGAAGTGCCCCCACGACAGGGCGGTGAAAGGAATACCGAACGACAGCGTGTCGTACAGATACGAGAAGTTATACAGAATGATCAGCACCACAATCAGCGGCAGCGAGCGAAACAGCCAGATATAGCCAAACGCCAGCGTGCTCAGCAGCCACGATGACGAAAGCCGCGCCAGGGCCAGCAGGCCGCCGAATATCAGGCTCAGCAGCGTGCCGCACAGCGTCAGCAGCAGCGTTTGTCCCAGGCCATTAAGAATCACCGGATCGAAAAACCAGCGGGCAAACACGCTCCACTCCCAGCGCGGATTAAAGGCCACGGAATCGATTACCGCCGCAAGGATAAATAGCGCGATGATGGCACCGACGGTACGCGCCGGATAGCGTGCCGGCACCACGGTCAAAGGTTGTTGCTTACTCATGGTGGCTCTCCTTAGCTGGCCTGCGCCACGTTGTGCACATCAATGACTTTCAGAAAACGCAGTCGGCCATCGTGCGGCGGCTGGCCGTAAATCTCCATATCTTCGCGCAGCTCAAACTGCGGCTGATAGCCGTGGCCGATATACAGCTGTACCGCTTCCGGCTGACGGAAACCGGTGGTGAGAAACACGCGCTGATAGCCTGCGCGCAGCGCCCGGCGCTCCAGCTCCTGCAGAATCAGCAGTGCCAGTCCCTGACGGCGCAGGTCACGCCGCGTCCAGATGCGCTTCAGTTCGGCGGTGGTAGCATCCCACGGTTTGTAGGCGCCCATGGCGATGATCTCACCGTCGCGCTCCAGCACGATGAACAGCCCGCGCGGCGGCAGATACCACTCGGTCAGCTCGACTTCATTGTGTTTTCTGAAGAAATCGCCGTAGCGTGCTGCATATTCACCAAACAGACCGTCAAGAATCGGCTGCAGCTCCGGCGCTTCCGGTGACACTTCGCGGAAAAATTGCTGGCTCATGCCGCCTCCTTAATCGCCCAGTCCGGGCGGATTGATCTCGGAACGATCCAGACGCTCCACGCCTTCACCCCAGCGGTTCAGCACCTTGTCGTAGTCACCGTTTTTGATCACGCCGTTGAGTGCGGTGTTGATTGGCTGCACCAGCCCGTTGTCTTTCTTCACCGTCACCGCGATGTGCGCCGCCTTCGGCCAGCCGCCGTCCACGCTACCCACCAGCCGGGTCTTTTTGGTCAGCGCCGCTTTCCATGCGCCAATCACGTTAGGGCCGAAGTAAGCGTCGGCGCGCCCGGCCTGTAACGCCAGCGTCTGCGCAGCGTCATCTTTGGTATAAACCGGTGTGAAAGGCTTCAGTCCCTTAGCCTGATTCTCTTTATCCCAGGCCAGCAGGATGGCCTCCTGATTGGTGCCGGAGCCGACGATGATGCGCAGGCCGGCAATATCTTCTGCCTTGCTCAGCGAGGTAATCGGGCTGCTGGTTTTCACATAGAAGCCCAGCGAATCTTTGCGGTAGGTGGCAAAATCAAAACGCTGTTTACGATCTTTGGTCACCGTCACGTTGGTGATCGCCGCGTCATATTTGCCCGATGCCACGCCCAGCGGCCAGTCCTCCCACGAGGTGGGCACGATGTTGAGCTTCAGCCCGAGGCTGTCGGCCACCAGACGCGCGATATCCACCTCACTGCCCAGCAGCGTTTTATTGTCGTCGCTGAATACCGTGAGCGGCGGCGAGTTGAGTGCCGCCACCGCCACGGTGAACGATCCCGGCACGGCAAATTTGTGGCCCGCCGGAATTTGCGCCACGGCGGCAGGATTCTCTGGCGTGTTGATGGGCGTTTTATTGGCGGCAAGGCTCACCTGCTGACCATTGACGGCCACGTCCTCGGCCAGTGCCGCACTGCTCAGGCTCAGTAACAGCAGCACAATCAGGGATTTTTTCTGCATAGCGTGTTTTCTCATCGTTATTGTGGTGTGAACTGGTTGAGCGGTTGTTTCAGACCAAAGCTGGCGCGCAGCGTGCTGCCCGGGTATTCGCGACGCGTCAGGCCGCGCGCCTGGAGAACCGGAATCACCTGATCAACAAAACGCTCGAAGGTGTCCGGCGTGCCGCCCTGAATAATGAAACCGTCAGTGGCTTCGGTTTCGAACCACAGCTGCAGACCATCCGCCACCTGCTGTGGCGTACCGTGAAACAGCGGACGCGGCGTCGCGGCTTCCAGCGCCGCCTGGCGCAGCGTATGGCCGTGTTCGCGCGCTTTGCGTTTGATTTCGTCAGTGGTGCTACGGAAGCTGTTCTGGCCAATGTCGCCAATGTCCGGGAACGGCTGGTCGAGCGGATACTGCGAGAAGTCGTGATGGTCAAAGAAGCGACCAAGGTAGTTGAGTGCATCCTCAATCGACACCAGCGCCGCGGTGGTCTGGTACTGGCGCTCGACGTCTGCGTCATCCTCCCCCACGATCACACTGACGCCCTGGAAAATGTGCAGATCGCCCGGTTCACGCCCGTTCGCCACCAGCTGCTGCTTCACATCCCGGTAGAACGCCTGCGCCTCTTCGCGCGTTGGCTGATGAGTGAAGATGGCATCGGCATGACGCGCCGCCAGCTTGCGGCCATCTTCCGAGGCGCCCGCCTGAAAGATAATCGGCCGGCCCTGCGGCGTGCGCTCAATGTTCAGCGGCCCCTGTACCTGGAAAAAATCACCGTGATGATTCAGCGTGTGCAGTTTGTCAGGCGCATAGAACTGACCGCTGGCTTTATTGCGCACAAACGCGCCCTCTTCCCAGGAATCCCACAACCCTTTCACCACCTGCAGGTATTCGTCGGCGATGCGGTAGCGCAGCGCATGCTCGGGATGCTGCTGACGCGAAAAGTTTTTTGCCGAGCCCTCCAGCGGCGATGTCACCACATTCCAGCCCGCGCGCCCGCCGCTGAGATGGTCGAGACTGGCGAACTGGCGGGCGACGGTGAACGGCTCACTGTAGGAGGTAGACACCGTACCGACCAGGCCGAGATGCTCGGTGACGCCGGCCAGCGCCGACAGCAGCGTCAGCGGTTCAAAGCGGTTAAGAAAGTGCGGGATCGATTTCTCATTGATGAACAGGCCATCGGCGACAAACAGGAAATCCAGTTTGCCAGCCTCGGCTTTACGGGCGATACGGCGGGCGTAATCAAAACTGATGCTGGCATCCGCCTGCGCCGCCGGATGACGCCAGGCGGACATGTTGCCGGATGCGCCGTGCAGAATGGTGCCGAGGCGCAGTTGTCTTGCAGTCATAATCGTCTCTCTTTGCTCATGGCGCAGCCTGCCGGCGATAGCCTTATCGCCGTACAGCGCTGCCAGAAATGGAAGAAAATCAGTTAATGATGGCGTCGCGACATCGCGCGTTTAGCTGCTGCAATGCCTGTTGCGCCAGCTGACTAAAGTAGTGTGCCGCCGGGGCGATCAGCGCTTCATCGGGGTTGAAGCCACCGTGATGCAGGCCAAATTCACTGGCGCTGCCAATGCTGACAAACGCGCCAGGGAGCTGCTGCAGGTAATAAGCGAAATCTTCGCCGCCAAGGTGTAGCTCAGCCTGTTGCACCTGATAACCCACCTGCTGCGCCACCTGACTGGCAAACTGTGCCCAGTGGGCGTCGTTCTCCAGTACCGGCGGCCCCGGATGCCAGCTAAAGGTGGCCGTGGCACCGCTGGCGGCGGCGATATTGACCACCACCTCACGCGCACGCTGCTCCAGCTGCGCGCGCACCTGTTTATCGTGCGTGCGCACCGTGCCGCCAAATTCCGCTTCAGCCGTCGGCTGACCGTCGTGCCTGTGCGCATCAATCCGCGTGACGCTCAGCACCAGACTGTCCAGCGTATTAAAGCTGCGGCTGGTAAGGGATTGCAGCGCCTGAATAATCTGGCTGGCGACCAGGATGCTGTTCACGTCCGCGCGGGTGCTGTGCACGCGCACCACAAATTTATCGGCGTTGGCATAAAACGCACCGCTGCGCGTGGCAAAGGTGCCCCTGGGCAAACCCGGTTCGTTGTGCATGCCAAAAATCGCCTGCACCTGATCCAGCACCCCCGCGTCGATGAACTGGCGCGCGCCCTGAGCAATCTCTTCCGCTGGCTGGAACAGGATGCGCACCCGCCCCGGTAGCTGAGCTTCCTGTGCTTTCAGCTGCAGCGTGGCACCCAGTATCACCGCACTGTGCACATCGTGACCGCAGGCGTGCATGACGCCGGCTTGCCGTGAACGAAAAGGCAGCCCGGTGGCTTCATGGATCGGTAATGCATCGATATCGGCACGCAGGGCGATCAGGGGCGCGCCCTGACCCACTTCCGCCACCACGCCGGTGTGCAGCGGATAATCCAGCAGGCGCACGTCAGCCTGCTGCAGCCAGCGGCGCAGCCGCGCGCTGGTTTCCACTTCATGACCGGAGAGTTCCGGCCAGCTGTGCAGCTCGCGCCGCCAGTCAATCAGCTGCTGTTCGTTTACTATCGTCACAGGACCTCCCGGTCAGGCGCTAACCAGACGATGCGTCGCCAGCAGTTCGAGGGATTTCACCCGCGCCTGCTCCTCCGCCACCGGCGTATCAATAACAAACTCTTCAATGCCGTAGCGCTGGTGCAGCGCATCAAGCTGCGCGTGCACCTGTGCCGCGGTCCCTTTCAGCAGCGACGGCGTGCGTGGCTCAATCACGTAGTCACTGAAGCCGCCCTGACGCACATAGCGCTCAGCCTGTTCAATGCTGCCGACGTTAACGCTCTGTCCGCCCGTCACGCTGACGTGATAAATACGCAGTGTGTCGACCAGCAGGTCAGCTTCTGCCGGCGAATCCGCCACCACCACCTGCACCGCCACCAGCGCACGCTGACCCTGACTGTGCTGGCGATAGCTGTTCAGCACCTGCGCCATCAGTTGCGGATCGCCGTTGTGGTGTGCGGCGAACACCAGCTGCCAGCCGAGCTCTGCCGCCAGTCGGGCGCTCGCTTCGCTGGCTCCGAGCAGAAAGCGATTGGCCGGACGCGGCGGCTGCGGCGTGGCGCGCAGGATCTCCTCATCCCCCACCGGCGGCACACTGAGCCAGCTATCCAGCAGCGCCAGCTGTTCGGCAAAGCTGCCTTTCTCCTGCTGGTGCACCCCCAATTGCAGCGCGCGGGTGGAAAGCGGCAGCCCGCCGGGCGCTTTCCCCACGCCCAGGTCGATACGTCCAGGTGCCAGCGCAGCCAGCAGGTTGAAGTTTTCCGCCACTTTATAAGGGCTGTAGTGCTGCAACATCACGCCGCCGGAACCCACGCGGATATGCCGGGTCTGGCCAATGATCCAGGCAATCAACAATTCCGGCGAAGGACTCGCCAGCTGCTCGCTGTTGTGGTGCTCCGCCAGCCAGAAGCGGTGATAACCCCAGGCTTCCGCGCGCTGAGCCAGCTGCAGTGTGCGATGCAGGGCCTGCGTGGCGCTCTCACCTGCTGCAATCGGTGATTTGTCGAGCAAACTCAGTCGGTATGACATGCGCCTGTTCCTTATTTCGATGAATAGGGTTGCGATGAATATGGCGCTTAGTGTGGCGGGGAGATTTATATTTCGTAAAACAACTAAATCGGCAAAGCGAATCAGGAAATGAGAAATAGTCATAATACTGGTTGATGAAAGCCTGATTTTTCGTAAAGCGGATTTCGCTTTCTATCGGGTTAACATTACGCGAGCCGGTAATGATCCGCAGCAGCAATAACCTCAGTGCAGGTTTTCAGGTTGAGAAAAAAACAATTTTTATCGAGCCAGGAAAACAACCCGGTAATTGCGGCATACAATTAATTCTCCGCTTTTGTTATTTTCGCAAAAGCTTAGTGCAATTCATTGGTTCAACTCACGGGTTGCACATTTGATGATGATTTCAGCCCACCGGGCACTTGATAACAAAGGAAATCATCATGAAGACGCATTTTCACTTGCGGGCGCTGAGCTTAGCCCTGCTGACAGGGATATTTAGCGCCCACGCGGCGGAGACGCCGGTCAAAGGCGGCACGCTGATTTATCTGGAACAGCAGGCACATACCAATCTTTATCCGCCGGCCGGGGGTTTTTATCCCAACGGCGGCATTCTCAATCAGATCACCGACAAACTGACGTGGCAAAATCCGAAAACGCTGCAGGTGGAACCGTGGATTGCCGAAAGCTGGAGCAGCAACGCGGATAAAACGGAATATACCTTTAAAATTCGTCCTGGCGTCACCTTTTCCGATGGCACGCCGCTGGATGCGAATGCCGTAGCGAAAAACTTTGATACTTACGGACTCGGTAATAAAGCCCAGCGCCTGCCGGTATCTGAAGTGATTAATAATTACGAACGCAGCGAAGTGATTGATCCCCAGACGGTGAAATTTTATTTCAAACAGCCCTCACCTGGATTTTTACAGGGCACCGCCACCATTGGCTCCGGGCTGGTTTCTCTTAGCACGCTGCAGCGCAGTTTCGACCAGCTCGGCGATGCGCGCCATATTATTGGCTCCGGGCCATTTGTGGTCAGCGATGAAAAGCTTGGACGGGAAGTGGATTTAACCGCGCGCAAAGATTACCAGTGGGGACCGAAAAACAGCACCCAGCAGGGACCGGCGAATCTGGCTGGTATCAAATTTATCGTCACACCGGAAGATAGCGTGCGCATCGGCGCGCTGCTGGCCGGCCAGGCCGATTTTATTCGCCAGGTGCAGGCGTATGACGAAAAACAGGCGCAGCAGCAGGCGTTCCCGGTTTACGCAGCGCCGACGCGTGGCGTCAACGACAGCATCAGCTTCCGCCCGGACAACCCGCTGGTCAGCGATCTGCGCGTACGTCAGGCGCTGTTGCACGCGACCAACGCGCAGCAGGTGGTGCAAACCCTGTTTTCACCTAACTATCCGCAGGCCACCTCGGTGATCGCCGCCTCGGCCGCCGGGTATGTCAACCTCGCGGACAAACTGAAATACGATCCCGCCCGCGCCAGACAACTGCTTGATGAGGCTGGCTGGCAGCCCGGCAGCGACGGCATCCGCGCTAAAGCGGGGCAAAAGCTGGCCCTGACCGTGTATGAATCGCTGCCGCAGCCGCAGAACAAAGAAGTGCTGCAGCTGGTGGCCCAGCAGTGGCGTCAGGTTGGCGTCCAGCTCACGGTGAAAGCCGGTGACGCCGGCAGCCGCACGCTGGACAACCTCGATCCGCTAAAAACCCCGCTCACGGTCTCGGAAGTGGGCCGCGCCGACCCGGACGTGGTGAAGAGCATGTTTTATCCCGCCAACCGCGATGCGCTGCTGCAAAAAGGCGGCTCCAGCGACAAAGTCCGGCATTTCCGTGACGACCAACTCAACAAGCTTTTGGTGGCAATCTCGGCCGAAGTCGATCCGGCGAAACGTCTGGCGCTCACCGGAGACGCCCAGCGTTATCTGCTGGATCAGGCTTATGTGATCCCGATCTTTGAAGAGCCGCAGGTGTTTGCCGGCGCGCCGTGGCTGAAGGGCGTGAGTTTTGAAGCCGTAGGCCGGCCGTCGTTCTACGGCGCATGGCTGGAAAAACATTGAGAGGATGATGATGCGACACGCACTGCTGCATAGAGCGGGGCAAAGCCTGCTGGTGTTATGGGCGGCATTTACCCTGTCGTTTTTGCTGCTGCAGGTGCTGCCTGGCGATGCGGTGCTGATCAAGTTCCAGAATCCGGATCTGGGTCTCAGCCCGCAGCAAATTACAGAGATGCGGCAGGCCTACGGTGCCGATAGCCCGATCTGGCAGCAGTATCTGCATACGCTGCTGGCGATGCTGCGCGGTGACTTTGGCTACTCGGTGCAGGCAGGTGTGCCGGTCAGCGATCTGCTGCGCAGCAATCTGCCCGCCACGCTGCAGCTGGCGCTGGCCGGATTTGCCGTTGCCTGCGTGGTGGCCTTCGTACTGGCGGCGCTGGCGCGACTGCCTGCGCTACGCCTGCTGCGTACGCTATTGCAGTCGCTGCCGGCACTGTTTATTTCGCTGCCGACGTTCTGGCTTGGCATCGCGCTGATTCAGCTGTTCTCCTTTCAACTGCGCTGGATCCCGGTGATCAACCCATCGCCCCTGCAGGGGCTGATTCTGCCGGTGCTGACCGTCGCCGTGCCCATCTCCGCCCCGCTGGCCCAGATACTGCTGCGCAGCATCGATCAGGTTGCTACTCAGCCGTTTGTCGCCGTGGCCCGCGCCAAAGGTGCCAGCGCACCACACGTGCTGTGGCGCCATATCATGCGCAACGCGCTGCTGCCGGTGCTCAATGTGGCCGGTTTGCTGCTGGGGGAATTGATCGCGGGCGCGCTGATTACCGAAACCGTGTTCGGCTTAAGCGGCATCGGTCAGCTGACCCAGCAGGCGGTCAACAATCAGGATGTGGCGGTGTTACAGGCGGTAGTAATGATCTCCGCACTGGCGTTTGTACTGATCAACCTGCTGGTCGATCTGCTGATGCCGCTGTTCGACCCACGTCTGCAAACCGTAGCCGGAGGAAATTCATGAGTCTGGTCGATTACTCTACCGCGCGTCAGGGACAGCCGGCCTTGCGGCGCGATCGTGCCCGTCGCCTGCAGCCTGGCTTGTGGCTGGCATGGACGGTGCTGGCGCTGGCATTCGTGGCGGCCGTGGCACCGCAACTGTTCACCCACTATAGCCCGACCGAAGGCATTGCCGGCGCGCAGCGCTTAGCGCCGCACAGTGCGCACTGGCTCGGCACCGATCAACTCGGACGCGACCTGCTGGCGCGCATCGTCTATGGTGCCTCGCAGTCGCTCTCTGCGGCGGTCGCGGCGGTGGCGATGGGGCTCACTGGCGGAACCGCACTGGGCGTCCTGGCCGGGGCCGTGGGCGGCCGCACTGAACAGGCGCTGATGCGACTGGTTGATGTGCTGCTTTCAATCCCGGCGCTGCTGCTGTCATTAAGCCTGCTGATCCTGCTGGGTTTTGGCACCGTGCACGCTGCGCTGGCGGTGGGCATTGCCTCGATTGCCAGTTTTGCCCGGCTGGCGCGCGGCGAAGTGGTGCGGGTTCGCCGCAGTGAATATGTGGAAGCGGCTTTCGGCAGTGGCGGCCGTTTCTGGCAGGTACTGTGGCGCCACATTGTCCCGAACTCGCTGACCGCGGTGATTGCCTTCGCCGCACTGCAGTTCGGTCAGGCCATTCTGGCGCTCTCAACCCTCAGCTTTCTCGGCTATGGCACGCCGCCACCGACCCCCGAATGGGGTTTGCTGATCGCCGAAGGCCGCAACTATCTGGCTACCGCGTGGTGGCTGACTACCTTTCCCGGCGTGGTGGTGGTCGCCGTGGTGCTGGCGGCGAATCGCGTCAGCCGTCAGCTGGCAGGAGGTGACGCATGACAGCGCTATTAAGCGTGGAAAACCTCAGCCTCAGCTATCGCCAGCGCGGCGTGTGGCGTGAAGTGGTGCATAACGTGAGCTTTTCCCTGCAGCCGGGCGAAATGGTGGCGCTGGTCGGTGAATCCGGCTCAGGCAAAACCACCACGGCCCAGGCGATTATCGGTCTGCTGGCGGACAATGCCCGGCGCGATAGCGGTAAAATTTTGCTGAACGGCACCGATATCGCTGGCTGGTCATCCCGGCGCATGGACAGCGTGCGCGGCGTGCATATCAGCCTGGTGCCGCAGGATCCCGGTAATTCGCTTAATCCGGTGAAGACCATTGGCGATCAGGTTGGCGAGATCCTGCAGCTGCATCAGAAGCTTAGCCGGACCGCGCGCCAGCAGCGCGTGCTGGAACTGCTGCAAAAAGTTGGGCTGAGCCATCCTGAGCAGCGCCTGCATCAATATCCGCATCAGCTTTCTGGCGGAATGAAGCAGCGCGTGCTGATTGCCATAGCCCTCGCCCTGCAACCACAGTTGATCATCGCCGATGAGCCGACCAGCGCGCTCGATGTTACGGTGCAAAAGCGCATTCTCGATCTGCTCGACCAGCTACGCCGTGAGTTCGCCACCGCCGTGCTGTTTGTCACCCACGACCTGGCGCTGGCCGCGGAACGCGCGGACCGTCTGCTGGTGTTTCGTCACGGTGAGATCCAGGAACAGGGAAGCGCAGCGACGCTGGTCAGCGCGCCACAGCATCCTTATACCCGCCAGCTATTACAGGACGCGGTGCCCGACGCTACTGCTCTGCCTTATCCGTCCGCAGCCCGTTTTTCCACACCGGCGATTCAGCTCAACGCCATCGATAAACAGTTTGCGCTTGGCAGGCAGCAGACGCTGACGGTGGCGAAAGCGGTCAGCCTGACGGTGCCACGCGGTACGACGCACGCGCTGGTAGGTGAATCCGGCTCCGGCAAAACCACGCTGGCGCGCATTCTGCTTGGCTTTGAACGCGCCGATCGCGGCAAAGTGGTGATCGACGGCATTGATGCCAGCAGCCTGCGCGGCGAAGCGCTGCGTCAGCTGCGGCGCAAAATCCAGTTTGTTTACCAGAATCCGTTTACCTCGCTCGATCCGCGCCAGACGCTGTTTAACATCATTGAAGAACCGCTGCGCAACTTCGGCTCGCTCAGCGCCGCCGCGCGCCAGCAGCGGGTGCGCGAGGTGGCGCAGCGGGTGGCACTGCCGCTGGATCTGCTGACGCGCAAGCCGCGCGAGCTGTCCGGCGGCCAGCGTCAGCGCGTCGCCATCGCACGGGCGTTGATCCCGCAACCGGCGATTCTGGTGCTGGATGAGGCAACGTCAGCGCTGGACGTCACGGTGCAGGCGCAGATTCTGCAATTGCTGCAACAGTTACAGCGCGAGCTGGGCCTCACGTATCTGTTTATCACCCACGATTTAGCCACCGTACGACGACTGGCACACAGCGTTACCGTGCTGCGCGCCGGCGAAGTGGTTGAACAAGGTGACACCGTCACACTGTTCAATGCACCGCAGCACCCTTACACCCGCGCGTTGATTGACGCCATTCCGGTTTTCCGTCCGCTGATTAAGGAGTCTGCATGACGCGCAAACGCATCGGTTTTTTTACCCGCCTGCTCGACGACACCACGGCGCAACAGCGCTACCGGCTGGCGACGGAACAGATTCAGCACGCTGAACGCTGCGGATTTGACAGTGCCTGGATCGCGCAGCACCACTTTCATGAAAAAGAAGGCGGGCTGCCCTCACCGCTGGTGTTTCTTGCTCACGTGGCCGCGCACACCCGTCATATCCGCCTCGGCACCGGCATCATCACCCTGCCGCTGGAAAATGCCCTGCGCGTGGCCGAAGACGCGGCGGTGCTGGACCTGCTGAGCGACGGACGACTGGAGGTGGGGCTCGGCTCCGGCGGCACGCCAACCTCATTTTTGCCGTTTGGCCTGACCAGCGAACAGCGCGCCGGCGTGTTTGCCGACCAGTTGCATACGCTGCTCAGCGCGTGGCGCGGCGACACGCTGGCCCATCCGGACAATCATCTCTATCCGCCGGCTCCCACGCTGGCGCAGCGTGTGTGGATCGCCACCTTTTCCGTTGCAGGCGCGACGCATGCCGGCCAGGCCGGTCACGGGCTGATGTTATCGCGTACCCAGCCGCGGCCGGCGGGCCAGCCGGACCTGTCGCTGCAGCAGCTGCAAAACCCGATGATCGATGCTTATCTCGCGGCGCTGCCGTCGGGCGTGGCGCCCCGCATCCTGGCTTCACGCACCGCGTTTGTTGCCGACTCGAACGACTACGCGCGTCGCCTTGCCGCACCCGGCCTGCAGCGCCAGGCGGAGCAGTTTCGCAAGGCGGGCCACGACATCACCGGCAGCACGCTGGAGAGCCACGCGCGCCAGCTCGATGCGCATATCGGCGATGCCGACGCGGTGCTGGCTTCGCTGCTGGCCGACAGCACGCTGACGCGCGCCACCGACATAACCTTCCAGGTGCACTCTATCGATCCGCCGCACGCCGATACGCTGCGTTCGGTGGCGTTAATTGCTGAACATATTGCCCCCACGCTGCGTGCGCTGGGTACCGCTTAACAGGAGAAAACCATGTCTCAGGCTACAGATTTACTGGCGGCGCTGGCCGATATCGACCCGGCTGCGCAACTGGCAGAGGCGCGCAACGTGCGTCAGGCCGCGACCCGACACGCTCAGGGCAGCTATGAGGTGCTGTTTGGCGAGGATGACGACGATTTCCCGCTGGCGCAGCGCTACGCGCTCGCCGGGCAGGTCGCCGGCTGGCACGGCGTCACGTCATTGCAGGCACACTATCAGCAGCAATCCAGCGCCCCCCCGGCAGATGCGCGCTTTGCCGCCGGTCGCGCCTTTGCTGAGCTGCTGAGCCTGCATCCGGTCGACGCCACACCGCAACAACTGACCACGCTGCGCCATGCCGGCTGGACGCCGCGCGGCATCGTCACGCTGGCGCAGCTGGTGGGATTTGTCAGCTTTCAGAGTCGCCTGCTGACCGGCCTGCGCCTGCTGAGCGGTGAAACATCGCGCGCGCAGCCGCATGCGGTGGCCGGCAAATGGCATAGCGCCCCGCTTACGGCCAGCGGTCAGACTGCGCTCACTGCGTTTACCCAGCAGGAGCTGGGCTGGGAGCCGTGGCTGGCAGCCAAACCGCTCAGCGAGTTTACGGCGGAAGAACAGGCGACACTGGCAAAAAACGGTCATAGCGAGTCCGACTATTTCCGTCTGCTGGCGCGCAATCTGCCGCTGCTGGAACAACGCACGCTGACGGATAAAGGCATTTTTTATACGCCGGGCGGTTTGCCTCGCGCCGAGCGCGAACTGGCGGCCACGGTGGTGAGTAAAGTCAACGGCTGCATTTACTGCGCGTCCGTGCATGCCCGCAAAGCCAGTCAGCTGTCAAAAGATGAGACTGCGGTGCAGAAACTCCTGAATGTCGCGCCGGGTGCCGAGCTGGCACACGGCCAGTCCGCGCGCTGGGCGGCGATTATCGATTTTGTCGCCACCTTATCGCTAACCCCGGTCGCCAGCAGCCAGACCCAACTGCAGGCGCTGCGCGAGCACGGACTGGATACGCTGCAGCTGCTGGACCTGATCCAGTCCGCCGCGTTTTTTGCCTGGGCCAACCGCCTGATGCTAACGCTGGGCGAACCTTTCTTACCCGAACAGCCGCAGGGATGACCATGACACACACGTTATCTGCCACACCGGCAGCGTTTACTGACCATTTTCATATCACCATTCACGGCAAAGGCGCTCATGCTGCACGTCCGCATGAGGGCATCGACAGTATCGTTACCGGCAGCCACATCGTCAGCGCGCTGGCGGCCGCCGGCCTGGATGTCACCCGCTTTCAGGGCGGCAACAGCTGGAACGTGCTGCCGCCAGAGGTCGTCGTGGAAGGCGTGCTGCACAGCGAGGATGCCAGCGCGCGCCAGCGATCATCGGCGCAGGCCGCGACGCTGGTCAGACATATTGCCCGGGCGTTCGGCGCCGACGCGCAGCTCGCCTGGCAACCGCAACGCGAAGCCGAACGCAGCGCGACACCGCGGTCATCGTAATGATGCGAACCAGGAGGCAGATAATGGCGATACCGGTACCCGTTCCACAGCTCGATCATGCAGTGATCAATGTTGCCGATCGGCTGGATGACGCCAGCGCGTTGTATCGCCGGCTCGGTTTCCAGCTCACGCCACGCGGCCATCATTCGCTTGGCTCCAGTAATCATCTGGCGGTGTTTGGTGATAATTATCTGGAACTGCTGGGCTATGAAGCCGGGCGTGCGCACCAGCGTCAGGATATCTGGCAGGCACCGGCGGGCCTGAGCGGTCTGGCATGGAAAACCGGCGATGCCGATGCGGTGTGGCGCTATCTGGAAAGTCAGGATATTGATGGCGATCCCGCCGCCAGTTTTTACCGGCCGGTGCAGTTGCCGGATGGCAGCGCACAGCAGGCGCGCTTTCGCACCGTACGCCTGCGCCCCGCTCTGGTGCCAAACGGACGCAGTTTTTTCTGCCAGCATGAGACACCGCAGGCGGTCTGGCAGCCAGTGTGGCAGCAGCATCCCAACGCGGTGACCGATATTATTGAGTTTGTGGTGGTGGCCCAGGATCCGGCAGCCGCCGCGCTGCCCTACAGTCGTTTATTTGGTGCCGATAAGCTCACCGCCTGCCAGCAGGGCGCGTTTGTGCTGAAAGCGGGCGTGGCCACCGTGCGCTTTGCCGCTGCGCACTATGTGACGCAGCGCTTTACCGGCCTGCCGCCCGATTATGACGGCAGTGCGCGTATGGCCGCGCTGACGCTGCGCAGCAGCGACTTACGCAGGGTGAAAGCCAGCCTGCTGCTGGGCGATGTGCCTTTTCGCGAAGAGTCGGATGCCATCGTGGTCAGCGCGGAACAGGCCAGCGGCGTGGCGCTGCGGTTTCAGCTATGAAAATATTGTCGGAGTAGATTGCCTGCTGACGACCTGGTAAGCGAACCAGATCTTAATCTCATCGCTTCCTGTAGAAATAGAAACACGACAACAGGCCGTTATTAAAACGGCCTGTTGTCGTGGCTATAACGCCTGATTATCAGCGTATAAATTTTTATTTATACACTGTTGCCGTACCCTGTATTTTCTTGCCTTCTTTGCCGGAGGTGATCACAAAATATTTACCCCCCATCTCATCGGCCTTTTTCGAGATTTCAGCCATGGCCTCTGCCGGTGAACTGTATTCATTATTGGTACTAACCTTACCAACTTCCTGATACTGCTTAGCCTCTTCTTTAGTAATCTCCTGCGCTGCCAGAGCCGATAAAGAGAAAGTTGACGCCACCAGCAATGACATTATTGCTACCGTAATTTTTTCATAAATCACCCCAGATTAATTGATTCCATCCCGTTCCGGATGGCCTTTTAAGGCTTAGGTGAGCCATAAAAATAACGCAAACCTGAACGCTGAAAAATATGACCCGCCTCGTAAAAAATAACCAAGCACTTTCAGTCCACGGAAAAATAATTCATATATTACAATATATTAAGTTATTTTAAGCTTATTCAAAATAAGAAATACCTTAGCCGAAATGCGGAGCAGTGCGATACAGCAGGAAAAAATCACTCTGCTGCTCACATTTTTAAAATAGCACTTGGCATTCCAGTTATGAGCCGCTATGGTTGCTACATAACCAGATACACAGCCTGCTCATTTTTTGCATTTTTATACCTTGGTTACTTTTATCCTCTCGCACACCGCATTTTTTTCGCCTGCACGCAGCCTGCGTGCAGCGGGCCACGCTTTAATAAAAACTATTTAAAATCACAGATAATCAGACTGACTGAGCACCGCCATTCCGCACCGGGAAATAGCTATCAAAAAGATGTGTTTATTCATCTATCGTCCTTTCAGGATAAGGAGGAAATAACCGTCTGCGCAGCACTTATTCGGTCGGAAAAATTCTGACCTGGTCGGAATACAATTATCGGAGTGCAGAAATGTCCAGATTACCTTTTAGCAAGTCACTATTAGCGTCCATGCTATCTGTGGCCTGCTGTTCCTGGAGCGCCCATGCGGCTCCTCAATCCCCGACGCCCTCTACCGCGCCCGAGCAAAATTCGGGCAAGCCTAACATCGTGGTGATTTTTGGCGATGACATTGGCTACTGGAACATCAGTTCCTATAACCAGGGCACCATGGGATACAAAACGCCCAACATCGACAGTATTGCCGCCGAGGGCGCCAAATTCACCTCGTATTACGCCGAGCAAAGCTCCACCGCCGGACGCTCGTCGTTTATCACCGGGCAGATGCCGTTCCGCACCGGCATGAGTAAAGTCGGTATGCCAGGTGCGCCGCAGGGCCTGCAGAAAGAAGATCCGACCATCGCCTCGATCCTGAAACAGCTCGGCTATGCCACCGGTCAGTTTGGTAAAAACCATCTGGGCGATCGCAATGAATTCCTGCCTACCGCGCACGGTTTCGACGAGTTCTTTGGCAATCTGTATCACCTGAACGCCGAAGAAGAACCGGAGAACCCGGACTATCCGAAAGATCCTGAGTACCGTAAACAGTTCGGTCCGCGCGGCGTCATTAAAGCCAGCGCGGATGGCAAGGTTGAAGATACCGGGCCACTGAACGTGAAACGTATGGGCACTGTGGATGAAGAGTTCCTCGCCGCCAACAACGATTTCATGGAGCGTCAGGTCAAAGCGGGCAAACCGTTTTTTACCTGGTTCAACACCACGCGCATGCACAACAAAACGCACATTAAACCGCAGGATCAGGGCGTGACCGGCCTCGGCGACTACGCAGACGGCATGGTTGAGCACGATAAAATGATCGGCGAG
This sequence comes from Pantoea sp. B_9, assembly GCF_008632015.1. Taxonomy (NCBI): domain Bacteria; kingdom Pseudomonadati; phylum Pseudomonadota; class Gammaproteobacteria; order Enterobacterales; family Erwiniaceae; genus Pantoea; species Pantoea sp. B_9. The sequence continues at coordinate 293,890 of NZ_VWVL01000003.1, read as the reverse complement.
GTGCTGAAGAAAATCAAAGATCTGGGTATCGAAGATAACACCATCGTGATTTACACCACCGACAACGGTCCGATGATCGCCACCTGGCCTGATTCCGGCATGACGCCATTCCGCGGCGAGAAAAATACCGGCTGGGAGGGCGGGTTCCGCGTACCCGCGATGATCAAATGGCCGGGGCATATTAAGCCTGGCACGATGATCAACGATATTTTCGGCAGCAACGACTGGTTCCCGACGCTGGTTGCCGCAGCGGGCGTGCCGGATATCAAACAGCAGCTGCTGAAAGGCTATAAGACCAGCGCCATGACCTACAAAGTGCATCTGGACGGTTACAACCAGCTGGATTTCCTGCAGGGCAAAGGGCCCGATCAGCGTAATGAGTTCTTCTACTGGAGCGATGACGGCGATCTGTTAGCGATGCGCTACGGTCGCTGGAAAGCCCATTTCATGATTCAGGAACACACCGGCCTCGACCTGTGGAAATATCCGTTCGTTAAACTGCGCACGCCACTGATCTTCGACCTCGAGATCGACCCGCTGGAGCGCGGTGACAGCGGTATGGATTACAACCACTGGTTCTATGACCGTCTGTTCCTGCTGGGTGGCGCGCAGAAATATGCCGCAGAAATGCTGCAAAGCTTCAAAGAGTTCCCGCCTCGTCAGAAACCCGGCTCCTTCACCGTTTCGGATGTGCAGAAACTGATTGACGAAGGCAGCCCGGCCACCAACTGAGTTATCACTCACAGCCGGGCACGCCGTGCCCGGTATTCGGAGGCATTGATGAAATACAGCACCACACTGCCGGTTCGCCCGTTGCCCTCGGCGGAAAAATACAACGGCATCGGCCCGGCGTATAAACGCCGCTTTCACGTAATGGCCAAACCCACCGGCTCGCGCTGCAATATCGACTGCAACTACTGTTTTTACCTGCATAAAGAGCAGCTGCTGCAGCAGGATCATCACAGCGGCATGTCCGATGAAGTGCTGGAGAACTATATTCGCCAGTACATTGATAGTCAGGATGGCGATCAGGTGGTGTTCTCGTGGCAAGGCGGTGAACCGACGCTGATGGGGTTGCTGTGGTTCGAAAAGGTGGTGGCGCTGCAGCAAAAGTATCAGAAGCCAGGGCAACGCATCGAGAATGATCTGCAAACCAATGGCATCCTGCTGAACGATAGCTGGGCGCGCTTTCTGAAGCAGCATCACTTTCTGGTCGGGCTGTCGATTGATGGCCCGCGCGAGTTGCACGATCGCTATCGCGTAACACGCAGCGGTAAACCGACTTTCGACAAAGTGATGGCGGGTGTGGCGGCGCTGCAACGCCACGGCGTGCCGTTCAACGCGCTGGTCACGGTCAACCGGACCAATGCACGCTTTCCGCTGCAGGTGTACCGTTTTCTCACGCGCGAACTGGGCGCGACCTATCTGCAATTCAATCCCTGCGTCGAGCCGGTCGATTTTACCCAAACCGCGCCGCAGTTCTGGCGCGATGACAGCATCCCGGTGAGCGGTTCCCGCCGCGCGCGGCCGGGCGATCTCGACTCGGTGGTGACCGACTGGTCGGTCGATCCCGATGACTGGGGACGCTTTCTCATCGCCGTGTTTGAGGAGTGGGTCAACAACGATTTAGGGCGCGTGCAGGTTAACCTGTTTGAAACGGCAGTGGCGCAAACCCTGGGCCTGCCGGGCCAGATCTGCGTGACTTCAGAGTTCTGCGGCAAGGGCCTCGCCATTGAAAAAAACGGTGATATCTATGCCTGCGATCACTACGTCTATCCGGAGTATCAGCTGGGCAATATTGCCAACACTAAACTGGCGCACCTGGCGTTTTCCGAACGGCAAAAAGCGTTTGGCCTCGGGAAACGCGACACCCTGCCCGCCGTCTGCAAACGCTGTCCTTACCTCAAATTATGCTGGGGCGAATGCCCGAAAAACCGCATCGTGCGCAGCGCAGAGGGTGAACCCGGCCTTAACTATCTCTGTCCCGGCATCAAAGCGTTTTTTTCCTATGCTCAGCCGATCCTGGTGGGTATCGCCACGCTGCTTGAGCGGGAAAAACAGGGAGTGACGCAATGACCCTGCGGCAACGGTTTCTCGACCTGGAAGCAAGCATGAACCAGCAGGTGCTGGGTCAGCCAGAGCTGGTGCGCATGCTGATTATCGCGCTGCTATGCGACGGCCACGTTCTGCTGGAAGGACTGCCCGGACTGGCCAAAACCCGTGCGGTGCGTGAGCTGGCGCGCCACATTGAAGGCGACTTCAGCCGTATTCAGTTCACACCGGATCTGCTGCCCTCGGATATCACCGGCAGCGAAATTTATCAGCAACACGCCACGCGTGAAGAGGAGCAGTTTCGTTTCCGGCCAGGCCCGGTGTTCGGCAACCTGATTCTGGCCGATGAGATCAACCGCGCCTCGGCCCGCGTGCAGTCGGCGTTGCTGGAAGCCATGGAGGAGCGTCATGTCACGGTGGCGGGCAACAGCTGGCCGCTGCCCGGCGTGTTTATGGTGCTGGCGACGCAGAACCCGGTCGATCAGGAAGGCACCTGGCCTCTGCCGGAAGCGCAGCTGGATCGCTTCCTGATGAAAGTGCTGGTGCACTATCCCTCGAAAGAGAATGAACAGCGCGTGATGCAGCTGGTGCGCGCCGAACAGCAGGCAAAATATCGCGAACAGGACACCCCTGCCGTCAGCGCCGCTGTGCCGCCGCTGGTGAAAATCAGCCAGGCGGACATCGGGCGCTGCTGGCAGGCCATCTCCGACATTTACGTCGCGCCCACGGTGGAAGATTACATCGTCTCGCTGGTGGAAATGACGCGCCAGCCGCAGCAGGTCAGCGACACCTTTGCCAGCTATGTGGCGCTGGGTATCAGCCCGCGCGGCACGCTGGCATTGGACCGCGCCGGGCGTGCGCAGGCGTGGCTCGAAGGGCGCGATGCGGTGTTGCCGGACGATATTCAGCGCATTGCCCCGGCGGTGCTGCGGCATCGTCTGCTGCTGAGTTATCAGGCCAGCGCCGACCAGGTGACAGCCGATGATGTGGTGCGCATGCTGCTGGATGCGGTGGTCGCATGACGGATACCGCACTGGCCGTCACCCTGCCCGGCCTGCTGGCGCTGGCGGGTGCAGCGCAGCAGCTGCGCAATCCGCCGGCTCAGCTGCCGCCCGGCGCGATGGCCGGCGAGCGCGTGTCGCGTCAGCAGGGACGCGGACTCAATTTTGACAGCCTGCGCCGCTATCAGCCGGGCGATGATGTGCGGCTGATCGACTGGCAGGCCACCGCGCGTCTGCGCACACCCTGGGTGCGGTTGTATAACGAAGAGCGCGAGCGGCCGGTATTTCTGCTGGTTGATCAGCGCTTGGACATGTATTTCGCCACGCGCGGGCTGACTAAATCGGTTGCCGCCGCTCATCTGGCAGCGCTGCTGGCGTGGCGTAGCTGGCACGATGGCGATCGTCTCGGGGCCGCCGTGTTCAGCGATGATACCCTAAGGTTGCAGCGCTGCCGCTCGCCGAAACTCGCCCTGGCGCCGTGCCTGAATGACCTGCATCAAATGAATAATCAGCTGCCGGCGCGCTATCCGCAGGAGCCCGCCAGCAGTCTGCCACTCCATCAGGTGCTGCAACGTATCCGGGCGCAGGTGCCTGCCGGAAGCTGGCTGGCACTGATCAGCGATTTCCACGATCTTGACGCTCAGAGTGACGCGCTGCTGGCGGCGCTGGCGCGCCGGTGTGATATCACCGCCTTTGTGCTGCTCGACGATCTGCATCTGCGGCTTCCGCATCAGGGCTATCTCGCCGCGCATTACCAGCATCAGCACGTTACGCTGCCGCTTTCGCCCGCGTTGCGTCAGCAGATTAGCGAGCGGGTCACCGCCCGGCTGGCACAGCAGCAGACGCGACTGCTGCGGCTCGGCATCCGCGTGCAGCACATTGTGGTGAGTGAACCGTTATTGCGTCAGCTGACGCAGGGAGACGAGCATGCTGGAAAAAGGCTTTAGCGTTCCGCCACTGCTGCAGCCTGACCTGCCGCCCGCGATATCCTGGCTGCCGCTGCCTGCGGGCTGGTGGTGGCTGGCAGGCGCGTTAGCGGCCCTGCTTGTGCTGCTGGCGCTGTGGCGCACAGCGCGCTGGCGGCGCAATCGCTGGCGGCGTGAAGCGCGTCAGGTTTTACGTCACGACAACAGCATTGATAGCTGGCTGCGGCTGATTAAGCGGGTGCGGCTGGTGCACCAGCCGCGTGCTCAGGTCAGTGAACTGAGCCTCAGCCAGTTACTGCAGGAGCTACCGCTGGATGCCGCGACCTATCAGCGGCTGCTTGACGGTTACTGCCAGCCGGACAATAGCCTGTCGCCTGATGAAATGCAGCGCCTGCGCAGCCAGCTGCGGCGCTGGCTGGAGGCACTGCCCGATGTCTGAACTGCTTACCCGCTTCGATTTTGCCTGGCCGTGGGTCTGGCTCCTGCTGCCGCTGCCGCTGCTGACGCGCTTTCTGCTACCACCACGCCAGCCGGTCAGCGAAGAGGTGCGCGTGCCGTTCCTGCCGGAACTGGTGAGGGAGTTGCGTCTGGAGAATGCCCCACCGGCCAGCCGCTGGCCTCAAACGCTGCTGTTCTGGCTGGTGTGGCTGCTGTTACTGGCCGCGCTGGCGCGCCCTGAGCTGCTGTTGCCACCGCAGCTACAGCATAAGCCGATGCGCAATGTGGTGCTGGTGCTGGATGTTTCCGGTTCGATGGCGAAAAACGACGCCGGCGCGGGCACCACTCGCCTGCAGGCGGTGCAGCGCTCGGTGCACAATTTTGTGCTGCAGCGAACCCGCGATCGCATCGGGCTGGTGATTTTTGCCAGTCAGGCGTGGCCATTTGCGCCGATCAGCGCCGATAAGCAGGCACTGCTGGCGCGCATCAACCAGCTGGCACCCGGCATGGTGGGCCAGCAAACCGCCATCGGCGATGCGCTGGGGGTGGCGGTCAAACTGCTGGACAGCAGCCTGGAACAGGACGCCAGCCGCATGGTGATTTTACTTACCGACGGCAACGATACCGCTTCACAGCTGCCGCCCGCCCTCGCTGCGCAGCTGGCAGCAGAGCATCAGGTGCAGGTTGATACCATCGCCTTTGGCGATATTAACGCCAGCGGCGAGGACAAAGTCGATAGCGCGCTGATGCAGGATATTGCCCGCATCACCGGCGGTAGCGCGTTTCAGGCGGCTACCTCAGGCAGCGCACTACAACGTGTCTGGCAAACCATTGACGCCCAAACGCCCGCGCAGGTGGCGACGCTCGGTCTGTCGTTTACGCGCCCGCTGTTTGCCTGGCCGCTCGGCGCGGCGCTGACGCTGTTAACCGCGACGTTGTTGCTGGCGCGCCTGCGGGAGCGTGCAGCATGAATGGCTTTCATTTTATGCACCCGTGGTGGCTGTCCGGGCTGCTGGTTTGTCTGGCACTGGCGTGGCTATTGCGCGCGCAGCGCAGCGCCTGGCAGCGCATTATGACAGCGCCGTTTCACGCCCTGATTACCGGTAAGCGACTGCAGCGGTTGTCACCCGTTCCGTGGCTGCTGGCGCTCGGCGTGCTGGCGCTGGCAGGGCCGTCATGGCAGAAGGCGTTGCCGGGCGGCGTTACGCCGCAAAGTAACGTGATGGTGATTCTGCAACAGGATCTCAGCATGCTGGCGCAGGATCTCCCGCCCGACCGGCATCAGCGCATGCAGCATAAGATCGCTCAGCTGATGCAGCAGATGCCGGGTAGCCACTTTGGCCTGGTGGTGTATCGCGGCGGTGCCTGGCTGACCACGCCGCTGACCAACGATCCGGTCTTTTACTCGCTGTTCTTGCAGGCGCAGCAGCCAACGTTACTACCGGACGGTCAGGGCAATGGCCTGGCGGCCGCTCTCAGGCTGGCCGATGATAATCTGCCGGACACGCCGCGCAGCATTGTGCTGGTGGCCGATACGTTGCGCCAGGATGATGCCCGGTTGCTCAGCCAGACCTCGCTGCCGCTGCAACTGTGGGTGCCCGGCACTGCGCCAGGCGGCCCCTTGCCGCCCGCTTTCGCCAGTCAGGCTATTGATACCCGCCTCAACGTGGCGCGCTTCCAGCAGCTACGCGCCAACGGCGTGGCGGTTACGCTCGCCACCCCCGATGACAGCGATCTGCCTGCCATCAGGCACCATATTCAGCAAAGCCTCAGCGCCCAGCAAAACAGTCGCGAGGATCTGCCGTGGCACAACAGCGGCTACTGGCTGATTGCGCCGATGTTGTTGCTGCTGCTGTGGTGGCGTCGTCAGATTCTGATCGTGCTGATTGTGTTGCCGCTCAGTGGGATAACGCCGCCGGCGGCCGCCGCGCTGCTGGATGCGTTTATCCCGCCCGACCTGCAAGGGCAACATGCCTTTCAACGGCAGGATTACGCGCGCGCGGCGCAGCACTATGTTGATCCGCTGCGCCGCGGCATTGCGCTCTACTATGCCGGTGATTTTTCCGCCGCCAGCGGCGCTTTTCGTCAGGCACCCGTGACGCCTGAATCGCTGTTGTGGCTGGGCAACAGCCTGGCGCAGCAGAAACAGTGGCAGCAGGCGCTGCAGCATTACGATCAGGCGCTGAGCCTGCGTCCCGACTGGCGAATGGCACAGCAAAATCGCGCCAGCATCGCGCGCATTGTGATGCAGCTTCGTCAGCAGGAGCGCGATCGCCAGGCGGCACAGGGAAAAGAGCAGGATTACGATCCTGACGGCAGCAAAAAAGACCTGCACAAACAGCAAGGCGTCGCGCAGCAGGTCATGCAGCCTGCAGGTCACGCGGCACCGCAGGTCAGTCAGTGGTACGACAATCTCAGCCTGTCGCCCGGTGGCCTGCTGGAAAATCTCTATCGTCAGGAGTCACCATGAGAACGCTGCTGATTTGCCTGTTGCTGCTGACCGGGCCCGCGCGCGCCGCGATGGACATCACGCGCGAGCTGGTTGGCGATGACCGTTTGGTGCCGGGTCAGCCGCTGCGCGTCGCGGTAACCTACTGGACCGATAGCTGGTTTAACCCACCGCCACAGTGGCCTGACTTCCCGGTCAGCAACGGCACGCTGTTGCCGGCGGCCATTCCCAATCAGCTGGTATCGCGTCAGCGTGACGGTGTCAGCTGGAGCGGCATCCGCATGGAGCGCCAGCTGATGGCCTGGGATCAGGGCAAACTGCAGCTGCCGGCGCTGGACATCACCCTGCAATCCGCGGACCAGCCGCCGCAGACCGTTACGCTGCCAGCGCTGGAAAAAAATGTGCGCTGGCCGCCGGGTGTGCAGCAGCCGGATCGCTTCCTGCCCGCCGCCACGCTTCATCTGCAGGAAAAAGTGACGCTGTATCGTGCCGCGCAGGGCGACGCGCTGCACGCAGGCGACGTGGTGGAACGTCAGATTACGCTGCAGGCCAGTGGTGTGGTCGCCGGACAGATTCCACCGGTGCTGATCGATTTGCCCGGTGCCAGTACACAGCTGCTGACGCCCGAGGTTAGCGTCCTGACCAGCGGACGCGGTGAAATCACTGGCAGCCAGCGACGCGAGCGGCTGCGCTATCTGCCGGACAGCGCCGGCAGCCTGACGCTGCCGCCGGTGCAGCTGCGCTGGTGGGATACCCGACAACAGACATGGCAGCTCGCCACGCTGCCCGCCCATCACTATGACATTCTGCCTGCGCGCCCGGCCGGCAGCGAACAGGTGCTGCGTGCCGGGCCTGAACGCCCCTGGCGGCAGTGGCTGCTGCTCGCCGCAACCGTGGTTCTCCTCGTCGCGGTGCTGTGGGCTGGCCGCCGTTTACTGCGTCAGGCGCTGATGTTTGCCGGCCATGCGTGGAGCCGCCTTTGGCGTATTCATGCGCTGCCCGATCTCGTTCCACATCACAGGAGTCGCCGATGAAAACTGTTTCTATACTGGCGGGCCTCACGCTGTGCCTCGCTAGCGTCAGTCAGGCTGACGATCTCTCCGCCTGGCGTGACGGTGCGGCAAAGCGTGCCATTACACAGTGGGTGGATGACACCACCCGCGCCGGCAGCGCTGACTTTATTCCTATTAACCAGCGCTACGTGGTGTTCGATAATGACGGCACGCTATGGCCGGAAGCACCGCTCACCTTTCAGCTGCAGTTTGCGCTCGATGAAGTGAAACGGCTGGCACCGCAGCATCCGCAGTGGCAGCAGGATGCGCTGGTGCAGGCGGTGCTCAGCAACAACACGGCCGCTATTGCCGCCAGCGGGAAAAAGGGGCTGATGCATTTGCTGACGCTGACTCACAGCGGTATCACCACCGATGAGTTTGCACAACGCGTGCAGAACTGGGTGGCGACGCAGCGGGATACGCGTTTTGGCTGCCGCTACGATCGCATGGGCTATCTGCCGATGCGCCAGCTGCTGGATTATCTGCGCGCTCACGGTTTCCGCACATGGATTATCTCCGGCGGCGGCATCGATTTTATGCGCGTGCTGGCGGAACAGATGTACGGCATTCCACCTGAGCAGGTGGTTGGCTCGTTTTCCCTTGCGGAATTTTCACTCAGCGACAACGGCACGCAGTTGCGGAAAACCATGAATGGTGCATTTTATGATGATGAAGCGGCCAAACCGGTGGCCATCCATCTGTTCATGGGTCATCGGCCAGTAGCAGCGTTCGGCAACAGCGACGGCGATGTCCCGATGCTGCAATACACCTCGGGCAACCCTGCCGCCAGCACCTTCGGCCTGCTGGTGCATCACACCGATGCACAGCGGGAATACGCCTACGATGCGCATCCGCCGGCCAGCGGCAAACTGGTTAACGGTCTCAGGCTGGCCGCGCACTATGGCTGGACCGTTGTCGATATAAAACAGGACTGGGGTACGGTGTTCGATCCCGCCCAGTGCCCGGCCGCCGTTTCCGTTCATCAAGGAGAAGCAAAATGAAAACATTACCTTTCACTGCCATGATCGCCCTGCTCACCCTGAGTGCCACGTCTGCGCTGGCAGCGTCGCCGTATGAGAATCTGGCGCTGGCGCTGCGGCAGCAGACCATGATCAACGATCTGCGCACTCACTGCCGCGTGCCGGTCTCCATCGACGACGAAAAAATCAAGCAGACCTTTCTGGCGGATAAGAGCAATCACAACGCGCTGCTGCAGGCGGCTGATGCGCTGAAGATGGGCAAGCATCAGCATTATCAGCAGCTGATGTCGCAGATAACCTGCCCGGATTTTAGCTGATCGTCGCTGACAGGAAACGCCAGACACCATCGTGGTCAGCGCGGAACAGGCCAGCGGCGTGGCACTGCGGTTTCAGGCGTAATCTACAGTTTGAGCTGCGCCCGCGCGGTGTAAAAGCGACGGTAGGACAGATACGCCGCGATGATGGTCGACAGGCTGGCGGTGGCAATCAGCATAAACGTCACCATGATCTGGTACTTGATCGCCTTTACCGGATCGATCCCGGCAAAAATCAACCCGGACATCATGCCTGGCAGACTTACCAGCCCCACCGTTTTTGCGCCATCAACGGTGGGGATCATCGCGGCACGAATACTGTCACGCATCAGCCCGGCGGATGCGCGTTTGATCGGCGCGCCCAGGCTGAGCATCTCCATGATTTTCTGCTGGTTGTCGCTAAAGCGCTGATTGAGGTTGGTGAAACACAGCCCGACCGCGACCATGGCGTTACCGGCAATCATGCCGGAAATGGGGATTACCTGCATGGGAACAAAGGCAATGGCGCCGCTCAGCAGCAGCACCGTTAGTGTCAGTGCCGTACCGCTGGTAATCGCCACCAGCGCGATGATAAAACCATGATCGATCTGCCGGCTGCGTTTGCGCGCATTCAGCGCTGCATTGACGCAGATAAACAGCACCATCAGTAGCGTCAGCCAGTCATTATTAACATCGAAAATTGACTTCAGCACATAACCGACGATCACCAGCTGGATAATGGCGCGCGTGACACTCCACAGAATGTCTTTGCTCATCCCCAGCTTCTCTTTCTGGCTAATCAGCAACGCCACCAGCACCAGCATGAGTGAAAGCAGCAGCGAGCTATCGCTGATATTATGCTGATTCATGCTGTTCTCCCGCTGCGGGTGGGGTCAGCCGCAGAATACGCTCAGCGGCATCAATCTCCTGTACGTCATGGCTGATACGAATCACCGCCAGCCCTTTTTCCGCCACCAGCGCGGCAATCAGCTGGTTAACCCGTTGTTTATTGGGCTCGTCCAGTGCGCTGGTCACTTCGTCCAGCAACAATATCTGTGGCAGAAACTGCAGATTGCGCAGCAAAGCCACCCGCTGTTTTTCACCGCCAGAGAGTCCGGCAACGTTTTTGTCCAGCAGGTCGCCGGATAAATGCAGACTGCGCAACGCCGCCACCAGCTGCTCGCGCGACGGTTGTTGCTGACGCAGCTGCCACGGCAGCGCTAGGTTATCGTACACCGTGTCACCAAACAGTTGCGGTGTCTGAAAACAGTAGGAGACCTGCTGGCGATAGTGTTCGACTTTCAGCGAATGAATATCCCGCTGCTGAAACAGGATCTGGCCGCTATCGGGCTCCAGCAGTGAGGCAATAATTTTCAGCAACGTGCTTTTGCCGCTGCCGGACGGGCCGGTGAGCAACAGCGTTTCACCTGCGTACAGCTGCAGTGATACCGGCGCCAGCAAGGTGCGCCCCTGCACGGCCAGCGTGACGTCTTGTACCGCCAGCAAAGGAGAATCAGCAGACATAAAAGGTATCCGTGAGAAATTGTCGGCAGATTATAGACAGCTGCACAAGGCAGGGGAATGCGTCACGATGCGGAGAGCGGCAGCCGTTTAACCGCCGTGGCTTTACAACGCGGCAGAAATCCGCATGCTGGTGACATTCAGGACCACTTTCTTCATTACTATGACCGCCACCAAAACCGGATTTCTCTGCGCGAGCGTGCTGCTGCTGAGCGCGCTGACGCTGCTGTCATTGCACTGGAGCGCGTTTCAGGCATGGGCGCTGCAAAGTCAGATTCAGCTGCACCGGCTGCTGGTTACCCATTTACTGCAAATCAATAGCGGCCAGTACAGTGCCGGACTGTGGCTGCTAGCTGTGACCTTCATTTACGGCATTCTGCACGCGGTGGGTCCCGGGCACGGTAAATTTATCGTTACCACCTGGCTGACCACCCATCAGCCCCCGCGCGGCGTGGCGCTGAGCGTGCCGCTGCTGGGCAGCCTGGTGCAGGGCCTGAGCGCGATTGCCTTTGTCTTTATTCTGGCGGTTGGTTTTAACCTGACCACCGGCGATCTCAGCCTGAGTCGCTGGTATCTGGAGAAAGCCAGCGCTGTGTTCATTGCCGGGCTGGGCGTGATGCTGCTGCTGCAAGCCTGGCGCAGGCCACCAGCGGAGCATCATCATGATCATTGCGGCCACGCGCATGGCGTCGCGGCTGGGCACGGCAGCGACTGGAAAAGCTGGGCGGGTATTATCATTGCCACCGGCGTGCGGCCGTGCAGCGGTGCGCTGACGGTGCTGCTGTTCGCCAGCGTCATCGGGATTACGCGCTGGGGTATGCTGGCGGTGATGAGTATGGCGCTCGGTACCGGCATGGCGCTGGTGGCGCTGGCACTGTTTGTGCAACATTATCGTCAGCGCGCCGGGCAGCTGTGGCTGGCAGAGCGCTCGCCGCAGGCGGTGTCGCTGCTGAGAGCGGTACGGATCGCCGGTGGGATATTGCTGGTGATGTTTGCGCTGGTGCTGTTTTTTACCGTGGTGCCGGTGAGTGCCAACGGGGATTATATTGCGGCGGGATGTTGAGGTGCATGGGTTGGGGAGGGTGCGGTTTTCCCCTCACCCTAACCCTCTCCCGCACGCGGGAGAGGGAATGTCAGGTGCGGCCTGTTCCCCGGGAGAGGGAACGTTAAGTGCCGCTTTGGGCTCTTGCTTAATGATCAGAAACGGTATTTCGCGGACAGCATAAAATTGCGCGGTTCGCCGTAGACGATGCCGGTGCTGTCGACGTTTTCGTCGTACTCTTTGTCGAACAGGTTATTCAGGTTGGCCTGCAGGCTGAGGTTTTTGGTCACGTCGTAGCGCGCGAACAGATCCACCAGCGCATAGCTGCCCTGACGGGTGCGCCAGGTGCCATTGCCATCCGGGCCATTGATATCCGCGTAAGTTCTCGCCTGCCAGTTCACCCCGCCGCCCAGCGTCAGCTGGTCCAGCATCGGCAGGCGATAGCTGGTGAACAGGTTGAACGACGTGCGCGGCAGCTGTGAATTATAGCGATCGCCGTTGGCATCTTCCGCCACATACGAAGTCCCGCCAAAGGTCATCTGCCAGTTATCGGTCAGCGCCCCATTCACCTCAAACTCGACGCCACGACTTACCACACCCTTCTTCGCCACGTAAATGGTATTACCGGTCTGCGCATTGGTCTGTCCGGTGCTCTGACCGACGTTATCCAGTTCGGTGCGGAAGATCGATACCGAGGTGGTCAGACGGCTGTTGAACCAGTCAGATTTCACGCCAGCTTCGTAGTTTTTGCCAATCACCGGCGAGAGATAAGCGCCTGACGCATCCTGATAATCCTGCGGCTGGAACACCGAAGTGTAGCTGGCGTAGGCAGACCAGTTATCGTAGAAGTCCCAAATCACCCCACCGTACGGCGTGATGTTGTTTTTCTCCATCTCTGCCGTCAGCGTCTGGCGGTTCCAGTTGGTGTAGCGCGCCCCGACAATCAGGTGCAGCGGATCGGCCAGATTGATGCGCGTCGCAAGATACGCTGACTTCTGCCGCACCAGTTGGGTGTCGGCCGCGGGTTCACGCGGATTCCAGTCGGTTTCCGGGAAATCGCCGTTAAACTGGTTGAAGTTGCCCAGCTCGGCTGACGAAATGTTGGCCCAGGCGCTGTAATATTTGTTGTCCTGACGGCTGTAGTTCACCCCGACCATCAGCTCATGCTGGCGGCCCAGCAGTTCATAAGGACCGCTGGCGAAGGCATCGACCGCATCCACCTTACGTTTGCCGGTGTTGTAGCCGGTTCCGCCCACCACCGGATAGCCGGCATAACCAGAGACGCCTGCGCCAGTGGTTTTATCGAAGTAACCGTCGAGATACAGCTGCTTGCTGTCGAGGAACATCTCGTTATGCGTGCCGTTAAGGGTGATGTTCCAGCCGTTATCGAAATTCTGCTGCAGATTAACAAAGACCTTTTTATTTTCTTTGTTGTTGTAAGCCCATTCAGGTGCGGTGTTATAGCCGCGACGGGAGTGGATCTGCGTGCCGTCGGTGTACCAGCGCGGCGCACCGCCCCACATCGGTGAATCGGTATTTACCTGGCTGAATTCATAACCAACAGACAGTCTGGTGGCGTCCGTCACGTCAGCGTCGACCACGCCGTAGATAAACTTCTTATCGGCGCCGTAGCGTTCAATGAAGCTGTTTTTGTCTTCATAGCCGGCAACCAGGCGACCGCGCACGTTGCCTTCCGGTGATAACGGTGCAGAAAGATCGGCGACGTAACGCTGCTTATTCCAGCTGCCATAGCCCGCTTCAAGGCTACCGGTAAACTCTTTGCTGTCGGCATGTTTACGCACCATGTTGATGGCGGCGGAAGGATTGCCCGGTCCGGTCAGCAGGCCCGTTGCGCCGCGCACCACTTCGACGCGCTCGTACAGCGCGGTATCGGTCTGCGCATCACCGAGGTTCCAGCGCTGGGCAAACGCGGTCGGAATGCCGTCGGTCATGTAATTATCGATCAGGAAACCGCGCGAATAGTAATTGATGCGGTCCATATCGGCGGCCACACCGTGGATGCCGGTGGTGTTGCTCAGTACGTCGTTCAGCGACTGCAGCTGTTGATCCTGCATGCGCTGCTTGCTGACGATGGTGACCGACTGGGGAATATCACGTGCGGTCAGCGCCATTTTGGTGCCGGCCCGCGTCACCGGTACGCTGTAATCCGCTGCGGCCTGCGCCTGCTGCGCTTCTGCGCTGGCGCTGGCATCAACGATCAGGGTGGCCTCACTGTTTTGCGTATCGGCCGCCTGAGCGACACCCGAGGCAACCAGCACTGCCAGCAGTGACCGGCGCAGCGCGCGCTGCGGCGCAAGACCTCCGTCCCGGACGCGCATCTCTTTGCAAGACATAATATTCCTCAATCGGCTTATCGTTATTTTGTGGTGAGCATTTGGTTAAGAAAGCAAATGAGAAATATACGCATTAAGATTAGCATTGCAAGAAATTGTTACGGCCTTTCTGACGCCTTTACACTGCGAAAAAATCTTATGCTTCAGGGAGTAACGGCCCTGAGGCTGCTTTACAGGAAACTATCACGCCTGAAATCATCCTTAATCTCAGTCAACCGGTGCGTGAGCTACGGCCTCCCCGCCTGAACGGCTGTGCCTGCATCCTGATCTGGCATCTGAACACCACGCATGTACCAGCTTCGTACCCGGTCACCGCCATTGATTTATAATTACGCTGCCGATAGGAAAGGTGTTTATAAAGTTTCCTTTTCTGCGCTAAGGTGGACCAGTTATGCTTTTAATCCTGCAGCAATCGCTGCGTTGTTAACATGGCGCCATTTATTAAGCTGTAAATCGCCGTGACGTATATTGTGTGAGATGCCGCGATGTTAAATGAACGGCTTAACGTAGGTGGCGAGTAATATTAAATCAGCCGCTAACATGTTTATGCGTAATCAATGAAGAGACAAAAATCTTTACGCCCAATCAAAAACTGTACAGGTCGGGGCATATTTCCGGACAAATCTGTCGGCGGGTGAATATTTCCATTTGAATAAAATTGCCGTAGAATACACGCTTTCAAATCAGTGATATCAGTAATAAGGGTTTATACATGAGCGATGCACTCAAGGCATTGAACAATCTTCGTACGCTGCGTGCTGAAGCACGTAATATTGAGGTTGCGGTATTAAACGAAATGCTGGAGAAGTTTGCCGTGGTGGTCGCCGAACGCCGCGAAGAGACGGCGGCAGAGAGTGCTGCACAGCGCGAAAAAGAAGAGAAGCTGGCGTTATATAAAGAGATGCTGCGCAAAGACGGCATTACAATTAATGAACTGGCGCAATTAAACCAGGGTGAAACGAAGAGCAAAGCAAAACGTGCACCGCGTCCGGCGAAGTATAAATTTACCGACGAACAGGGTAATGAGAAATTCTGGACCGGTCAGGGTCGTACTCCCTCGCCGATAAAGTCAGCGATTGACGCTGGCGGTTCGCTGGATGATTTTCTGATTTAATCCAGTCGCAGGAAATCGGGGCGGAACCGGCTAATTGCCGCATCACCGCCCCTGTATCCCGGCACCCTAAATGCTTTCATGCAATCCTTTCATGCATTCCTTTCATACAGTGTGCCGCGAGGTGATCAGGCCATTACGCCTTCCCACACCCGCCCGTCAGATTAACGCTGCACAGGCGCGCGCAATACGTTTACCCGCCTCCTGCACGCTATCGATATCCGTGGCGATCGACAAACGGAAATACGGCGACAGGCCGTAAGCACTGCCCGCCACGCCGGACACACCGCTCTCCAGCAGATAATTCAGCACATCCTGTTCGTCATGCAGTACGGCGCCGTCAGGCCGGGTTTTGCCCAGCAGGCCAGCACAGCGACAAAAGACAAAAAATGCGCCCTGAGGTTGCAGCACTTCAATGCCGGCCACCTGCTGCAACTGCTGCACAATGACATCGCGTCGCGCCTGATACGCGGCGCGCTGCGGGGGCAGAAAATCGAGCCCACCGCTAAAGGCCGCAACCGCCGCCGCCTGGCTGATGGCGCTGGCGCCAGAACTGTTCTGCGACTGCACCACCACCATGGCATCAATCAGCGGCTGCGGCCCGGCAGCAAAGCCAATGCGCCAGCCGGTCATGGCATAGGTTTTCGACACGCCTCCCACCAGCAAAACGCGTTCAGCCAGATCCGGCGCCACCTGCAGCAGACTAACATGCTGACGATCGTCAAACAGGATATGTTCGTACAGCTCATCCAGCATAATCAGCACATCGGGATGATCGCGCAGCACCGTCGCCAGGGCCTGCAACTCCTGTGCGCTGTACACCATGCCAGAGGGATTGCCGGGATTGTTCAGCACCAGCCAGCGGGTTTTCTCAGTGATCGCCTGCGCCAGCTGCGCCGGCTGCAGCTTGTACTGCTGCTCAAGCGGACAAGGCAGCAGCACCGCCTCGCCACCATTGAAGCGCACGCTGTCCGGGAAAGTTGGCCAGTATGGCGTGGGCACAATCACCTTATCGCCGTCGTTTAGCGTCGCGGCAAACGCGTTGAAGATGATTTGCTTTGCGCCGTTGGCGATACAGATTTGACCCAGCGCGTACTGCAGCTGGTTCTCGCGCGCCAGTTTGGCCTGCACCGCTTTACGCAGCGCGGTGGTGCCATTGGTCGGCGTATAACGGGTTTCACCGCCATCCATCGCGGCGCTGGCGGCGGCACGGATGTGCGCGGGCGTATCAAAATCCGGCTCACCGGTGGTGAGGTCAAGAATATCCACGCCCTGCTCTTTTAGCTGGCACGTCAGCTGACGTGCCGCCGCGTTAGCCGAGAGCGACACAGATTGTACGCGCTTCGATAGGGTGATCATGTTTCGCTCCTGTCTCTCACACCACCGGCAGGCCGAGGTTTTCACGCAGCGTGGCGAACTCGTACTCTTCGCGGAACAGACCGCGACGGCGCAGTTCCGGAATCACCAGCTCCACAAACAAATCAAGCTGCTCGGACATGATCGCCGGCATGATGTTGAAACCATCGGCACCGCCCTCGTTGAGCCACAGCTCAAAGTCATCGGCAATATCCTGCGCGGTACCGACGATTACCCGGTGACCACGCGATCCGGCGGCTACCGCGGCCAGTTCGCGCAGCGTCAGATTTTCACGTTTCGCCATGTCGGTCATCAGCTTCACACGGCTCTGGTTGCCTTCACCCAGCGGCACTTCCGGCACCGGACCGTCGAGCGGATACTGGCTCAGATCCATATTGAAGCGCAGCGAGAGCTGACGCAGACCGTTGTCTATATCAACCAGCGTGTTGAGCTCTTTCCACAGCGCTTTGGCCTCTTCGCGCGTGCGGCCAACAATCGGCATCACGCCAGGCATGATCACCACGTGATCCGGATTGCGTCCGGCGGCAATCACCTGATCTTTCTGCGAACGGTAGAAGCTCTGTGCTTCTTCCAGGCTGGCCGAGGCGGTGAAAATCACCTCGGCGGTCTCTGCCGCCAGCTTCTGCCCATCGCTGGAAGAACCGGCTTCGATAATCACCGGACGCCCCTGCGGTGAGCGGGTAATGTTCAGCGGGCCCTGCACCTGGAAGTGCTCGCCGACGTGGTTAATCGGCTGAATTTTGTCATCAATGAAGTACTGACCGGTCTCTTTGTTGGGCTGCACCGCCCCTGCCTGCCAGCCGTCCCACAGCTTATAGGTAACATCAAGGAATTCACGGGCGCGCGCGTAGCGCTCCGCATGATTAGGCATATCGCTGCGGCTGAAGTTACGCGCCACATCGGTAGAGAACGACGTCACCACGTTCCAGGCGGCGCGGCCGCGGCTAATGTGGTCCAGCGATGAGAAGCTGCGCGCCATGGTGAACGGGTCGCTGAAGGTGGTCGAGGCGGTCGCCGCCAGGCCAATACGTTTGGTGTTGACCGCCAGCGCCGACAGCAGCGTTAACGGCTCCAGACGCGCCATGGTGGAAGGCAGACGATACATGCTGGTCGCCAGGGCATCACCCACGAAGAACAGATCAAACTTGCCGGCTTCGGCTTTTTTCGCGATGGTGATCAGCCAGTCAATATCCGTCGGATCGCCCAGATTTTCCGTCAGCCGCCAGCCGCTCACATGCTGTCCAACCGGTTGTACAAACAGCCCTAAACGGATGCGGCGTGAAGATGAAGTAGCCATATTTTTTCCTGGTCAATAAAAGGGTCAATAACAATTAAAAGGCGTTCTCGGTCGCCAGCAGCGCCTGCTCTAAGGCATCCGCGCTGATGCGGAACGGCAGACGTTCGGCGCTGGCCGCCGGGAATTTGATCTGTTCAGCAATGCTTCTGATGGCTGCGCGACGATCGCCGTGCAGCGGCGCTAAGGTCAGCGGCATATCATACTGCCGCAGCAGCGCCAGCAGCGCGGCGTCCGGCTCACCGTCGTGCTCAATCAGCGACTGCACCAGCAGGCTGTAACCGACTTTTTCACCGTGCAGCCAGTGGTGCAGCTCCGGCTGATGGGTCAGACGGTTATGAATGGCATGGGCAAAGCCTGGCGTTGGCAGCACGTCACGCACGCTGTTGGCCAGGCCGGCCAGCACAATACTGGCATCAATCACCTTCACCAGTTCCGGCGTTACCTGCTGTTGCTGGTTGGCCAGCACGGCGGCGGCACCGTGCTGGCGATAGACATCCAGCGCGCGCTGCGCGGTCATCACTTTAAGATCGAGGGCGAGATCGTGGGGGTTGTGCCGCAGATAAGGATAGAACTCGTAGTATTTAGCCAGCGCGTCGACAATGCCCGCTTTGAGGTAACGCACATCACTTTGCGCAATCACTTCGCTGTCTACCAGCACCAGTTCAGGCATTTTGCCCAGCGGCTGGCTGCGCACGTGGCCGCCCTGCGCGTCATAAATAATCGCCACCGGCGACCAGGCGGCACAGGTCGCCGCGACGGTGGCGAAATTGACGACGGTGATTTCCGGTAACTGGCTGCCGACCGCTTTAGCCGCATCCAGTACGCGCCCGCCGCCAATTGCCAGCAGCAGTTCAGCCTGCTGCTGTTGCAGATTGCTTTTCAGCGTATCAATGGCCGCGTCGGTGCATTCGCCGTGTAAATACTCGATTTCCCAGCGAATACCACAGGTTTCCAGACTTTGCGTTAATTGCGGATTAACCGCCTGCCAGGCGCGCGGAGAGGTGAAAATACGGATATGCGTAGCATAAGGTTTAATGAATTCGCCGGTGCGCGCACGCAGTCCCGGTTCGTGTGCGTAGGCACGCGGAGATTTAATCGCTAACACGTTGTCACCCTGATTAGGAAAAACGCCATAACAAAATTGTTATATTTCAGAGGATTAATGCGAAATAGTTATAGCGCTATGTATTTTATGCATACTACGGTAAATGGAGATTTGTGCAATGAAAAAGCCGCCATTTCATTTTCACAAATTTGCATTAGCTTATCCGGATTTCACATATAGCCCGTCAGCGCTTTACTGCTACTCTGAGCCTTCTTTCTTTATCGCCCGCCGGGCGGTTTTCCGGGGATAGCTATGACACTTGAGTTTCGTCAGGTCACAGAAGACGAAGTGGACACTTATCAGGCGCTGATGCATGCCGCCTATGCACCCACGCTGGCGCTGGGGATCAAATTTGATGCGGCCACCGCTGACCGCGAAAAAACGCTGCGGCATCTGCAAAGCCACGGCGTGTATGCGCTGTATGCCCAGGGCGTGATGGTCTCCTCGGTCACCGTGCGTTATCCGTGGGGCCCGCTGCCGGGTCCGTTCGGCCTGCCGCATATCGGCTGGTTTGGTGCTCACCCGGACTATGCGGGGCAGCAGTTTGGCCGCCAGGTTCAGGATCGCCTGGAGCAGGAAATTTTACGCGGCCAGTTACGCGCACCGGCAGTTTCGCTCGGTACCGCCATCAGCCATCCTTGGCTGATTGATATGTATCGCAAGCGCGGATTTGTGCTCATGCACACCACCGATCTCGGCAAAGGCCACATCACGCAATATATGAAAAAAGTGCTGGATGAAACCGCGCACGATGCCTGGCTGACGCGCCAGGCGGCATCACAAGGAAGCCAGGCATGAGCCAACTGAATGAAACAGCGCTGGGCGAGCAGCTGATCGCCTTTCGCCACGAACTGCATCGTTTTCCGGAACTCTCTAATCAGGAGTTTGAAACTACCGCCCGCCTGCGCCAGCAGCTGGAACAGCACCAGATTCGCATCGTTGATTTGCCACTGAAAACCGGTCTGGTGGCAGAGGTCGGCCCAGCACAGGGACCGCTGATTGTGCTGCGTTCGGATATTGATGCGCTGCCGATTGAAGAGCAGTCGGACGTCGCTTTTCGTTCGGAGCGTCCCGGCGTGATGCATGCCTGCGGCCACGATTTTCACGCTTCCGCTGCACTCGGCGCGGCGATTCTGCTTAAGCAGCAGGAGGCAACGCTGCCCGGCCGCGTGCGGATTCTGTTCCAGGCCGCCGAAGAGACCGGCCAGGGCGCGCCGGATGTCATCGCCACCGGCGCGCTGCAGGAGGCGGTGGCGATTTTCGGCATTCATAACGATCCGTCGCTGCCGCCTGGCGTGGTGGGTAGCAAAGCCGGTGCGCTGACCGCGGCGGTGGATCGCTTCGATATCCGCATCACCGGCACCGGCAGCCATGCTGCCAAACCGCATCAGGGCAACGATCCGATCGTTATCGCGGCGCAGATTGTCTCCGCGGCGCAAACGCTAATTAGCCGTAACGCCCCCTCCGCTGACAACGCGGTGGTGTCGATCACCCAGCTGCACAGCGGCAGCACCTGGAACGTTATTCCGGACAGCGCCTGGCTGGAAGGCACGGTGCGCACCTTCTCTCAGTCCACGCGTGAGCGACTGGAGCAGCGCTTCCGCGAAATCGTGCTCGGCCTTGGTGCGGCTTTTGCCGCAGAGGTTGAGTTTAACTGGCACGCCGGTCCGCCTGCGGTGGTGAATGATGCGCACTGGGCGGATTTTGCTCTGCAGCAGGCCACCGCCAGCGGACTTGAGGCGCGCGTGGTTGAAGCCAGCCCGATCGGCGAAGATTTTGCTTTTTATCAGCAACAGCTGCCCGGTGCCTTTGTGATGATCGGCACTGGTGAACCTTATGCGCTGCACCATCCGGCTTTTCGCATCAATGATGCGGTGTTACTGCCCACCTCACGCTACCTCGCGCAGCTCGCCGTGGCGGCGCTGCGCAGTCTGGAGCAGGCATGAACCTGAGCCTCGCGCTGGCTGAGCGCATCCTGCAAAGCCAGCCGGATGCGGCGGCACGTGATGCCGCGCGCACTGGCGTGCAGGATTTTCTCGCTGTGAGCTGGCCGGTGTTACAGCAGCAGGTGCCGGACAGCGGCTTACCGGCGCTGCGACAGGTTTATGGCGACGGCAGCGTACGCTCACAGGCGTTACTGCTGGGCTATGCCGGGCATGCGCTGGATTACGATGATTTCCATGCCGATTTTCGCGGCCATCCCAGCGTGGCGATTCTGCCCGCGCTGTTTGCCTGGCAGCAGCAGCAGCCCGCCACTGCCGAAGCGTTCCTTGATGCCTATGTCATCGGCGTGGAAGTGGCTGGCCGGCTGGGACTGGCCGCCAGCCAGCAGCACTATGCGCTGGGTTATCACAACACGGCCACGCTGGGCACGCTGGCGGCGGCGGCCGCGCTGGCACGTCTGCTGCAGCTTAATGCAACCGACTGCGCCACGCTGATCGGCATCGCGGCGACCCAGGCCAGCGGACTGCGCGCTCAGTTTGGTTCAGCGGTGAAGCCGCTGCACGCCGGACTGGCGGCAGAGCGTGCGGTGATGGCGGCGCAGCTGACGCTGGCGAAATTCGATGGCCGGCATGAAGGCGTGCTCGACGCGTTTCTCGCCGCCAGCAGTAACGGCGAGGCGCAGCCGCAACGGCTGGTGGAAAACTGGGGCGCGCCGTGGCGCATCAGTACCCCCGGTCTGGAGTTCAAACCCTTCCCCACCTGCGCCGGAACTCACAGCGCTGCCGAAGCGGCACGTCTGCTGCGGCGCGCCTGGCTGGCGGAAGGCCACTCGCTGGACTCGCTGCTGGAAAATATTGATGACATCACGGTCGCCTTCCCGCCGGGTGGTGACATCGCGGCGGCAGTTCGCGTGCCGGCTAACGGCATCGAAGCACGCTTTAGCCTGGAGTACGTGATCGCCGCCATGCTGATGTACGACGATTTACGGCTGGAAGATTTTGCCGAAGGTGCACTCAATCCGGCGGTGATGCCGCTGGCGGCCAAAGTGCGTCGCACGCCGGATGCGTCCGCGCCGCCCGATGCGCTCAACCCGGCGCGGCGTTTTCATCTCGTCACGCTGACGCTGAAAGAGGGGCGTCAGCTGCAGCAGCGCCGCACGCGGCAGCAGTCGCTGGCGGATGGCGTAGATGTGGCGGCCAAACTGCGTCAGGCGCTGCGCCATGAAGTGCCGGCGCGCCAGCAGCAGTTACTGACTATCAGCGAGCTGCAAAGCACGGCGGATTTGGCTACATTAAGCCAACTGTTGCGCGCCTGAATCCTGCCGGCGCGCGTTCTTCGCTTAAGGCTGGCGTATCATGTCTAAAACTCAGCGGCTTCCCGAACTGCTGCAATTGCTGCGCTGTCATCGCTATCCGCTGACCGCGCAGCGTATCGCCGAACAGCTGCACATCAGCGTGCGCACCGTCTATCGTGACATTCTTAGTTTGCAGCAGCAGGGCGTGGAGATTGAGGGCAGCGCGGGCGTTGGTTATTTACTCAAATCCGACGGCCATTTGCCGCCGCTGATGTTTTCCCGGCAGGAGATTGATGCGCTGGTGCTCGGGCTCAACTGGGTCACCCGACACACCGACGATGAGCTTAAGTCCGCCGCGCGCCATGCGCTTGCCAAAGTCCAGGCTGTGATTCCGTCCCATCTTACGCAGAGTATCGATCACCAGTCGCTGCTGATCGCCTCCCAGGGCGAAGCATTATTCGAAACCCATTTGCCGCAGATTCGCCAGGCAATCCATCAGCGCAGCAAGATCAGCCTGCGCTACAAAGATCTGCAGGATAACCTCTCCACGCGCACCATCTGGCCGGTGGTGATTGGCTACTTTGAACGCGTGCGCCTGCTGTGCGGCTGGTGCGAACTGCGCCAGGAGTTCCGCAACTTCCGCGTCGACCGCATTGAAGCGATCAGCGTCACCAGCGAACTCTATCCCGACACGCGTCATCAGTTGCTGAAACGCTGGCGGGATTATCAGAATCTGCGGTACCCGGTAGACTCCTGACAAAATCTGTCACAGCCTCCCCCTACTATGCAGCGGTAAACACACAAGGAGATCACCATGCTTACCGCTAACATGACCATTATTTATGTGCCCAACGTCGTGAAAAGTGCTGACTTTTATGCCGCGCTGTTCGACATCAAACCCGCAGAACTCAGCCCGACCTTTGCCATGTTTGTGTTTGAGAGCGGCTTTAAACTGGGTATCTGGTCGCAGTATACCGTTGAACCCGCACTCTCTCTGCCCGCCAGTGCAGCGCGTAGCGAAATTGTGTTTAAAACCGCGCGCAAAGACGATGTCGATTTTCTTTATCACGAATGGGGCGTGCTGCGCGAAATCACCATCATTCAATCGCCGGTGCGCATGGACTTTGGCTACACCTTTACCGCGCTGGACCCGGACGGGCACCGCCTGCGTGTCTGCTATTTACAGCTGGATGAGTAAGTGAAGAGACCTGGCGCTGACGATTACAGGTTGTTAACCGCGCTGATAAATCATTAACTATATTTATATTCTTAATTGCCGGTTAATGACATTAACGCTGCTGTTCAGTTAAGCAACGTGCAGGTAATTCATCCTGGTGGATAGCGGTGCGATTTATCGCGCAATAAGTTGCACCGCTACACAGTGCGCGAGAAGCTTGTATTACCTCAGGCTAATTACCATATATTTCAGTTTATTAAAGTAATTCTTGTCATCGTTGACTTTACCCGTCATTACCGCTCCCATCCCACATCGCGCTTTTTTAAAATGCCTTCCGTGTATGCCATAAATAAAATCTACTGAATACAGCCACCTGAACACGCTACGTCATTTCCAGGACAAGTCTTGTTACTGTTAAATATTAATTACGTTTTTATGGGCCTCTGCACAGGCTGCAGTGTACCTGTAGCCCGACCATGGATAAGGCCAGGCGATTAAACGCCGTACTACACCGGGATGTGATGATGAACAGTAATCTGCTTAACCTGCGCCAGCAGCGCGCGACGCGCACGCTATTTTTTATCGCCGGACTGGGCATGGCCGCCTGGGCGCCGCTTATTCCCTTCGCCAAAGCGCAGCTGGCGATCAATGACGGCATGCTGGGGCTGCTGCTGTTCTGTATCGCTGCAGGCTCCATGTCAGTTATGCCCTTTACCGGCGCGCTGATTGCCCGCTTTGGCTGTCGCACACTGCTGCTGCTGTGCGGTGCCGGACTGGCCCTGGATCTGCCGCTGCTGATGCTGCTGTCCTCACCACTGCCGATGGCGGGCGCGCTGTTGCTCTTCGGCGCGATCAACGGACTGATGGATGTCAGCATGAATTATCAGGCGGTGATCGTGGAGCGCGAGGCCGGGGTCAGCAAGATGTCGGGCTTTCACGGCTTTTACAGTCTTGGCAGCATTGCTGGCGCCGGCGCGGTGAGTCTGCTGCTGTGGCTGCAGGTTGCGCCTCTGCTGGCGCTGCTGCCGCTGTGTGTGTTGATTTTATTGCTGCTGCTGATGAGCCATACCGCCCTGTTGCCCCGTCGCCGCACGGATGCAAAACCAACGCGCGGTACGCTGCGCGCCCTGACGCACCGTAACGTGGTGCTGATTGCCCTGCTGTGTTTCCTGCTGTTCCTCACCGAAGGCGCCATGCTCGACTGGTCAGCGGTGTTTGTGAACAGTGAGCGCGCCATGTCGATGCAGCTGGCCGGTTTCAGCTTCACGCTGTACGCCACGGCTGTCGCCACGCTGCGCCTGTTTGGCGATCGGCTGATTAATCACTATGGCAGTCGCCGCGTGCTCACCTGGGGCGGTCTCGTCGCCAGCGGGGGGCTGGCATTAGCGATTTTCTCCGTCTGGCTGTGGAGCGCCCTGCTCGGCTTTGTGCTGGTGGGTATCGGTCTGGCCAATATCGTGCCGATTTTATTCAACGCGGCGGGTAACCAGCGCACTGTCGCCGCGCATTACGCCATACCGGCCGTCACGCTGTGCGGTTACTCCGGGCTACTGCTGGGCCCGGCGCTGATTGGCTTTAGCGCCCAGCTCACGTTCCTGACCACCACGCTCAGCGCCGGCATCGTGATGTTGCTGCTGGTGACTTTCGCGGCGCGTTTCGCTCTGGCAGCGAAATAGCGCCTCTGCCCTGTCATATTCACAAGGAGTTTCTATGACAACCTCAACGCAACCGGTGTTCAGCCTGCACTACGTCGGGCTCAATCTGAAGAAAGGCGTTAATGCCGCGACCTTCGAAGCCTTTCTCAAGGCGCGCGGCACGCAGATTCCTGCTTATCCGGGCTGGCAATGGTCGCTGTTAAAAGGCCTGCGCGGCGAACGCCAGGAACAATACCTGATGCTGTATCAGGCTCCCAGCCAGGCAGACTATGACCGCTATATCACACCGGCTGGCGAACTCACGGCTGAGGCCATCGCCTTCTGGCAACAACGGCCCGAGGCGTGCGCGCTGCTTGAGGAGTGGAAAAACTTTGCCACCTACGGGGAGTTACCGACACTCTTCTCCACCTTCTCGCTGCTGGCAGAAAACCGCCACAGTTCACTGCCGCCCGGCCCGAACTTTCAGCCCGATGCTCAACCTGCGGTGGCACGCGTGGTCGGTTTTCATCATCTGGCGCTCCGCGCGGGCGTGACGGCTGCCGACTTCGATCGCTTTATGATTGAGAACGTCGCGCGCATTGATGACTATCCTGGCTGGAAGTTTCACATGCTGAAGGGCACCGGCGGTAATCGAAGTGAGCAATATGCGGTGATGCTGGTGATCGAGAGCCTCGACTCGCTCAACAGCTTTCATCCGGCGATGGACGTCTCAACCGAAAAATCGCTGACGTTTGTGAAAAACCATCAGGAGAGCGAGCGTATGTATGATGAATGGCGCACCATGGCCTCGTTCTCCGGCGCACCGCAAATGTATACCGACTATCTGACGATTGCCGGCAACGTTGGCTGAAGTTTGCCATGACCGGCGGAGGCCGGTCAGACTGCATCATCACGCCCGCGCAAGGTTGGTGTGCGGTTGTGGCTGGCCCGGCACCTCAACGCCTGGCCAGCCCGCCATTCGCGTCCGTTGCCGGATTAGCTCACCCGCGCCGCTGCCGGGCTGTTCAGCGCGGCCAGCAGCATTGCCGAGTCCGCCACTGCACCAAAAATACCGCCTTGCATATGAATCATGCTGAGCGCCGCTTCATGATGCTTCAACTCCGTCGCCGCGCAGCAGTCGCTCAGCACCAGACATTCAAAACCGCGATCGTTGGCTTCGCGCAGTGTGGTATGCACGCAAACGTCGGTGGTGATGCCGCTGATGATTAAGTTGCGGATACCGCGACTGTGCAGAATCAGCTCAAGGTCGGTGGCGTAAAAAGAGCCTTTGCCGGGTTTATCAATAATCACTTCATCCGGTAGCGGCGCCAGCTCGGGAATGATTTCCCAGCCTGGCTCACCGCGCACCAGAATGCGGCCACAGGGCCCTGGTGCACCAATCTCCGCCTGCATCCGCCGCGATCGCCAGCGCTTGTTGGCCGGCAGATCGCTCAGGTCCGGACGATGGCCTTCACGGGTATGGATGATCGGGAAGCCGGATTCGCGCATGCGCGCTAACACCTGCTGCAGCGGTTTGATGGGGGCGCGTGTCAGGGAGATGTCGTAACCCATAGTGTCAACATAACCGCCCTTGCCGCAGAAGTCGGTTTGCATATCAATCACCAGCAACGCGGTGTTTTGCACCGTGCAGTTGCCGTCAAACGGCCACGGATAGGGGGTTGAATCAACGATATAATCAGGCATTGCTTTTCTCCATTACCGCCGTGCTGCTTTCCGGTTTCCATTTCACGATCAGCGTATAGCTCAGTGCCGCGGTGACCAGCCCGATAACCGCTTCACCAAACTGCGGGAATTCGAGGTGGGCCATCACCGCACACAGGCTGCCGATGGCCCAGGCGGCGAACGCGCTGCCGCGCAGGCGCCGGGTTTGCCGCTGTTCGCTGATTTTTGCCATAAAGATCAGATCAACAATCATCACTGCGCCAAACGGCGGCACCACCATGCCAAGCAGGCTGAGCCATTCGAGGAACCAGGACCACACGCCGGCCAGCGCCAGCACGCCACCGATGGCCCCGAGGATCAGCGTCCACAGGCGCATTTTGCTGCTGAACAGATGGCTGAAACCGACCGCGCCGTTATACAGGCAGTGCGTGCACACCGAACCGAGGTTGATAAACACAAACAGAAAGGCAATGACGGAGAGCAGCATGCCGTGCCCCATCAGCAGCGGCAGGAAGTTACCGCCGTTGCTGAGCGGATCGACCGCCGCGCCGACGGCGACAATCACCACACCAAACAGATAGGAAATCACATTCGCCAGCGGGAACGCGGAAAACGCGGCGATCACCGCTGATTTGCCGTCCTTCGACCAGCGGGTAAAATCCGCTGTCATGGTGCCGGAATCCGCAAAGCCGGCAATCACCATGGTGACCGCCGTGCCCATGCTCATGGCGCCAGCGGCTGCCGGACTGCCCTGCCACTGGGTCAGCGTGGTGAAATCATGATCCTTGCTCACCAGCCACAGCGCCACCAGCCCCAGCACCACAAACAGCGGAGCGGCAATCATTCCCAGCACCGACAGCGCCCGCACCCCGAGAAAGGTGACGCCGGTATACAGCACCATGGCAAACGCGGTGACCGCCAGCGCGTTCCAGCCAAAAGTCTGGTTGATCACCGTCCCGGTCAGGCCGGTCTGGAAGGCGTACCAGCCTATCACCACTGTAGAAAGAAAGCCGGACACCAGGATATAGCCTTTGGTGCCAAAGGTCCGCTTCGCCTGCAGCGCGAAGTTCATACCGGTATGCCCGGCGAACCAGCTAAGTGCGCCGACATAGGCAAACAGCACCAGGTTACCCAGCAAAATCGCCAGCAGTGCCGGCCAGAAGCCAAGATGCCAGGTGATAATGCCGCCGAACAGCGCATTAGTGAGGATCATCGGAAAGCCAAACCACACCGCCGACACCGAACCCGTCGAGTGGCGATGGCTAAGCGGCACCGGCTCATGCTCGAACTCCTGCTCCAGCGCAGGGGAAGATTTGTTACTCATGGAGAACTCCAATAGCAGCAGGATAGTGATGATTCCATGGTTGGATGCGCTCAAAAGCGGCACTGGCCGCCAGCACCAGACCATCGTCCAGATGACGACCCACAATTTGCATACCGATCGGCAGACCACTGGCCGTGAAGCCGGCAGGCACCGAGGCGGCAGGCTGACCGGTAAAATTGAACGGGAAGCAGAACGACAGCCAGTGATCGCTGCGCACCATGCGGCCATCAATGACTTCCGGGCCCTGCATGTGCAGCGCAAACGGCGGCACCGCCAGCGTCGGTGACAGCAGCAGGTCGTAGCGCTGCATAAAGCGCCACAGCTGGTTGCAGAGCTTTTTGCGCGTGGTATTGGCGTCGGTGAAATGCTCCGCGCGCCAGTCGCGCTGCAGCATGGCACTCAGGTGCGGTGACATCGCTGTTCCCAGCTGGTTCTGGATCTGGCGCATGCCGCTCAGATCGCTTTCGAACGCCACCAGCGCAGCAAAGCTGGCGCTTTCGTCAGCGATGCCGGGATCCACCTCTTCCAGCTCTGCGCCCAGCGCCGCAGCGAAACGACGCGCGGCCGCGGTGACCACGGCGCGCACTTCCGCATCGACGGCGATATAGCCAAAGTCGGCGCTGAAAGCGATGCGCAACCCCTGCAGTGGCCGATGCAGGCTGGCCAGCCAGTCAACATCGCTGCATGGGATGGAGTGCCGATCGCGCATGTCCGGACCGGCCATCACTGACATCATCAGCGCGCTGTCGCGCACGCTACGCGTCATCGGACCGATATGTTCAAGCGATTCCCAGCTGGAAACGCCAGGATAGCGCTCATCGCGGCAGCCCGGCCACAGCGGCACCCGCCCCATCGAGGCCTTGAGTCCATAGACACCGCAGTGGGACGCCGGGATACGTACCGATCCCCCGCCATCACTGCCGAGCGCAATCGGACACAGCCGCGCCGCCAGCGCCGCGCCGGAACCCGCGCTCGATCCGCCCGGCGTTTTGCTCACATCCCAGGGATTTCGCGGTGAGGGAAACAGGGGATTATGGCCGACACCGCTGTAGCCAAACTCCGGCGCGGTGGTCTTGCCCAGCAGGATGGCATCCGCCGCCAGCAGGCGCTCAACGGTGATGTCATCCTCTTCGGGAATAAAATCGGCGTAGGCGGCCGATCCTGACGTGGTTCGCACACCTGCGGTACAGATCAAATCTTTTACCGCCAGCGGCACACCCGCCAGTGCGCCCAGCGGCTCGCCGCGCGCACGACGGCAGTCGATCTGCTCTGCCTGTGCCAGCGCCCGCTCCGGCGTCAGGGTACAAAACGCCTGAATCAGCGGCTCCCGCTGTTCCAGGCGATCCAGCGTCGCCTGGGTTAACTCGCGCGCGGAAACCTCGCCGTCGCGCACCCGCGCCGCCAGCTGGGTGGCATCTTCATCCAGCAGTGCATCAAACATGATCGTTCTCCCGGGTTAATTGGCTACCGGGATGAGTGCAGTTTGCGTGCCAGAATAGTGTGGTGTGCGCGGCCGTTATGCGCCGGACCAGATGGGATACGGTCTGGGATACAAGATGGAATACTTATGGATGCGGCAGTCATACGGATGCAGGCAATACGCACAAACTGTGCGCACCGCTGCATCATGGCGTTGCCATTTTAGGGTGCAGCCGGCGGAGGCGGCGTTGCTGCCGTGGCGTGCGTCAGAAGGGTTAGCTTTGCGCGCTGACTAATCGCACGGCGAAGCCAAAAAACAGCATGCCGGTCAGCATGTTCGCCAGCTTGACCAGGCGGGTGCGGCTGCGCAGATAGCGCACCATCACTGCGCCAGCCACCAGCAACAGGGAATAGTAGCTGAAACTTATCACCTGAATCAGCGCACCCAGGGTGGCAAACGCCGGCGCGGTATGGGTTACGCGCGGATCGATAAACTGAATGAAGAACGAAACGTAAAACAGAATCGCCTTGGGATTGGTCACGCCAAGCAGCAGCGCACGCAGGAAATAGTTTTCCTGTTTTACCGCTTCAGCCGGTTGATCGCCGCTGCGTTTGCGCAGCGCGCCGATGATAATCTTCACGCCGAGATACAGCAGGAACATGGCACCAAGATAACGTACCACCATAAAAATATGCGGACTGGTACGGATCAGCGTCGCGACACCCGCCCAGGCGAGGAAAATCAAAATCAAATCGCCCGCCATCACCCCGGCTATCGCCTGACAGGCCGGCTTTGCCCCACGACTCATCCCGGTGCGCAGCACATACAGACTGTTGGGTCCGGGTAATAGAATGATCACCAGCGCGCCCGCCAGGAAAGTCCAGAGATTGATGATGCCTAAATCGTGAAACATTACGGTGCTACCCCATGCCGTTAAGCAGGTAAAAATGAGTGAAAGTGGAACCCGGCGCGCTGCTCAACTGCCGCGGCGCGGCGCATAGTAGCAGTTGTGCGGTGGATTTGTCGCTTAACGCCATGGTTCAGTATGTCGAAACGGTGTTACGTAACACATACAGCGCGTGACAGGCACCAGTGACGTTGTCACTCTGGTGATTCAAAGCGTTTGCAACTGCTGCATCACCGCATCCAGAAATACCCGTAATACCGCAGGCTGGCGTTCGCGCGACATATACAGGCCATAAATGCCTAAGGTGCGCGGTTGAAAGCCGGGCAGCACGCAACGTAACTGACCGCTGGCCAGCGCAGTCTGTGCCTCCATTGCCGGCACCATGGCAACACCACAGCCGGCGATAGCGGCATCACATAACACGGATGAAATACCGGCGCTGAAATTGCCGCTCACCACTACGGAAACCGCCTCGCCTTGCGCATCGTGAAACTGCCAGCGCTGCCCGGCGAAGCGGCTGTAGTGCAGGCAATTATGTTGTGCCAGATCCGCTGGCGTCTGAGGCTCGCCCTGCTGCGTTAAATAGGCCGGCGCGGCGCAGACTACCGAGGCACATTCACCCAGCCTGCGGGCAATCGCGCCGGGCTCCGGATCGTCGGTAATGCGAATGGCCACATCGATGCGCTCACCCACCAGGCTAACCGGCTGATTATTGATCTCCAGCTCAATACGCACCGCCGGGTAACGCGCGAGGAACGCCGGAATCATCGGTCCAAGAATGTGGGTGGCGGTTGAATGTGCACAGGCCACGCGCAACGTGCCCTGCGGTTTGCCCTCATCGCCCTGCTGTTCAATCTCGTTGGCCAGCCGGGCCAGTGCGCGTGTCTTATGCAAAATCTGCTCACCCGCCGGGGTAATGGTCAGCCGCCGTGAAGAACGGTGCAGCAGGCGTGCGCCTGCCCACTTCTCCATTTCATCAAGATAGCGACTGACCATCGGGCGCGAAATATCCAGCGCGCGCGCCGCCGCGCTCAGGCTTCCCAGTTCACAAATCCGGTTAAACACCCGCGCTGCCGTCACTCTGTCCATGCAGGCTCCATCTGATCGTTTTATGCAACTGATCATATCTGATTGCGGGAATTCTGCCAGCTGGCGATTTGCTTACAATAGCGTCTTTCAGTGACGGCACGTTGCCGTAAAAAGGAAGATGCCATGAAGATGAAATCACTCGCGCTGCTGGTCACCTTAGCCGCCGCGCCGGTTTTTGCCGCCCCGTTGCAGTTAGACGTGTATAACCCACAGGAACAGGGAATTTTTCCGGTCTCGTCGACGCTGGTCTCCGGTCCGCATGAAGCGATTCTGTTTGATGCGCAGTTCAGCCCCAAAGATGGTGAAAAGCTGGTGGAACTGATTAAAGCGCGCGGCAAGCAGCTGACCCACATCGTGATCACCTCGGGCGATCCGGATTTCTACTTCGGTCTTGAGCCGCTGGTGCAGGCGTTCCCGCAGGCCAAAATTGTCGCCTCGCCGCTGGTAGTGGAACATATCGAAGCGACTAAAGATGCCAAGCTGCAGTACTGGGGACCGCAGATGAACGGCGCTGCGCCACACCAGCTGTATGTACCGCAGATTACCCACCAGACGCGGTTTAGCGTCGATGGTGAGCGCATCGAGCTGCGCCACGCGGCAGAAAAATCAGCCTACGTGTGGATTCCCTCCAGTAAGGCAATACTCGGTGGCACAGTGGTGGATTCCGGCATTCACGTCTGGACCGCGGACACCCAGACCGCAGACAGCCGCGCAGAGTGGCGTCAGGTATTGCGAGAAATGCAGCAGTTGAAGCCGCAGATGGTGATCCCCGGCCACTATCTGGGTGCGCGTCCGGCGGGCGATAAGGCGGTCACCTTTACGCTGGATTATCTGCAAAGTTTTGAGCGGGCGCTGCAACAGCACAAAGGCTCCGCGGCGGTGATTCAGGCGATGAAACAGGCATGGCCAACCTTAGCGGATGTCAGCTCGCTGGAGCTGAGCGCGAAGGTGAACACCGGTGAGATGAAGTGGAAGTGACGCGAGGATAAATGAACGGGCCAGACGCCGCCGCGCCTGGCCTGAAGCTTACTGCAGATGGGTTTTCAGCTCTTCCGCCGCCTGGCGAATCGCAGTGCGGACCGCCGGCACCTCGCTCAGCGGATTGAGCAGGCCGTAGTCATGAATCAGACCGTTATAGCGCGTCACGGTGACATCCACACCGGCAGCATCCAGTTTGCGACCAAAGGCTTCACCCTCATCACGCAGCACATCCAGTTCTGCCGTCTGAATCAGCGTTGGCGGTAAGCCCTGCAGCTGCTCTTTGGTGGCGCGCAGCGGCGAAGCGAGAATATTGTCGCGCTCGCTCTGTTTGGTGGTGTAGGCGTCCCAGAACCATTTCATCATGTTACGCGACAGGAAATATCCGTTGGCAAACTGGTGATACGAAGCGGTATCAAAGCGCGCATCGGTTACCGGCCACAGCATGATGTCATAACGAATCGCTGGCGTTTGCTGCTGTTTAGCCTGCAGCGCGACCGCCGCCACCATATTGCCGCCGACGCTGTTACCGACCAGCGCCAGGCGCTTACCATCGACACCAATTTCACTACCGTGTTCCGCCACCCAGCGTGTCGCCGCATAAGCCTGATTGATGGCCAGCGGATAATGCGCTTCGGGTGACGGCGTATAGTTCACAAACACAGCCGCTGCGCCAGATTCCACCACCAGATCGCGCACCAGACGTTCGTGGGTCGGGAAATCACCGAGGATCCAGCCGCCGCCGTGGAAGAACATAAATACCGGCAGCGTACCCTGTGCGCCCTGCGGTTTTACGATATTCAGCTTAATGGGCTGGCCGTTTACCTGAATGGTTTTTTCAGTGACGTCGGCCGGCGGCAGCGTTACGCCCTTCTGCGCATCAATCAGGACCTGGCGCGCCGCCTGCGGTGACAGTTGCTCAATCGGTTTGCCGCCGCTGCTGTTCAGCGCCTGTAAAAACTGCTGCACGTGACGTTCAGGTTGTGGTGCGTCAGCAAAGCTATTAACAGATGCAGTAGCCATCGCCATGGCAAGCAGAGAGTGCTGTAATTTCATGGTGTTACTCCTTTAATATTTTTTGCGATTATATCGCACGCTATTTAAATGATAATGACTTGATGGTCGTGTTCTGAACTGAGACTGAATTTATATAGTGCACTATTTAATAGCAAGTTATTTTTTAGCGAAGATTTACATCACTGCTCTATTACACTGATTTTAATCAGAATATTATTTCAACTTTTTGTCTGCATACGGGTGCGCTTTCCGGCCAGTCACATCGGCAACCTGCAGATTCATCTTGTCTGCGTCCCCGCCAGCCGCCACACTGGCGAGCACGCCGCGATTTTTCACACATTGAGGTAACGGGTAATGCCGCAGAGTAAAGCTACCCTGACTGGTCTGCTGGCCATTCTGCTGTGGAGCACGATTGTAGGATTAATAAAAAGCGTCAGTGAAAGTTTTGGTCCGGTAACCGGTGCCGCGCTGATTTACAGCGCCAGCGCCCTGCTGTTGCTGCTCACCGTGGGTTTTCCTGACCTGCGCCAGTTTCCCCGCCGCTATTTGCTGATCGGCAGCCTGCTGTTTGTCTGCTATGAGCTCTGCCTGTCGCTGTCGCTGGGTTTTACTCATAGCGGCCATCAGGCGATTGAAGTCGGCATGGTTAATTACCTGTGGCCGGCGATGACCATCGTTTTAACGGTGATGGTTAACCGGCAAAAGACCAGCCCGTTGATTATTCCCGGCCTCCTGCTGGCCGTCGCCGGTATTTGTCGGGTACTGAGCGGAGATCGGGGGTTTTCACTGGGCGAAATGATCGACAACGTGATGGATAATCCGCTCAGTTATGGTCTGGCATTTGGCGGTGCGATGATTTGGGCGGTTTATTGCGTGGTGACAAAAAGTAGCGCTAAAGGCAGTAACGGCATCACGCTGTTTTTCATCTTAACTGCTCTGACGCTGTGGCTGAAATCGCTGCTATCACCGCAGCCGCCCGTGGTGTTTTCGCTACAGGCGTGCATCAGCCTGGCGCTGGCAGCGATGGCGATGGGGCTTGGCTATGCGGCGTGGAACGTCGGCATTTTGCACGGCAATGTCACGCTGTTAGCCGCAGCCTCCTACTTTATCCCTATCATTTCATCGCTGATAGCCGCTTTTATCCTTAACTCCAGCCTGACCTTCTCCTTCTGGCAAGGCACGGCGATGGTTTGCCTCGGTTCGCTGCTCTGCTGGTGGTCAACGCGCGGGACTGCAACGCATAAGCTGGAAAGCAACACGCTGGAATAAGCGGCTAAATGGCGCAATGGCGCAGCCGGACGAGAATGCAGACAGTGGTGCACACTCAGCGCGGCGGCGGGAACATTTTGCGATACAGCGACGGCGTCATGCCGGTCACTTTGACAAACGCGCGGCGCATCACATCGGCACTGTGATAACCGCAGGCCGCCGGGATCGCTTTGAGCGGCAGCTCACCGGCATCCAGCAAAGCCCGCGCGTGGCTGATGCGTGCCTGCTCCAGCCATGCGCCAGGCTGGATCTGCATCTCTTGCTGAAACAGACGCGCTAAATGCCGCGTACTGAGGTGCATGTGCGCTGCCAGGTCTTCCAGCCCACGAATCTGTGCCAGATGCGCGATTGCCCAGCGCTGCATCTCCTGAAAGGCGCTGCGTCCGGCCAGGGACACCTGCTGTTTACGCACAAAATGTCCCTGTGTGACCGGGCGCTGGAAGAACATCACCAGGCTGGCGGCCACCTCCTGCGCCAGCTCGCGCCCGAGATCCTCTTCCACCAGCCGCAGCGCCAGATCCAGTCCGGACGTCACCCCCGCTGCCGTGCGTAATGCACCATCCGCCACATACAGCGCATCGGCTTCGACCTGCGCATCGGATAGCAGTAACGCCAGCCGTTCCGCACACGCCCAGTGAGTAGTGACTTTCCTGCCGTTCAGCAAACCCGTTTGCGCCAGCAGCAGCGCCCCCGTACACACCGAGCCGTAACGCTGGCTGCGCTGACAGAGCGCGATAATCTGCTGGCGCTCACTGGCGGAAAGCTGCATCTGGCTGGCGTCAGGTGCTCCGGCGACCAGAAAGGTATCGGCGCGATGCTGTGTCGCCGCAGTGAGCGCAACGTCGGCTTCCAGCCGGACACCAGACGAGCAGCGGATGCTGGTGTGCTGCAGCGACATCACGCTGAGCTGATACACCTGACGATGCAGCAGCCGATTTGCCTCGGCAAACACATCCAGCGGCCCGGAAATATCCAGCAGCTGGGCGCCGGGAACGGCCAAAAGGGTAATGTGATGGTGAGTCATTGTCTGGCTGTCCGCTTAAATCGCAATGTCTTAAATCATCGTTAAACAGATATTCATGACATTGTCGCGCGGCTTTATGCTGAACGCAACTTCACTAAGCGGAGACATCACCATGAGTTTTACTCTTAACGGCATTCGTATTCCGGACAGCAAAATGGCGCGCGATGCTACCGCGCTGGTACGTGACATCGAATCGGATCTGTTGTTTCATCACTCCAGCCGCGTTTTTTACTGGGGCGCTTTGGCAGGTCAGCGACTGGGCGTCAAAGTGGATGCCGAGCTGCTTTACGTTGGCTGCATGTTTCATGATGTGGGCCTGACGCAACAGCATTGCAGTTGCGATAAGCGCTTTGAAGTCGATGGCGCCAATGCGGCGCGCGATTTTCTGCAACATTATGGGGTTGCCCAGGCGGATATTGATAAAGTGTGGACGGCGATTGCCCTGCACACGACGCCCGGCATTCCGCAATTTATGGCCGGGGAAATAGCCCTGGTGACGGCCGGCGTTGAGATGGATGTGCTGGGTATTGACTATGACCACTTCAGCGATGAGCAACGTGAAGCCGTGGTGCAGCAGCATCCCCGTCCGGCACAGTTTAAAGAAGAAATTATCCAGGCATTTTATGAAGGCATTCAACACAAACCGGCGACGACTCTCGGCAACGTGAAAGCTGACGTCATCGCTGATAAGCAACCGGCATTTCGCCCGATGAATTTTTGCCGGATTATCCGTCAGTCGCGCTGGGCGGGTTAACATGGACAGCGGAGATAGCTCACCGCGAACGGGAGAAATGGCGACGGAAGTGTGCGCTGTGAATCCCGGCAACAAAATTAACTCATCGAACATTGTCAGCAGGGGCGAATTTTCGTTGCTACTATAGTGACGCAACACACAGCTCAAGCGTTGCGACGAGAATTTTTCCTGTAGTTTTTTGTTATGCCCGCTCTGCGGGCATTTTTTTCCGAAAAATGCACCGTCGCGCTGCTGCCAAACCCCTTACGCCGCAGGTTTCAAACGGCCTGATTCCCCTGCTTCCAGCAATGCCTTTGCGGTCGTCCTTGTACGTTCAGTTCACAGAGGGTCATGCACGGACACGGTGTTAACCAAAGCAATCAATTCATAACAATTCGACCATGCTATAGGTATTTCTTCATTACAATTTCATTAGACTCATCACCCGGTCGCCCAGCGGCAGGTTCAAACTTTCCACTGTAAATAATATTTTTGAATGTGCTTTTTCAGATATAGAAGTGATAACATAGTTAAGAAGCACAGCTGTTACAAATTGATAGAGTAAAAGGACTTTGAAATGGAATTATTTTTAGTAGTAGTACTCTTATTAGCACTTCTGGCTCCGGTTTTATCTGTCGTACTTTTCAAAAAAAGTAAAAAATACCGAGAGGAAATAGCTCTTCTAATCTCCGGCAAAAATACGCTTGGCGAAGAATTAGGTGAAACGCAGAAAAAATTAGCTCAGGCTATACGTGACCACGCAGAACTTGAAGGAAAAGCCACTCCTTTGTGGCAGTATCAGGAATTACACGATGCAGTATTAGATGCGGAGAAGAAGATTAAAACCGCTGACGCTATTGCCAGAGAAAAGCTGGATGACGCGCAAAAACAAGCGGCAAGAGCGGTAAACGAAGCTCACGATCAGGCTGCATTAACAATAAGCAACGCCAGTAGCGAAGCTGTCGCTATCACCCAGGATGCGCGTGATGCGCGCCTGAAAGCCAAAGAACGACTCGATAACGCGAATAGTAAAGCGGATGAGCTAATCTCCAACGCAAATGATAATGCGATGAAAATAATCGCGGATGCAGAGATACGTGCAATGGAAATAGCTGGCTCCGCATATGAAGCGAAAGAGTTTGCAGAGACCTATCAGGCTGTAGCCAGGTCAATGAAAAATAAAATTGAAGGGTACGGCGATGAATGGATAGTGCCAAACCGAAGCGTTTTGGACGAACTGGCAGAGAGTTATGAATTTACGGATGCAGGAAAAGAACTGCAAAAAGCCAGAGAGTTAACTAAGTCTCTTATCAAAACGAACAAAGCGGCTAGCTGTGATTACGTCGAACCAAACAGAAGAAACACGGCCATCAAATTTGTACTGGATGCTTTCAATGGAAAAGTCGATAGTACCCTCTCAAAAATTAAACACAACAATTACGGCAAATTATCCCAGGAAATAAAAGATGCATTTGAGCTTGTTAATTTTAACGGTTCAGCCTTTAGGTCAGCCAGGATCACTGATATCTGCTTGCAGGCCCGTCTCAACGAGCTTAAATGGGGAGTAGCTGTAAATGAAATTATGCTCGAAGAAAGAGAAGAGCAAAGACGAATTAAAGAACAGTTGCGTGAAGAAGAAAAAGCGCGTCGCGAGTATGAAAAAGCGATAAAAGAAGCTGAAAAAGAAGAAAAAACAATTCAGCAGGCGATTGATAAAGCAACTAAAGAACTGATGCTCGCAGGCGAAGAACAACGTATAGCCCTCGAACAAAGACTGGCTGAGCTACAAATTAAATACGAAGAAGCTGAAGCCAAAAACCAACGAGCCATTTCGATGGCACAGCAAACACGTTCAGGTCATGTGTATGTGATCAGTAATATCGGCTCGTTTGGAGAAAACGTTTATAAAATTGGGATGACACGCAGACTCGAACCGCTCGACCGGGTTCGTGAACTTGGCGATGCCAGCGTCCCGTTTTCATTCGATGTACATGCAATGATCTACAGTGATGATGCTCCGTCGCTTGAAAACCACCTTCACAAAGTGTTTAACGATAAACAGGTAAACAAAGTTAACTCTCGCAAAGAGTTCTTTAACGTAGGTATTAAAGACATCAAATCCACGATTCAGGAAATGAGCATTGATGTACATTGGACAATTTCTGCAGAAGCCAAAGAGTACAGAGAATCTTTGGCCATCGAAAATGAACGCAACACAGCGTTGAAAGAAAGCGAAGAGTTGATTGTTGCATAATATTTTGTAGCCATGATATGACCTGATGATGATACGTTAGGTCATTGTGAATGTAAGAATAAGTGGCGGATCTGGTGACGTTCATTCGTAACGGCTGGGGCAATCAGGCACCTGCGGTAAGCGCGGATCAGGTGGCAAAACTGCGTAAAGATCTGCCAAAGGCAGCGGAGGCGGATAAGGAAAAGAGTCAGTAAAAACGGACGGAGAAAACGCCCTGTTCAGGGCCCCGACAAGGGCCCTGATAATAACGCCGGATAGCAATGGCAACCTGAGCAGTTACCGCGCAATGCCCCATCGCCAGCCTGAACTATGCTTTGTCGGCGTCGGTCAGGGTGGCTCTCACCTGCGGCAGACTCTGCGGGTAATTCTGCTGAATGAATTCAATCATTTTCTCGCGGACGTAGCAGCGTAAATCCCATGCCGTCGGTGAGTTCTGCGCGGTCATCAGTAAACGGATGGTCATGGTTTTTTCCGTGGTATCGGTCACCTGCAGTACCTGAGTTTCGCGATCCCAGAGCCGCGTCTCATTGAGAATTTTTTCAAAATGCTCACGCAACGGCGCCAGCGGCATCGAGTAATCAACATAGAGAAACACAGACCCCAATATTTGCGCATTATTTCGCGTCCAGTTCTGAAATGCATTCTCGGTAAAATAGGTGATGGGCAGCACCAGACGGCGTAAATCCCAGATGCGCACCACAACATAGGTCAGATTGATTTCCTCAATCCAGCCCCACTCCTTTTCGACCACCACCGCATCGTCAATTTTTATCGGTTGGGTGAAAGCAATCTGAATCCCGGCAAACAGATTCACCAGCGACTTTTGCAAAGCGAAACCGATAATAATACCGGCGACACCGGCACCCGCGAGGATGGTGGTGCCGAATT
Organism: Pantoea sp. B_9; assembly: GCF_008632015.1. Lineage (NCBI taxonomy): Bacteria > Pseudomonadati > Pseudomonadota > Gammaproteobacteria > Enterobacterales > Erwiniaceae > Pantoea > Pantoea sp. B_9. Next base: position 254,257 of record NZ_VWVL01000003.1, on the reverse strand, counting down.
TACGTACACCAGGGAAGTTGAGCAGAATTAAACTCAGGCAAAACAGTACCAGGATGACGATAGCCACTTTTTTAACATAGATTAATTGCGTACGAATTTTACGCGCGCGCAGGTTGTTCGACAGGTTGATATCGTAGCGAATAAACAACATATCCTGCGCTACGTTAATCAGGCGAATCAAAATGGAACAGAACGATAAGATGATAAAGATATTAAGCGTGGTGGCGATAAAGCTCAGTGAGCCAGGATCAAGATGCACATAATTCATCCCCATATTAATCAGCAGTAATGGAATGAATAAAAATAACGATCCCCGCAGATGCTTTTCCAGCGATTTAAATAGCTTGCGATCGCGGCTTTGCCAGTAGCGAATAAACCTGAGAAGAATAAAGCGGGCCAGAAAACCCAGCAGTAGCGAGAGTGTGACGAGCAATACAGCAGGTACCCATGTCGGCGCACCAGATAACTCACCTAGAAGTAATGGCATGATATTCCCTTCTGTTCAGCTAACAACCGTGGTTGTCAGATAAGTCACCAAAATCAGTAACCGTTATCGTGCCGGTTATCTGCTAAACCCATGATTTCGCACTTCAGTGGGTAAAAATATAGTTCACTGGCCGCTGTTAGCAGGGTAAAAACCCTTCAGGTCATCGGGTGTTCTGCTGGCGATCATCGCAAGGTTATGAATTGGTGGTTTTTTTCGGCTTTACTGCTAAAGGTCTGAAATTTCAGGCAGGTGATGAGGCAAAGCGTCAGAGGGTGCTGACGAGAAATGCGCTGACAGGCAGTGATGCTGCGCCCGGGGAAGAAGTACAGACAACCTGTTGCGCCAGCTCGCGCTGACCACGCGCATAGCGCAGCAGGTTGATGCAGAGAAAAAGCGCGCGATTAAGCGCGCAATGCCTTATTTGGCGTACGCCTCGGTAGAGAGCGTAATCGTCACTTCGTCGCCCACGGCCGGAACATATTTATCGATTTTAAAATCCGAGCGTTTGATGACGCCGGTGGCATCAAAACCGATCGCCTGCTTTTTAACCATAGGATGCATATCCTGTTTGTTCAGCGTGGCATGCAGCACAACCGGCTTAGTGATCCCTTTGATGGTTAAATTACCCTGCACATCATATTTATTATCGCCTTTGCTTTCCACATGGGTGCTGTGGAAGGTGGCCTGAGGATATTTTTTAACGTCAAAATACTCATTACCCAAAAACTCTTTGGTCAGCGCTGGCACATGCGTGTCAATCGTTTTTAATGGCAGGGTCACATTAACCTGTGACTTTTCCGGGTTTTCTTTGTCAAAAGCCAGCTGACCGGAAACATCAGAAATATCAGCAGTCGGATGAGAGAAACCAAAGTGATTCCATGCGATCACCACGGAAGTATGTTGCGGGTCAAGGTTATATTCCGTCGCTGCGGCATGTGACAGGGGAACATATAATGCCACCAGAGAAAGCAGCGCCGTTTTTTTCAAAAATTTCATGGAAACATCCTCAAATAATCAAGTGCTAATACTGTAGCGCAAACCTGCAGAGGTGTTATTGAAATCATTTGCTTTACCCATTCAAAATTTTTAACCGTTTTCTACCGCAAGCAAATTATAACGCAGAGTGAATTTTACTTAAATGACGTAATTAAATTCCGGCGAGTAGAATTTAATAATTCCGTTTTTATGTGGGCTAATTTAGCGGCGAGGAGAAGAACGGCAAATCATGTTGAGCATGCGATTAACAGACCGCCTGAATAGCCGGCGGCCGCCACGCTTTATTCTTCGCTGGCACGACGTTGATCATAGACAACCTGTGCCTTTTCAATCGCGTCGCCCTGCTCTCTGGCCCACTTCACCAGCGCAACAAACGGATCCTGCAACGTCTGGCCCTGCGGCGTAATGGCATATTCCACCGCCACCGGGGACGAGGCGATCACGCGACGGCTAATCAGGCCGTTACGCTCCAGCCGGCGCAACGCCTCCGTCAGTGCCTTGTGGGTAATCGGATCAAGACGGCGCTTGATCGCGTTAAAGCGCGCGGGTTCAGTGCACAGCACGGTCAGAATTAATACCGACCACTTATTGGCGACCTGTTCCAGGATCGGACGGGTGCTGTTGATCTCTGCCAGCAGCGCCGCGATATCAGTCGGCATGGGGTTTCCTTATGTATATCTAATGTAGATAAGGTGCGTAATTGACACTAAATATACGAAATGTATCATCAGCCGTCCACCCCTCTTATTCTGGAGCAGCCATCATGAAACTCGAAGGAAAAGTCGCGCTGGTGACCGGCGGCGGCAGTGGTATCGGCCTCGCCATCGCGCGCCGTTTTGTGCAGGAAGGTGCCCACGTTTTCATCACCGGGCGACGCGAAGCGCTGCTGGCCGAAGCCGTCACGCTGACTGGCGGCCGCATTGAGGCAATAGCGGGCGACCTCACCAGCGCAGACGATGTTGCCCGTCTGTTTGACACCGTGCAGGCCCGCGCCGGACGTCTCGATATTCTGGTGAACTCCTCTGGCGTGGCCGAACCCGCCAGCCTCGAAGAGACCAGCGCAGAGCACTTTGACCGCACGTTCGGCCTCAACGTGCGTGCCATGGTATTCACCGTACAGCATGCGGTGAAGCACATGACGGAAGGCGGTGCCATCGTGCTGGTGGGCTCGATTGCGGGCAGCATGGCCAATCCCGGCTATGGCGCTTACTCGGCCAGCAAAGCCGCGGTGCGCGCCTATGCCCGCACCTGGAGCAGCGAACTGGCACCGCGCGGCATTCGCGTCAACACGCTCAGTCCCGGCCCGACGGACACACCGATGTTTGACCAGGTCAGCGACGAGGTACGACAGACATTCAGCGCGCAGATACCGGCCAAACGCCTCGGCCATCCTGACGAAGTTGCGGCGGCCGCCCTGTTCCTCGCATCGGACGAAAGTGTCTATGTCACCGGCAGCGAACTGGTGATTGATGGCGGTATGTCCGCGTAATGGTTGTCGTGCTGCACAGCGCGCCGGCCGGGCGTTGTGCAGCCACCGAAAACGTTTCTCAAAAGGTGTAGCTAAAGCCGACCGTTCCGGTGACCTGATCGCGCCGGGACACGATCGGGCTGTCCGCGGCGCGATCGCCCAGCCAGCTGTAACCCGCGCTGACCAGCGTGCCCCAGTGGGCATCAAACTGGTGGCTCCAGGTGAGCGTAGTCGCAACACCATAAAAGCCGCCGCCGGCATCGTAGCGTGAAAACCGGCTGCGCCTGCTCTGGACATCGCTCACGCCATACCAGGTATTCATATAACGCGCATCGCCAAACAGTGCCGCCGTCTGCAGTGCAACGGTATCGCTGTCGCGCTGGAGAGGCACCAGCGTAACGGATGCCTGATAGTTCACGCCCTGATCATCGCTGAGCGGCAGCACCGCTTTGCCCTCTGCACTCAGCCACGGCGTGAGCTGCCAGCCCAGCGCCAGTGCAGTGTTCACCGTCGCACTGATGTTTCCCATGCCTTGCAGCCGGCTGGCGCCGTCGCGCCACGTTGAATCTTTATCGCTTCGGCCCAGGCCATAACCCAGCGTGTGTTCCAGATAAAACCCGCTGTCGCTCTGCAGGTCGTACCCGATGCCTTTCTGGGTATCAGCAAAAAATGCGCCATCTCTGGCCTGGAAAATCGGTACCGGCTGCACCCGTGTTTTATTCGATCCGCTGTAGCGTGGCGCGAATTGCGCCCCCGCGCCGAGCGTCAGGCTGGTCTGTGCGTCGCCATCCGCCCTGGCAGCAGCGGAAATCATGAGTAGCAGATGGGTCATGTACATCAGTGTTTTTCTGGTTATCATCGTGTCACCTCTTTATCGGTCCGTTTACCGCCCCTTGCCCGGGCAGCCGCAGCGCGAAGCCGAAGTATCCCGGGGCTGTGTCAACAAACAGCCAGGGATTTATGAAGAAACTGTCAAGGTGAGTTATGCAGACCAAAAATATCCTGATTATTGAGGACGACGCTGACGCGGCTGAGGTGCTGGAGGCGTATCTGCTACGGGAAAATTATGCGGTGCGTGTTGCCGCTGATGGCCTGAGCGGACTTGAGCTGGCCCTGCGCTGGCAGCCCGATCTGATTTTGCTTGATGTGATGCTGCCCGGCCTGAACGGCACCGAGGTGCTGGCAAAACTCCGGCGCAGCAGCGAGGTGCCGGTGATTATGGTCACGGCCATGGGCGATACGCCCGATCGCATCGGTGCGCTGCGCTACGGCGCGGATGATTATGTGGTCAAGCCTTATCATCCTGGCGAAGTGGTGGCACGCGTGCAGGCAGTGCTGCGGCGCAGCGCGGTAAAAACGCCGCAGGAAGAGATCCTGCGCTGGCAGGGGCTGGAGGTGAACAGCGGCGCGATGACGGTTACCGTCACGCAGGCCTCCGGTAACGTGCTTTGCGTTGATACCACGCCAACCGAATTCACGCTGCTGGTCACGCTGATGCGCGCACCGGTGCGCGCGCTGAGCCGCCCGTTTTTGCTGGAGCAGTGTATGCCGGACAGTGACGCGCTGGAGCGGGTGATTGATACCCACGTATATAACCTGCGCAAAAAGCTGGAGGCGGCCGGTATGGCGGGCGTGCTGCTCAACGTGCGCGGCGTAGGCTACCGGTTCCGCCAGCCATGACAGAAAAATCCCCACAAACGCTCTGGCGCTGGCTTTGTCTGCGCATTCTGACGCTGGCTATCGGTACCGTGGTACTGATTGCTTTGTGCATGTGGCTGCGCTTCACGGTGCAGTACCTGTGGATCACGCACCATATGCCGCCGGCGGTTCTGCATGAATTTCTCGCCCTGCGTGCACATCCGGAACGCGATCCCGCGCGCTTTCACCAGATCATCGATAGCTGGTGGGGCATACGCTACTCCGACCCGTCCATTGCCTCCTCGGACTGGATCACCGTCGGCATCCTGGTGCTGGTGACCATTCCGTTTATTGCCTATTTCGGGCTGCGCCACGCGCGCCCGCTTTCTGCACAGTTCAGCCAGCTCAGACGAGCGGCAGACCAGGTGACCGCAGGCGATTTCGGTGCGCAGGCGGCGTTAACACCGGCAGCGCCCGCCGAACTGGCGCAGTTCGCGCACAACTTCAACGCGATGACGCGCCAGCTGGCGCGTTACGACAAAGAGCTGCGTACGTCGCATGTCGCCATGGCGCATGAGCTGCGGTCGCCGCTCAACGCCGCCATGGTGCGTCTGCAGGCGCTGCTTGATGGCGTATTCAGCGCTGACTCACGTCAGCTCGCCCTGATCATGGCGCAGCTCAGTTGTCTGCACCGGCTGATCGATGAGCTGCATCTGCTGTCACTGGCGGATGCCGGCCAGCTCACGCTGGAGAAAGTCCGCTGCAACCCGGCCGATATCCTGCGCGAGCGCCTGCAGTGGATCAAACCGCAGCTGGATGAAGCGCGCATCAGCACCGGGGTAGCGCTGGCTGAAGAGACATTGCTGCCGGTCGATCCGTTCCGTCTCGGGCAGGTTTTCACCATCCTGCTGGAAAACGCCCTGCGCTATGCCGGAAGCGGCAGCCAGCTGCAGCTGCGCACGCGCAACACCGTTGATTATTACGAAATCATCGTGCAGGACAGCGGCCCGGGCGTTCCTGCGGCGTTTCTGGCGTTGATGTTTGAGCGCTTTGCGCGCGGTGAGGCGTCACGCGCCCGCCACTCGGGCGGCAGCGGGCTGGGCCTGTCGATTGCGCGGGCGATTTGCCAGGCGCACGGCGGCACGATTAATGCCACGCTGCCGGCAACGGGAGGCTTGCAGGTACAGATTTTGTTGCCGCGCAACGCCTGACGTTGTTGCCCTTCTTGACACGCTCTTGATGGAACATCGCCGGATTCTTGATAATCGCACGGTGTAATGGCGCAAATACCGATAAAGGAATTGCGCCATGACCGACGAGCTTCCCTGCCTGATCAAACAGGGTGTGCGCCACCTGCTTAATCCGCGCCACCTGGTTTCCCTGCTGCCGCTGCTGCCCTGTTTGCTGCTGACGGCCCTGCTGCTGACCGGCTGTGACCGCAAGCGTTCACCCACGCCGCCGCCACCGCGTCCGGTAAAGTTCATCACGGTTGGCCCGCCCACGCCCGCCGGGCAGCAAACCCTGACCGGCGAGATCCGCGCGCACGATGAAACCTCGCTCAGTTTCAGGCTGGAGGGGCGGATTCTGACGCGCAGCGCCGATGTCGGCAGCCGCTTCAGGCAGGGAGAGACGCTCGCCGTGCTTGACAGTCCCGGCGCGCTGAATCAGCTGGCGAGCGCACAGGCGGAGCTGAACAGCAGCCGCGCGGCCGAAAAGGTGGCGGCCCTCAATCTGCACCGCATGCGCCTGCTGATGCCGTCCGGGGCAATTGCCCGTGCTCAGCTCGATAGCGCCAGCGCCGACTGGCAGGCTGCGCTGGCGCGGCGGCAGAGCAGTGAAGCGGCATTGAAAAATGCGCAGGATAGCCTGCGCTGGATCCACCTTACCGCGCCTGAGGATGGCGTGGTGACGGGCGTCAGCGCCGCAGCCGGTCAGGTGGTCAGCGCCGGTCAGACGGTGTTTACGGTTGCGACCGGCACAGGCCGTGACGTGGTATTTGACATTGCCACACCTGAAACCCTCGATCGCCGGGCCAGTGCCCGCTTCCGCGTTGCGCTGTTGCAGAATCCGTCCGTGATAGCCGAAGCGCACCTGCGTGACGTCAGTCCACAGGCCGACGCCCAGACACGCAGCTGGCGGGTGCGCATCACACTGGACAATCCTCCTGCGGAGATGGTGCTGGGTGCCAGCGTCGCCGTCACCCTGCCGCAGATCGACACGACGACAGATGCGGTGATGTCGATTCCGGCCACCGCGCTTACCCGCCAGGCCGGCCAGCCGGCGGTGTTTATTCTTGACCCGGTGAAAAACTGCGTTATCAGGCGCACGGTGGCGATTGCCGGCTACACGGCAGATGCGGTATGGATTCGCGCCGGCATCATGCCAGGAGATCGGGTGATCACGGCGGGCGTAAGAAGCCTGCGTGATGGTGAACGCGTTGCCGGCAGCCAGGAGGACCAGCATGAAACCGGCGTTTAATCTTTCTGCCTGGGCGCTGAAGCAGCAGCAGCTGATGGCCTTTCTTATGCTGCTGATCGTGGCAGCAGGGATCGTCAGCTATGAAAAGCTCTCGCGCAACGAAGATCCGGCGTTCACCATCAAAACTGCGGTGGTGTCTGCGCAGTGGCCAGGTGCCGACATCAACGATACGGTCAGACTGGTCACCGATCCGCTGGAGAAAAAGCTGCAGGAAATTCCCTGGCTGGATTATGTGCAGAGTGAAACGCACGCTGGCCGCACGGTCATTTTCGTCAATCTGCGTGACGACACCCCGCCCGCACAGGTGGCCGGCATCTGGTACCAGGTGCGTAAAAAAATGCAGGATGTGACCCCGGCTTTGCCGCAGGGCGTGCAGGGCCCGGCGGTCAACGATGAGTTTGACGATACCTTTGGCACGATTTACGGCTTCACCGCTGACGGTTTTTCTCCGCGTGAGCTGCGGGACCGGGTGGACGATGTTCGCCGCGATCTGATGAGTCTGCCGGATGTGGGTAAGATCCAGCTACTGGGCGAGCAGGAAGAGCAGCTGGTGGTGGCCTTTTCCCCGCGCCAGCTGTCCGCTATGGGACTGGATTTGCAGCAGGTAGCAGAGGCGCTACGGGCGCAGAACGTCGTGGAGCCGGCGGGCAGCGTGCGCACCGCCACCGATAACATCGCCCTGCGCGTGAGTGGCGCGTTCAACAGCGAGGCGAGCCTGCGGGCGGTTACGCTGCACGTTAACGATCGCTATGTTCCGCTGACGGCGATCGCCACCATCACGCGCCGCCCCGCTGAGCCGCCTGCCCCGCTTTTTCGCGTTAACGGCCAGCCGGCCATCGGACTGGCCGTGTCGATGGCCGCCACCGGCAACATGCTGGAGTTTGGCCAGGCACTGCGGGCGCGCATGGAGAGCGAAGCCAGCCAGCTGCCGCACGGCATTGAGATGACGCGCATCGCCGATCAGTCAGCGGTAGTGCAACAGGCGGTGAGCGGATTTGTCGATGTGCTGGGCGAGGCAGTGATCATTGTGCTGGCGGTTTCGTTTGTCTCGCTGGGACTGCGCGCCGGCCTGGTGGTCGCGGCGGCGATCCCGCTGGTGCTCGCCATGACGTTTATCGGCATGCATCTGGCCGGTATCGGCCTGCAGCGCATCTCGCTCGGCGCGCTGATCATTGCGCTGGGCCTGCTGGTAGACGATGCAATGATCACGGTGGAAACCATGGTGGCGCGGCTGGAGGCCGGCGATTCCCGCACCGGCGCAGCGACCTGGGCGTTCAGTACCACCGCCTTCCCGATGCTGACCGGTACGCTGGTGATGATTGCCGGTTTTATTCCGGTCGGCTTTGCCGCATCCAGCGCGGGCGAATATTGCTATACCCTGTTTGCGGTGGTGCTGATGGCGCTCATCAGCTCATGGCTGGTGGCGGTGCTGTTTTCACCGCTGACCGGCAGCTGGCTGTTGCCGGCCACGCTAAAGCAGCACCGCGCCGGAAACGGGCGCCTCAGCCAGTGCTATCGCCGCCTGCTGAGCAGCGTGCTGCGCCACCGCATGCTGACGCTGGCGATGGCGATGCTGGCGCTGTTGCTGGCCGGCGTCGGCACCACGTATATGCAGGGCGAGTTTTTCCCGGCCTCCGATCGGCCTGAGCTGCTGGTGAGCCTGGCGCTGCCGGCCAGTGCGTCGCAGCAGGCCACCCTGCGTCAGGTGCAACGCCTTGAGCACATTGTCTCCGCCAGCCGGGATGTTGACCACTATTCGTCTTACGTCGGCACCGGTGCGATACGCTTCTACCTGCCCATGGATGTGCTGCTGGACGATGATAACAGCGCTCAGCTGGTGGTCGTGGCCAAAAGCCTGGCCGCCCGTGAACGACTGCAGCGCTCGCTGGATGCGGTGCTTGCCCGGGACTTCAGCGACATCACCACGCGCGTCGCGCCGCTCGAGCTCGGTCCGCCGGTAGGCTGGCCGATTCGTTATCGCATCAGCGGTCCGGATTATCGCCAGGTGCAGCAGCTGGCAGAGCGGCTGGCCGCCGCGCTCGGCAGCTCAGCGCTGACGCGTGACGTCAATCAAACCGCCGGTGAGCCCGAACGCGTTATCACCTTGCAGGTGAATCAGACGGCAGCGCGCGCAGCCGGCCTCTCTTCTGACCTGATTGCTCAGTATCTGCATACGCTCTGGTCAGGAACGCTGATCACTACGGTACGCGATCGCAACCGGCTGATTGATGTGGTGCTACAGGGCAACGCTGCAGCGCGCCATGACCTGAGCAGCCTGTCCGGATTGCTGCTAACCGCGCCGTCGGGCGCAAAAATTCCGCTGACGCAGGTCGCAACACCGCAGTGGGGGCTGGAGGATCCCGTTATCTGGCGACGCCAGCGTCTGCCGTTTATCACCGTCCAGACCGATACGGCGCCGGGTTTGCGCGCGGAAGCCGTCTCCGCCGCCCTCACGCCGCTGATTGCCACCTTCAGGGCCAGCTTGCCGGCGGGTTACCGCCTGAGCGAGGACGGGGCGGTAGCAGAGTCTGACAAGGGCAACCAGTCGGTGATCGCTATCCTGCCGGTCACGCTGCTCTGCATGCTTCTGCTGCTGATGTTACAACTGCGGCGGATTTCCCGCATGCTGCTGGCCCTGCTGATGGCGCCCTTTGGTCTGCCGGGCATTGTGCTGACCATGCTGCCGACCGGCACGCCGATGGGCTTTGTGGCGCTGCTGGGTGTTATTGCTCTGGCTGGCATGATCATCCGCAACGCGGTGATCCTGATCAGCGAGGCGGATAACAACGTTGATGCAGGTATGCCGCCGGATGCGGCCATTGCGGCTGCCGCCGAACACCGCGCACGGCCGATCGTGCTCACCGCCAGCGCCGCGATTCTCGGTATGATCCCCATCTCGCGTCAGGTTTTCTGGGGACCGATGGCGCTGGCGATTATCGGTGGGCTGTTAGTGGCGACGCTGGTGACGCTCACGGTTTTACCCGCGGCGATGAGTCTGGTGATGCAGGCAGCAGCCCGTCGGGACAAACTGAAATCGCTGCGCTGGTGGCCGTTCATAAAATAACCGCCTGCTGGTCAGCCCTGCTGGCATGGGGCAACGAAAGGTTTATCCACAGGGTTCCGGGCGGGATATGCACGCCAGATGTGGACAGTATCAGGAGAGAACGCGCAGCACCGGCTGCGCGTGGTCACGGGCTATTTCACTACCGGATGCTTCACCTGCTGCAGCGCATTCATGAAGGTGTCGCTGAGATGCAGATGCTGACGCACCAGCGCCAGCGGCGTGCTGGCCAGCCACTGGTTAAGCGAAATATCCGCGTAATAATCGCTTTTAAACAGTTCCAGAAAGCGCAGCGGCTTGTCACCCGTGTTTTCGATATAGTGACCCATGGCAAAGGGCACATAGCCGACATCACCGGCGCGGAAGTCAAACGTACGCGCCTGACCCGACGAGGCAAACACGCCCATCCGCCCCTGACCTTCCAGATAGTATTGCCATTCGTCGTTATTGGGATGCCAGTGCAGTTCGCGCATTGCGCCGGGAGCCAGTTCCACCAGCGCGGCGGCGATGGTTTTCGATACCGTAAAATTACTGGAATCAGTAATGCGTACCGTGCCGCCCGGCAGCGTCAACGGCTTCTGCGCCAGCATTTTATGCGAGAAGACCTGCTTCGATTTCACCCCGCCGCTCACCGCCGAAGCCGCCGCGCCGTCCGGTGCCTGCCCGGCAAAGATGTACTCCTCTTCTGGCGAGGGCAGCGTGTTAAACACCTCAGCCGGCACGCCAAAGTTTTTTGCCAGCACTTCAGGCGGGATATGTTTGAACCAGTCGCTGAGCAGAAAGGTACTGTCTTCATCGAAATTGCCGTTGTCGAAGGCCAGCAGGAATTCGCAGCCGTCCGGCCCGAGGCCCTGAATTGAGTGCGGCACGCCCGGCGGGAAATACCATAAATCGCCCACGCCGACGTCATCGACAAACCAGCCACCTGCGGTATCCAGCGCGGTGATGCGCGCATTGCCGTACAGCATGTAGGCCCACTCGCCCTCTTTGTGCCAGTGCAGTTCGCGGATGCCTCCCTTATCCAGCCGCATATCGACGCCAGCGATGGTGGTGGAAATGCCCAGTTCGCGCTGCGTCACCTGGCGCGTCCAGCCGCCGCTGCCCTTGCGCACGTGCGCATCGCTAAACGAAAAGCGCAGGTTGGGTAATGTGCCGCTGTCGGTTGCTGGCGGATCGACCAGATCCGGATTCAGCGCTTCGCGCACCGGATCGTGCGGGCCAGGGTCGCGCGGATGGTTGGGATCATTCGCCGGATAAGTCGCCACCTTGCCATCGTGGGCATGGACCTTGCCGGCCGCCAGCGCCACGGTGCCACCAGCCGCGAAGGCCATAAAGCTTCTGCGAGATAAGTTTTCCAGTTTCATACCTGCCGTCTTCCTCAGTTTCTTATGGTTAGTGTCACGCCCCTTAACCATAATCAAACTGTGGCTTTCGCCAACCTTGTGTCACCGCTGAAATCAATAGAAAACCTTTATCATCGCGTAATCCCGCTCTTCACCCGCCTCACGCCATTTGCGCTTCGTTGAGATCGCGTTGACGTTCAGGTGATATCAGCCGACAAATAAGGCACAAAGTGATTAAATCTCGCCTCCGATTAAGCAATTTTTTTAATGATAGCTCGCTGCAAAAGTTAATTTAATGTTACAAAAGCATCGCAATTGCAATAATTACCCGGCTACGTTTTTTCTCCGGCGAGACGTGGCCGTTCCGGGCGGAAGCCCATGCCAATCAATCGGCCAAACAGATGGCGTAAAAACGGATAGCGGCTGATGAGCTGCGGAACCTTACTGGGCGTGGTACGCGGGCGCTTGCCGCTGCTCATTTTGATCTGCAGGAATTGCGTCGCCACCGTCGGAAACTGCCGCCGCCGCTGCACGTTCTCCAAATCGCGCAGCGTGAGCGTGCCGTTTTGCAACGGCCGCGTCAGATAATTGGCGCTGGCCACCGCGTCCTGAATCGCCAGGTTCACACCCACGCCGCCAATCGGCGACATCGCATGTGCGGCATCGCCAATGCACAGCACGCCGGGCTTCATCCATTTGTCCAGCCGATCGATACGGATGGACAACAGACTCAGCTGCTGCCACTCCTGCAGCTGCGCCATGCGCGCCACGCTGAACGGCGCAACCTCTGCCATGCGGGTTTTCAGCGCGTCGAGCCCGGCCTGCTTCAGCGCCTCGAATTCGCCTTTCTGAATGGTAAATCCGCACTGCCAGTATTCGCCGCGGTCAATGACGATGAAGTTTTGCTTCGGCCCCTTGTGGCCCATCCCCAGCTCGGGGTCGTCCGGCTGTTTATCCAGTCGGAACCACACCACATCGCGTGGAGCACCAAAGCTTTTACCCACCAGCCCGGCTTTCTGTCGCACCGCCGAGCGACGGCCATCAGCGCCTATCACCAGCGGCGCGTGAATTTCGTGACCTTGTAACGTTTTCACGCCTGCGATTACGCCATCCTGATAAAGAAAATCGTCAAAACCGGTGGATTGCAGCAGCGTGAAACCGGGATAGTGCGCCGCCTGGGCGGCGAGGAAAGTGAGGAAGTCCCACTGCGGCATGAAGGCAATAAAACGGCAGCGCAACGGCAGACGGGAGAAATCGGCCATGGTGATCTCCTGCCCGCCTACTTCCGCCTGTAACTTCTCCGCGCGCTGATGCGGCAGCGCCAGCAGCGCGTCGAGCAGACCCAGCTGGTGCATGATCTCCAGGGTTGAGGGATGAATGGTGTCGCCGCGAAAATCGCGCAGAAAATCGGCGTGCTTCTCAATCACGACCGCGCGCAGGCCGGCGCGCGTCAGTAAATAGGCCAGCATTAAGCCGGCCGGACCGCCGCCGACGATACAGCAGTCGGCGTTTATCACCTGTGGAGACGGCATGATATCCTCATCAATCGCTATATATGATAATTGTTATCATTTATATAGCATCTGCGCGTCACCAGGGTGATGATAAATGCCGCAGTCAGACTAGTGGTTTGCTACCAGCCCCAGCGCAATCAGGCTGCGCGCGGTGGCAAGAATGGCCTCCTGCGGACTACGCGGGTGCCAGTTCAGCAGCCAGCCAGCTTTAGCGGCGCTGACGTTCATATCAACGCCCAGCAGTTTTACCATTCCCGTCATCAGCGGATTTTGCGCTGCCGCCGCCCGCACCATGGCGTCACTCATTGGCTGCAGCGAAACCTTCTCTGCTTCTGCTGCCAGATGGGTTTTGAGCGTGCGCGCCACCTCAATAAGCGGCAGGCTGTGCCCCGAACTGGCAAGGAAGCGCTGCCCCTGCGCGGCGGCGTGGGTCATTGCCAGCACGTGCAGACTGGCCACGTCACGCACATCAACAAAACATGAGTTGATGTCAGGACAGCCTGGCTGCCCCTCCAGTAGCTCCTTCACAATGCGAATCGAATGTGAATAGTCGGCCCCCAGCACCGGTCCCAGCACCGACACCGGGTTCACCGTGGCCAGTTCCAGACCGTTACCCTGCTCAGCGATAAACTGCCAGGCGGCGCGTTCCGCCAGGGTTTTCGATTTCTGATACGGCCACACATCGCCGCTGACATCGCTCCAGTCGCGCTCGGTAAAGGGGCGCGGATAGTCCGCTGGATGTCCGATACCGACCGCGCCAAATGCCGAGGTCAGCACCACACGTTTAACACCTGCATCGCGCGCGGCGCGCAATACGCGCAGATTTCCTTCAATCGCCGGATTCACCCAGTCAGCTTCGCTTACCTGGCTGCCGGTCGGGGTGGGTGAAGCGCCATGCAGCACGAAGCGACAGCCCGCCACTGCGTCTTCCCAGCCCGCGTCTGCCGTTAAATCGGCAACGACACATTGCAGCGCCTCGCCTGCGGCCACCCCGGCCTGCAACAGATGCGCCCTGACTTCAGTTTCACGTTCGGCATCACGTAAGGTGGTTCGCACCCGATAGCCCTGCTGCAGCAGCGCAATAATGCAGTACTGAGCGATAAACCCGCTGCCGCCGGTAACCAGAACTTTGTCATTACTCATCTTTCTTCCTCATCACAAGCATCGTTCATTCGATGCGCTCTACGTTAAGCGGCGGAGTGAGGATTTTGAATGCTTGTAAATGCAGTTTACTTGCGTGATAGTACAGAAATGAGCCTTGATCCCTTTTCCGACATTCTGCGATTCGTTCGCGCTGAATCATTGCTGACCGGCGGTTTTACCGCAGGCGGACGCTGGGCGCTGCGTTTCCCTGCGCCCGATAAAATTAAATTCTTCGCCATTATCAAAGGCAGTTGCTGGGTCATACTGGAGGGCGAATCTGAACCCTTCCACTTTGCCACCGGCGACGTCGGCTTGCTGAGCGCTAAACGCGCCTTCGTGCTGGCCAGCCATCCGGACGAGCCGCCGGTTGACGCCATGAGTGTGTTTTATGGCGCAGGAAAAGGTCATGCGCCGATTGGCAGCGGTGATGATTTTGTCCATATCGGTGGCCATGTACTGCTTGATCCAGACAGTGGTCGTTTACTGACGCACGTATTACCTCCCTGGATTCAGGTACCGGCGGCGTCACCGCAGGCGGCGTCATTCCGCTGGGTGCTGGATCAACTGGTGCAGGAAGGCCAGCATGTCCAGCCGGGATCGCAGCTGGCAACGGCCCAGCTGGCACAACTGCTGTTCATCCAGATTCTGCGGGCGCATTTGCAAATCAGCAGCACACTGCCCGCCAGCTGGCTGCGGGCGCTGAGCGATGCGCGATTGGCACCGGCGTTACAGCGGCTGCATGGCGATCCGGCGCGCAACTGGCATCTGGACGAACTGGCGCGTGCCTGTGCCATGTCGCGCACCCGTTTTGCCCAGTATTTTCGCCAGGTGGTGGGCATTACGCCGATAGCCTATCTGACGGCGTGGCGCATGCGGCTGGCAGAGCGTGCGTTGCAGGAGGAAAATGAGGCGGTGGCCGTGGTAGCGCAGACGCTGGGTTACGCCTCAGAGAGCGCTTTCAGCCATGCTTTTAAGCGTGAAACGGGTCAGTCACCCAATGCATTTCGCCGCGCCGTGCGGTTACAGCAGGCGCAGCGATAAAGCGCGCCGCGTTGCGCGGCGCCGGCATTATTTAAGTTGAGAAGATACGCGCCACATATCCACCCCGCCTTCGGTGGCGTAGCGATCAATGTCCGCCAGCTCCTGTGCCGTGAAGGTCAGGTTGTCCAGCGCGCGCAGGGAATCGCTTAACTGATCAACCGTGCGGGCACCAATCAGCGCAGAAGTGACCCGCTCATCACGCAGCGCCCAGGCGATCGCCATCTGCGCCAGCGTCTGACCGCGCGCTTCAGCAATCGCGTTAAGCGCACGAATTTTTGCCAGGTTCTCTTCGCTGAGCATGGCAGAAAGACGCGGATCGCTGCCGCCGGCGCGCGCGCCCTGCGGTACGCCGTTGAGGTATTTACTGGTCAGCATGCCCTGTGCCAGCGGGGAAAAGGCGATGCAACCGCTGCCGAGCTCCGCCAGCGTATCGAGCAGCCCGTGCTCAATCGTGCGGTTTAGCATCGAGTAATTGGGCTGATGAATAAACAGCGGCACTTTCTCATCGGCCAGAATCGCAGCGGCCTGACGCGTCAGCTCTGGCGAATGGGAAGAGATGCCGACATACAGCGCCTTGCCCTGACGATGCAGCTGTACCAGCGCGCCCATGGTTTCTTCCAGCGGTGTATTCGGATCAACGCGATGGCTGTAGAAGATATCGACATAATCCAGCCCCATGCGGCGCAGGCTGTTATCACAGCTGGCAATCAGATGTTTGCGGGTGCCGGTCGGTCCACCGTACGGACCCGGCCACATATCCCAGCCGGCTTTGCTGGAGATAATCAGTTCATCACGATACGGGGCAAAATCCTGCGCCAGCCAGCGACCAAAGTTCTCTTCAGCCGATCCCGCTGGCGGACCGTAGTTATTCGCCAGGTCGAAATGGGTAATGCCGTTATCAAACGCGTGGCGCAGGATCGCTCTGCCGGTCTCAAACACGTCAACGCCGCCAAAATTCTGCCATAGCCCCAGCGAGATCAGCGGCAGCACCAGGCCACTTTTGCCGGTTTTACGGTACTGCATGTTGGTCTGATAACGCGCTGGCGATGCAACATAACTCATAACAGATTCCTCTCATTAAATGCCGCCGTACAGGTGCACAGAAGACATTGTTCTGCCTTCCTGCAAAACCGCGCGGCGAACAGGCGATTGCCGGACAAATTTTTACCGCGTATCGTTAATCTGTAAAATTCATTATTGTGATTAAATTCATCTTTTATGGAGATAACTGATGGAATTGCGCCAGATGCGGCACTTCATCGCCGTGGCGGAACATGAAAATTTCACCCGCGCCGCACAGAGTATGCATATTGTGCAATCGGCCTTGTCCACCTCGATCAAACAGCTGGAGGAGGAACTGGGCACGCCGCTATTTATCCGCTCCACTCGCCAGGTGCGCCTGACCATGGCCGGGAAAGTGTTTCTTGATTACGCCAGAACCATCGGTGCCTTTGTCGAAAAAGCGTCGCAGGAAGTGGCGGCGATCGTGGCGCTTAAGACCGGAACCCTGTCGATTGGCACGGTGCAAAGCGTGCCGCCGTTTATCGATCTGCCGCAATTACTGGAAACCTTTATTCGTCGCTTTCCGGATTTTGACGTCAAGCTGTGCCAGGGATCATCGGCGAAGCTCAATGCAAAAGTGCACAATCAGCAGATCGATCTGGCGATTATGCCGGTGGAGGAAGTCTCCGACCGGCTGTCGTCGCGCATCATCGCCTGCGATGAAATCGTGGTAGCGTTTGCCGCCGATTATGCCGGGTTCACCGCGATGCAGCCGGACGTCACCATGGCACAACTGGCGCAGCAGTCGTTCATCGATTTCGAAGCCGGCCAGGGCACGCGCAAGGTGAATGACAACAGTTTTGCCCTGCAGGGGCTGAGCCGCAAGGTGACGTTTGAAGTGAGCGATCTGGAAACTTTGCTGAGTCTGGTTGAGCGTAATATGGGGATTGCCCTGCTGCCCGAACAGGTAGTGAAAGCGCGCAGCACGACGCTGCATTATTGCCGCATCAGCGACGTTGATGTGTGCTGGGAACTGGCTGTGGCCTGGCTCAGCGATCGTCCCGGCAGTATGAACGTCTACGACCGGCCAGTGCAGGAATTTATGGATATTCTGGGCAGCAGCGATTAGCGCCGGGGCGGGTAACGGCGGGATAGATACTAACAGGCATAAGATCTATGCCTGTTATTCATCACTTCAGCCCGGCGTCACAGCGTGATTTTGGCTGCGGCGTCACGACAAATTCGTTGTGTCACGCAATGTCAGGCCACGTTATCCTGTGGCCACAAAAATTGATTAACGCAATACCTCAAGACCCTTTCTATCAATGAGGTTAAGCAGGCGCAGCGCAGCGCCATTTGGCTTTTTCTCCTCGCGCTCCCATTTCACCACGGTGGCCGGGGACAGGCCAATATAGGCGGCTAACATGGCCTGACTCAGACCATGACGCTCACGTAACTGACGAATAGCCTCGCCTGACATCAGTTGTAAAACCGGCAGAGAGGTACGCAGCTCACGTAATCTGACACGTGAATCGATTTTTTCGGTAAGCTCATCGCTAATCACCCCCAGCGGGTTAAAATCATGCGCGATTTCCTGCAGATCTTTTAGATGATCAACCATCGCATATTACCTCTCGCATTTTTCTCGCCTTTATCGCTGCTCTTTCTTGCTCAGTCGTCATGGCAAACAGTTGACTGGCTACCTGCCTGTAGAGATTAAGCTCATCCTCTTTAATCTCACGAATGCCACTCTTCGTGGTCGATTTAGCGTAACCGTTCACAAAAAACAGGTGTTTTTGCGATTTGAACGCGACAATGGCTCTGGCTCCGCCGCTTTTGCCGGCGCCGAGCGGAATGCGTTTTTTGTAAACACCACCCCCCAGGCTGGCCTCATACTGTCCGGCAATCAATTCGCGGGCAGCCAGACAGAGCTTGATGTCCGCAATCATGTCACCTTTGAAATTTCGGTCGAAGGGCTTCAATACATAAATGGCCATGCTGTTTCCCTGCTTTATGAAGAAGAGGACTATCCTTGTCCTTGCCTGAACCACCTATACTACTAAGTACAATAGCAACCTGCAACGCCAGCGCGCATCAAAGCGCTAAAGAGTGAAAGGGATGACACTCCCGCCTGTACAGAAGCGCTTTTGTTGTATAAGTTTAAGGGTGCTGTCGGGGAAAAATTTCGCTCAGCAGGTCACACATTTCCGACAGAGGAAGAGCGACACTATCAGTCGTTGATTAGGCTTTGGTTTACCTGCACCAGGCAATGCTAAACGCAACGCGGATACTGAGAGCTTTTATGTATAGAAGTGAAGATGAAAAACTGGCCGACATTGTCATGGGCGATGCCGTGCTGCAGTTGTTAAAACAAGCCGGACCGGTAACCACTCTCGCGCTGCTGGAAAAACTGCGCGCGATGGCGGCATCAGAAACTGATCCGGCACGCCAGCGCGCGTTTCGCTATGCGATTGCTGAAGTGCAGAACAGCAAAAGTGCGCCACAGGGCGAAGCAGTGGCGTTAAAAGGTAGCGATAACGTGACCCATATTTTTCGCAACCGTGATAATACGGGCAAAAACACCCGACATTAGCCCCGCTGTGCTCCAGTCTGCTTATCAATAACGTAACCGCCCGCTTATGCCTGCGCCCGACAGGTGACGGCTACACAGCTGCACACTCTCCGGCTGCGACTCATCCATTAACAGGGCGAGGAAGCTGTCAGCCCACCAGTGACAATCATAGCGGTGCAGATTATTCAGCAAGCGCGCATGACGGTTCTGACGGTCGCTGAGCGGCAGCCGCAATGCCGTATGGATGGCATCCGCCATTGCATCAGGATCGTAAGGATTAACGATCAGCGCGCCATCCATCTGTTCGGCCGCACCCGCGAACTGTGACAGTATCAGCACGCCGGGATTCGCGGGATCCTGCAGCGCAGCATACATTTTCGCCATCAGGCTCATGCCCGCCATCAGTGGCGTCACCAGCGCCACCCGCGCCGCGCGGTACAGCCCGGCCAGCTCTTCACGGCGATAATCGTGGTTGAGATAGCTGACCGGATACCAGTTGAGCATACCGTGCACGCCATTAACCTCACCGCACAGATTTTCCAGATTGTGGCTGATCGCCTGCTGCCGGTGCGGGTGTCCGCTGGCAGCAGAAGCCAGCTGCAATAACATCATGTTGCCCGCATAGTCGGGATGATGGCGCAGCAGCACTTCCAGCGCGCTGATGCGATACGGCAGACCTGCGCTGTCGTCGAGATGACCGCCGCTCAGCACCGTGTTGGCCGGCAAATGTTCGCGGCTCTGCTGCTCCATGTACTGGCAGCTGTTGCTCTCAAGTAACGCCTGAACCTCAGCCAGATCGATCCCGACCGGAAACACGCCGGTGGTGATAATGTGACCGTGCACGCGCAGACGGTTCCTGCCTAAGCGTTCAGCGCGAAACTCGCTCTCCAGCCACAGCAGAAAGTTATTCATATCCTGCCCGGTCTGGAAGCCAATCAGGTCACAGCACAGCAGCGATTCTGCCAGGCTGCGCCAGTCAGGGATCGCTTCAAACAGCTGACCGGACGGAAACGGCTGATGTAAAAATAAACCGATGCGGTTAGTTAAGCCGGTATCACGCAGCATTTTTACCGTTGGGATGAAGTGATAATCCTGCAGCCAGATCACATCGTCCGGCATGGCATATTCGGCGATGGCGTGGGCATAAGCCGCATTCAGCTGGCGATAGGCCAGGAAGCTGGCGCTGGTGAAACGTGCCAGGTCTGGACGCTGGTGAAACACCGGCCACAACCCCTGATGTACGTAGCCGTGATAGCCCTCTTCGTATTCTGCGCGCGTCAGCGCAAACTGCAGCCTGTCGTATTCGTTATCCTGCTGAAAGCTAAGCGTGCGCGCCGCTTCCTGCGCAGCGACGGTACGTTGTCCATCCCAGCAGACCCAGAGGCCACCGCGTCGCGCCATCAGGCGATCGTAAATGGCTGCCAGCGTGGAAGACTGATGCTGATTATGTGTGACCAGAATAGTGCCGGGCATGATATTTCCCTTTGAGGTTAAGGCGCGCCACAGTGCCGCCTGCTGCGCTGATTTAACCGCCGGCAATATAAAAAAGGCGTAAAGAAAACCTGCGCGGATATAAAAATCCGGCAAAGATCAGCGCCAGTGTGTGGAAATCAGCCCGGCGCCAAAGGGGAAAGGCTTGCAGCGATCAGTGACGGATGGCGCAGCCGCACTGCGACATTTCGCCAGGCACATATTTGCCGTGATGCGAATGGCGCACCTGCAGCTCACCCTGCTGCCAGGCGCGGCTGTGGTCCGGACGCTGATCCAGCAGCCGGTTGAGGGCTTCCGTCACCAGTAAATCACGGCGCGGTGCCCAGCTGCTCAGGTGCCATGTGGAGCCGCGCGCCTCGTCAGCATCATCAAAGCCCACCACAGCAATATGCGCGCCCTGACCGAAGTCGCGCACGGCCTGCAGTGCGCCAAAGGCCAGCTCGTCGTATTCGCACATCAATGCATTGATGCGTTCTGCCGCACGGGTTTTCTTCAGGTAAGCCATCATCGCCTGATAAGCCTGCTCACGGTGAAGCGCGCCGGCGTGCAGTGCTGCGTGCAGCGTCTTGTCCTCCGCCTGCAGGCTGGCAATAAACCCCTGCACCTGGCGCGGCGGCGTGTCACTTGCCTGCACCTGCATAGCGCCCAAACGCTGGTGCCCCTGCGATAGCAGCAGTGCGCCAAGCTGCTGCCCGGCGTGATACGCATCCGCAATCACCACATCAGCGCCCGCGCTGTCGCTCGGGCACAGATGCACCGCGCGCAGCGATGGCTGCAGGTGCGCGACCATCTCCTGCGCATCCTGACACGGCGAGCTCAGGAACAGCAGTCCACCCAGCGGCAGCGACGCCGCGTTCCGCAGCGCGGCCTGAAAATCCTCGCGCGTAGCGGCGCACAGCAGCACCGGCAGCAGATCACGCGCACTGAGCTGACGCGTGACTTCTTTGAGCATGTGCATACTGTGCGGATGGCTGACATCATCGCTGACGATGCCGATGAGCGGCGAATGGACGGACATAACTGACCTCTCCTGCTACGTAGGGTACGGGAATAATCTTGACGTATTAGTATGAAATTCCACGTTACCCGAATAATCAGATATCGCCAATCGGTGGATGCGAAGGATTGCTGCGCTCCCCCTTCATCCGGTGCGTGTTGACGGCGGCAAAATGCGCAGCCGCTGCACCGGACGCCCGGTGAGCTTCGTTTTACGTTACACTGACGCCACGAATATTTTGCTAGCGGAAAACTTATGCGCATCACCCTCGATCAGGCCGATCAGCCTTTTATTCACCGCTTACTGGGCGAGGAGATCGCCAGTATTGATTCCACGTCTGACGAACAACTGCGCCTGCGACAGGCGTTGCAGGATGCGCGGTTACAGAGAAATCATGAAGCAGAGCTCGACTGGAAACGCAACGCGCTCTATCTGCTGCTGTTTGTGTTCCTGTATGGCGCACTGGGCTGCTCGCTAACGCTGGATTTGAGCGCGGTCGCACAAGCGTCGAGCCATAAAAGCATTGCCTATGCGCTGGAAGCGGTACCGGTCCTGATCGCCTTTTCTGGTCTGTTCCTTTCGCTGCTGTTTCTGTTCGCCGCGCGCGGCAGCGCACGCCGCCTGCACAACTGGGATCACACTATCGTGCTGCTGGAAAAATACAGCGGCTGCAACCTGAGTCTGCAGATTAATGAAATGGGGGCGCGTACCACGCATTACTCGCAGTCGGCGATTACCGTGGCGCTGGCGATGTTTATCTGCCTCACCTGGGTGGTGATGTACAACTACTTCACCTTCACCACCAGCGGCGTGATTGGCAGTGTGATCTCACTGTTTATTACCACTATGACCTACGTGATTCTGGATATTCAGCTACTGAAATCCGGCAAATCGATCGCTATCGATGAGCCGGTGATTCCGCCAGAAGATGAGGTTGAGAAACGCCGTTAATCGACAGACCGGCGCGGCGTAAGGTTTTGTGCCGCGCCGGTTTCGCTATCCTTATCTATACTTCAGACAGGATTTTGAGAGATATAAAGGAGTTGCGATGAAAATCTGGCCGTTAGTCGCCATTACGGCGCTGTCTGTTACCCTGGTTGCCTGTAAATCCCCGACGCCACCTAAAGGGGTGCAGCCCATCACCCACTTCAATGCCGATCGCTATCTCGGCACCTGGTATGAAATTGCCCGCCTCGATCACCGTTTCGAACGCGGTAAAGATCATGTGACCGCCACCTACGGCAAACGCAGCGACGGCGGTATCAGCGTGCTGAATCGCGGTTACGATCCGGAGAAAAAAGCGTGGAGCGAGAGCGAAGGCAAAGCTTACTTCACCGGTAAACCTGACGTCGCCGCGCTGAAGGTCTCGTTCTTCGGACCTTTTTACGGTGGTTATAACGTGATCGCGCTGGATGAAGATTATCAGTATGCACTGGTCGCCGGGCCGAACCGGGGGTATCTGTGGATTCTGTCGCGTCAGCCCACCATTCCGGCTGAAGTCAAACAGCGTTATCTCGCCTATGCCCAGCGACTGGGCTTCGCAACCGATCAACTGATTTGGGTTAATCAGTCACGATAAAAGGGTGCAGCGCCAGTGACTCCCGCGCGGGCTTCAGTTATTACCCTGGCACTAATAAGAGTAAGGTCAGTAGCAGGCACTGCGTAAATTGACGGCCTTACTTTTTATTGAAAAACGGGTGTTGATGATCTGTTAAGTCAGCAGAGATAAAACGGATGGTAGTGTATCTCTTCGTGAGTATAACCCGCCGCGGCAGCCTGAGCTGCCCGTTACGAATCGAGAGGCTAACCAATGAGTAAGTATTTTCTGGCCTGCTTTTTGGCACTGTTTGCATGTTCTGTCAGCGCTGGACAGGGAGGAGCTGGAGGTAAAGGAGGAAACGGCGGCTATGCGGGAGAATCCGGCGCTGACGGTGGAAACGGTTCAGATGGGGGTAATACTGATGGCTCTGCCGGCAGACCGGGATGTCCCGGCGGCACTGATCCTGATGCGGACGGAAAATTTTATCTCCCAGGTACCACTCAGGAGTGCAATCCAGGCAAGCATGATTCGATGAAGATTCATCAGCCGACGGTAACCGGCGCTTAATTCGCTAGCGCGTTGCCGGAGTAAGTGCATGTTCGGGCCAGGGGGTGAGTTATTTCCTCGTCATGTACGGTTTCATTCACTCTCTAAGTGACAGCAGCAGGCTGGTGCCGCCAAAGGCCAGTAGCAAACCTATTCTCTATTGCGCCGCCGCCGGTAAGTATGCTCAACCTACGCATTCCAATACATGGCACACAATGTACTGGCTGCATACTGCCTGTCAGTGTCAAATGCCTATGGACAGCTGGAATTGCTATGAACGTCCGCTCCGTGCCAGAAGCGGACGTTGAAATATGTCACAAGTTCAAACATGTGATTAACTATTTTTTCATTTAATGCTACAGTTTTAATGCATTATATCAGTCCATTTTTATTAGGAATTCATGATAAATAAGAGGAATTATGAAGTTTGAATTTGGTGATTTATACAGGTTTATCGTTTCATTGGGTATTTTTTTGATAAGTTCTGCATTTGTTTTTCCATGGTTATTTTTAAAGGAAAAACTGGAATTAAATACCGATGCTATATGTAAGATATCAAGTCTTGATTGTGACGTTGCGCATACAAAAAAAGAAATTATTTACTATATTCTTAAATCAATACCGGTTATTTCCCCTGTGTTTTTTATCGTAGGGGTATTGGTTGTTATTTTTGGCGTGGCAAAATGGAGAAAGAATCAATTACTATTGGATGAGCAAATAAAAATTGAACACGATTTGAAACAAGCCAGTTTGAGACCTGCTACTCAGGATGAGATCATTGACAAACTTGAGAGTGAGATTATAGAATCAGAACCTGAAGTAAGTTGCGTGAATAACTTTTCGGAGAAGGTAAGTGTTTGGGAACGTATGGAGGATAAAATTGCCGAAAAATTAACAAACACTAATATAGGCAATGGACTGGAAAGAAATGTCATCATAGCAAATCATGAAGTGGACTTTATTATTAAAGGTAACTTCTTCAGAAGTGATTGTTTGGTAGAAGTAAAATACATACGCAAAGGATTTAATTTTGGTTGGTTAAAAGAGGTTTTTCTAAAGCATCTTTATAAAAAAAGCTTATATGAACAGTTCAGAGGAAAAAAAGCAATCGCTCTTGTGTTAATATTAATAGAGGACGGGGTTTTCAGTGAAGAAAAATATGAAGAATTGCAGACAAGATTGATTCAATCAAATGTTTATCATGATAAAAATGACAGGATAAAAATTTTCCCAGTGAGTCAGTTTATGAACATTGAAGCATCCAAAATGGATTCAGTATTGTTTGGCTAAACTTACAGACGTATACTACTTTCTCCGTTGCACGCAAGAACCATATATATGGCAGTTCTTCGCTCATAAGGGACAACCATACTCAAATATTCCACATTGCAGGAGATTTGAGTATGAACACGTCACCGTGGAACAAAGACCGTATCATCGGCCAAAAAAACCACTTCAGATATCTCATATCTGGGGGATCCGAATCCGGCTTGAACTGGAAGGTAAAACGCGCGATTTAGCTCTGTTCAATATGGCCCTGGACAGTAAGCTTCGAGACTGTGATCTTGTCAAACTCAAAGTATCGGATGTGGCATATGGAAGTTCGGTTTCAAGCAGAACAACGGTGTTGCAACAGAAAACCGGTAGCCCTGTGCAATTCAAGATAACCAAAGGGACAAGAGAAGCTGTTGCTGCATTGATAAAGCTTAGCAATTTGCACAGTAAAGACTTCTTGTTTCGGTCTCGGGTCGGAACTAACCAGCACATTTCAACCCGGCAATACAACCGAATCTTTCATGGGTGGGTACAAAAGCTTGGTCTCGAAGATTCGCTTTACAGCACACATTCCATGAGAAGAACAAAACCTTACCTGATCTACAAGAAAACCAAGAATCTCCGGGTGATCCAAGTTCTGTTGGATCATAAGAAACTGGAAAGCACAGTCCGTTATCTGGGCATTGAAGTCGATGATGCGTTAGACATCTCTGAATCGATTGAAGTCTTAGGTTGTCAGGGCTGCAACAGCAGCCCTGTGCCAGAAGCAAACATTTTAAGCATTCGAGTGTAAGATCTGTTTTTTAATTTGTAATTTTAGGAGGTAACATGCCAAAGAAAAGACGGTCTATTAGCTAAGTAAAAGAAGACATTTCAATCAGGGTCCTGCGGGAAAAACTACCTCGCGAATGGGTCGTACATAGCTATGGCGCTGACTATGGTATTGATTGCGTTGTTGAATTATTTGATTTTGTTGATGACAGTGAAAGTATTGCAGAAACCCTTGGTGAAAACTTCTTTGTACAACTAAAATCTTCAGATTGTATTGAATATTGTACACGTAAAGCCTATGCTCGTGGAAATGTAACCAAAGGAAATTTAACAGAAGATAAAAGCGATTTTGTCGAAATTCCTGTCGCAAAATTTAAGTTAGACATATCAGACATTTTGACTATTCAGTCTATAGGCATTGCAATTCCAGTATTATTGATACTAGTTGACACTAATACAGAAAAGGCATTTTTTATTTGCCTTAATGATTACATAGATAAAGTTCTTATACCAGAAGACCCGAATTATTCTAAAAAAGACTCAAAGACTATATATATACCTCTTGAAAATGAGATTCTGGATGGTGAAGATGCGCTTGTTTCATTACGTGCATATGGTAAAAGATCAAAAATGTATGGCGCATTCTCACTTTTTAACTATCAATTAAAAGAAATAAACCGACTACAAGGTAAAGCGGCCGTACAATTTCCTGTCTCTTTCGATGAAGCTATAGAGATGGTAAATAACTTTATTGTAATTGCTCTTAGACAAGATATATGGTCTGGACATGAATTTTGGAAGCCGATGGCATGGAGCCAAAAGGAGTTAATCCAACTTCAAATAGATATTGATAAAGAAGTAAAACCTGAACATTATGAACATTTTTTGAGTTACTGTTCCGAAGTGGTTTGGCATAAGTTAACAAATCTTTCAAATATGTATGAGGAGCTTGTTAGAGAGTGGTTCATGCCAACCTTCCTAGCGACATTAACATCAGCCCGCCCTAAATAATAATATTAGCAATGCTACGCAAAAGCATCCTGGCCCTAAATCCCTAAATAAGGGCTTCATATCAAATTGAAGCCTTTGTGAACAATAGAAACAACACTAAAGGACACCCCTATCACATTTAGTTGAATAGAAAAATAATAATGCGCCCACGACGATACAATTACTAATGTCCGCTCCTCGCTCATAGCAGACATCTGAGGATATGGGCTGTCCGCTTCGTGCCAGAAGCGGACGTTATTGAAAAAAGATTGTTTGCATCAATTGGCGTATGTCAGTGGAAATCTTTCAGATAGTTATAATGAGATAAGAACATCTGATTGCAGGAATCCCATCAGCTATCTAAAGCCGGAATGATTGATGAAAAGCTTTTGAAAGTAGATCTACAGCTTCGTCCCCATATGATGCGACGTTTCGTATGAACACGATATTATGGTCAGGAATAGTTGGCATATTCTCAAGAATAAGCATGCGGCCTGATACCTTTCCCCGGTCCATTAAACTTACTGCCAATCCAGCTTCAACACATGCCTGGACCGCCTTACTTGAATGGCTCTCCAGCACGATGCGCGAACTTCGACCTGAAGCTTTCAGCGAGGCTGTAATAGCCTTGCGATAAATACATGGCGCTGCGTAGACAGCCAGAGGCAAGGGATCTTCAAGCGCCACGTTATTGTTCAGAGGACCCACCCAGACGGGCGTGGTTGACATTAACAACTGCGCATTGGGACTGGTTTTTTCTTTAGGCTGGACGACCACTGCCGCATCCAGTTTTCCTCGGTCTATCCACTCTTCAAGCTCGTTACTGGGCCCCATTTTCAACTCCATTACAACGTTCGGCCACGCCGCACTAAATGGAGGAAGTATCTCCCGGATAACCTGAGCAGCATACTCATCAGGCATGCCAAGGCTGATTCGTCCGGCAAGATTCGCCCCATGGAGGTCAGCCAGTATCCGATCGTGCGAGCGTAGGAGTTCTGCTGTTGAGCGCAGAAGCTTTTTCCCCAGTGTAGTTAGCATTACGGACTGATTATCGCGGTGCAGTAGCTGCCCGCCTGCAACGGCCTCCAGACGCTGAATGTGAATGCTCACAGCTGCAGGACTCTTATGGAGAAGATTAGCTGCCGCGCTGAATTTTCCTGTTCGTACGACTGCATGGAAGGTGCGAAGTAGCTCGATAGAAAGCGTTATGGTCAATGTTTACCTTCTTTAAACCAGTTGTACATATCATTTTGATTTACCAGATTACACTCATCTATTACCTTTTTGGAATGAGCAAACTAAATCAATTTCAAAGAAAAAATTCGTTAAGCCTTTACTGGCTTTATACCGTTCCTCTGCCCGTACTTGAGGGAGCTTTACTGTTTTCCTGGAGTTCAGGTTTCATCGGCGCACGCTTTTCGATTAATTACGCCCCGGCATTACTGGTCGTGTTCTGGCGCTATGTTTTGCTAACCCTGATCCTCTTACCCTTCGTGTACCGCCCCCTGTTAAAAACACCTCCTCGAGTGCTAATAATAAATACCGGAATCGGCCTGCTGGCCATGGTCGGATATATGTTCGGAGTGACCCGGGGGATTGCATTGGGAGTCCCGGCGGGGCTCGCAGCCCTGTGTGCTGACCTGCTTCCATTGGGAATGGCGTTGCTGGCAACAGCATTTTTGGGGGAACGGTTAGCCGCCCAAGTCTGGCTTGGGCTAATCACGGGATTGCTCGGCGTGATATGGGTGACCCATAACGTACTCACTTTTGGCAACGCCCCACTCTGGGCTTATGGTTTGCCGGTGGCGGGTATGTTGTCGCTTGCAATGGCGACGCTTTGGCAGAAACGCAGTAATGATTCACAGTCAATGGATCTCCTGCCCAATCTCTGGCTACAGTGTTTCGTCGCGGTGATAGGTTTTGCCGTTATTGAAGGCTTTAACGGTAGCCTGGTGCCAATCCCCACATTGGGGTTCACGCTCAGCGTCTTATGGACGGCGACTCTGCCAACTTTTGGTGGCTACGGTCTATACTGGATTTGCCTACGCCGGAGCTCAGCAACCCGTGTTACCACCGTGCTATACCTCAGTCCACCTGTCACTATGATTTGGGCATGGGCTATGTTCAATGAGCCCCTTTCCTGGCAGATGGCTTTCGGTATGGCAATTTCTTCTGTCGGGATCTGGATGGTCATACATGGTGAGGCAGCAGATAAAACGCCTCCCTCATGAGCTGACATTTTAATCCAATGCGCTGATTATTCGAGAGTAACTCTTTGTTGGATCATGAGAACATAAGTCTGTGACCGGCTATCCAAAGATTAATACATCGAGATATCTGCCATGTCCGCTTTTCGCTCATAACGGACATGGACTTGTGCACCGTCCGCTTTATGCCAAAGGCAAACATCTCAACATAACCAGGTTTTATTCGATGCGTTTCACATCGGGATGATGCTCAGTTGCAGCTTCATGAAAGATATCACCCAGCCAGCCTGCAATTTCGTCTTCTGGCATATCATCTGGAATAGCGATATCAAACATTCGTGAGAATTTTCTTTCTGTCACGTCGGCGCGAAATACCTGCCAGGCATCCTCCTTGCGCAGAACGCCAATGTGCCGGCCAAAAACGTCATAAATCAACATATTCACTCTCCTGTGATATCAATCAGACTCTGACGCCATACTATACCAACGCTGATACAAATCGCTGGAAAAAGCCGCACACCGCCACTATTATCGGCTGACTTATTCACCTGCTGATAACTAAGGAGGATCCCTATGCCGTCGTGTGAACTGTTTGTTTACTCACACTTCTATGGTGACTGGACCCGCTCAGGTTTTACCGCACTCGTGCTGCGATAATCCGCCTGAGCGAAGTTCTGACAATCTAATCCCTTCTCTCCGGCTTACCGGGTTGTCGTCAGCGAAATTCTGACGTCAGGCTTTTTTGCGCCTGCAACTTGAGAGTAAGTAGATGAGCACACTCCTTTCCGCACACGCCGTCGGCTTCGACAATGCCTTTGGCCCGCTTTTCCATTCCCTGGATTTCAGCCTGAAAAAAGGCGACCGCATCGGTCTGATTGGCGACAACGGCAGCGGTAAAAGTACCCTGCTGAAAATTCTCAGCGGTGAACTGGCCGCCAGTCACGGCAGCGTCACGCCAGCGAGCCACTGTCTGCTGGCGCGCATCGAACAACACCTGCCGGAAACGTTACTTGAGGCCTCATTGCTGGATGGCGTGATCGCCCGGCTGCCCGCAGCACAGCGCAGCAGCGAGCGCTGGCGTGCCGAGGCGCTGCTGCATACGCTGGGTTTCAGCACAGCGCAGCAGTCACAAACCGCGGCGACGCTGAGCGGCGGACAGCATATGCGGCTGTTGCTGGCGCGCGCGCTGATTCTGCAGCCCGATTTACTGTTGCTGGACGAACCGGGTAACCATCTCGACCTGCCGACCCTGCTGTGGCTGGAGAATTTTCTGATCGGCTGGCAGGGCAGCTTTGTGCTGGTGTCCCACGACAGCGCGCTGCTGGACCGCGTCACCAACTGCAGCGCAATCCTGCGCGATCGCACGCTGCATGTTTTCCGTCTGCCCTGCACGGCCGCCCGCGAGGCGCTGGCGCAGCAGGATGAGGCGGATGCGCAGCGCCACCAGGCACAGCAGCAGGAGATCGCCCGGGTTGAGAGCAGCGCAAAACGGCTGGCGATCTGGGGTCGGACCTATGACAACGAAGGTCTGGCGCGTAAAGCGAAACAGATGGAGAAGCGCATCGACTGGCTGAAAGCCGCGCAGACCACGCTCAGTGCCGGCAGTCCGTGGCAGCTGCAGTTACAGGGCGAAGCGCTGCAGGCGGATCGCGTGCTGGCGCTGCCGCCGATGTCGATTCAGCCTGCTGCCGGGGCGCCGACCCTTTTTTCCCTGCCGGCGCTGCAGGTGAAAAGTGGCGATCGCATCGCGATTGTCGGCCACAACGGCTGCGGCAAATCCTCACTGCTGCGCCAGCTGTGGCACAGCTGGCAGCAAGGCGACAGCCCGCTGTTTCATCCGCGCGCCCGCGTCGGCTATTACGACCAGAGCCTGCAACAGTTGCGTGACGACCATACGTTAAGCGCGGCATTGCACGGTTTCGCTGCGCTGAGCGATGAGCAGTGCAAAATGGCGCTAATTAGCGCAGGCTTTCCCTGGCTGCGCCATCAGCAGAAGGTTGCCTCACTCAGCGGTGGTGAGCGCTCGCGCCTGCTGTTTGTCGGCCTGACGCTGGCGCGCTACTCGCTGCTGCTGCTGGATGAACCAACCAACCATCTGGATATGACAGGCAAAGAGGAGCTGGCGCAGGCGCTGCAGCAGTTCGCCGGCGCGGTGCTGCTGGTGTCTCACGACCGCAGCCTGATCGCCAGCAGCTGCAATCGCTTCTGGCTGATTGAACAGCAGCAGCTGAGCGAGTGGCACGACTGGCCGCAGGTGACCGCCAGGCTGGCCACCGCCCATGTGCCAGTCGATCACCCGCTTGCCGCTGCCGCCGTCGATGGCCGCCCGGGCGATGAAGATGCGTTGTTGCAGGCGCTGCTGGTGCTGGAAGAAAAGCTGCAGCAGGACGAAGCGCGTAAGGCAAAGCATCAGAAACCGGCGCAACAGCAGCAGTGGCGCAGGGAGATTGCGCAGCTGAAGCAACAGCTGAATCTGCTCTGAACGGATTGACTGACGGGGTATCGCTAACCCATAAACTGCGCCAGGGATGGCGCACTCCCCTGCGGCTGACAAAATTCCGCAGAATTTTTCTCCAGTTTGTCCCGCTTAGTGATTATTATTCTCGCTAAATTTAAGGGACGATGATGCACACAATGACGAAAAAATGGCTGTTTGCCGCGCTAACTGCGCTGGTGATGATTCTGGTTCTCTGGGGGTATTCGGCGTCACGCAGTAAACCCAATCCGCTGATGACCGCCGCGGTGCGTCAGGGCGACATCGAAAACGTGATTGCCGCTACCGGCAAAATGGACGCGATTGAGCGCGTTAACGTCGGTGCGCAGGTCTCCGGTCAGGTGAAAAAGCTGTATATCAAAGCTGGCGACAACGTGCGCAAGGGCCAGCTGATCGCGGAGATCGATGATCAGCCGCAGCGCAGCGATCTGCGTAATGCGCAGGCGGCGCTGAGCGTGGCGCAGGCGGATTTACAGACCCGTCAGGCTACGCTGGTACGCCAGCAGGCACAGTTTCAGCGCCTGCAGCAGATGGTTAAAACCAATGCCGTTTCCCGCCAGGATTTTGATACCGCCGCCGAAGCGTGGCGCATCGCCCAGGCAGAGTTGACGGCGCAGCAGGCGCGGGTGATTCAGGCGCAGATCGAAGTGGATAAAAAGCAACTCGATCTCGGCTACACGCGCATCATGGCACCCATTGACGGCACGGTAGTGGCGATCGTCACGAAGCAGGGCCAGACCGTAAACGCCGTACAGAGCGCCCCGACCATCGCCAAACTGGCGCAGCTCGGCACCATGACCATCAAAGTGCAAATCTCCGAGGCGGACATTACCAATATTCAGCCCGGCCAGCAGGCGTGGTTTACCACCTTCGCCAATCCGGATAAACGCTACAACGCCACGCTGCGCAGCATCGAACTGGCCCCTGAGTCGGTGATGAAAGATGATGCACTGATGGGTAACAGCGAAAGCAATACCGTAAGCAGCACAAACGCGGCGGTGTATTACAACGCCCTGCTTGATGTGCCGAACCCGGATAATGCGCTGCGCATCTCCATGACGGCGCAGGTTAATCTGCTGCGCGACCAGGCGAAAAACGCGCTGCTGGTGCCGGTGCAGGCCACGAAAAAGGCCAGCGATGGTCGTACTTACGTCGAAATCGCGGATCAAAATAATCAGCCAGAGAAGCGCTACATCACCACCGGCATCAGCGACAGCGTTGACATTCAGGTGCTGAGCGGGCTGCGCTTGGGGGAAAAAGTGATCCTTGCCACGCAGCAGCCGGGCGCGGACAAGGTGGTGATGTGAATATCATCGAACTGCACAACATTCAGCGCAGCTACGTCAATGGTTCGCAATCCCTGCAGGTGCTGAAAAACATTAATCTGCAGATTGCCAGCGGCGAAATGGTGGCGATCATCGGCCCCTCGGGCTCAGGCAAATCCACGCTACTGAACATTCTAGGCTGCCTTGATGCGCCGGACAGCGGTGATTACCTGATTGGCGGCAAAAATACCGCCACGCTCTCGCCCGATGCGCTGGCGCAAGTGCGGCGCGAGCACATCGGCTTTATCTTTCAGCGCTATCACCTGATGCCGGATCTCAGCGCGCTGAGCAACGTTGAAATACCGGCGATTTACGCCAATTTATCCGGCACCGCACGCCGTCAGCGCGCCGCACAGCTGCTGGCACGGCTCGGATTACAGGGGCGCGAACAGCATAAGCCGGGCGAGCTGTCAGGCGGCCAGCAGCAGCGTGTCAGTATTGCGCGTGCACTGATCAACGGTGCCGAAATTATCCTCGCCGATGAGCCCACCGGCGCGCTCGATTCGCACTCCGGTGAAGAAGTGCTGCGCATCCTCAGCGAACTGAACCGCGAAGGTCACACGGTGATTATCGTTACCCACGATATGAAAGTGGCGCAGCACGCGGAACGCATCATCGAAATTCAGGACGGCGAGATTTTTGCCGACAGCGGAAGTACTGCCACGGCCGCAAAAACGCGCTTTACGCCAGCGCCACGCAAGCGGCAGAGCAGATTCCGCGGTCTGCTTGACCGGCTGCGCGAATCATTGCGCATGGCGCTGAATGCCATGAACGCCCACCGCCTGCGCACCGCACTGACTATGACCGGCATTATCTTTGGCATTGCCGCCGTCGTCACCGTGGTGGCGCTGGGCCAGGGCGCGCGGGAAAAAACGCTGGAGAGCATTTCCGGACTGGGTACCAATGTGGTTTCTATCTATGCCGGGGGCGATTATGTCGAGGATGATGCGCACCCGGTACAAACCCTGGTGATGGCCGATGCCGATGTGATTGCGCGCCAGCAGTTTGTCGCCGCCGTCAGTCCGGAGATCATCGCCACGCAGCCCATTCGTTACCTGGCTAACGCCTCCAAAACTTCAGTTTCCGGCGTAGGCGTCGACTATTTTCGCATTCAGGGCATTAAGCTGGTGGAAGGCAGCAACTTCAGCGATGAGCGGCACGCGCGCCAGGAAGTCATTATTGATATCAACACGCGCAATAAATTGTTTGGCGAACAGGGCCCGAGCCCGATTGGCAAAATGATTGTGCTGGGATCGGTGCCGGTGCGGGTTATTGGCGTGGCCAATAATGAAGATGGTCTGTCGCCCAACCGCCTCAGCGTCTGGCTGCCGTGGAGCACAGTGATGTACCGCATCAGCGGTCAGACCGCGCTCACCAGTATCAGTATTAAACTCAAAGATGATGTGGTGAGCGGTGCGGCGGTGGAATCGCTCACCCAGTTGCTGACGGCGCGCCACGGCACCAAAGATTTCCTGATGTTCAACCGGGACAAGTATCGTAAAGCGATAGAAGGTGCGGCGGCCACGCTGACGCTGCTGATTTTACTGGTGGCTTCGATTGCGCTCATGATCGGCAGTATTGGCGTAATGAACATCATGCTGGTGTCGGTGACCGAACGCACCCACGAGATTGGTGTGCGCATGGCGGTAGGTGCGCGACGTGGCGACATTATGCAGCAGTTTATGATTGAAGCCGTGCTGGTGTGCCTGGTGGGCGGATCGCTCGGCGTGGCGCTGTCTCTGGTGATAGGTCCGGTCATTTCACTGCTGGCTGGCGGCGTGCTGACCGCCATCTACTCGTGGCAATCGGCTGGCGCAGCGTTTGCCTGCTCAACCATTATCGGCATGATATTTGGTTATCTGCCCGCGCGCAAAGCCGCACGAATGGATCCGGTCGCCGCGCTCGCCAGCGAATAAATCAGCAACCGGACCGGCACATTATTCATGCTGGTCCGGTCATTTCAGGTCTAATCCGAAAGTCATTAAATCAATTAGCCCCGCAGGTCATCATCGGCGTAGACTGAATGCGTCTCTAATTTAGACACATCACCGATTATCTATTCGATGGCTATCACTCGCCCGAGAGTAAGTTATGTTAGAACCGCACTATTTTTATTTATGTCACGATCCGGACGCCGGCTGGGTATTGCATAAAAAAGGCTGTTACGTCCTGGAATTTGAGGAAGAGAAGCGCTTTATCGGCTCTTTGTATACCGTGCATCAGGCGCTGACGGTAGCGCGTATCCACCATCCGCAAATAGCCTGTTGCCGCGACTGCCTGCTGGACAAAGGCCGGTCGAAAAGAACGCCGGTTAATAAAGAGAAAAATCTGATTCCCTCTCGCCATTTTGACGACGACGCGAAAAAATAACGGTGCAGATTACGCAAACCTAATGTGTTTTGAAATGGTGAAATAAACTCACCCGCTTCGCGTTTATTTAGCCGCAACCGGATTCATTTCTGACAAAATAACCGACGGGTAAGTCGGGAAATCCACTCAGCGTTTGTCGCCTGACGGTTTGATATTAAAACAGTTATCCACAACTGACGTGCAAAGAGGCTGGCTTATCCTGTGGATAAACGCCTGGGCTCCGCCTGTTGTGCCCGCTGAGCAGGATTGGTCAAATTTCGAACGCCAGCCTGCTGCTTTTGTTCGTTTCAAGCCTTCCGGAAACAGCAAAGCCGCCCGAAGGCGGCCTTAACGCAGTGAACCAGTCTGAACTTAGTTATACAGTTCAGCCGTCATGTGCACGCGGTTGTTGGTGTTGGCTTCAGTAATTTTATACTGAGCGCCCTGCTCTTGCGCCTGCGCGGCGATTTTAGCTTCTGCACCGTCCAGCGTAGAGGAAGTCACGGTTACGCTCTGGGCAAAGCTGGCAGCTGACATCAGAGAAAGAGCGGCAACAGCGGCGATTGACATAGCTTTAATGGTTTTCATGGTCTTATTCCTTAATGGTTGTGGCTGAAGGCTGTGTGCCTTCGATGGAACTAATAATAACTCAGGTTACTATAATACAATTGATAATTAGTGCGGTTATCGTGATCATGCTAATTATTTCTGGTTGCCCGGTTGCGCCAGCTCAGCGCGCACCGTCGCGATAAATTGCGGCCAGTGGGCAAAACGAATCACCGGAACGTGAGCATGGCGTTGCGTGCGCAATGCATCGGCAAAAGCCAGCGCCTGCCGGTTGATATCCACGTTGTTCAGCATATTGCGTTCTCCTGCCAGACAGTCTGCGCTGCAAATTCAGCAATTTCGCCAGAATGATTGATACGCTGCGAGCCTGACTGCACGACAAAAAAGGCCGCCCGTCAGGCGACCCGTTCTGGCACATCCCTGTGCAACCATCCGTTATTTGTAAAGTTCAGCGGTCATATGCACCAGGTTGTTGGTGCTGGCTTCCAGAATTTTATATTGCGCACCCTGCTGCTGAGCCTGAGCGGCAATTTTCGCTTCGGCACCATCCAGTGTGGTGGAGGTGGCTGAAACGGTTTGCGCGAAGCTGGCAGCAGAAATCAGGGAAAGCGCGGCGGCGGCGGCAATGGTCAGTGTTTTGATAGCTTTCATGGTCATATTCCTTAGCGTTTGATGAGAAGGCGCTGCGCCTTCGATGGGGGTAATAATAACCATGATTACTATTACAAAATTGATAATTAGTGCGAACACTATGATCGCACTAATTGTTAATGCATGATATTTAAATTTACTATTTATAATCAATAGGTTGATTGGATTTCAATACCCATAAAGCGGCACAGAGCGTTAAAGCAGCCATCATGTTGGATGCGAATTGCCACTGAAACAGGAGACGAATGGTTGACGGCAGGATGGGTCTGAGCGTGGGCGCGAAAATGTCGCGCCGCGGCTTTGTGAAGGGATGTCTGACCTCAGACTTTATTTTTATAATTGAAACTGATCTGCGAATTTTGCTCGCGCGGGAGTCTTCTGGCTTCTAAATATACCGATTTCCAGTACGGATTATTCAGTGACGAGCGCATCACGCCCTGGCTGACTGAGGCATGCAGGAACTGGCGATCGGTGTCGTAAAAGCCGACGTGCAGCTCATGCTTAATGCGGAAGAACACTAAGTCGCCAGGCTGTAAATGCGCCTGATCGACCGGCTTACCCATGGCAATCAGTTCACGCGTTGTGACGCGATCCATGGGAATATTGAAACGATCTTTTAAGGTGCGCCAGACAAATCCGGAACAGTCAACGCCGGATAATTGCGTTCCGCCCCACTGATATTTGGTGCCTTCCCACGAATGCATTTGATCGTGCAAAGCGGCTATTACCGGAATTAAATCGGGCTGTTTACCACCGTCCTGCGAGGTATCAACACTTTCCTGCTCCGGTGCTGGCGAGGAGTGAGACGAGCAGCCAGCCAGAGTTAATAACATCAGGCAGGCAATCAGGTTGCGGGCCGCAGTAGCAATCATAGGGTGACGTTTCACAGTGGATAACAGGGATAGCAGATTTATACCGTAAAGAAGTTGCAGAAATAAAGCGTCTCCGCCCGAATTCTCGCTGGCTTCACTATTTTTACCTAAGTTTACAGAAAGGTAACGCTATGTATTTAGGATAAAAATCTATATCTTTTGCTGCTTTGCGCCGACAACGCATATTTATCCGGCAAATTGCGTTTAAATTTTATTCCGCAGCCTGTCCGACTGACCTGCTGCGAAATAACCGGAAAGCTTATTTGCGCACGTTATCGCGCAGCGGCGACTCCGGCAGCAACAGCGAAAGTATAAACGCCAGCAGCATAACGCCGGCGGCCATCTGAAATGCGGCATGCACCGCATCACTGAACACCAGCAAATAAGCCTGACGCAGCGCTGCAGGCAAATGGTTCACGGCGACCGGATCAAGCGAGGGCGGCAGCACGTTACCCTGCTCTATCAGTCGGGTCGCTCCGGATTTCAGCACGTGACTGAACACAGCGCCAAACAGCGCAACGCCGATCGAACCGCCCACCGAGCGAAACAGCGTAACCGATGAGGTCGCTACGCCGATGCGATCGGGCGTCACCGCATTTTGCACCGCCAGCACCAGCACCTGCATAGTCATGCCCATTCCCATGCCGAGCACGCTGGAGAACAGATAAATGTGCCAGAGCGGCGCATCCAGCGTCAGCGTAGTCATCA
This sequence comes from Pantoea sp. B_9, assembly GCF_008632015.1. Lineage (NCBI taxonomy): Bacteria > Pseudomonadati > Pseudomonadota > Gammaproteobacteria > Enterobacterales > Erwiniaceae > Pantoea > Pantoea sp. B_9. The sequence goes on along the minus strand of NZ_VWVL01000003.1, from coordinate 216,731 downwards.
GCGCCATCCCGGTTGTGGCCAGTAGCGTCCCGGCGATGGGGAACAAACGGTATTTCCCGCTGCGGCTAATCATGCGACCACTAATGATTGAGGTGACCAGCAGCCCGCCCATCAGCGGTAACAGCTGTAGTCCGGCCTCGGTGGGCGTGGCGTTTTTTACTACCTGCAAATAAAGCGGCAAAAACGTCACGCTGCCAAACAGCGCCATGCCGATAATAAACGCCATCAGACTGGCGAGGGAAAAACTGCGATTGCGAAACAGATCCAGCGGAATGATGGGTTCCCACGCGCGACGCTCCTCATAGATAAACCCCAACACGCCAACCAGCCCCATGGCCAGAATGCACCATAGCTGGGGATCTGACCATTCGCGCAGCGTGCCGCCTTCACTGGTAAACAGCGTCACGCCCACCAGCGCCAGGCTGAGAAACACCGCACCCGGATAATCGATTTCATGAGGTTTGCGTCGGCTATCCGCTTTAAACACCGCATTAATGATCAGCAGCGCCAGCAGGCCGAGCGGCAGATTAATGTAGAAAATCCAGCGCCATGACATGTGCTGCACGATAAAACCGCCCAGCAGCGGCCCAATCACCGTTGCCAGACCAAACACGCCGCCAAACAGGCCCTGGTACCGGCCGCGATCGGCGGGCGGAATGACATCCGCGACCGCCGCCATGCTCACCACCATCAATCCACCGCCGCCCAGTCCCTGCAGTGCGCGGGTAAAAATCAGCTGCGGCATGTTTTGCGCCAGCCCGCACAGCGCCGAGCCCAGCAAAAACAGCACCACCGAGATTTGCAGCACCGTTCGGCGGCCAAACAGATCGCCAAATTTGCCATACAGCGGCACGACCAGGGTTGAGGCCAGCATGTAAGCAGTGACGATCCACGACAGGCGATCCAGCCCGCCCAGTTCGCCGACGATAGTCGGCAGCGCGGTCGAGACGATAGTCTGATCAAGCGCGGACAGCAGCATCACCAGCATCAGCGCGCCCATCAGCAGGCGAATGGAAGGCGGGCGGGTTGCCCCGCTGTCGCGCTGCGATGTGATAGATTGAGGTTTCATAACGACACCGTTTGAAATTAATTAAATGCACAATTAATATTAACCGAAGTCTGACACGAAACCCGTGAGTACGTAAAGATGACCGCACAAAAAGTGATGGAGAGCGAGACAGCGCCTTCTGATAAACCCCGCCGGCCGGGCCGTCCACGCGGCGGCGCAATCAATGCCCAGCAGCGCGAGCACCTGCTGGACATCACGCTCGCGCTGTATGCGCAAAATGGCATCGCGGAAACCTCGCTCAACGCCATAGCCCGTAAAGCTGGCGTCAGCCCGGCCATGCTGAATTACTATTTTCAGTCGCGCGAGTCACTGCTGGATACCGTGGTCGCGGAACGCTTTGTGCCGTTACGGCAACGGCTGGAAGCGCATTTTGTCGAAGAGAGTAGTGAACCTGTCGCTGCGATCAGCGGATTTATTAAAGAGTTTGCGGATATCGTGCTGAGTCATGACTGGTTCGCACCGCTGTGGCTGCAGGAAGTCGCCAGTGGTCAGGGGCTGGGCGGCACGCTGAAACAGCGTCACGGTCATGCCGGACGCGAACGGATTCGCGCGTTGCTGATTCAGTGGCAGCAGCAGGGATTACTGAATAACCAGCTGAATGTCGATGTGCTGATGACCTCAATTCTCAGCATGGTACTGGTGCCCTTTACCCGCTTTGCCCACGAGCCGGGCTTTGATACCGAAATGATTCTGCAGCACACCCTCAGCATGGTGTGCCAGGGTATACAGCCGCGTAACTGAGTCAGGTGTCGTCGCCGTGGGTCAGCGTCTCCAGTTGCTGCCAGAAATCTTCCGGCACCGGCTGCACCCGGGGTGCCGGCTCGGCAATGTGCTGTTCAAGGGAGGCCAGCAGCTGCTGGGTTTCACTGTTCTGTTTATCGCAAGAGGTTGAAGACATATCTAAAACCTAAAAAAACATCAGGCGATTATTGTAAGGATTTCACGCAAAGAATAAATAAACGAGACGGGAAAAAGGGATCTGCCCTGCTTTTTTTTGCCCTCCGCGCAACTTTTTACCGACTGCGGCGAACTGTCTGGCTGAACACCCCTAACCGGACCTCTTTCACCGCAGGAGCAGATCATGACAACTATCAGGCATCTCATCGCTACCCTCACCCTCGGCACCACGCTGAGCCTCGCCGCCTTTGCTGCTGGCGCGGCGCTGCCCGTCGGGGCCAAAGCACCTGACTTTGAACTTCAGGGCGCGCTGGCCGGTAAGCCGCTCACCTTCTCGCTGCAGCAGGCGCTGCAAAAAGGGCCGGTGGTGCTCTACTTCTTCCCGGCGGCCTTCAGCGCGGGTTGTACCATTGAGGCGCACGACTTCGCTGAAGCCACGGATGATTTCAAAAAAATGGGCGCCACGGTGATCGGCGTCACTGCCGGTAACACCGAGCAGATCAGCGATTTTTCTAAGCTGGAGTGTCGTGACAAATTCGCCGTGGCTGCCGATCCGGGTGCCAAAGTGGCCGCCGAATATAAAACGCTGATGCAGATAAAAGGCAAAACGCTGTCTGACCGCACCTCTTATGTGATTGCCCCCAACGGCAATATTCTGCTGAGCTACACCGACAGAAACCCGGATACCCACATCGAAAAAGCGCTGGCGGCGGTGAAAGAGTATGACGCTGCGCATCCGCAAGCGCAGTAAGTGAGAGGCCAGCCATGTTAACCGCGATGCTGGCCGCCTTTTTGGGCGGCATCATCCTCAACCTCATGCCGTGCGTCTTTCCGGTGATTTCGCTGAAAGCGCTTGGCCTGCTGCGCCATCAATGCCAGGCTGCCAGCGCGCGCCGGGAAGGCCTCGGATTCCTGCTCGGCGTGCTGGTGACCATGATGGCGCTGGCTGGCATTCTGCTGGCCGCACGCGCGGGTGGCGCCGCGGTCGGCTGGGGCTTTCAGCTACAGTCACCGCTGGTGATCGCCCTGCTGTCGCTGGTGATCCTGGCTGCCGCGCTTAACCTGCTTGGCGTCTTTGAGGTGGGACTAACGGTGCAGCGCGTCGGGGCCATCGACATCCAGCGCGGCGCTTTTTTGCGTTCCGCGCTGACCGGTGCGCTGGCGATCATCGTAGCCACGCCCTGTGCCGCACCCTTTATGGCCAGTGCCATCGGCTACGCGCTGGTGCAGCCCCCTGCGGTTGCGCTGGTTATTTTCTTTGCGCTGGCGCTCGGCTTCGCCGCGCCCTTTACCCTGCTGTCGCTGTTCCCGCCGCTGGCACGATTTTTACCGCGTCCTGGCGTATGGATGGATATCCTCAAGCGCGGGCTGGCCTTTCCCATGCTCGGTGCCTGGGCCTGGCTGGTGTGGATTCTGGCCCAGCAGGCGGGCAGCAGCGCGCTGGCTGTTGTGCTGGCCGCCTCGGTGGTGCTGGCGTTTGCCGGCTGGCTGTATGGCATGGCGCAGCAGCGCCGCTTTGCCGGAAAAGGGCACAAAGCGCTGTTCAGCGTCACGGCGATATTGCTGATTGCGGTGATCGCGCCGCTGCCGGGGCTGATCAAGCCAGGCGCGGCGCAGCAAGGCGATATGCAGGCGCAGGTCAGCAAACAGACGTGGACGCCGCAGGCGGTGGCTGCTCAGCGCGGGCATGGCAAAGCGATTTTTGTCGATTTTACCGCATCATGGTGCATCACCTGCCAGGTGAACGAGAAGACCTCGCTGTCGACCCAGGCGGTGAAAACCGCACTGGCGAAAACCGGTACGCTGTACATGGTGGCAGACTCGACTAAATTTAACCCGGACGTTGATGACGTGATGAGTGAGTTTGGTCAGGGCGGTTTACCGATGTATCTCGTGTATCCGGCTGATGGCGGATCACCGAAAGTACTGCCGCAGGTGCTGACACCCGGCATCGTAGTGGATGCGTTAAACCAGGCGGCAGCGAAGAAGACGTAACGGCAACAAGGCAGCGTATGCACACAGGCGATAGCGCACGTGAAAACTGGCCCGGACTGATGGAACGCGCGCAGGCCGGGGATCAGTGTGCCTATACCCGGCTGCTGCGGGCGCTGGTGCCGGTGATACGCGCGCAGGTGCGGCGCAGGCTGAGCGATGAAGCCTTAACGGAAGATGTGATTCAGGATGTGCTGCTCACGCTGCATCGCGTGCGCCACACCTACGATCCCGCTTACCCTTTTCTGCCCTGGCTGACGGCGATAGTCTCGGCACGCGCGATTGATGCCCTGCGCCGCCGCGGCCGCCAGCATCACTGTACGCTTGACGACGCTCAGGCCGCCGATCCCGCCAGCACGGCAGAACAGCAGCAGCTGGACACCCGACAGGAGCTGGCGGGCTATCTCAGCCAGCTGCCGCTGCGTCAGCGTGAAATCGTTGAGCATGTTCATTTGCATGAAATGAGCCTGAACGAGGCGGCGGCACACCATAATCTGAGCGTGTCGGCCGTGAAATCGCTGTTGCACCGCGCGCTCATCAATCTGCGCCGCTTTGGAGCAAACCATGACTGACCATCATTTGCTGATTGAAAAACTGGGGCGCGATCTGCGCCCGGTGAAACGCCCGCCGGCGACCGGAAAACGCGTGCTGGGCTGGCTGGCGCTGGCGCTACCGGCCGGCATCGCGGCCAGTTTGCTGGTGCCGCGCACTCTGACCGACTGGTCGCAGACCGGCGCGATGCAGGCCGCGCTGCAACTGATGCTTGCGTTTATCCTCGGGCTGCTGGCGATGCGCAGCGCCTTTGAACTCAGCATTGCCGGCCGGCGCGGCATCAGCGCAAAGCTGCTGTTGCCGCCGGGCCTGCTGTGGCTGGGATTGAGCGCCAGCAGTCTGCTGCAGACGGCCACGCCGCTGCAGCAGCACGACACGCTGCCGTGCTTTGTTTTCCTGCTGGTGGTGAGTCTGCCGATGCTGCTGCTGACCATCTTCAGTCTGCGCCGGACACGAACACTCTATCCGGCCCGCAGTCTGGCCATGGCGGGCCTGGGCGTCGCCTGCATGGCGGTAAGCCTGCTGGCGTTCTGTCATCCGGTGCACCTGCATGCGCTGGATTTGCTGCAGCACCTGGCGGCCATCGTGAGCATCATCGTGCTGACCGTATTGCTTGGCCGGCGCTGGGTGCAGATCGCCTGACGACGCCGGCCAGTAACGCTATCAGGGAATGATGCGCTCCGCACGCAGTCGGTCGAACAGCTGGGTGAAGGAATCCAGCGTCGCGCGATAGCCGGTAAAGCCGGCTTTACGGCTCTTGCTCATATCGGTAAACGCCTCCATCGGCCGTCCCAAATCCGCATCGGTGTGCCACCACGACGCCAGTTTATCGATGTCTGCTTCACGCAGCTGATAGCGCGCAGCGATCTCACGCCAGGCCGCTGCGGCTTCCTGCATGCGTCCTTCCAGCGGCATCATCTGCGCCGGATAGTCTGCAGCTTCAATACCGAAATAGTCTGCCAGACGCGGCCACAGCCAGTTCCAGCGGAACACATCGCCGTTCACCGCGTTGAAATCCTGATTGGCAGCCCCTTCAGCACGGGTCGCCCACAGCAGCTGTTCCGCCAGTAAACCGGCTTCGGTAACATCGGCCAGACCGTTCCACTGCTGCGGCGAGCCGGGAAAGATGAACGGCCAGCCTTTTTCACGGCACAGCGTGGCGTAAACGGCCAGCGTCTGCCCCATGTTCATGGCGTTACCCAATGCATAACCGATGATGGTGTGCGGACGGTGCACGCTCCAGCTGTAGCCATATTGCTCTGCGCCGGCAAACACTTCGTCTTCCTGCGCATAGTAAAAGTTATCGACCGGCTGACGTCCCTGCTCTTCGCGGAACGGCGTCACCGGCACCGCACCTTTGCCATACGCTTCGAACGGACCGAGGTAGTGCTTCAGCCCGGTCACCAGTGCCACATGTGCGCCGTTCAGCCGCTCGCCGAGCGCGGCAATGACGTTATGCACCATGCCGCCGTTAACGCGAATGTTCTCTTTTTCATTCGCCTGGCGTGACCAGACGCTAAAGAACAGCGCATCCGGTTTTTCCTGCGCCAGCGCATTGCGCACCGCTTCTGCATCGGTCAGATCGGCCGTCAGACTGCGGCAGCCTTCCGGAATGGCACCGCGTCCGCGCGACAAACCGGTTACCCGCCAGCCCTCGCTTTGCAGCCTTTCCGCCAGCGCACGACCGATAACCCCGCTGATCCCCACGATTAACGCCTGTTTTTGCATGTCGAATCTCCTCTGTTGCAGTTATCCTTAGCGTAATAGAGAATTAAATTCTTAGCCGTGGCATTAATTCACATCATTCCTGAACTGGATTCACTAATACATGCACGATCAGCGTCTGAAAGACATCGTCCCTTTTGTCGCCAGTGTCGAAAGCGGCAGTTTTGCCGCTGCCGCTGAGCGTCTGCACCTGACCGGTTCCGCCATCAGCAAAAGCGTGACGCGGCTGGAAGCGCGGCTCGGCTCACGCCTGCTGGAGCGCACCACGCGCAGCCTGACGCTCACCGACGCCGGCAGCGCCTATTATCAGACCTGCCTGCGCATTATGGAGGAACTGGCGGAAGCCGAAGCGGTACTGGCGGCGCAGCGCACCATTCCTTCCGGGCGATTGCGGCTGGCAGTGCCGAATACCTATGGCCGCCTCGGCGTCATGCCGCTGCTGATTCCGTTCTGTCAGCAGCATCCGGATGTGGAACTCAGCCTGACCTTCTCGGATCGCTTTATTGATCTGTTTGATGAGGGCATTGATGTCGCGGTGCGCATCGGCGGTTCGCCGGATCTGCCCGCCTCGCTCGGCTGCCGGGCGATGGGCCGCGAGCGTATGGTGTTTTGCGCCGCGCCGGACTATCTGGCGCGCGCAGGCAGACCAACCAGCGAGAGTGAGTTGCTGCGGCATCGGGCGATTCTGTACGAGCGCGTTGACGGCAGCACCAAGCCGTGGCTGTTCACCACGGAGGATGGACATCCGCACTGGCGTCAGGTGCCGTCTCGCATGGCGCTGGGCGACGTGGATGCACAAATGCAGGCGCTGTGCGCTGGCCTCGGGGTGGCGCAAATGCCGTCTTGGCTGGTGCGTGACGCGCTGGCGAGCGGCGCGCTGGAAGTGATTGTGCCGCAGCAGCAGCCGGACGGTCTGCCGCTGTCGGTGATTTGGCCACGGCGCAAACAGCTACTGCCGAAGGTCGACGCGCTGCTGGCGGCGCTTGACGGCCTGCAGATCAGATAAAACGCCTTTAGCGATGGTTAAGCCGGCGCGACAGCCGGTCGCCACACAGCTGCAGCAGCGTGACCAGTGCCACCAGCACCACGATCACCGTGAGCATGACCTGCATATCGAAACGCTGGTAGCCGTAACGATAAGCCAGATCGCCCAGCCCGCCGGCGCCGATCGCACCAGCCATCGCCGAGGCATTAATCATCGTCACCAGCGTAATGGTAAAACCGCTGACGATGCCAGGCCGCGCTTCCGGCAGCAGCACGTGCCAGACAATATGCCAGCGCTGAAAGCCCATCGCCTGCGCCGCTTCCGTCAGCCCTTTATCCACTTCGCGCAGACTCACCTCCGCGATGCGGGCAAAAAACGGCGTCGCCGCCAGCGTCAGCGGCACCACGGCCGCCCAGACGCCGTAGGTAGTGCCGACAATCCAGCGGGTAAACGGGATCAGCGCCACCATCAGAATCAAAAACGGAATCGAGCGGAACAGGTTCACCAGCCAGCCCAGCAGCCGGTTGAGCAGCGGATTGGGGAACAGATCACCGCGCCCGGTTACCACCAGAATCACCGCCATCGGTAAACCGATCAGCAGCGCCAGCAGCGACGACACGCCGACCATCAGCAGCGTATCCAGCAACCCCTGCCATAAACGATCAATAGCCAGTGACATAACCTGCAACCTCCAGTTGGTCCGCCAGCGGATGAAGCGCGGTAAGGGCTGCTGGCGCGTCGTGCCGGGCATCCAGCAGCAGCAACAGCTGGCCGGTGGGTTTGCGATCGACCCATTCAACCGCACTATACAGTAGTGTCAGCTCGCCGCTGACCTGTGCGCTGATCGCCGCCAGATCCGGTTGCGCGCCCTGCCCGCTGTAGCGCAGCCGCACCAGCAAACGCGAGTCCACGTTCTGACGTTGCGGCGTAAGCAGCGGCTGGATGGCCTCCGGCAGCGCGCCGAATTGCGGATTGAGCAACTGCCGCGTCGTCTCATGCTGCGGATCGCTGTACACCTGCCACACCGGACCGCGCTCAATGATTTCACCCTGATCGATCACCGCCACCTGGTGACACAGGTCGTGCACCACGTCCATCTCATGGGTGATCAGCACAATAGTGATATGACGCTGCTGATTGATTTTTTTCAGCAGCGCGAGGATGGCGCGCGTGGTTTCCGGATCCAGCGCCGAGGTTGCCTCGTCGCACAGCAGCAGTTCCGGATCGTGCACCAGCGCGCGCGCAATGCCGACGCGCTGCTTCTGCCCGCCGGAGAGTTGCGCCGGCCAGGCATGCTGGCGCGCTTCCAGCCCAACCAGCGCCAGCAGCTCATCCACTTTTTGCCGCCGTTGCGCCGCCGGTATGCCAGCCACCTTCATCGGCAGCTCAATGTTTTGCCGCACCGTTTTAGCAGACAGTAAATTGAAGTGCTGGAAAATCATGCCGGTGCGGCGCCGCCACTGCACCAGCTGGCTGGCGCTCAGTGAACTGAGATCAATACCGTCAATCACCACCGCACCCTGCGTCGGATTTTCCAGCCGGTTCAGACAGCGGATCAGCGTCGATTTGCCCGCGCCGCTGCGGCCAATGATGCCAAAAATCTCGCCGCGTTTAACCTGCAGGTCGATGTGCTTCAGCGCATCCTGCGACTGGCCGTCATAGCGTTTGCTCAGCCCGCGGATCTGCACGTGCGCACGGCCCGCGACCGGCGTCGTGGTGTGCAGCGCCGCCTGCTCGCCAGGAAGAGTCAGGCTGACCATGATTACTGGCTCCAGCCCGGCTGATACAGCTTGCCGTAGAACTCATCCAGCTTCGCGCGCACCACCGGCGAGTGCTGATAGATATCAACAAACTTTTTGAGACGCGGATCGTCCTGATGTCCGTCGCGAATCACGAACTGAATCACATATTCCGGATGCTCAAGGCCATCAAATAACAGGGCCTTGTTGGGGTCGATGGTCTTCGACAAACGCAGATAGTGCGGATATCCCTGCGCCAGGTCGACCTCATCCAGCGAGCGCGACAACTGCACTGCCTCCACTTCGATGATTTTCAGGTGTTTGGGATTGCTGGCGATATCATCCACGGTGGATTTCAGCCCGCTGCCCGGTTTTAACGTAATCAGCTGCGCTTTTTGCAACAGCAGCAATCCGCGCGCACCGTTAATCGGGTCATTGGCAATCGCCACCGTGCCGCCGTCCGGAATCTGATCGATTGCTGTGTGCTTCTTCGAATAGAGCCCGATGTTATTGATGATGGCGGGCGCATACGGCACCAGATGGAAACCGCCCTCGCGGTTGGCATTGTCAAGAAACGGCTTGTGCTGGAACAGGTTGACGTCAATGTCGCCATTTTCCACGCTCACGTTCGGCGCAGTCCAGTCGGTGAACTCCACCAGCTCCACCTGCAGTCCCTGCTTTTTCGCTTCAGCCACGGCGGTTTCCAGCGGCGGCGCGAAAGCCGCCGTGGTACCGACTTTGAGGGCGCCGCTGTAGTCACCGGCGGCAAACGCGCTGGCGGTTAATATTGCGGCGCTCAGCGCCACTAATGAGGCAAATTTCATCCTGACTCCCTGAGGTTAAATTAACGAACGTCAGCCACAGACCGCCAGCGCGCGGCTGGGTGGCGCGCGGGCAGACGATCCTGCTGCTGAAAAATTTTTTGCCGGAGCGATCCCGACTGATAGGCGGTTTTAAAGCGGCCGCGCTGCTGAAGTTCCGGCACCACCAGCTCAATAAAATCGCGGTAGCTTTGCGGATTCAGGATGCGCGTCAGATTGAAGCCGTCGATGTCACCTTCATCAATCCAGCGGATCAACTGGTCGGCGACCTGAGACGGGTTGCCGACAATCACCGGGTAGCGGCTGCCGAGCGCATGCTGCTCCAGCAGCTGGCGGCGCGTCCAGCCGTTATAGGCTTTGCTCACCGATTCAATGGCGCGCGTGTCGCCGCTGTGAATCGGTTCATCGAGGCCAAACGCGGCGAGATCGACGCCAATTGAGCTGGAAAAGTGCGCAATGCCGGCTTCGGCACTGGCGTATTCCAGATAGCTGCGGTGCTTCTCCTGCGCTTCGCGTTCGCTGGCGGCGACGATCACGCTGACACCCATAAAGATGCGTAAGTCGTCCGCCTGACGACCCGCCGCCACCGCCGCGTGGCGCAGACGCTGCGCCTGCTCGCGCAGCGCCGCCGGCGAGCTGGCATTCACGAAACTGCACTCGGCGTGCCGCGCAGCAAATGCCACGCCGCGCGCGGATGAGCCTGCCTGGAACAGCAGCGGCGTGCGCTGCGGCGAAGGGCTGCTCAGGTGATAGCCCTGCACCTGATAAAATTCGCCCTGATGATTGATCGCGTGAATCTTCTGCGCGTCGGCATACAGCCGGCGCTGTTTGTCGGCCAGCAACGCATCGTCCTGCCAGCTGCCTTCCCACAGCTGATAAGTGACATCGAGAAATTCATCGGCCTGGTCGTAGCGCCGATCGTGCGCCAGCAGTTGCTGCTGCCCCATGGCGCGCGCCGCGCTGTCGAGATAGCCGGTCACGATGTTCCAGCCGATGCGGCCATTGGTCAGATGGTCGAGCGTCGACAGGCGGCGGGCAAAAGGATAAGGGGCTTCGTAGCTGAGATTGGCGGTCACGCCAAAGCCCAGATGCTGCGTCACGCTGGCCATGCCGGAAATCAGCATCAGCGGATCGTTCACCGGCAGCTGAATGGACTCGCGCGCCGTCAGGCCGATACCCTGCTGATACACATCGTAAACGCCGAGAATATCGGCAATGAACAGTCCGTCGAATAGGCCGCGCTCCAGCAGACGCGCTAAATCCAGCCAGTACGCCAGCGAATTGAACTCCACTGAGCGGTCCTGCGGATGGGTCCACATGCCATGGTGAATATGCCCCACGCAGTTCATGTTAAAAGCATTGAGCAGAATCTGTTTGCGGCTCATAGCGTTCCCCGTCGCGGCGGCAGCACGCCGTTAAGCAGATAGTTGCCGATGACCGGATATTTCCAGCGTACCGGGTCATGCAGCGTGTGGGTACGCGCGTTGCGCCAGTGGCGATCGAGGTTGTGCTCGCGCAGGCTGGCGCGCGATCCGCCCAGCTCAAACAACAGATTGCCGGCTTCCAGCGCCACCTCAGTGGTCCAGGCACGCGCTTTCGCCACTTCAACCGATGCCAGCGCGACGTGCTCAGCACTCGGGTTGCGTTGGGCGATATCGACCGCCTCCCCGGCGACATCCAGCAACGCATCACCGGCGCTGAGTCGTGCGGCGAGCCGCCCGGTGCGATCCAGCGTCAGCGGATCGTCACAGGCTCGCTCGACGCCGCTGTCCGGCCACGGCCGCGCGCGCTGCTGCACAAAAGCCAGCATGTCGTTGAAGGCCGCGCGGGCAATGCCCTGGTCGATAGCCGCATGCATAATCTGGGCAAACGGTCCGACGGTGGTCGGCCGCTCAAACGCGCTGTGAAACGGCACCACATCGTCCGGCGCGATCGCCACATCACGAAACTGCACGCTGCCGCTGCCGGTGGTGCGCTGGCCGAAACCGCTCCAGTCATCAATCACCGTCACGCCCGGCTGATGGCGCGGTACAAACACCAGCTGTTCTTTGCCGTCATCGGCGATGGCCAGCGTCGGGATGCGGTCGGCAAACAGCGCCCCGGTGCAGTAAAATTTGTCGCCGTTGAGGCGCAGCCCGCTGGCGGTCTGGCTGAAGGCGGTGGTGCGCTGATGCGCCGCCGCAGAGCCGAACTCCGCCAGCGCGTTGCCATAGTGAACGCCCGCCAGCACTTCGTTGTACAGCCGCTGCTGCTGGGCGTCGCTGCCGTTAACGCGCAGCACTTCCAGCGCGTAGAAGTGGTTTTGTGGCACCTGACCGATCGATGCATCGGCAGCGCTGAGCATGACAAAAATCTGCGCCAGTTCTGCGCTGGAAATCTCAATACCGCCCCACGCACGCGGCACGGTAATGGCGCCCAGGCCGGACTGGAAATAGTGCTGAAGTTCAGCATGTGGCAGCTCACGCTGCCGATCGCGCTGCGCTGCGCCGCTGCGAAAGCGTCCAGCCAGCTCCTCTGCCACCTGCAGGGCCTGCTGCGCACTGCGGATGCGTGCTGCCGGCTGTTTAGCGAAAACCTGCGTCATCATCGCTCCTTAAATCCACGCATGACGCGCGGGCAGAACATCATTGAGGTAATAGTTGCCGATGGCGTGCGTTTTCCAGCGCACCGGATCGTGCAGCGTATGGGTGCGCGCGTTGCGCCAGTGGCGATCCAGCCCGTGTTTCAGCAATGTGCCGCGGCTGCCGCTCCACTCCAGCAGCTTTTCGCTGGCTTTCAGCGCAATTTCAGTGGTCAGCACTTTGGCTTCTGCAACCGCGATGGAGGCGCGCGCGCAGTGCGCAGCGGTAAGCGCGTGCGGGTCAATGCTGTCCAGTACGCGCGCCGCCCGCATCAGCAGCGCGTTGGCGGCGCTCAGTTCGGTGCTGATACGCCCGACATCGGCGAGAATGTAAGGATCGTCTGCGTTGCGGCTCACGCCCGCGTCCACCCACGGACGCGAGCTGCTGTGAATAAACGCCAGCGCCTCATCCAGCGCGCCCTGGGCGATCCCGGCGTCAATCGCGGCCTGGATCAGCTGCGATACGGCACCGCGCAGCGTTGGCTTATCGGGCGACGGTAGCGCGATGGTCAAACCGGCATCGACCGCCACCTGCTGGAGCTTCACCGTGCCGCTGGCGGTGGTGCGCTGACCGATACCCGACCAGTCATCGATAATCTCCACCCCTGCCGCCGGCAGCGGAATGAACGCCATCACCGGCTGGCCCTCCTGCTGCGCGGTGGTCACCAGAATGTCGGCAAACAGTGCACCGGTTGAATAGAACTTTTCACCGCTGAGCCGTAACCCCTCCGGGCCTGACACCAGCTGCGCCTGCACATCACGCGTGTGCTTGCTGTTCTTTTCCGGACCGCCGTTGCCAAGCCGCTGGCCCTGTACCACCGCGCTGAGCAGGCGCTGCTGCTGTTGCGCGCTGCCTTCCCCCAGGATGAACTGAATCAGCCCGAAGTGGTTTTGCGGAATCTGGCCAAGCGACGGATCGCTGGCGGAGATCAGGCGGAACACCTCCGCCACGGTAGCAAAAGACAAACCGCCGCCGCCAAACTGGCGCGGCACGCTGATACTGCCCAGCCCCAGCTGGGTGAACTGATCGAGCAGTTCACGCGGATAGATACGCTGTTGGTCGCGTTCGGCTGCCCCGGCTTTCGCCTGTTCCGCTAGATGGCGGGCGGCATCGATTGCCGCCGCGTCAGACGTGATCACCGCCGCGCGCTGAAGTTGTTGAGCCCTGAATTGCGTCATCGCTGGATTCACTTTTTATTTTGCTGTGATTCACAGGCTCATTCTGCCAGGGCAGAGAGCCGTAATTTAATAACAGATTGGGCGCGATGATAATCAGCGGGAATAACAGCGGTAAAGAGCGCGGTTATGCTATATCCGGCAAACGGCATGCAGAAAGAGAATAAAGAATTTATCAGGGATAAGAAGGCGTTAGCGGGCGCGGAGATACAAGGTTATCACGCTGAGTGACACGGGCGAATTATCTTAAGTATTAATTCCGCTATCGATAGTGATAAATGACATTATGGTTTTATTGCGCCATGGGCTGGCGCAATAAAGTGGGCATTACGTTATCCTGGTATTACGCCTGCGCCAGATACATCGCCGGGGAATAGTGGCGCGTCGATTCACTCTTCTCACTGTGCGGTGTGCTGGTGCTGTCAATCAACTTCGCCAGCTGATAGGTCTTCACCGTTTCCTGCTGCGTCAGCTGCCGGGCGAAACGGGCGGTGAGATTGCCCTGCGCATCCTGCGTCACCTCAGTGGTGCTGCGCGTTTCATCGTGAATCTGGTGGTAGTGATAGTTTTGTGACTCTTTGGTTTCATTGAGCGCCAGCGGCGAACTGGCGCTTAGCGCGGTATGAAAACTGGCGTTCAGCTTAAACAGGGTTTCCTGCGTCATGCGCTGCGTATCGCCGTTCTTCTGCTGGCTGCTGCGCTGCGCCACATCCAGAGCGAAAGTATCTTCTTCTTCCGGCTTCAGCGGATTGCTGGAGCGCGCCGTCTGGTGATAGCTGGCCGAGAAATCTGCCAGGCCGCTGATGGCACCGGCCTGCGCCGCATGCGCGCCTACGGTGATCGCCTGCGGGGTGCGCATCGCCACGCCGGCCGCCGCGCTGGTGCTGTTTAAGCTCTCGAAACCCTGCTTAAACAGTGCCAGCGCCGCGCGATCGCCGTGACCGCGCGAAGCGGCCTGATCAAATTTCGCGCTCCACTGCGCCAGGGCGCTCTGCTGCTGACCGGCGTTGCTGGCCTGCGCCAGGCTGCGCATGTCCGTCGTCAGTTTGAAACTGGCGTCAGCATTATGGAAACCCAGCCAGCGTGAGCCCGGGTCGGCATGCAGATTCAGCGACTGCATCACTTCGCCGCTGCGACGCAGGTCGGTTTTCAGATCAATGCTGGCCAGCTGGTTACTGTCAAAACTGAGCAGGTCACCGACATCCAGTTTACCGTTGCCGTTATCCAGCCCGCTCAGGGTTTTCTCCAGCGCGCCGGAAAGTTTGGCGATTGCCGCAGCTTCGTCATCGCTCAGCTTACCGTGAGTGGTTTTCAGTGCCACCGCTACGCCATCCTGCTGCCGCGTCATCTGCAGAGTCAGGCTCACGCCGGACTGAGTGGTAATCTCCAGCGCCACCGCGCTCTGCGTGTCAGTTTGCGCGCCGCCGCTGGCCGGTACGCTGATGGTGACATCGTCACGCTGCTGCGTCAGTGCGCTCAGCAACGCGCTGCCAATGCCGTTCATGCTGACGCCCGAGCTGCGCAGCGCACCCATCGCCTGCGTCTGCATATCAGGCGAAAGAGGCGTGCTGGCGGTGACGCGCGCCGGCGTCATCTGGTACACCGCAGAGATGGCGTCGGTGGCTTCGCTAAAGGTGACTTTCGCTGAGGCGTCTGCCGTCAGACTATTTTGCCGGGTCGCATTGCTTGCCGTGCTGCTGGTCACGCGTGCGCTGGCGCTGCTGAGATGGAGCGGTGAGAAACTACCCGGTCCGATACCGTTAATCATCCTGACTATCCTCGCTGGTATTATACCGCTACGTTATCGGCGATCCTGACGAAATCTTTACACTTCCGCGCGGCGCATGACGGTGCAAAATGGTTGTTGAAATTAATAATCATTATCACTAATCTGTCTGGCGCTTTCGCTGTGACACGGAAGTAATTGACTCGCCAGCTAGTAAGGAAGCGCCATGATTTATCGCTTTATCATTCCGCTGTTCACCCTGCTGAGCCTGCTGCTCAGCCCCGCTGTCGGTTTCGCCCGGCCTGATATGACGCCGCTCGGACCCAATATTGCCGACAAAGGCTCTGCCTGGTATCGCTTCACTGTTAACACGTTTGATTCCGCTGACGGCCAGCGCCACTACAAGGTGTGGACGGCGGTGCCACGTAAACCCGCACCGGCCAACGGTTACGCGGTGCTGTATATGCTGGATGGCAACGCCGTGATGAACCATCTTAGCGAAGCACTGTTGCAGAAGCTGGCGGCAGGCAACCCGTCGGTGCTGGTGGCGGTAGGCTATCAGACCCCGCTGCCGTTTGATCTCGCTGCGCGCACGCTGGATTACACCCCGCCGCAGCAGGTGCAGGATCGTCGCGGCCGGCCAGCCGGCGGCAGCGCCGCATTCCGCCAGCTGCTGGAACAGACTATCGCGCCGCGTGCCGAACGGAATCTGTCGATCAATGCGCAGCAGCGTGCGCTGTGGGGCCACTCTTATGGCGGGCTGTTTGTGCTGGACAGCTATTTAACCTCCGGATTTTTCCAGCGCTATTTTGCCGCCAGTCCTTCCCTGCGCGGCGACGCAACGCTGTTGCAGCAGATGGCGGCGGTGACGCCCGCATCGTTCAAGCAGAAGCAGCTGGTGCTGATGGAAGGCAACGGCGAATCCCGTTCTGGCGTCAGCGATGTGCTGAGCCGGATTCGCACCACCCTCGACGGCATGCAGGAGAACGGCCTGGCGGCTCGCTTCCAGCTGTTTCCCGGGCTCAGTCACGGCCAGATGTTTCCGGCTTCGCTGGAAAGCGCGCTGTCGGCCATGGCGGAAGACGGTGCGCCGTCACGCGCACCGGATGAGTGAAAGGGCAGTTAGTTAAAGAATTTGATGTCGGTTGGCGTTGCCAGCTTCGCCGCCACACCGCGCGCGCTCAGCTTGCCGCTGTGCGCATCAAAATCAAACAGCGTAATGGTGTTGGTAAACACGTTGGTGACATAGAGGTGTTTACCGCTGTTATCAAACGCCAGCGCGCGCGGCTCAATACCGTCGGCGGCATAGCGCTGTGGATCTGTCAGGCTGCCATCGGCGGCAATCTTAAACACCAGCAGATGATTGTCAGATCCGCGGTTAGCGGCAAGCAGGAATTTACCCTGCGGGCTGAGAATGATGCCGCCACCGCTTTTATAGGCGGCGCTGCTGTTTTGCGTATTCAGCGCCACCTGTGCCTGCCGTTCCAGCCGGTCATCAGTGACGCGGAACACCACGATTTCGCCCGCCATTTCAGTAATCACATAAGCGTGTTTACCGTCGGCGGAGAACACCATGTGGCGCGGACCCGCACCTGGCGCAAAGCTTACATCACGGCTGGTATCCGCCTGCAGCGGCTCTCGCCGATCCGCGTGGTAGCGATAGGCGTGCAGTTTGTCGTCACCGAGATCGGCCGCATACAGATAGCGGCCATCATGGGTAAAGGTAGTGGAGTGCGCATGGCCGCCATCCTGCCGATCTTTTACCACGCCGCTGCCTTCGCTGAACGCGAAATGCTGGACCTGTTCGCCCAGCTTGCCGTCCGACGCAATCGGGAACACCGTCACCCCTGCTCCGCCTTTCGCCACCGAATAGTTGGCGACAAACAGGAATTTGCCGTCCGGGCTGAGAGTGGCGTGCGTCGGCTGCTCGCCGTGGCTGTCGACCTGATTCAGCACCCGCACTGCGCCCTGTTTATCGATCGCCAGCGCGGTAACGGCACCGGCATTTTCCTCATTGGTGGTATAAGCAAACCGCCCGTCGCGTGATTTAACGATCCACGACGGGCTTTTCATCCTGATCACCTCCAGCGGCTTGAGCGTCCCGTCGCTGTTGACCTGCATGCGATACAAACCTTCACTGGGTCGATCCGGCTTTTGTACCGCAGGGGCATCCGGAATACTGGTCCAGGTGCCGACTAATGCTGTTTGATGATGTTCCGTGTTCTGCGCCATAGCACTCCCCGCCAGCGTCAATAGAGCTAGTGATATTGCCACGGTTAAGTTTGTTGCTAAACCGCCAGTTGCCGGTTTTGGGTATCCACTCATTGTCTTTCCACCATAATCGGAATTTTCACGGGCCTGCGCCCAAACCAGGTTAATTTTTTGTATTGAAACGGACGTTGTTAACGTCTCGTTAACGACTATAGTGGCATTCCCTGCGCGCAAAGCTGCGCAGGCCGATCGGCTTCACAAATCGGTTTATTTAATTGTGCCTTTGCTAACGGGTCATAGCGTTTGGTTATGGCTGGCAGGAAGCAGTGTAAAAAGCCCCGGCACGCGTGCTTTAATCTTTCCTTTACCGAACTCAGGGATGGTCACGACGTTATGCTGCCGTTTTCTAATGGTTTTTTATTGAGTTTATCGCTGTGTCTGGATATCGGACTCGCCAACATCGCCATGCTGACGCTGGCGATGCAGCGCGGTTATCTGCACGGTTTCTGGCTGGGCATGGGCACCTGCGTGGGCGATTTAATTTACGCCTTGCTGGCGATGGCTGGCATGGCGGTGATACTGCAGTTTACGCCGGTGCGCTGGTTGCTATGGATTGGCGGCGGCATCTTGCTGCTGTGGTTTGCCGCTAAAATGCTTTACGCCGCGCTGGCCAAAAAAATCGACATCCCCGCAGCTGAAACCCAGCCTTATCGTTCACTGCTGCGCGAATTTCGGCGCGGCATCGTGCTGGCGATGTCGTCACCGACGGCGATTCTGTGGTTCGCCAGCGTGGGCGGCGCGCTGATAGCTCGCATCGGCCACAGTGATGCCGGTGCAACTTCGTGGTTTCTTAGCGGTTTTTTCCTCGCCGGGGTGGTGTGGACCTGTGTGATCTGCCTGATCGGCAGCATGGGCGGAAAGCTGCTGGGCGAGCGCCTGCTGAAGTATTCGTATCTCGCCTCAGCGCTGATTTTCTGTTATTTCGCGGTGTATGTGATTTGGTCGGGATACCGCGAGTTCGTGGCGGTTTAAGTCACCACGTAATCGTTTGAAATCATGCCATTATCCAGTTACGACAGCGCAAAGCGTTGTAAGGTCGCCATCGATGGCGACCCGGAAAACGTCGCGCGGCCGTGAAATGCACCACTTAAACGCCGGCAATCCGCCTCAGCTCTTCCTGCGCACCCGGCGCCACCGCCAGCACCTGCGCGCCTTTTAACAGCCGATCGCCCTCGGTGTTAAACGGGTGATACCAGCCGCCGGCCTCTTTCACCAGACAGTAACCGGCCAGGCAATCCCACGCGTGCATGTAGGGTTCGAAATAGCCCACCACGCGTCCGGCTGCCACCCACGCCAGCATCAGCGCACCAGATCCGATACGGATAAAGTTGCCACCCGCTGCCAGCAGTGACGCCAGCAGGCGGCCCACCTCTTCCGGGCTGACATAGCTATTGGCACCAAAGCCGGTCACGTGATTTTGCAGCGTACGTGACGGATCCACCTGCAAACGGCGGCCATTCAGCGTTGCGCCCTGGCCGAGCGCGGCGACGTAGCACTCCTGATAGGTCGGCGCAAAGATCACGCCAATCACCGGTACGCCGTCATGCAGCACCGCAACGGAAACACACCAGTTTGGCATACCGTTGAGGAACGGGCTGGTGCCGTCAATCGGGTCGACCACCCAGGTATAGCCTGACGTGCCCGGCTGCAGGCCGTACTCCTCGCCAAGAAAACCGTCGTCAGGGAAGCTGGCGCGAATCTGCTGGTCGATCATCTGTTCCACCTCGCGGTCAGCGCGTGAGACCACATCCTGCAGGTCGTGTTTGGTCTCCACCACCAGCGTGTCACGCTGATTGAAATAGGCCAGCGCCTTTTCACCGCCCGCCCGCGCGACGCGCTCGGCAAGCAGCAGACGCGACTGCAGCGCGTCATTTTTCGTATCACTCATGCGTTATCCTTAAATTAACCGGCAATAAGGGCCAGACCCTGAGGTTTAAAATCAATCGCCACCCGTGCGGCCAGCGGCAGCTGCTGCTCCATCTGCGCATCGACGATAAACAGCGAGCCCAGTTCCGTGTTGACCTCGTATTCGATGTGATCGCCCAGCCAGGTGGCATGCGTCACCTCGCCGCGCAGTGCGCCTTCAGCACCGCTGTGCAGGGTAATGAACTGCGGTCTGACCGACAGCTGCGCGGATCCGGTCGCAACGCCGTTACCGCGCACGCGATAGCGCTGCCTGCCGAGTCGCACCAGCGCTTCGCTGCCTTCTACCTGTTCGACTTCGCACGGCAGAATATTGGCTTCGCCCATAAAGTCAGCGATGAACACCGAATTGGGCGCGTGATACAGGCTTTCCGGCGCGCCCTGCTGAGCAATATCGCCCTCTTTCATGACAATAATTTTATCCGACACCGCCAGCGCCTCTTCCTGGTCGTGCGTGACATACACCGCCGTGAAGCCCAGCCGCTGCTGCAAATCACGAATATCCGTGCGCACCCGGCGGCGCAGGCGCTCGTCGAGATTGGAGAGCGGCTCATCCAGCAGCAGTACCTGCGGCTCCAGCACCAGCGCGCGCGCCACCGCAATGCGCTGCTGCTGCCCACCGGAAAGTTCGGACGGCAGCCGCTGCCCCTGACTCTCCAGCCCGACCAGTTTCAGCCCTTCGCGCGCACGATCCTGCGCTTCCTTTTTGCTCATGCCGGACGATTGCAGGCCGTACATGATGTTGTCGAGCGCACTCATGTGCGGAAACAGCGCGTAGGATTGAAACACCATCGCCACGTCGCGCTCGTTGGCTGGCAGATGCGTCACGTCTTTACCACCAATCAAAATGCGCCCCGAAGTCGGATGCTCCAGGCCGGCCAGCAGGCGCAGCGTGGTGGTTTTGCCGCAGCCGGAAGGCCCCAGTAGCGTCACCAGCGTACCCGGCTCCACCGTCAGCGATAAATCCGGCAGCGCGGTAAAACCGGCAAAGCGTTTTTCGACGTGTTCAAACACCACGGAACCAGCAGTAATCGCGGTCATACGGCACTCTCCTGAGTTAACGAAGGGGAAGCAGGTGGCGCGGCGACGTCCACCGGGCGCGCCACGCGGCGCAGGCGACGTTCGCCCACCAGCCACTGGAACACGCCAATGATCAGCAGCATCACCACAATCAGCACCGTGGAGTAAGCGATGGCGACGCCGTATTCGCCATTCTCTACCAGCCCGACGATGTAGGACGTCGCCATGTTGTACTGGGCGCTGACAAGGAAGATCACCGCGCTGATCGAGGTAATGGCGCGGACAAAGGCGTACACCAGCGCCGCGCTGATCGCCGGTTTCAGCAGTGGCAGCACCACTTTGCGCAGCGTGCGGAAACTGCTGGCACCCAGCGTCAGTGACGCTTCATCAAGGCTTTTATCCAGCTGGCTCATCGCTGCGATACCGCCGCGCACGCCGACTGGCATATTGCGGAACACAAAGCAGGCAATCAGGATCATTGCGGTGCCGGTAATCTCCAGCGGCGGCAGGTTATAGGCCATCACGTAACTGACGCCGATCACCGTGCCGGGAATGGCAAAGCTCAGCATCAGCAGGAACTCAAACGTCTGACGACCGGCAAATTTCTGCCGCACGATGAGCCAGGCGGTCAGCAGGCCCACCACGGCGGTGAGCGGTGCGGCAATCAGGGCAATTTCCAGCGTGGTCCAGAACGAGTTCCACGCCACGCCGCTCCACAGCAGATGACCGTCACTGACGCTGACGCGGAAAGCGCGCACGTAGTGTTCGATGGTCAGCGCATCGTTCAGGCCCCACGACTGCACAAAGCCGCCCACCACAATCATGCCGTAGATCACCAGGGTAAACAGACCCCATGGAATCACCATGCCGTATACGCCGTAGCGCAGCAGACGCGGCAGCTGACCATGTTTGCCGCCGTCGCCCTTGCCGGTCACCGTGGCGAAGTTTTTGCCACCCAGCCACAGCCGCTGCAGCACAAAGGCGGCCAGCGTGAAGCACAGCAGAATCATCGCCAGCACCGCGGCGCGACTCGGATCGTTTTGCGCGCCTACCACCGAGAAGAAAATTTCGGTTGAGAGCACGCCATGACTGCCGCCCAGCACCATCGGATTACCGAAATCGGCCATGCTTTCGATGAAGCTGATCAAAAAGGCATTGGCCAGCCCCGGCGCCATCAGCGGCAGTGAAACGCGGCTAAAGGTGCGCCAGCGGTTGGCGCGCAGCGTTTGCGATGCCTCTTCCAGCGACGGACTGACGCCCTCCACCACGCCAATCAGCACCAGAAAGGCAATCGGCGTGAACGACAGCACCTGGGCAATCCAGATACCGGTCAGGCCATACAGCCAGCGGCCGGGCTCGATGCCAAATAGCGCCGCCAGATGCTCCGTCACCACGCCCGAGCGACCGAACAGCAAAATCAGCGCCAGACCAATCACGAACGGTGGCGTGATGATTGGCAGAATGGTCAGCATGCGCAGCGCTTTTTTGCAGGGCAGCGGCGTGCGCGTGGCCGCCAGGGCAAAGGCCAGACCCAGCAGCGTCGAACCACTGGCGGTCATTAGCGCCAGCCACAGCGTGCGCCACGCGGTGCCGCAGGTGCCGCCTTTCAGACAGGCAAGGCTCCAGATCGACGGGTCCTGCAGATTGCTGATCAAACCGTCCGGTTTGAAACTGCCGTCAACGTCCTGCACCGATACCACAAACATGCTGAGCACCGGATAGAGTACGAAGATGCTGACCAGCGCAGTCAGCAGCACCAGCGACGCCACCACAAAGGCATCGCCTTTCAGCACGCCGCGTTCGGCCAGCGCAAACGAGAACAGCAGCAAAAATACGGTCAGCAGCAGGAGCGCGCCAGCGCCCATCGCTGGCTGCCCCTGCGGCAGCGCGCCGAAGCGGTTTTCCAGCCACAGCCAGCTCCAGCCGCTGTAACCAATCGCGTGCCCTTCCACAATCAGGAAGAACACGCCCAGCGCGCTGAACAGCAGCAGCAACCGGCTGCGTGCGCTGCCGGGCAGTAAACCGCAGGCGGCGCACAGCGCCAGCAGCGCCACGGCGAGCGCCAGCCACGGATGGCTGCCGATCTGCCACAGTGCCGGCGCGCTGGCTTCATCACGCCACAGGTTAAGCAGCCAGCCGCTATCGAAAAAGCCTGCTTCCAGGCTGTACCACGGCAGCAGCAACAGCGCGACGGCGCCCAGCAGCAGCGCGCCTGTCAGACGGCGATTATTTGCGTTCATGTGTTACCTCAATGCGGGATCATCGCGCCATCCTTAGCGCTGTCGGAACCGGCAAGCCGCCGTCAGCGGCAGCGTCCGGCGATGCGGCATTACTGCGCGCTGGCGCCGATCTCTTTATCCCAGCGGCTCAGCAGCACTTTGCGTTTGGCGGAATCGCCGTAGGTTTTGAAGTCATAATCGATCAGTTTGATGTTCTCGAAGCGCGGCGCGTATTCGGAGATCTCTGCACTGCGGTTTGACGGCAGCTGGAAGGATTTGGCCTCTTTCATGTGCGACTGCGCTTCGGCGCTAAGCGCCCAGTCGTACCACACTTTGGCATTGGCCAGATTGCGTGCCCCTTTGACGATCGACATTGAGCCAATCTCGTAGCCAGTGCCTTCACAGGGCGCGACGGTTTTGATCGGGAAGCCGTCGACTTCCATCGCCACCGCGTCGTGCATAAACACGATGCCCACGGTGGTTTCGCCGCGCGCCGCTGCCTTCACCGGTGCCGAGCCGGATTTGGTGTACTGGGAAATGTTGGCGTTGAGCTTTTTCAGGTAATCAAACGCTTTGTCCTCGCCCATGATCTGCACCAGCGTCGCCAGGGTGTTATAGGCGGTGCCGGACGAGTTCGGATTGGCAATCTGAATTTCGCCTTTGAAGGCCGGATCGAGCAAATCAGCCCAGCAGGCTGGCGCTTTGAGCTTTTTATCCGCCAGCAGTTTGGTGTTGTAGCCCCAGCCGAGCGCACCGGCATAAATCCCGACCGTACGGTAACCTGAGTTTTCCGCCTGCTTCTGCGCCCAGTCCTGCTGCTGGTCGAGCAGCGGCGATTTATACGGCTGCGTCAGCCCCTCTTCCGCCGCCTGCATATGCGGATCGCCGGTACCGGCCCACCAGATGTCGGTGCGCGGGTTACGCGCTTCGCTGCGCAGGCGGGCATAGGCTTCACCCGCCGACAGCCGCACCATGCTGACTTTAATATCCGGATGTGCCTGGCTGAAAATGCGCGTCATGTGTTCGCACACCACCACGTCCGCCGAGCAGACCATATTGAGATTGCCAGCGGCCGTCGCAGCAAACGGCAGCGTGGTGCAACTGAGGGACAGCGCGATGGCCAGTGAGGTGTAGCGCATGATGTTCTCCTTGGTTGGCAGGGTTCCGTGCTTAACAGAGGTTTTTATTTGCACGTGTGTGCAAATTAGTAATGAACAGTAAATAGCCTGTCAAATAGCGCAATCTGCAATTGACAGGCTGTGTCACAAAAATGCAACAAATGTGATCGCAGACAAATTGCACAGCTTTGCAATTTACGGCAGACTGCTTTTCAGCCGTAATTGTGAGGAGTTGAAGATGCAGAATGACAAAGCCGGGGTGAGCGCGCAGGATGTGGCGGATCGCGCGGGCGTGTCGCGTTCGGCGGTGTCGCGCGCCTTTACGCCCGGTGCCAGCGTTTCTGCAGCCACGCGTGCCCGGGTGATGAAAGCGGCGCAGGAGCTGGGCTATCACGTTAACCACCTGGCGCGCGGGCTGGTGCGCAACCGCAGCGGCATCGTCTGCCTGATCGTCTCTGAAATCGCCACGCCTTACCGCGCCACGCTGGTGCGCTGGCTGACCCAGTTTTTACAGGAAGCGGGCAAAGTGGCGATGCTGATTAATACCGATCGTTCCGACAACAGCGTCTCCGCCGCGCTGCTGCAGGCGATCAATTTTCGCGCCGATGCCTCCATCATCCTCTCCGGCATGCCGGATCGCACCATCACCCGCCAGTGCTATCAGCATGGTCAGCGCATCATCCTGATCAACCGCGACGAAGCGCTGCCGGGCTCGCTCAGCATCAACCTCGACGCGCAGGCGGCGGCCGAAACGGCGGTGATGGCATTTCAGCGCGCCAGCTGTCGTCAGCTGGCGTTCGCCAATTCACTGGCCGGTACACCGAGCCTGATCAAACGCGAAGCGGCGTTTATCGCCGTGGCGGAGCGCGCCGGACTGACGGTCAGCGTGGAGCGGTTCGGTACCACCTCGTATGAGAGCGGTCAGATTCTGGCGCATCGCCTGCTGACGCGCCATCAGCGCCCGGACGCGGTGTTCTGCGTCACCGATCTGATGGCCTGCGGTTTCATGGATGAAGCGCGCCACCGTTTCCAGCTGCGTGTGCCGGAGGATTTGTGCCTGATCGGCTACGACAACATCGCGCAGGCTGGCTGGTCCTCTTACAATCTCACCACCTTCGCCCAGCCGGTGGAGCGCTTTGCCCGCGACGCCATCGCGTGGCTGACGCAGACGGAACAGGCGGAGAGTGGTTTTACGCCGCAGAGTGAGCAGCAGCACGACACGCTACTGTATCAGGCTGATGTGGTATGGCGCGGCTCGGTGCGCGGCGGCTGATCTAAGCGCGGCATACCTGCCGTACCGTGTCACGCAACCAGCGGTGTGCGGCATCCTGCTCCAGCCGCGGATGCCATAGCTGTGACACCGTCACCTCTGGCGTGGCAAACGGTAATTCAAACATCGCAAACGCCGGATTATGTTTGATTAGCGGATGGTGCAGGCACAGCGTATGCGGCACCAGCGCCAGCCAGTCGCTGTGCAGCGTGAGCGCGACGGCAGTGGAAAAAGCGGGTACCACGGCCGCCACTTGGCGGGTAAAACCGGCGGCGAGCAGCGCCTCATGCACCGGCCCGCCCAGCTCACCACGCCTTGACGCCACGATGTGACCATATGCGGCCAGCTGCGCCAACGTCACGTCCGCGAGTAACGGATGCCCGGCGCGCACCACGCCGACGAAGCGATCGCGAAACAGCGCCTGCAGCCGAATCTCCGGTCCCATATTGCCCAGAACACCAATCTCCAGATCGACGTCGCCACTGCGCAGCGGTCGATCATTTTTCTCTGCTTTCGGCATGAAGCGCAGCTGCACGCCGGGCGCCTGTGCGCGGACTGCGGCGATCAGCGCGCTGCCAAACGCTTCGACAAAACCTTCGTTGGTACGCAGCGTGAAGTGGCGCTGCAGCTCAGCGGCAGCAAAGCGTTGCGCGGGTGGACTCAGCAGCGCCTGCGTGTCCCGCAAAGTGGCATGCACCTGGTTGCGCAGCGCTTCGGCGTGTGGCGTCAGCACCATCACGCGCCCGGCGCGCACCAGTAGCGCATCGCCGGTGGCGGCACGCAGTCGCCCCAGCGTGCGGCTCATTGCTGACTCGCTCAGCCCCAGGCGACGCGCAGCGCCCACTACGCTGCCTTCACTGAGCAGCGCGTCCAGCGCAGGGAGTAAATTCAAATCGACGCTATTCATCGCATTATCCTTATTGATTGAGCGCCATCTGGCAAGGCGTTTGCTGCAGGTTATCTATGCAGATGCTGCGCGTTCCGCCTGTTGTCATGCAAGGGTAGACTTTTCACTCACCCCAAAACCAGGAGAGGGTCATGAACAAGGCTTCCCGTGCTTTATTGATTGGTGCTTCGCGCGGCATCGGCTTCGCGCTGGCGGAGAATATGCTGCAGCGTGGCTATCAGGTGGTGGCGACCGGCCGCCAGCACTCCCTTCACGCGCTGCAACAGCTGGCGCAGCGTTACCCGCAGCAGCTGACGGTGGAGAGCGTGGACATCACCGTGCCAGCAGAGGTCAACGCTCTGCATCTGCGGCTAAGCGGCCAGCAGTTTGATCTGCTGCTGGTCAACGCGGGCGTGAAAAATGACGATCGCGAAACCCTTGCCGATGTGTCGACGGAAGAGTTTATTCGCGTAATGGTCACCAACGCGCTGAGCCCGCTGCGCGTGCTGGAAACCTTCAGAAATAACGTCAGCGCGCGCGGCACGCTGGCGGTGATGTCCTCCGGCCAGGGCAGTCTCACCAACAACACCCATGGCAACTACGAGGTGTATCGCGGCAGTAAAGCGGCGCTGAATATGTTTATGCGCAGCTTTGCCGCGCGTCACGACGATGCACGCACGCTACTGCTGCTGGCCCCAGGCTGGGTGCGCACCGACATGGGTGGTGCCGGGGCGCGACTGAGCATTGAGGAGAGCATCCCGAATCTGCTC
This sequence comes from Pantoea sp. B_9, assembly GCF_008632015.1. Classification (NCBI taxonomy): domain Bacteria; kingdom Pseudomonadati; phylum Pseudomonadota; class Gammaproteobacteria; order Enterobacterales; family Erwiniaceae; genus Pantoea; species Pantoea sp. B_9. The sequence goes on along the minus strand of NZ_VWVL01000003.1, from coordinate 189,952 downwards.
AACACGGTGGAAAGCCAGACCGGACGTGGCGGCCTGCACTATCTCGATTACCTCGGCCGCGTAGTGCCGTGGTAAGCGTTTCACGCCAGCTTGCGTTCGATCAGCTGACGCAGCGTGGCGCGCAGCCAGCGGTGCGCCGGGTCTTCGGCCCGGGCGTTATGCCACAGCAGCGAAAGTGCATAATCCGGCATGCCGATCGGCACCGCCGCCGTACTCAGCGCATAGCGCTGTTGCCATGCCTGCACCAGTCCCTGCGGAACGGTCGCGAACAGCGGCAGACGCTGCAACATTAGCGGTAACACCGAGAAGTGCGGCGTGACATAACGCACGCGGCGCGTCAGCCCCTCGCGGGCTAACGCGGCGTCCAGCGCACTTTCACTCACGCCGCGATAGGAGACCAGCGCATGCTGATACTGCACGAACTGCGCCAGCGTCAGCGGTGGCGCAAGGTCAATTTGTCCACGATGCCATACCGTGCGGAAGCCGGCGCGCGCAATGTGCTCCCGCGTGAGATCGTGACTGGTTTCCTCTCCGACGGTCACCACCACGTCAGCCTGCTGCTGCTCCATCAGCGGAATGGCCTGCCACGGATCGGCAGCCACCACCCGGATATCAATATTTTGGGCCGAGGCGGCCAGCTGCAGCAGTAAATCGGGCATCAGCCAGTGCTCAAGCCAGTCGCTCATGCCGAGCGTAAAACTGCGGCTATCGTGCGCGGCATCAAAGCGATCGGCAGTGAAAATAACGCGATGGACGCTCTGCAGCAGCGGTGCGATCTGGCGCACCAGCTGCTCTGCGCGCGGTGTGGGCGTCATGCCTTGCGAGGAACGCACGAACAGCGCATCGTCAAACATTGCCCGCAGTCTTTTTAATGCCGCGCTGACCGCCGGCTGCCCCAGATAAAGCCGGTTTGCCGCCTGAGTTACGCTGCGCACGTCATAAATGACCAGCAGCACAATCAATAAGTTAAGGTCTATTTTGCTGAAATCATTTTCATTGATGCTTTTCATGATTTTAATCGATTTAAATAATGAAACAGCGCTCAGTATAGTGACCTGCAGTAACAGGCATCACGCTTTAGGAGGCAATATGACCCTGCACATAGGTGAATGCAGCATTGATAAAGTGATCGAGCAGACCAGCTCACTCCCCTTCGCTGCGCTGTTTCCGGCACACCGCGAGACGATGGGCGACACGCTGGCACAGCAGCCAGCAGAGCTATCCATCCATAGCTGGGTGGTGCGCACCGCTCGCGACACCATCGTGATTGATACCGCAACGGGCAATGGCCGTAACCGCGATAACAAGCCGCTGTTTCACCAGCTGCAAACCGCGTGGCCGCAACGTCTGGCCGAAGCGGGCGTCGACCCTGATGAAGTGACGCTGGTGCTGATGACGCATATCCACACCGATCACGTCGGCTGGAATACCTGCTGGCGCGCTGGCCGCTGGCAGCCGATGTTTCGTCATGCGCGTTACATCTGTTCAGCGCGTGAACTGGCACAGTGCCGCAGCACGCCGTCGATGCAGGCGCTGTATCACGATAGCCTTGCGCCGCTGCTGGCGAGCGGCCAGCTGGAAACCATTGATGTGCAGCACTCCCCGCTGTTTGCCGGTGTGCTGCGCTATATGCCGACGCCGGGCCACAGCGTCGATCACGCTTCAATTGTGCTGCAAAGCGCCGGTGCCCACGCGGTATTTAGCGGTGATGTGATGCATCATCCAGTTCAGTTTGCACATCCGCAATGGAACTCAGTTTTTTGTGAGGATTTACCACGCGCCGTAACGTCACGTCAGTTACTGATAGACTGGTGCATCAGCCATCAGGCACTCTGGTGCAGCTCACACTTTGCCGGCAGTTCGTGCGGCCGGGTTTCGCCAGAGCGGCAATGGATTCCTGTGGAGGCCTGAACCATGCAATACGCTGATTACCTCACCGCGTCGCTGGGGGATATGCAACAGGCGCTGGCCCAGCGCCGGGTGAGCGCACGCCAGCTCACCACATTTGCGCTGCAGCGCATTGCTGACGTGGATCAGCCGCGCTACAACGCCATCAGCTGGCTGTTTGCCGATGACGCGCTGGCTGCGGCCGCTGCCAGCGATGCCGCACGGCAGCAGAATGCGCCAGTTGGCCCACTGGCCGGTATTCCGCTGCTGATTAAAGACAACATTGAAGTCAAAGGCTGGCCGACCAGTGCCGGTTCGGCGCTGCTGCGCGATGTGATTGCCAGCGAAGATGCACCGCTGGTTACGGCTCTGCGTCAGGCTGGCGCAATCCTCATCGGCAAAACCACCATGCATGAACTGGCAGCAGGCATCACCGGCGCGTCGTCGCTGAGTGGCTTCACCCATAATGCCTGGCAGCAAGGCCGTTCTCCGGGAGGTTCAAGCAGCGGTTCAGCCGTGGCGGTGGCCGCAGGCTTCGTGCCGCTGGCGATAGGCAGTGATACCGCCGGTTCGGTGCGCATTCCGGCCGCGTTTAATGGCCTGTTCGGCTTACGTATGACGCGCGGTGCACTGAGCAGCGCTGGCATCGTGCCGCTGTCGCCTACCCAGGATATCCCCGGACCGCTGGTGCGCTACGCGGCTGATTTGCGGCTGATCAGTGAAATACTCACGGGCCAGCGTTTTTCCCGTCCCGACCGGCCGTTGCGCATCGGCATCTGGCAGGAAGGATTTGCCGCAGAGGAAACGGAGATTAACCAGGCGGTGCAGGATGCTGTGGCACCGTTTCAGCCGCGCATGCTGAGCTGGCCTGAGCTGGAGACGCTGGCGACGGAAGCCAATATTATTGCCTATGAATTTGCTGACGCGCTGGCCGCCTGTCTGGCGGATAAACCGCAGGCACCGCTGCGCACGCTGGCGGCGATTGCCGCGTCAGGACGCTATCATCCCCAGCTGGAGGCCACCTTCAAAACCCGCGCGCAGCATCCCGGCATGCAGAGTGACGGCTATCGCGAGGTGCAGCTGCGCCAGCAGAGGCTGTATCAGCAGCTGGCGCAGTTTTTTCAGCAGCAGCAGATCGACCTGCTCGCTTATCCGGTCGTCCGCCATCCGCCAGTGAAGCATGGCGAGTTGCAGCCTGGCAGCAACGCGCTGATCTCAGCCGTCACCGGCGCACCGGCAATCAGCATTCCGGTCGGCCTGAGTACGGAAGGGTTACCCATTGGCCTGGAGCTTCTGGCACTGCGCAATCGGGAAGATGTGCTGCTAATGGCAGCAGAACAGATTGAACAGGCGCACCCGCCGTTCAACTGTGCAGCGCCAGCCCTTTGATGGCTTTATCCACCGCCTTTTTCGGGCCGTGCAGCGCGATCCCCACCAGGTTGAGATTATCGGCGTCTTCGGCCAGAAACACCGCGCGGTTGGCGGCATCGTGGCCGGTGGAAAACATCGCTTCGACGTAAGGAATTAGCGTTAACTCACGCTCTACGCCCTGGCGATGCGCCCGTTGCAGGCCGGCTAAATCGGCGGCAAACACCAGCATCGGCTGGCCGGCCATGTTGCCGTACTGACGACCGAGCGCGTCGACGTAGGGTTCACCCATCATCTCCGGCGCGGCCGCCGCAATGCCGGTTGCCAGAAAAGCCACCACATTCAGGCGCTGCCAGATGGCTAAATCATCACGTACGATCAGGGCAATTTTGGTATCAAACATCTGTCAGAACTCTCCGCTGAGGATTAAAAATCCCATCATCGGATAGCCGGCAGAGAGCGGTATAGAACGTTTGTGCACTGGCGCTGATAGGCGGCGGGTGTCAGACGATAAGCGCGCTGGAACCAGCGGCCAAGATGGCTTTGGTCGGCAAAGCCCACCTGCGCTGCGACCTGCACTGGCTCAACGCCCTGTGCCAGCAGCGCACGCGCGCTACGCAGCCGCAGCCGCACCAGATAGGCATGCGGCGACTGGCCAAACGCCTGCTTAAACTGGCGCGTCAGGCGGAAACGATCAATGCCGGACAGGCGCGACAGATCGTCCAGCCCGATATCCTGCGCCATAAAATCGTGCAGATAGTCACGCAGCAGATGCATCTGCCGCTGAGCGTCACTGAGTTGCATGCCGGGTTTATTTTCCAGATGCCGGGACAGCAGCGTGAGCAGATGATCCAGGCTCTGATCGCGCGCCAGCCGCCCTTCCCGCTGATGCACCGCAAACCATGCCTGCTGAATCGCAGAGGCCAGCTGCGCATCATCGGTGAGCGTGGAGCGAAATGCCCCCTGAATATTCGCCACATCGCCCAGCCCGCGGCGCTGCATCATCTCCGCCACCCAGGGTTGCGGCAGATAAAGCATCACATAGGTAAAACCGGCGGCATCGGGCGCGTGACCATCGTGTACCGCGCCCGGCTCAATCAGAATAGCGCGGCCCGGCGTGCTGGTGTGTAGCGCGCGGTGACAGTTAAAGCGCTGCAGCCCCTGCTGCGTCACACCGACCAGCAATTCGTCGTGGTCATGCGGATCGTAAGCGTGGCCGCAGAAGTGCGCGTTAACACTTTCGATGCCCGTCTCCTCATCGCGACGGAAATCAACCCAATCGTTAGTAGCTGACATAGCGAATTCGTGACCTCTGACGGCGTATCAGGCATAGCCTAGCAGCCGGAACCACAGATAATCCAGCGGTAACAGCAGCAGCGCGCTCAGCACAAACACCAGCAGGCACAGCTGCAAACCGGCTCTGGCAGGCACATTCCCCAGCCCCATTGCCACCACGATGGGCGACGCCTGATATGGCAGCAGCGGGGTGGCGTAGGCAAAAACCTGCAACATCACCACGCTCAGTAGCGGAAAGCCCGAAGCGGCAGCCAGCTCCTGCGCCATCGGCGTAACCATCGCCGGCACGCCGTTGGCGGTGAGCACAAAATTCAACAGCGTCACCAGCGCATTGAGCACGGCAAAATTACTGAATGACGGCGAGTCATGCAGCGGCAGCAGCTGAAGCAGTGCATTGGCGATGAGCCGCCCCAGGCCAGAGTCCACCACCACCGTGGCGACGCCGAGAATGCCGGCGATATAGATGCAGTTGCGGAAATTGACGCCGCTGGCAAAATCGTCGCCCGAAAGAAAGCCCACGCGCGGTAACAAACACAGACACGCCGCGGCCAGCCCGACCCACGCAGCAGATAAGCCGTGCAGGCTGTCGGTCATCCACAACAGTAACGTGACGGCAAGTAGGCCAATCAGCCGCCATTCGCGCCCGCTTAGCGCCGGCAATGCTTCCCGCGTTGCCACCGGCTGCGGCTGAGCGCGGAACAGCAGCGTAATGCAGGCAACCAGCAGAATACCTTTGCCCAGCCCCACCACCGGCATGTGCAGCAGCCACCACGGCAGCCATTGCAAATGCAGCTGGTACGCGCTTTCCGCCGCGCCGCTCAGCACCAGGTTTGGTACGTTGGCGGGCAGAATACTGGCAGAGAGTTGAAAGGTGCCGAAGCCCACCGCCAGCGCCAGCCCAATGCTGCCGCGACTGCCCGGCCGGATACCGGCCCGCTCGCCCAGCGCCAGCACCACCGGCATCAGCAGCGCGATGCGTCCCATGTTCGACGGCATCACCAGCGCCAGCAGATAACTCAGCAGCACCGTGCCCGCCACCATCCGCGGCCAGCTCTGGCTGAACGGCACCACCAGCCAGTTGGCCCAGCGTTGGGCAAGGCCCACTTTGCGGATCGCCGCGCCCAGCACAAAACCGCTCAGCACCAGCCAGAACGCTGAGGAGGCAAAACCGCTGAATACGCTGCTGGCTGGCGCTATCGACAGCAGCATCGCCGCCGCAAAAAACAGCAGCGCGGTAAGGTATTCCGGCAACCGCGCCAGCGCCCACAGCAGAATTGTGATGCTGACCACCAGCGTGGTCAGCCAGAATGAGGTATCAATCATCGTGCCTGAACTCCCTTTCTTCGCAACTGCGCACAAAGCGCATCAGCATAGGGCAATCCCTGTCGCAGAACGCTGCGGCAGTTAACAATTTGTTAACTCGCCAGCTGCGTCAGCCACTGAATCAGCGCCTCGCTGCCGGGCTGACTGCGGGAGCGCTGTGGCCAGGCGAGGAAATAGGGTTTGCTCAGCGGCAGGCTGAGCGGATCCACCACCTGTAGCGCGCCGCGCGCCAGTTCGCCGACAATCAGGCGACGCTGCCCCAGCAGCACACCGGCCCCGGCTACCGCCGCGTCGATCGCAAGTGAAGTGAGATTAAAACTGAATGCTGGCTGGGCCGCCGGCTCCATACTGCCTTTGGCCTGAAACCAGCTGCGCCAGTCGGGCAGAAAGCGTCCCTCATTGCCCCAGTCCAGATGGATCAACGGCGCCTGGCTGAGCAACGATTCGCCCGGGTAACGCTGGATCAGCGCCGGACTGGCGACCGGCAGCACCTCGTCACAGAACAGCCGTTGCTTGTCGAGTTGCGGGTAGCGATCCTCACCAAAGCAGATGACAAAATCTGCCGGTGTGGCGCTGAAATCCACCGGCGCATGAGTGCCGTGCAGGCTGAGATCGCAGCCCGGGCAGTGAGCCCGCCAGGCGGTAATATTCGGCAGCAGCCATTTCGATGCCAGCGCCGGCAATGAATAGAGCGTCAGCTTTGGCATGCTGGCCGCATGGCGCAAATTTTGCTGCCCCAGATGCAGAATGTCGAACGCTTCACTGACGTAGCGCAGATACTCTTTGCCGGTTTCCGTCAGCATCACGCCGCTCTGGGTACGCACAAACAGTGCGCTGCCCAGCTGCGCTTCCAGCTGACGAATTTGCTGGCTGACGGCAGCCGGCGTCAGCGCCAGCTGTGCGGCGGCTTTCGCCAGGCTACCAAGTTCCGCCGCCACTTTGAACGACTGAATCACGCTGATTTTCGGCAAACGCGACGCGGGTGCAGGCATTAAGGTTTCCTTAGCAAGGCGTTAAATATTTATCGTTAGGCATCAACATATCAGGCCGTTACAGTCTCTACACCTGCCAACTCAGAGAACCACCGCGATGTCTGCTTTGATTCGATTTGATTTGCACCCCCTGGCCGACGCCGACTGGCGTCGGCACTGTCGCCAGCAGCTTGAGCAACACGGCGCGCTGGTGCTGCGTCAGTTTTTGCAACCGGCTGCGCTGCAGGCGATCGTGGCTGACGGGCTGGCCCAGCGCCATCTGGCTTACCACACCGTCAGCAAGCACAACGTCTATCTGCTGAAGCCGGACGAGGCGTACCGTGCCGATCATCCGCGCAATCGTGACGTAATCAGCACCAAAGGCTGCATCACCGACGATGTGATTGCAGCGGAATCGCCGCTGCGTCAGCTGTACAATGACGAACTGTTTAAACGCTTTCTGTGTGATGTGCTGGACGAAGACGCGCTGTATCCGTATGCCGACCCGCTGTCGTCCATCAATCTGCATTACGCTCCTGACGGCCAGGAACTCGGCTGGCATTTTGACAACTCCTCATTCGCCATCACGCTGCTGGTGCAAAAACCGCGCGGCGGCGGTGTATTTGAGTATGTAAAAGATTTGCGCGATGCCGATGCCGGCGAGATGAACTACGACGGCGTCGCCGCCGTGCTCGATCAGCGCCAGCCGGTCGAGGCGCTGGAGATTGATGCCGGTGACCTGGTGCTGTTTCGCGGGCGTAATTCGCTGCACCGCGTGACGCCCACCGAAGGCGATGTCACGCGTATGCTGGCGGTGCTGGCCTATAACACTCAGCCCGGTATCGCGCTGTCCGAAACCGCGCGCATGACCTTTTACGGCCGGTTGTAAGCCACCAGCGCGCGCCAGCCGCGCAGGAAAATCTGCCGGGTACGAAACGCAGTTAAGGCGCGCCAGTCTTCATCGGCGGGCCAGAACCCCTCCACCAGCTGCTGCTTCAGCGCGCGTCCGGCGTGGCTTGCCGGATCGCCCTGCAGATGCAGCCAGTGATCGTCGCGCACCCGGCGGTGCATCTCCTCACCCGGATAAGTGCCGCACTCCACCACCAATGGCAGCAGCTGCGTGTCAGGCAGCGACGTCAGCAGAAACTGCGAGACATAGCCCGTTGCCGTGGCGGTCACGCCGGTGTCGCTGTCGCGCCCGGCGCCGGTAAACAGCAGCGTCAGCCACTCATCGTATAACGTTTTGCCCCAGTCATGCGCCGGATAGCGCTGTTCAGCAATCGCCAGCAGCATCGGATGGCCCCACGCGCCAGCACCGGTGTGCAGGTCGAAACTCAGGATGACCTGCGCCTGACGCAGATGCTGTTCGACAATGGCGTGCAGCATGCGGTGCGACCAGGCCGGCTGCTGCCCGCCATAAAACAGGCCATCTGCTGCCTGATATTGGCCCGCTTCCACTACCCGTTTCAGCGCCGGCCAGCCTGACTGCTGCAGTGTCTCCGCCAGCAGCCGATCGGCATGTGCGCGGTCGCCGTGGTACAGATCGTGCCATAGCGCATAGTGCGGATTAGCAGGTGCGGGCTGGCTGAAATCGATGAAATTCCGGTTGAGATCGATATTGTCTTCATTGACGCGCCGCAGATGCGCAGCGCCCCATGGATTTAGCAGATGGACCAGCACAAGGGCGCAGTCGGGCGGTAACGCGGCGACATCAAGGCTATCAAGCCAGGCGATCTGGCTGTCTGAACCGTAATAGCCCTCCACTCCGTGTGTACCGGAGAGAATCAGCATGCGTTTGGGAGCCGCCGGATCGCCGATCACCGCGACGTCGGTGTACAGCGCAGCCCCGTCGGGCGCGGTCAGCGGATGGCGATAGGCAGTCAGCGCGCCGTGCTGGCGCGTGACAGCGGCCAGGAATCGCGCCCGCTGCTGGGTATAATCAGGGAGTAAAGACATGATTTTCCTGTGCGTGATGAAGGCAGATCGCCCTGCGATTAGGGATAAACCTTAACCTTAAAGTACTTCTGCGCCAGCCGGTCGTAGGTGCCGTTGCTGTGCAGCGCGGCCAGCGCATTGTTAATTAAAGTAAGATTGGCCGTATCGCCTTTACGCAGCCCGATACCCACGCCGTTCCCCAATAATGCTTTATCCACCAGCGTGGCTTTATTGACATAACCCTTGCCTTCCGGCGTGTTGAGAAAGCCCTGCTCGGCCGAAACCGCATTCGCCAGGCTGGCATCGAGTCGACCCGCTACCAGATCCGGATAGATCTCCATCTGATTCGGATACGAGACCACGTTGACGCCCTGCGGAGCCCATTTCGTTTTGGCGTAGGTTTCCTGAATGGTGCCCTGCGCGACGCCGATATTCTTCCCGCGCAGCGTGCTGATGTCCGCCGTCAGCGTGCTATTGGCAGGTGTCAGCAGCGCGCTGGGCGTGATATACAGCATATCGCTGAACGCCACCTGCTCGCGGCGCTTCTCCGTCATCGACATCGCCGACAGAATGGCGTCAAATTTCTTCGCCTGCAGCGCCGGAATGCTGCCGTCAAAGCCAATCGGCACCCACTGACATTTCACTTTGGCCTGCGCACAGATGGCATTGCCCAGATCAATATCAAAACCCTGCAGCGAGCCATCGCTGGCTTTGGATTCGAACGGTGGAAAAGTGGGATCGACGCCAAAACGCAGCGTCTGCTGCGCCGCAGCCAGTTGGCTGAGGGCGCTGAGTGACAACAGTAAGGCTAAAGACCAACGCTTTTTCATGATGCTCTCCGGCAGGCTATCTCACAGGTTTAACCTTGTATTAACACGATGCCGCTGACGCCACCATCAAAAGCGCACAAAAATGCAGAGCAAATTCTTATATATGTTAATGAGTTAGCGAAATTTGTCGCGCCATTAAGTTTTACTTAACGCTCTGTCATGAATTTGTCATCAGGGGCTCATGCCGCTGTCAGCCTCGGTTTTCTATGCTAACCCGCGTTATACTGCCCGCCATCAGCAAGCGGCCGCCACTGCCGGGAGATCGCATGAAAATTTTGGTGATAGAAGATGAAGCCGGGGCGCGTGATTACATGCGCAAAGGATTGACCGAGGCCGGTTTTATCGTCGACGTGGCGGAAAACGGTCAGGATGGGCTGTTTTATGCGCAGGAGCACCATTACGATCTGATTCTGCTGGATGTGATGATGCCCGGCATCAATGGCTGGGAGGTGATGGCGCAGCTGGATAAGCAATTGCAAACGCCGGTGATTTTCCTCACCGCCAAAGGCACGGTGGAAGATCGCATCAAAGGGCTGGAACTGGGTGCCGATGACTATCTGGTCAAGCCCTTCTCCTTTGCCGAGCTGCTGGCGCGCGTGCGCACCCAATTGCGACGCGGCAGCCAGCAAAAGCTGCCCGACATCCTGACGCTGGCCGATCTGCAGCTGGATATTGCCCGTCGCCGGGTCGAGCGCGCCGGACAGCGCATCGACCTGACCAACAAAGAGTTCAATCTGCTGCATCTGTTTCTGCTGCATCCCGGCGAGGTACTGACACGCACGGTGATTGCGTCGCGCGTCTGGGATATGAATTTTGACAGCGACACCAACGTAGTGGATGTGGCGGTAAAACGGCTGCGGCAGAAAATTGACGGCCCTTTTACCCGACCATTAATTCATACCGTGCACGGTGTCGGTTATCGCTGCGAAGCTGAAACATGAAACCCCGCTCGCTCGCCGTCCGCCTTTCGCTACTGCTCAGTGCTACGGTGGTGGTCATTTTTACACTCAGCGGCATGGCGCTGTATCACGCACTGGCAAAGCAGATCGGCGTGCGCGATGACGCAGCCCTGCTGACGCGCATCGATCAAATGCGCACGCTGCTGCGCGATGAAGATGCGCTGACGCTGATTCAGCAAAAGCCGCGGCTGTTCGCCAACATGCTGGGCAATACCGAATCGTTGCTGGTGCTGCGCTTTCCCGGCCAGCCGCCGCTGATCGTGATCAATCCTGGCGCGCGTCCGGTGCCAGCCATTACGCCGGTCGCCGCCGATCAGCCGTTAACCCTGCAATCGGTCCACCATCAGCAGGCGGCGGACGGCACGCCGTTTATTGCCGCCGCCGCGTTAACGCCAACGCGCGATGGCAGTGGCCATATCGAAATCATCACCGGTCGCCTGATGAGCGACCGCACGCAGACCCTCACCGGCTATCGCCACCAGATTATCCTGTGCACCGCGCTGGCGGCGCTGCTGGTCGCCGCGATCAGTGTGCTGCTGGTGCGCCGCGGCCTGACGCCGCTGCGCCGGCTGGCGGCGGAAGCTGGGGTGATCGACGTGCGGCGGCTGTCGCATCGCATTGAACTGACCAGCGCGCCAGGCGAGCTGCAACCGCTGCTGGCGGCGCTCAACCAGATGCTGAGCCGGCTGGAGCAAGGTTATCAGCAACTTAGCCAGGTCTCAGCGGACATGGCACACGATCTGCGCACGCCGATTGGCACGCTGCTTGGCCAGACGGAAGTGGCGCTAAACCAGCCGCGCAGCGTCAGCGAGTATCAAACGCTGCTGGGTTCCAATTATGCGGAGCTGGAGCGGCTGGCGAAGATGATTGATAACATGCTGTTTCTCGCCAAAGCCGCAGACGCCAGCCAGGCGCTGGACAGACAACGCATCGATCTGACACCGCTGGGTGAGCGGTTGAGTGACTATTTTGAGGGTATGGCAGAAGAGCATGGCATGCAGCTTGTCATCTCGCTTCACAGCGAGTTGCACGCCGATCCACAGTTGTTACAGCGCGCGCTGGCGAATCTGATCGCTAACGCGCTGCATTACGGCACGCGCGGCGGCACCATTCACGTCTCCAGCATTCCGCAGCCAGACGCCGTGCTTTTGGTGGTGGAGAATCAGGGGCCGACGCTAAGTCAGGCGCAGCAGGCACGCCTTTTTGACCGCTTCTGGCGCGCCGATGCGTCACGCCAGCAGGGCGGCAGCGGACTGGGTCTGTCGATCGTGCGCGGCATCATGCAACTGCATCAGGGCAGTTGCACGGTGAGCAGCGAACACGGCATTACCCGTTTCTGCCTGCGGTTCCCACGTTAAGCGCGCAGGTGCGCACCTGGTTAAGTCCCTTAGATAAAGGTGAAAATTTCGTCCTGCGGCAGTCGCGATTTCGGCAGCGTGGCGTTGAAATCTTCCTCACTGCGATAGCCAAGCGAAACCAGCACCACGCTGGTAAAGCCCTGTTCACGCAGGCCCAGCGCCTGGTCAAGTGCGCGCGCATCAAAGCCTTCCATCGGGGTGGCATCAATGCCGAGCATCGCGGCGCCCAGTAACAGCCCGCCCAGTGCCAGATAGACCTGTTTCTCCATCCACTGCGGCACGTCGCGCAGCTCATAACGGTGCATATCCACGTAGCTGCGGCGGCTTTTATCCTGCCCGGCTTTGGCTTCGGGTTTAGCAAAACGCCCGTCTTTCTCTTCCTGCGCCAGCACATTTTGCAGGTGCGCTTCATCCAGATCGGTGCGCATGCACAGCGCAATCACGTGTGAGGCGTTCAGCACCTTAGGGTTGTTGTAAATGAACGCGCCGCTGGTGGATTGCGCCATCTTTTCCCGCCCTTCCGCAGTCGACGCGACAACAAAGTGCCACGGCTGCGAGTTAACCGATGACGGGCTGTTGCGCAGCAGGTTAAGCAGCGTGTCGATCTCCTGCTGCGGCAGCGTTTTGCCCGCAGAGAAAGCTTTTACGGTGTGACGGCGGGCAACCGCATCATTAAGGGTCATGAGAGTCTCCTGATTGAAGATTGCGCCGGAGCGCAGATAAATAGCAAAGTCGCTACCATAACCGCCCGGGCTGACGGACGGTTAACCTTACGTGTTTTAATGACTTAAAAGCCGCTGAGGACAATCTTGCCGCGTGCGCGACCGCTCTCAATCAACGCATGCGCTTTACGCAGGTTGGCCGCGCTGATGCTGCCGTGATGCTCGCCAGCGGTGGTCTGCAGGGTTTGATCGTCAATCAGCTGACTTACCTGCTGCAGAATCTGATGCTGGCGCTGCATATCGGCGGTATGGAACAGCGAGCGGGTAAACATCAGTTCCCAGTGCAGCGAGATGGCTTTGCGCTTCAGCGGCACCGCATCCAGGGTTTCCGGATCGTCAATCAGCGCCAGTTTGCCCTGCGGAGCCAGCACATCGATCAACTGCGGGTAGTAGCTGTCGGTATGGGTCAGTGAGGCCACGTAGCGCACCTCGTTATGGCCAATTGCTGCCAGCTGCTCACCCAGCGGACGCTGATGATCGATAACATGATGGGCACCCAGCGAGCGCACCCAGTCGGCGGTTTCCGGGCGAGAGGCGGTACCAATTACCGTCAGTCGGGTCAGTTTGCGCGCCAGCTGCGTCAGCATCGAACCCACGCCGCCGCCCGCGCCGATGATCAGCAATGTGCCTTCATCGGCAGCATCAATTTCCAGGCGATCGAACAGCAGTTCCCACGCGGTAAGTGACGTCAGCGGCAGCGCGGCGGCATCGGCGTCGCTCAGCGTGCGCGGCTTGAGTCCGGCGATGCGTTCATCCACCAGTCCATACTCGGCATAGCTGCCAGCGCGTGTGATGTCGCCGGCGTAGTAAACTTCATCGCCGGGCTGAAACAGCGTGACATCGCTGCCCACCGCCTCGACCACGCCCACCGCATCCCAGCCGAGAATGCGCGGCGTGTCTGTCGGGGCGCCAGCGCGCACTTTGGTATCAACCGGGTTAACCGCAATCGCGCTGATTTTCACCAGCAGATCGCGTGCGCCTGGCTGCGGTTTCGCCACGTCCAGTTCATACAACGCATTTTCATCTGAAATCGGTAAACCGTTTTGGCTATAAACAATCGCTTTCATGCAACAGGCTCCAGGTGAGTGAATATTTTCAGGGTATTGACAGCAGCATAGCCAGACATCGCACCGGGAAAAATGCCTGTTGCAGGACAACACTTTCACTCGTAGAGTGAAAATCCCGATAATGGCGAGAACGTCGATGATTCGTTTAGAAGATATCACCCTGTTTGTGCGCTCTGCCGCGCTGGGCAGCTTTTCCCGCGCAGCGCGCGAAGCCAACCTGCTGCCCGGTCAGGTCAGCGCCGCCATTCAGCGGCTGGAGCGCGATCTCGATCGCCGCCTGTTTGCGCGATCGACGCGCAGCCTGCGTTTGACGGCGGAAGGCGAAAAGTATCTGCCTTTCGCGCAGGAGATGCTGGCGCTGATGCACGCCGGAGCGGAAAGCCTGCAAAGCCACGACGATGCCCTGAGCGGCGAGCTGAAAATCGCTCTGCCGTCTGACATCGGCCGCCATATTATTCTGCCGCTGCTGACAGAATTTTGCCGGGCGCATCCGGCGCTCGGGCTGCGTCTCTCGTTTTCCGATCAGGTGAGTGACGTGTTCCGCGATCCGGTGGATATCGCTATTCGCTACGGTAAGCTGGAGGACAGCAGCTATGTCGCGCTACCGCTGGCGGAAGAAAACCGCCGTGTGATGGTCGCCGCACCCGATTATCTCGATCGACATGGCCGTCCGGAAAAACTCGAGGATCTGGCACAGCATCACTGTCTGCCGTTTGTCATGGGCGGTCACGTGTATGATAAATGGACTTTTCCGCAGGAAGGGATGCGGCGACAGATTACGGTGAAAAGCCGGCTGCTGTGCGACGACGCTGAAGTGGCGCGCCGCTGGGCGATTGCCGGAATGGGGATTGCTTATAAATCCTGGCTTGATGTCTGCAACGATATCAGACACGGCCGGCTGGAACGGGTGCTGCCACAGCTGCCAGGCGAAAGCACGCCGCTGCATTTAATCTGCCCGCATCGCAAACAATTCTCGCCGGCGATTCGCGCTTTACATCAATTATTGCGTGAACATTTACGCACTCTGACGGCGCAAATCTTACCGGCGATTTAATCTCACCGCTGCGCCTCGACGCCATCAGCCACGCAATCCGGGCCAACCATCAGGCGAATGCCTCTGCGATTTATCTTTAAAATTAAGGACGCGCGGCCGCAAGCAAATGAAATGCTGTGCCTTCTGAATCCGCGCATGAGAACGCAGCCGTCCGGCACCTCTGATAACCGTGGCACAGCATAGTAATCTTATTCTTAACAGGTAATATTTAACGTTACTTCACTGTATTCACGTTAATTATTCAGGACTGATGATGTCTCAACCCAAAGCGATGTCCGTTAATGCCCTCACCCACATTATCCTGTTCTTCCTGGTCATCAACGCCATTGATGTCGTGTATGCGCTGATGCACTGATGGCTTATTGCGCTGCGCTTTGCCTTTGCCTTTGCCTTTGCCTTTGCCTTTGCCTTTGCCTTTGCCTTTGCGCTGAATAACAATTATTTATGCAGATGCGCATTAATGCGCACCACATTTAAAATCACACGGTTTCAGTGCAGGATTAGCATTAATGGCTGCCGGGTAACCAGGTGCGCATAAATGCGCACCCTACATAAAACGACGCAGTTTCAATGTAGGGTCGCCATTGATGGCGACCAAATGAGGGCAGTAGTGTCGGGCAGCATCTGGCCCGCATCGCAGTCAATCAGGAGTTGTTTGGCGTGGCAGCGCTTTCGCTGAACTGCGGTTTTTGCCGCGTAACGGAATAGACCACGTTTTTCGGGCCATTGGTGTCTGTGGTGACATCGACCGCAGGAATGGTCACTTTGCCAAAACCAAACAGTGTTTGCACGTAGCCGCCGATCTGGTGTTTACCGGCCGGGACGCGGAGCTCTTTACTCTCGCCCTTTTGCAGCAGTCCGGCTTCCTGCCCATCCACCGTCACGTACACGGATGAGCCATCGTCGGTGCGCGTCACCAGATGGGAGACATTGATGACGGTCGGTCCGCTGGCAAACGGCGAAGCGCTGTCGTTGTTTTCGACCGGAGCGGAAGCAGTAGCCGGGGCTTCTGCGGCGGCAGCATCAGCGCTGCTGTCGCTGGCAGCATGACGCGCGCAGCCGGTGAGCAGGAGTGTGGCCGTTAACGTGGCCAGTGTGAAACGCGAAAACATCGTGACGAAAAACCTTCTGCTAAATGAGAAGTATTTATTTTAGCGTTACCCGCGCAGTGATAACAGTCACAGAAATCCAGTATTTTCCGAAAACCGGGGACGCGGGTTTTCGTTTGTCCCCCGGCCGCACGCAATGTCAACGCGCGCCGCTCTCCCGACCCGGGAAAACGGCGCAAGCGGACGAATTACAGTGAATAGCGCGCCAGCGGCGCCACGGTGGTGATCAGCCCGTTGGCTTTCATATATTCACCAAATGCCTGATAACGCGCCTGATTGAATTCCGCACTGTGCGATGCAAAATAAGGCAGCGTCGCCTGCCAGGCCTGATGATTGAGCGGCGTATCCAGTTCAGGGTAACGCTTAATGAACGCCTGCCACGCCTGTTGCGGGTGAGCGCGCAGCCAGGCGATGCCCGCATCCAGCCCACGCAGAAATGCCGGGATGCGAGGATCGTTTGCCGCTGTGTTGCTGTTGGCCAGAATGATCAACTCATCGTAGGCCGGCACGCCGTAATCTTCCGGTTTAAACGACACCGGCTTTGCGCCTTTGTCCTGCAAATCCAGCAGCTCGTAGTTACGGAAAATGGTCAGCGCGCCGTCAATTTTATGCGTCAGCAGCGCGGAGACGGCGTCCATATTCAGATTTACCAGTTTCACGCTGTTAACGTCGACGCCCTGCGATTTCAGCATGTTGCGGATAGCCACATCTTCCGCGCCGGGAATCGCATAGCCAATCGATTTACCGGCGAAGTCTTTAATACTGTGAATATCGCCCGATACCGCTGTCAGGGTGTTCAGCGGCTGGTTAATCAGGGTGCCAACCCGAATCACCGGCACCTGCTTGTCCACCAGCGTATAGAGCTGCGGCTGATAGCTAATCGCCAGATCCGCCTTGCCTGCCGCCAGCAACAGCGGTACCGACGTGGAATCCGCCGGTGCGATCATCTCGACATCCAGCCCCTGCTGTTTAAACGCCCCGCTGTACTGAGCGGCAAAGATCGCCGCGTGGTTAGGGTTAATGAACCAGTCGAGCAGCAGCCGCACCTTTTCGGCTGCCTGCGC
The DNA here is from genome assembly GCF_008632015.1 of Pantoea sp. B_9. Classification (NCBI taxonomy): domain Bacteria; kingdom Pseudomonadati; phylum Pseudomonadota; class Gammaproteobacteria; order Enterobacterales; family Erwiniaceae; genus Pantoea; species Pantoea sp. B_9. Next base: position 173,009 of record NZ_VWVL01000003.1, on the reverse strand, counting down.
GTTGATGGTGGCCAGCAGCAGTAACGAAGCGATGGCACGAAGAAGTCTATTCACTCAAGTTCCTTAGTATGATTGCCAGAGAAATTTTTTACGCACCAGCGCCACGGCCGCTGAGAGCAGCAGCGCCAGGCTCATTAACAGCAGCAGTGCGGCAAAACTGGTGGCCGTTTCCAGCCGCGCGTTGGATTGCATCATCAGGTAGCCCAACCCTTCGCTGGCACCGACCCACTCGCCGATCACCACCCCAATGGGTGCCAGCACCACCGCCATCTGCAGGCCGGCGAAAAACTGCGGCAGCGCAGCCGGCCAGCGTACGCGCCAGACAATTCGCCAGCGCGAGGGATACAGCGTTTGCGCCAGCTCCAGCCAGCCGGCAGGCGTACGGCATAAACCGTCGAACAGCGACAGGCACAGCGGGAAAAACAAAATCAGCGCCGCCACCACGACTTTTGACGCGATGCCAAAACCCAGCCACAGCACCAGCAGCGGGGCCAGCGCAAATACCGGGATGGTCTGGCTGGCTGTCACCAGCGGAAACAGCACCCGACGCAGTAGCGGGCTGGAGGCCATCAGTACCGCCAGCACCACGCCGCCGCCGACGCCCAGTAGCAGCGCCAGCACAATTTCCGCCAGCGTATACATTGCGTGATGCGCGAGCAGCTGCCGCTTTTGCCACAGAGCCTCCAGCACCGCCTGCGGTGCCGGCAGCAGAAATGCCGGTACGCCGTTGTGGCGCGCCAGCAGCCACACGCCCAGCACCACCGCGATCAGGTAGATACCACTACTCAGCTTTTTCATAGGAATTCAATCGGGAAAAGAGTTCGGCCTGCGCCTGCAGCAGTCCGGCATCATTGAGCGCGCGCGGCACCGTATCTGCCGGCACAGCCCAGTGCGTCACCTGCAGCGGCTGGCCGTGCAACAGCAGAATGTCATCGGCCATACGGCAGGCTTCCAGCGGATCGTGGGTCACCAGCAGCACCGTTTTGCCGCGCAGCAGCGTCGCGGTCAGCGTTTGCAGCTGGTGTTTGGTCATGACATCCAGCGTGGCGAATGGCTCATCCATCAGCACCAGCTCGCGCTGCGCATACAGCGTGCGCGCCAGCGCGACCCGCTGCCGCATGCCACCCGAGAGCTGGGAGGGCGCGGCTTGCGCCTCGTCTTCCAGTCCCACCTGTGCCAGCAAGTGGTGCGCCCGCACGCGGTCCGGCTTCGCACCGCTCAGACGCGCCGTCAACATCACGTTCTCCAGCACCGTCAGCCACGGATAGAGCAGATCCTGTTGCCCCATCCATGCCACGTGCTGCGCAATACCGCTCAGGCTGCCCTGCTGCGGCTGCACTAAGCCGGCCATCAGACGCAGCAGCGTGCTTTTACCAATGCCGCTGCAGCCCAGCAGCACCGTGGTTTTGCCGCCGCGCAGTTGCAGATTGAGCCGATCGCACAGCTGCTTTTCGCCCCAGGCAAAGCTCACCTGGTCAAAGCGGATGTCCTGCGTCATGGCCGGCGCGCCGCCAGAATCGCCAGCTGATTAAAGCCGCGCTGCGCCAGCGCGCTGGCCGCCTGCGCCGCCCGGATGCCGCTGGCGCAGACCAGTACGATGCGGCGATCGGCCGGTGGCTGCCAGGCGTCCAGTTCGTGCGGCAATACGCGCTCAACCCGATCGGCCACGCTGGCAGGCGCCTCTTCGCAGCTGCGCAGCTCCACAATGCAGTCTCCGGTTTGTAACAGGTGAGCATCAATAAACGGCACGCCGGGCTGGGCCGGTTCCTGTGCCGCATCAAAGCGGAACGAACGAAAGTGCCAGCTGACGAAGTCACAGTTGACCATGCAACCGAGCGGTGAGGGTTGCAGGCCGAGCAGTACGCTGAGCGCCATCTGCGCCTGCATCGCCCCCAGCGCCGCCACGGCCGGGCCCATCACGCCAGCGGTGTTACAGTTAGCCGCGGAAGCAGGCAGCTGCGGAAACAGCGCACGATAACTCGGTGCGCCGCCGCAAAAACCGCCAGCATAGCCCTGACGACCCAGCACCGAGGCGCTGATCAGCGGTATGCCCGCCTGGAAACAGGCATCAGACAGTTGGTAAGTCACCGCGAAGTTATCGGCGGCATCAATCACCAGATCGCACTCCGCCAGCGCCTGCGCGATATTGCTGGCGCTCAGCGCCTCGGGCACCGCGTCGATTTGCACCTCAGGATTACGCTGCTGCAAAGCCTGCTGCGCCGCCACAGCTTTGCTGCGCCCCACATCCTGCAGGGTGAACAGCGTCTGGCGATGCAGGTTATGCAGCGCGACCTGATCGTCATCGTACAGACACAGCTGACCGACGCCCGCACCCGTCAGCTGAGGCAGCAACGTGGCGGCCAGCCCACCGCCACCGGCTACCAGCACGCGGGCGCGAGCCAGTTTCTGCTGCCCGACGACGCCAATTTCCGGCAGCCTCATCTGGCGTTGGTAGCGTTCCATTGCGCGCTCCTTAGTTCAGGTTAGCGAGGCCGAAGATCGGCGTTGAGGCCACGGCCATATCACGCTTCTCCATCAGCCCGGCCTCGCGCGCGCCCTGCCCGGCGGCGATCGCCTGGCTGAACGCGCGCGCCATCGCCACCGGATCGCCCGCTTTCGCCACGGCGGTATTGAGCAGGATGGCATCGAAGCCCATCTCCATCGCCTGCGCTGCCTGTGACGGCGCGCCGATGCCAGCATCAATGATCAGTGGAATATCGCTGAACCAGGCACGCATCGCCCGCAGCCCGTCAATATTTCGCAGTCCCTGGCCGGAGCCGATGGGCGCGCCCCACGGCATCAGCAGTTCACAGCCGGCGGCCAGCAGTTTTTCACCGACAATCAGATCTTCCGTGGTGTAGGGAAACACCTGGAAGCCGTCGGCGCACAAAATGCGTGCCGCTTCGACCAGCGCGAACGGATCGGGCTGCAGCGTGTCGGCATGACCAATCACTTCCAGCTTGATCCACGGCGTGTTAAACAATTCGCGCGCCATGTGCGCGGTGGTGACGGCCTCTTTGACCGTGTGGCAGCCAGCGGTATTGGGCAGCACGCGCACATTCAGGCCCGTCAGCAGCTCGCGAAAAGCCGCGCCCGCCGTGCCTTCGCGGCGCAGGCTGACAGTGATAATTTCACTGCCGGATGCGGCGATCGCCTGCTGCAAAATCGCCGGTGAAGGGTAGCCTGCGGTGCCGAGCAGCAAGCGTGACTGCGGCGTAAAATCGTAAAACATCGCTCAGCCTCCCTGCATCGGTGACAGGACTTCCAGCTGCCAGCCTTCCTGTAACTGCAGGCTGGCATACTGACTTTTCGGCACAAAATCGCCATTGCAGGCGGTGGCAACACAGGCCGCGTCGATTTGCTGTTCGATCAGCAATTCGCTGAGGCTGGTGGCCTCAGTGCTGATGATGCGGCCGTTAAGCTGAATATTCATGGCTAACCTCCCCGGACAGGCGCTGCATCAGCTGTTCTGCCATCATTGGTGCCAGCAGAAAACCGTGACGATACATGCCGTTAAGATAAAAAATACCGTTGTGATAGTGGATTTGCGGCAGATTAGCCGGCCATGCCGGACGCAGACCGCTGCCGCTTTCGATGACGCGCGCTTCCGCCAGCGCCGGGTGCAGGGTATAGGCCGCGCTGAGCAGTTCCATCATGGCGCGCGCGCTGATAGCGCTGGCATCGTCGCTTTCGATCATGGTGGCACCGAGCATGAAGTGGCCGTCGCGACGCGGCACCAGATAACAGGGAAAACGCGGATGGAGCAGACGAATCGGCCGGGAAAATGACACCTCATGACTCTGCAGGATCAGCATTTCCCCGCGCACCGCGCGCAGGCCGGAGAGCTGCGCTCTGGCATGGATACCGCGACAGTCAATGATCCGGCCCGATGGCTGGCGCGCATCAAAGCGGACGCCGCGCTGCAGCAGTTTGTCACGCAGTTCAGCCAGAGCGCGGCGCGGATCGAGATGTGCTTCGCGCGGGAAAAACAGTCCGCGCGCAAAACGGTTTTCCAGCGCCGGTTCGAGCGACGCCGGATCAACCCATTGATGCGCCGTCGTCATGCGCGCGAAGCGGTTTAACTCCGGGTTATCACGCGGTGGTGCCAGCACTAACGTGCCCTGATGCACCACGCTGCTGACGCGCGTTTGCCACCAGGCCGCAGCATGCTGGCCGAGGGTAATTACGTCGGCTGGCGCGCTTTCAGCTTCACACCACGGCGCCAGCATGCCACCAGCAAACCACGAGGCAGGCTGACGCGCTTCATCGTCAATGACCTCAACGGTTTCGCCGCGCTCAGCCAGCAGCGTGGCAACACAAAGCCCGGACACGCCGCTACCGAGCACGCTCCAGCGGCTCATGAATCACGTTCCGGTAAATAATCTGGGAAATTCACATCGGCCTCTCAGTGATAACTGAGACCCGCAGATACAGGTGAAGGGAATCGACGCCAGCGATCGGGCTCGCCTTTGCGCCAGACGGCTTTGCACATGAGCCGTCAGTCTTCCTACGCCAGTATCAACTGGGTCAGGTTCAAAGGGTCGCTAAGCCGCGCAGTGCGCTATTAGCCTCTCAGTCTCTCAGGCGAGACTCCCCCGACGCGTCTATTTGTATTGCAGGCGCTGGCTGGCGTCAAGCAGCACGTTAACCGCACTGCCCGCGTTGTGGATCAAAATTGCAACATATGGTATACCAGACGGATAGCGGGCAGATGATAAAAAAGACTTTTTTATTATTCACTTATAAATTTTTCAGCTAATCATGGAAGCATTATGAATAAGTTTCGTGTGGCTTTTATTAAAGCAGGATGGCATCAGGCGATCGTGAACAACGCGCTGGTGGGCTTTGAGCAGGAACTGGCAGAACAAGGCGTCGAAAATACATTAAAAAGCTATGACGTACCCGGCGCGTTTGAAATGCCGCTGCTGGCCAAACGCTTGGCCGAAACCGGCAAATTTGATGCGATTGTCTGCGCCGCGCTGGTGGTCGACGGTGGCATCTATCGCCATGACTTTGTCGCTCAGGCCGTCGTCGATGGCCTGATGAATGTGCAGCTCGCCACCAATGTTCCGGTGTTTTCGGTATCACTCACTCCGCACAATTTTCAGCCGGTCGACGCGATTGAAGCGTTTTATACCGAACATTTTATTAAAAAAGGCAAAGAAGCCGCCCGCGCCGCTCTGATGATTCATCAGCTACAGATCGATTAATATTTTTTAAGCGGTAGCGGTAATAATTGATGGCCGGATTAAATAAAGAAATTTCTGGCCGATGAATATTTCAACGCGGGGCTATTGACGGCGGGTTATGAAGTGAAATGATTTCGCCAGCATTCCCGCTGGCGAAATCCTGAGTAACGGTGAAATTAACGGCTGACTTCGTGACCAATCAGGCCGCCGATAGCCGCGCCGCCGAGGGTACCGAAAGTGCTGCCGCCGGTCAGAACGGCGCCGCCTACCGCACCTACACCAGCGCCAATGGCGGTGTTACGGCCACGATGAGACATGCCACAAGCCGTTACAGAAAAGGCTAAAACCAATACCACTGCGATATTAAAGCTGCGTTTTAAAACCATCAAAATCCTCATTACCATTAATTCTAATGGAATGTAATAGTGTTAACTTTGTTTGTTGTTTAGCCGCCAAATACCTGGCGTAGCGTGCTTATCCTGGAGGCAAATTTAAGGGGCTTTGCATTTTTGTGGAAGGTAAAAATTCCTATTTTATGCCGGACCTGTCAGGTGCTGGTTATTATTCGTACCTTAAGGCAAATAAAAAGGCATGGCGTGAAGGTTCACGCCATGCCTCGATGACTTACCGCGCGATGAATTAACGCTGCGGATGATTAACTTCTACTGGTCGTAAATCAAACACCAGCACTTCAGCATTGTTACCGTTAGCGAACTGCAGCGCCGTCTCATTGCGCACGCGCGCGCCGTCGCCGGCTTTAAAGCTCACGCCATTCACTTCAATGCTGCCGCGCGCCACATGAATATAAGCATAGCGATCGTTAGCCAGTTCCAGCGTCTGCTGCTCAGCACCGTCAAACAGTCCCGCGTAAATACGCATATCCTGACGTACGCGCAGCGAGCCGTTGTCGCCTTGTGGCGAAACAATCAGGCGCAGCTGACCGCGTTTGTCGGCTTCTGCCACTGACACCTGCTGGTAACCTGGCTCGGTACCGCGTTCTGCCGGCACGATCCAGATCTGCAGGAAGTGCACATTATCCTGTTTCGAATGGTTAAACTCGCTGTGCGTCACGCCGCTGCCGGCGCTCATCAGCTGCACGTCACCGGGCACGATAACCGAACCGGTACCCATGGAATCTTTATGCTCCAGCGCGCCTTCCAGCACGTAGGAAATAATCTCCATGTTGTTGTGCGGATGCGCACCGAAACCGCGACCCGGTGCTACCTGATCATCGTTAATCACCAGCAGATCGGAGAAACCGGTCTGTTGTGGGTCCCAGTAGCTGGCAAACGAAAAAGTATGGCGTGAATGCAGCCAGCCGTGATCGCCTAAGCCACGTTGTTCGGACAGTCGTTGTTCAATCATGGTCTGCTCCTTAAATTTTTAGCTGGAGGGCGAAGGCCCTTCCCGTTGCTGACCAGTATACGTAAACTGATTTGCCCAACAATGCGCCTGGATGACAATGACTGTCACAGATAAGTGGACAATATGCAGATTGAAGATCTCCGGATTTACGTCGCCGTAATCAAAGCGGGCAACTTTACCGCTGCGGCTGAACAGCTGATGCTCTCCAAGCAGTACGTCAGCCGGCGCATCGCCGCGCTGGAAGAGTCGCTCGGGGCGCGTTTGCTGAATCGCAACACGCGCAAACTGTCTGTTACCGACAACGGCCAGCTGTTTGCCCAGCATGCGCAGCGCATTCTGGATGATGTGCAGGAAGCCGAACTGGCGGTGTCCGGTCGTCGTCAGGTGCTGCGCGGCAGTTTCCGTCTCAGCGTGCCGATGTCGTTCGGCATCAGCCATCTTTCCCCTTATATCGCCGAATTCCTGAGCCAGCATCCCGGTATCCAGTTCCAGGTGGAACTGGCCGATCGGCATGTGGATATGGTGGGTGAAGGTTTTGATATGGCGATCCGCATCGGCACGCTGCCGGACTCCAGCCTGATCGCCAAACGGCTGGGCGAATTCCGCCGCGTGATTTGCGCCAGCCCGGCCTACCTGCAGGGCGCCGGCGCACCGCGTGAGCCGGAGGATCTGCTGCAGCATCTCTGCCTGCGCTATGGACGTGAAAGCCAGACCGGCTGGGAGCTGTTTCAGGGCGACATGCGTAAAGTGCTGGCGGTCCAGGGACCAATGGTCAGCAATAACGGAGAAATGCTGCGTGATGCGGCCGTCGCCGGGCTGGGGCTGATCCTGCTGCCGGAGTTTATCGTGGCTCCGGCGCTGGCGCGAGGTGAGCTGGTGACGGTACTGGATGACTGGCATCCGGCCTCGCTGCACCTGAATGCGCTTTATCCGCAGCATCGCCAGCGCAGCGAGATCAATCGGGTATTTATGACGTTCCTGCAGGCAAAGCTGGCAGGCAAATGAATTAGCCCACTTCGCTGCCTATCGCAGCACGCAGTGCCGGTGCCGCTTCGCCGCTCATCGGGCTCACCAGCGCATAGTTATAATGGCGATCGCTCCAGTATTGCGCCACCAGGTTGTCCGCCTGGCGCGACCCCTTTTCCAGCCGCACGGTTTGCGGACGAATGTACCAGCCAACGCGCGTGCCGCTGGCGGTCTGATACAGCACCAGCGCCGAGGCGCCATGCTCATTCGCCATCAGGCGCGCGCCGATGAGCTGATAGCCAAAGCGCTCCAGATTGGGCGGCAGCGTACCGTTGATAAAATAGCGGCCCAGCCAGCTGGCCAGCTGTGTCGTCTGATGGGTGCTAATGTCCATCGTCGCCTGCTGCGCGCCATCGCCGAATAACCGGTAAGCCTGTACCGCATCCTCCATCGGTAACGGGTGATTCTGTAAGCGTTCAGTCATCTGCCAGCCGGACAGACTGCCGATCCCTAACGCCAGCACCAGCGAGCAGGCCAGCGCCAGCCGCTGATAACGCTGTCGCGCACGCCGCTGGCGCAGCTGTGCCGGCTGCAGTGGCGTAAAAGCGGTTCGCGCCATGTTGCGCTGCAGGCTTTGTTGCAAGCGCAGCTTGTCCTGACGCCAGCCCTCTACCTGAGCGGCGATGTCAGGATGCTGCGCCAGCCAGGCGCTGATGGCCTGATGGCTGGCGCTATCCAGTTCACCATCCAGCCAGGCGTGCAGCTGGTTCTCATCGGGCGGGATACTCATTTTAATCTCCTCAACGTCACCGGGGCCGGCAGGCCTTCGGTCATGTGCTGCAACTGTTTGCGCGCCCGCGACAACCGTGACATCACGGTGCCCAGCGGAATCTCCAGCGTGTCAGCCGCTTCCTGATAACGCATGCCTTCAACGTTGACTAAAAGCAGCAATGCGCGACTGTCAGCCGGCAGACGGGCGAACAGCGCCAGCATCTCATCGGCGATGGCGTGATGCTCAGCCGACTCGGCAAAGGGCTCGGCGCGGCTGAACAGCGTCATAATCGCCTGCCAGCGCTTGCGGCGGCGTTCGCCATCAATGAACTGATGCCAGAGAATGGAAAACAGCCAGGCACGCAGACTGCGCGTGTCATCGCGCGCCGCGTCCAGTGCTTTGACCAGCGTGTTCTGTACCAGATCCTCAGCGGCCATGCGCTCACGCGTCAGCCCCAGCGCAAAACGCTGCAAATGCGGCAGTAATGTGCGGATTTCGTCATCGCTCAATGCAGACATTATTTTTGCTCTCGCACCCGGCGCAGGCCGGTCATGCTACTCAGCACGCCATCACGTAAAATCAGACCATGCAGCAGCGCGGCAGCCAGATGGGCCAGGATCAGCGCGAACAGGCTAAACGCCAGCAGCGAGTGTAACGGGCGCAGCACGGCATAACTTTCCACGCTAACCGGCAGCAGCGGCGGCAGCACCAGCCCCTCGCCAATTGTCACCGGAAACCCGCCTGCCGACAGCATCGCCCAGCCTACCAGTGGTTGCGCCAGCATCAGTAAATAGAGCGCCAGATGGGTCAAATGTGCCACCGTTTGCTGCCAGCCCGGCACCGACGCGGGCATCGCGGGCACACCATAGTAACGCCGCAGCCCGATACGCACGACCACCAGCAACGCGATCGCCACGCCGAGCGGTTTGTGTATCGCCAGCAGCAGCGAATGGGCAGCCGAGATATCCGCCACCATCGCCACGCCGATAAATAGCATGGTCAGCACGGCCAGCGCCATCAACCAGTGTACGATGCGCAGCAGCGGATGAAACAGGGTTGTCTGATGACTCATGATTTTTTCTCCTGCTGGCGCGCCTGTTCAGCCGTGCGCAGATTGAAAGATTTCGCGTAAGCGGCGGAGCGCGCGTTGAGCAGCGGATCGTCCGAACCGCTGATGCCCTGCGGCAGAATCAGCGGATCGTAATTGATGTCATTGCAGCTGCCGCACTGTTGCGGGCTGCTGTCGCGCAGCGTCAGCGTACCGGCGACAACCTGCTGCCGATCGGCTGGCCACACCTTGCTGGCATCGTTCACCGCATCGCCGGGCTGAGCCACGCTGATCACCAGATCCCACTTCAGCGGTGCGGTCGCCAGCCGGTCGTGCAGGTCGCTCTGCAGATAATCCGGCTGCTGCTGCTGAGCGGCGCTGATCGGCTGCCATGGCGTACGCGGCACCAGACTCCAGCGCACAAAGCGCGTTTCCCCCTGCGCATTGGTAAAGCGGAAGGCATTCAGACTGTTGTACTGCTCCTGCGCCCAGCTGGCGGCCAGTACATGGGTTTTCACCCAGGCAAAGAACGGTTTAACTTCGGGATGGGCAACGGTAAACGCCATCAGCTTTTGCGCATCAGGTTTGCCAGTCTGCGGCAGCGGTCGACTGGCCTGTTGCTGATCGTAAAAAGCCTGCGGCGTACTGACCGGGAAAAACGGCAGCGCGTTCATGCCGGTACGCCACTGCTCGCCGTGCGGCAGCTGAAATTCCAGCGCCAGGCTGCGCACCGGCACGCCATAATCCGGCGCGTGCGGATTACCGCCGGCAATGGCAAAGCGGCCAATCACCGGCACCGTACCCGGCTGGAAAACGCTGGCGCGTGACAGAAACGCCGCGTTGCCGCTGGAGGTAAAATCACCGGTAACACACACGCCCTTGGCATGATTGCGCCGGTACCCCGGATGCACACCGCTGTTTTGCTGCAGCGACTGCACCAGACTTTGCGCACTGAGGCGCTGCGGCGTCAGCCAGCCGCCTGCAGCAAGAAACAGCACCAGCAGTAATCCGGGAATAATGACCACCAGCAGTAACAACGGCAGATGTCTGACCGTAGGTTTAAAGTTCATCTTAGCCAACTCAGTAAGGAAAAGTGGGCATAAGACGAACCAGCGCGGCGTTTATTCCCGCGCGGTAAAAATTATTTTATGGCGAGCGCCGGCGTCCGGCGCGCATCGCGCACCGCAACGGCATGAATCAGCAGCCCCAGCACGGACAGAATGGCCCCAACCCAGCCGGTGGACTGCCAGCCCAGCCCGGCGGAAATGGTGATGCCGCCGAGCCACGCCCCCAGCGCGTTGGCAATGTTAAACGCTGAGTGATTAAGTGCGGCCGCCAGGGTTTGTGCATCACCGGCCACGTCCATCAGGCGGATTTGTAGCACGCTTCCCAGCGCCACCATGGTACCGACCAGCATCACGTTAAGCGCGCCCGCCAGCGCATAATGCGCCGCGAACACAAACGCGCTCAATACCAGCAGCGACCACACCAGTATAATGCGGATGGTTTTCTCCAGCCCGCGATCGGCCAGACGTCCCCCGACAAGATTGCCGATAATCATGCCAAGACCAAACAGCGCCAGTATCGCCGGTACCAGATTTTCCGGCAGGTGGGCCAGTTCCATCATGGTGGGTTTAACGTAACTGAATACCGAGAACATGCCGCCGCTGCCAATCGCGCCAATCGCCAGCGTCAGCAAGACCTGCTTGCGCGTCAGCGCCGAGAGTTCGCGCAGTGGACTGGCCTGCTTATCACCGGCCACTTTGGGTACCCAAAGCCACACAAGTAGCAGCGTCAGCAGCGCCAGTCCGCCAACAATGGCAAACGCATCACGCCAGCCAAACCACTGGCCGATGGCGGTAACGGCAGGTACGCCAATCAGATTGGCGATGGTTAATCCCAGCAACACCATCGACACCGCCTGCGCGCGCCGCGCGCGCTCCACCAGTCCTGCCGCTACCAGCGCCGCAACGCCAAAGAAGGTGCCGTGCGGAAAGCCCGCCAGAAAACGGGCCACCAGCATCGCAGGGTAGCCCGGCACGACAGCGCTCAGCAGATTACCCAGCGCAAACAGGCCCATTAGCGTCATCAGGAAATTACGCCGTGAAGCCCGCGCGCCGAGAATAGCCAGCAGCGGCGCGCCAATCACTACGCCGAGGGCATAAATGCTGATGAGATGGCCGGCCTCAGGAATGGTGACGTTCAGGCCTTTCGCCGCATCGGGCAGCAGGCCCATGATGACAAATTCACCGGTGCCGATGGCAAATCCACCGGTGCCCAGCGCGAACAGCGCTTTTGGCACGCTGTGACGCGGCAGCGAGGCCTCGTCCGGGAGCTGAGAGAGTTGAGGTTGTACTGATGACATGTTTTTTTCCGTACCGCAGGTGAAAAAAACAGCAAAGAGGCTGGCGACAGTGTCTGTTCACCAGCCTCTTTGCTGCGGGTTTTAGCGCGTCAAGCTTAGCGCATTTAAGGTTGAATCGGGTTCAACGAAGTCTTGAGCGCAACACGGTAACCGAAAAGCGCCAGCAACGGGCGAAAGGGCAAAAGCTCAGGACGCGCTGAGCGCCTGCCGCGCCAGCAGCGCCGCGCCCACCATGCCGCCCTGATGGGCAAACTCGCCCGGCACCACCAGCGCATGCGCTGTGCTGCGCAACACGCAGCGCTGCACCGCATCATTAAGCGCAGTAATCAGCGGGGTGACCGAAGCCAGGCCGCCGCCTACCGCCACCCGCGATGCGCCGGTAATGTTAATGGTGTAGGCGAGCGGCTCGCTCACCAGTTGCAGCCAGGCTTCTATCGTCTGCTGCGCCCGCGCTTCTGCCTGCTGCCAGCGGGCAATGATTTCCACGCTGCTGGCGCTTTCAGCGTGCAATACCTGATGCAGCGTTTCCAGTCCGCGTGCGCCGCCGTAGGTGTCCAGACACCCTGTCTGGCCACACGGGCACGCCTGGCGCGGCACGCGCACGCGACGATGCGCCAGCGTCACTTCCGTGAGGGTAATCGGCCCGTGGCCCCATTCGCCGGTCAGGCCGTTTTGTCCGGTGATAACGCGGCCGTCCGCCACCAGACCACCGCCCACGCCGGAACCGAGGATCGCGCCAAACACCACTTTGTGCCCTTTGCCGCTGCCGGCCAGCGCCTCCGCCAGGGCAAAGCAGTCGGCGTCGTTGTGCGCGATCACCGGCCGCTGCAGCACCTCACCCAGTTCCCGCGCCAGATTACGCCGGTGAAAAGCCGGGATGTTGCTGGCAAACATTTCGCCGGTTTGCGGTGCCACAATGCCCGCCGTAGAGATGGCGACAGCCGCCTGGCTGCTGAAATGGTTATGCTGCCCGGCGATCATCTCGCTGACTCTGGCGCAAAATGCCTGCCAGTCCGTCGCCGGGATTTTTTGCTGATCGAGCAGCGTTAGCCGATCCTGCGCATCCATCACGCCAAGCTTGATAAAGGAGCCGCCCAAATCGAGGCAGATCACGGTTGAGTGCGGGTGAGTCATAAACGTTTATCCATTACATCGCGCAGGCCGTCGCCCAGCACATTAAAACCGAGCACGGTAATCAAAATCGCCAGTCCGGGAAATAGGGAGACGTAAATATTTAGCCCGAGAAAGTTGCGGCCATCGCTCATCATGGTGCCCCACTCCGGCATCGGCGGCTGCACGCCCAGTCCGAGAAACGACAGACTGGCGGCAGAAAGCACCACCGCACCAGCCGTTAGCGTCGACTGCACAATCAGCGGGCCAATGGCGTTGCGCAGAATATAGTGCGTGATAATGCGCGGGTATCGCACGCCAAGCATATGCGCCGCTTCGATATACTCCATATTTTTTAGTCCCAGCGTCAGGTTGCGACTCAGACGTGCATACACCGGGATCGAGAACAACGAAATGGCGATCAGCATGTTTGTCAGCCCCTCGCCGAGCACGCTGACAATCAGAATCGCCAGTACGATGCCGGGGAAGGCGAAAATAATATCCATCAGCCACATGATCAGCGCATCAATTTTGCGTCCGGCCAGCCCCGAGATGATGCCCAGAGGAATGCCGATCGCCATCGAGATGGCCACGCTGAGACTCACCTCAAACAGCGTGATGCGCGCGCCATAGATGACGCGGGCAAAAATATCGCGGCCGTAATCATCGGTGCCGAACCAGTGGGCAGCGGAAGGCGCCTGCAACGTGTTCAACAGATCCTGCTCGATGGGATCCCAGTGAGTGATCAGCGGTGCGAAAAGGGCAGCCAGCACCACCAGCAGCACCAGCCCGCCTCCGGTCGTGATGGAAGGGTTGCCAAGCAAAAACCTCACGATCTGGCGGCGGCGGCGCGCGGGCGGCGGCTGGAGAGACGTGTCGAAACTGTTCATCAGTCGAACCTTATTTTCGGGTTGAGCAGGCCAATCACTATCTCACCCACCAGATTCATCAACACCACGCCGGTTACCGCCACTAACGTTACGCCCTGAATCACCGGATAATCGCGGTATTTCACCGAATCCACCAGCAGGCGGCCAATACCCGGCCAGTTAAACACCGACTCAGTGACCACTGCCCCCCCGATCAGGCTGCCAAAATTCAGTGCGACGATGGTGACAATCGGTATCAGCGCATTGCGCAGCGCGTGTTTCCAGTTAACGCTGGCCGATGATAATCCTTTGGCTCTGGCGGTACGGATGTAGTCCTGACTCAGCACATCCAGCATGCTGGAGCGCGTCATCCGCGCAATCATCGCCATCGGGAGAATCGCCAGCGTCACGGTCGGCATCACATAGTTGCGCCACGAATCAGCGCCGAGTAGCGGCAGCCAGCCGAGCTGTACCGCAAAGTAGTTCATCGCCAGCAACGCCAGCCAGAAATTCGCAATCGAGGCACCGGCAATGGTCAGTACCATGACGATCTGATCGGGAATGCGCTGCCGGTAAATGGCCCCGGTCATGCCCGCCGGCACGCCGATGGCAATCGCCAGCAGGTACGCCAGCGCCGCCAGCGACAGCGTGTACGGCAGGCGCTCGCTGATTTCGGTCATCACCGGACGCTGCGACTGCAGCGACAGCCCGAGATTGCCATGCAGCGCTTCACCGGCAAACCTGACGTATTGCAGCGGCAAAGGCTGATCCAGCCCGAGCCGCACGCGCATACTGTCCACCGCTTCCTGCGGCGCTTCCGGGCCGGCCATCAGGCGTGCCGGATCGCCCGGCAGCGCGCGGATGGCGATAAACACGATGATCGACACACCGAAGATAATTAACGGCAGCGAGAGCACCTTTTTTGCGACATACGCTTTCATATCAATCAGCCATCAGCACTATTTTTTCACGGCATCACGGACCACAATCTGGCCGCCCGGTTGCATCGTCACGCCACTGATATTTTTGCGCGTCGCATACAGATCGTCCTGATAGTAGAGCAGCACCTGCGGGGCGAGTCCGCTGATCTGCTGCTGTGCCTGGAAATAGAGCGCTTTGCGCTGGGCATCGTCGAGCGTGGAGGCGGCGCTGTCGATTAGCTCATCGGTACGTTTGTCGCTGAAGAAGCCGAGGTTAGCCCCGCCGGGCGCAAAGCTGCTGCTGTGATACAGCGGACGCAACTGCAGATCCGAGCCGTACAGGCCCGAGGACCAGGACGCCAGCACCGCGTCCGTACCCTGCGCGGCTTTCTCTTTGGCATCGGCAAACGCCGCTTTGGCCCATACGCCGCTCTCCATCTGGCGCACGCTGAGTTTGACGCCAATTTTGCTCCACATACCCTGCAGAACCTGCGCGGTGCGTGCGTCGGGTGCCTGCACGGCAATCGACATGGCGAAGCCGTCGGCATAGCCCGCTGCCTTAAGCAGGTCTTTGGCTTTCTGCACATCGTACGGATAGTCATGCAACGCTTTGTCGTAGTTGGCATCGACCGGCGCCAGCGGGGAATTGGCCGGCTGCGCATAACCAAACATCACCGCTTTTACCAGCGCCTGCTGGTCGGTCGCGAAGTTCAGCGCCTGGCGTACTCTGACATCGCTGAGGGCTTTACTCTGTGTATTGAGATCGATCCAGAATACCGCCGCGCCCGGCGACTGTTTTAACTGCACGCCGGGATTATTTTTTAACATGCCGGCAAATTGCGGCGGCACCGGGTTAATAATATCGACCTGACCGGATTGCAGCGCCATATTCATCACTGACGGCTCACTGCTCCAGGTCCATTTTATTTCGTCCGGCCCGGCAGACTTGCCCCAATAGTCCGGATTCTTCTGCTCCAGGACAAATTCACCGGATTTATACTGCGCCAGTTTATAGGGCC
Source organism: Pantoea sp. B_9 (assembly GCF_008632015.1). Lineage (NCBI taxonomy): Bacteria > Pseudomonadati > Pseudomonadota > Gammaproteobacteria > Enterobacterales > Erwiniaceae > Pantoea > Pantoea sp. B_9. The sequence goes on along the minus strand of NZ_VWVL01000003.1, from coordinate 157,386 downwards.
CGGTACCGTCGGCTTTATTATTGATCGTGCCGGCTTTGTCAGCTTGTGGACTTACCATTAATCCCGGACCGGAGGCCAGCACGGTTAAAAACGCCGGATTAATTTTCTTCAGTGTAAAGGTGACGGTTAAGTCATCTTTTTTCTGCACGTCCTGAATAAAGGTGCGAATTTTCCCACTTCCGGCGAGACCGCGCTTCGTATCCAGATGACGCTGAAAGTTTTCAACGACCGCATCGGCATTAAATGGCATGCCATCGTGGAATTTAACGTTGGGACGCAGCGTAAATTCCCAGTGCAGTCCGCTGTCGTCGGCATGCCAGGAGAGCGCCAGGGCCGGCATGATTTTGCCATCGTCACCGAGCCGCGTCAGGCCTTCATACATCGGGTCCAGCACCGTGCCGGTAAAGGTCGCGGTCTGATTGCCCGGGTCCATGCTGCGCGGCGGTTCGTTTTGCATAATGACCAGCTGAGCAGCCAAAACCGATGCGCTGGAAAACGACGCCAGAATACCCGCGGCAAGTGTCAGTACCCTGAAATGCTTGAGTGTGCTTTGCATGAAGGCCTCAGTGAATCAGTGACAAAGAGTGAAGAGTCATTGCCCGGCAGGCAACTGACCGTCAATGCACGCCATCGCCTGCCATACGCATTGGTTGTGTTAACGGCAGCAGAAGAACGGGCTCGACGCTATATAAGGCACACTCTGCAAACAAAAGCCAATATGTCAGTTCATATATTTTACTTATAATTCGATCTGCATTCAGAAAATAAACTAAATGCGCTTGAATTTGTTTTCACCGCTGATTATTGTCGGCCAGATACAGCCTATGCCGTGAGAACCCGGATGCTTAATGCTCATCAGCAACAAATTCTGCGTTTATTAATTGCTTCGCATGGCATGAGCCGCACGGCAATTGCGGAAAAAATGAAGCTGAGTAAAGCCGCAATCAGCACATTAATCAAAGAGATGCTTAGCGCAGGACTGCTTGAAGAGAGCATTCCGGAAAGTAACGGTCAGGGTCGGCCTTCGGTGTTATTAAAAATGCGTGCCGACAGCGCTTATTTTCTCGGTGCGTCGTTGCTCGGTGACGATGTGTATCTGGTGCTGACAGATATGCACGGCCGCATCCTGGCCAGTACCCACATGCCGCTGAATCCCGATCCTGCGCTGCTGGCTGGTGCGCTGGCCGCCGCCATTCCCGGCCTGCTTGCACAAAAAGGCATCTCCGCCGATCAGCTCATCGGGCTGGGCGTCACGCTTTCCGGCTTTGTGGATGAAAACCAGGCGGTGTGCGTCCAGTCTGCCCTGCTGGGCTGGAAAAACGTCCCGCTGGCGGCACTGCTTAACGCGCAAACCGGTCTGGAGGTATCACTGGAAAACGATGCCAAAGCTCTGGCGGTCAGCGAAAAGATTTTCGGCGTGGCGAAAAAGGCACGGAATTTCACCCTGATTTCCCACGGCGACGGCATTGGCTCCGCGCACTTCTTTCAGGGACAGCTGCACCGCGGCGCGCACGGTGGGGCCGGTGAAATTGCTCACTGTACCGTAGAGCCAGGCGGGCGTCCGTGCCGCTGCGGCAAACGCGGCTGCCTTGATACGCTGGCGTCGCTCACTGCGATGCGTGAAAGCATGCGTGACAAACAGCTGCCCTGCACCAGCGTTGCCGAACTGGAAGCGCTGGCGGTAAAAGGCAATAGCGCCGCGATCGCCATTCTGCACCAGGCAGGTGACGCACTTGGCCTCGCCATCGCCAATATCATTCAGATGAACGATCCGGAGATGATTATCATCGCCCATCAGCCGGATGCGTTCGACGGCCTGCTCAGAACCGTGGTGATGCAGGCGGTAGATAGTCACGTGTTGCCTTCAATCATGGGCAAGACGCCCATCGCCAGCATGGCGATTGATCAGTTGAGCTGGGCCCGCGCCGCAGCCAGTGTGGCGGCTTACCGTTTTATCGTTCACTTACCCGACTAGCGGAGTCTGTTATGCGCATTGCCTATGGTGGAATTCATACTGAATGCAGTACCTGGAATCCGGTGCTCAATTACGCCGACGATTTCCGCATCGTGCGGGGTGAAGCGATGACGACCAATCCCTATTTCGCCTTTCTGCAGGATTACGCGGCCGAATTTCTGCCGACCTTTCACGCCCGCGCCATTGCCGGTGGGCCGGTAGCACGTGTGACCTATGATGCCTTCAAACAGGAGTTTCTCCGTCGGCTTGAGGCGTATTTGCCCGTGGATGGCGTTTACCTGGCGATGCACGGCGCGGTATATGTCGAAGGGATGGAAGACGCGGAAGGCGACTGGATTAGCGCGACGCGCGAGCTGGTCGGGCCCGATTGTCCGATTAGCGTCAGCTACGATCTGCACGGCAATGTCTCGCAGCGCATCATCGACGCGATCGATATGTTTTCAACCTACCGCACGGCACCGCATATCGATGTGGAAGAGACCATGCGCCGCTCCGTCTCAATGCTGGTCAATAGCCTGCAAAGCGGCATCCGACCGGGTGTGGTGTGGGCACCGATCCCCGTGGTGCTGCCAGGCGAGCGCACCAGCACGGAAGATGAACCGGCCAAAAGCCTTTACGCCAGCCTGCCCGGGATTAACGCACTTGAACATATCTGGGATGCTTCGCTGATGGTTGGCTATGTCTGGGCGGATGAGCCACGCGCCACGGCGGCCGCCATCATGACCGGTACCGATGCCGATGTGCTGTCTGAGCAGGCGGCCAAACTGGCGCTGGCTTACTGGCAGGCGCGAGAGCAATTTGTGTTTGGCTGCGTGACCGGCAGTACTGAAGAGTGCGTACGCATGGCGATTTCCAGCCCTGGCGGACCGGTGATTCTCGCCGACTCCGGTGACAACCCGACCGGCGGCGGCGTGGGCGATCGGGCCGATGTACTGGCCGAACTGCTGCGGCAAAATGCGCAGGATGTCATCGTTGCCGGCATTACCGATAAACCGGCCACGGAGGCGGCCTTCGCCGCGGGCGTCGGCGCCCGACTGTCCCTGACTATCGGTGCCACGCTGGATCCTGCCGGCGGCAAAGTCAGCGGCGAGTTTGACGTGCTGCTGCTGAGTGATGATGCCCGTTCGGTTGCCCGCCAGGCGCTGCTGAAGATTGCAGGCATCACCGTGGTGGTTGCCGATCGGCGTCGTCCTTATCACAACCTGGCGGATTTCGCCCTGCTCGGACTCGATCCGCGCCAGGCAAAAATTGTGGTGGTAAAATCCGGTTACCTGTCGCCTGAGCTGGCGCCGATTGCCAATCCCAACCTGATGGCGCTGTCGGAAGGTGTGGTCGATCAGTACGTTGAACGGCTGGTGCGGAAACGCAAGCTGCAGCCGGCTTATCCGTTCGATACCGATTTTACCTTTGTGCCGGTCAGCACCCGCTCGGCGCGCTTTGTGGCGGCACAATGAATCGCGCTGACCCGCCGGTGCTGAGCATCGAAAATCTCACCGTCGCGTTTCGCAGCGATGACCGCTGGCGTGAGGTGGTGAAAAACGTCTCTTTTACCCTCGGGGCCGGTGAAACGCTGGCGATCGTCGGTGAGTCGGGCTCAGGCAAAAGCGTTACCTCGATGGCGATCATGCGCCTGCTGAATAGCCGTCACGCACGTATCAGCGGCAAAGTGCTGCTGAACGGCGTGGACTTGCTCACGCTGAGCGAACGTGCAATGCGCGATATCCGCGGCAATGCCATCGCGATGATATCCCAGGAGCCGATGACCAGCCTTAATCCGTCGTTCACTATCGGTCACCAGATTGCTGAGGCGCTGATCGCGCACCGCAAAATCAGCGCACGTGCCGCCCGCGAAGAGACCATCCGGCTGCTGGAAAAAGTGCGTATTCCCAACGCGGTCAAACGCTTCAATGATTACCCGCACCACTTTTCCGGCGGCATGCGTCAGCGCGTGATGATCGCCATGGCGCTGGCGCTGCGCCCAAAACTGCTGATTGCCGACGAGCCGACCACGGCGCTCGACGTCACGATTCAGGGGCAAATCCTTGACCTGATCAAGACCCTGCAGGAGGAGGAAGGCACCGCTGTGCTGTTCATCACCCACGATATGGGCGTGGTGGCAGAAGTCGCCGACCGAACGCTGGTGATGTATCAGGGCGCGATGGTGGAAAGCGGCAGCACCGCCGCGATTTTTTCAGCCCCGGCGGCAGAGTATACCCGCACGCTGATTGCAACCGTGCCGCAGCTGGGTGCCATGCGCGGCATCGATGGACCGCGTAAGTTTGCGCTCAACGGCGAAGCGCCGGTGGCGCAGGGGCGGCAGACGCCACAAGGGCAAACGCCGCTGCTGTCGGTGAAGAACCTCAGCACGCGCTTCAGCATTCACGAAGGGCTGTTCAGCCGTAAAACCGGTGCGGTGCACGCCGTGGAGAATATCTCGTTTGATTTGCTGCCGGGTGAAACCTTGTCGCTGGTCGGCGAATCCGGCTGTGGCAAATCCACCACCGGCCGCTCGCTGACGCGGCTGGTGCAGCCGGCCTCCGGGCAGATTGCTTTTGACGGCAGCGACGTGCTCGCCCTCTCCCGGCAAGAACTGCGCAAGCTGCGCTGCGCCATGCAGATGATTTTTCAGGATCCGTTTGCCAGCCTTAACCCGCGTATGTCGGTCCTGGAAGCCCTCACCGAACCTTTTTTACAGCATCGGCTGGGCAGTAAGGCCGCTGCACAGAGCAAAGCGGCCGAACTGATGACGCGCGTTGGCCTGCCCGCAACCATGCTGAAACGCTATCCGCACGAATTTTCCGGCGGCCAGCGTCAGCGCATCTGCATTGCCCGTGCGCTGATGCTCGATCCGAAAATGATCATTGCCGACGAGTCGGTTTCCGCCCTTGATGTAACCGTGAAAGCGCAGATCATCAATCTGCTGCTCGATCTGCAACACAGCCTGAATCTGTCGTATCTGTTTATCTCACACGATATGGCGGTAGTGGAGCGCATCAGCCATCGTGTGGCGGTGATGCTGCTGGGAGAGATTGTTGAGATTGGTCCGCGCGCGGCTATTTTTGAGAATCCGCAGCACCCTTACACACAAAAACTGCTCGCGTCGGTACCGGTGCCCGATCCGGCGCGCCGCCATTTAAAACGGCACGTGGACGTCAGCGAGCTGAAGAGCCCGGTGCGTGCCAATGGATTTGTGCCGGAAACACGGCATTATCAGGAAGTGAGCGCCGGACACTGGGTGATGCGGTAAAATGCTGGCCGCGTTTTTCACTTCATCAGCACCTGGAACTGCGGATTAAACTCATCAAAAATTGGCAGAGCCGCTGCGCCGAGGGCGGCGGTGTCGCTGCCGGTCATGCCGGTCTTCAGTCGCGTGCCGGTCAGATAGCGGCCGCGCACCGATTGGTAGAGCGGCGGCAGGCGCTGGATAATTTTATCCAGCAACACCGCAGGCATCATGCCGCCGATAATTACGCTCTCGGCATCAAAGATACACTCCAGCATGTTTATACCCTGGCGCAGCGGCGTAAGCACGGTATCAATCCAGCGATCAAACAGCGCCGGGTCAACCTGCAGTAAATCTTCCGGCAGCGCGCTCATCGGGTCCAGTCCGCAGAATTCGTAAGCGGCCTGCAGCGAAACATAACGCTCCAGGCAGCCGTGATTGCCGCAGTAACACTCACGTCCACCAGGTTCAACCACCACATGCCCCACTTCACCGGCGTTGTGCGCATGGCCGCTGTACACATGGCCATCCATGATGATGCCCGCGCCCAGGCCCGTGCCAATATACAGATAAATAAAGGAATTAAGATGACGCGCCACGCCGTGAAAGCGTTCGCCAATCGCCGCGACGGTGGCATCATTCTCCAGCGTCACCGGCAGTCCGCTCATCTCAGCGAGACGCGCCGCGATATCGACATCCTCCCAGCCGTGCAGCGTGGTCGGCCCCATTGATGAGATACCTTCCACACCAAACGGCCCCGGCATCACCACACCAATACCCAGCACTTTTTGCCAGCGCGGCCCGGTCTGCTGTTTGATCTCCGCCAGCACCCCGGCTATGCGCGCTAATGTGGCATCCGGCTGCGGTTTTTGCACCATAATAAGGCGGCGAAAATGGATTTCACCGGTCAGGTCCACCAGCACAATCAGTAGCGTCTGATGGTCGAGATGGATGCCGATGGAAAACGCACTGGCCGGATTCAGAGTGACCGGAATCGCCGGCTGACCGCGGCCCTGCTTACGCGGCTGGCGGCTGGTGAGCAGCTCCGCCTGCTCAAGTTCAGCGACGATATTTGAGACGGTTTGCGGCGTTAACGCGGTCAGTCGCGCCAGCTCGGCACGGGTCAACTCACCGTGCAGGCGTATCGCTTCGATAATCACCCGACGATTATGCGCGCGCGCATGTTCCAGATTGGTTCCCGACGTTTTCATCCTGCTCGCTTCCCTCTTTTAACCACTGCTGCGGACCGCCGCCTCAATATCTATTATCGGCCACACATTTTACAACCTGTTTACCTGACAGCGGCAAAAATCTGTGCAAAGTAGTGTCGGATGGCAGCGTTGTTTTCTGCCCTGGCACGTCCCTTGCTTTAGCTCACTGCTGTCAGCCACTGCGCGCTGGCAATCTGTGCGCGATATTAAATCAATCAAATTGATTTAATTAAACACCCTCTACTGCATGAAGGCGAGAACGCAATGAAAAATCAGATGAAAGGTTGTTTTGCCGCCGTACTATTCGCCTGCGCGGGCAGCGCGGCAGCGGCTACCACTACGCTTAACGCCCTGTTTATGACGCAGGCGGCCTACAGTGAAAACGATATCCGCGCCATGACGCAGGCGTTTCAGACAGCGCACCCGGACGTGCAGGTCAATCTCGAGTTTGTTCCTTACGAAGCGCTGCACGATAAGATCGTCGCGGCACGCGGCGCGGGCGGCAACGGTTACGATGTGGTGCTGTTTGATGCCATCTGGCCGGCGGAATTCAGCAAGTTCGACCTGCTGCAGGATGTCAGCAGCCGTATCAGCGCAGATGAAAAAGAGAAAATCTTCCCCGGCGCAATGAACACCGTGGTGTTCAAAGGCAAAACACTGGGCATGCCGTGGATCCTCGACACCAAATATCTCTACTACAACAAAGCGATGCTGGAAAAAGCCGGCATCAAAGATCTGCCGCAAACCTGGCAGCAGGTGATGGATGATGCGCGCATCATTAAGCAGAAAAATATCGTTAAATATCCGCTGGTATGGAGCTGGTCACAGGCGGAAGCGCTGGTGTGTGACTACACCACGCTGGTCTCCGGCTTCGGCGGCAAATTCTATAACAACGGTAAGCTCGATTTCTCAACGCCAGCCTCGCTGCAGGCGGTGAAGCTGATGAAAAGCTCGCTCGATGAGGGCCTGACCAACCCGGCTTCGCGCGAATATCTGGAAGAGGACGTGCGCAAAGCCTTCTCCAACGGCGATGCGGCTTTCGCTCTCAACTGGACCTACATGTACAACATGGCCAACGATGCCAAACAGAGTAAAGTCGCCGGCCAGGTTGGCATCATGCCGGCACCTGGCGATGCGCCCAATCGTTTCGGCGCGGTCAACGGTTCGATGGGTCTGGGCATTGCCAAAGGCAGCAGCCATCCGGAGCAGGCGTGGCAGTACATCAGTTACATGACTTCGCAGCCGGTACAGAATAAATACGCCACGCTCAGTCTGCCGATCTGGAAAAGCTCCTACCAGGATCCCGCGGTCAGTAAGAATCAGGAGAGCCTGATCGCTGCTGCCGACAAATCGCTGAATGTCATGCTGTCGCGTCCGGAAACCGCTGATTACTCACGTCTCTCCAACACCCTGCAGCAGCAGCTGCAACAGGTTCTGGTCGGCAGCGCGACACCGGAAGCGGCCATGCAGGCGGTAGACAAAAGTGCGGCGCGTCTGCGTTAAGGGGTCAGTATGCTGAGTTTGCGTCAACGCGAACAACGGCAGGCATGGGTGCTGCTGGCACCCATGCTACTGGTGATGCTGTTGCTCACCGCCTGGCCGCTGCTGCGCACTATCTGGCTGAGTTTTACCGATGCCGCGCTGATTGGCAGCGGCGGTGAAGCACCGCAATGGATTGGCCTGGAGAACTATCTCTACGCCATTACCGATGCGGATTTTCAAACCTCGCTTTGGCGCACGCTCTACTTCACCGTGGTGTCGGTAGCGATTGAAGGCGTCATCGGCGTGCTGGTTGCGCTGCTGCTCAACCAGAAATTCGCCGGACGTAACGTGTTGCGCGTGCTGGTGATTCTGCCGTGGGCGCTGCCAACCATTGTGAACGCCATGATGTGGCGCCTCAATTTCAATCCGGACTACGGCAGTATCAACGCCCTGCTGACGCAGCTCGGTATCATCGATGGCTACCGCAGCTGGCTGGGGTCGCCGGCTTCCGCGCTCAACGCGGTAATGTTTGCCGACATCTGGAAAAACTATCCGCTGGTGACGCTGCTGGTGCTGGCAGCGCTGCAGTCGGTGCCGGAGGATCTCTACGAAGCGGCGCGGCTGGATGGCGCATCGGCATGGCGGCGTTTTCGTGCCATCACCTTTCCGGCGATTGTCGGATCGCTCAGCGTGGCGCTGGTGTTACGCACCATCGACGCCTTTAAGATCTTCGACATCATCTATGTGATGACGCGCGGCGGTCCGGTCGACAGCACCAAAACGCTGAGCTTTTACGTCTATCAGGAATCCTTCAGCTACCTGCGCGCCGGCAGCGGTGCGGCTTATGCCATGTTAATGACGCTGCTGTGCGCAGTGCTGATCACCCTTTACATGCTATTACTGTGGCGGCAGCGCCGTCGGGGAAGTGCCTATGAAGGTTAAACTGCGTACCTGCGCTAAATACGCGGCGGCGCTGCTGGTGGCGCTCTCCGTCGTGGCACCGATGGGCTGGCTGTTTCTGATGAGCGTCAGCGCCACCAGCGATCTGACACGCGTGCCGCTGGAGTGGCTGCCGCGCCAGTGGGATTTCAGCCGCTACGGCAGGTTGATCTCGCTGGAACCCGGCCAACCCGGCGCGCTGTTTCTGCATGCGCTGGGTAATAGCCTGCTGGTGGCAACCGGCGCAACCCTGGTGTGCCTGCTGCTGGCGATCCCGGCGGCGTTCAGCTTCTCGCGCTATCGCGGCCGTGACGGCTGGCTGTTCGCCTCTCTGGCCATCTATATGGTGCCGCCGGTGGCGTTTGTGCTGCCGCTCTACTTTCTGCTGCAGCAGTTCGATCTGCTCAACACCCGACCCGGTTTGATCATCGTGTACTGCTCGCTGATTTTGCCGTTTCTCACCTGGATGCTGAAAAACCAGTTTGATGCCCTGCCGCAGGATATCGAACAGGCCGCGCGTCTTGATGGGCTGCGCGTCTGGCAGGTGCTGCTGCGCATTACGCTGCCGCTGGCGAAACCGGTGCTGGGCGCGGCGGCGCTGTTTGGCTGGCTGCTGGCGTGGGATGAATTTTTCTATGCCCTGCTGTTCACCAGTAATATCGCCGCGCAAACCCTGCCGGTCACCATTGCCGGCTTTACCGCAGGCCGCGCCACAGACGATGGGCTGATTGCCGCCGTCGGTATTCTGGCGTCGGTTCCTCCTCTCTTTATCGCTATCTGGCTGCAAAAAACGCTGGTCAGCGGCCTTGCCAGTGGCGGGAGCAAAGGATGATGAGCAATAAGGAAGCCCGCGCCACGCTCTACGTGGTGGGCAATATCAATGTCGATGTCATCATGGGTACGCTGGACAGCTGGCCGCAGCGCGGCACCGAAGTGATGCTGCAGCACAGTGAGCTGCGTCCGGGCGGTTCGGCGGGCAACTGCGCGCTGGCGCTGGAAGCGATGCAGGTGCGCCATCGCGCCGTCGCTAATCAGGGTGATGACGGCCTCAGCGCATGGCTGGCGAGCCATTTTCCGCACAGCGCGGCGCACTGGACACGCTACCCCTGCGAAACCTCGCTCACCGTTGGCGTCACGCACTCCGATCACGAGCGATCGTTCCTCAGCAATCTCGGTCACATTGTGCGGCTCAGCGCGCAGGACGTGCTGAGCCAGCTTCCGGCGCAAGCCAGCAGCGGCGATATCGTGCTGTTGTGCGGCACGTTTCTCTGCCTGCAACTGTATGACGACTATCCGCAGTTGCTGGCCGAACTGCAGCAGCGCGGGTTTATCACTGCCGTCGATACCGGCTGGCCGCCGCAGAGCTGGAGCGATGAGGTACGCGCGCAGATCGCCCGCTGGCTGCCGCAGTGCGACTGGCTGCTGCTCAATGAAGTCGAAACGGTCGGGCTGAGTGGGGCAGATGATCTGCACACCGGCGCGCACCTGCTGGCGCAACGGCTCAGCGGGCGCGGCGGCTGCGTGGTGAAATGCGGTGCGCAGGGCGCGGGCTGCTGGCAACGTCAGCACAGCCTGCAACAGGCTGGTCGCGCGGTCGCGGTGGTCGACACAATCGGTGCCGGCGACAGCTTTAACGCCGGCTTTCTTACCGCGCTGCTGCATCAGCAGGATCTTGCCACCGCGCTGCAATGGGGCATTGCGGTGGCCTCACTGGCAATCAGCACGCAGCCACGTCGCTATCCCGACTGGCAACAACTGCAACTATGCGCACAGGAGTTTTAAATTATGGCCGGTGTTGAACTCGTTAAAGTGGCCAAGCGCTACGGTAAACAGTCGGTGCTGCATCCGCTCGACCTGACCATTCCCGACGGCAGTTTTACCGTGCTGGTCGGCCCGTCCGGCTGCGGCAAGTCGACGCTGCTGCGCCTGCTCGCCGGACTGGAGAGCCTGTCCGACGGCGCGATTCTGATGGATAAGGTGCAGATTAACGATCGCGATCCCGCCGATCGCGACATTGCGATGGTGTTTCAGAGTTATGCGCTCTATCCGCATCTGACGGTGGCCGAAAACCTGGCATTCCATATGCAGGTGAAGAAGGTACGCCGCGATGAGCAGCAGCAGAAAATCGCGCGCATCGCCGCGATTCTTGGCATTGATAAGCTGCTGCAACGCTACCCGCGCGCGCTCTCGGGTGGGCAGCGTCAGCGCGTGGCGATGGGCCGCGCCATGGTGCGTAATCCGCAGGTGTTTCTGTTTGACGAACCGCTCTCTAACCTTGATGCCCAGCTGCGTATGGAGCTGCGCGCCGAGATCAAATCGCTACATCAGCGTTTCAAAACCACCATGGTGTATGTCACGCACGATCAGGTAGAAGCGATGACGCTGGCCGACCAGATTGTGGTGATGAAAGAGGGACGCATCGTGCAACAGGGCGCACCGCTGGCGATTTACGATCGTCCGGCAGATACCTTTGTGGCGCGTTTTATTGGTTCGCCGCCCATGAACCTGTTACCGGCACAATTGCTGACGCATGACGGCGTGCCGGGCGTGCAGTGTCAGGACTGGTGGCAGCCGCTGCCTGCACAGTGGCAGGCGGTGGCACGGGAACGTGAAGGCGCTGCCGTGACGCTGGGGGTGCGCCCGCACGATCTGTGCGAAGTGCAGGACGGCGCGCCTGCGAGGGTGAGCGTGGTGGAGATTACCGGGGAATCAACCCTGCTGCACCTTGACTGGCACGGTCATGCGCTGCACATGCAGATGGCCGGACGGCATGCGGCCAGCAGTGGCGCGACACTGCGCATCGGTTTCAATCCGCAAAAAATTCATCTGTTCGATGTCGAAAGTGGTTTACGCCTGGCGGAAAAGTAAGCGCGAAGCGGTTTTGAGATGCCGGGGCGCATCAATACGCACCCGGCCCAAAACCTGTTATTACCTTGCAGGGTCAGCGTTTACAGTGACCAGACGGGCTGACTTTTTCCCTCCGGCGTCAGCCTTCAGCCGTCGCCGGCTGGAACGTCCGGCGGTTGACGCTGGTCAGCACCACCAGCAGTGCCATCATCAGCAACTCCACCGCCAGCGTACCGCTGATGGCTGCCAGATGATTACCATGCTGATTGATCTGGGTGAACACGCCGCCGAGCAGCATCGGTCCCAGTCCCAGCGCCGATTGCTGCACGGTAGACAGCACCGCACTGCCTGCGCCGGCCTGATGATGCGGCACCCCGCTCATGCCAATCCGGTAGAAGGTGCTGACAATAAACGACTGGCCAAAGCCAATCAGCGCGGTAGCCGGAATCAACGTAGCAATGCCCACCTGCGGCCACTTCAGCTGCAGCGTCGCGATCAGCGCCACCAGCCCGACCATCTGAATCGCACAGCCAGACAGTAACGTGGCACGTTTACCATAGCGCTCAACCATGCGGGTAGTACGCATTGAGCCGATAAAATAGGCCGCACCCAGGGCAATAAACGCGTTGCCGGACTGGAAAGCGGTCATGCCGATGCCGGATTGCAGCGTCAGCGCCACCGCGAACATAAAGCCGCTCCAGCAGGAGAAGAACAGCACCGCCAGCGTCAGACCAAAACGCACGCTGGAAAGACGCAGCAGCGAGGGCGGCAGCAGCGGCGATCCGCCAGCGGCTTCCAGTCGCAGCGCGCTGTGACGCAGCCGATGCAGAAACAACGGAAACAGCACCAGCAGTAACAGACACGGCCACGACCAGTGCAGCAGCGGCCCCAGCGCGAGGGCCAGCATCAGACAGCCGATCGCGCCAGCCAGCAGCAGTGTACCGCTCACATCCACCGGCACGCGCTTGAGATTATGCGTTTCCGGCACGAAGCGGCGCGCGGTTAGCAGGACGAACAGGCAGATCGGCAGGTTGATGAGAAACACGCTGCGCCAGCCGTAGCCGCCAATATCGGCTTTGATCAAAAAACCGCCCAGCACCTGGCCAATAATAAAAGCCAGCCCGCCGATACCGCCGTACAGGCCAATCGCTCGCGCATGCGCCCTGCCCTGCAGCGTAACGTGCAGCGTGGCGAGAATCTGCGGCACCATAAAAGCGGCACCGACGCCCTGCAGCGCGCGCGCAAACATCAGCATGCCGACGCTGTTAGCGATGCCGCACAATAATGACGCAATGCCAAAGATCCAGACGCCAGCCAGAAACACGCGACGGCGGCCAAAGTTATCGCCCAGGCGTCCGCCCATCGCCAGACAAATAGCAAAAGCGATACCGTACACCGCCACGATCAGCGCCAGCGCGATCGGCGAGGCACGCAGCGATTGCGCCATCGCATCCAGCGCGACGTTGACTATGGAAAAGTCGATCATCGGCAATAGCTGCCCGGCCAGCAGGACCACCAGTCCTGCACGTTGAAGTTGCGATGTCTGCATAGCGTTAACCTTGTTTTTAGTTTCACTACGGCATAGCATCACCTAACCGTTAAACGGGTACCAGTTCTTGATTATCATGGTATAAATTCTACCCGTCTCGTCTGGAGAGCTGCTGATGAGCACCGCGCAAACCCTTACCCCCGCTGAGCTGAACAACCGTAAATTACTCGGTACCTTTTTACGTACGCGCCGTGAGAGCCTTGATCCTAACCGCCTCGGTTTACCGCGTATGCGTCAGCGCCGCACGCCGGGTTTACGCCGTGAAGAGGTGGCGCAGCTGGCGGATGTCGGCGTCACCTGGTACACCTGGCTGGAACAGGGGCGCGATATCAAAGCCTCCACCAAAACGCTGACGGCCATCGCCAGCGCCCTGCAATGCAATGATGTAGAGACGCAGCATCTGTTTTCGCTGGCCGGACACACCCTGCCATCGACGCGCGTCGCTGCTGCCTGCTGCAAGCTCGCCGGACATAATCAGCAAATGCTGGATGCCATTCAGCTGCCGGCGATCATCGAAACGCCGCGCTTCGATATCCTCGGCTATAACCAGGCGTGGTGCGCGCTGATGGGCGTCGATTTAGCCCAGATCGCGCCGGAAGATCGCAACTGTATCTGGCTGGCGTTCAACCATGCCGGCTGGCGCAACGTGATGACCGACTGGGACGAAGTAATGCCACAGATGGTGGCGATGTTTCGCGGTCAGATGGGCGAGCATCTGGGCGATCCGCACTGGGAGAGCTTCCTGGCGCGATTGCTGAACAGTTCCGATGAGTTCGCGCACACCTGGCAGCGCTACGAACTGGGCAAGGTGGAAAACCGCGTAAAACGCTTTTACCGTGCCGAAGTGGGCGAAATGACGCTGCGCCAGAACAACTGGTGGTCGGCGTCACGCAACGGTGACCGCCTGCTGGTGTATGTGCCGGATGATGCCGCCAGCGCAGCGGCGCTGCAGCAACTGATTAATCCCTGAATCACCTGCGCTATCCCCAACCTTATTTATCCTGACTATGCTTATCAGACGATAATAAATTCAGGAGAGCGCATGAAACTACTTTATTTCGTTTCGCTTATTGCTGCAGCCGGTTATTTACTGGCTTTCTTACCTAAACTGCGCACCCGTCGCGAGCCTGTGGCTTATTGGGGGTGCTGGGCTTATTTAGGTCTGAACGCGGTATATTGGGCAGTATTTACGTTTCGCTATTATTTTCTGCGCTAACCGTGGTAACGTCATGAAGGAGTTATGTTATGTCAGAAAACAATCGCGATCGGATGCCCTATTTACTCTATTTTTCCCGTCAGCGTTTACTGGTGGAAAATATCGATGGCCACATCGTTGATATTGGCGGTGCGGAAAGAGTGGGCGATCGTTATCGCTGGCAGCTGGATGGTAAAGATGCCGGAGGAGAAACGGAGCAGGAAGTGGACGAACTACTGGCCGAGGTGGAAAAACACCTGAGCTTTTTGTTCGTCGATGGCCAGTTTACCAGCCTGCCCGATGTCAGTGCTGATTATGGCGATCGGCTGGATAACGCGCCCTCACGGCAAATTGCACTACCTGAGCTCAACGACCGCGATGAAGACATCGTGCGTTAAGCCACAGAAGCAGGCTGCCGTCAGGCAGCCTGTCAGCACTCAGGCCGCCGGCGTGGTACTGGCCATACCGGGCACCAGAATCACTTTGCGGCAATCCTCTTTGCGTTTTTCAAAGATTTCATAGCCGCGCGCGGCCTCTTCCAGCGGCATATGGTGCGTCACAATCTCTTCCGGCGTCAGCAGCCCTTGCTCAATCAGCGACAGCAGGCGCGGTAAATAGGCCTGCACATGCGTCTGGCCCATTTTAAATGTCAGTCCTTTATCGAATGCATCGCCAAACAGGAAGCCGTGGATAAAGCCGGCATACACGCCCGGCACGCTGACCACACCGCCACGGCGTACCGCCGCAATACACTGCCGCAGCGCCTTCCCGCTGCTGCCCTCCAGCTTCAGATTACTCATCACCGTTTCCGTCAGGCTGCCCTTGGCTTCAAAACCTACCGCATCGATTACCGCATCAACGCCCCGGTGGCCCTGGGTATGATCAATGATCCAGCCAGCAGGATCGTCGATTTCGTCAAAATTGATCGGCGTAACCCCATAACGCTGGCGGGCAAATTCCAGTCGATAAGCGTTGTGGTCAATCATAAAGATCTCTTCCGCCCCTACCAGGCGCGCGCAGGCGGCGCTCAGTAACCCGACCGGGCCGGCGCCAAAAATGGCGACGCTGGAGCCTTTATCCAGCCCGGCATTTTGCACTGCCTGCCAGGCGGTGGGCAGGATATCGGAGAGAAACAGCACTTTCTCATCCGGTAGCGCCAGCGGCACTTTAAATGGCCCGACATTGGCTTTTGGCACCCGTACATATTCCGCCTGGCCGCCCGGCACACCACCATACAGTTTGCTGTAGCCAAATAACGCTGCAGGCGGGGTAATATTTTTCTTGTTTAAAATAGCACCGCGCCCGCTATTGGTATTTTCACAGGCCGCATACTGATGCAAATGACAAAAGAAACAGTCGCCACAGGCAATAACAAAGGGCACCACAACGCGATCGCCAATTTTTACGTTGGTAACCTCACTTCCCGCTTCGACCACTTCACCCATAAATTCGTGACCAAATATATCACCGTGATCGGTACCGGGAATTTTCCCGCGATAAAGATGTAAGTCGGAGCCGCAAATTGCCGTCGCGGTGACGCGTAAAATAATGTCGTCCGGCTGCTCTAAAATCGGTTCAGGAACAGTTTCAACACGCACCCGATGTGGGCCATGATAAGTTAACGCTTTCATAATCAGCTCCTCATAAATAAGCGTAACGAAAGGCTGTCTTTATTTAACCTGAATCGCTTAAGCCTGGTAGTAATAGTCGAATAGGCAAGCGTATCGGTATCGGGTGCAGAGCGGGGTCCGGCGCAGTTGCGCTTTGTGCGATATCTCGCAGACAGGCATTTCTTACAGCAACGGCTAAAAATAATACTGGATATGCAAACAGTATATTGTATACTTATCCAGCAGTCTGATGGACTGTTCCACGTTTGTAAGAGGTGATACTGATGATGATCTCAACGGAAAGTCTTGCTGCTCTCAACGCAACCCTGCTGATGAGCAGCCGTGAAATTGCCAGAATAACCGGCATCACGCATGGCGAAGTGAAGCGCCTGATTAAAAGCCTGGAAACCGCGCAGCGCCTTTCCCAGCCTGTCACGGTGAATCATTACGAGCATGAAGGTGAGACACGTCAGGAGTTTCAGCTAAATAAACGTGACTCGCTGCTGGCGGTTGCTCGTCTTTCCCCTGGCTTTACCGCCGAACTGCTGGACCGCTGGCAGGAGCGGGAAAAATTCACCCATCTGCCCGATTTCACCAATCCGGCGGAAGCGGCCCGTGCCTGGGCAGAACAGTTTGAGCAACGCCGTGCGGCGGAACAGCAACTGGCGCTGACGGCCCCAAAGGCAGAATTCTTTGATCGCTTTGTGGATGTGCATGAGTCGCTGGGCTTTCGCCAGCTGTGCAAAATGCTCAAAGTGAAAGAGCCGGAGTTTCGGCAGTTTCTGCTTGAGCGCAACATTATGTACCGTGACAAAGGTGCGCTGACGCCACAGCAGCACCATCTGCAGGCTGGCTATTTTGCGCTGCGCAGCGGAATGGGTGAAAACCAGCATGCTTTTTCGCAGGCACGGTTTACCGCGAAAGGTGTGAAGTGGGTTGCCAGCCTGTGGGCCGGTCATGTCGCTGCACGGCCGAATGGTGTCGCTGCCTGATATTCAGCCGGTCAGGACGACCGGCTGGATTCGCTTAGCGCTGATGGCGGCGGCGCTGTAGCCGATGGCGAAACTGCCTGACCTCTTCGCGTGACCAGCAGCGAGAGGAGAGCGGCAGGCTGTCATCAACCGCCGCCGGCAGCGGCAATTTCTCCAGCGTGCCACGATTGCACATAGCACGCGCCAGCGTGGTACAGGGGATATCAAGGTAATGCGCCATCTGCGGCAGCGTCATCAGGGTGGTACGCATACTCACCTCCATTTGGCTTATGTTTCGCCTTCCATGGTTGAGCAGCCCGGCAGATGTTTTTTTGATCGCGATCAGCCTACGCCTTAATTCAGGTTAAAAATTAATCAATCCGCCACCCTGTGGTCTGCGCCATCGCTTCGCTCACTGTGCCGCCGGAAAGTTTCGCTGAATCGGTGCAAACGCGCTGGCGGTTTTGCCGATCAGCCGTTGTGGACGGAACTCTTTCAGCAGATCGCTGGGGCTGTCGCCGATCAGTTCTTGCGCCACCAGCCGGCCAATCAGCGGTGACAGCGTGATGCCGCTGTGCGTCACCGCGACATACACGCGCTGATGCGGGGTGACAAAGCCCAGCGCCGGCAAGCCATCTGCCGGACGCGCCCGCTGCCCGACGACAATCTGCTCGATCTGCAACGCACCAGCCGTGGCAAACAGCGCCCGGTAGCGCTCACGAAACTGATCGGCGATGGCACTATGAGTCGACGGCGGAGCGCCTGGATCGGCCAGGTGATCGAGATCCAGTGCCTGTAACAGTAACCGCCCGCCGCCGTCCGGCCGCACGTTCAGCTGCGGAGAAATCAGGTTGGTGCCAAGCGATAACGGCTGTGGTGCGGTGCGCGCCAGAAAGCTGCAGGCCACCGCATCAGGCTTGCTGGTGTCAATCAGCGCCAGTTCCAGACCAAGCGTATGCAGCAGCTGATTGGCCCAGCGTCCGGTCGCCAGCACCAGACGATCACCCTGCCACTGCTCACCCTGCTCCAGCTGCACCGTCACGCCTTCCGCATTTTCACTGATGTGCTGAATCGCCTGATGCTGATGCAGTACCGCGCCGTGCGCCTGCGCCTCTGACCACAGCCGTGCCAGATAGAGCGCTGGATAGAGCACCGATTCCGTTGGAAAATGCCAGATGCTGCCGTGCACCGCAGACGCGCGCAGTTCAGGAATTTCCTGCTGCAGCTCGGCCAGCGTCCTTTGCCGTGCCGCATAGCCAGCGGCCTGCAAGGCGGTGGCACGCTGCTGCAGTTGCTGTTCGGCTTCATCCGCGCCGGCCCACTCCCAGGTGCCACAAGGTTCCAGCCAGCGCAATCCATTAGTCTGCGTCAGCTGCAGCCGGATATGCTCCTCCATCGCCAGCGCGTTGAGGCGGTGATAGCTGGCAGGCTGTTTGCCGTTGGAGTTCACCCAGGCAAATGTGGTGCTGCTGGTGCCCGCGCCCATGTGTTGCCGGTCAAAGAGGGTCACCTGCGCGCCCTGCCTTGCCAGCGCCCACGCTACGGCAAGGCCGATCACACCCGCACCGATTACCGCCACTTTTTGCGTCGTCATAGCTGTCTCCTCTGATTGCCCGTCATCATAGCAGTCACCGCAGCGGAAACTGGCCTGAGGGTCATAGGAATTACTTCTCAGATTATTCAATAAATAAAAAAAGCGTGACGGTGCGTTAAAGTCGCTTCGCTCGCTGGCGCACTCCCCTTACCGGGTCTACGGTTAATTGAAAAAGCACAAGAATTTAACTAACCATGGAAAGCCGCTATGACCGCCCATGTCGATACCACAGCAAGCCAGGAAAGCGATCTCCTTCAGTTGCATCACGCATTGCAGGCTCATCTTGAACATTTATTGCCTGCCGGGCAGCAGGCCGATCGCGTTCGGGCCGCCATGCGTGCCGGCACGCTGGCACCGGGCAAACGTATTCGTCCGCTCTTGCTGCTGCTGGCAGCACGCGATATGGGCTGTGACGTGGCGCAGCAGGGTATCCTTGATCTTGCCTGTGCGGTCGAAATGGTGCACGCCGCCTCACTGATTCTTGACGACATTCCGTCAATGGATAACGCCCGGATGCGACGTGGACGCCCGGCAATCCATTGTGAATATGGGGAAAACGTGGCGATCCTGGCGGCGGTCGCGCTACTCAGCCGCGCCTTTGAGGTGATTGCCCTCGCGCCGGGTCTGCCGGCAACGCACAAAGCCGAAGCCATCGCCGAGCTCTCCTCTGCCGTGGGCCTGCAGGGACTGGTTCAGGGTCAATTCCAGGATCTGCATGACGGCGCACACAGCCGCAGTCCGGAAGCCATTACCCTGACCAATGAACTGAAAACCAGCGTCCTGTTTCGCGCCACGCTGCAGATGGCGGCGATTGCGGCCGATGCGTCAGTGCAGGTGCGTCAGCGTTTAAGCTATTTTGCGCAGGATTTAGGTCAGGCATTCCAGTTACTGGACGACCTGGCCGATGGCTCTAAACACACCGGCAAGGACTGTCATCAGGATCAGGGCAAATCCACTCTGGTGCAGATGCTGGGCCCGGAAGGGGCTGAACGTCGTCTGCGCGACCATCTAAGCAGCGCCGATGCACACCTTGCCTGCGCCTGCCATCGCGGTGTCGCCACCCGTCAATATATGCACGCCCTGTTTAATCAACAGCTGGCGATGTTTAACTGAAGCCGGTCATACCTATGGGGCATTTTGCCGTTATTGCGCCACCGCTCTACAGCCACTTTCACGCATTGCAGGCGCTGGCGCAAACGCTGCTGGCGCGCGGACATCGCATCACCTTTATCCAGCAAAGTGATGCACGCACCTTGCTGAGCGACGAGCGCATTGCCTTTGTGGCCGTCGGCGAGCGCACGCATCCTGCCGGATCGCTCTCCAGCGAACTCAGGCGGCTGGCCGCACCGGGCGGGCTGTCGCTGTTTCGCGTGATTCACGATCTGGCCAGCACCACCGATATGCTATGCCGCGAACTGCCCGCGGTGCTGCAACGGCTGCAGGTCGATGGCGTGATTGCCGATCAAATGGAAGCGGCGGGTGGTCTGGTGGCAGAGGCGTTACAGCTGCCGTTCGTGTCGGTGGCCTGCGCGCTGCCGGTCAATCGCGAAGCGGCCATTCCGCTGGCGGTGATGCCCTTTCGCTTTGCTCAGGATGAGAAAGCGCTGCAGCGCTATCAGGCCAGCAGTGACATCTACGACCGCATCATGCGTCGTCATGGCGCTGTCATCGCTCGTCATGCGCGCGCCTTCGGCCTGCCCGAACGCCATGGCTTACATCAGTGTCTGTCGCCGCTGGCGCAAATCAGTCAGCTGGTGCCCGCTTTTGATTTTCCACGTCAGCAACTGCCAGCCTGCTATCACAGCGTGGGTCCGCTGCGGACTCTAGCCGCTAGCGGCGCGCTCGCCGCTCCCTGGCCAGCGCTGCGCCAGCCGGTGGTGTATGCCTCGCTGGGCACGCTACAGGGGCATCGTTTTCGCCTGTTTCTGCATCTGGCTCAGGCCTGCCGCAATCAGCAGCTGTCGCTGGTGGTGGCACACTGTGGCGGGTTGACCGCCAGCCAGGCACAGCAGCTCAGACTGGCCGGGGCTGCGTGGGTAACCGATTTTGTGGATCAGCGGGCGGCGCTGCAGCATGCGCAACTGTTTATCACTCACGCCGGTCTGAACAGTGCGCTGGAAGCACTGGAATGCGGCACGCCGATGCTGGCGCTGCCGATCGCCTTCGATCAGCCGGGCGTGGCGGCACGTATTGAGTGGCATGGCGTCGGCCGGCGCGCCTCACGTTTCAGCCGCGTCGCGCAGCTGGAGCAACACCTGCAACAGTTGCTGAGTGACGATCGCTATCGTCTGCGCATGTCAGCCATTCAGGCGCAGCTGCAGCGGGCCGGTGGCTGTACGCGCGCGGCGGATATTGTCGAGCAGGCGCTGTGTCAGCAGCGCATCGTGCTGGCGGAGGCCACCTGATGCGCGCACCTTACGATGTCATTCTGGTCGGTGCCGGCCTGGCCAACGGGCTGATTGCGCTGCGTTTACGCCAGCTGCAGCCCGCACTTAAAATTCTGCTGCTGGAGAGCCAGGCGCAGCCGGCCGGCAATCATACCTGGTCGTTCCATCGCGACGACGTCAGCGAAGCGCAGTTCCGCTGGCTCGAGCCGCTGCTTTCGGCACGCTGGCCCGGTTATCAGGTACGCTTCCCCACCCTGCGTCGCCAGCTGGATGGTGAATATTGCTCCATTGCCTCGGAGGATTTTGCCCGGCACTTGCAGCAGGTGCTCGGTGCCGCGCTACGCACCGCAGCGACGGTCAGCGACGTCTCACCCACCGGGGTCAGACTGGCGGATGGCGGGATGTTACAGGCGCAGGCGGTGATTGACGGACGCGGGCTGCAGCCGACACCGCATCTGCAGCTCGGCTATCAGGCATTTGTCGGTCAGGAGTGGCAGCTGGCCGCGCCGCATGGCCTGCAGCAGCCAATATTAATGGACGCCAGCGTCGATCAGCAGCAGGGTTATCGCTTTGTTTACACCCTGCCGCTCAGCGCCAGCCGTTTACTGATTGAAGATACCCACTACATCAACCATGCCACGCTGGATGCCGCACAGGCGCGCCGGCATATTACGGATTATGCCCACCAGCGCGGCTGGAATCTGCGCCAGCTGCTGCGCGAGGAGCACGGCTCGCTGCCGATCACGCTCAGCGGCGATATCGATCAGTTCTGGCAACAACAGCACGGACAACCATGCAGCGGGCTGCGCGCCGGACTGTTTCACGCCACCACCGGTTACTCGCTGCCCGCCGCAGTGGCGCTGGCGGAGAAGATTGCCAGCACGCTGCCCGCCGATGCCCATACGCTGAGCCACTGCATCGAATCCTTTGCCCGTCAGCACTGGCGCGAGCAGCGCTTTTTCCGTCTGTTGAATCGCATGCTGTTTCTTGCCGGACGGCCTGAACAGCGCTGGCGCGTGATGCAGCGTTTTTACCGGCTTGACGCCGGATTGATTAGCCGCTTTTACGCCGGGCAACTGCGCTTCGGCGATAAAGCACGCATTCTGTGCGGCAAACCGCCGGTCCCTCTCGGCGAAGCGCTGCGCGCATTGATGATGACCTCTCCGTTACCAGGGAAGAAATAATGAAACGCACCTATGTGATTGGCGCAGGCTTCGGTGGCCTGGCGCTGGCGATTCGTCTGCAAGCGGCCGGCGTGCCGGTCACGCTGCTGGAACAGCGCGATAAGCCTGGCGGGCGCGCCTATGTTTATCAGGATCAGGGTTTTACCTTTGATGCCGGTCCGACGGTGATTACCGATCCCAGCGCTATCGAGGCGCTGTTTACGCTGGCAGGCAAGCAACTCAGTGATTATGTCGACCTGATGCCGGTGACGCCGTTTTATCGCCTGTGCTGGGAAGACGGCAGGCAGCTGGACTACGACAACAATCAGGCGCAGCTGGAGCAGCAGATTGCTACTTTTAACCCGCAGGATGTCGCCGGTTACCGCCAGTTTCTGGCCTATTCACAGGATGTGTTTCGTGAGGGCTATCTGAAACTGGGCACCGTGCCTTTTCTGTATTTCCGCGACATGCTGCGTGCCGGGCCACAGTTAGGTCGGCTGCAGGCCTGGCGCAGTGTCTACAGCATGGTAGCGAAATTTATTCAGGACGATCATCTGCGCCAGGCTTTTTCCTTTCACTCGTTGCTGGTCGGCGGTAATCCTTTTGCAACGTCTTCGATCTATACCTTAATTCACGCACTGGAGCGCGAATGGGGCGTGTGGTTTCCGCGCGGCGGTACCGGTGCGCTGGTTGATGGCATGGCGCGGCTGTTTCGCGATTTGGGCGGTGAACTGCTGCTCAACGCCGAAGTCAGCCAGCTGGAGACCGAGGGTAACCGCATCAGCGGTGTCCAGCTGAAGGATGGGCGCCGTTTTGCCGCCGCCGCCGTTGCGTCAAATGCTGACGTGGTGCACACCTACGATCGCCTGTTAAGCCGGCATCCTGCGGCGCGTAAACGCGCGGCAACGCTGAAGCGCAAGCGGATGAGCAACTCGCTGTTTGTACTCTATTTTGGTCTTAATCATGCCCACCCGCAGCTGGCGCACCACACCGTGTGCTTTGGTCCGCGCTATCGTGAATTGATCGATGAGATCTTCAATAGCAGCCAGCTGGCGGAAGATTTCTCGCTGTATCTGCACGCGCCCTGCTCCAGCGATCCGTCGCTGGCACCGGCGGGCTGCGGCAGTTTTTACGTGCTGGCACCGGTGCCGCATCTCGGCACCGCCGCAATTGACTGGCAACAGGAAGGACCGCGCTTGCGCGATCGCATTTTTGCTTATCTTGAGGAGCACTATATGCCGGGTCTGCGACAGCAGTTAGTGACACACCGTATGTTTACGCCGTTTGATTTTCGCGACACGCTGCACGCGCATCAGGGCTCAGCGTTTTCGCTCGAACCCATTTTGACGCAAAGCGCCTGGTTCCGGCCGCATAACCGCGATGCCGACATTGCTAACCTTTATCTGGTGGGGGCTGGCACGCATCCCGGTGCCGGTGTGCCAGGCGTGATCGGCTCCGCGAAAGCGACCGCCCAGCTGATGGTGGAGGATCTGACCGGATGAACCAACCGCCGCTGATTGAGCAGGTCACGCAAACCATGGCGCAGGGCTCCAAAAGTTTCGCCAGCGCTACCCGGCTGTTTGATCCTCCAACGCGCCGCAGTACGCTGATGCTGTACGCCTGGTGTCGTCACTGTGACGATGTGATAGATGGTCAGACGCTGGGCGAAGGCGGCACGCAGCACGCGGTGGCGGATGCACAGGCGCGGATGCGCCACCTGCAAATCGAAACCCGCCGCGCCTATAGCGGTGCCCACATGGATGAACCGGCGTTTCGTGCCTTTCAGGAAGTGGCGCTGACGCATCAGCTTCCCCAGCAGCTGGCGTTTGATCATCTGGAAGGGTTTGCGATGGATGCGCGTGAAGAACGTTACGCGTGTTTCGGGGACACGCTGCGTTACTGCTATCACGTGGCCGGCGTGGTGGGGTTAATGATGGCGCGCGTGATGGGCGTGCGTGATGAGCGCGTACTCGATCACGCCTGTGATTTGGGTCTGGCGTTTCAGCTGACCAATATCGCACGGGATATCGTTGAGGACGCGGAGAATGGCCGTTGCTATCTGCCACAAAGCTGGCTGGATGAGGCCGGACTGAGCACCGCCCAGCTTGCCGATCCGCAACATCGCGCAGCGCTGGCCCCGCTGGCAGCGCGTCTGGTGCGCGAGGCCGAGCCGTACTATCAGTCAGCGCGCAGCGGGCTGCCCGGACTGCCGCTCCGTTCGGCGTGGGCGATCGCCACCGCGCGCGGCGTTTACCGTGAAATTGGCGTGAAGGTGCAGCATGCCGGTGCCCGGGCATGGGATACGCGCCAGCGCACCAGTAAAGGCGAAAAGCTGGCGCTGCTGGTGAAAGGTGCCGGCGTCGCGCTTACTTCGCGCCTTGCTCATCCCCAGGCGCGTCCTGCCGGTCTGTGGCAGCGTCCGCGTTGACACGACGCCCATGGCGCTGGCGCAGCGTCGCCTGCAGCTTGTGCAGCGGCGGGGCGTAAAGAAAGCCAAAGGAAACGCAGCCTTCCCGTCCCCGCACGGCATGATGCATGCGGTGCGCCATATACAATCGCTTCAGATAGCCTTTGCGTGGAATATAGCGAAACGGCCAGCGCTGATGGACCAGGCCGTCATGCACCATAAAATAGAGCGCGCCATAGGTTGTCATGCCAGCGCCAATCCACTGCAGCGGCCAGACACCGTTGACACCGAGCCAAATCAGGCCAATCGACAGCAGCGCAAACACCACGGCATAGAGGTCGTTGAGCTCAAATTTGCTCTCATGTGGTTCATGATGCGACAAATGCCAGCCCCATCCCCAGCCATGCATAATGTATTTATGCGACAGCGCCGCGACGATCTCCATCAGTATCACGGTAGCCAGCAGGATAAGCGCATTCCATAACCAGAGCATCATTGGTCCATTTGCGAAGAGTGAGAGTATAAAGGTGGACGTGGATAGCGAAAGGCGCAAGTCCCCGGCAAAAAAACGCACCGGCAGCGTAAATACCAGCCAGGTCACAGATGCGTGCTGTCACCGTCAGACAAGCAAAGCGGCAAGGAGGTTACCCTGCATGGCGGCCGGGTCGGTCTGCTTTACATCGATTTAACAGCTGGTTAGTATAGCCAGCGGTTCAGCGGTCCAGGCTGCTGCGTACGCGTTAACGTCAATCAACGCACCATATGCAGAGACTTTCTGCCTCATTTCTATGGTGCGCAAACATGTCCCATACCGCTTTATCTGCTGATTCTGCCCTGCGTCGTTCCGGCTTTTTCCTGCTGCTACTGTTACTCACCGCCGCCAACTTACGCACGCCCATCACCGCCACCGGGCCGGTACTGGAAAATATTCGCCTGACATTTGGCCTGAGCGCCAGCGCTGCCGGTGTGATTAACTTTTTACCGCTGCTGATGTTCGCCACGCTGGCTCCGCCAGCCGCCTGGTTTGGCAATCGCTTTGGCCTGGAGCGCAGTCTGTGGGGGGCGTTACTGCTGATCGTCCTGGGTTCACTGCTGCGAATCAGCGGCAGCGAAACGGCACTGTGGCTGGGTACGCTGATTCTCAGCAGCGGGATCGCGGCGGCCAACGTCCTGCTGCCGCCGCTGATTAAGCGGGATTACACCGCGCATACCGCGCGTTATATCGGGCTGTATGCCATGACCATGGGCATCACCGCCAGCATCGCTTCCGGCGTGGCCGTGCCGCTGGCCGAACTCAGCAGCGCCGGCTGGCGTTTGTCGCTGGCGGTCTGGCTGATTCCGGCGCTGATCGCGCTGCTGGCATGGCTGCCGCAGCTGAAAAATCCCGCGACGCATGAGCAGCGCGCGACAGAGGTCACCGTAACGCGTTCGCCGTGGCGTTCCGCGATCGGCTGGCAGGTTTCGCTGTTCATGGCCAGCCAGTCGTTACTGTTTTATACCCTGATTGGCTGGTTTACCCCGTTCGCACAGGATAATGGCATCAGTCAGCTGCAGGCGGGCGGCATGTTGTTCGTCTATCAAATTGTGGCGATCGCCTCCAATCTGGCCTGTATGCGGGCGCTGAAGCAGCTGCGCGATCAGCGTCTGATCGGGCTGCTGGCCTCGCTGTCGATCTTCATCGCGGTGACCGGCCTGCTGCTGGCACCCGCATGGTCGCTATTGTGGCTGATTCTGGCAGGCCTCGGTGCGGGCGCCTCGCTGCTGATCAGCCTGTCACTGTTTAATTTACGCACCCGGGACCATCGCCAGGCCTCGAAACTCTCCGGCATGGCGCAGTGCGTGGGTTACGGGCTGGCGGCGCTGGGACCGCTGTGCTTCGGCATGCTGCATGATGTCAGCGGCAGCTGGCAGCTCCCGCTGCTGATGCTGTTGGCAGTAAGCGCGCTGCAAATGGCGATGGCGCTGCTGGCCGGACGCGACCGCGCTATCTGACCTCAGACCGTGACGGCGTTAAGCGCCTCCTGTCGTTCCAGTTCGCGCACGCGTGGGATCACTTCACGCCCAAAGAACTCCACCTCTTCATGGAAATGCAGAAACGCCAGCAGCAGTAAATCCACGCCAGCGCGTTTCTGCTCCATGATGCGCTCAGCAATTTGCTGCGGCGTGCCAATCAGATTGGTTTTGAAACCGTCGTTGTATTGCACCAGATCCTCGAAGGAGGATTTGGCCCAGTTGCCCTCGCCTTCCGGCGACGCGCTGCCGGCATTTTTCACCTCATGCTGAAAGCCTTTCACTGCATCCGGATTGGCTTTGGCGATGATCTCCTGCAGCACCGCCTGAGCTTCCTGTTCGCTCTCGCGGGCGATGACAAAACCATTCAGGCCGATTTTAACGGCGTGCTGATTGACGGCGGCTTTGGCGCGGATATCGTCCACCTGCTGGCGTACGCCCTGTGGCGTGTTGCCGTTGGTGAAGTACCAGTCAGACACCCGTGAAGCCATGTCCCGCGCGGCGCGCGAGCTGCCGCCCTGAAAAATTTCCGGTAGCGGATCGAGTGGTTTAGGCTTGAGCGAGTAGTCGCGGAAGCGATAAAAATCTCCGGCGAAGCTGAAGCTGCTTTCACGCCAGATGCCGCGCAGGCAGCGAATAAACTCTTCCGAACGCAGATAGCGCTCTTCGTGATCGAGCCAGGGTTCACCAATCGCTTTGAACTCGCCGCGAAACCAGCCGCTGACAATGTTCACCGCGATGCGCGGACCGTACAGATGGCTGATGGTAGCGATCTGCTTCGCCGCCAGCGTCGGGTTCCACGGCCCCGGCAGCAGCGCGGCAATCACTTTAAGTTTTGTGGTGTGGCTCAGCAGATCCTGAGAGAAGGTGACTGATTCGTGCTGATTATCCGCGCCATAGCCGGCGGTGAAGCGAATCTGCGTCAGGGCATAATCGAAGCCAGCGCGTTCAGCGATTTTCGCCAGTTCACGGTTGTACTCCGCGTCCCAGCGCGTGCGCTGCTCGATCTGACTGATGACTAAACCCCCTGAAACATTAGGCACCCAGTAAGCAAACTGCAGCGGTTTTACCTGTGACATAGGTTTCTCCTGAGACTTCTTATAGCTGGATTAACGGAAAATTATCTTCATTAATGCTTTTTGCTATAAGAGGCTATGCAGTGAGCGTGCCAGTTCCTGGCAGAGATTAAACGCCTGATTTGCGGGCTAACTGAACGAGAGGATGAGGAATGTCTGTTGCGGATGCAGCAGCCGCTGTCGCCAGGCTGTTGCAATTGCAGCCGCTCCGGCGAAAAGGGCGCTACTCCGCGTGCTGAAAAGCCTGCAGCGCGCTTCGGGTGGCGGCATCGTCAACGGCGGCGCTGAGCAGCGCATCAAGCAGACCAGGAAAGCGCGCGTCCAGATCGTCGCGCCGCAGTGACAGCAGATTCTCGCGGCCAGAGGGTTTTTGCCAGATTACGCCGCTGTCACGCAGTACCCGCCAGTGATGGGTTAAGGTTGATTTGGATACGCCTTGCAGCAGCGAACCGCAGCTGCGCTCCTCCCCCTGTGCCAGCAGCGCGACTACTGCCATGCGCATCGGATTGCCCAGCGCGGCCAGCACATTCTCCAGCCTGATGGCGTCACGCGACGGATGATTTTCCAGCATTGCTTATCTCTGTAAGGGCGTAAGACAGCAAATTATCCGTGAGTCGGCGGGCGATGTATAGCGCAGTACGAGCGGTGCGCCAATCGCGCTGCGCTAATTTACGATGTCACATTGCTGCTCTATGCTTGTCACCATCCTCCACTCTTTCTTCATCACAACATGAATGCAAATCCGATAGCGCATCCCGCTGCTTTGCGGTCTCTCCAGGCGTTGTGCCTGGTCAATTTTTTCATGGCCGATGTGCGGGATGGACTCGGCCCTTTCCTGGGAATCTTTCTTACCGAACATGGCTGGAGAGCGGATGATATTGGCTGGGCGATGACTGCCGGCGGTTTAGCCGGACTGCTGGCTACGCTGCCGGCGGGTCTGGCAACCGATGCCACGCACCATAAAAAAGGGCTGCTGATTCTGGCCTCACTGCTCATTACACTGGCTACCCTGATACTGTGGTGGTTTCCTTACGGTGGAGTGGTGGTTGGCTCGCAGGTTGTTACCGGTCTCGCGGCCGCGCTTATTGCCCCGTTACTGACCGGCGTCACCCTCGGCCTGACCGGCTCTCAGGGGTTCAGCCAGCAGATGGGTAGAAACGAGGCGTTCAATCATGGCGGCAATATGACTGCCGCGCTGTTTGCCGGGTTTGCCGTCTGGCTGTGGGGCACCGATGCGGTTTTTATCCTGATGACCGCGATGGCACTGTGCGCATGTTTTGCCGTGGCCGCCATTCAGCGTAACGCGATCGATGACCGCGCGGCGCGCGGCGGTGCCGGACAGCAGGTCGCAGAGCTTCCTGGTTTCTCTGCCCTGCTGCGCAATCCGGTGCTGCTGATTACCGGCCTGACGCTGCTGCTGTTTCACCTCGGCAACGCCGCGCTGTTGCCGATGCTGGGCATTCGCGCGGCGGCAACGCACAGCGGACAGCTCAGCCCCGGTGTTTATACCGCTGCAACCGTGGTGATTTCGCAATGCGTGATGATTCCCGTGGCATTATTCGCCGCCCGAAACGCCAGCCGCCTCGGTTTCCCGCTGCTGATAACTCTCGCGCTGGTGGTACTGCCGGTGCGTGCCGGCATCGCCTCCCTGTTCGATGGCACCTATGCGATGGTACCGGTACAGATTCTTGATGGCCTGGCCGCCGGGCTGCTGGGCGTGGCAGTACCGGGTTACATCGTCAGCGTGCTTGACGGCAGCGGACACACCAATGCCGGCCAGAGTTTCGTCATGCTGATGCAGGGCGTGGGCGCGGCATGCAGCCCGGCACTGACAGGCAGCATCGCCGCCGCCTGGTCTTATCAGGTCGCTTTCGCCGTGCTCGGCAGCATCGCCCTCGCCGCACTGATGCTCTGGAGCCTCAGCCAGCGCATCCGATGCGTTAAAAGCCGGGCGTGAGGTGATATCAACACACCCGATCGAATCAAAACTTTCATAGACCAGCGCCTGAAGCTTTGATCGCATCGGGCGTCTCAATCTCCCTGAGTTAATACACTCCTGCAGACCTGGCCCGCCACGATATATGTGGCAGCTTTTCATTTAGAAAAGTCAAAAAACCCCGGAAGCTGAGATTCAAAAAGCGTTACGTTGTCTGGAGGAGATGCTCAATGAAATATAAAACCCATAATCAGCTACATGAAGAAATGCTTCAGGATCCTGAATACCGCGCAGCCTGGGAAGCAGAGGAACGAAAAGCCCGTATGCAAGCCTTGCTCAAAGCGTGGCGGCAGCATGCCGGATTGACCAGTGCACAAGTGGCTGAGCGGATGGGGGTAAAACCGCCCACGGTTTCGCGCATGGAAAAAAATATTACTTCTGCCAGCTTTGAAACCATTGCGCGTTACGCCAAAGCCTGCGGGATTGATTCTGCCACCGTTGAGTTTTAACAGCAGGATAAAGACGGAGAGTGAAGCCGATAGTATTAACCGGCTTCTACTGTCATGGCCGCCGGAAAAACGCCTATTCCGTCCGGGCGCTGGCGCGGTTAGTGAGCTGTGCTTTGGCCAGGGTGCGCGCCAGGATTGAAGAATAGAGCGGTTTGCCACCAAAGAACTGCGCCGCCAGCGTTGCGCCCAGGCAGGTGATGATCATCGGCAGAATCAGTTGATAGTTATTGGTCATCTCCAGCACCAGCACGATGCCGGTAAGCGGCGCGCGCACCGAGGCGGCGAACAGCGCGCCCATCCCGGCGACGGCAAAGGTGGCGGCTTCCAGCTGATAATGCGGGAACCAGTCGGCGCTCAGCTGACCAAAGCAGGTGCCCAGCAGCGTGCCCAGCGTCAGCATGGGCGCAAAAATGCCGCCCGGCGCGCCTGAAGAGAAGCAGCAAATGGTAACCAGCGTACGCAGCGCGAAGAGAGCAAACAGCGCCTGCGCGCCATAGTGTCCGGTAGCGAAATCCGGAATCAGCGTCGTTCCGCCGCTCACCGCCTGCGGCAGCAGTAAACCCAGCACGCCGCACAGTCCGGCCAGCAGGCTACCGAACAGCACCCAGCGCCCGGTACGTCCGAGATGCAGGCGCTGAAACTGGTCCTGTGCGAGAAAAATCAGCCGGTTAAACGCCACGCCGCAGCCGCCAAACAGCACACCCAGCACCAGATAGAGCCACAGCGTCTCAGTGGGCGCGTCACGCAGCTGACCGATATTAATGATGGCTTCGTTACCGTTGAGCACGCGAAAGACAATGCTCGACATGATCACGCCAACAAACACCGCTTTTATCGATATCAGGCTATAGCGAAACTGCGGGCGCATCTCTTCGATAATGAACAAAATGCCCGCCAGCGGCGCGTTGAACGCCGCCGAAAGCCCCGCCGCGGCACCGGTTGCCAGCAGCGTATGACGCGATTCGGAATCGCGCACGCGAAACAGATCGAGGCACATACCACCGATGTTGCCGCCAATCTGTACCGTGGGTCCTTCGCGTCCCAGCACCATGCCAGAGCCCAGCGCGCCCATGCCGCCGATGAATTTAACCGGCAGCACGCGCCACCAGCGCACCGGGCGCAGCTCTTCCAGCGCGCCCTCGATTTCCGGAATGCCCGAGCCTCCTGCCTCCGGCGCGAAGCGGCGCACCAGAAAATAGCCGATGCCGCCCAGCAGCGCCGAAATAAAAAACGCGCTCAGCAACGCCATGGCCAGGTTATCCGCACGCTCTGTCAGCCAGCCGATCCGCAGGTGGAGAATAAAATTGACCGCGCGATCGAAAGCCACACCCACCAGCCCGGTGAGGATACCGACCAGCGCGGCCAGCAGCAGCAATGCCAGCGGGGTTTTATCGCGTCGCAGCAGTTTTTGCAGCAGCATAAAGCGCCCGGCGCGCATCGCGTTGGCAGGCCCGGAGGCATCAGGTAAGGCAGACATCGTCATCCTCAATTACAACGGTTGAGCGCATTGGCAGCGCCGGAAAGAGTTTGGGCTTAGCATAACCAAAATTGCCTGATCGGTAACTCAATCATTCGCAACATAATTTTACCTCAGGCCGCGCAATGTGACGTAGGCGCCAGGCTGGGTTGCGATCGGGCGCAATAAATCGGGCAGAATATCCGCAATGCGGTGCAGGCTTGCTGCAGCATGCTCACAGAATTTTGCGCGGTGGATTGACGCGCCGACGGCAAATCACCATGATCGCGCCAGGATTAGTCACCCCGGAGCCACAAGGTGTCGGAACTCAGTAATGCATTGCTTGAAGAGATTATCACGGACGTACGCCCCCTCACCCGTCAGGGCAAAGTGGCAGATTATATCCCGGCGCTGGCCGGCGTGGATGCCGATCAACTGGGCATCGCCATTGCCACCGCCGATGGACGCAGCTATCAGGCCGGCGCTGCGGGCACGCGCTTTTCAATCCAGTCCATCTCCAAAGTCCTGTCGCTTACCGTCGCGCTGACGCTGTACGAGGACGCCGAGATCTGGCAGCGCGTAGGCAAAGAGCCATCCGGCCAGGCATTCAATTCTCTGGTGCAGCTTGAACTGGAACAGGGAAAGCCGCGCAATCCATTCATTAACGCCGGCGCGCTGGTGATGTGCGATTTGCTGGAAAGCCGGCTCACCGCGCCGCGCCAGCGCATGCTGGAGTTTGTGCGTCGTCTGGCACAGCAGCCGGACATTCAGTATGACCGTGCGGTCGCGCGCTCTGAATATGAGCACTCGGCGCGTAACGCCGCCATTGCCTGGCTGATGAAGTCGTTTGGCAACTTTCATAATGACGTCAGTAAAGTAATGGAAACCTACTTTCACTACTGCTCGCTGGCGATGAGCTGCAGCGAACTGGCGCGCACGTTTCTCTATCTCGCCAATCACGGTCGCACGCTGGATGATAAGTGGGCGGTGATCTCTGCACGCCAGGCGCGGCAGGTGAACGCACTGATGATGACCAGCGGCATGTACGACGGCGCCGGTGAGTTTGCCTGGCGCGTGGGCATGCCGGCTAAATCCGGCGTCGGCGGCGGGATTGTCGCAGTGATTCCCGGTGAGATGAGTATTGCCGTCTGGTCACCGGCGCTGGATCATTCCGGTAACTCGCTGGCCGGCACCGCCATGCTGGAGAAACTCACAGAGCGGCTGGGGCGATCGATATTTTAAGGTCCGGCTCATACTGAGAGGCTTCCCTGTAAATGAAAAGAGTTAAACAACGAGCCGCCCGTTTATATCGGTGCGCATAAATGCGCACCCTACGAAAATCGCGTAATTCCTTGCTGATTGCGATCGATGCCGTTATGCCTTGCAATTAAGTTGAAAGTGACCTGATTACAACGGTCCGTATCAATGCGCCGTCATGTGTAAATCGTGCAACTGCCTACAGGCCGCAATAAATGACGTGACGCCTTGTAATAAAGCTGCAAGTGGCCTGTTTATATCGGTGCGGATCAATGCGCACCCTGTGCAAATAGTGCAAATACCTTGTAGGGTCGCCATTAATGGCGACCACAAATTCTGAGCAATGACAGTTCTTGCCATCAGACTTCACTCATCCTTCAGCAATGAGAAATAGTGTTTCTCTAATGTACTCATCAGGTTGCAATTAAGTTAACAAACACACCACGTTAAGTGACCCTTTTCAAAAGGTGCGAATTTTGTCGCTCCCAGCCTCACTTTTATTAACCCTTGTGCGGCAATCGCGTTACACTTCGGCCTCATTTGTTGAAGCACTCAGTATTTGCCATGACGTTTTCCTATCACTTTCGCCAGCGCCTGACCGCCTGCGTCGCCATTGTGGCGGTGCTGCTGCTGTTCGTCGCGCCGATTGTGTCGAAAACGCTGCTGGAGCGGCAAACGCGCATTGACCCCGTGGCGTCGCACAGCCCTTCATCTGCCATGCCAATGCACCATCACGATATGCCGATGGAGATGGCGATGCCGGGCATGATGCATCACAACATGGACGACGGCGAATTTGCCTGCGGCTATTGTGATTTGCTGGTGCATGTTCCGCTGATGATGTGGGTGTTTATCCCGTTCATCTGGCTGATGCTGGTGATCTCGCGCGCCCCACCGCTGCCGCCGCTGGTGGCACCCCGGCCGCGCCGCTTCAGCGGTACCCATCGTCCGCGCGCGCCACCGGTTTTTCTTTCCTGCTGAATCTCATTAATCGGTACAACGCCTGCGCTGTGCCCTGACATTCTCTTATCGGAAGGAAGACGGCTTTGTCTGCTGTTCACTCTGCAGCACCGCGCGGCGCGGTGCTTAATCTGCTACGCCGCTTACACTTTTACATTGGCCTGTTTGTCGCGCCGTTCATCTTCGTGGCGGCGCTCAGCGGCACGCTGTATGTGCTGACGCCGCAGCTGGAAAATCTGATCTACGCCGATGCGCTCACCGCGCAGCCGCAGGGCAATGTGCAACCGCTCTCGGCGCAGATCGCCGCGGCACGCGCCTATGCGGGCGAAAATCAGCACATTTATGCGGTTCGACCCGCG
Source organism: Pantoea sp. B_9 (assembly GCF_008632015.1). NCBI lineage: Bacteria > Pseudomonadati > Pseudomonadota > Gammaproteobacteria > Enterobacterales > Erwiniaceae > Pantoea > Pantoea sp. B_9. Next base: position 123,270 of record NZ_VWVL01000003.1, on the reverse strand, counting down.
CCTGCCGCGCGCGATACCACGCGCGTACAGTTCAGCGATGCCACACTCGGTCCGTCGCAGTCGCGCGCGGTGTTTATCGATCCCTACAGCCTCAAAGTAACCGGCGACATGACGGTGTACGGCACCAGTGGCGTGTTGCCGCTGCGCACCACGCTCGATCTGCTGCACAGCAGCCTGTTACTCGGTGACTTTGGTCGCAACTACAGCGAACTGGCGGCGAGCTGGCTGTGGGTGGCCGCGCTCGGCGGCGTGCTGCTGTGGCTGGGCACGCGGCCAAAACGCCGGCTGAAAACCGTGCGAAAGGGGTTTGCCTTTAACCGGCACTGGCACATCACGCTGGGGCTGACGCTGCTGCTCGGGCTGCTGTTCTTCTCCGTTACCGGCCTCACCTGGTCACAATGGGCAGGTAGCAATATCGATAAGATGCGCACCGAGCTTAACTGGCTGACGCCACAGGTAAATACGGCGCTCAGCGGTGATGCGCCCGCCGCGCCGGCGGATCCTCACGCCGATCACCGCAGTATGCCGGACATGGACATGACCAGCATGCCAATGTCGTCGATGGCGAAACCGGCGGCGCAGCCGGCGAAGTCACTGCCGGCAAATGCCGCCGACGCTGACTGGGATCGCGTGCTGGCGGCGGCGCGTCAGGATGGCATCCGCGCGGCTAAAGTGGAGCTGCGCCAGCCGAAAAGCGAGGGTAAAGCCTGGACGGTGAGTGAGATTGATCGCAGCTGGCCCACCCAGGTGGATGCGGTGTCCGTGAATCCGCACAGCTTCGCGATTGTCGATCACGTCTGGTTTGATCGCTTCCCGCTGGTGGCAAAACTGACGCGCTGGGGTGTCGATGCGCACATGGGCGTGCTGTTTGGCTGGCCTAATCAGCTGTTGCTGGCACTGTTTGGCCTGGGTTTGTGCAGCATGATTGTGCTGGGTTATCGCATGTGGTGGCTGCGCCGCCCGGCGCTGGATCAGGCCAGCCCGGCGCAAACCCTGAGCGCAAGCTGGCTGGCGCTGCCGCACTATGCCAAAGGGGTCTGCCTGATGCTGGCGCTGGTGCTCGGTTATGCCCTGCCGGTGATGGGCGTCAGCCTGCTGGCCTTCGTGCTGGTGGATGTACTGCGCTGGCGCAGACAACAGCGGGCGCCGATGAGCGAAGCGGAAATTCTCGCCGCGCAGCAGTCGCCGCTCGGTATCGTGCGGGCGCGCTTCACGGTGAAACGCAAGGAGATGCGTTACTACCTGCGTGGGCTGTTTATTCTGGCGCTGATTGTCGGTACGGTGATGAGCAATGCGATTATCGGCGGCGTGATCGATCAATACGGCATCCCGTTCAGCCACTGGACGCTGACCATGTATCTGACGCAGGGCTTTATGATCGCGCTTTACACCACGGTGTTCACCGCGCTGATGTCGATTCCGCTGTGGTATTTCTTCCTCGGCGAAAAGGATGATTCGCAGGGATAAGGCGTAAAAAACGGCGGATGATCCCCCATCCGCCGTTTTGTCTGACAAATGTCAGCGTGTTATCCGCCTCAGATTCCGACTCAGAAATCGGCCTTCAGCACCACGCGGTAATTGGCTTTACCGGCGCGTACGTGATCCAGCGCTTCATTGATTTTTGACATCGGGAACTCTTCCACCTGCGGTGCCACATCGGCGCGTGACGCCAGACGCATCAGCTTACGCAGCTGGCCCGGTGAACCGGTAGAAGAACCCGTTACCGCGCGATCGCCCAGAATCAGACTGAACGCCGGCACTTCAAATGGCTTCATCACCGCGCCCACGGTGTGGAACTTACCGTGCGGAGCCAGCGCCTGGAAGTACGGCTGCCAGTCCAGATCGACAGCTACAGTGCTGATAATCAAATCAAATTGCCCGGCCAGCGCGTTCAGCGCCTGCGGATCGCGGCTGTTGACCACACGATCGGCGCCCATGGCTTTGATGGATTCGGTTTTGCTGGCATTCGAACTGAACGCCGTAACTTCAGCACCCATGGCGCGCAGCAGTTTGATCGCCATATGGCCGAGGCCGCCAATACCGATAACGCCGACGCGGCTGGTGGCCGTTACATGGTGCATCAGCAGCGGTTTAAATACGGTAATGCCGCCACACAGCAGCGGACCGGCAGAGGTGATGTCCATGGATTCCGGCAGCGGAATCACCCACTGCCAGTCGGCGCGCAGATGGCTGGCGAAACCGCCTTTGTTCATGATGGTGGGCACTGAACCATTCTCACAGTTGACCTGCTCGCCATTGATGCAGGCATCACAGTGCTGGCAGCTTTTCGCGGTCCAGCCGATACCCACGCGCTGACCCACCTTCAATCCTTTGTCCTGCGCCGCATCGCCGAGTGCGCTGATACGACCAATCACTTCGTGACCGGCAATGACCGGATAAGAGGAAATGCCCCACTCGTTATCAATCATCGACAAATCAGAATGGCACACACCGCAGTAATCGACCTCAACCAGCACTTCTTCCGCCGCCAGCGGACCGGTTTCGTACTCGTACGGTACCAGCGCATCACCGGCGTTGTGTGCGGCATAACTTTTGATTTTCATTACTGTCCTCTGTTTTCAGCGTTGTTAACCCAGGAAGTCTAGCAGAGCGTATTGCATGATTATGATTAAATTTCAGCCAATTAGAGTCTGTTAAGCGTAACGGGGAAAGAAAAGCATTTCGCGTTAAAGCGAATCGTGACTGGGCGGACTGCGGAACGCATGGCGCGCCTCTTCTATCAGCTGGCTGGCGGTGACGGTGGGCGGCAAACGCGTCAGCACTTTGCTGGCCTGCCAGTAACACAGCACCATCTCCTCGTTGGTTTCGTTCTCCGCCATTTCCCTTAAGCGCCTGCGCAGGCTCAGCACGTCCAGCGTTTGCTGTTCATCCACCATCTCAGCGATGGTTTGGTTGATGACCTGATGAATGATTTTCCAGGAAAGATCGGCAAACACGTTAAACCTCGTGACGTAGTAACGGGCTCCAGGCAAATGAGGAAAAGGTGCAAGCCCAGCGGCATGCAAAATAATCCAACTGGGATAACTATAGCCGCTTATTTAACCAGCAGACGGCTGGCCGCCTGCGTTTGCGGTAGCTTGCGGATCGGTAAATGAATTTTTTTCTCTCAGCGCGCGTTGCAATGGTACTAAAACCCGGCGCTGGCGCGCGACCGCAGGATTTCGCAACAGAAATTACTTTGCGCTAAAACGGAGAATTCCGATAATCGCTATCTACTAATTTATATAGCGAAAAGGAATCTCCGCGTGAAGACGCTTACCCTACTGTTAATGACTGCCGCCGGCGGATTGAGTTTACCGGCGCAGGCCGCCATGGATATCCGCGTGACGTATGCCGGTTCGATGGGAAAAGTGATGGATCAGGCACTGGGCCCGGCATTTGCACAACAGCATGACGGTAAGTATGAAGGTCAGGGCCAGGGGGCTTATGGTATGGCGCGCCTGCTGGCGAGCAAAAAAATCACCGCTGACGTGTTCGTGTCTGTTACTCCCGGTCCGATGCAGATCCTGAAAGACGCCGGACTGATCGACAACGCAGTACCGGTAGCCAGCACCAGCATGGTGATTGCCTATAACCCAAAAGGGCCGTTTGCGCCGCAGTTTGCCGCAGCCAAAGGCAATGATGGCCGCTGGCTTCAGCTGCTGGCAGCGCCGGGACTGAAATTTGGCCGGACCGATCCGGTAAACGATCCTAAAGGCCAGAACATTATTTTTACCCTGCTACTGGCGCAGAAATATTACCGGCAGCCCGGCATCGCTGACAACATTCTCGGCGGTTACCAGAATCCCGCGCAAACCCATCTGGAGGGTGGCTTGCTGACGCGGCTCGAGAGCGGTCAGGTGGATGCGGCAGCAGGCTATGAAAGCGAAGTGATCTCTGCCCATCTGCCTTACATCGCGCTGCCCGATGAAATCAACCTCAGCAATCCGGCGATGGCGACTAAGTGGTACAACACGGTCAGCTTTAGCGTCAAAGACAGCCAGGGTAAAGATAAAGTGCTGCACACCCAGCCACTGGTCTATTACGCGGCGGTGCTCAGGAATGCGCCGCACGGTACGGCCGCTGGCAAAGCCTTTGTAGATTTCATGCTGAGTCCTTCAGGACAGGCGCTGTTTAAACAGCAAGGCTATGCCGCGCCGAAGGGCGATGGGCTTTATACGCGATGAAAATCCGCCATGCTGGCGCGCTGTGGCTGTCGCTACCCGCCCTGCTGCTACTGGCCGTGCCGTTTATCACCCTGACGGGCGTCACACACTGGCAACATCTGCGGCTGGCGTGGGGTGACGGCGCGGCGATTACCACGTCGCTCAGTCTGGGCGCGATCGCGCTGGTGCTGATTTTTCTGACCGGCTTACCGCTGGCCTGGTGGCTGTCGCAGGCGCGGGGAAAAATACGCTGGCTGGTTGAAACGCTGGTGATGATCCCGCTGCTGACGCCGCCGCTGGCGATGGGAATCCTGCTGGTCAGCGCGTACGGTCCGTACAGTTTGCCCGGCCAGCTGCTGAGCAAGCTGGGCTGGACGCTGGTGAACAATCCCGCCGCCTTTATTCTGGCGCAGTGGTATGGCGCGCTGCCCTACTTTGTCACCAGCGCACGCTCGGCGTTTATCGCGGTGCCGCCGGAGATCCTTGAAGCGGGCCGAACGCTGGGTGCCGCGCCATGGCCGTGCTTCTGGCGGCTGGCGCTGCCCCTGGCCGCACCGGGCCTGGCGTCGGCCACGGCACTGGCGTGGGTGCGGGCGATGGGCGAATTCGGCATTGTGATGATTTTCGCCTGGTTTCCCCACGGAATGCCGGCGCAGCTGTACAACAATCTGCAAAACGACGGCGTGGATGCGGTGTATGTGCTGTTGTGGCTGTTACTGCTGTTTACCCTGCCGGTGCCGCTGCTGTGCGCGCTGGCTTCCCGGCGCGCGCTTTCCGGCAACACGGCGCGGCATCATTAGAGGCTGGCGCGCTGCTCACTCTCACGCATCGCCAGCCGGACCGTCTCCAGCAGCGATTCAATCTCCAGCGGCCGGGTGAAAAAGGCAAAGGCGCCCTGAGCAAACAAGCGCCGGCAGGCCTCCAGCGTGTCATGCCCGGTCATGATGATCACCGGCAGCAGCGGATGGCGTGCACCCTGCCGGGCCAGCCAGCTCAGGCCGCTACTCTCTGGCTGTCGCACATCAAGCAGCAGACAGCCGCATACGGCTTGCTGACCGGCGGCGGCGGTTTCGAACGATGCCAGGTCGGCAAAGTCGGCGACCTCGTAGTCCACGGTTCGCAGCAGAAATCCCAGCGACTCACGCACGGATACATCATCATCCACTAACCACACCTTCGCGCCCATTACGTACTCCGCCTGTAGAAAAATGAGGAAAATTTCGGCCCTCTCTGTCGCGCGGTAACGCAACAGCAGCCAGACCTGACGGTAGCTGGTTATCGATGGACGTGAAGTGCGCGACGACGTGCACCTTCCCTGCGCCGATAAAAAAGCCCTCCGTTGAGGGAGGGCGATTTTTCCATAATTTGGCTTAGAACACCATTGGCACAAATCTGGTTAGCTGTTGCGCTGCAGGTGGCTGCTGACAAAAGCGCGACAGCGCGCCGAGATCGGTTCGCTGAACACCTGCTGCGGCGATCCGGACTCTTCGATTTTGCCCTGATGCAGAAACACCGCTTTGTTTGATACATCGCGCGCAAACCCCATTTCATGGGTGACGATAATCATGGTGCGCCCCTCTTCCGCCAGGCTGCGGATGACGCGCAGCACTTCGCCCACCAGCTCCGGGTCGAGTGCGGAAGTGGGTTCATCAAACAGTATCGCTTTCGGCTGCTGCGCCAGCGCCCGGGCAATCGCCACGCGCTGCTGCTGACCACCGGAGAGCTGCGACGGCCACGCGTTGCGCTTTTCGTATAACCCGACCTTTTGCAGCAGCGCTTCGGCCTCGGCAACGGCCTCCTGACGGCTGCGCTTCTGTACATGGATCGGTGCCTCAATGATGTTCTGCAGCACGGTTTTGTGCGGCCACAGATTGAAGCCCTGAAACACAAAGCCGAGCTGCATGCGCATCAGCTTAATGCGGCGGCGCTGTTCACGGCTCAGCTTTTCGTCCGCGTTATCGAGGGTGACCACTTCATCGCCCACGGCAATCTCACCGGCCTGTGGCACTTCAAGAAACGGGATGCAGCGCAGCAGCGTACTTTTACCGGAGCCGCTGGCGCCGATCAGCGAAATGACGTCGCCATCCTGCGCCGTCAGGCTGATGTCATGCAGCACTTCATGCCCGCTATAACTTTTTCTGAGATGGCTCAGGGCAATAGTGGGTTTATTCATTAACGTGCTCCAGCGTGATAGGGGGACAAACGGCGCTCCAGCAGCGCCACCGCTTTGCTCACCAGCACGGTCAGCAGCAGATAGATAATCGCCGCGCTGATAAACACCTCCAGTGCGCGGAAGGTTTCTGACACGATGGAATCGGCGATGCCGGTCATCTCCATCAGGCTGATGGTGCTCACCAGCGACGTGGATTTGATCATCGAGATGATCTCATTGCTGTAGGCCGGCAGCGCCTGCCGCACTGCCAGCGGCAGCGTGATGCGTCGCAGCGTAGTGAAGCGCGACATGCCGCACACTTTCGCCGCTTCCAGTGACTGCACGCTAACCGCATTCAGTCCGCCGCGCAGGATCTCGGCGGTGTAAGCCGCGTCGTTGAGAATCAGCGCAATTAACCCGCACCAGTAGGGCTCACGCAGCAGCGGCCACAGCACGCTTTCGCGCACCGCCGGCAGGCTGCCGAGGCCATAGTAAATCATGAAGATTTGAATCAGCAGCGGCGTACCGCTGAACAGCCAGACATAAAAACGCGTAACGTAGCTGCCAAGGCGATGCTGACGCAGCAAATTCAGCAGCAGCGCCAGTATTCCGCCGCCCAGCAGGGACAATACCGCCAGGTTGAGCGTCAGCGGCAGTCCGCGCAGCAGCGCCGCCAGCGTGTGCTGTAAAAAGGTGAAATCCATCGTGGCTCCTTACAACCGCGCGCGTTGTTGCCCGCGCATGGCCACTTTTTCCACATAGCGGAAGAAGAAATCTGAACAGGTGGTGATAATCAGGTAAATCACCGCGCCTACGCTGTAGAAGAAAAACGGCATCTGGGTGGAATTCGACGCGGTGGAAATCTGGTTCATGGTTTCCACCAGCCCGGTCACCGACACCAGCGCCGACTCCTTAATCACCGATTGCCACTGATTACCCATGCCCGGCAGCGCGGTGCGCAGCGCCTGTGGCACAATCATGCGGCGGAACAGCATAAAACGCCCCATACCGGTGACCGTAGCAGCTTCCAGCGTGCCGGCGGGAATCGCGTAAAACGCGCCGCGAAATACACTGCTCTGATAAGCGCCGGAAATCAGCCCGATAGCGATCGCGCCGGCAACGAAGCCGTTAACGTCAAACGGTCCCTGCAGGCCGATAGCTTCACCGATAAACCCGACCACCTGTCGGCCGCCAAAGTAGAACAGGTAGATCACCAGCAGCTCCGGCACGCCGCGAAACAGCGTGATGTAGCCGCTGGCAACACGCTGCTGCCAGCGGCCGCCACCAATCTGCATCCAGCACAGCAGGCTGCCGAGCATCGCGCCCAGCAGCCACGCACACAGCGAGACCGTTACCGTGACGGTGGCGGCGTCCAGCAGCACGCCGCCCCAGCCCTCGTCACCAAAACCTAACAGTTGCCAGTCAATAGTCATAAGCGCTCAGCATTATTCCGCAGGCGCGACGTTCTCGCCGAACCATTTCTCTGACAGTTGCTTCAGCGTGCCGTCTTTGATCATCGACACCAGCGCCTGATCCAGCGCGGCTTTCAGCTCCGGATTGTTTTTACGAATGGCAATCGCCGAGCCCTGGCCCAGCACACCACCCACAAAGCCGTAACCGGTGCTGTTTACCGTATCCGCGTGTTTTTTCACATAAGCATTGAGGTTGGTGCGCGATGCCATGACCGCATCAACCCGCCCATTCAGCAGATCGGCGAAGGTTTCCGGGCCGGCCTGATAGGTACGGATAGTCGCGACATCACCGAGGTATTTGTTGAGGAAATCGGCCTGAATGGTAGCGACCTGCACCGCAATGGTTTTGCCTTTGAACTTCGCCTTCAGCGCGTCGATGGCTTTGTTCATACCGGCTTCATCGGTCGCCTGTACCACTTCACCGTTGCCCGGCAGTGTATCCACTGCGCTGCCCTTCAGCGTGACGAAGCCCGAAACGCTCACGGTGTACTGATGGGTAAAATCCACCACTTCTTCACGTTTTGGCGTCACGGTGACGGCATCGACCACTGCATCATATTTGCCATCAGCGAGGCCGGGGATCAGTCCGGACCACTTCTGCGCGACGATTTCGTATTTGAATCCCGCGCGTTTCGCCAGTTCGGCCACCATATCGGGCTCGTAGCCGACAATTTTGCCGCTCGGCGTGGACTGGTTAAACGGCGGATAGGCCGCTTCGGTGGCGAATTTTAACGTGCCAAAATCTTTGGCCTGAACCACAGCGGCAGCAGCCAGCAGCAACATGCCCGCGGAGGCGGAGAACAGCCCTTTACGCATCATCATAAAACCTCATTATTATCAGGAGAGTAAGTCGATCGCTATACGGGCCAGAGCCTGTGTGCCAGCGTGAATGCTGCGTTCGTCCGGCTGATAGTCGGAGTTGTGCAGATGGTCGTCGCGCCCCGGCGCGCCAGAGCCGATATGGATCTGACAGCCCGGCACACGCTCGGTAAACAGCGAGAAATCTTCCGCGCCAAAGCTGCTGCTAGGTTTTGCCACCACCGGCTTGCCGAACTGGTGCGAGAGGATCGGCTCCAGTGCATCAATCAGCGCATCATCATTCATCAGCGGCGGTACACCTCGCTGATAATTGACCTCAATCCGCGTATTGAGCGACAGCGCCACTCCGGCACAGATGCGGCGGAAAGCGTCTTCCATGTGAGCGCGCGCCTGCGGTGATTTAGCGCGGATGGTGCCCTGAATCAGGCAACTGTCGGAGATGATGTTATGAGTGGTGCCGCCGTGGATATGGCCAATCGTCAGCACAGCAGAGTTCGCCGGATCGAGCTCGCGCGACACAATGGTCTGCAACTGCGTTACCAGGCTGGCGGCGGCAATGATCGGATCGGTACCCATGTGCGGTCGGGCGGCGTGGGTGGATTTGCCATGAATCACTACGTCGAATTCATCGCTGGAAGCGGTGCTGGCACCGCGCGTCAGGGCAATTTCTCCTGCGGCCAGCTCTGGCTTATTGTGCAGCGTGATCGCCACATCAATGCCGTCCGCTGCGCCGGCAGCAATCATGGCTTGCGCGCCGCTCTCTGGCGTCTCTTCCGCCGGCTGAAAAATCAGCCGCACCGTGCCTTGCAGCTGGCTGCGCAGGTCCGCGAGGATCGCCGCGACGCCGAGCAGCGTAGCCGTGTGGATATCGTGGCCGCAGGCGTGCATTTTACCCGGCCAGATGCTGCTAAACGGCAGACCGGTTTGCTCATGAATCGGCAGCGCATCCATATCGGCGCGCAGCAGCACGGTTTTGCCCGGCTGCGCGCCGGTAATGTCTACCATCACGCCAGTGCGGCCCACGCCGGTTTGCGGCGTCAGCCCGAGGCGCAACAACTCCTGTTCCACGATGGCTGCGGTGCGGACGGTGTCGAAACCGAGTTCCGGATGTGCGTGAATATCGCGCCGGATGGCGATGAGGTGCGCCTGCATGCTTTCACTTCTGGCGCTGATATCCCTGGCTAAAAGAATTTTATGATCGGTCATGGTGGTAATACGGTTATGCAGGCTGTTGCCTGGCCGTTATGGCATTTTTATGAAATTCAGCGTTTTATTTATTCACAGCCCTCAGCAGATTGCAACGCACAATTCCTTCCCTTAATTGCTGAATTTGCGTGATATTTTTCTAAAACCCTGCCTGTGCAGGATAAACCTTATAAAATGCATGCTCAGTCAGTCATAACATTCATAATTCGCAGACTATCATCAGTTTTACTGATTTTGTTATTGAACATAAAAGCATCGCGTTGCTCAGCCATCAATCTTTGCTCTGCTCCGCCTGACTGAGTAGCCACGCACGAACCGCACTCACCGTTGCCTGCTCACGCGGACGTCGCGGAGCCACCAGATACCAGCCGGCATCAACGGGCATCTCACGATGCCAGGCGGGAACCAGCCGACCGCTGGCCAGATCGTTCTGCACAAAATGCGGGCTGGTCAGTGCGATACCCTGACCACTCAGCGCCGCTTCCAGCGCCAGCGCGGTCTGGTTGAAGCGCAGATGATGCTGATGCTGCAGCGACTGGCCGGGGAACATAAACGCCAGGAACGCTGGCCACAGGTGATGGCCATCGTGCAGCAGCGGATAGCGCAGGCAATTTTCTGGCTGCGCTGCATCACCGTGTTGTGCCAGCAGCGCCGGGCTGACCACCGCCAGCACCGTCTGGCTAAACAGCAGCGTGGCCTCCAGCCCGCTACCAAACGGCGGCCGGCCATAGCGCACCGCCAGGTCGACGCCTTCATGGTGAAACTGCACCAGCCGTTCAGAGGCCAGCACGCGCAGGTCGATGTCCGGCCAGGCCGCGGTAAATGCCGGTAAACGCGGCAGCATCCAGCGGCTGGCAAAGGTCGGTGTTACGCTCAGCGTCAGGCGATCCGGCTCCGGGCGCAGCGTGCGCGTCGCCTCATCAATCAGCTCAAATGCCTGTCGAATGTGCACCGCATAGCCTGCACCGGCAGCGGTCAGCGCCAGCGAACGCGGCAACCGATCGAACAGTTTCAGGCCCAGGCTGGCCTCGAGACCGCGAATATGCTGCGCAACCGCACCCTGCGTCACGCCGAGCTCTTCAGCGGCGAGGCGAAAATTAAGGTGCCGCGTCACGGCTTCAAATACCCGAAGTGCATTCAGCGACGGTAATGCCTGAAAGCCCTGATTCATCCTGTAGTTTTCCTATCGTCAATTGCCAGCTGAGCTGACTCTCTGCGGCATCTCCCGGCCATTATACTGGCATCACAGGATATTTAATTGATGAGGTTACTCACATGACAGTAGAAAAAGTTGCGGTGATTGTCGCAGGTGGCAGCGGTATGGGCGCAGCGGCAGCGGAGAAGCTGGCCAGCGAGGGTTTCAGGGTTGCGATTCTTTCCTCCTCCGGCAAAGGCGAGGCGCTGGCGAATCGTCTGGGCGGGCTCGGTATTACCGGTTCGAATCAGTCAGTGGACGATTTGCAGCACCTGATTGATGCCACTCTGGCGCGCTGGGGACGTATTGACGTGCTGGTTAACAGTGCCGGTCACGGTCCGCGCGCGCCAATCCTCGAATTAAGCGATGATGCGTGGCAGCAGGGAATGGAAACCTACTTCCTCAACGTGGTGCGCGCTGTACGTCTGGTCACGCCGATCATGCAGCAGCAGGGTGGCGGCAGTATCATTAATATCTCGTCGGCATGGACGTTTGAACCCACCGACATGTTCCCGACCTCGGCCGTGTTTCGTGCCGGTCTGGCTTCTTTCAGTAAAATCTTTGCCGACACCTACGCAGCTGAGAATATTCGTATCAACAACGTCCTGCCTGGCTGGATTGATAGCCTGCCGAAAACGGATGAACGGCGCGACAGCGTGCCCATGCAGCGCTACGGCACGGCTGCAGAAGTGGCGGCTACCATTGCGTTTCTTGCTTCGCCCGGCGCGGCTTATATCACCGGGCAGAATCTTCGCGTGGACGGCGGCGTCACGCGCAGCGTGTAACCGGCTTTGCTGTGCCTGATGGCCACAGCGGCATCTGATGTCCGCTGTGGCTGCCGCCTGCCTCATGATGAATTTCTCAGCCTGTTTTCAAGACTGGTCTTGTCGTTTCGCGGCCTTATAACACGTCAGAATGTTCTTATTCGCTGACAGAATTTTCTGTTCTCAGCTGCCAGATATTCCCGGTAAAACTTTCTGATTTGAGGTTGCTATGCCACTGCTTCTTCGTATGCGTCTGCACACGCTGCTGACTCCCGAACGCCATCTTGTCTGGCGTTTCCTGCTAACAGGTTGTGCATTTTTCTGGATTCTGCTGGTGGTTGCCGTGATGGGGCTGCGCTGAACAGTTGCTGGCTGTTGTGAGGGATGATTATGGTATTAATGTTATCGCCGCGCCTCAGTGCGCTGCTGAGTTTTTCCCGCCGGTTACTGTGCCAGCTGGCACTGGCTGCCAGCCTGCTGTTCTGGATTGGCGTAGTGGCAGCAATCTTCATCGCGTACTGACCTAATGTGCCTGTAGCCGCGCGGATAATTGTTCCGGCGGCAGCAGCGCAAAGGCGCGTTTCATCACCCGCGCCTCGTCAGCCGGGGTGCGACCAAACATCCGCTTAAACTCCCGGTTAAACTGTGAATCACTTTCGTAACCGACACGTGCGGCGGCACCGGCGGCGGTGAGATTATCGCGAATCATCATCAAACGCGCCTGATGCAGCCGCAGCGACTTGAGATACTGAATCGGCGAGGTCTGCGTGACGCTTTTGAAATGCAGATGGAAGCGCGGAACGCTCATGCCCGCTTCGCTGGCCAGATGCGGCACATCCAGCGGCTGCTGCCAGTCAGCATGAATGCGCTGCAGCGCCCGCGCGATACGGCCAAAATGCCCCTGATAGGTCAGCGCTGCGCGCACCGCACCGCCCTGCTCACCCAGCAACACACGAAAGCAAATCTCTTCTACCCGTGCCGGGCCTAAAACCTGCGCTTCCAGCGGATCGCTCAGCGCCTGTAACAGGCGCAGCGTGCTGTCCGCCAGCGTCTCATTTACCGGCGTCGAAATAATGCTGGCTGGTGTCTCCGCCAGCGGAATGTCTGCCGCTGCGACCTGGGTCACCAGTCGCGCCAGCGTGGCCGCATCCAGACGGATAGCCAGCCCCAGCAACGGTTCGGCGGAGGTCGCTTCAGTCTCAGCGGAGAACGGCAGCGGCACCGACAACACCAGATAGTGCTGTGCGTCGTAGCGATACATTTTGTCGGCAAGAAACGCCCGCTTCGAGCCCTGACAGATAATGATGATGCTCGGCTCATAAAGAACCGGCGTGCGCGCCCACTGCCGGTCGGCACGCATAAAGCGCACGCTGTCGAGCAGTGAAGCAGTATAACCTTCCTGCGGTGCCAGCTGGCGCAGCAGCGCGCAGGTCTGCTGTTGTACGGTTTGCGACATAACGGGTTTCCGGTGAGAGGTTCAGGCAAAGCATAACCAGGTTTCTTCCCTGCTCACAACGGTGACGAGAGAATCAGGCAATGATACGCCACAATCCGGTCTGTTCGCTTTAGCCGGCGTTTTCCACAATAGCCTCGTCAACCAACACGAGGAAACCATCATGGCTCATTCCAATGCGAAAGTGATTATTCTGACCGGCGCCAGCAGCGGCATCGGCGAAGCGATAGCGCGTCTGCTGGCCAGTCAGGGGCATAAACTGGTGCTCGGCGCGCGCCGTACCGATCGGCTGGCGATACTGTGTGATGAACTGCGTGCCAGCGGCGCGCAACTGGATTATCTGGCCACCGACGTAACGCAGCGAGCCGATACGCAGCAGCTGGCCGATTTTGCCCGCGATAAATATGGTCGGGTTGATGTAATGATCAACAATGCCGGCGTTATGCCGCTGTCGCCGCTCAGTTCGCTGAAGGTGGATGAATGGGATCGTATGCTCGACGTCAACGTGCGTGGCGTACTGTACGGCATCGCTGCCGTACTGCCGCTTATGGAATCGCAGCAAAGCGGCCATATCATCAATATAGCCTCGATTGGTGCGCTGGCGGTATCGCCGACGGCAGCGGTGTACTGCGCCACAAAATTCGCCGTTCGCGCCATTTCGGATGGCCTGCGTCAGGAATCGCGCCAGCTGCGGGTGACGGTCATTAATCCCGGCGTGGTGGAATCGGAACTGGCGGACACCATCACTGACGAGACCGCACGCGTGGCCATGCAGAGCTATCGTCAGATTGCGTTAAAACCCGAAGCCATTGCGCAGGCGGTGAGCTGGGCCATTAATCAGCCTGGCGAAGTTGATGTCAATGAGATCACGGTGCGCCCTACTGCCAGCGCGCATTGAGGCTAATGGAGCGTGGCGATTTCAGGCTGAAATCGCCCTGGCCTGCGCGTCTGGTGACAGCGCGCGCAGGCCATCACGCTTACAGCCAGCCCGCTTTTTTCAGCCGCCACCACATAACGAAACAGATCACCAGCGTGACCGCCAGCGCCGCCGGATAGCCAAAGTGGCTGTGCAGCTCGGGCATGTCTGAGAAGTTCATGCCGTACATACTGAAGATGATGGTCGGCACAATCAGGATTGCCCCCCAGCCGGCCAGTTTTTTATTCACCTCACTCTGCTGTACCGAGACCAGTGCCAGATTTACCTGCATGGCGCTGGCCAGCGTTTCGCGCATGTCTTCGGCATCAATCATGACGTGGTGCGCGTGATCCTGCACGTCGCGCAGATAGGCGCGCAGATTTTTCGGGATGATATCTTCATGGAAGCGCACCAGCTGCGGGCAGATCTCTGTCACCGGCATCGCCGCATTGCGCAACGACAGCAGCTGACGCCGCAAATGGTAAACATTCTCCAGCGTTACGCTGTCAAAGCGGGTGGTGAACATGCCGTCTTCCAGGTCAGCAATACGTTCACTCAGCGATTCGGTGATTTTGCTGTAGTTGTCGACGATAAAATCGAGGATGCAGTAGAGCGCATAGCCGGGTCCCTGGCACAGCATGGCATGGTTTTTCTCGGCTTTGGCGCGAATCGCTTTATAGCCCTCAACCGAACCGTGGCGCACGGTAATCAGAAAATTTTTACCGAGGAAAAAGTGGGTTTCGCCAAAGCTGATGCGCTGGCGATCTTCCATGTGTGCGGTTTTCACCACGATAAATACCGACTCGCCGTACTGCTCAATCTTGGGCCGCTGATGCGCCACCAGCGCATCCTCAATCGCCAGCTCATGCAGGCTAAACTCCTCCTGCAGCGTTTGCATGAACGCCGGATCGGGTTGATACAGGCCAAGCCAGACGAACGATTTTTCCTCTTTCAGCACTTCGCTGATTTGATCGACTTCGACATGCTCTTCGCGTTTGCCGTGGCGATACACCACGCAGTTAATCACCATTTTCGCGTTGTCCTTGTTGTACTCACTATCCCTAATCATAGCTGCAAAGCCTGAGCTGCATTTCTATACACGCTAAATCCGCACCGGCCAGCGAAGAGGGATAAAGCGCCTCGCGCAGCGTGCTGAAACCGTGACGTAAATAAAAACCACTGGCATTCGGTGTCGCAGCCAGTGTCAGGTGGCTGAACGCGCGACGGCGTGCTTCAGCAATAATGGCGTGCATAATCGCACTGGCATAGCCTTTACCGTGGCAGGCTGGCAAAGTAAAAATCGCTTCAACGCTGCCGCTTTGCAGATCGAGAAAGCCGGTCGCAGCCACACCGTGCTTTGCATCATCAATCACATAAAAAGGATTATTTTTCACGGCATCGTAGTAAGCATGCGGTAATTCGTCCGGCGTCCATGCGGCAATGATCTCAGCGGAGTAAACCTCACGACAGCCATGCCGAATGGCCAGATTACGGATTCGCCATAGCGCCGGTGTTTCATCAATGTGGGCTAGTCGCGGCGTCATCTTTACTCCTGTTGAGCTAACTGCGGACTTGCCACAGTAGCAAAAAAACGTGATGAAAAGATAACGCCGCCGCTTACGGTACGCCAAAATAGCGCAGCAGCGCCGTCATCACCGCCGCACCGATGATTACCAGGATCAATGGCGCGCGACGCCAGGCGAGAAACACCGCGAACAACACGCCGGTCAGTCGCGCAACGCCGGCGAAATCGGTGCCCTCAAACAGCGCGGTGGTGACAGCGACAGCCAGCAGCAGCACCGTTGCCGCGTCGGACAGCATGTTGCGCACCCGTTCCGACATGTGCATCCGGCTGCCCAGCCGGTAACCGGCAAAGCGAATCGCATACGTGCCTGCAGCCAGCAGCGCGATGCCGGCAATCACTAAACTATTTTGCATCTTTGCGCTCCCGCCAGCTCAGCAAACCGAGTAAAGAAAACAGCACCGGCATACCGGCTGGCACAAAAGGCGTTGCCAGCACGGAAAGTAGCGCCCCGAGGGTGGCCGGAATGCGCGTGCGACGCTGGCGCAGCGCCGGGAAAATCAGCGCGATCAGGATGGCCGGAAACACCGCGTCCAGGCCAATCGCCGACACATCAGGAATAAAGCGTCCAATCACCGCACCGGCAATCACCGTGAGCGGCCAGATGGCAAAAATACCCAGTCCGCAAACCCAGTAAGCCGCCCGACGCTGCGCCAGCTTCGGCTGTGAAATACCGAACACCACGCTCTCGTCATTCATGATATGGCAGCCCAGCAGACTGCGTCCGCCCTGCCCGACCAGGTCTTTCACCGCAATGCCAAACGGCAGATGACGTGCGTTGACCAGTAAACCGGCTGCGGCAGCGGTTAGCGGACTGCCGCCGCCTGCCACGATGCCGATAAATAAAAACTCGGATGCCCCCGCCAGCACCAGCGTCGAGAGCGCAATCGGCACCCAGAGCGGAAAGCCGTCGGCAGCGGCGAGAGAACCATAGGAAAGGCCAACGATGCCGTCGGCCAGACAAACAAGGAAGATCGCTTTCAATACGCCGCGATCAAGCGGTACGGCACCCAGACGCATCACAATTTGATCTCATAACGAACAAGAAAGACGTTATAATGAACGCACCGTACGTGTTTTACAAGATGAACAAAACGTTCGATATAAAGAACAGGAGTAATTGTGACCCCGCCCATTGCTATCATTGCCGCCGGACTGGTGCGCGAACGCCAGCGTGCCGGACTTTCGCTGACAGAAGTGGCGCGCCGCGCTGGCATCGCCAAGTCAACGCTGTCGCAACTGGAGGCAGGCAACGGTAACCCCAGCATTGAGACGTTATGGTCACTGTGTGTGGCGCTGAATATTCCCTTTGCACGGCTGATGGAGCCGGAAGTGAAAAAGATGCAGGTGATTCGGCGTGGCGAAGGCATGGTCGTGTCAGCAGAGTTAGCAGACTTTCAGGCCGCGCTACTGGCCAGCTGTCCGCCGGGCGGCCGCCGCGATCTGTATTTGATTACCAGCCAGCCCGGCGCACCGCGCGCCTCCAAACCGCATCCACCGGGTTCAGTCGAACACATTATCCTGGCACGCGGCCGCGCGCGGGTTGGCCTGATGGAAGCGCCGGTCGAACTGTTCCCGGGCGATTATATTTGTTATCCCGCCGATGAACCGCACATCTTCGAGGCGCTCGAGGCCGATACCATGGCAGTACAGTTGTCAGAGCAGAATTAGGTGTGCAGCCTGCAAATATGGACTCGCTCACAGCAAAAGTTTGTGAGCTCAATCCGTTTAGTGGTTACTGAAAGCTCCGCAAAAGGCAATCTGCCGTGCCGGGATAATAGTCGGTGGCATAATAAGGATTACAGCGCCTGTAAAGCGTTGATGAGTAATGGCTGCTGCTGAATCAGATAAAGCATTTTCAATGCCGGACCGGTAGGGTTGCGTCTGTGCTGCTCCCAGCTACGAATAAGATCCACGCTAACGCCCATCGCATGGGCAAATTCAACTTGTTTTAGCCCGGCATTCTTTCTGATCAGCTTTACATCCGGCAGTTCATGACGGTGGACACGGTTCATATCCGGTGATTCATGACCCTGCTCAATGGCGACCATTTCCTGTACGCTTTCCAGCAGGTCATTAAATAGCTGTTTTTCCATAATTTAATCTTCGCAGGTCTGTGGCTTAGAGGTTTATTTGTTGGGTAAATACTTTCAGCAACGCTTTTTCCGCTTCATTTAAATCATCCTTCACATTTTTGGGATAGATGAGTAACAGATAAATTCTGCCTGAGCTCAGGCGGGTGTAATAAATAATCCTTGTTCCGCCACGTTTACCCATTCCGGCCCGGCTCCAGCGAATCTTTTTGCATCCTCCGGTCTGACTAATGGTGTCACCTGACTCATGATGCTCAAGCAAAAAAATTTGCAGTTCCTGAAATTCTTGATCGTCTGCCAGCAGACTCTGACGAGCTTTTGAAAACACGCGCGTTTCGATAAATTCCAGATAATTACCCGTCATTTTAGTCGTACCCCGTACTGATTTCCAGCTATTTTTGGTACAGGGTACGGCTTTAGGATTTTGAGCGAGATGCGTATCGTCTTAAAACCCATTAGCGAAACCACTATCACAATTTCCTATGACTAATGCGGATGATTGCGCTGCGGCGCGGTGGCATGCTGTCAGCATCATTGGCAGAACAGCAGGAACATATGGACATTATTCCCGCGCAGCCGCATCACGCGGCGGCGATTCAGAAGATCTACGCCTGGCACGTGCTGCACGGCACCGCAACCTTCGAAACGGAACCGCCGGCGGAGAGTGAAATGCTGCGGCGCATTAATGATGTGCATGAGCGCGGCGGTTACTGGCTGGTGGCTGAGGAGCAGGAGCAGATGCTGGGTTACTGCTATCTCGCGCCGTACCGTCCGCGTTACGCCTACCGCTTCACGCTGGAAGACTCTATCTATCTCGACCCGCAGCAAACCGGACGCGGCATCGGTAAGGCGCTGCTGCAAAAAGCGGTGGCGCTGGCCGAAGCCGCTGGCTTTCGCCAGATTATCGCGATTATCGGTGACAGCGCCAACCAGGGCTCGCTGGGAGTACACCGGGCGCTCGGTTTTGAGCACACCGGCGTGATGAAATCGGTGGGTTACAAACATGGCCGCTGGCTGGACACCGTGGTAATGCAGCGGAGTCTCGGGCCGGGTGACAGCCAGCCGCCCGATCGCTAAGCCGCTTCCATGGCAATCACCCGATTAGTGCCTTTCTCCAGCAGATCGCGGTCATGACTCACCAGCAGCACCGCGCACTGCTGCTCGCGCGCCAGTTCCACGATCAACTGCCATGTTTGCTGCTGCACCAGCGGATCGAGGCGTGACGTCGGCTCATCGGCAAACAGAAATACCGGCCGCAGCAGCATCACCCGCAGCAGCGCGAAGCGCTGCAGTTCGCCGCCGGAGAGCGCCTCTGGTCGCCGCGTCAGCAGCGCGGGATGCAAGGCCAGCCGTGCCATGAGCGCATCGCGCTGTGCCGGCGGGAGAGCGTGACGCCGCAGCACATCGTTGATGCTTTGCCCCAGCGTGCGCTGCGGCGGAAACAGCGCGGAAGGATCCTGATAGATTTTCTGATATTTCAGCGCATCCGCATCAGCGTGGTGCGTCACGCGGCCCTGCTGCGGCGCGAGCAACCCCAACAGCACGTCGCCGAAGCTGCTTTTGCCGCTGCCGCTGGCACCGTGCAGGCCAACGATTTCACCGGCGTGCAGCGTGAAATCGCGTGGCACACCCAGCCTTTTGCCCCCGCGCGCCAGCATAATGTCCTGGGCGCTGATCACCGGCCTGGCACCGATCACCGTTTGTTGTCGGGCGGGCCAGACGGCCGGATCGGCAGCCAGCAGCGCGCGCGTGTAAGGCTGCTGCGGTGACTGCAACACCTGCTGCGCCGGGCCCTGTTCAATCACGCTGCCTTTATGTATCACCAGCACGTCGCCGTCCAGCTGGCGTGCCAGGGCGATGTCGTGGGTGATGGTCAACAGCATGCCGCCATCGGCCACTTCGCGCTGTAACAGCTGGCTGACTTCGTCGCGGCGCGCCACATCCAGCCCTTTGGTCGGCTCATCGGCAATCAGAATCTGCGCGCCACCGGCACGGGCTGCCGCAAACGCGGCGCGCTGTGCCATGCCGCCGGAAAGCTGCCACGGATAACGCCGTGCCGCCGCGGCCAGACCAAGCTGCTGCAGATCCTGCTGCGCCGCTGCAGCGCTGGCGGCGGGCGGCAAACCGCGCACGAAGCGATGCCCTTCCGCCACCTGCTGCTGAATCGCCATGGTCGGATCGAGCGACAACCACGGCTCCTGCGGTAGCGAAGCCAGCGTATTGCCCCACAGCCGACGCAGCTGCGCCGTATCCTGCGGCAGCTGAAAGCGTCTGCCGTTGATCATCACCTCACCGCTGGCCTGCAGCGACGGCGGCAATATCCCCATAATCGCCTGCGCCAGCAGACTTTTCCCCGATCCGGTTTCGCCGAGCAGCGTCAGCGGCCGACCGGGTTGTAGCCGCACATCCACCGGCTCAACCAGTGTTTCAGTCGCTGTGGCAACGCTCAGCCCGGTGATCTGTAATCCCTTCATCATCGCTCCTTTTTCATCAGCAGATTGAGGCTGATCAACAGTAAAAACAGTGCGGCTACCGGCTGCATCAGCAGCCACGGCGCTTCCCACGCAAACGGCAGCAGTTCGGTCATCATCAGGCCCAGCTCCGGCGTGGGCGGACGCACGCCAACGCTGATAAAACCGAGCGCCGACACCGCCATGATGGCGCTGCTGAAAGAGAACAAGGTTAGCGTCAGCAGCACCGGTGCCAGCGCAGGCCACAGATGATGACGAAAACGATACCAGGCAGAGAACCCGAGCAGTTTGCTGGCCTGCATACCGGGCGCCTGCACAATTGGCCGCAGCGTGGCACGCGTGACGCGGAAAAATTCCACCCACAGCACCAGCGAAATGCCCAGCCAGAGCATCTGCGGCGCGTCTGGCGCAATGGCGGCCAGCAGCAGTACCAGCAGTAATCCCGGCAGCGCGAGGCACATATCGCCGACGATGCTCAGTAATCGCTCCGGCCAGCCACCGTACAGCGCACTGAGCACACCGGTGAACACGCCCGCTATCAGCGCACTGATCACGCACAGGGCTGCCAGCCCGAGTGACAGACGCAGCGCGGCGCTGAGGCGCGTTAACATATCGCGACCGAGATGGTCGAAACCGAGCAAATGGCTGCGGTTCGGCGTCTGCAGCATCTGCAGCAAATCCTGCTGTAGCGGATCGCCGTGCTGAATCAGCGGCAGCACAAACGCGTAAGCCAGCAGCGCCGCCAGCAGTACCAGACCCACCCAGCGTGAAAGCGTCATCTTCATGCGCGCGCCCCCCGGGGATCGAGCAGATGACAACCGGCATCCACCAGCATGTTCAGCAGGACAAACAGCAGGCCGAGCGTCATGGCACTGGCCTGAATTACCGGCACGTCACGCGCAAAAATGGCGTGCACCAGAGCGTGACCGATCCCCGGCCACGCAAACAGGGTTTCCACCACCACCACGCCTTCCACCAGCCAGACAAACTGCATGCCAAACCATGTCAGCACCGGCGCGCTTAGATTACGCAGGCCGTGACGCAGCAGCAGGCGCGCGGGTGCCAGTCCTTTTTGCGCTCCCCAGCGATAGTAGCCGGACGACACCACCTGCCAGGTGGCTTCGCGCACCACGCGCACGCCGACGGCCGTCAGCGACAGTGCCAGCGTCAGTGCCGGCAACAGGAAATGGCGCAGCTCGCCGTGACCGGCGCTCGGCAGCCAGTCGAGTTGCAGCGCGAACAGCAGGATCAGCAACATGCCGAGTGCAAAATGCGGCACCGATTTCAGCAAGGCGGTCAGCCAGAACAGCGCACGGTCAAGCCGGCCGTTGGCGTGGCAACCGGCCCAGATGCCGAGCGGCAGCGTCAGCAGCAACGCCAGCAGCAGCGAAACGCCCGCCAGCGCCAGCGTCTGGCCCAGCTGCCAGCGCAGCTCATCCATCACCGGCTCACCGGAAACCAGCGAGCGGCCAAAGTTAAACTGCAGCAGATCGAAGAGCCAGTGCAGCAGCGCACTGCCGCCGCTAAGCGCTCCATCCAGCTCCTGCTGTACCCGCGCCACCGCGTCGGCATCGACGCGATCATAACCATAGCGCCCCGAGGCGATGCGCCACGCCATGTCGCCCGGCAGCGCCTGCACCAGCAGCCAGGTCAGTAATCCTACCGCCAGCACCACGAACAGCGCCTGCGCCAGGCGCCAGCTGAGTTGTTTAATCATGGCTCCCCCCAGTGCATCTGGCGCAGGCCGAAGTGGCGTTCAAACGGATCGAGTTTGACGCCCTGCAGCTGGCTGTTAACCGCCGCCGACTGCTGATACCAGGCCAGCGGAATCACCGGCAGTTCCTGTTGCAGCGCGCGGGTGATGACGCTGCGCGCCCCGGCGCGGGCTGCGCCATCGGTGGATTGCGTCAGCGTGTGGAGCGCCGCGTCGAAGCCTGCCGCATGCCAGTTCATCGCCCCCCAGTCACCGCCGTGGGTGCCATAATCCTGCAGCAGCGTTCCGGTCGGATCGGGCGTCAGGGCAAAATTACGCGCAAACAGCGCCAGCTGCAGACGGTTGTTGTGGTGCTGCGCCGGGATCTCGCTGGCGTTGGTCGCGTTGATTCGCACGTCTATGCCGACCTGACGCAGCTGCTGCTGAATCACCATCGCCATCAGCGGCAGCTCAGGGCGATCAGGATAGGTCAGCAGCGTCAGGCTAAAGCGCTGGCCGTTGCGCGTCAGTACGCCATCCGCGCCGCGTTGCCAGCCGGCCGACTGTAATAACTGAGCAGCCTGCTGCGGTTGATAGTGCAGCGGCGTGAGTGCCGTGTTGTGCCACTCTGCCACGTTAGGGGGAAACACCTGGCTGGCTGCGCCCGGATAACGCAGCACCGCCTGCGCCAGCGCGTTACGATCGATCGCCATGCTGATCGCCTCACGCACCGGCAGTTCCGCCAGCAGCGGATCGGCCAGATTAAGCTTCAGCATCAACGTGCGCGGCACCGGAATCGCCGGAATGTGCAGCGACGCTTTGCGTGCCAGCCGCTGCCGGCTGGCGGCATCAAGGTTAAACACGTAATCTGCATCACCGCTTTCTGCCAGCAGCGCACGGGTTTCCGCGCGGCCGGTCGCCAGATAACTGGCGGCGGTAATCGCCGGTTTCTCGCCCCAGTAATCCGCGAAGCGCGCCACCGTCAGCGACTGCGGCGGCTGGAAGGAAGTGAGCGTAAACGGCCCGCTGCCAATAATGCGCGTGATGTTGCCCTGCGCATCCCAGCTGGCCAGTGCGAGGATTTGCGAGCGGCTTTCCGCCAGGACTGACAGCAGCGGCGTGAAGGGTTCACGCAGCGTGATGGTGACAAGCTGCCCTGCCCCGCTGATGTCGGCGATTGGCGTTTTGTCCAGTAAGCCCGCTTTGCCGCGTGCGGTGTTGAGTGATTTCACCACGGCAACCGCATCCAGCAGCGAGCCATCGTGAAAATGCACGCCGTCGCGCAGCTGGAACTGCCAGCGCAGCCCATCGTCAGAGACCTGCCAGCGCTGCGCCAGCGCCGCCACCGGCTCACCGCGTTCGTTCACTTCTACCAGCGTTTCAACCACATCCATGCGCAACAGAATGTCGCCGGAGAGCGCCGGATCGCTGCCTTTAATTTCAAACGGTGCGGCAATCCGCACCGGTTTTTCGGGTGTGCTCGCCGCCACAACGGCGCAGGAAGCCAGGCCGAGCGCCGCAGCGATCAGCAAATTTTGCATTGATTTCATTAAATTTTCCGAATAAACCGTTACACTATCATCGAATCAATTACGTTATAACATAACAATTCACACTTTAACACACGGCGTTTGCAGGGAATTCGTCAGCCGCTTGTTGCCTTTTAACCGTCGCGACAGGTTAACGCTGCGCGCGGCAGCCTGGCTGAGGTATGCTTGAGAAGAACTCTAACCCGTGAGGAAACGCCGTTATGCCAGAGATTGTCGTTTATGCTGCGGAAGGCCGTAGCGTTGAGCAGAAGAAAAAGTTACTCAAAGCCATCACCCAGGCGGTGGTGGATTCGTTTGAGATCGATGCTGATGTGGTCACCGTGTCGATTATCGAAACGCCGAAGCATCATAAATCCAAAGGCGGCGTGCCGTTCGACGAGCGTTAAGATCAGCCCGGTTCAGGCGTACTGAATATTCATGGAGCCGCGCTCGCTGCGGTTGACGATGGCCTCGACCTGCCACGTCCGCTGAATCAGGGCAGGCGTCAGCACGGCGGCGGGCTCACCGCTCGCCACCACTTGCCCGTGCTGCAGCACCACCAGATGCTGGCAAAATTTTGCCGCCAGATTCAGATCGTGCAGGGCCACAATCACCGTGACCGGCAGTGCGGCAATCAGCCGCATCAGCTCAAGCTGAAACTTAATATCCAGATGGTTAATCGGCTCATCCAGCAACAGGATATCCGGCTGCTGCGCGAGCGCACGCGCGATCTGGCAGCGCTGGCGTTCGCCACCGGACAGCCGCTGCCACGACCGCCCGGCCAGCGCATCCAGTTTCATCAGCGACAGCGCGTGCTGCACTGCCGTTTCATCTGCCGTCCGCCACGAGCTGAACGCGTTGCGATGCGGCGCCCGCCCCAGACGCACGATGTCGCTAACGCACATCTCAGCTTCCATTTCGGCATGCTGCGGCACGAAGGCCAGCGTACGGGCACGCTGCCGCCGGCTGAGTTGGTTCAGCCGCGTGCCGCCCATCTCCAGCCCGTTATAAGCACAGGGCTGAACGCCCGCCAGCGCACGGATGAGCGTCGATTTTCCCGAGCCATTAGGGCCGAGCAACCCGACCGTTTGTCCCCGCTGCGCCGCAAAACTGATGTCAGATAACACCCTGCGCGCCTGTAGCGTCACGCTCAGTTTATCCACCGCGACATACTTCATGATTTCTCCCGGTTGCGATACAGAATCAGGGCGAACACCGGGGCGCCCACTAACGCCGTCACCACGCCTATCGGCAGCACCTGATGGGTGATTAACGTGCGTGATACCAGGTCGGCAATCACCATGAAATGGCAGCCGCCCAGGAATGCGAGCGGAATCGTCACCAGATGACGCGGCCCGGCAATCATGCGGGTGATATGCGGGATCACCAGCCCGACAAAACCGACCGCACCAATCGCGCTGACGATCACCGCCGTCACTAACGCAGTGGTCAGCAGTAATACGATGCGCACCGCTGAAACCTGCGTGCCCAGCGTCGCGGAGACCTCGGTGCCAAACGAGAAGGTATCCAGCGCGCGCGCATGGTAGAGCACAGTCAGCAGACCGGCGAGGGTTACGGCAAAACACAGTAATGCATCTGCCCAGCGCACGCCGCTCAGGCTGCCGAGCAGCCAGAACATCACGCCGCGCGACTGCTCAGCATTGGCCGCCGTGCTGACAATGTAAGCGGTCAGCGCATTAAATAATTGCGTCCCGGCAATACCGGCCAGAATGATGCGCGCGGTGTTTTCCCGCATGCCGCCGGAGAGCAGGACAATCAGCATAAATGCAAGACAGGCACCGCCAAACGCGCCGGCACCGGTGGTGATGGCCCCGCCGCCGATGCCAAGCAGCATCACGCACACCGCGCCGGTTGATGCACCGGCGGAAATCCCCAGCAGATAAGGGTCGGCCAGCGAATTGCGCAGCAACGACTGCAACACCATCCCACACAGTGCCAGGCCGCCGCCGCTGCTCGCCGCCATCAGCGCGCGGCTCATGCGGTATTGCCAGACGATGCCGGCTTCCAGCGCCGGCAGGTCGTAATGGGTGATGCCAAGACCATTGTTGATGGCCTGCGCGGTCAGGGTAAAGCTGATCGCGACATCGCCGGTTGCCGCGGCCAGCGTCATCATCACCGGCAGACTGAGCGCGCCCGCAGCAATCAGCAGGCCGGTGCGCCAGTAACAGACAGCGTGAGCGCTCATCGGGCAGGTGCGAAAGCAGCGATCTGCTGACCGATCAGCTCTACAGCTTCCACATTGCGCAACGAGGGATTCAGTGACATCGCCGGTACCACCACGATGTGGCCGTTTTTCACCGCTGGCATTTCACGCGTCACCGGATCGCTTTGCAGAAAGTGTTTTTTAACCGCGACGTCATCGGCGGGATAGAGCCGCCGCGCCATGCTGGCAATAACGATGATGTCCGGCTGCGCGGAGACAATGTGCTCCCACGTGACCGCCGGCCACTCTTCGTCTGAATCGATAATGTTAGTCAGACCGAGCGTCTGGCTGATCCAGCCCGGCGCCCCTTTATTGCCGGCGACCCAGGGATCGCCTTTCAGGCGCGGGCTGGAAAACCAGTAAACCACCTTCAGAGGCGCTGACGGCGATTTGTGCAGCTGTTGCTGAACCTGTGCTATACGAGCGGCCAGCTGCTGTTTGAGCGCTTCGCCACGCGCCGGCACATCAAAAATGCGCGCCAGCGCGCTGATTTCCGCAAAGATCACCTCGATCCCATACGGTGTGGTGCGTGCACCGTCGCTATTGGACGTGGTGGTGACGGCTTTGCCGATGCAGTCGGCAGGCGAAATCCAGGTTCGGATGCCGAGCTGTTCAAACTGTTCACGCGTGGCGACTTCACCCTGCGGCCCGACGTGCCAGCTGTACTGCGCCAGCACCAGCTCCGGGCGCTGCGCCACCACCGCTTCAAAGCCTGGGGCGTTATCGGCCAGCCGTTTAAGCTGGCTGCCCTGCCCTTGCAAATCGGCGGGCAGCGCGCCAAACCACACCGAGGTTGCGGCAATTTTATCTGCCAGACCGAGCGCCAGCAGCAGTTCCGTTTCATGCTGGCCAACGGTGACGACACGCGCAGGCGGATGAGCGAAGGTCTCTTTGACACCGCAGTTATCAACGGTGAACGGATAGTTACTGGCATTAGCATTGAATATAGGAAGCGACAGCAGCGCCGCAATAAGCAGGGAGAGCGAGTTTTTCATCATGGTACTTTCATTGTTACGTTATAACATAACAATATGCATGACCAGGCGTGGACTGTCAATAAACAGGATTGGGCATACCGACCGGAACTGCGCGCATCATGAAGAGGATGACGTTAGGCTATAAGCAGGGCTGCAACAGCAGCCTGCTAAGTTCTGATAATTAAATCGGCTCTGATGATGTCATCGAATGAAGTAGTAGCTGAAACAGAGATTTTATTCAGGATGTTGTGCGGCTGGCTTTAAAGTCCGGGCCACATACCGCCATCAAGCCTTAAATTTGAACCCGTTATGTAACCCGACAACGGGCTGGCCAGAAAGGTGATGGCGTCCGCTATTTCTTTGAGCGCCCCTACGCGCGCCATGGGCACATTGGCATACAGGGGCAATACGGCCTGTTCAATATCTTCCCATGGCGCGTCAGCTGAAAGCCCTGCATCTTTGGCCGTTTGACGAAATGCTTTTTCCAGACTTGCACTATGAATAGTACCCGGTGAGAGAGTATTTACGGTTACGCCATCGTGTGCGACCGCTTTTGCCAGCGATGAGGTCATGGCAATAATCCCTGCTTTAGCAGCAGCATAATCCGGACGCCTGGCGGGAGGCATCAACGCTGCCAGGCTCGAAATATTAATGATTCTGCCCCATTTGTGTTCACGCATCCCAGGAAGAAAAAGATTAATGACACGTAAGGCTGAAAGGACGTTTTTATCATACCCAGCCGCCCAGGTTTCTGGCAAAGAAGACGTCCAGTCCTCTGTGGGGCCGGAGCCACCCGCATTATTAACAACAATATCAACGGATTGTACAAGCGAACAGACTTGCTGATAAAGCAGTTGAATATCTGCCTCACGGGTTAAATCTCCCGTTACTGCGTATGCTTGTCCACCTTGCTTTATGATATCGCTGGCGATATTTTCAGCTTTAGCTGGGTCCCGGCCATGTATAATAACGCGGGTGCCTTCAGCGGCAAGCCCTCTGGCTACCGCTTCTCCAATACCTTTGGTGCTACCCGTTATCAGAGCAATTTTGCCGTCGAGTTTCAGATCCATTACTGTTCTCCAGAATACGTGAAAAATCTATTGGAAAATAAACTGATGAATGAATCAATTACGCACCTGAAAGTGCCTGTAGGCGATGAGGAGAAAACACGTTGTCTCGGACCAGAAGGTTCGGTCGCTTATGTCACACAATGTTTAACTATTATTTCCGGCAGATGGACACTGCAGATTTTATTCAGATTATTTGCGGAGCCTGTGATGCGTCACTCGCAATTCATGAAGAGTATGCCGGAGATATCGCATAAAGTCCTGACTCAACATCTGCGCAAGCTTGAACGTGATGGGCTGATAACCCGCACTGATTTTGGTGAACAGCCCCCACGTGTTGAATACGCACTCACGCATGCAGGCCATAATCTGATGCCCGTGCTGCTCTCAATGCGTGAATTCTCACGAGACAACCTGTCAAAACCGGGACAGGATTAAGAGTGCAAAAAAATTTGCACTATTGGCAGCAGGGAAATAATCACGCATCCTCAGCAAGGTCGTCATCGCGCAATTTAATGCCATTACTGATCAGGAGTATCAAACGTAATCCTGCTTTGCTTAAAATAGTCGGCCGACGAAATAATCCACGCCCAGAGCGGCATCATTTTCATCATCATTTCTTCGCCCGCGTCCGTGGCCGTATAGACGACACGCGGTACTTTTTCCTGATAATCACAACGGGATATAAGGCCGTCACGCTCAAGCGTACGCAGTGTGCGCGTCAGCATTCGTTGTGTGACCCCCTGTAGTAAACGACCCATTTCTGCATGGCGCAACGGTCCATGGGTGACCAGAATATGCAATACACCCAGCGACCAGCGATTGCCGGCGTGTGAAAGAATTTCACGCTTTAATGTTTCATCATCGTGACTCAACGCCTCACAAAATTGTCTGGAAAACTGCAGCAGGGCTTCGCGATTGGGTTCCATCTCTCCTCCGGTATCACGGGTGTACCTGATTGAATCAGGGTTTGTCCGCTGTCAGGATGACGGATATAACCTAAGGAGACAAGCATGCTACCCGTTGATCAACATGTCGAAAATATTCTTATCCTCGGCGCAGGAGAATTAGGCATGGCGGTGTTAAACGCCATGCCTAAAAAAGTGCAGCAGCATCCGCTGATCAAAATAAGTGTATTACTCAGAAGCGAGGCTGCACATGCCACGTCCGGCCCACTTAAAACCCGGCTGGATGCGCTGCAAAAGCTAAATATCACTGTGGTGGAAGGCGACCTGCAGAAAAATAGCCTGAGCGAACTCTCAGCATTATTTCGCACTTATGATGCCATCATTAATTGCAGTGGTTTTGTCGGCGGGCCGGGAACGCAGCTAAGAATCACTCAGGCCGTGCTGAAGGCGGGTGTCGCCCGCTATTTTCCCTGGCAGTTTGGCGTGGATTATGACGTTATCGGCAAAGAGAGTGGGCAACCGGTGTGGGATGAGCAGCTTGAAGTGCGCCACCTGCTGCGCGCCCAAAGCAACACTGACTGGGTAATTGTTTCGACCGGTATTTTTACCAGCTATCTGTTTGAACCCGATTTTGGCGTGATCGATGCCGGGAATAAAACGGTTTATGCCCTCGGCGACTGGAACTATGCCCTGACACTCACCACGCCAGACGATATCGGGCAGCTGACAGCCGATATCTTCTTTCATCAGCCCGCTTTTCAGAACGACATTGTTTATATCGCTGGCGATACGCTGACTTACGCAGAGCTGGCTGACCTGATGCAATCTCACTGGCAAAGCGCGGTCAGGCGAGTATTACTTAGCCGGGAAAGGCTAAGGGAAGATGCAGAGCGTCATCCCCGTGACACTGGCGCGGCCTACCGGCTGGCCTTTGCCCGTCCGGACGGTGTGGCATGGCCTAAACAGGAGACGTTTAACTACCGCGAACACATTGCCACCACCAGCGCCGCTCAGTGGCTGACGAACCAGCCAGCGGAGTCCTGAGGATTTCAGGCGTAGCGGAATGTCCTCAGGCGCAACGCCTGGCCTGAGGGCTATCGGGCCCTTCGCCTGAAATCCCGGCGCTTTGACAAACCGGCAGGTTGCGTCAATACTTTCCCCCGCACCGCTATCCGCCAAAATCAGTACCAGTCTAAAACAGAAAACCCGAGCTCCACGCCTGCCCTACCGTTGCAGCCCTTCCCCAAGCATAGCTCATCTAATAAATTTAGGTGATTATATGTTTTTTAATTATTTTAATTGAAATTAATCATCTCCCTGCCGATAACGCCATTGCCATCAGGCAAAAGCGTGGACAACAACAACCAGGGAGATTCACCTTAATGAAAAAAATACGTGTTTTTTTGGAAGATATCAGAGTCAGCAGAAAACTCATGCTCGGGTTTGGTGTGCTGCTTATCCTCAGCATTGCTGTAGCTTCCTGTGGCATCAAAAACCTGCACGACATCGCGGAACGTGCGGAAAAACTCAGCCAGTTGAAAGGCATTAACGATCAGTTTGCGCAGGCTAAAGATGCCCGCCTGCAATACGTAAAAACCCACGATGAAAAATTCATTGCCGACAACGAATCGCGACTGCAGGCGATTGAGGGCAGTATTAACCAGCTAAAAACCTGGCGATGGGATAGCGCGCAGACCGCGCTGATTGCCTCTCTGCCGGCTGCGATGAACCTTTATCGTCAGCATCGTGCAGAAACGGTGAACGAAGTGCATAAGCGCCAGAGTATTCTGCAGGCGCTGCGCTTCAGTGACGAAACCACGGCGGTTGCCGCGCTGGCCAGAAACTACGTCAGCACACAGCAGGATACGGCAACCGCGCTCAATGAAATCGCTAAATATCTGAATGGTATCAGTATTCGTGTAAAGCTGATGGCACTGGACAACAGTGAAGAAAACCGTCTGGCTTTGTCAGGCTTTATAGCTGAAACGATTCAACTCATTGACCAGGCTCGACCACGCCTGAGCGCTGATGACAGCAACGCGCTGGATAAAATTGCCGTAACGCTGGCGGCCAGACGCGACAGCGTGCAGGACTACAACGCCTCCGCGGAAGAAGAAGTGGAAGCGACCCGCCAGCTTGCCATCGCGGGCCTGCATCTGACCAATACCAGTAATCAATTATTTACCCAGCAGCTGGCCGCCACGCACCAGGATATCGCCCGGGCAATCCTGTGGATGTCGCTGATCCTGGCGGCGGCTGTGGTAATCAGCATTCTGATTGCGGTGTTTATCACCCGGCAGATTACCCGTCCTTTAGCGGTAACACTGAACGTCGCGCGGCAGATTGCGCAGGGAGATTTGAGCGTACAGCTGCAAACTTCGCGTAAGGACGAACTGGGCGAGCTGATGCAGGCGGTCGGTGAGATGAGCAACGATCTGCGCGGCATCATTGGTAACATTCGCAGCGGCGTGATGCAGGTCAGCCACGCTTCCGCAGAAATTGCTGCAGGCAATAACGATCTTTCCGCCCGCACCGAGGAGCAGGCGGCCGCGCTGGAGCAGACGGCAGCCAGCATGGAGCAGTTAACCGCTACCGTGAAGCAGAACGTGGAAAACATTCATCACTCCAGCGAACTGGCGCGTGCCACTTCCGAGAAGGCTAATCAGGGCGGCTCGCTGGTCAAAGGCGTGGTTGAAACCATGGACCAGATCAGTGCCAGCTCCGGCAAAATCGCCGAAATCACCACCGTCATTAACAGCATTGCTTTCCAGACCAATATCCTGGCGTTAAACGCAGCAGTAGAAGCAGCGCGCGCCGGTGAGCAGGGACGCGGCTTTGCCGTGGTCGCCAGTGAGGTGCGCAGTCTGGCGCAGCGCAGCGCTCAGGCGGCCAAAGAGATCGAAACCCTGATTGGCGAATCGGTCGCGCGTATCAGCAGTGGTTCACAGCTGGTGGGTCAGGCCGGTAAAACCATGGATGAAATTGTACATTCCGTTGGCAACGTAACCAGCATCCTCGCCGAAATCGCGCAGGCATCCGATGAGCAGAATCGCGGCATTTCGCAGGTCGGCGTCGCTATCGTTCAGATGGACAGCGTGACGCAGCAGAACGCCGCGCTGGTGCAGGAATCATCGGCCGCCGCCAGCGCACTGCGCGATCAGGCGTCGACACTGGAAGGCTCAGTCGCGCGTTTCGTGGTGCAGTAAGCGGATTTTCACTGACAGAGAGAGCGGGCGGGATGCCCGCTCTTGTCGGATCACGGCTCATCAGCGGGCTGCTGATCACAGCGAATCCGACTGCGGAATGAAATAACGTTTGATGCGTTGTCCATATAAGCCAACCGCCAGCCCGGTAATAATCAGTACCAGCGCCACGATTTTCATCGGAGAAATAGCTTCACCAAATATCATCATCGAACCGAGAATGCCGAATACCGGCACCAGCAGCGATAATGGCGCGACGGTGGAGACAGGATACTGTTTAAGCAATGAATTCCAGATCCAGTAGCCTAATAACGTATTGGGGTAGACCTGAAACAGAATGGACAATATCGCATGGGTATCCATATGGCTGATTAATGCGCTGTAGCCCGCGCTGCCATTAATTAATCCGTCCAGCAGAAAAAGCGGAAGCGGCGAAAAGGCGCTCGACCAGACCAGAAACGCGAATACCTGCTTCGTGCCGGCTTTTTTCATGATGATATTGGCAATACTCCAGGCTATGGCGCCTGCCAGCACCAGCAGCAACCCGGCAAACGTCACCGAGCCGTCGGTAATAAACACAATGCTCATCAATCCGCTGCACGCCAGCACAAAGCCAGCGATCTGATAGCGGCTGAGCTGTTCTTTGAACACATAACTGCCGAGCAGCAGAGTGAAAAAGGCACTGAACTGCAGCACCAGCGAGGCGATCCCCGCCGACAGCCCGGTTTTTATCCCCAGATTCACCAGGCCCCACAAGCCAATGCCGAATACCAAGCCGTAACCAATAAGGTAGCGCCACGGGACGTCAGGTTTTTTAATAAAGAAGAGCGCCGGGATGGCACACAACGTAAAACGCAGCCCTGCCAGAATAAACGGATCGATGGCGTGCAGCCCTAATTTAATCACCGAAAAATTAATGCCCCAGATGGCGGTAATACCGATGGCCAGCAGCAGGTGTGATAATTTCATGATTGACGTGTTCCATACCAGAGAATAAGTGCGCAGGCACTGACCAGTGCCCCGCCGCCGCACACGGCATACCATCCCCAGTGCGCATAGAGTTGGGTGGCAGCAATAGCGCCCAGCGCGCTGCCTGTCGCATAAAAACACATATAGGCACCGATAAGCCGGCTGGTGATAGCGGGTTTGCCGGCAATCAGCATGCTCTGGTTGATGACATGCACCGTCTGCACGGCGAAATCCAGCATGATCACACCAATAACCAGCAACAATAATGAGGCCTGCGCGAAGGCGATCGGGAGCCACGAGAGCGTTAATAAAACCAGTGCGCATCCGCTGGCGCGCTGCCCGGTTCCCCTGTCAGCCCAGGCGCCACTTCTGGAAGCCGCCAGCGCTCCGGCTATTCCAGCCAGACCAAACAGCCCTGTTTGCGTATGGGAAAGCGACATGGCCGTGAGCGGCAAAACCATGGAACTCCACAACATGCTGAACGCGGCAAAAATCAGCAGAGCCAGCGCGCCACGCTGACGCAGCAAAGGCTCGGTGACAAAAAGACGCGGGACAGACCCCAGCAGCCCGGCCACGGAAGTGGCTGTGTTCTGCGGACCGGCAGCAGGTATCACTTTCATCAGCAGCACGGTAATCAGCAGCATCAGCGCGGCTGAGGTCATATACACCGCCCGCCAGCCGGCGATATCGGCGATGATGCCAGAGACCAGCCGCGCCAGCAGTATGCCCATGACGATGCCACTGGTGACGCTGCCTACCACCTTGCCACGCTGAGCCGGTGCCGACAGGATAGCGGCCCACGCCACCACGGTTTGCGTCACCACCGCCATCAGTCCCACCAGCAGCATCGCCACCAGCAGCGCCAGAAAACTCTTTGCTAACGCCGCCGCGATCAGTGCCAGCACCGACAGCAGCAGGTGCGTGACCACCAGCTTTTTGCGATCAAAGCGATCGCCGAGCGGCACCAGTAAGAACAATCCCATGGCATAACCCGCCTGTGTTGCCGTGATAGCCAGGCCGATGGTGCCGGGCGAAACCTGCAGCGTTGCGGAGATGGATTCCAGCAATGGCTGGGCAGAATAGACATTGCCGACAGCCAGCGCGCAGGTCAGTGAGAACAGAAAAATGATGTGAGGCGACAGCACTGAGGACGTCGCCGGCGAAAGAGGCACCTCAGAGGTTGCAGGGGTGTCACTGGTGCAAGTCATGTTGCATTCCTATGTGGTTTTTTTTTGAAACCGATTTATTCTATAAGTAGCAGCGGAGGTTTTTTTTTGCAACTTGTTTTACTGAAGGCTAAGCTGCCGTCAGTAAATCAGCAGAGTGAGAGAGAAGATGGCCAAACAGGAAGCGCTCAGAACCAGCGAATGCCCGGTCGCCCGGACCGTGGAGGTGATTGGCGAACGCTGGTGTCTGATGATCATCCGTGAAGCGTTTGATGATGTGCGCCGCTTCAGTGATTTCCAGAAAAACCTTGGACTGGCAAAAAATATCCTGGCGTCACGGCTGAAACTGCTGGTCGAAGTCGGTGTGCTTGAGAGTTGTCCGGCGTCAGATGGCAGCGCCTACAAGGAATATGTGCTGACCGAACGGGGACGAGCCGTCTTCCCAATCGTCGTGGCGATGCGCCAGTGGGGAGAGCGTTATTTATTTGAAAAAGGCGAGACACACTCGGTATTGCTGGATAACGCCAACGGCGAACCGTTACCTGAACTGGCCGTTTATTCTGCCCGGGGAGAACGGCTCGATCCCGCCGACTGTCATCGCCGGCGCGTCATAGCCGGTAATCGCGCTGATCAGGCTTCGTCGATCGTGAAATAACCGGGGTTTAGGCGTCGCATCAAACCGATCCCGCTTGTTCAATCACCAGCACCCGGGCTACACCCTGCGGATGTGCCACGTGTTCAGTGCCTTCGCTGGCATAAAAAATATCGCCGGTGGTTAATCGTTGGGTTCTCACTTCACCCGCTTGTTTGTAGAACATGTCAACGCAACCATCCATAACGGCAAACACCTCTTGTCCGTCATTGATATGCCATTTGTAGGGTTGATCGGTCCAGTGCAGTTTAACGCTGGTGTTATCAAAGCTGGCAATATGCTGAGACTCCCAGGCTTTGGAACCCGTAAATTCTCTGCTGCTGTAAAAATTCATGTTTGCGTCCTGTGTGCTGCTGCGGTGATAGCTCACACATGAAATAGCAAAAGGCAGCGCCACGTACCAGATTCAGGGATTGGTTTGTCCTGATTTGGCACCAGCGCGTCCCGTTTTTGCTGCCGGGATGCCTGCTTAATGCACAATGCGTTCATTAAGCAGGCTGTCAAACCGGTGAATGGAAGGCATAACCGCGCGGCGGCGTCGCTGCCGTTCAGAAGGGAATGAAATGGCTGCGAATCACCGTGGTGGCGTCGGTAAAATGCACCACATCTGCCATCACCCTTTTGGTTTGTTCGGACTCCAGCGCCCGGTTGACATCCTGCTGACAGCCAAACGTGTAAACACCGATGGAAAGCCAGCCGCTGCGGTCTGAAGCGGGATAGAACGCTTCCGCCGAAATGAGCCCATAATCCTGCCAGCACGCCAGCGCCAGCGGCAGGTGCGTGTGGGTATAATAGTCGCGGTCAAAGCGATGGGTTTCATCGCCGACACATACCACCATCATCTGATGCATCCTTTTCTCCCGTTAACGCATGCCGCCAGACGCCATCATCACCTCGCCCGTCACCCATCCGGCATCGTCGGAAGCGAGATAAGCCACAATCGGCGCAATATCCTGCACCTGGCCAATACGGCCAAGCGGCGTCTGGCTTTCGTTCCAGCGCTGAAACTCCGATCCCATCGCGCCGGTGCTGTGCGTGCCTTCGGTTTCGATTAACCCCGGATTGACCGCGTTGACGCGGATGCCGCGCGGGCCGAGTTCGCGCGCCAGCACGCCGGTAATGGCATCAATCGCGCCTTTGCTGCCGCTATAGATAGCGCTCTCCGCCAGAAATACCCGCGTTACAAATGAGCTGATATTAATAATGCTGCTGCCCTCGCCCAGATGTGGCACGGCGGCGCCCGTCACCAGCAGCGGCCCGAGCACATTGATGTCAAATTGCTTGCGATACAGCGCTTCGCTGCTCTCTTCGATCTTCGCAAACTGATACACGCCGGCATTGTTCACCACGATGTCCAGCCGGCCAAACTGCGCGAGGGTAGATTGAATGAGTGCCTCAACCTGCGACTGATCGGTGACATCCGCTGCCAGCGCCACCGCCGAGCCACCGGCGGCCTCAATAGCGGCGACCACCTTATCCGCCTCGTTTTTATCGGCGGCATAGTTGACGACGACCTTTGCGCCGTCGGCGGCCAACTGGCGGGCAATCGCCGCACCAATGCCTTTAGATGCGCCGGTTACGAGGGCGACTTTGTCCTGAAGCTTCTTCATGTTCTGCAATCCTCAATCTGTTCAGTCTGGATGATGCCGTTATGGTGATAGCTACAAAGTTGTTTGAGAACTGCCATTTTTGTATATTCGACGTTCATTTTTGAACGGGAGCAAGCGCAATGGAATGGAGCGATGTACGGATCTTTCTGGCGGTGATGCGCAGCGGATCCTATGGCGAGGCCGCGCGCCGGCTCGGCGTTAGCCATCCGACCGTGGGTCGTCGCATTAAGGTGCTTGAAGCGCAGGCCCATCAGGCGCTGTTTCGCCGCACGCCGGATGGCCTGGTGTTAACCGATGCCGGTGACGCCGTGCTGGGCCTGGCGGAAAGTATGGAAAATGCTGCGCTGGCGATGGAGAGACGGCTTGCAGGCAATCACCCGCGGCTGGAAGGCATTTTGCGCATATCCTGTGCCGAGTGGTTTGCCACCGCTGTGCTGGCACCGGTACTGAGCGAGCTGACACAGCGCCATCCCGCTATCGTGCCAGAAATTATCGCCAGCTACCGTTTGCTCAATCTGTCGCGGCGCGATGCCGACGTGGCTTTTCGCATTGTGCCTTTTACCGAGCCGGATATTGTCCAGCGGCGCCTGATGAGCATGCCCTATGCGTTATACGGCACGCCTGAAAATGCCCGCGCATTGCAGCACGATCCCGCCTCAGTGGGGCTGATCCTGATGAATACCGCGCAAGCGCATTTTCCGGACGTCGTCTGGCTGCTCGATCAATTTCCACAGTCACGGCGGGCTTTTACCAGCACCAGCCGGGCGGTGCAGGCGCAGATGTGCCGGCGCGGCATGGGCGTGGCGGTGTTACCCCAGCCGCTGGGCGATGCCACCGCCGGACTGCAGCGGATTCCAACCCCACAGCCGCCGCCTTCACGCGATATCTGGGTAGGCTATCATCAGGATCTGCGGCACATGGACCGCCTGCGCGCCATGCTGGATATCGCCGATGCGCTGCTGATTGCGAAGTAACTGTCGCAGCGATTAGCGCAGCAATTCAGGCGGGCCGCAGACCCGGTAACGGCTCTATGCTGCGCAGCGCATTTTCCATCAGTCTGGCCAGCAGGTTTTGCGCATTCGGCTCAGTCTGGCTGCCACTTTTTTGTTCCAGCGTAACGCCCAGCGCGCCCAGCGGCGGCAAAACATTGCCAGCGCTCACCAGGTTAGCGGGCATGCCGACCCGCGTGCGCACGGTGATCCCCAGACCGGCCCGCACCGCCGCCCAGATGCCGCTCAGGCTAAGGCTGACAAACACGATTCGCCATGCAATGCCCGCCCGGTCCAGACTGTCGATGGCGCGCGAGCGCATCAGGCATGGATTATCAAACATCACCAGCGGCAGCGGTTCGCCCTGGCTTATCATCGCGCTGACGTCGCAGTCGGGGTGGGCGATCCACTCCAGCGGGAACTGACCGATCAATACGCCTTTACGCTGCAGCGGTTGTGCCTGCCACAGCAGCGCCATATCAAGAGCATCGCTGTCCAGCGCTGCAAGCAGCTCCTGATTACGCGCCACGCGGGCGATGATCTGCAGCCCGGGATGGTGACGTGTAAATTCGCCCAGAATACCGGGCATCAGGGTGTCGCCAAAATCTTCCTGCATGCCAAGGCGCACTTCCCCCTGCAGCCCTACACCGCTGAAGGTGCACAGTGCTTCGTCGTTCAATGCCAGCAGACGACGGGCATAACCCATCATCACTTCCCCCTCAAGGGTTAACGCCAGATGACGCCCGCTTTTCACCACCAGCTTGCTGCCACATTGCTGCTCCAGCTTTTTCAGCTGGGCGCTGACCGCCGAAGTGGATCGACAGAGCCGCACGGCGGCCTGCGCAAAACTGCCACACTCCATGCCGGTGACAAAACTGCGCAACGCATCCAGATCCAGCGTCTGAGCTAACTTTTGCATAATCGTCCTGATTTATGGGATGAATGACGGTGTTTTATTTGATTTTCAGGATGGTTATGTTTCGCCACAATCGCGGCTGAGTCAATACGGAGAAACATCATGGCAAAAACACTCGATAGTAAAACGCTGGCGCGCATCGCGCCAAAGCTGGCCGAACTCAGTCAGCAGGTTCTTTTCGATGACATCTGGCAACGTGACGCGCTTACGCCGCGCGAACGCAGCCTGATTACGCTGGCCGCACTGACGGCGCTGGGGCGGGTGCAACAGCTGCCGTGGCATATCGAATTCGCGCAACAAAATGGCCTGGCACGAGAAGAGATCGTCGAAGTGTTCACCCATCTGGCCTTTTATGCCGGCTGGCCGGCGGCGGTGTCAGCGCTAAGCTGTCTGGAAGAGGCGTAACCCTCATGCCTTTTACCCGCATCATACTGCGTCAGGGTTATAGCGACGCGCAATTAACGCAGATTTCCGACATCCTGCAACAGAGTCTGGAGGTCGAATTTGCCGTTCCACCCGGCGACCGCTTTCAGGTATTTGAAGAACTGCCGGCGCGGCTAAGGGTGTTTGATCGCCACTATAAAAGCCGCGGGCGTTCAGAGAATTTTGTTCAGTTCATGATTACTGCGGGCAAGCCGCGCAGCCGCGAACAGAAGCACAAGCTGTGTCGCAGATTGTGTCAGCAACTCTCGCAATCGCTGGATATCGATCCGCAGGATGTGATGGTGATTATTCAGTTTAACACCGTCGATGACTGGAGTTTCAGCGACGGATGTCTGATGTCCGAAGAAGCGCGTTTCCACGAGTAACATAGTCAGTATTGCTGGCAGCGCGGGTTAGCGCGCTGCCAGCAATCACTGTACGGCTTCAGTGATGGGCGGTGGAGATTAAAAATACCACCTCATTGACGACCAGCAGATTGCAAAGCGGCGCGCTGGCGGTCGCGCGTGAAGATCTGCCACGTCACCGCGTCGTCACTCAGGGTAAAAACAGCCGTGGCGAGGGTATTTTCCTCATCCGGATCCTGCGGCGACAGCCGGTAAATCGGCAATGCTGCATCCTGCTGATCCGATAAAATCGCCTTAGCCGCCGCGCCATCTACCGCCGTTTGCGTCGTCAGCCATGTCTCCAGACGCTGCTGGCGCGAGCCGGAACTGGCGGTGACCACCTGTTCGACGGCGGCAAGCTGCGGGTGAATAAGATGGTTAGCGTGCCCGAAAGGCGCAGTCAGTGGGATCACTGAACAGCCTGAGCCTGTCGCTTCAATACTGAACAGGCGGCTATCGCCCTGCTGCCCCAGCGTGTGGTGAAACGCGCCGGCGCGCGGCGTGGCGCTAAGTATGGCGATCGCTTCATCCAGCGTGGTCGCGTTCAGCGACGCGCGGGCAATGATCTGGCGCGGCACGCCATCCGGACGATGCTGTGCGCGAATGTTATTGACGGTGTTAACGATGCCCTTTTCATTAACGGCAAAAGTGTGACCGCAAAGTGATGCCGGATAGGCGAAGCTGGTGAACGCGAGCCCGTCATCGGGGGTCACGGTGACCAGCGCACAGTCGTCACGCAGCTGGGGAAAGCCATCTTCGTTGTGCGCAATGATCAACTCCCCGCTGGCACTTTTTCCCGCCACCGTGGTGCAGCCATCCGAAGTAGAACGCACCAGATCGCCCCGGCAGTTCCACGCAAACACCTCGTCAATCGGTACCTGTAATCCTTCAGCCAGTCCTTCCAGCTCCTGCCAGATCAGCGGAAACTGGCGCTGGACCCGCGCGCGCATATTGCGGATTTGCTGCGTATCTTTCATGGCGGTGACCGTTTGCCAGAGACGGGTATGCGTGAGTTTGTTATGCCAGGCATCACGGCCAAAGTCACCGAGTTGCTGACCAATAACAAAAGCCGAACCACGGAAGTCGAGTTTTTTCATAGCGTTATTTCACTTCATTTCAGGATACATGTTGCAGAAATTCTTTCAGACGCGGATTACGGCTGGCAGTCAGCAGCATATCAGGTGGCCCATCTTCGGCAATGGTACCGCCATCAATAAAGATCAGCCGCGAAGCCACATCGCGGGCAAAGCCAATCTCATGCGTCACAATCACCATGGTCATGCCCTCTTCAGCCAGCGAGCGCATCACTTTCAGCACTTCATGACGTAACTCCGGATCCAGCGCGGAGGTTGGCTCATCGAACAGCATCATTTTCGGCCTGACGGCCAGTGCCCGGGCAATCGCCACGCGTTGCTGCTGGCCCCCGGAAAGTTCAGACGGATAGTGGCTGGCGCGATCGCGCAAGCCAACGCGCTCCAGCAGCGCCAGCGCCTGCTCGCGCGCCGCGGCTTTCGTTTGATGACGCACGCGAATCGGGCCGAACATCACGTTCTCCAGTGCAGTCAGATGCGGGAACAGGTGAAACTGCTGAAACACCATGCCGGCTTCGCGGCGGATATCACATTCATTCGCATGCGGGTCGGTGATGTGCATTCCGGCGACCAGCAGCGTTCCGGATGAAATCTCTTCCAGTTTGTTGATGCAGCGTAATAGCGTTGATTTACCCGAGCCTGAAGGGCCAATAATCACCACCACCTCGCCGGACTCAATTTTTAAATTGATATTATGCAGGACCTGCGTGGCGCCGAAATTTTTCGACACTGCGTTAAATTCAACCATGCTCATAAAATATGGATCCTTTTTTCCAGCTGCTTCAGTAAAAAGCTCAGGCATAACGTCACCAGCAGATAAATCATGGCGACCGCCGTCCACACTTCCAGCGCACGGAAATTACCCGCAATGATCTCCTGCCCCTGACGCGTCAGTTCTGCCACGCCAATCACAATAAACAGTGAGGTATCTTTAATACTGATAATCCACTGGTTACCCAAAGCCGGAATCATGCGGCGTAACGCTAAAGGCATAATGACATACCACAGCGTACTGCGCTGCGATAAGCCCATCGCCAGACTCGCTTCTTTAAAGCCTTTATTGATTGAGAGGATCGCGCCCCGGGTAATTTCAGCAATGTAGGCACCGGAGTTAATCACAATGGTCACGATCGCGGCGGTAACGGGATCAATTCTTATCGGCAACACCATCGGCAGTGCAAAATAGATAAACATTACCTGCACCATGATGGGCGTACCGCGAATAAGCTCGACAAAAATAAGTGACAGCGTTTTGGCGATTTTTCCGCCCAGAGCACGGCAGGTTCCCGCCAGTAAGCCAATAATAAAACCGCCCAGCAGACCTGACAGCGAAATAATCAAGGTCAGCTGCAGACCCTGCAGCAGTAGCGGCAGAGATTCCCAAATATATTTACTGTCAAAATTCATAATTTAACCTGTAAACGCTAAACAAGGCCGGAGAGCTCCGGCCTGGCAGGATTATTTCGGCTGCTTAGCAAACCATTTCATGTAAATTTTGCTGTAAGTCCCATCCGCGCGCAGGGCCTGCAGCGCGGCGTTGATCTTAGGCGTCAGGCTGCTGTTTTTCTGCATGGCAAAGCCATACTGCTGCGGCAGAATCGTGTCGTTTTCACCGCTGGCTTTCACTTTGCCATCGCCCGCCGTTTTCACGTAGTACAGCACATTGGGCGAGTCGTGGACCACCGCATCAAGGTTGCCGGCCTGCAGATCCAGATAGGCGTGGTCGATATTAGGAAACTCAACATAATTTGCCTTGTATTTACTTTTCATAAAGCTGGCTGCGGCCGTGCCCTGTTTCAGGCCCACTTTCTTGCCGGTTAAATCGCTGAATTTTTTAATGCTGTTATCATCGCTTTTGACAGCCATTAATAAGTCGGCGTCATAATAACCGTTGCTGAAATCCACCACCTGCTTACGCGCATCGGTAATAGTAATGCCTGCCATCGCGACATCCAGATTCCGTGATTGCAGCCCCGGAATCAGGCCACCAAAGTCCATTGGGTGTAATTCATAGCTGACATGCATTTTCTTCGCGATGGCATCCCATAAATCAATGTCAAAGCCGACGTATTTATCACCTTGCTTAAATTCGAAAGGAACAAAAGCCGTATCAACCCCGACAGTTAATTTATCCTGCGCCGCAGCGATAAAACTGGCGGAACAGGCAACCAATGCCAGTGTAACCTTTAGTTTATTTAAAAATGCAGACATAATAACCCTCAGCGTCAGTAATGTAGCGTGCAATGATCGTCATCCAGCGAAATAATCCGGCGGACATGGTCAAAGAAGGTGGTTAATATAATGGGCGCATCAGGTACGCCCGGAGTAATGCGACAACTTATGCAGGAAGCAAGTGATCCTGCGTAAAGGGTACCGGCGTCTGTGCGCCGTTCATGATCATCGAGAGAAAACTGTAATAGCCGTTAATGCCTATCAAATCCACCACGCCCTTCTCGCCCCATAATTCGATGGCTTGCTGCCAGGTGGCATCACTGATTTTCTGTTGCTGATGTAACTGCTGGCAAAACTGATAAATCACCCACTCATCAGGCTGCAAATCCGCGGGCTGACGTTTTTCATTGATGGCCTGCACCGCTGCAGCAGAAATCCCCTTTTCGCGCGCTATCGGCGCATGGATTGCCCACTCTACCGGCTGTGACCAGTGCCTTGCCGTCATTAAAATCGCCAGTTCCGATAACCGCTGGCCCAGCGCACTGCGATAGCGCAGATATTCCCCCATACGCTGTGCATGTGCCATTAACTCGGGGCTGCGCAGCAGCGGCTCAAACGGGGGCAGCAGCGCGCCGCGCGGCCCGTTGATAATCTCTTCCGCGAGCGGACGTTGCTGCTCATCCCAGTCCTGCTCTGCCAGCGGCGGTAATCGGTTAATCATAATTTGCCGGTCTCTTCACGTATCACGGTGTTCAGCGTATCCACGACAAAATCCAGTTGTTGCGGGGTGACGATAAACGGTGGGGCAATTAAAATATGGTCGCCATATTGCCCGTCCAGCGTGCCGCCCATCGGATAGACCAGCAAACCGCGCGCCATACAGTTGGCCTTGATGGCTGCGTGAAGTTTCATCGCCGGATCGAACGGGGTTTTTGTGGCTTTATCACGCACCAGCTCCACACCGGCAAACAGGCCGCGGCCGCGCGTATCACCCACGTGCGGTAACTCCCCCAGCACGTCGCGAAGCGCCTTGTGCAGATAAGCGCCCTGCTGCTGAACCGCCTCCAGCAGATGGTCGCGCTCAATCACCTGCTGTACTGCTAACGCCGCCGCAGCGGCTGTCGCATGACAAATATAAGTGTGTCCATGCTGGAACAGACCGCTGCCAGCCTGCAGCGCAGACACGATCTTCTCACTGGCCAGCACCGCGCCGATGGGTTGATAACCGCCACCCAGTCCTTTGGCGATGGTGACCAAATCAGGTACCACGCCATCCTGTTCGAACGCGTGCAGTGTGCCGGTACGCCCCATTCCGCACATCACCTCATCGGCGATAAACAAAATGTCGTACTTTTCGCACAGGCGACGTACACCCTGCAGATAGCCCGGCGTCGGCGGCGTGGCACCGCTGGTCGCACCGACCACCGTCTCCGCGCAGAAGCCAATAATCGTTTCCGGGCCCGCATCGACAATCGCCTGCTCCA
Organism: Pantoea sp. B_9; assembly: GCF_008632015.1. NCBI lineage: Bacteria > Pseudomonadati > Pseudomonadota > Gammaproteobacteria > Enterobacterales > Erwiniaceae > Pantoea > Pantoea sp. B_9. Next base: position 79,504 of record NZ_VWVL01000003.1, on the reverse strand, counting down.
GCTCGCTCAATAGCCGCTGGGTATACTGCTGCTGGGTTTCATCGGCACGGCGATCGCGATACTCATTGCAGGCGGAAACGCGAATCACGTCGATTAACAGGGGTGCGAACTGACGCCGGCGCCATTCGTTGCCACCCACCGCCAGCGCGCCCAGCGTATTGCCGTGGTAGCTCTGTTTGCGGGCGATGAAACGGGTACGCGCGGGCTGTCCGATCTCAACAAAGTATTGCCGGGCCAGTTTCAGCGCGGTTTCCACCGCCTCAGAACCGCCCGATACGAAATAGGCATAGTTAAGATCGCCCGGTGCGGTGCGCGTTAACTGTTCGGCGAGCTGTTCAACGGTATCGCTGGTGAAGAAATTGGTATGCGCATAAGCCAGTTGATCGATTTGACGATGCATAGCTGCGAGGACGTCAGGATGGGCGTGGCCCAGGCAGGAAACGGCGGCGCCACCGCAGGCATCAAGATACTGCTTTCCCTGTGCATCAAAAATGTAGGCCCCGTGTGCGCGCGTGGCCACGGCGGGCACGCTGCGCAGACTGCGGTGAATGATACGGCTCATGCTGGTCCTGCTCCTGAATACGCTTCGTTGTTGAAACGTATCTTGCAGGATCCATTTGAATCACGTCAACGCAATAATGATTCAATCGCATTCAATATTCTTATGACAGATACAAATGAATCATCTGTCAGGATTTGCCGGCATGCACGTAAGCGCCGGAATCGATTAAATAGCGTTCGGCATTTTCAATTTTACTGACCGCATCACGTCCATGACGGGCCACCAGCATCGCCAGCAGACACTCTGCCAGGCCCATGCCAGAGACGACAGACGGGAAGAACGATGGGCTGTCCAGTGAAAACCGGAGCGAGCAATCAGCGGCCTGCGCCAGCGGCGAGACCGGTGAGTCGGTGATGGCGATGATCTTTGCACCCGCCTGCTGCGCTGCGCGCAGTACATCAAGTGATTCGCGTGAATAAGGGGCAAAGCTGGTAAGCAACAGGCAATCCGCGGCGGTCAGTTCACGCGTGAAAACTTCGATGTTGCTCGCCAGACCATCCACCAGTGACACCTGACGATTGAACAACCGATACACATAAAATAATGACCAGGCGATCGGAAAGCTGGCGCGGAAGCCGCAGATGTAAACATTGTCAGCCGCATCGAGTAAGGTCACGGCCTGTTCCATTGCCTGGCGGTTTTCCTCCTGCGTAAAGGCCAGGTTGGTCTGGTGGGCCTGGAACATCGCATCATACAGCTGCGGCTGCGTGCCGGCGGCCACAAGCTTTTCCGCTTTCGAGACATAGGTATCATTGCGCAGGCCGATATCATCGATGAATGCGTCTTTGAGTTCACTCCAGCCGTTATAGCCCAGCCGTTTCGCCAGACGTAGCAACGTTGCCGGTTTCACCCCGGCCTGCTGCGCAAAGGTGCGCATGGATTGCACCACCAGTTGATTGGCATTCTGCAGTGAGAATTCGGCAGCCCGCTGTAGTTCTGGCGATAATTCACTGAACTCGCGGACGATAGTTTCCTTTAGATTCATGGCAACGATTCACAGGCTTTGACGTTCAGGTATCTAAACACATTTGAGATCAAGACTCTAGGCGCGGTTATCACACCGGAGTGACGGCCTGAAGCAGGGCGCGATGCGTTGCGCCGCGACAACCAGGCTGCTCATGGTGGTTTACTTAACTGAGCGGCCTGTTGCTATGGAGGGCGAACCTGAGGTTAAAAATTTACTTTATTGACGACTCAACACCAGTTTCAGTCCGGCAATGGCAAAACAGCAGGCTAATAGCGCATCTAATCCCCGGCGGATACGACGGTAAAACGCGTTCATTGCTGCGGTGGAAAATATCAGCGCATAGCCGCAAAATACTGCGACGCAAATCGCCGCACAGCCGAGAATAATCAGCGGTAAGGTCGAGGCTGCAGCGTCCGGTTTGAGCGCGACGGACATGATCGCGACCCAGGTTAAAATGGCTTTCGGATTACCGACGTGCATCAAAATTCCCTGACGAAATAACGCGCCATACGCAACACGGTGATCGCTGATAACGGTTTTATCGGCAGCAGTGCGGGTTAACGCAGATTTACCGGCTTTGTATGACAGCCACAACAGATATAACCCGCCGCCGATTTTCAACACCAGCAGCAATTGGGCAAACGTCGCCAAAACGGTTAATACCCCGCAGGCCGCCAGCAGCGCCCACAGCATTGAGCCGCCAATTACCCCGCCCGCAAGCGCTAAGGCGGCACCGCGCCCTTTATTCATCGCCGTTCCCATAATCGCCATATTACTCGGACCAGGGCTGGCCGTTGCCACAAAATAAGTGGTGTAGATCAGCATTAATTCGTGTGAAAGCGCCATGATATCCTCTGCAGGTGAAATATCCTGAACCTGTTATATCGGCTTGCTCAGAAATTTACTATGTCTTGTTGATATGAAGAAATGCCGGACGCTGTTCTATTCTGTGGACTGCTGCATGAGCCAGGCTCTTACTTTTACCACGGCAGAACGCAGCAGCGCTTCGTGGGGCGTAATAAGCCAGTACGCGTGTCCGGTATTCAGCGTATTTGGAAACGGTGCCACCACTTCACCGGATGCCAGGTTGGCCTGAACAAATCGCCTGCGCATCAGCGCTACGCCCATGCCGGCTAGCATCGCCAGCCACGCCCCGCTGCCATCGCTATACAAGGGCCCTTTACCGGAATCAATATGCCCGACACCGGCTTCAGCGAGCCAGCGCTGCCAGTCTTCCCGGTGCATATCATGGAGTAACGTGACGCGATCGAGTGCGGTCAGTGCCGGCGGTTCCCCCAGTTGCTGCGCCACAGCAGGAATGCAGACTGCAAGGTAGTCGTCGTCGATCAACTTCTCACTCACGCAACCCTCACAGAAACCGTTGCCATGCCGTACGGCCAGGTCGATACCATCCGTGGCGAAAGACTGGATGCGGGAAGTGGCGCTGATACGCAGGTCGATATCCGGACAGGCACGTTCAAAATCAGCCAGCCGCGGCAGTAACCAGTGGGTCGCAAATCCGGTGGTGCAGGCCAGCGTGATGGTATTTTTTTGTATCTCCTGCACCAGCGTTTCAGTGGCTTCACGTATCAGGCTGAAAGCTGAAGCAATCGAGTAGTAATAGCCCTGACCGGATGCCGTCAGCGCCAGCTTGCGTCCATTTCGCTGAAACAGGGGCAGGCCCAGTTGCCGTTCCAGTTCCCTGATGTGCAGGCTGATCGCGCCGGGCGTGACGTGCAACTCCTGGCCTGCAAGGGTCATGCTGAGGTGCCGGGCAACGGATTCGAACGCCTTCAGGGCGTTAAGAGAAGGCAGGCTATTTCGCATTGTTTAGTTTTCCTAAAAAACAGGCGGAAATTAAATCGTTTTTATTTCCGCTCCGTCAACGTTATTAATAGGCATATAGCACGCGTTGCCGTGTCGTTTTTATCTTAAAACTGTTGAGTTATATTGAAATTTTAAGAGAGAGTACCGTTTCACGCACCACGCCTCCACACGGAAAAATGAGCAGCGACCAAGCCCTTTATGGCAATTAACCTTAACCAGGCTTGAGTTTTTGTCGTGTCGGGGAGGCAATAAATGGAGACAGGATGCAGATGAAGGATATCGATGTTGGATTTACCCACGTTGCGTTTATGGTAAGGGATCTGGAGAAGAGCATGGATTTCTACCGCCGCTATGCAAGAATGAAGGTGATACACACCCGTGAACCTGACGTCCCGGCTGCCCGCAAGGTGGCATGGCTGAGCGATCATACCCGCCCTTTCGCGCTGGTTCTGGTGCAGGCGGATGACGTGTCAGATACGCCACTGGGTAAATTTGGACACTTAGGCATTGCCTGTGCGTCACGCGAAGAGATCGATCGTAAAACAGCGATGGCCGTCGCCGAAGGCGTGTTACGCAAAGCCCCCGAAGAGGCTGGCGAACCGGTGGGATATTACGTATTTTTTGCCGATCCTGATGGCAATACGCTGGAGCTGTCTTTCGGGCAGCGCGTCGGGCTTGAAGCGATACGCACCGCTCCCGGTTTACTTTAACTCGCCTGCACGCAGGCAGCGGAGAACATATGGCACTGACGTTGCCGATTTATACTCAACGCCTGGTGTTACGCAAGCTGGCATTGGCTGATTTGCCGCATCTGTCGCGCTATCGCAATCTGCCAGACGTTGCTCGTTATCAGAGCTGGGAAGAATTTACCCGGCAGGACGCTGAGAAATTATATGCGCAGCAGGATGCGCTGCCATTCAACAGCGATAACACCTGGTTTCAGTTTGCCGTAGCACATCAGGAAGACGACCGGCTGATAGGGGACATCGGAATTCATTTTTTTGATGAAGGAAGACAAGCTGAACTCGGCATGACATTTGATGCCGGATATCAGAAACAGGGTTTTGCGCTTGAAGCAATGAGTGCCATCGTTACTCTGCTTTTCACGCAGTTTGCAAAACACCGTCTTACAGCCGTAGTAGACACACGTAATATTCGCGCCATAAACCTGCTGGAAAAGCTGAATTTTCGCCGTGAAGCGCACTACCGGCAGAATATTTTTTTCAAAGGGATGTGGGGCGATGAATATCTTTATGCGCGGCTGGCCAGCGATTAGCGCAGGCATTGCGTTAAGCCATCGCGTTGGCATGTTAAGGAGGCATAGTGACAATTAGCGAAGTAAGCAAGGAAGAGTATCACTTACTGATTCAGGTCTGGGAGGCTGCCGTCCGGGCAACGCATCATTTCCTGAATGAACAGGATATCCTGCGGCTTAGACAGCTTATTCTGGAAAATTATTTTGATGCTGTTGTTTTAAGAAAAGTGAGCGATGAAAACCATGACATTGTCGGATTCATCGGCGTGCAGGATGAGAATATCGAGATGCTTTTCGTCTCGCCCGCTCATCACAAAAAAGGGATCGGTGCACGGTTAGTCCATTACGCTATCCGTCATCTTTCAGCGAAGAAAGTGGACGTTAACGAACAAAATACCGCTGCGCTCGGGTTTTATCAGCATCTGGGCTTTCAGGTGACTGGACGGTCTTCCGTTGATGGTGAGGGGAAACCGTTTCCCCTCCTCCATCTGAAGCTGATGCAATAATCCGGCACAGGAATCAGGAGAAAAAATGAACGGAAGTTGTCTCTGTAAACGTGTGCGCTACGAATGCGATCGCCTGGCGGGCAGCATTACGCATTGCTGCTGTCATACCTGCAGGAAAGCGCACGCCGCCGCTTATACCTCCACAGCGCGCGTGCGGCGTGAGGATTTCAGGTGGACCCAGGGAGAAAAATTTCTGACGGCATTTAATTCTTCCCCGGATAAGTTGCGTTATTTCTGTTCAGTCTGCGGATCTCATCTGATGGCTGAAAGACCTCATCAGAGCCACGTGATTCTGCGTGTGGCCACGCTGGACGACGATCCCGCTCAGACGCCGGTTTCCTATATCTGGTGCTCGCACACCGTGCCGTGGCTAACAGAACGCGACGATGTGCCTCATTATGAGGCTGAAGGTTGACCCGTTAATGCAATGGCGTTATGAACGCGGTTTATTTCACTTTACGTAGCGCTATTAACCGTGGCTGTGCTGCAATAAAAAAACATTTCCCGGAAGGCTGACATATATGTCAGCCTTCCTTTAAAAAACGACAGAACACCACCACTGCGCACGTTGCTCAGTCGACAATAAAAAGTTTTGCACCAGAGGTAGTTCTGGATTGATGCCGCTCCGCATTATCTCCCACCTGATAACTCATGCCGGCGTGCAAGGTAAATGTGCGTCCGTCTTCCAGCAACGTTTCCAGTTCTCCCTCCAGACAAAAAAGAATGTGTCCTTTGTGGCACCAGTGATCGGCGAGATAACCGGCAGAATATTCAACCATACGCACGCGCATTTTATCGGGCCCGTTGCCGAAGAACTGCGTCCGCCAGTAAGCCATACCGGTTTCCCCGGCATGCTCGGTTCTTTCGACTTCATGCCAGTTGGTAGTAGTAAAAGAAAACGCATCCATTTTCATGCTATTGCCCTCGACTGGCAAAAGAACTGTCTTGATTGGATTAAGGAAATGACGTGGTTTTTACTTTATACAGAAACATGATGACTGGTCAAAACGCCGCGGGCGAAACGGTGCACCATCAGTGCCGGTGGATCATTCACCGGAGGAACCTGCTGGCTGCCGAACCACAGCGGGTTCGCCGGGCAAATTGAGCCACAAATATAAGCCGGAACCCCTGCAAACATGCCTGCTGCGGGCCGGTGCACATGCCCGGCTGCAATAGCCAGTATTCTGGCCCGGTTGCGTCTGAGGATCGACTCAAGCTTATCAAGCCCGCGACACATTGATTCATCCAGCGTCGGTATGCCCGATGCGATAACCGGATGATGCAGAAAAAGCAGCGCTGGCAGTCCATGCGTATCGCTGAGTTGTCTTTCCAGCCATTCCAGATGCTCCCCGACGCTGCCAAAATTCTGTTTATTCACCGTGGAGTCCAGCCCCAGCATACGCAAACCGCCCATATCCTGAACAAAATGCAGCGCGTCTGCCGGGGTGTTTTTCGCCCAGTGATTTTCATGCCATGTCGTTTGCATGAGTCGTCGATCATCGGCGTTGCCCGGCAATATAAATGTAGGGTAATGCTGCTGGCGCAGTTGCTCAGCTATCTGCCAGTAACCCTGCCGCCACTCGCCATCAACAAGATCGCCCGTTAACACTAGCGCATCCGGTTGCACATGGGTGAGCCACGCCAGCGACCGCGCCAGGCGCAGCAGGTGATCATTGTCCGGTGCGGCATGGATGTCTGAAATCTGAGCGATTAACATAATGTCTCCGGAAATAAACAAGCGAACCAACAGGGCCGTCTGGCAGCATAGCACCCGCACCGTCACGCGACGCTGGCTGCGCGCCGCATTAAAATTCAGTATTATAGCGGTTCCTGCCGCTGACCCGAGTGAGTGCCCTGCCCGCTATGACTGACCACAATGCGCTGTTGGCGCGGTTGACCACCACGCTGGCGACAGAGAGTCGCACGCCGCTGTATAAACGCTTTGCCAGTGCGATTAAAGAGGCAGTGCGCGATGGCACGCTGGTGCACGAAGAGATCCTGCCGGGCGAGCGCGAGTTCAGCCAGTCGCTGAACATTTCACGCATCACCGTGCGTAAAGCCATGGACGAGCTGGAAAAAGAGGGCGTCGTGTTCCGTTCCCGCGGCTACGGCACGCAGATTTGCAGCCAGTTTGAATATTCACTCAAAGAGCCAAAAGGATTGTCGCAGCAGGCGGTGCTGCGCGGTAAAACGCCGGACACCGTGTGGATCAACAAAAGCAAAATTGCCTGCAGCGCAGAGATCGCCGAAAAGCTGGGGCTAAGCACAGGCAGCGATGTCTATTTGCTGAAACGTATTCGCTATGTCGACCGCCAGGCGGTCTCGGTTGAAGAGTCATGGGTGCCGGCGCGCTACATTGCCGATGCCGATGAGATTGGTATTTCGCTGTATGACTATTTTCATCGCCAGCAGATCCTGCCGGTGAAATCCCAGAGCCGGGTCAGTGCGCGTATGCCGGACGAAGCCCTGCAGCAGCAAATTGCCCTGCCCGCCAATGTGCCGGTGCTGGTGATTAAGCAGCTGGCACTCGACGCACAGGGCAATCCGCTGGAGTACAGCATCAGCTACTGCCGCAGCGATATGTACGTGTTTATTGCTGAGTAAGGCGTTGCTGCCAGTAAGCGCGCAGGGTGGCGCGATCGGGCGCACAGTCGCCACCGCGCCGGGAAACCACATACGACGCCACTGCGTTGCCCAGCGCAACGCTCTCCGCCAGTGACCAGCCGGACGCTAATCCCGCCAGTAATCCGCCAGCATGGCTGTCGCCCGCGCCGATAGTATCGACCACCGTTGTCGCCAGTGCGGGCACCCAGCCCTGCGCCTCAGCGTCGATGTATCCGGCACCTTCGCTGTCCAGCCTTAACACCATTGCGCCGCCAAACTGCTGCTGCCAGCGCGCCATCAGCTGATGGGCGTCGAAAGGTTCGGATGCGCGCAGACGCTCATGCCACAGCAGCTCCGCTTCCTGCCTGTTCACTGTAATCAGTGGCTGCAGCGCCATGATGCGCGCAAACTGCGCCTCGCCGATGTCCGCCAGCCGCGGGCCAAAATCCACCAGCAGCTGAAACGGCGGTGCCTGCTGCTCCAGCCAGTCGATCAGCACCTCGCCGCTTTTGCTGGTGAGCTGATAACCGGAGAGATAGATCCAGCGCTGCGCCGGCTGCGGCAATGTGCGCAACAGCGCGGCGTCCCATTGGTTTTCCACGCCACTGACGGAAAGAAAGGTGCGCTCGCCATCCGGCTCGACCAGCGCCAGACACCAGCCATTATCACCGTGCGCATTTTCCAGTACGCTCTGCACACCGTATTCCGCCAGCTTCTGTCGCACGATACTGGCCCAGATACCGTTCCCCAGCGGCAGCGCGTTGATAGAAGGAATGCCGAGACGATGCAGCGCAATGGCGACGTTGAGCGCACAGCCGCCAACGTTCACGCCCTGCTGATGCAGTTCGATGTCGCTGCCGCGATACGGCAACGTCCAGGCATCGGCAATCACATCCACTACCGCCGCCCCCACCACGCACACCGGCAACCGGCCCGCCAGTCGGGACAGATCGTCAGGCGGCAGCATAGGCGGCCTCACGCTGCTGGCGGAAACGGACAAACGCGCGGCTATAATGGGTGAAATCCAGCGCGTTAGCGGCATCCAGCTCCGCTTTTAGCTGCGCATCGATCGCGTCGATACCGTGCAGCGCGCCGCAAATGGCAACCGCCATCGCGCCGATGGTATCCGTATCGCCGCCGAGATTGGCGCACAGAATGGCGCAGCGGTTGGGATCGGTGGCTGCCAGTTCGACCATAGCGATCGCTGCCGGTACCGATTCAATGGTGCTGGTGCCGGTACCGACCAGATCGTAGATCTGCTGCATGGTCGACTCGGTGCCCCTGCCCTGCGCGACCACCTGCAACGCCAGTTCGATGCGGGCCGCCATCGCCGCACTGAAAGTGGTGACGCGCCGCTCCTGTGCCGCACGAGCAATCGCCGGCAGTTCGTCACGAATCGTTGCCCAGTCGGTGCCGTCAATCGCGCGGGAGATTGCCCAGGCGATCGCGGTGGCACCGGCAATCGCCACGTCGGATTTGTGCGTCGGGCTGGAGGCCAGCGCGACAGCATCAATAAAGGCCGGCAGGTCACGCGCCGGCAGCAGACAGCCCAGCGGCGAGACGCGCATCGCCGCGCCGTTGGTCAGGCCGTTATTTTCCAGCTGCGCCACCGGCGTACCGTTTTTCAGCGCGTTAAGCGCGATTTTGGAGGTGGGTCCGAGCACATTTTTGTTAAAGGCATCAAACGCTTCCGCCCAGCGCAGAATATTGACGCCGATGGTTTCCGCATCAATTTCGCCGTCGTGGCTGATAATGGCATCGGCCAGCGCCAGCGCCATTGAGGTGTCGTCAGTGAAAGCCGCCCGGCCAAAGTAGCAGGCGGCATTGTTTTCTGCCGGGCCGGGCAGGAAGCGATCGATCCAGCCGAAGTGCTGTTTCACGCGGCTGCGCGGCCACAGTTCCGATGGCATGCCCATCGCATCGCCCAATGCCTGGCCGTAAAATGCGCCCAAAATCCGTTTTTCCTGGTGTGTCATCGTCATGGTTACATCTCTTATTTATGGCTGTCAGCGGTTGCTGAGTTTTCAAAAGCGGTTAATTCATCACTGCGTTTTTTGCCGTCGCGGAACAGGACGATAAAGGCAATAGTGATGATGACAATCATCACGCTGCCAAACATCCACATCCCCGCCCAGTTGAATGTCTGGCCGTTGCGCGGCTGGTCATACGCGAACATCTCCTGCATCAGATAGCCGCCGAGGCGGTAACCCAGCAGGCTGCCGATGCCCTGACAGGCCAGGGTGATCAGGCCCTGCGCAGCGTTACGCATCGCCACCGGCGCTTTCTTATCCACATAAATGTAGGCGGTGATGAAATAGAAGTCGTAGCTGACGCCGTGCAGCAGAATGCCCATAAACAGCAGGCCGAAGGTCAGCAGGTTTTGATCGCCGCCGAACACAAAGAACACGTAGCGCAGCGCGGCGGTAACCAGGCCGAGCAGCAGCACTTTGCCGATGCCGAAGCGTTTAATGAAGAACGGCAGCGCCAGCAGGAAGAAGATTTCTGATACCTGGCCGAGCGTCATCCAGCCGGTGGCGTGGGGCAGACCGACTTCGGTCAGATATCCCTCAGCGAAGATGTAGTAGAACGCCAGCGGCATACTGAACAGGAATGAACAGACGAAAAATACGAGGAAGCTGCGATCTTTCAGCAGATGCAGTGCGTCGAGGCCGAGCGCCACGCGCAGGCTGAACTTGCCGGTGCTTTTGGGTTCGGTGGCTGGCAGGGTCAGGGCGAACAGGCCAAGCAGCAGCGAACTGGCCGCGGTGATCAGCAACGGTACATTGCTGGCGGAGATATCGCCAAAGCCGAGCAGCGGCGGCAGGAAACCGCAGGCGATGCCGGAGGCGATCCAGCCGATAGTGCCCATCACGCGGATGCGCGGATAGTCGCGCTCCACATCACCGACGTGGGAAAACGCAATACTGTTGGTCAGCGCAATGGTCGGCATATAGGTGAGCGCATACAGCAGCAGCAGCGGAAAGAAGCTGCTGAAGTGCGTCTGCTGTGCGGCAAAGAACATCAGGATCGCGCCGGCGATGGTCAGCAGCGATAACACTTTCTGTGCCTGGAAGAAACGGTCAGCCAGCGAGCCGACCAGAATCGGTGACAGGATGGCAGCGATGGAGGTACAGGCGTAGCACCAGGCGATCTCAACCGGCGAAAAACCGTTTTTGCTGAGAAACGCCCACAGCGGCACGAACCATGCCCCCCAGATAAACCACTCTAAGAACATCATGAACGACAGCTTTGGAATTGTAGTTTTCATCGAAATAGACTCCCCGGTGTTGGTAGAACCAATCTAGCACCAGAATAGATACCTTTATAATACCTTTAGCTGATAGTTTGAGCTATCCCACAAGATTTTTACCTTATGGATAACCGATAAGCGAGGAGGATTGGGTGCGGGTGGGCGTGACGGTCTGGCGGGGTGTGAAGCTGCATTATGCGGCTGTGAGGCGGTCGCCATGAATGGCGTAATCCTTGTCAGTTATCTTTGAATTTGTACATAAATGATTGCACTTATCGTAGCGGCGCAATTTATTGCGCGATGAATCGCGCCGCTACGAATTTGTGCGTATTGCAGTTTCTGAACTATTCGGCATTACGCCATCGATGGCAATCCATCAGCGATCGTTAAAATAGGTAAGGTATTCGCTACCGATTCACCAGCTTTGCTGGCAGCGCGACCACCAACAGCGAGCTGAGCAGCAGACACACGGCGAAGAACCACAGCGCGCCGTTGCTGCTGCCGGTGAGGTCCAGCGCCACGCCCATCACGGAATTACTCACCAGTCCGGCGATATTAGCGATCGAACAGGCCAGCGCAAAACCCGCCGCGGCCGCCGTACCTTTCAGGAACGTAGCGGGCAGACTGAAAAACACCGGCACCGCCCCGATAATCATCGCCTGCGCAATCGAGAACAGCAGCACGGTCATCGCCACGTTATGAGCAAAGAAGGTGCTGGTCCCCATCGCTGCCGCGCCAATAATAAACGGAACGATGATGTGCCAGCGGCGTTCACGCAGGCGGTCTGAGCTGGCACCAATCGCCAGCATGCCAATCAACGCCGCCAGGCTGGGGATCGCCGTCAGATAGCCAATGGTGGTGATATCGGTGGTGCCGGCATTCTTGATAAAGGTCGGCATCCAGAAACCCATGGCGTAAGCGCTGAGCAGAATCGAGAAATCGATGCCGCCGAGCATCACCACGCGAATATTCAGCAGACCATCACGCAGGCTGTGTTTCAGCCCTTTGGCGTCACCTTCATCGCGCGCCAGTTCGCGAAGCACCGCCTGCTTCTCACTGCTGCTGAGCCAGCTGGCGCTCTCGACGCTGTTCGGCAGCAGCCAGAACGTCAGCACACCCAGTAATACGCTGGGCAGGCCTTCCAGCAGAAACAGCCACTGCCAGCCGCGCATGCCGTAAACCTCATGAAAATGCCCCATGATCCAGCCGGAAAGCGGTCCGCCAATCAGGCTGGAGAGCGGCAGGCCAATCATAAACAGCGCAATGATGCGGCTGCGGCGCCATGAGGGAAACCATTTGGTGAGATAGAACAGCACGCCAGGCAGAAAACCGGCTTCGGCCGCGCCGAGGAAAAAGCGGATGATGTAGAACTGGGTCGGCGTTTGCACCAGCAGCGTGGCGGTCGAGAGCAGGCCCCAGGTAATCATAATGCGCGCGATCCAGATCTTTGCGCCGACCCGCTGCAGGATTAGGTTGCTCGGCACTTCAAACAGGATATAGCCGACAAAAAACAGCCCGGCACCCAGACCAAACGCAGTCTCGCTCAGCGCCAGATCGCTCGCCATCTGTAGCTTAGCCAGGCCGATATTGATGCGATCAAGATAGGCCGCGAGATAACACAGGCAGAGAAACGGAATCAGCTTCCAGGTGATTTTGCGATAAATCGAAGCGGTGTCTTCGGCTGCCAGCGCAGCAGGACGGGTTGAAACGTCAGTCATGGTGTTCTCCGGGCGCAATAACCCCGTCGTCGGGGAGATGTTGTTATGCGTCTCAGCCGCAGCCGAAACGGACTGTTTGTGCGCACTCCGTGCAGGTGAAACGCGCCCTTAACGGGCGCTGAACTTCCCGAGATACTCCAGCGCCGCGGCTTTACTTACCACGTCGCCATATTTACTGTCGATATCAAATAAATTGGCCTGATGCGGCGCATCATGGCGATCGCCCACGCATTCGCGCACCACCATGGCGCGAAAACCGTATTGCAACGCATCCACTGCGCTGGCGCGGATGCAGCCGCTGGTGGAGCAGCCGGCGATCAGCAGCGTATCGATGCCCTGCGCCACCAGCATCGATGCCAGAGACGTGCCAAAAAACGCGCTGGCATACTGTTTGGTGATCACCACTTCTGCGGCAAGCGGCTGCACCGCCGGACAAAACGCGGCGAGCGGATTGCCCTCCACCATGTCACGCATCACCGGGGCTTTCTGCACCCAGATCCCGCCGTCCTGCTGATGCTGCGGATGGTAGCGAATCTGCGTATGGATCACCGAAATCGCGCACTGGCGCGCCGCCGCCAGCAGGCCCTGCGCAGCGGCCACCGCCTCCACCACGCCCGGGGCAAATAGCGCGGCGCCCGGCGTGGTGTAGCCCTGCAGAAAGTCGATCATCAGCAGCGCCGGACGCTGACCAAAACCGATGCGGTTGCCCCAGACACCGGCGTAGTTATCACTGACACTCTGGCTCATGCTTTCTCCTTACCACGCACCGGACAGCAGTGCGCCCGCGCCCGGCACCACCGGCTCCAGCTCCAGCGCCTTCAGCAGAGCGTACGTGGTGGCAATGGCGGCCGTAATTACCGGCTTGCCGGTCTGCGCCTCCACTTTTGCCACCGCCGGCAGCGATGGCATCTGCACGCAGGCCGACAGCACCACCACGTCAACATCCGTCAGCGTCATGTCCGCCACGATGCCGGGTAAATTGGCCGGGTCGTGGCGGGCGACGGCGAGGTTATCGGCAATTTCCAGCGCGCGCCACTGCTTTACCTCAATCCCTTCGCGCTGGATGTAATCCACCACCAGCTCGGTCAGCGGCTTCATGTAGGGCGCCACCAGCGCGATCTTCTTCGCGCCCATAATATGCAGCGCATCGACCAGCGCGCCGGCACTGGTGATCACCGGTGCCAGCGCCTCGTTGTCGCGCGTGACCTGCGTCAGGCGCTGCTGCGACTGGCGATGATAGCCCGGGCCCATCGCCATGATCGCCACCAGACAGGCATAGCCGAGCACGTCAACGCGCGCGTCGGACAGCTCCAGCGCACAGCGGTCGGACTCTTTATCCATCGCCGCCAGTTCATCTTTATTGACGTGCTTCATGCGCATACGGCTGGAGTGGAAGGTAAACCGCTCCGGGCGAATCAGCTGGCGCGCCTGCAGCATGGCGGGAATTTCGGTTTCCATGGTGATGTTGGAACTCGGCACAATCTGGCCGATACGATACGAACGCGTCATGGCTGCGTCTCCGGAGTCAGTGAGGGGCCAAGGAAGGTGCCAAAGGCATTAAAGAAGCCGTGAAAATCATCCCACGGGATCATGTGACCGGCGCCGGCTACCCGGCTGATCTCAATGGTCGGCAGCAGCTCGCGGATTTCGGCTTCATCTTCCGCCTGAATGACGCCGCCCTTGCCTGCCACCATCAGCAAGGTTTTTGCCGGCAGCTGAGGGAAATATTGATGGATATCGAGCTGGTGAAAATCGTCGTAGGCGCGACGGATGGCTGGCGTATAGCAGGTGTGCAGCCACTCGGCGCGCAGCTGGCGCTGGTCATCGCTCCAGGCCGGGCAGTATTGCTTCATGGCTTCAGCGTCCATGCCGCGCTGCGCGTCGCGAATGGAATCTTCATACCACGGCCACTGCCCCGGATAGAGACGCCGTCCCGGACCGGAAACCGGCGGATCGATCAGCGACAGCGACAGCACGCCGGCTGGCTGTTTCACCGCCGCACGCATGATGAAGCGCGCGCCCATCGAATGGCCAACCAGGTGATAGCGCGTCAGCCCCAGCGCATCCGCGAAGGCGTTGATGTCATCGGCGCAGCTCTCCATGCCGTAATCCAGCCCTTCACCGCTGCTGGAGAGCCCGCGACCGCGCACGTCCAGTACCCAGGTATCAAAATGCTGCGCAAAAACTTCCGCCACAAAACCCCAGGTGATTGCCGGGCTGGTGATACCCGGTACGAGGATCAGCGCGGGCCCGCTGCCGCCGTAGCGCAGATAGTGCTGGCGAATGCCGTTGGCCTGTACCTGACCGCCGTGCATAAAACGGCTCATGAAGTCACCTCGCTTTTCAGCGGCGCGGCAAACACGTCGTAGCCGTACACCCAGGCCGGATCTTCCTGGGTGCGCAGGAAAGTATTGGCGTTAGAGACGGCCTGCACGCGCGACGCACGTTCTTTGCGGTTGGCTTCATACAGGCGGAATGCGGTGCGATAATCATCAAGACCGGTTTCCGTCAGGCAGCGCGACAGCATGGCGGCATCTTCAATGGCCATCGCAGCGCCCTGCGCCATGTGCGGTTTCATCGGATGGCAGGCATCACCCAGCAGCACAATGCGCCCTTCGCTCCATACCGGCAGCGGCTGGCGGTTGAGCAGCGGCCATTTGGTGACCGATTCGCTGCACTCGATCAGCGCCTGTACCACCGGATGGTAGTGACCAAAGGTTTCCAGCATCTCCTGCTGACTACTGTCAACGAAGCTGCCTTTGATATCCCACGCCGGGTGCGGCACACCGGAGACGTAATAATATTCGTCGCGCGCTTTGGTGGTGTAATAGACCATCAGATGACGATCTTCAGACCACCACTTCACGCAATCTTCAAAGCTGAGGTTGTATTTACGCAGTTGTTCGCCGCGGATCAGCGCACGGTGCGCCACCCAGCCGCTGTAAGTGGGCGCTTCCACCCCCAGCAGATGCTCACGCAGTTTTGAGTTAATGCCATCCGCGCCAATCACGATATCCGCGCGCGCTTCGCTGCCATCCTGAAAACGCAGCACCACATCGCTGCCGCTGTCTTCGACGCTGCTCAGGCACTTACCGAACTGGACGCTGCCCGGCTGCAGACTGGTCATCTGCATGGCCTGCAAATCGCCCCGGTGCACCGTGACATAAGCCGCACCGTACTCTTTGCGCGCATAAGCGCCCAGCGGAATGCGTGACAAATACTCCCCGGTCTCGCCGTCGCGGCTGAACCAGAAATCGGGATGCGAAGCCAGATCCTCCAGCTGCTGTTCGATGCCCATGCGGCGAAACACCTTGAGCACGTTCGGCCCCATGTGGATGCCGGCACCCAGACGGGAGAAAGCCGGGCTTTGTTCGTAGACCGTGACATGAAATCCCGCTTTCTGTAACAGCGAGCCGGCGGCAAGCCCGCCCAGCCCGGCGCCGATTACCGCGATGCGTTTCATATTGCTCATATTTTCCTCTCACACAGACGCTGATTTGAAGGTATGCACGCGGATAAACGATCAAACCCGACAGTGAATTTATAGTGCATACACTTTAATTATTGAGGTTATGACACTGTTAAAAGCAACCGTATTTACAGTGAAAACTCGATAACATGATGTTAATCACAGCCTGATGATAAGGTTAAATAGGCTTTTCTTATGTCAAAAAGAAATGCTTGCACTGTTCTTCGCAACACGTCTATAACAAACATATAAAGCGTGTTCGCTATAAATAGCTGAAGTTTTGCGCAGCAAATTGTCTGACATCTAACCCTGAGAGGAAACCGCCATGGCAGTAAATCAGAGCCAGTTAGGCCAGATGTTCGAGCAGGTTTTACGGCTGTCGAAAGTCGACGCCAGCCAGAGTGTCGCCATCCTGAAAAGTCACTATTCCGATGCACGCACCGTGCAGGCCGCCACTGATGCTGCACTACGATTGGGCGCGAAGGTGTACTGCGTTGAGCTGCCGGCCTTCAATCACCCGACGGCAATGGGTAACGACATGACCGCCTACTGCGGTGATACCGCGCTTACCGGCAACATTGCCGCGCAGCGCGCGCTGGAAGCGGCGGATCTGATCGTCGATACCATGATGCTGCTGCATTCGCCGGAGCAGGAACAAATCCTGAAAACCGGGACACGAATTTTGCTGGCCGTCGAGCCGCCGGAAGTATTGGCACGAATGTTGCCAAACGAAGAGGACAAGTCGCGCGTGATGGCTGCGGCGGCGGTGCTGGAAAAAGCGCGCATGATGACGGTGAAATCGCCGGCTGGCAGTGATTTTCGTGCCCCGCTCGGCCAGTACCCCACGGTAACGGAATATGGCTACGCGGATGAGCCAGGCCGCTGGGATCACTGGCCGAGCGGCTTCCTGTTTACCTGGCCGAATGAAGATCAGGCTGAAGGCGTGCTGGTGCTGGACGTCGGCGACATCCTGCTGCCGTTTAAATCTTACGCGCGTGAACGTATTACGCTGGAGATTGAGCAGGGCTTTGTCACCCACATCCACGGCGGCTTTGAGGCTGAGTATCTGCGCGATTACATGCGCTACTTTAACGATCCGGAAGTGTACGGTATTTCCCACATCGGCTGGGGGCTGCAGCCGCGCGCGCAGTGGACAGCGATGGGATTACACGACAAAAACGACGGCATGTGTATGGACGCGCGCGCCTTCTACGGCAACTTCCTGTTTTCGACCGGACCGAACACCGAAGTGGGCGGTAAGCGCAAAACGCCGTGCCATATGGACATTGCTCTGCGCCGCTGCGACATCAAAGTGGACGATTTGCTGGTGGTGGCGGAAGGTGAAGTGGTGGCACCGGAGGCCTCACGCGCGCGTTAATCGTGCGCAGGGAACGGCTGTCAGCGCAGTGACAATGCATTACACTGCCTGACAGTTTCCGGGAAAAAGGATAAAGGCATGTCGCACCAGCAGGATCCGCGCGCAGACCAGCGCTATGACTATACCGAGCAGGTTGGCCATCTGTTGCGCAAGGTGTATCAACGCCATGCGGCGATTTTTCAGCAACACGTCGGTGATTCACAGATCACCGCCGTGCAATTTATTACCCTCTGTGCGCTGCGCGATCGCGGTCCGAGCGCACAGAACGATTTAGTGCGCTATACCGCCGTCGATCAGGCCACCATTCGCGGTGTGGTTGAGCGTCTTAAGGCGCGCGATCTGGTCAGTCTGGGTCCCGATCCCACCGACAAACGCAAAGTGATTGTCATGCTGACCGATGCAGGCCACCGCCTGATTGACAGCACGACTGATAACGCGATGCGCATCACCGAAATGACTTACGGGCAGCTGAATCCGGCCGAACGGGTCGCGCTGATTTATCTGCTGAAGAAAATGCTGGACGATACGAGCCAGCCCTAACCCGGGGCGCTTAGCCGCCTCGCTAAGGCGGTTAATAATGAAAATGCTGGCACATCAGACTGCCACACCGGTTTCACCTGCATCCACGTGCCATTACGCCCTTGAGGTGAACGGTGCGACTCACCCCATCAGCAGCTATCGCGATACCTCGCTGCTGCTGGTGCTGCGTAATCAACTCCAGCTTAACGGACCCAAATATGGCTGCGGCCTGGGCGAATGCGGCGCCTGCACCGTGCTGATCGATGGCGTTGCCGCGCGCACCTGCGTCATCCCGGCGTATGGCGTGCGTCAGCGCGCTATCACCACGCTGGAAGGCCTGGGCAACCGCGAAGCACTGCATCCGGTGCAGCAGGCGTTTATTGAGGCGCAGGCCGCACAATGCGGTTACTGCCTTAACGGCATGATCATGACCACCGCCGCGCTGCTGCGCGCTCAGCCCTGCCCTGATGACCGGCAGATACGTGCAGCGCTGAGCGGTAATCTGTGCCGCTGTGGCACCCATCAGGAGATTCTGTGCGCGGTGAAGCGCGCCATCACCTTATGCCTGCAGCAGGCGGAGGCGGCATCATGAGTGCGGCGAATGTACCCACGCAGCAGCAGTTGCTGGCAGCCAGCGACGTCCTGTTGATTGTCGATGAGATTCAGCCGCCGCCAGGGCTGGTACCCAAAGGCCAGACGCCGACGCTGAAAGCCAAAGAGCGCGCACTGTTTCTGGCTATTGACGGTTCCGGCAGCGTCTGGGCCTTCAATGGCCATGTCGATCTCGGCACCGGGGTGAAAACCGCGCTGACGCAAATCGTCGCCGAAGAGCTCAATCTGCGCATGGATCAGGTGCAAATGGTACTGGGCGATACGCTGCGCGTACCCAACCAGGGCGCCACCATCGCCAGCGCCACATTGCAAATTTCTGCCGTACCACTACGTAAAGCGGCTGCAACGGCGCGCCAGTGGCTGTTACAACAGGCCGCCGCGCGCTGGCAGCTGCCGGTGGAGAGCATCACGCTGGACAGCGGTTTCCTGCAGCACCCCGGCGGTGAGCAATTGTCATTTGCCGAACTGGTGCAGCAGCAGCGCAGCATCGTGCCGATTGATCATCAGGTAACACTCAAGCCCGCAAGTGAATATCGCTTAGTTGGTACCAGCTCGGCGCGGGTAGATATTCCCGCCAAAGCCACCGGCGAACTGACGTGGGTGCATGACCTGCGCGTGCCCGGTATGCTGCACGGCCGGGTCATCCGTCCACCGTATGCGGGCTATGACACCGGCAGCTTTGTCGGCACCTCATTGCTCAGCATTGACGAAAGCTCGATCGCGCATCTCGAAGGCATCGTGAAAGTGGTGCAGATCGCGGATTTTGTCGGCGTGGTGGCCGAGCGCGAGGAGCAGGCCATCGCCGCGATGGACGCGTTACAGGTGCGCTGGAAGCCGTGGGAACACAGCCTGCCGGACCTGCGAGATATCGAACAGGCTATTCGTGATAATCCCCGCACCTCGCGCGTGGTGCATGACAGCGGTGAAGTGGATGCCGCGCTGGCGAATGTCGCGCAGCGTTTTACCCGCAGCTATGTCTGGCCCTATCAGCTGCATGCGTCGATTGGCCCTTCCTGTGCGGTGGCCGACTATCAGCCTGATTCGCTGCAGGTGTGGAGCGGCACGCAGAACCCGCACCTGCTGCGCGCCGATCTGGCATGGCTGCTGGAGAGGCCGGAAGAGACTATTGAAGTGAACCGCATGGAAGCCGCCGGTTGCTATGGTCGCAACTGCGCCGATGACGTGGCCGCCGATGCGGCGCTGCTGTCACGCGCGGTGGGCCAGCCGGTGCGGGTACAGCTGACGCGCGCCCAGGAGCACGTGTGGGAACCGAAAGGCACTGCGCAGCTGATGGAGGTGGACGGCGGGCTGGACGCGCAGGGCAATCCGCAGGTGTATGATTTCACTACGTCTTATCCATCCAACGGCGCACCCACCCTTGCGCTGCTGCTGACCGGCCGCGTCGATCCGGTGGCGCTGGCGTATGAAATGGGCGATCGCACCTCCATTCCACCTTACGATTTTCCCCATCTGCGCGTCACCATTGAGGACATGGCGCCGATTGTACGCGCCTCGTGGATGCGCGGCGTTTCAGCCCTGCCCAACACCTTTGCCCATGAATCCTATATGGATGAGCTGGCCCACGCGGCAGGCGTCGATCCGGTGGAGTACCGGCTGCGCTACATTCAGGACGATCGCGCCGCCGAGCTAATGCGCTCCACCGCTGCGCGCGCAGACTGGACGCCGCGCACCGCCATTCAGCAGACCGCCAGCGAACCCGGCATTTTGCGCGGGCGCGGTTTTGCCTACGCACGCTATATTCACAGCAAATTTCCCGGCTTCGGCGCCGCCTGGGCTGCCTGGGTCGCGGATGTCGCGATTGATAAGCAAAGCGGCGAGATCGCCGTTACGCGCATCACCGTGGGCCATGATGCCGGCATGATGATCAACCCGGAAGGGGTAAAGCATCAGATTCACGGCAATGTCATTCAGTCCACCAGCCGGGTGCTCAAAGAACAGGTGACAATTGAAAGCAACCTGATCGCCAGCCAGGAATGGGGCAGCTACCCGATCCTGACGTTTCCGGAAGTGCCAGATATCGACGTGATGATGGTGCCGCGCCCGCACGAACCGCCGCTCGGCGCGGGGGAATCCGCGTCAGTGCCCAGCGCCGCGGCCATCGCTAACGCGGTATTTGATGCCACCGGTATCCGTTTTCGCGAATTGCCCATCACCGCTGACAAACTGCGTCAGGCGCTGAACGGCCCCGATCCGCAGCCGGAGCCACAGCTGGCGGCACCGGCCCAAGCCGCCCGCCGCCGCAGCCGAAAATGGGCGCTGGGTGGCGTAACAGGATTGCTCGGCCTCGCCGCTGGCGTGGCGATCAACGCGCTGCCGTGGCGCGCACCGATTGCGCCCGTGACACCCCCGGCCGCCGGAAGCTGGTCGGCAGAGATGCTGGAACGCGGCCGTCAGGTGGCCGCCGCCGGTGACTGCGCGGTATGCCATACCACGGAAGGCGGCGCGACCAATACCGGCGGCCTGAAGATGGATACGCCGTTTGGCACGCTGTACACCACCAACATCACGCCAGATAAACAGACCGGCATCGGTAGCTGGTCATTTAACGCCTTCGATCGCGCCATGCGCGAGGGCATCAGCCGCGACGGTCATCATCTCTATCCGGCGTTTCCCTACACCAGCTTTCGCCAGCTGAGCGAAGGCGATATGCAGGCGCTGTACGCCTGGCTGATGTCGCAGCCAGCGGTACAGCAGGCACCGCCAGAGAACCAGATGCGCTTTCCCTATAACCTGCGTTTCCTGATGGCGGGCTGGAACGCGCTCTACCTGGGGCGCGGCGAATACCAGCCTGACCCCCGTAAAAGCGCCGAATGGAATCGCGGTGCCTATCTGGTGAACGGGGCCGGACACTGCGGCGCCTGCCACTCGCCGCGTAATCTGCTGGGCGCGGAAAAACGCGGGGACAATTTCCTCGCCGGTGGCTGGGTCGACGGCTGGGAAGCGCCCGCGCTCAATCAGCTGAATAAAGCCCCGCAGCCGTGGACCGCGCAGTCGCTGTATAACTACCTGCGCAGTGGTTACGATGCGCAGCACGGCGTTGCCGCCGGACCGATGGCACCGGTGGTAAGCCATCTCGCCACCCTGCCGGAAGCCGACGTGCGCGCCATGGCCAGCTATCTGGCAGACATTAATGGTCAGGCAGCGCGCCCTGTCGCTGCGCCAGCGGCAAAACCGGCATGGAACACTGCCGCGGGGGAACGGTTGTTTAAAGGCGCCTGTCAGGCCTGCCACAGCGCCAGCGAGGGCGGACCGCAGTTGTTTGGCGTCAGCCCATCGATGGCCAACAGCAGCAGCATAACCAGCGCGACGCCGGATAATCTGTTACAGGTGGTGCTGCACGGTATCGACAAACCGGCAACCGATGCGCTCGGTTATATGCCCGGCTTTGCCGCCAGTTTGTCGGATAAGCAGGTTGCGGATATTGCTGCCTGGCTGCGCCAGCGCTACGCGCCTGATGAACCGGCGTGGCAAGATCTGACTGAAAAGGTGGCGCAGGTACGCACTAATCCCGGCAGCCACTGACCCAGTCAGGCGTGCTGCCGGTCAGCGGCTTGCCCCGGATCGTGGCAGATCCGCGTCGCGGATCGTGCCCTGATGGGCCGGCAGAGTGATGAGAATAGCCGGGTCAAGCAGCGCGCGGGCACCGCTGTCGCCCTGCAGTTGAACGAGCGCCGCGCCATAGTGCGCGGCAAATCCCACCGGGTGGCCCGGCTGATTTTGCCAGCTGAGCCGTACCTGCGGCGCACCGTTGCGCAGCGCCTGCGCCACGCATTGATGATCCTCCGCCCTCACCCACGCCATATCACCCGGTACGATCAGCCAGCCATGCCAGTGGGCGGTGGCCCGCACGCCAGCGGCAATGCTTTCACCGCTGCCGGCGCTGGCAATAGTGCAGGTCGCGACGCCGCACTGCTGTGCCAGCTGTTGAATGGCGCCATCTTCCGGCCGGATAATGAGGAGAAGCGGCAAACCGCTGCGCTGCGCCTGCTGCAGCGTCAGCTTCAGCAGCGGCTGAGGCACGCCATTATCGTCAGGATACGGCGCCAGCAGTTTATGTCCGGTACCGCCGGCCTGACGAAAGCGGCTGCCGAGACCGGCAGCAAGGATAAGAATGCCTGGCGTCTGCATACAAGGATTGCTTCCGAAAGTTGGGGCGCACAGTATGGCGCGCCCCGGCCGGGTTAGCGACGGTTTTTCCACACCGTCTGGATGTTACAGAACTCGTGCACGCCGAAGCTGGAGAGTTCGCGGCCATAACCACTCTTTTTCACGCCACCGATAGCGACGCGCGGATCTGAGGCGCCGTTGCCGTTGATAAACACCGCGCCGGTTTCCAGCTGCTCTGCCAGTTCCTGCGCCAGCGCTTCATTGCCGCTCCACACGGTGGCGCTCAGGCCAAACTCGCTGTCATTCGCCAGCTGCAGTGCATGTTGCGCATCGCGCGCGACGGTGATCGCCGCCACCGGCCCGAAGATCTCCTGACGAAAAGCGGTCATCGCGGGCGTGACGTCGGCAAGAATGGTTGGCGCATAATAGTTGCCGACGCCCTCGATCTTGTGGCCGCCCAGCACCAGACGTGCACCCTGCTGCAGGGTTTCCTGCACCTGATGATCGAGTTCATCGCGCAGATCGTAGCGTGCCATCGGACCGATATAAGTCTCTTCCTGCAGCGGATCGCCCACTTTCAGTGCCTGCACGGCTGCGCTAAAACGCGCCTCAAACGCTTCTGCGATGCTCTCTTCAATAATGAAGCGTTTGGCTGCCATACACACCTGCCCGCTGTTCTGGTAGCGTCCTGTGACCGCTGAGGCCACTGCCGCATCCAGATCGGCATCCGCCAGCACGATAAAAGGATCGGCGCCGCCTAACTCCAGCACGGTTTTTTTCAATACCGCACCGGCCTGAGCGGCGATAGCCCCACCAGCACGCACGCTTCCGGTCACGGCGATAGCCGCGACGCGCGGATCTTTAATGGCTGCAGAAACACCGTCGTTATCAACGTTGATTACATTGAATGCCCCGCGCGGCAAATCGGTTGCGGTAAACAGTTCCTGCATCAGCCAGGCGCAGCCCATGACGCTTGGAGCGTGTTTCAGCAGGTAGGTGTTGCCCGCCAGCAGCATGCTGACCGCGCCGCGCAGGACCTGCCAGTAAGGAAAATTCCACGGCATCACCGCCAGGATCACACCGAGTGGACGAAACGATTGCCAGGCCTGCTGGTTTTCCACCAGCGTGGGCTGATCGGCCAGCATTGCCGGTCCGTGTTCAGCATACCAGTCACACAGGCTGGCGCATTTCAGGACTTCGGCACGCGCCTGCGCAATGGGTTTACCCATTTCCAGCGTGGCGAGCGTAGCCAGCTGATCCTGACGCTGGCGCAGCTGCTCACCCAGCTGGCGCAGCACCTTCACGCGCTGTGCCATCTCTGTGTTACGCCACTGCGCAAAGGCGCTGGCGCTTTGCTGTAAAGCCGTTTCCAGCTCGGCTGCACTTTGCAGGGGATAAGTGGCAATGATTTCGCCGCTGGTGGGATTACGTGAAATAACGTGATCAGTCATAAGATGCCTTCGTCAGATATTCGGGTTGATCAGAGTAGGATCTACCTTACGCCAGCCATCAGGTGATGAAAAATGAATAGATGAGAGCAAGTTGTTCACCTGAAATGAATTGAGAGACAGCGCAGGCCGGAAGATTTTCACTTTCCACCCTCACAGGGTGATTTAAAGACGTAAGCGAGTATTCTGCAGGTAACGCTTATCAGCATCAGTCGCCTCAACGGGTTATCCACTTATACAGTGATTAGATCTTAAAGAAAGATCATAAAGAGATCTAAAAGAGATCCTAAGAGATCCCCGATCGCGGCAGGCCGCACCCGACAAGGGCTGAGAAGGTGATCGTGTTCACTATAATCAGTAAAGTGTCCACTATAGTCAGTACTTTATTCACTATAGACAGTAGAATGTTCACTATAAACAGTGTTAATGTTCACTGTAATCAGATACCGATCCTTTTCATCCACAGAATGAAGATCTCAGGCTATGGCAGATAAAGAGAGTGAAAACAAGGCGTTACTTGAACCTTTTCTGTCGGTGACGAAAAACAGTGGTGAAGTTATTCAGCTTCATCCCAATAAAAATAACACCGTACAACCGGTCGCATTGATGCGCCTGGGTCTGTTTGTTCCTACCCTGAAGTCAACGGCGCGCGGAAAATCCGGCGCGATGGCTTCAACCGATGCCACCAAAGAGCTCAAAAACCTGTCGCTGGTGAAAGCGGAAGGCTATGAAAAGATTACCATCACCGGCGCACGGCTGGATATGGATAATGATTTCAAAACCTGGGCCGGCATCATTCAGTCTTTCTCGCGTTATCCGTCTAAGGGCGACACCGTCACGCTGCCGTTTATCGATTTCGTCAAGATGTGCGGTATTCCCTCGGCCAACTCGTCCGCGGCGCTGCGTAAGCGTCTTGACGCCTCGCTGCGACGTATCGCAACCAATACCCTGTCGTTTGAGGGGAATGGTAAAGCCTACCACACGCACCTGGTGCAGTCGGCTTACTACGATCGTGAGAAAGATCTGGTGCGTATTCAGGCCGATCCTAAGCTGTTTGAGCTGTATAACTTCGACCACAAGGTGCTGCTGCAGCTGCGTGCTATCTCGCGCCTCAAGCGTAAGGAGTCGGCGCAGGCGCTGTATACCTACCTGGAAAGCCTGCCCACTAATCCGGCGCCTATCTCCCTGGCGCGCTTACGCATGCGTCTTAATCTCGGCTCAAAAACCACCACGCAAAACCATGTGGTGCGGCGCGCCATGGAGCAGCTGAAAGAGATTGGCTATCTGGACTACTCCGAAGTGAAACGGGGCCGTTCGGTATTTTTCATCATCCACAGTCGGACACCCAAACTCGATGGTATCAGCAATCTGGAAAGTATCGATTCGCTGGAAGACCTCGATTTCGAAGACTGACTTCACCCATTCACTGTAATCAGTCAGCTCTCTTCGCGTAGTGTCACTGAGCCTAAAAGTGACACTGCTGCTTTCCCCTCATTCACTGTAATCAGCACAACCTAATCTGTTCACTGTAATCGGTACCATTCACTGTAATCAGTGGTCGCTGCCGGTATTGCCTGTTCCGTAAAAACCCTCCAACCTTCCTTTTCCTGCCTAACAGCGCTTTTATTGATAGTGTGTACTTACCAGGTGGGTTGACAGACATCTTGTCTGTGCCTTCAGATACCGTCTGGCTGATTACAGTGAATGTCTGGTCTGCCGGGCGATTCTGCTGACCACAGTGAACACAAATGCATACGACCTCACTGATTACAGTGAACGCTTTATCGTATTTGACTGAAAATTAAACGTAATAAACGATATACAGTAATACATTCACTGTATTCAGTAATTATGCTGTAAAAGTAACCAGTAAAAGTGACAGGGTTGGTCACTATCACTGATTACAGTGAATCGTGGGAGGGATTACCGATTATAGTGAACGTCATTTCATGACGAAACGGCCCTCTGCGTTGTCTGACTTTTACTGATTGCTGTGAACGTTCTCAACACTCCCCTACCCTCACCGCTGGCATTGGCCTGTAAGGGAAGGAAAGCCAGCTACTGACTACAGTGAACGTTATCGGGCTGAGGCTAAGCGGGCATGTACTGATTACAGTGAACGTGTGCGTCAGGTACTGCTGCCTCAAAGCGCAGCGCGCGCGAACCCGGCTACTGATTACAGTGAATGCTCAGTCAGGCAGGTCAGCAATTCAGGCTTAAACGCGCTTTTCCTTCTACTGACTACAGTGAATGCGCCGCAGCGATCAGGTTATGAATATCTGATAACGGTCACATTACTGATTACAGTGAACATTGACGAAAAGGCATTCATAGTTTACTGACTACAGTGAATGTCGGTGGCATAGACGTCGCAGTTTACTGATTACAGTGAATCTTATATCTGCATCAATCGATGCGCTGGCAGATTACCGCCAGTAAGGTGGCTCTAAACATGGCACTGCACGATGCTCGCCGCGACGCAACCCAATCTTCCTGCAGGCGATGCTCCCCAGCCCGAAATCGCACACCGCGTAATTCTCATCGTGTGCAGCTTCTCCCCTTCTCACTGGCTGGCAGCACCCCCTCATACCGTGCGTTGCAGGCAGTCAGTGAGGGAAGAATGTAGTGGGCTTGTGCTGACTACAGTGAATCCTGACCATTTGGTGAGCGGATGATGCGCGGAATCACTGACTACAGTGAACATTTACTTTTGCGCACTTGCTCACCTGGCGCCGGTAGCGCTGTTCCTGCGCTAAAGAGTTACTGATTACAGTGAATCTTCCGGCAGGGTTACTGATTGCAGTGAATGTTACGCTGAGTACAGTAAACACATTCCATTTCTTTACGCCACCCGCTGATTACAGTGAACGTGCGGGCTGCTCTGTCAGGTAACGGCGCGCCGTATTTCACCGTAATTGACCGCTTCAGCCAGACATGTCGGTTACAGATTACAGTGAACAGTGGCAGAGTGCTGCCCTTACGCCGATCACATTTTCATCAATTGATGAGTAATCAATCAACGCGCGCTACTGACTGCAGTGAACGTCTGGTTTAACCCCCTATTGCAAAAGGTCTTTTTACAACGCGAGCCGATGATGAACAGATGAGATAGATTTGCCTCATGTGCAGGATTTCGGTATAAAGTCATAAATCCTACATGTGTGGAGCAAGTATGGCTAACGATGAGAAGCAGGTTCTGAAAGTCGCTCAACGCTCAGAAAGAATGCTGATGAGCCTGACGGAGCAGATTCAGGCGCAAAAAGAAGAGTTGCACGAGAATACTTTTTACCAGGTTTATGCCAAAGCGGCGTTAGCCAAGTTGCCCAGGCTGACGCGCGCCAGTGTCGATTACGCGGTTAACGAGATGGAAGAAAACGGCTATCCGTTTGATAAGCGCGCGGCCGGCAGTTCCACCAAGTACGCGATGTCGATCCAAAATATTATCGACATCTACCATCATCGCGGCGTCCCGAAATACCGCGATCGCCATCCTGAAGCGTTTACGCTGTTTGTCGGTAACCTGAAAGGCGGTGTGTCTAAAACCGTTTCCACCGTATCACTGGCGCACGCGCTGCGCGCGCATCCGCACCTGCTGTTTGAAGATTTACGTATCCTGGTGATCGATCTCGATCCGCAGTCTTCGGCCACCATGTTCCTGAATCATGAACGTTCGGTCGGTTTGGTTGAGGCCACCGCAGCACAGGCGATGCTGCAAAACGTCAGCCGCGAAGAGCTGAAAAGCGAATTTATTGTGCCATCGATTATTCCTGGCGTTGACGTACTGCCCGCCTCAATCGATGACGCCTTCATTGCTTCACGCTGGGAAGAGCTGTGTGCGGAGCATTTGCCGCAGCAAAACGTGCATGCAGTGCTGTATGAAAACGTGGTGGCTAAGCTGAAAAAGGATTACGACTTCATCTTTATTGACAGCGGCCCACATCTGGATGCCTTCCTGAAAAACGCCATTGCCGCTTCCGATTTGCTGATGACGCCGGTGCCGCCGGCACAGGTTGATTTCCACTCCACGCTGAAGTATCTGACGCGCCTGCCCGAGCTTATCGACATCATCGAAGAGTCGGGTGCCACCTGCCGGTTGCAGGGCAATATTGGTTTTATGTCCAAGCTGTCGAATAAAGCGGACCACAAGATGTGTCACAGCCTGGCGAAAGAGATATTTGGCGGCGATATGCTGGATGCGGCGCTGCCGCGGCTGGATGGCTTTGAACGCTGCGGTGAATCGTTTGATACGGTTATCTCCGCTAACCCATCTACCTATGTCGGCAGCAGCGAAGCCCTGAAAAACGCGCGTTCGGCGGCAGAAGACTTTGCCAAAGCCGTCTTTGATCGTATTGAATTTATCCGCCTGAACTGAGGTTATTATGAGCGCAAAAAGAATCACTATTGGCCGCACCTTCAGCCAGAGCCCGTTACAAAATGAACCTAGCGAGGATGGCCACTCCCAAACGTTTATACTTTCCACCGGTAAACGCGCCGTGTTCACCCTGGAACACATCACCGCAAAAGAGATAGAAGAAAGAACGTACGTGGTGATGGAAACCAACGGCCGTGACCAGTCCGGTCTCACGCCAGAATCACTGCGCGATATCATCCGTACCATTAAACTGCAGCAGTTCTTCCCGGCCATTGGCGTGAAGCGTGGCGATCGGATTGAAATCCTCGATGGTTCGCGTCGTCGGGCGGCCGCGCTGCACTGTAAAACCGGGCTGGATGTGCTGGTTACCGACGTTGCCATCTCTGCCGAAGAAGCCCGTCGTCTGGCGCAGGATATCCAGACCGCGCGTGAGCATAATCTGCGTGAAGTCGGCATGCGTTTGATGTCCCTGAAAGACAGCGGCCTGTCGCAAAAAGAGATTGCGCAGAGTGAAGGGCTGTCTCAGGCAAAAGTAACCCGCGCGCTGCAGGCTGCCAGTGTGCCGCTGGAACTAGTCACCCTGTTCCCGAACCATTCAGAGTTGACCTATCCTGACTACAAAACGCTGTTGCAGGCCTACGAAAAACTGCAGGAAACCGGTCAGACGGTAGACGCTCTGATTGAAACCATCGGTATGGATGTGGACAGCGTCTGTGCGCGTGAAGGCCTGGCGGAAGACGAAGTCAAGAATGGCATCCTGCGGCTGGTTCGTAACGGCAGCCAGACGCTGGTGCAGGCGCCGGCTAAAGATAAAGTGGTGGCGACACCGCTGTGGACCTTCGCGGATAAAGACCGTTACGCCCGTAAGAAAACGCGCGGACGCATGTTTAGCTATGAGTTTAACCGCCAGTCCAGAGAATTACAGGAAGAGCTGGATCGCGTTATCACCGAGACGCTGAATAAGTATCTCAATCAGTAGTAGCGCTTTACCTCCGATGACCAGCAATCTGTAGTAGCACAATCCCGTACAACCTGAACCGTGCCGCTACAGATTGTTACTTCACCACCTGATTTCTCCCCCGTAATTTCATCCTTCGCCAGCCTGTTTTCAGCGCTAAGTGCATGAAATCAAATCAACCTTAGCCGGAATTTCAGGCTGAAATCGCCAATCCCTCAATATAATATGGTGAAACCGCGCCATCGCTGGTTGAAGCTTTGAAGGTAGCCAGCTTTGCTGGATGCGAAAGCAACAGTGAAAGCAGCAGGAGGAATCCTTAACCAAATCTGCCAGAATCAGGCGACGTTCGCCATGGCGATTTCACCTCTAACTGTTTGAAAACAGGGTTTTTATCTACAGGATTTCAGGCTGAAATCGCCCGAGTTTCACAGTAAATCCTCATGCTGCCGTGAGAAAAACGGGGATTTAGCCAGACGATATTCAATGTGTTATCCACAGAAAACGTGGATAACTTTTACTGTAGCCGCTATGCCATAAGCGCCGTCTGGCTGGGCGACTGCCACACTGCATCACGCACGCGCACCGGTTTATGAATCAAACCGAGCGCATAAAAGCGGTCAGCGATAGTTTGCTGTTCTTTGATGACGTGGAAAACCATGGCCCGCGTCTGGTGGCTGCGACGGGATAAGGCACGTTCCACGGCTGCGAACTCCAGCCCCAGTTCCTGCGCCAGCATAGTGGCGGCTTCATGGCGATGATTATCAATAAAGGTCCCGGTTTGCTGCAGGCTCGTTACCAGCTGCTGCACGATGTCGTCATGCTGCTGCACATAATCATGGCGCGCCAGATAAAACTGGTGGTTGCGCACCCGGCCTTCGCCCTTCTCCAGCACGCGCAAATCGGCGTTGCTTTCTGCGGCACTCAGCAGCGGATCCCACATCATCCAGGCATCAACGGCTAGATAATCGCTGGCTGTGAGCGGATATTTCGGCGGCGTGTACACCACTTTAATTTCATCCAGACCGATGCCGGCTTCCTCAAGCAGCTGCAACAGCAGCCAGTGAACATTCGATCCTTTATTGACCGAGATACGCTTACCCCGCAAATCTGCGAGGCTGTGGATAGTACTGTCGCGTGGCACCACAATCCCGACGCTGCCCGGTGCGGGTGGCTCCCAGGCGATATAAGTCACGGCGTTACTGCTGGCCTGAGCGAAGATGGGCGGCACCTCACCGGTGGTGCCGAAATCAATCTCATTATTCTGCAACGCATACAACAGTTGCGGACCGGCAGGAAACTCACTCCACACCACGCTGATACCCTGCTGGTTAAAGCACTTTTCCAGCGTCTGGAGCGCTTTCAACACGCCAAGATTGCCAAATTTCTGATAGCCGATACGCAACTCGCGTTCAGGGCGCGCGGCCCCGCTGGCGTGCGCGAAGGCCATGACGGCAGACTTGCGCCGCCCTTTTATGACGCCCATCTGTGCCAGATGCGTGCGCAGCGTGTGCCGGCTAATGCCCAGCAGCGTGGCGGCCTGCGTCTGATTGTTGTCCGCAATTTCCAGTGCGTTACTGATCAGACTCTGAATCACCCGATCAAACAGCTGTTGCGGTTCGCGTGTAATCTGCTGGCGCAGGAAACTATCCAGCGTCGAATCGTCCGATTCGCTGTATCCACGTTCACTGTAACCTGCCAGCCGCAGCTGCGTCGGTGTCAATGTCTCATCGCGACTGAGCAGCACCGCATTGTGCAGCGTATTCTCCAGCTCACGAATATTGCCGGGCCAGCTGTAATCGCGCAGCGCTTCCAGCGCGTCAGGCGACAGACGACGCGCCGGACGGCCAAGGCGGCGTGCGTACAGGGAGAGGAAATGCTGTGCCAGCAGCGGGATGTCCTCGCGACGCTGGCGCAGCGGTGGCAGGGGAACAACGGCGATGTTCAGGCGATAAAACAGATCTTCACGAAAACGCCGTTCGCGAATTGCCTGCGCCAGATCGACATGGGTTGCGGCGATAACCCGCACGTCTATTTTAATGGCCTTGCGTGAACCGACGCGTGTGATCTCACGCTCCTGAAGGACGCGCAGCAGTTTGACCTGCAGCGGCAGGCTCAGTTCGCCGATCTCATCCAGCAGCAGCGTGCCGCCCTGCGCCGCTTCAAACCAGCCAGGGTGCGCCTGAGTCGCGCCGGTGAAGGCACCTTTCTCATGTCCAAACAATTCAGCTTCTGCCAGACTTTCCGTCAGGGCGCCGCAGTTGACGGCCAGAAACGGGGCATGCCGGCGTGGACTGTGGTGATGCAGATACCGCGCGACCACCTCTTTGCCGGTGCCGGTTTCGCCCACAATCAGCACCGTGGCGTCGGTGGGTGCGAATTTATCCAGCAGCGACTGGAAAGCCAGCGATGCCGGGTCGACCAGGCGAGGTGAATCCGGTTGATTGTAAGGTGTCAGCATGAGGGTGGCTCCTGTAAAGGTCTGCCATCACGCTAAACCCGGTAAGTGGCAATGAACAGCAGGAAAAAAGCATAAGCAGTTGCATATGCAGCAAATGCTGTTGGCGTTGCGTTGCAATTGCAACAGACATTACGCGCTCTGATGACCTAACTGACTGAAAATGCACAATCTCTGTTTCGTTAAAAGCTGGCATGCTTTTCGCTTACGCCTATATAACCAAATAGAAAGTTATGAATGAACGTTTTCTCATAAAGTTATATAGGATAAGCATAATGGCCGATTCTGCGCACGAGAGCATAAATGTCTTCTGGTTCCTGCCGACGCACGGCGATGGCCGCTACCTGGGTACCACAGAAGGCGGACGCCCGGTTGATTTAGCCTATTTACAGCAGGTCGCGCTGGCCGCCGACAATCTGGGCTTTTACGGCGTCCTCATTCCGACAGGGAAAAGCTGTGAGGATTCCTGGCTGGTGGCTTCCGCGCTGGCACCCATGACGCGCCGGCTGCGCTATCTGGTCGCCGTCCGTCCGGGATTGCAGCCACCCACGCTGGCAGCGCGCATGGCCACCACGCTGGATCGTCTGTCGGAAGGCCGTCTGCTGATTAACGTGGTCACCGGCGGCGATCCGGTGGAGAACAAAGGCGACGGCATCTTCCTCAACCACAGTGAACGTTATGAAGTGACTCGCGAGTTTCTGGATGTGTATAGCCGGCTGATGCGCGGCGAAAAAGTGGATTATCAGGGCGAGCATATTCAGGTTGAAGGCGCTGAGGTGCTGTTTCCACCGGTGCAGGAAAACGGTCCACCGCTCTACTTTGGTGGCTCATCGGAGGCAGCGATCGACGTGGCGGCGCAGCAGATTGACACCTATCTCACCTGGGGCGAGCCACCGGCGCAGGTAGCAGAAAAACTGGCGGTCGTACGTGAGCGCGCTGAGTCACGCGGCCGGAAACTCGAATACGGTATCCGCCTGCATGTGATTGTGCGTGAAACCGAAGAAGAAGCCCGAGCGGCGGCGGATAAACTGATTGCCCATCTGGATGACGACACCATCGCTCAGGCGCAGAAGATTTTTGCCCGCATGGATTCCGCCGGTCAGGCGCGCATGAGTGCGCTGCACAACGGTTCGCGCGATAATCTCTACATTGCGCCGAATTTGTGGGCAGGCGTCGGACTGGTGCGCGGCGGTGCCGGCACTGCACTGGTGGGCAGCCCGCAGCAGGTCGCTGAACGCATTCGGGAATACCAGGCGCTCGGCGTGACTAACTTCATTCTTTCGGGCTATCCGCATCTGGAAGAGGCCCATCGCGTGGCTGAATTGCTGCTGCCGCTGCTACCGCTGGCCCACGGTCAGCAGCAGCGCGCCCGTACCATTAACACTGGCCCGTTTGGTGAAACCATCGGCGGCGATAAGCGCCCATCGGCGAAACAGACGAGCGCCAGCTGATGCAGGAGAAGGCGATGGCAACAGCGCACATCATTATTGTCGGCGGGGGCTTCAGCGGCACAGCGCTGGCGATTCACCTCGCCCGCACGTCGCTCGCGCCGCTACTGATTACAGTGGTCGAACCGCGCGCCAGCCTCGGCGCCGGTGTTGCCTATTCCACGCCGGAACCGGCACACCGCATCAACGTGCCGGCTGCGCGTATGCAGCTCAGCGGAGAAGAGCAGGGCGCCTTTGATCGCTGGTATCGTCAGCAGCCGGAATGTTCACTGGACTCAGCAGCACACTGCGCCGATGGCGCGGTGTATCCGCAGCGTGCGCTGTTTGGTCGCTATCTGGCGCAGCAGTTTGCCGCCGCCGCTGAGGCGCATCCGCATGTCACTCTGCGTCACGTTCAGGCGCGTGCGCTGGCATGGGAAGGGCAACAACTGCTGTTGAGTAACGGTGAAACCCTGACTGGCGACATCCTGGCGCTGGCCATCAGCCATCCACCGCCGTCGCTGCCACGCATGCTACAGCCGTTTGCCGACCATACGGCGCTGATTGCTAACCCGTGGCAGCCAGGCGTGCTGGATAATGTTGAGCCTGACGCATCGGTGGCGATAGTCGGCACCGGCCTGAGCATGGCTGACGTGGTGGCTTCGCTGGCGACGCGTCAGCATCAGGGGCCGCTGCTGGCGTTCTCACGGCGCGGACAACTGTCACGCGCCAATCTCAGCGGCGAATGGCCGGAGTGGACACTGGGCGCGCAATCTCAGCCCAGCGCGCGTCGCTGGCTGCGGCATATTCGTAATGAAGTCGCTCGCGCCGCCGCGCAGCAGCTGCCGTGGCAGCGTGTGCTTGATGAGGTGCGTGTGCAGGGGCAAGCCATCTGGCAGTCACTTCCGCTGCCTGAACAGCGACGCTTTGCGCGTCATCTGCGTTCATGGTGGGATGTGCACCGTTATCGCATTGCCCCGCAGGTCGCCGCCGTCATCGCGCAGCGACAGCAGCAGGGCACACTGCAGGTGCTGGCCGCCCGGCTGGAAACGATACGCAGCCACGCGCAGCAGCTGGAAATCACCCTGCGCCAGCGCGACGGCACAACGCACACCCGGTTGCTGGATAAACTGATTGTCACGACCGGACCGGGACATGAAGCGCTGACGACCAGCCAGCCGCTGCTGCAATCGCTCAGCGAGCAGGGCCTGATACGCGCCGATGCGCTCGGCTTCGGCATTGATGTGGATCACCACTCGCGCACCCTCAACCGGCACGGCCAGCCCAACGCACGCCTGTTTGTCGTGGGCCCGGCGGCGCGCGCCCGATTTGGCGAGCTGATGGGGTTGCCGCAGGTGGCCGATCACGCGGCCGCCGTAGCGGATGAAATTCTTAAGGTATTGCCTGTCGCTCACGCTGAGCGATGTCCCCCTTCCGCCTCCTGAACACTCAACATCCTGAAAATTAACTGACGAACGCCGGGTCGCTGCACGATCACGGCCTCGCTATGGAGATTGCTATGCCATCGCAACGCGAAATACGCCTGAATGCCTTTGATATGAACTGTGTCGGTCACCAGTCGCCCGGACTCTGGGCCCATCCCCGTGACCGCTCCTGGCAGTATAAAGATCTGGAATACTGGGTTGATTTGGCGCGCCTGCTGGAGCGCGGCAAGTTTGACGGCCTGTTCATAGCCGATGTGCTCGGCATTTACGATGTGCTGAACGGCAACGGTGACGCGGCGATACGCCAGGCCACTCAGGTGCCGGTGAACGATCCGCTGGCGTTGATTACGCCGATGGCGCTGGTCACAGAGCACCTCGGTTTCGGCTTAACCGCCTCGCTGTCGTTTGAGCATCCTTATCCGTTCGC
This sequence comes from Pantoea sp. B_9, assembly GCF_008632015.1. Taxonomy (NCBI): domain Bacteria; kingdom Pseudomonadati; phylum Pseudomonadota; class Gammaproteobacteria; order Enterobacterales; family Erwiniaceae; genus Pantoea; species Pantoea sp. B_9. The sequence continues at coordinate 44,177 of NZ_VWVL01000003.1, read as the reverse complement.
GCGCCGTTTGTCGACGCTGGACCATCTGACCAAAGGCCGCATTGGCTGGAACATCGTCACCTCCTATCTGGAGAGCGGCGCGCGCAACATTGGTCATAAAGCGCAAACCGATCATGACAGCCGGTATGACTATGCCGATGAGTACCTGCAGGTGGTCTACAAACTACTGGAAGGCAGCTGGGAGCAGGATGCGGTGCTGCGCGATCGTCAGCGTCGCATTTTCAGCGATCCCGGCAAAATCCATCCGATTAACCATCAGGGTACGTTCTTTAACGTACCGGGCATCCATCTGTGTGAACCCTCGCCGCAGCGCACGCCGGTGCTGTATCAGGCCGGTGCATCGAGCCGCGGCAAACAGTTTGCCGCTGAGCACGCAGAATGTGTGTTTGTCGCCGCGCCGTCCAAAGTGCTGTTAAAGAAAACCGTGGCCGACATCCGGCGTCGTGCAGCCGAAGCCGGTCGCAATCCGCGCAGTATTTTGATCTTCAACTTGCAGACGGTGATTGTCGGTGAAACCGATCGGGCGGCGCAGGCGAAGTGGCAGGAGTATAAAAACTGGGTCAGCTACGAAGGCGCGCTGGCGCTGGTTTCTGGCTGGACCGGCATCGACTTTGGACAATATCAGCCGGACCAGGTGCTTAAATACCTGCACACCAACGCCATTCAGTCAGCGGTTGAAACCTTCTCTACTGCCGATCCCGATCGTCAATGGACGGTGAAAGCGCTGGCCGACTGGGTGGGCATCGGCGGTTTTGGCCCGCTGCTGGTGGGCAGTGCGGCAACGGTGGCGGATGAGCTGCAGAGCTGGGTAGAAGAGACCGACGTGGATGGTTTCAACCTGGCGTATGCGCTGACCCATGAAACCTTTGAGGATGTGGTCGAGCTGCTGATTCCGGAGCTGCAAAAACGCGGCGTTTACAAACAGGATTACGCCGCGGGCACGCTACGCGAAAAGCTGTTTGCCGCCGGGCCGCAGCTCAGCGCGCCGCATCCGGGTGCTGGCTATCGTGTACGCAGCGCGCAGCAGCAGGAGGTTATATGATCGAAATCGAGCGCCTGAGTAAGCACTACCGTGCGCCGGACGGTCGCGTCACCGACGTGCTGAAAAACATCACGCTGCAGGTGCCAGAAGCCAGCATCACCGCTGTGGTCGGACCGAGCGGTGCCGGAAAATCTACGCTGGCGAAATGCATCAGCCTGCTGGAGCAGCCGAGTGGCGGCAGCATCCGGGTCAACGGCAGCGATTTATCCCGGCTGGATGGCGAAGCGCTGCGCCGCGCGCGCCGGGCCATCGGCACGGTATTTCAGTCTTCCGCGCTGCTGCAGCGTAAAAGTGCCTGGGAAAATATCGCGCTGCCGCTGCGCTATCTTGGCGTGATCGAGCGCGATATCCGCGCCCGCGTCGGCGAGCTGCTGGAGAGTGTCGGGCTGAGCCACAAAGCCAGCGCCTTTCCCGCCCAACTCTCCGGTGGGCAGCGGCAGCGCATCGGTATTGCCCGCGCGCTGGCGCTGCGTCCCTCTGTACTGCTGGCCGACGAAGCCACCTCCGGCCTCGATCCGGAAGCGACGGTCACCATCCTTGAGCTGCTGAAAAAACTGCGTGACGACTACCGGCTGGCAATCGTGCTAATCACCCATGAAATGGATGCCGTACGTCAGGCGGCGGATGCGGTTGCCGAGATTCGCGATGGAGAGATAGTGCAGTATGGCACCGTCAGTGCGCTGCTGGCACAGCCGGACAGCGCGCTCGGCCAGCGGCTGCTGCCGCTGACGGCACAAGTCAGTGATGCCGGACTGGTGCTGCAGCTTAGCTACCGTACCGATGTCGCGGTGGCCAGCGACTGGATTTCGCGCATCAGCCAGCAGTTCGCTTTAAAGGTGGATCTGCTGGGTGCGCATGTCGAGCGGGTCAATGGCATCCAGGCCGGACGGTTGCAGGTGGGCATTCATTTTCAGCAGGAGCAGGTGCCGCTGGCACGGTTGTTGACGCAGCTTGAGCAGTATGGCCTGGCGGCCAGCGTTGCTGTCAGCGTGCCGCCGTTACGGGAGGCGGTATGAGCGTATCCGTGATAAGCCAGGACACACCCTGGCCTGAAATTCCGGCACTAATGCTGCCGGCGCTGGGTGAAACCGCGCTGATGGTCGGCATCGTGATGCTGTTTGTGGTGAGCCTCGGTGGCGTGGTCGGCGTGGTGCTGTTTAACACCTCGCCGCGCGGACTGTTTCCGCAGCGCGGTGTGCATCGGGTGCTGAGCTGGATCGTCAATATGGGGCGCTCGTTACCGTTTCTGGTGCTGATGGCGGCCATCATTCCGTTTACCTTCTGGCTCACCGGCACCACCATCGGCATTCCGGCGGCGGTGGTACCGATGATCGCCGCCGGGATTCCTTTCTTTGGCCGCCTGGTCGACAACGCATTACGCGAGCTGCCCGGAGAAGTTACCGCCGTAGGGCTGGTGTGCGGCGGGTCGCGCTGGCAGATCATCCGCTCCGCCCAGCTGAGTGAAGCGCTGCCGGCGATTGTCGCAGCCATCACGCTCAACCTGATCTCCATGATTGAGTACTCGGCCATCGCCGGCACCATTGGCGCTGGCGGCATTGGCTACCTGGCGGTGGTGTATGGCTATCAGCGGTTCGATAACCACATCATGATCGCCACCATCGTGGTGTTAATTGCACTGATTCAGACCATTCAATTTTTCGGCGACCGGCTGGTTGCGGCCTTGCGCCATCCTCAGGGGACATCGTTATGACAACACAAGAGTTTGAATTACGTAAAACACGCCGCTGGCCGTGGCTGCTGCTGATTATAGTGGTCATTTTGCTGGCCGCCGCTGGCTGGTTCTGGCGCAGCCAGCAGCCGCAGGCGGTAGTGTTTGGCACCACGCTGAAAGTGCATTATGAGCCGGCAATGGCCGGTGAACAGAAGCTGATCGACTATGTGGGTGAGCATATCGCGCCGGACTACGGCCTGAAGCTGGAGGCGGTCGGTGTGCAGGATCCGGTGCAGGCGGACCGTGCGGTAGCAGAAGGGCAGTATGCTGCGACGGTCTATCAGCATCAGTGGTGGCTGAAGCAGGTGGTCGATGCTAACGGCTTCCAGCTCACTTCCAGCCTGCCTCTGTTCCAGTGGGCTTTTGGTATTTACTCCGATCGCTACCACTCGGTGGCGGATTTACCGCAGGGCGCAACCATTGTGGTGCCCGACGATGGGGCGAATCAGGGCCAGGCGCTCTGGCTGCTGGCGCGTCAGGGATTGATCACCCTCGATCCAACGGTAGAACCGCGCACCGCCAAACTGAAAAACATTGTCGGTAATCCGCACGGTTTCGTGTTCAAAGAGCTGGATCTGCTGACCATGCCGCGGGCGCTTAATTCGGTCGATGCGGCAATTGGTTATGTGTCGCAGTTTGACGCCGGTAAAGTCCCGCGTGACAAAGGTATTCTGTTCCCGCCCGCGCCGCGCACCTTTGCCTCGCAGCTGGTGATCGGTACGCCTTACCTGGAGCAGGAGAACATCGTCAAACTCAGACAGGCTTTCGCCGATCCGCGCGTACAGCAGTGGCTAAAAACCACCGATGACCCGCTGGTCAAAGGCGTGCTGGTGCCGGTTTCAGCTGAATAACTTTACTGCCGAATACGCTACCCGGACCCGCATTGCGCGTCCGGGTTTTAGTGTTGATTTATTTGTTATCTTATTGATTATATTGTAATTAATAGCAAATATTGTTGCTTTGGTTTCCTGCATAAAGCGCTTATAACCACCTCACCTGCACAACAAAAACAGACGTGAGGCGTTATGAGTACTCTTCCTTTAGAAAACACCTTGCCGGCTTCGCAACCGGTACGTTCGGTCAGTGATGTGGCAAGGCTGATCAACACCCGCAGTAGCAAAAACAACTATGCGCGCATGATTGTGTTTCTCGCGTTGGGTGGCGTGTTCCTCGACGCCTACGACCTGACCACACTGTCGTACGGCATCGATGACGTGGTGCGCGAGTTCCAGCTATCGCCGTTCACCACCGGGCTGGTCACCTCATCCATCATGGTTGGCACCATTGTCGGCAACCTGATTGGTGGCTGGCTGACGGATAAGTACGGCCGCTATTCGGTGTTCATGGCCGACATGCTGTTTTTTGTCGTATCGGCGATTGCGGCGGGCTTAGCACCCAACGTCTGGGTGCTGATTGGCGCGCGTTTCCTGATGGGCATTGGCGTGGGCATCGATCTGCCGGTGGCGATGTCTTATCTGGCGGAATTCTCTAAATTCGCTGGCAAAGGTAACAAAGCCGCACGGCTCGCGGCCTGGTGCCCGATGTGGTATGCGGCTTCCACTGTGTGTTTCCTGCTGATTTTTGGCCTCTATTTTCTGCTGCCTGAAGATCATCTCGACTGGCTGTGGCGCGCCTCGCTGCTGTTTGGCGCGGTACCTGCGCTGTTGATCATCGCGGTGCGCAGTAAGTTCATGAATGAATCACCGTTGTGGGCCGCGAATCAGGGCGATCTGACCTCGGCGGTGCGTATCCTGCGTGATTCGTACGGTATTCATGCTCACGAAGCAGAACCGGAAACGCCACCCGCGGCGGCGGCGCCGAAGGTGAGTTTTCGCGTACTGTTCCAGAAGCCGTGGCGTGAACGCACCCTCGTTGCCGGCGTAATGAATATCTGTATTTCGTTTGAGTACACCGCCATCGCCTTCTTCCTGCCGTCGATACTGGCGCAATTTCTCGGTGCCGGTGTGTTCGAGACCATCTCAGCTTCGCTGGGGCTGAACGCGCTGTTTGCCTTTACCGGCGGGCTGCTGGGGATGCGCCTGGCGTGGAAATATCCGTCACGCCACGTGGCGATCGCTGGCTTTGCGCTGCAGTTTTTTGCTCTGGTGGCGCTGGCGTTGATTGGCCACCCGCAGGCGCTGGTGGGCATCGTGTTTGCGGTGCTGATGCTCGGACTGTGGCTGTTTGCCGAAGGATTCGGGCCGGGCGCACAGCTGATGGTCTATCCGGCGCTCTCGTATCCCACCTCGATTCGCGCGACCGGCGTCGGCTTTAGCCGTGCGCTGTCGGGCATCGGCAGTGCGCTGGCGCTGTTCATTCTGCCGATTCTGCAGGCGGCGCTCGGCACCAACATGTTCTGGGTGGTATCGCTGGCCGCCATCATTCCGATCTTTTTCCTGCTGGCGGTGCGTCACGAACCGACCCGCCACGACATCGACGACCTTTCCCCTCAGGAGTAAAACATGAGCATTCTCTCTACCGGTACTGACTATGACACGCTGGCGGCGCACTTCCGACCGCTGTTTGCCCGCATCGCGGCGGGCGCGGCGGAACGCGAGCGTACGCGTACCTTGCCTTATGAACCACTGCAGTGGCTGAAGGAGGCCGGCTTTGGCACGGTGCGTATTCCACAGCAAAAAGGTGGCTGGGGCGCCTCGCTGCCGCAGCTGTTTCAGCTGTTGATTGAACTGGCGGAAGCGGATTCCAACCTGCCGCAGGCGCTGCGCGCGCACTTTGCTTTTGTCGAGGACCGGCTCAACCAGCCGGACAATGCGGAGCGCGACGCGTGGTTTCGCCGCTTTGTTGATGGCGAGCTGGTGGGCAGCGGCTGGACGGAGATTGGCAACGTCAGGCTGGGCGACGTGATCACCCGCGTTACGCCTGCCGCCAATGGCTGGACGCTGAATGGCGAGAAGTTTTACAGTACCGGTGCGCTGTTCGCCGACTGGATAGATGTTTACGCGCGCCGCGATGACAATCAGGGTGACGTGATCGCGCTGGTGAATACGCATCAGCCGGGCGTTACGCGCGAAGATGACTGGGACGGATTTGGCCAGCGCCTGACCGGCAGCGGCACAACACGCTTCGAGCACGCGCATGTGGAGACGCAGCACGTGTATGATTTTGCCACGCGCTTCCGTTATCAGACCGCGTATTACCAGCACGTGTTGCTGGCGACGCTGGCGGGCATTGCGCGCGCGGTCGCGCGGGACGGCGCGGCAGCCGTTGCCGCACGCAACCGCGTTTACAGTCACGGCAACGGAGCGGCCTCGCGGCAGGATGCGCAGGTGCTGCAGGTGGTAGGCGAGATCACCAGTCTGGCATTTGCCGTCGAAGCCACGGTGATTCGCGCTACCCATTCACTGCAATCAGCGTATGAAGCGCACGTCAGTGCCGATGAAGCGGCCATCGCCGCCATCAACAACCTGGCGGAAGCCGAGGCCGGACAGGCGCAGGTGATCGCCAGCGAGCTGGTACCGCGTGCTGCCACCGAATTGTTTAATGCGCTTGGCGCGTCGGATACGCGCGTCAGCAAAGCGCTGGATCGTCACTGGCGCAATGCGCGCACCGTCTCGTCGCATAACCCGGTGATCTACAAAGCGCGCGACATCGGTGACTGGAAAGTCAACGGCACCCCGCCAACCGGCATCTGGCAAATCGGCAGGGGAGAGGGGTAACCAGCCTTGATGAGCAAACGGCGCCGTTATCGGGCGCCGTTTAATGGCGCAGAATCCGGCTGCGTCATGGAATTAGTACGTCATAAGCCGCAACCCGGCGGCTTAAGAGCGGTATTCAATAATATTGAAACCTTCATCAGCCGCTGGTGCTGAGAAATAACGGCTTATGATTTCAAACTGTTCATCTGAAGCGGCAAAATCGTGAGTGCCGGCTGCGTTACGGGCACGTAATCGGCTCTTACACACCTCATCAGGGACGTTAAGGAAATGCAGGTGGTTAGCAGCCCCTGATGCTTTAATGATACTCATCATCCATTCACGACTGGCGGGTGTATTAGCCGGAAAATCCAGGACTACCGACATCCTCGCGTTAAGTAATGACACCAGATGCGGTTTCATGGCATTTCTGAGCTTAGAGGAATACTGCACGTAATCCGCAACCGTGTGCATTTCATCGGCATAGAGCGCTGCAAGCCAGCGATCCTCACTGATAATGAGAGTGCGCGGTGCAGCGCCTAATTTTGCGGATAACGTAGATTTACCCGACGCAATTTTTCCACATAACAGGTGAAGCGTGGCTTTTTCAGGTGATGCGACATCGGTGGTGTTCATAACTGACCTCACTGGTTGATTACCGGTAAGGCCCGCCTTACCGGCGGGAAAATGGCAAACGTTATCCCACCTTAACCTGCAAGGTGATAATAATGATTGCGGAAGACAGGGCTGAGCAAGTTTTCATCGTTTTAAACTAACAGGTTAAGTCTCAATAATCACCTGATGCTTTGCTTTAGCTATGATGGCAGCGCGTTGTTGATAACGGAGTTCGCAAGGGGGAGGGCCGTTTGGTGCCGGGAGCGGACATTGTTCAGATGTCAGGCAGGTATCTCAGGGACAGATTATCCCCGGATGGCTGGCTTAATTTCTGTTAAAGATTTCACACCCACAGGCCGATAAAAACAGGAGCGACAGAAACGTAAGGAGATGTGCATGTATGGAAAACTGGTTATTACAGGAATAATAGTAACGTTGTTAAGTGGATGTTCGGCTGGGTTTAGGCCTTCTCTGGAAGACTATAAAGGTTCAGATGCAGCCAGGGTTCGTGCTGCATCTGAGGGCAATACAGCCCTGCAATTTTACGAAAAACAGCCGAGTGGCTGTTATAAAAAAGTTTTAGAGCGCCGGGTTACGGCTGGTCTGGCTATTCTCGGTATTCCTGTGTCAGGAAATAAAAAAATCGGAATGCCAGAATCAAGTAACAATAAAGGGGCTTTCATAAATGAATTTACGATCAAGCCGGGGCAACTGATAAGTATAATTCATTACTGGACTCAGCCGGGCTACTACCAAAATACAGAACGATCTGTCTCCACCAGATTCATTCCTCAGCCAAATCATGATTACGATATCGTCGTCACTGGCTCAGAATTTGGCGGGGATAGCGTATCGGTGAGAGATCTGGATCCAGGCGCTAAGATAGTTGGATGGGAAGGCAATTACTGCCCCTCCGGTATATTTGATTAATTGCATGACGCTGGTCACCGTATGTACGCTTAAGCCCACCCTGGAGTGGGCTTTTTTATGTGTTAATAAAAGCGCCTGCTTATGCTGGAAGTGCGTCGGGGTTCAGGAAAAATCAATGACGATAAGCGCACGGCAAATACTGCATTCAGGATGAAATGCAGAAAAATAATGATGAAAGCCGCGGCACTCAGCAAGGTGCGCTTTTCCTTCAGGATAAACGCCAGTCCGGACAGCGCCGCACCGGGTCGCTGGATAAAAAGCAGGGAATAGCAGGGCGGAGGTTGAGGGCAATAGCGGTTACGGGATTCAGCGCAAGGCTAAGTCAGCGTAGCGGTGTGGTGCGCCAGGGGCCTGTAAGAAGGGGGAGATAAAGGGCGTTTAGCGAAACGGTGCTTACAATTCATAGAGTTACATAATATTAATGCCCCCGGGCGACTTCATGCGCTGTTCTACACTTACACATTCAATCAAGCCGTTTGATTGAAAAAGCAGCATCACTGAGAGGGAGGCGACCGCAAAGCGTCACGCAGCCGCAGCCTTCATAACTGATCATGCACGTGAGGAGAACATCATGAAAGCAGTTGTCTATAACGGACCTTTTGACGTTTCAGTCAAAGAGGTTCCGGATCCTAAAATCGTTCGTCCTACCGATGTGCTTGTCCGTATTACCACCACCAATATCTGCGGTTCGGATCTGCATATGTACGAAGGACGAACCAGCTTCGAACAGGGTCGCATCTTTGGCCATGAAAATCTGGGGCAGGTCATTGAAATCGGCAGCGCGGTTGAGCGGGTTAAAGTTGGCGATTATGTCTGCCTGCCCTTTAATGTCGGCTGCGGATTCTGTGAAAATTGCGAGAAAGGGTTAACCGGCTATTGCCTGACGGCAAATCCGGGTACGGCCGGGGCCGCCTATGGCTTTGCTGAAATGGGCGAATGGGATGGCGGACAGGCGGAGTTACTGCGTGTTCCCTATGCTGACTTTAACTGTCTGGTGCTGCCGCCGGATGCGGTAGAAAAAGAGGAGGACTACGTTTTACTTTCCGACATCTTCCCCACCGGCTGGCATGCCACTGAACTGGCAGGATTGCGCCCCGGAGAGAGTGTGGCGATTTACGGCGCAGGTCCGGTCGGCTTGATGGCGGCTCACTCGGCCATGATTAAAGGCGCATCGCAGGTGTTTGTGGTTGATACCCATCCGGACAGACTGGCGCTGGCCGAACAACTGGGTGCAGTAGCGATCAATGGTGTGGGCGATGAGGCAGTAAACAAAATTCTCGAGTTAACCGACGGGCGCGGCACGGATTGCGGTTGCGAGTGTGTGGGGTATCAATGTTGCAATAAACATGGCCACGAGGATAACTCTGCCACGCTTAACAGCCTTGTCGCGTCAACCAAGGCCACGGGCGGCATCGGTGCGGTCGGCGTTTTTGTTCCGCAGGATCCCGGAGGCGCGACCGACCTGGCCAAAGAGGGTAAAGTGCCTTTCGATTTTGGGAATTTCTGGTTTAAAGGTCAGTCAATCAAGACCGGTCAGTGTAGTGTCAAAGCGTACAACCGCCAGCTCGCAAGGCTTATCCATCAGGGCAGAGCCAATCCGGCGCAGATCATCTCGCATCGACTTGCTCTGGCAGACGCTGCCGAAGGCTATAAGCATTTTGATGATCGTGATAATGGCTGGACAAAAGTCATTCTGAAACCCTGAAATTCAGGTAACTCAGAAGAGCTAAGACACATTCAGGCGGTGGGAAGAGGGAGAACGAAAACTGCCTGTCTGTGGCTGGCTATCTCTTGCATGACCACATTAATGCCATATCAGCGTAAATCTGGCAGAGATTTGCCCACTGCTTATCCAGTTTGATGCACATGCGCAGCATCTCTTTCTCAAGGCACGAAGCCGCACAAAAATCACCCGACGCAGCAGAGAGATATCAAGCTTCGAGGCATTTTGGCCATCGTCTGACATCATTCCTCCTCAGCTAAAGTTATTTATTAGGTATGAAAGAGATAACGGATTATTCAACTTTGTAATAACCAATTTTATAATTATCATTTTTATAGTTCGCAAATATCCGCTATGAGCGAGAAGGGGACACAACATTAATGTAATAAGCGTGAGAGAGCCAAACACCTGGTATTATAGTTATATAAATTATCATCACGGAGAAAATGCTAATGAAAATTACACTTAAAAAAGAAAATGGAACATCCGAAACACAGGATGTTGCGTCTTTGATTATCACACTAAGTAATGGTGAAACTGTTGAAATCAGTGACGAAAGCCAGCAGCGTCCGTCACATCTTTCGGAAGGAATTACGGTGTGGGGAGGAAGCATGCCGAAAGAAGGCGCCTCCATTGACGACCTCAGGGCTTCAACGCGATCATTAGGTATTTATCCCCTGGCCGCTAATTTGATTCACCTTTTCCCACTCAGTAAATAGCCGCTAAATACAGCACTATGTGAGTTTCGTCTGGGGGCATTTGAGTCGGATAATCGTAAACATCGGCTTTTGCCATAGAACGAATTGACGAACAGACCGATGTCCGCTTTGAGCGAAAAGCGGACATCATCCGTTTGATTTGCAAGCAATTCGGGAAACAGGTTGTTTGCGTATACATGACTTTGCCGGCGATCTCTTTTAGCCGGGCTTGCAGTCTGTGGTTAGTTGAACACACCGTTAATCACGGCGGTCACAACTGCTGTGCTCAACGCAATAAGCACTAAATCATCTCCAACCGCGCGCCACTCGTAGCCGGGGTAATGAGGCAGCGCATTTATCATCGATGCTGGCAAATTTTTCTTAGCAATACCCGGTGGCAATGCTTTCCCACGCGCCACTTTCTTAGCGATTCCCGGCGGCAGAGATTGATAGCCTACCAGGCCATAGTTGACGGCGAGCGCTCGTGCCTGAGAGAAGCTGATATCAGATTGAACATGATCGGGGTGTCGGGCGTTCTTGCGATGTCCATGTTCGTTTCTCGACGATGCGTAACCCTGCTCTTTATTTCCGTGCGCGCCATTATTACCGTGATTGCCATTGCCATTGCCATTGCCATTGCCATTGCCATTGCCATTGCCATTGCCAGGGTTTGCATAAGCCGGTGCAACAAAAACGGCGAAACCAATCATCAGAGCAAAGGTTGTTTTAAGCGTGCGTTGCGTGAGCATGACAGATGTCCTTAATAGTATGTGTTGCCTTATTGAAATATAGAACGAGGCGGCAATCTTAACCATCACCTCATTTCTGAAATATCAGTAATGTAATAAGCCGGACATGTCTGGGACTCACTCTGAACGCGGGCATTCCACTGCTCATCCTCTGAACCCAGGGGGGCATCTGCCGGCTTGTGACTATTGAGAGAAATGTCCGCTCGTCGCGCAAAGCGGACATTGACGCCTGGTATTAATTTAGAAACGCATCAGGATCACCGCTAAGTCGCCCTGAAAGGGGGCTAAAGCGGTAAAACGGTTTCCACGGTGTGCTGAAAAACGTACGGATCGGAAAGTAACTCAAATTGTTCGTCGTCCGGATACGTCACTGCCACGTGATAGTTTTCTCCCGCGAAGGTCTTTACTGACTGCAGATCCTTCCAGTAAGTTGCCAGAAAGAAATGCTCCCAGTCGCCCTGTGTTTCCCTGCGCACATAAGCGCCTATATTCCCGGCAATGCTTCGTGAATGTTCCACACCTGTCTTCTCAAGGTGTTTCGCAAAATCTTCAGCGTGTTTGAGCGGAACACAACCGTGCCAGGTCCTTACAATCATTCGTTTTTCCTCTTAATGTGGCAAGAATGTTACCCTATCATCGCAAGCCACGTAACGGTGTAATTTCTGAAGGGCACGTTCTTTAATGCAAAATAAATTTATGACGACCGAAGCCTATTCACTGTTACCTGTAGGTCCGTTTTTCGCTCATAAAGGACATCGGTCGGTGGGGAAGTCCGCTCCGTGCCGGCCCGTTATTTCTGCAGTCTGGCTGCGGCTTTCAGCGTCGCCTGCCGCCGCTTTTCAATAAATGGCGCAACCTGTTGCTGAGCTTTTTTCAGCTGTTCTTCAGATGCGGAGCGGGGCGAGCCACAGTCAAAGGGCGGGGCAGGGTCATATTCCATATGCAGCTGAATGTTTTGCGCGATATTCGGTCCGAACATCTCTGATACGACGCTGAGGGCAAAATCGATACCTGAAGTCACACCGGCGCCCGTTATGCGATTGCGGTCGCGTACAACGCGCTCATTTACCGGCTCTGCGCCCAATAGCGCCAGCTGATCCAGCGAAGCCCAGTGCGTCGTCGCTTTATATCCCTCAAGAAGACCGGCCGCGCCCAGCACAAGCGATCCGGTGCATACTGACGTTACCAGCTTCGCCTGTTTACTTTTAGCCCGGATAAACGAAAGGACTTCTTCATCCTCCATCAGGTTTATCTGCCCCGGCCCGCCGGGAATACAGATGATATCCAGCGCAGGACACGTGTCGAATGTGGTGGTTGGCTGAATCGCCATCCCCCGGTCTGACACCACAAGCTCCAGATTTTTCCAGATGAGATGCACTTTCGTGTCTGGTGCCCGCGCAAAGACTTCAAACGGACCGGTCAGGTCAAGCTGCGTAAGCGCAGGGAACAGCAGCAGACCGATGGATGTAGATGCAGAATCACTCATAAATAATGCCTTCATTGTGTGCCAGCAGCCGACATCGCTGCGGTAAGTTATGAATCACTGCAACAGACGATGCAGAGAAACCGCCATCAGGAATAGTGGCATATTTCCCCAGCATCAATGAGTTTGTTTTATTCGCGAAAAATACTCGTGTTTGAATGACGGCGACAAGCCAAATGTCCATAAGCCTGAATGGCCGCGCTGGCATCGTCGCCATCCAGTGAAAGCATAATCACCCGATCGGAATCTCATCTATGTGAGTATAAATTTTTAACCCGCGTTCTCTGCCAATCCGTATATCGTTATCGGCGCCTTGCGACGCGCCCGGCATACGTAAGATCGCGTCGCAATGTTGAATCAGCCGATGTGCAACCGGATAAAGATAAGTCTCACTGATTTCATCACCGATTGCCTGTGAACCTGCGGCGGCGGCAAGAGGTAATGCCAGCCATTCTCCAATCAGCGGCGTATGGCCTCTGTGATAAACCTGCAGTGCGGCTTCGTCTAGTTTTTGTATATTGGCGTGAATTAAGACCGGGTCTCCTTCGGTGCCGCTGCGCACAGGGCCGGCAATCAGGATCAGCATGGTATTGGCTCCTCAAAATGGACATTCATGGCAACGTATTGCAGTAACATTATGGTTTTCGCATCCATAATCTCCCCGCTGCGAATTGCGCTCAGGGCCTGAGTCAAAGGCCATTCCAGTACTTCAATATCCTCGCCCTCATCGGCAAGGCCACCGCCTTTGCTCTGGCGATCGTCATCAGCATATTCGGCGATAAAAAAATAGAGTTTCTCGGTAACCGAACCCGGACTCATAAAGGCTTCCATGACTTTTTCAATATGCTGCACCCGGTAACCGGTTTCTTCTTCTGCCTCCGCGACAATGCGGGTTTCCGGCGAAGCGTTATCGAGCAGCCCGGCAGCCGCTTCAATCAAAAAACCGTGGTGACCATTAATAAAAATCGGCAAACGAAACTGGCGGGTTAGCACCACGCTGCGCTTTTGGCGGTTATACAGAAGCACGACGGCACCATTACCGCGGTCATACGCTTCACGCTGCTGCTCTTGCCACGAGCCGTCACGGCGCTGCAATTCGAAGGTGTACTTTTTCAGGGTGTACCAGTTGTCGGACAACAGCTGCTCACGGATATTGCGTATTTTCTGCTGCATAGCTTGCCTCCTGAAGATGACAAAACAGACGCTATCATGCATAATCGTGCAAATTCAAGAAAAAACGTGAGCGGTAATTATGCTATCGAGCCAGCGTAAACAACAGATTCTGAAGATTCTGGCGGCTGAAAATCAGGTGATGTCAGGTGAGCTCAGTCAGCGTTTTGGTATATCCGAGGACTCAATACGCCGCGATTTGCGGGAGCTGGCCGCTGAAGGACTGTTACAGCGCGTGCACGGCGGCGCGCTGCCGGTGTCAGCCGCGCTGGCATCCTTCGAAAAACGCAAAAACGTGCAAATGAGTTCCAAGCAGTGTGTGGCGCAAAAGGCGGTGAAGCTGATTCAACCCGGTCAGGTGGTGATTATTGACGGCGGAACCACCACAGCAGAACTGGTGCAGTTGCTACCAGCAGACCTGGCTTTCACGGCGATCACCCACAGCCCCGGTATTGCAGTTGCGCTGGTGGATTTTCCGCGGGTAGAAGTGATAACCCTGGGCGGGCTGCTCTATCGCCACTCGGTGGTCGCGGTGGGATCGGCTGTTCATGAGGCAGCTGCGCGTATTAATGCTGATCTGTTTTTTATGGGCGTTACCGGCGTGCATAAAACCGCCGGTCTCACGACCGGCAACTATGAAGAGGCCGGCATAAAACGCGCGCTGGCGGGGAGAGCCGCCGAGACCGTTGTCATGGTGTCAAAAGAGAAACTCAATTCCGCCTCCGCCTTCGCGATTGGGGATCTGGATCTGGCCAGTACGCTGATTGTCGATGGCGAGCCTGATAAAGAGCTGCGCATGGTTTTAAAGCAGAAGCATGTCTCACTGATGTAGTGCTAATCGCCGTGTTTTTGCAAAACAGATCGGTTCATGATCTTCTATGGCCTGCCGGGTAAAGCGATTGTTGTCGGCTGTGTGTCAGAAGCGGACATCGAAAACGTCACTGTTTTAATTAGAGGATAACAGATGATAATCTATGGGCTTAAATGACTAAGCTCCATTAATTCAAGCGTCTGACCATCAGGGCTTTGTAAATATATTACTCTGGTTCCCTTCATGGGGCCTGTCAACACTGTCTGAGGTTTACCCGGCGTCTTCCAGCCATAGTCCGATGCTTTGCTCAACAGTGTATCAAGATCTTCAACTGTAAAAGCAAGGTGAGCGTAGCCTGGGATATAAGGTGCTGAAGGTTCTGCTGGCTGCTCTATATTACTATATTGTAGTAATTCAATTTTGATACCAGCCAGTTCAAGCAAAGCCATCCGTACATCAGCTCCCCTTGCACCTGTGACTTCATCGATTATGGGTCCAGACATTTTTCCTTCGCGTATTAATTCACCTCCAAGGATATGAGTCCAGAAGAACACGGAGTCTTCAATGTTTTTAACTGAAAAACCAACGTGATTAACACTTAAGATCATTCGATTACCTGCTGAGTTTCGAAAATTGACCATCCAACTATATGAAATGAAAGCTTTATTGCTACACAATAAATGCGATGGGATTTGTACAGGAACAAGCACTATGCAATTCGGTTTAAACTATGTATTTACGATTCATACACAGCAACAGATGTACAGAAACCAGCTTCCCATTGATAAATAAGCAACCACGCTATAAGCCTGCATTTTTGTCGATAAACAGCGGATGACCGCTTCGCGCTCATAGCAGAAATGGACTTGTGCTAAGTCCTCTGTAGGCTAAAAGCGGACATTATTATTGATGGCCGCCGATAAAATGCTGACCTTTTGCCTGATCTTACAGCACTTCCACCACTTCAAATTCTTCAGCAATCAACTCCATATCTTCTGAAAAATGACCTTCACGGCTAAAAAAGCGCTGGTGTTCTTTCTGCCAGAATTCAAGACTTAAATCGCCTTCACCTTCTTTGCGGGCAAACTCTTCTGTAACATCACAAAAACGCACCAGCCACAGTGAAATCAATCTGATCACACAGACCGGGGTATTCTGACCATCAAGAATAATGTTATAGCTCCCAATCTTCGGAGCAGACTCCTCCTGCTGGTAAGCGGTAAACGATCCGCAGGAAGCTGTTTTGATGCCTTTTTTTACCAGTTCCGCCAGCTTGCTGGCCAGTTCCGCACTGTCACCCATTTGCCAGGCATCTGCGCCAGGATACTTCTTTTTTATTTCCTCAACCGCAAACATGAAAATTCCCTCAATCGTCGGTGAATGAAAAGTTTCATCGTTTATAGCATGAACTGTACCGGTATTAAGAATCAGGCTGATCGTCGCATATTGTGGTTCACTTTTTGCCCAACGCGGACACTTACGTAAATCCAGACGACAGGAGGCTAAGGACTAATCTGCAAACCTGCGCGAGCCAACGACACACAGGATCACGCCCAGTGTTATGAGAATCATCATCGGCCTTACCGTTTCAGACAGTAACGTTGCTGAAAGTCCGAGACCAAAGAATGGCTGCAGCAACTGTAATTGTCCCACAGCGGCGATGCCGCCCGCAGCCAGTCCCCTGTACCAGAAAATGAAACCAATCAGCATACTGAATAGCGATACATATCCCAGTGAAAGCCACGCCTGCAGGCTTATTTCGCCAATGCGCTCCGGCAAGGTCTCCAGGGTGGCAACAAGCATCAACGGCAGGGAAATAATCAGTGCCCAGCAGATAACCTGCCATCCTCCCAATTCACGCGAAAGCTTTGCCCCTTCGGCATAGCCGAGGCCACACACAACCACGGAAGCCAGCATCAGAAGATCGCCGGTTACTGATACAGAACCCTTCTGGAGTAGGGCAAATCCTATCACCAGCAGACTGCCGGCAACAGAAAAAACCCAGAAAGCCAGCCTGGGCCTTTCGCCTCCTCTGACAACGCCGAAAATAGCCGTCGCGAGGGGCAACAGACCGAGGAAGACAATAGAGTGAGCGGAGGTAACATGCTGCAGCGCCATGGCTGTCAGAAGAGGAAAACCAACCACTACACCTGCAGCAACGACAACCAGAGAAATCAGCTGATGTCGCTGAGGACGAGCCTGACTCAAAAAGAGAATCATCATAATGGCCAGCACACCGGCAATTGAAGCGCGTGAAAAAGTCAGAAAAAAGGGATCCATTTCCCGCACTGCTATGCGTGTTGCGGGCAAAGAGCCACTGAAGATGATCACGCCTGCCAGCCCGTTCATCCAACCTGACTTCAGGCCAGTATGTGTATTTTTTACCCTGGTAGCTGTCACAAATGACCTCATTAAGTTCGAAAAATGATTTAACTGATAACGTTGACAGCGCCCATGCTAAGTAACAGCATCTATGACAATCAAATAATTGTCATAGATACAATTCATGAAAGCTCGATACAAAGTCATCGTGGATGAATTCGCTTCCGCGATACAAAGAGGCGCGCTCCTGCCGGGCACCCGCCTGCCTACCCACAGAGCGCTGTCGGCTGAAAAGCACGTGTCGCTGGCAACGGCTACCCGTGTTTACGCAGAGCTGGAGGCCATGGGGCTGGTGAGCGGAGAAACCGGAAGAGGAACATTTGTCAGGGAAATTTCGCTGCCCGCAGGGCTGGGTCTGGATCAGCACGCAGTGGCGTCTGACGTGCTCGATCTGAACTTCAACTATCCTTCGCTACCGGACCAGGCGGAACGGTTACGCGAAGCAATGCGACAGCTGGCCACATCTGGCGATCTGGCTTCACTGTTGCGTTACCAGCCGCACGCTGGCAGGCAAAGCGACAGGGAGACAATCGCGCTGTGGCTTAGTAACTCCGGCCTGACCGCATCTGCTGATGAGGTTTTAATTGTAAATGGCGCGCAGCATGGTCTTAGCGTTGCTGTCATGGGGCTGCTAAAACCCGGGGATGTAGTGGCTGTAGATGCTCTGACCTATCCTGGCTTCAAAGCCCTGGCCACTCTCTATCATCTGGAACTGGTGGCAATACCCGCTGATGCCAGTGGACCGGACCTGACGGCATTCAGGCAAATCTGCCAACGCAGGCGCCTGCGCGCGGTGTATACCATGCCAACACTGCATAACCCGCTTGGCTGGGTTATGAATGATGCCCAGCGCAGGGAGCTGGCCCGTATTGCCAGAACGTTCGATCTTCTTATCATCGAAGACGCGGCCTATGCATTTCTTGTCCGTCGTCCACCGCCGCCGCTTGCCACTTATGCGCCCGAAAGAACCGTTTATGTTACCGGTTTTGCTAAAAGTGTTGCCACTGGCCTGCGCGTCGGTGCCGTGGTGTGTCCCGCTGAAATGCGAATCGCCCTGGAGCGAGCCATCAGGGCAACGACCTGGAATACTCCCTCCCTCATGGTTTCGATTGTCTGCGACTGGATTAAAGATGGCACACTTAAACGCTTTGAGGCGCTGAAAAGACGGGACGCGCGTCACCGGCAGGCGCTGGCGCGCAAAATACTTGTGAACTGTGAATGGGTAAGCCATGACGACTCTTACTTTATCTGGCTATCACTTCCTCAGGAAGTGAGGGCTGACAGGCTTGTTTACCGATTGATGCAGCAACATATCTCTGTTTCCACAGCAGAACCCTTTAGCACCTCAAACTGTGTGCCGCATGCTATTCGTCTTGCTCTTGGCTCAGTCACGATGAATCAGCTGAGCGAGGCCCTGGCGAAAATTAAAGAGGCTATTGAGTATGAGATTGATCTTTGAGCGCTGTCCGCTCCTCGCTCATAAGGAACCATAGCTGCGTGCATGCCCGACCTGCCTCTGGTGTGGATGTGGCTTACATCATGCCCGAGCATCTGCACAGGCAGTGCAAAACCTCTTCGCCTGCTCCCGTGACGCTGTTCACAATCCGTGCAATTTAAAAGACATCGCGGTGACTTTGCAGTCATAAAACCCGTTGCGGAGTGTTTTAAATGTAACATTGTTGTTAATTAATAGATCTTTTTATGTTGTAAAATGGCAGCAGAAGCCATCATAAAGCTCAGAATCGTGCCACAACTTTCTCTAAATTAACTATTATTTAACATATTTAATCATTAATATTAACATTTATGGGCTTTGCTCACATTTCCATCACATCTGCGCGAAAACCTATGTACGGGTAAGTTAATCTCTGAGCGTGAATTAAATAGCAACCGCCTGTTCCCTATATCAGAACCTCATCAGAAAGGTACCAAAATGAAATTTAACCTCGCATTAGTCAGTGCATGTGTGGTTTCAGCGTGCATGTTATTCACAACACCCTCATTCGCTGCCAAACCTTACGATATCGCCGTGGTGGCCAAAGTCACCGGTATTCCGTGGTTCACCCGCATGGAAGTCGGCGTAAAAGAAGCCGCGCAGAAACTGGATGTTAACGCCTATCAGGTTGGCGCCTCGACGCCCGATCCGGCGCAGCAGGTCAAGGTGATTGAAGATCTGATTGCCAAAAAAGTTGACGCCATCATTGTGGTGCCAAACGATGCCAAAGTACTGGAGCCGGTACTGAAAAAAGCGCGCGACCAGGGCATCGTTGTATTAACCCATGAATCGCCGGACCAGCAAATTGGTCAGTGGGATGTTGAAACCATCGACAGCCAGAAATATGCGGAAGCCAATATGGACGAGCTGGCAAAAGATATGGGTGGCAAAGGCGGTTATGCCATTTATGTCGGCTCTTTGACCGTGCCATTACATAATGCGTGGGCCAATGCGGCGATCAAATATCAGAAAGAAAAATACCCGGACATGCATGAAGTCACGTCACGCCTGCCAGTGGCTGAAAATATTGATAAGTCATATTCCACCACGCTGGATTTGATGAAAACCTATCCTGATCTGAAAGGGATTATCGGTTTCGGCTCGCTCGGTCCGATCGGTGCCGGTCAGGCGGTTCAGCAGAAGCGCGCGAAAAACAAGATCGCGGTTGTCGGTATCGCTATGCCGGCTCAGGCTGCGCCATATCTGATGCGCGGTGACATCAAAAAAGTCCTGCTGTGGGATCCAAAAGATGCCGGTTACGCCCTGGTTTCGGTCGCCGATCAGCTGCTGCAGGGTAAAGAAGTCACTAAAGACCTGAGCATTGAAGGTCTGGGCAAAGCCGACGTCGATATGGAAAAGAAAGTGATTCGCTTTAATAAAATTCTCGAAGTAACGCCAGAGAATGCGAAATCACTTGGCTTCTGATCAGAATGTTTAACACCTTAATTTAACGGAGATAGATTATCTCCAGCGCCACACCAGGCAAATAGAAACAGATACGGCGTTGTATGTTGTGCTGTATCTGAACTTCTACTCAGAAATTGAAAACATATACCCTGAATAATTCGCGTCAGGCGCGGCGAAAGTCAGTGAAATTCGATGAGATATAAATGATTCGGATAAGCGACATCGCCAACACCCGGCTGGAAATAGGATGGGCAGGCTTAAGGATCTATGATGAATACGCTCAGCACGTCCCCCGCCAATGCTGAGGCCTTTATCAGCCTCGAAAAAATCAGTAAAAAGTTCCCCGGCGTATTAGCACTGGATAATGTCAGCCTGACGCTGAATAAAGGTGAAGTGCATTGTCTGGCCGGGCAGAATGGCTGCGGCAAAAGTACCATAATTAAAGTCATTTCCGGGGTTTATCAACCGGAAAAAGGCGCGGCCATCACGCTGGACGGAAAACTCTTTCATACCCTGACGCCACAGCTGTCTTCTTATTACGGCATTCAGGTTATTTATCAGGATTTATCGTTATTTCCCAATCTGTCAGTCGCCGAAAATATCGTTATTCACCGCTATTTACCGGGCGGTGATTTCTGGGTACATCGCGAGTCAATGCGCAAAAAAGCGCTGGCGGCGATGCAACGGGTCGGCGTTGCTCTGGATCCGGATCGTAAAGTTGAAAAGCTGTCGATCGCTGACCGCCAGTTAGTGGCAATATGCCGTGCCATCGCTGCTGACGCCAGTCTGGTGATTATGGATGAACCGACGGCGTCACTGACCCGCAGCGAGGTGAATGGTCTGCTGCGGGTGGTGAATGAACTCAAAGCCGCCGGAATCTGCGTGGTGTTCGTCAGTCACCGTCTCGATGAAGTGATGGAAGTGGCCGATCGTATCAGCGTGATGCGCGACGGCAAACTGGTCGGCACCTATCCGGCCAGTGAACTCGACAGCCATGAACTGGCGTTCCTGATGACCGGGCAGCGTTTCACCTATAGCCATCTGCCGCACCGGGCGCCCGCCGATGTGACGCCACTGCTGGAAATCAGCCAGCTGAGCCGCAAAGGGCAGTATCACAATATTTCGCTGTCGCTGCGCCAGGGAGAAATCACGTCGATTATCGGCCTGCTCGGTTCGGGCCGCACGGAACTCTGTCTGAGCCTGTTTGGCATGAGCCAGCCGGACAGCGGAGAGATCCGCATTAACGGCAAGGTGGTGAAATTCCACTCTAACCGCGACGCCATTCGTCACGGCATCGCCTATGTGTCGGAAGACCGGCTGACGCAGGGGCTCATCATGGATCAATCCATTTATGACAACACGCTGGTATCGATTTTCGACAAGCTGCATACCGGTGCCGGATTGATGGATCACCGCAAAGCCGCGGCGGTGGTTAAAGACCTGATCCGAGACCTGAACATTAAAGTCCCGGACAGCAGTTTACCGGTTAAAACGCTCTCCGGCGGCAATGCACAACGTATCGCCATCGCCAAATGGGTGGCGACGCGGCCCCATATCCTGATCCTCGATTCACCAACGGTAGGGGTGGATATTGCCAATAAAGAAGGCATTTACCGTATTGCCCGCGATCTGGCGGAATCCGGCATGGCGGTGCTGATGATTTGCGATGAAATCCCGGAAGCGTATTACAACAGCCATCGCGTGCTGGTGATGCGCAAAGGCGAACTGGTAGCGGAGTTCGCGCCGCACCAGAGCAGCGAAGCGCAGATTGCGGAGGTGATTAATGGGTAACAAATCGCTATCGAAACTGTTTACCCAGCACGAATTCTGGCTGGGATTACTGGTGCTGCTGCTGGTGGTGGGTCTGAGCGCCAGCAGCAGTGAATTTATGACGCTGGGTAACCTGACTGACGTCGCCACCAGCTATGCCATTCTGGGCATTCTGGCCTGTGGACTGTTTGTGGTGCTGATTGCCGGCGGCATCGACATCTCCTTTCCCGCTGTCACCTCCATCGGGCAGTACGTGATGGCGAGCTACATCATTCATCACGGTGGCAGCTTTCCGCTGGCGTTTGCCATGTCGATGGGAATCGGGTTGCTGCTCGGCCTGGTCAACGGTTTTCTGGTGTACTGGCTGCGCGTGCCGGCCATCATTATCACTATCGCGACGCTGAACCTGTTTTACGGTTTGCTGGTGTATCTGACTAACGGTACCTGGTTGTACGGTTTCCCCGACTGGTTTATGAACGGGATCAGCTGGTTCTCCTTCACCGCCGCCGACGGTTACGACTATGGGCTGACACTGCCGCTGCTTTGCCTGCTGGGGGTGATCATCGTTACCGGCGTCCTGATGAATCGCACCCGCGTGGGCCGCCAGATTTACGCCATGGGCAGCAACCGTGACGCCGCATCGCGTCTTGGTCTGAACATCCTGCGACTGCATTTTTACGTTTACGGTTTTATGGGATTGCTGGCGGGTATTGCTGCCGTGGTACAGGCGCAAATTACCCAGTCGGTGGCACCCAATTCCCTGCTCGGTTATGAACTGACGGTGCTGGCGGCGGTGGTATTAGGCGGCACCAGCATGACCGGCGGGCGCGGCTCGCTAACCGGCACCATTCTGGGCGTGATGCTGCTGGCCTTCCTGCAAAATGGCATGACCCTGCTGAGCATTTCATCTTACTGGCATCAGGTGTTCAGCGGCGCGATCATTCTGGTCAGCATTAGCAGCACCGCGTGGAACGAAAAACGCAAACTGGCGAAGGGGATGTGACATGACCACCTTAAACCGATTCTTCCCCGGCGACCGCATCATCCGTTTGCAGTTGCTGATCATCGTGGCCGTTGCCGTGCTGTTCTCCTTTACGCTGGGTGGCAGCTTTTACAGCGTTGGCAATTTCCAGTCGATCTCCTCGCAGTTACCGATTCTGGGCATGCTGGCGCTGGGGATGGGTATTACCATGCTGACCGGCGGGATCAACCTTTCGATCATTGCCGGTGCCAACGCGTGTTCGCTGGTGATGGCGGCGATTCTGGTGGCGCATCCGAACCAGCCGGAATATGTCGCACTGGCGCTGCTTGCGGGTCTGGGTGTGGCGCTGGTGATTGGGGTGCTCAATGGCGCGCTGATTGCCTTTATCGGGGTTTCACCAATTCTGGCGACGCTCGGCACCATGACGCTGATCGCCGGGCTGAATATTCTGCTGACCAACGGCGCGGTCATTTCCGGCTTCCCGCCGGTAATTCAGTACCTCAGCAACGGCAGTCTGCTGGGTATTCCGGTCGCCCTGGTGTTATTCCTGCTGGTGGCGCTGCTGCTGTGGGTGTTTCTGGAACACACTACGCTCGGCCGCAGCCTGTATCTGATGGGTTCCAGCGAGCAGGCGACGCGGTTCAGTGGGGTCAACACGCATAAAGTCACCATCGCGGTGTACGTGCTTTCAGCTCTGCTGGGGTGGGGCGCGGCACTGCTGATGATGTCCAAATTTAACTCGGCACAGGCTGGCTACGGCGACTCCTATTTGCTGGTGACCATTCTGGCCTCGGTGCTTGGCGGCATTAACCCTGACGGCGGTTTTGGCCGGGTGATTGGGCTGGTGCTGGCGCTCATCGTGCTGCAAATGCTGGAAAGCGGCCTGAATCTGATGGGCGTCAGTAGTTACCTGACCATGGCGCTGTGGGGTTGTGTCCTGATCCTGTTTATCGCTCTGCAAAACAGAAAATCATAAGCGAAAGCTTTTCAAGAAAGGAAAGAACATGGCGAGTTATTTTATTGGCGTCGACGTAGGAACCGGCAGCGCCCGCGCGGGCGTCTTCGATATGACTGGCCGTATGCTCGGCCAGGCCAGCCGGGAGATCACGCTCTACCGCCCGAAAGCTGATTTTGTTGAGCAATCCTCTGATGAGATCTGGCAGTCCGTGTGTAACGCGATTAAAGACGTGGTCAGTCAGGCGGATATCAACCCGATTCAGGTCAAAGGCATCGGTTTTGACGCCACCTGTTCGCTGGTGGTGCTGGATAAAGAAGGCAAACCGCTGACCGTGAGTCCGACCGGGCGCAGCGAGCAGAACATTATTGTCTGGATGGATCACCGCGCTATCACGCAGGCAGAACGCATCAATGCCACTGGCCATCGCGTACTGGAGTTTGTCGGCGGGATTATCTCGCCGGAAATGCAGACCCCCAAACTGCTGTGGCTGAAACAGCACATGCCGACCACCTGGAGTAACGTCGGGCATCTTTTCGACCTGCCGGATTTCCTCACCTGGCGTGCCACCCAGGATACTACGCGATCGCTGTGCTCAACCGTCTGCAAATGGACCTATATCGGCCATGAAGACCGCTGGGATCCGAGCTATTTCCGCCAGATTGGCCTGGAGGATTTACTGGAAAACAACGCGGCAAAGATCGGCAGCGAAGTGAAAACCATGGGTGAGCCGCTGGGGCATGGCCTGACGCAGCGCGCCGCTGCAGAGATGGGGTTAATGGCGGGCACGGCGGTCAGCGTTTCGATTATTGATGCGCACGCCGGCAGCCTCGGTATTCTTGGTGCCAGCGGCGCATCTGGCGAATCAGCGGATTTTGACAACCGCATTGCGCTGATTGGCGGCACGTCCACGGCCCATATGGCGATGTCGCGCAGCGCGCGCTATATCGGCGGCATCTGGGGGCCGTACTATTCGGCGATTTTGCCGGATTACTGGCTGAACGAAGGCGGACAATCCACCACCGGCGCGCTGATTGACCATGTGATTCAGTCGCATCCGTGTTATCAGGATCTGCTCAAGCAGGGCAAAGACAGCGGCAAAACCATCTATGAAGTGCTCAACGGCATACTGCGCAAGATGGCGGGAGAACCCGAGAATATTGCCTTCCTGACCAAAGACAT
Organism: Pantoea sp. B_9; assembly: GCF_008632015.1. Taxonomy (NCBI): domain Bacteria; kingdom Pseudomonadati; phylum Pseudomonadota; class Gammaproteobacteria; order Enterobacterales; family Erwiniaceae; genus Pantoea; species Pantoea sp. B_9. The sequence continues at coordinate 19,398 of NZ_VWVL01000003.1, read as the reverse complement.
TCATATGCTGCCTTATTTCCATGGCAACCGCTCACCGCGTGCCAATCCGACCCTGACCGGCACGCTGACTGGCCTGAAACTGTCACGCACGCCGGAAGACATGGCGCTGCATTATCTCGCCACCATTCAGGCGCTGGCGCTTGGCACTCGCCACATTATTGAGACCATGAACCAGAGTGGTTACTGCATTGATACCATTATGGCCAGCGGGGGCGGCACCAAAAATCCCATCTTTGTGCAGGAACATTCCAACGCGACGGGCTGCGCAATGCTGTTACCGGAAGAGAGTGAAGCCATGTTGCTCGGCAGCGCCATGATGGGCACCGTGGCGGCGGGTGCGTACGACTCTTTACCCGAAGCGATGGCCGCCATGAGCCGCATCGGTAAGACCATCACGCCGCAGACCAACAAAATCAAAGAGTATTACGACCGTAAATACCGTGTATTCCATGAGATGTACCACGACAGCATGAAATACCGGCAGCTGATGCAGGGAAAAGTCGAATAATTGCCGAAGAAGCAGGGCTGTAATCACAGCCCTGTGACGTAAGCGGCGTTTGCGGTTATTTTTGCCCATCCGCCTGAAGCACCCTTTTCGCCACAATCCGCATTTCCACCAGGGCGTTTTCCGGAATGAACTCTGACACGCCGATGGCAGACCATGCCGGGTAGGGAGCTTTGATATACACATCTTTGACCTTAGAAAATACCCCGATGTGTTTTTTAAGATCGATATGAAAGGTGGTCATCTCCAGTATATGTTCATAGTCCAGTCCGGCAGCGTTTAAATACACACCCAGCTTATAAAACGCATCATGGAATTGTTCTTCAGGGTGGGTACTTATCGGTTTGTCTTTCCGCGCTGCCGTCACCCCGGAAAGATACAGGGTGCCATCGGCTTCGATAACGGGAGAGAAGTGCCAGTCATGGTAATAGTGCTGAAATTCTTCAGGAACGATCGATTTTTTCATGGTTTTTCTCTGATTGATGACCTGGGCAATGGCCGCCTGTTTAAAACCCTATGCCTGGCGAACTGCCCGATCGGGTACTCTTAACATAAAACGGCGCAGAAGATCCGCAGCAGGTCGGTGTCATCGCCTTTTTTATTTTTCCGCAGGTGATACCGCTGAGCGAAATCGGGTTATTGTCATGGCTCACCCTGCTTAACATCAGGCCGGACACAGTGTGGCAGACGGTGCCGGACGACTGAAGGAGACGATAATGCACCGGGTAGGTTTACTGATTTCCGATCATTTCCAGGTTCTGGGATTATCCACGCTGAGTATTTTTGAGTTTGCCAATCAGGTAAACGGCGAACCGTTTTACCACTGCACGGTTTATTCAGAGCGCGGTGGCACGGTGCAGTCCTCTTCCGGCTTCGGCGTGGACAGCCAGCCGATTCATGCAGAGATGGAAATGGATACCTGGCTGGTCGCGGGCGTGATGGCGCCGCTGGAGATGCCGGCCACAGCGGGCATCGTTGATTTTCTGCAGGTGCACGCACCCCGGGCCCGCCGGGTGGCCGGGATCTGTACCGGCGCATTCGTGCTGGGGCAGGCCGGTCTGTTATCGGAGCGCCGTGCCACTACGCACTGGGTACATGCCCAGAGTCTGCAACTGCTGCACCCGACGACGCGGATAGAAGAAGACCGCATCTTTATTATTGACGATCACATCTGGACCTCGGCGGGACTCACCGCCGGGCTGGATATGGCGCTGGGAATGGTGGAGAAAGATCTCGGTGCCGAAGTGGCGCGCAGCGTGGCACACCTGCTGGTCATGCATCACCGCCGCTCCGGCGGACAGACGCAGCACTCTGAGATGCTGATGCTCTCTCCGCGCAGCGACCGGCTGCAGTCGGCGCTGGAATATGCGCGCAACAATCTCAGCAAAGCGCTGACCATCGAAGACCTTGCGGATGCGGTTCACCTCAGCGCGCGGCAGCTCAGCCGCCTGTTCCGCTCTGAGACGGGCAAGTCGCCGGCCAAAGCCATTGAGGGATTACGACTGGAAAACGCCCGCTTGCTGATCGAGCAGAGCAGGCTGCCAATGGAGGTGATAGCTCGTGAATCCGGCTTCCGCGATCGCCGCCATATGCGGGAAGTTTTCATTCGCGGTTACGGCATCCCGCCGCAGTCGCTGCGCACCGGTAAAGCCTGACGCGCGCTGTCACGCCTGAACGCCTTCTGATCACGATGGCCGAAATCCCGGTCATCATGTTGTCCGAAATCACGACCTTTCTCGTCAGCCGCGCCGGTGCGCGACTGCGTACTATGAATTCACCAACCCGATAACTGACAAGGTGAATATCATGACGCAGCAGACACACACCAACCGCGGCACTGCCGTTGTCACCGGCGCCTCTACCGGTATGGGCGCACTGTACGCCGGCCGCCTGGCACGCATGGGCTATGACCTGATCATCGTGGCCCGCAATCACAACCGTCTGAACCAGCTGGCTGAACACATCACCACCGACAGCGGCCGCAGCGTGGAAGTCATCACCGCGGACCTGGCCGATGCCGCACAGCTGAACGCGCTGGAAGAGAAGCTGCGTCAGGACGCGAGCATTACGCTGCTGGTGAATAACGCCGGCATCGGCACCCATACCCCATTGCTGGACAGCGACGTGGCGCAGATGAACGCCATGATTAACCTCAACGTCATCGCGCTGACCCGCCTGACCTATGCGCTGGTGCCGGGCATGGTGGCACGCGGACGCGGTGCCATCATCAACATCGCCTCGATCGTCAGCATTGCGCCTGAGCTGCTGAACGGTGTTTACGGCGGCAGCAAGGCTTACGTGCTGGCGTTCAGTCAGTCGCTGCACCATGAACTGGCCGGTAAGGGGATTCAGGTGCAGGCCGTACTGCCTGGCGCTACCGCGACGCCGTTCTGGGATAACGGCGGTCTGCCGGTTGACCAGCTTGACCCGAACATCGTCATGAGCGCGCAGGAGATGGTTGATGCGGCGCTCACCGGCTTCGCCCGCGGCGAGCTCGTTACCATTCCGTCCCTGCAGGACGAAGCGCTCTGGACCCGCTATGAGCAGGCGCGTCAGGCCATGATGCCGCACCTCGGCAGCGACGCGCCGGCTGAACGCTATCGGCCCGTCTCTGTGCACTGAACGCCCCCCTTATTCAGAATCGCAATCCCAATAACTGTCCCATTAAGGAATCAGATCATGAAACTGACCGATAACACCATCTTCATCACGGGCGGCACTTCTGGCATCGGCCGCGCAATGGCAGAAAAATTTCATCAGCTGGGCAACCAGGTGATTATCTCCGGACGCCGCGAGGCGCTGCTGCAGGAAGTCACCGCCGCCAGTCCGGGCATGGGCTATGTGGTGCTGGACGTCACGCGCGCCGACAGCATTCAGGCCGCGGCACAGAGTGTGCTGGAGCGCTATCCGGCCCTGAACGTGGTCATCAATAATGCTGGCATCATGCCGTTTGACAACGCGGCGGGCGAACTGGATGACGCGCAGGCGGTGACGCTGCTCAACACCAACATTCTGGGCCCGGTGCGCGTCAGTGCAGCTTTCATCGAACACCTGAAGCAGCAGCCGGACGCGGTGCTGATTAACAACAGCTCGGTGCTGGCCTTCCTGCCGCTGGCGACCAACGCGCTTTACTCGGCCACCAAGGCCGCAATTCACTCCTATACCCTGTCGCAGCGCTTCCTGCTGCGTGATACCGGCGTGCAGGTCATTGAAATTTCACCGCCGTGGGTGGATACCGATCTGATTTACAAAAGCGGCGACCCGCGCGCCATGCCACTGGACGCCTTCATCAGCGAGACGTTTGAAAAGCTGGGTACCGACACCATCGAAGCGATTGTCGACCGCGTGCTGCCGGTGCGCGATAACCCGGGCGCGAACGAGCATACGCTGGTGAATCAGTTCAACCAGTCTGTAGCGGATAACCCGATTCCTGTTCAGTAAACATTTCAGGGGCAGCGCCCCTGAAGTTTATGCCGGAGAGAAATAATGAACGCTGTCATCACCTCTTCCCAGCGCCGCGCGCTGCGTGCGCTGAGCATTGCCTACTTCGTACAGGCTACCGGCGCGCTGTCTGTCGCTGGCAGTCTGCCGGCCATCTCAGCAGCCTGGCAGCTGACTGATGCGCAGAGCGCGCGCTTACTGAGTGTTTTCGGACTCACCTTCGCGCTGGCGGCTCCGCTGGTACAGGTGCTGTTTGGTCACCTGCGCCGTCGCCGGCTGGTGCTCACTGGTATTGCGCTGTTTAGCCTGGGCGCCTTCGCGTTTGTGCTGTCGCCGGGCTACAACGCACTGCTCGCCTCACGCATCCTGATGGGGGCCGGCGCCGGGTTCATCGGTCCGGTGCTGGTTGCGCTGGGCTCCGAACTGGTCCATGAACAGCAGCGCGGCCGGGCCATCGGCATGGTACTGCTCGGAGTATCGATGGCAAGCCTTGCCGGTATTCCGCTCGCCGCCTGGGTAGCCAGCCTGTGGGGCGCGAAAGCCCTGTTTGTGCTGGTCGGATTGCTAAGTCTGCTGAGCGGGCTGAACATTTTGCTGACGGTGCCGGATGACAGTGCCGGGACGCGCATCCGCCTGCGTGAGATGGCCGGCGTGCTGGCCGATGGTAAATACCTGACGGCCTTCCTGGTGGTGTTTTTTATTACTTGCGGCGTTTACAGCTTTTACGCTTTTATCGCGCCGCTCATTCGCGACACCTACACTGGCGGCACGCATGCGGTCTCCGCAGCGCTGGCCGTGCTGGGCGTTGCCGGCGTGCTGGGCAATCTCTGGGTCACCCGCGTGGCGACACGCTTTACCGCTGAGAAGCTGCTGCTGAGCGGCATGACGTTGCTCATCGTCGATACGGCCTTGATCGCCGTGCTGCCGAAAGCGCTGGGCGTGCTGCTGGCGGCACTGGTGGTCTGGGCGTTTGCCACCGATCTGCTCTGGCCCAGCCAGCAGCGCCGGATCGTCGAGCTGGCATCAGTCCGCCATCGCGGCATTGCGCTGGCGCTGACCAGTGCCTTCATGTTTGGCGGTATCGGCTTTGGCTCGGCGGTCGCATCATGGATATATCCACTGGCCGGCTTTTACGGGCTAATCGGCATGTCGGTGGTCTTTATTCTGCTGGCGATGCTCAGTCTGCAGCTGTCAGAAAAGCGCAGGCAACCGGTAAACATCGCTGAGTGCGGTCAGCGTCAGGCCTGAATCGGTGGACGCCGCTTACCCGGTGCCGCGAAGCGAATGCTGGCCTGGCACGCTCTGCGTATTAAATGTGTGACGTCAGCGGGGAAGGGGACCGGCTGGCTGCGGACAGGCTTTTACAGAACGTCCGGTATGCGATCCTGGCAGGTCCATGACGATGATAACTCTGGGAAACAATCTCCCGTTGACACCTTAAAATGCCCATTGTATAAAAGCCCGCTTCGTTAATGAGTTTCATTTGCATTAAAGCGGCGCGGGCTTCTCAAAACAATATCAATGGGGATAGGGGTAAATGAAAAAGGTCATCTGCACGTTATGTTTGGTGTTTGCATCGGTTAGCTCTGCGCTGGCCACCACCTATCCTCTCACGATTGAAAACTGCGGCTATAAAGAGACCTTTACTAAACCGCCTGAGCGCGTGGTGGCGCTGGGGCAAAATACCGCAGAAATTTTGCTGCTGCTCGGCCTGCAGGATAAGGTCATCGCCAGTGCGTTCTGGCCAACGAAAGTGTTGCCACAGCTGGCCGAACAGAATGCAAAAATCAAAACGCTGACGGTTGAAATCCCCACCCTTGAATCCGTGCTGGCGCAAAACCCGGACTTCGTTCCTGCCCAGACGCCGCTGCTGCTGGGACCCGAGAGCAAGGTGGCAAAACGCGAAGATTTAATCACCCTTGGCGTGAACAGTTATGTGTCGCCAGGAATGTGCGCCACCAAAAAAGCCGCAGGGGATATGTATGGCAGTCGCCAGCAGTTGTGGGATATGACGTACCTGTATCAGGAGATTCAGGACTTCGCCAAAATTTTCAACGTGGAAGATCGTGGCCAGGCGGTGATTGCCGATTTCAAAAAGCGTGAAGCGGCACTGCGTCAGGAGTTTGGTAGCAGCAAGAAAGATCTCTCGTTTGTGTTTTGGTTCTCAAGCTCGTCACCGTCTGCAGATGCCTATGTGGGCGGTAAAAACAGTCCATCCGGATTCATCGCTAACGTACTGGGCGGGCACAACGCCATAACGTCAGAAACCGAATGGCCGACGGTCAGCTGGGAGAGCATCATTGCTGCCAATCCGGATGTGATCGTGGTCTCCAGTCTCGATCGCAATCGCTGGGCGCTGGATAAAGCCGAAGAGAAAATCAAATTCCTGAAAAGCGATCCCGCCGTCAGCCAGCTGGATGCGGTGAAAAAAGGCCACATCGTAGTGATGGATGGCCAGGCCATGAACCCGACCATCCGCACTATCTACGGAGCCGAACAGGTGGGTGAGCAGCTGAGAAAACTGGAACTGAACTGATGACCATCGCTGTTGTTCAGGCGCGACAGGGGCTGTTCCTGACCGCCTCGCTGGTGGCTGCCGTGGCGTTATTATTGCTGGTGATCGCGACGGGCGTCAGCGTGGGTGAGCTGTCGATCCCGCTGGAAAGCGTCTTTTATGCCATCAGCAATAAAATCGGGCTGACGCATGTTCCCCTGACCCGCATCTACGAGAGTGTGATTTGGGATTTTCGCCTGAGTCGCGCGCTGGTGGCGGCATGCTGTGGCGCCGGATTAGCGATTTGCGGTGCCGTTTTACAAAGCCTGCTGAAGAATGCGCTGGCCGAGCCTTACGTGCTCGGTGTGTCTGCCGGAGCCTCCACCGGGGCGGTTTCAGTGGTGGTCATGGGCATCGGCAGCGGAGCCGTCTCGCTGTCGGCGGGTGCCTTCGCCGGCGCCTTCACCGCCTTTGCCTTTGTCGCTTTTCTGACGAAAGGGGCACGCGGCGGTAATGAGCGCACCATCCTGGCCGGCGTTGCGGCTTCCCAGCTGTTTAATGCCATCACCGCTTATACCATCAGCACCTCTGCCAGTGCGCAGCAGGCGCGCGATGTGATGTTCTGGTTGCTGGGCAGCTTCAGTGGCGTGCGCTGGCCGGAACTCCAGCTGGTGCTGGTGGTAGTGACCATCGGACTAGGCATTTGCCTCTACTATTCCCGGGCGCTGGATGCGTTCACTTTTGGTGACGATGCGGCTGCCTCGCTGGGTATTGCGGTGCCTCAGGTGCGCCTTGCGCTCTTTATCACCACCGCGCTTATCACCGCCACCATCGTCAGCATGGCCGGTTCGATTGGTTTTATTGGCCTGGTGGTGCCGCATGTCATGCGTTTCTTCTTTGGTCCGCTGCATCGCACATTGCTGATTGCCAGCGCACTGGCCGGTGCCATTCTGATGGTGCTGGCAGATATTGCTTCACGCCTGCTGATTGCCCCGCAAAGCCTGCCGGTAGGCGTGGTGACCGCGCTGGTTGGCGTGCCGTTCTTTGCGGTGATTATCTGGCGTTCGGGGAATAAATAATGAGTATCTCCGCTGACAACCTTAGCTGGAAGGTCGGAAAAAAGGTCATCGTCGATAACGTATCGCTGCACATTTCCCGTGGTGAAACTGTAGGGCTGATTGGTCCAAACGGCTGCGGCAAATCTTCCCTCCTGCGCATCCTCGCCGGTCTGCGGCGCCCGGATGCCGGCAATGTGACGCTGGACGGGCAAAATATCGCCCGCATCGCCCGCAAACAGCTTGGTCGTCGGGTGGCATTCGTCGAGCAGCACGGCATGACCGACGCCAATATGCGTGTGCGCGATGTGGTGAAACTGGGGCGCATTCCGCATCATTCGCCGTTTTCTAACTGGAGCGCGCACGATGACGAGACCGTGACGGCCGCTCTGCAGCGCGTGGACATGCTGGAGAAAAGTGAGCAGGGATGGCTGAGTCTCTCCGGTGGCGAACGTCAGCGTGTGCACATTGCCCGCGCACTGGCGCAAACGCCGAGCGAAATTCTGCTGGACGAACCCACCAACCATCTGGATATCCATCACCAGATGCAATTAATGCAGCTGATCAGCGAGTTACCGGTTACCAGCATTGTCGCCATTCACGATCTCAACCACGCATCGATGTTCTGTGATTCGCTGATCGTGATGCAGAACGGTCAAATCATCGCAACCGGCACGCCGCAGGATATCCTGACCGAGGCGCTGCTCTGGGAGGTATTCCGGGTGAAAACCAAAATTGAGATCTCCCGCTTTCATGGCAAGAAGCACATTCATTTTATTCTTTAGGGTCAGGTAGCATGCTTCCGTTTTCGCTGCGTCCTGTCTCTACCCTGCGCCCGGGCGTTTTGCTGGGCAGCCAGTTTGTTTTCAACATTGGCTTTTACGCGGTCGTTCCCTTTCTGGCGATATTCTTACGCGATGATATGTTGCTCTCCGGCGGCGTTATCGGGCTGATTCTGGGATTACGCACCTTCTCCCAGCAGGGGATGTTTCTGCTGGGCGGTGCGCTCTCTGACCGGTACGGCGCAAAGATCATTATCCTGTGTGGCTGTCTGGTCCGGATTGCGGGTTATCTGTTGCTGGCGCTGGGGCAATCGCTGTGGCCGATTATTCTGGGTGCCTGTCTGACGGGCATCGGCGGTGCGCTGTTTTCCCCGTCAATTGAAGCGCTGCTGGCCAAAGCGGGAACGCAAAGCGAGGCCAAAGGCAAGCGCGGCCGCGCTGAGTGGTTTGCGTTGTTTGCGGTGTGCGGCGAACTCGGTGCCGTACTGGGCCCGGTGGCTGGCGCACTGCTGACCGGATTCGGTTTCCGCCAGGTGGCGCTGGCAGGGGCCGCGGTCTTTGTCATCGCGCTGATGGTGCTGTACTTTTTTCTCCCTGCTACAGGTAACAGCAAACAGGCGCTGAAAATTGTCCCCTGGTGGATGACCTTCCGCCAGCCGCGTTTTGTCGCTTTCATCGTGGCTTACAGCTCGTGGCTTTTGAGCTACAACCAGCTGTATCTGGCGTTGCCAGTGGAGATTCGGCGGGCAGGCGGCAGCGAGAAAGATCTCGGCCCGCTCTTTATGCTGGCCTCGGTGTTGATCATCGCTTTTCAGCTGCCGCTGGCGCGCTTTGCACGACGCGTGGGGACGGTAAAAGTTTTACCGGTGGGTTTTTTGCTGCTCTCCGCCGCGTTTGCCAGCGTGGCCCTGTTCGCGTCGACAACCCCGCCTGACGGCTGGCTGCGATTGATCCCTGCGGTGTGTCTGGTGACGTTTTTGACATTCGGCCAGATGCTGCTGGTGCCGTCGGCCAAGGATTTGATTCCCCGTTTTGCCGACCCCGCGACGCTGGGTGCACATTACGGCGCCCTGGCCACCGCCGGCGGCTTCGCGGTGCTGGCCGGCAATTTAATGTTTGGACCGCTGCTGGACAACGCGCTTGTCCCTTCAACGCAGGCTGTTTATCCCTGGCTGCTGCTGGCGCTGTTTCCCCTGTGCAGCGCCGTTGCCATGACCGTGATTTGTCGCCCGCTGCGCAGCGCGCCGATCGGGAAACCTGAATAACCGTTGCTGCCATTCGGGTTATACCGCCGCGGTGCTGTAGCCTGACGTGCGCAACGCGGGCAGGGCAGGTTGCGCAGGCTCTCATCGACAAATGACCAGCCCGATCATGTGTAAACTCTACCGGGTTAACAACACCCAGAAAAACGTTTTCAGGAGTCAAGCCAGATGTTTACGCACATGCGCATTGCCAGACCCGTCTCCCAGCTTGAACGATCGGTGCTGATGTTTAGTCAGGGACTGGGTCTGCAAAAAATTGCCGAATTCCACGATCACGACGGTTTCAATGGCGTGATGCTGGGGCGAAAAGACCTCGACTGGCACCTCGAATTCACCTGCTGCCCGGGACATCCCGTTCAACCCTCCCCAACCGAAGACGATCTCCTCGTCCTCTATTATCCGGATGAAAATGCATGGAAGCTGGCATGTGCAACCATGATTGACGCGGGTTTTAAACGGACGAATTCTTTCAATCCTTACTGGGATGTGAATGGGCAAACCTTCGTCGATCCCGACGGGTACCGGGTGGTGATGCAAAACAGGGCGTGGGAATAACGGAGAAAGCCTCGTGCAATGGTTCAGTCAGGAAAAATTTGCGGTTCGTCTTGAGTGGGGCCTGCCTGCGGTAGAGCATCTTGCCGGGGAGGTCGACTGCGTTGTCATTGTTGACGTTATGTCGTTCTCAACTTGCGTCAGTATGGCTGTCAATAATGGTGCCTGTGTCTATCCGTACCCCTGGAAAGATGCTTCTGCTATTGAATATGGTTTGAAAATGGGAGCCAGCACAGCGAGTCCGGACAGACGATTCAGCGGTGAAGGTTACAGCCTATCGCCGGCTTCGCTAAGAAACATAAGCGAGGGTGAAAAACTGGTCCTCCCATCGCCTAACGGTTCAGCCGTTTCATTCAAAGCAAGGGATGCTGGAATAGCAGTGTTGAGCGGCTGTTTCAGAAACATATCTGCGACCGCGAATGCCTGCCGTTCCTTCGGCCGTGTGCTGGTAATTCCCTGCGGAGAACGCTGGCCCGATGGGAGCCTTCGCCCCGGTATTGAGGATTATGTGGCTGCTGGCGGAATTATCGCTGCAATGGGGCGTCAAAATTGCTCACCAGAAGCAGAGGCTGCGGTGGCTGTCTGGCAGCATTACCAGAAGCAAAACCTGGTGCTTCTACGGGAGTGTTTGTCTGCAATAGAGCTGATGCAACGTGGATTCGCCGCGGATGTCGATCTCTGCCTTGAAGTAGACAAGTCCAGCCTGGGATGTCGGCTATGGGGTGATGCCTATATGTCAGCATTGACCGGGCAAAATAGTTTCTAACCTGACCAGACGGCGCGCTTTGTGCCAGGAGCGGACATCAATGAATATTGCTGTAGATTTCACTCAGCGATGTTTCTCTAATCTGATATCTGTGTCATTGATGTCAATTTTATAAAGCCATCGGGGTTTGAGTCTAAATTACGGCACTTAGGAACCCGTATTCAACGGCAAGCCAGCCGACGGCCAGTGCGACGCTACCTGTGCTGTTTTAAGTCTTCAGCCGGATCAGTAGCTGAAATGTCTGGCCTGAATCCGGCAGGTCAAACTGGTAGTTTTTCGACCTTTCATTATTCTTCATGAATGCCGGGATCTTCTCGCAGCCCCTCATCATTGCTGCATCCTGGTAAAATAACGCGAACCATACCAGAGGATACCAGTTTTGTTAAAACGGGAGTTTCATCCCTATGCCAGCAGGTAAACATCAGGTATCTTTGAACTCTCATGAGGAAGGGACGGCTGAGCATGGATAAGAAATTCATCGAGACACTGAAAACTTACTGTGACGATACAAATCGTGCCGTCGGCCCGCTGTATCTTCGCCTCGAGAAAGGTTTTCGCGACATGATCACCCGCGGTGATTTGAAAGCCGGATACGCGATTCCAAGCGAACGCGAGCTGTCAGAACAATTGAACCTGTCTCGCGTGACGGTGCGCCGGGCATTGAGCGAACTGGCGAATGCGCAGATCATTATTCAGCGACGCGGTGCACGTAGTACGGTCGCTGGCAGAGTTGAAAAGCCGCTGTCATCGCTGACCAGTTTCAGTGAGGACATGATTTCACGTGGCTATCAACCAGGTGCCCAATGGCTTGAGAAAGAGCTGACGCACGCATCGCCTTCGGAAATCATTGCGCTCAACCTCTCTCCTGGCGCACTGGTTTGGCGTCTGAAGCGCCTGCGAACTGTCGACGATCGTCCGATGGCCGTTGAAATTGCGGTTGTGCCACAGACGTTTATTCCGGATATGAATGAGCTAAAAGATTCCCTGTATGCCGTGTTTCAGTTGCATGGGTTCATGCCTGCTCGGGCGCTTCAGCGTATTCGTGCAGAACCGCTAAACCGCGAACACAGCCATCTGCTGGATATGCCAGCGCACAGCCCGGCATTACACGTAGAACGCCACTGCTATCTGGAAGATGGCCGACCGATTGAATACACCCATACCTGGTACCGGGGCGACAGTTACGACTTTCTGGTTGAGCTACAGCGAGATATCTCGTCGGGCCAGTAAACCTGTGCCATCTAATTGCGCTGTGCCCAGTCAGCAGCGCCCAGTAAACCGGCATCACCCTCGCCCAGTGCTGCCGTCACGGGCAGGTTGAACAGTGCCGGGAAGGCCTGAAGTGCCTTATTAACCCGCGCTATCATGCCTTCTGCCAGACCTACGCTTCCACCCAGCACCACCTCCTGGATGTCCACAACCATGAGCGTATCGGCAATGGCCTGTGCTACAGCCGCGGCTGCGTTGTCGAGGATCGCACTGGCCTGTGGTTCATCTGCCGCCAGGGAAAACAGTTCGCGGCTGTCGATCCTGCGACCAAAAAGTGCCGTGGCCTGGCGGGCAAGGGCAGTGCCGGAAGCGATATGTTCCAGACAACCCGTGCGTCCACAACCACAGCGCCCTGCGTCCGCATCCAGCGGTGCAACGCTCACCGTCGCATGCCCGATATGTCCGGCCAGCCCCTGCGGACCAATCCGTAGTTTCCCGTCGCAAATGAGGCCACCTCCGACCCCGGTAGAAAGGGTAATGAAAAGCAGATCTGTACGATTATGCTGGCGTGGAAGGTATTCTCCCCACGCCGCAGCCTGCGCATCATTGAGCATGATCACCGGACAGTTAAACTGCTTCTCCAGCGCTTCGCCCAGCGCAAAACCTTTCCAGAAGGGGATGGTGTTGAGATTAACCGACCATACGCGGCCTTCGCGCAAATAACCCGTTGCGGCAACAGCCACGCGCTCAACTGGATAGTCTGATTGGGTGACCTCGCGTAACGCCGCCAGAAAACCCGCCTCATCATGCTGCATGGGTACCTGCCTGCGAGCAATACATTCCTGCCCCTCAATCCATGCGGCGGACAGTTTTGTCCCGCCAATGTCCAGCGCCAGTATCATGCCGTTGTTCTCCCCTTAATCACGTCAGCCAGTGCTGCTTTGTACCAATCAGTGATGTGCTCGACGCGGGTGATGGCAGATCCGACCGTTACTGCAAACGCGCCTGCTTTCAGCGCTGCTGCGGCGTGATCCGGCGTGCGGGTACGGCCTTCCGCCATCACACGATAACCGCGAGCTGCCAGCGCTGAGATGAGTTCAAGGTCTGGTCGATCCATCGGCTGATCGGCTGTTTCATCGGTATAGCCTGAGAGGGTGGTGCCAATAAAATCAAAGCCCATCTCAGCGGCAGCAATGCCATCTTTCAGTGACGAGCAGTCGGCCATAAGTAACACATTTGACTGACGGCCAAGCTTATAGAGATCTGTAACGGGAACCGGGCGCTGACGATCGGTAGCATCCACTGCAATAATGCTGGCTCCGGCAGCTATCAGATCAACAACGTCTTGCAGGAGAGGTGTAATGCGCACCGGCGAATCATCCAGATCACGCTTCACAATACCAATCACCGGGATTTCCAGCGACTTAGAAACCTGCTTCACGTTCTCCACACCTTCGATACGCACGGCACCCGCGCCTGCCAGTTCTGCGCTACGCGCCATCGCGACCACGATGTCGACGTGATCCATTGGCCCATCAGTTACGGGCTGGCACGAAACAACCAACTGATTTTTAAGTTTATTCACATCGAGCGTCATCTTTCGTTCCTGTTGGTTTTGCAATTACCCATCAGATAACCACAATAATACCAGATCTGTAAATTGGTATTTTAAAGACATACTTCTCGCACCGTGATGGTGCTCTGATTTTGACCAGAAGCACCATGATCGTGCTGGACAGTAGTCAGGATTAGGCGTTATAACAGGTTAAATATGTTGCAAAAATATTGATTTAACGCTGATTGCGTTGATATACAACTAATTTTTACTTTGGTATTAATCTGGACTTATTCTGGCATTTTATTTGAATCATCTGATATGCCACGGGAACGTTATGTAGTTTTCAAACCAGGTACTGAGGAAAGTGAAATGACAGACAGCGTTATTAAAGTATGCGTTATTGGCGCAGGTTTCATGGGAGCAATGCATGCCCGCATCTGGCAGCAGATGTATGGCGTTGATGTGGTTGGCGTGGCCGACCCGGACCTGTCCCGCAGTGAAGCGCTGAAGGAGTGGATCCCGAAGCTGAACTGCTATGAAGATTTTAACCAGATGCTGGATCAGGAAAAACCCAACATCGTCAGCATCTGCACTAAGGATGATTTCCACCTGGCACCGGCCCTGGCGGCCGCCCGAGTGGGTGCGCACATCTTCCTGGAAAAACCGATTGCCGCAACGATGGAAGACGGCGAAGCCATCATCTGCGCTGCCCGCGATGCCAATGTGAAGCTGGGTATTGGCTTCCTGCTGCGTTTCGACCCGCGCTACTCACGTGCTCAGGAAATTCTGGCGACCGGTAGCGCAGGCGAAGTCAGCCACATTACTGCTCGTCGTAACAGCCCGGCGATTGAAGGTCCGGCCCGTTACGGTGGCAGCCTGCCGTTGCCGCTGCACGTTACGGTACACGACGTGGACATGATCCTGTGGCTGCTGAAGCACACCCAGCCGGTGAGTGTGTATGCGCAGACCACCAACAAGTTGCTTGGCCATCTGGGTACCGAAGATTCCGTGTTCGCCATCATTCGCTTCGCGGACAGCACCGTCGTGAATCTGGAAAGCTCCTGGGCACTGCCGGCCGGTTCACGCACGCTGCTCGATGCCAAAATGTCGATCTTGTCGACAAAAGGGCTGATTGAAATTGAATGCGGTGAGTCAGGACTGTATCACGCGTCCGAAACGGCTAACCGTTATATCGACACCCAGCACTGGCCGCTGAGCCAGGGTGAAATCAAAGGCGACCTGCGTGAAGAGCTGATGTCGTTCCTCGGTGATGTCCGCAACGGCACGACGACAGTCGCGACCGGTGAAGAAGCTAACGAGGCGCTGCGCATTACGCTTGCCATTATGGACTCCGCCCGTACCGGCGAAATCGTCCGGGTCTGACATTCTGACTGAATAAACCAGGTGATGAGATGAGCATAAAAAAAATGGGTATTGCAGGTGTTATTGGCACACTTCTGCTGGCAGGTAACGCCAGCGCAGAGGAAACTCTTCGTGTACTGCTTGAAGGACACAGCACCAGTGATTCCATCAAAGCGCTTTTGCCGGAATTCGAAAAAGAGACCGGTATTAAGGTTCAGGCAGAAATAGTACCTTACAACGATCTTACCTCTAAAGCCTTGCTGGCCTTCTCCTCGCACAGCGGACGTTACGACATCGTTATGGACGACTGGGTTCACGCCGTAGGTTACGCCTCGGCAGGCTATATCACATCCGTTGATAAGTGGATGAAGAGTGATACCAAATTTTATGACAAAGCGGATCTGGTACTGAGCTATGCAGATACGCTGCGTTATAAAGATGCTTATTACGGCCTACCGGTATACGGGGAAAGTACCTTCCTGATGTATCGCAAAGACCTGTTCGAGCAGTACGGTATCGCCGTGCCTAAAACCTTTGATGAGCTGACCGCAGCCGCTAAAACCATCAAGGAGAAAACGAACGGCCAGGTCGCGGGTATCACTCTTCGCGGCGCACAGGGTATTCAGAACACCTTTGCGTGGGCTGCCTTCCTGTGGGGCTACGGCGGCCAGTGGATCGACAGTAACGGCAAGTCTGCCATCTCATCACCCGAGGCGATTGCAGCTACAAATGCGTTCGTGAATATCCTGAAAAATTACGGCCCGATTGGTGCGGCTAACTTTGGCTGGCAGGAAAACCGTCTGGTGTTCCAGCAGGGCAAAGCGGCGATGACCATCGACTCTACCGTGAACGGTGGTTTCAATGAAGACCCGAAACAATCTTCAGTCGTCGGGAAAGTCGGTTATGCCCCGGTTCCTGCACAGCCGGGTGATCATCCGGGGAACAGCGGCGCACTTCAGGTTCACGGTATGTTCATCAACAGTGACAGTAAGCATCAGGATGCCGCCTGGAAATTCATCAGTTGGGCAACCGCCAGCCAGACGCAGATGAAATCAGTTGAGCTGAATCCCAACGCTGGTGTGAGTTCGCTCAGTGCCATTAACAGTGATGCTTTTGCTCAGCGCTATGGCGCTTTCAAGGACGGCATGCTTGCTGCTCTGAAGAACGGGAACGCGAAATATCTGCCTACCGTGCCGCAGGCTACACAGATCATTAATATCACCGGCATTGCCCTGTCTGAAGCGCTGGCTGGCACCCAGTCTGTTGAAAGCGCACTGAAGGCCGCGAACACCCGTAACGATAAAGCGTTGTCTCGTTAACCTTTCTCCCTCAGTGCGTTCAGGCGTGCTGAGGGAAATGAATTTCTTACGCAGGTCCAGGTAAAACTATGAAAGCAAAACTCACGCAGCAGGCGTTTACACTGCCGTTATTGATTGTATTGCTGCTGGTTTCGTTCTACACGCTGGGTTACGCCATCTATTTGTCCGTGTATGACATCGATTTGATGTCGCCACCGCCGTTTGATTTCATCGGTCTGGCGAACTTCATTGAGGTGCTGAAAGAACCCCGCATGTGGCTCTCTCTGTGGCATACGCTGGTCTATGTGGCGGGATCCACGGTGGCAGAGCTGGTACTGGGCAGTGCCATTGCGCTGTTCATCAGCCGCGATTTTTTTGGCCGCAAGCTGGTACGAGCGCTGTTACTTTTACCCATGATAGTAACCCCCATCGTGGCGGGACTTATCTGGCGTATTTTCTACGATCCTAATGCCGGGCTGTTCAACTGGATCGCGGGCATGTTTGGCATCGCGCCAATTGACTGGTTAGGCAATCCCGGCACGGCAATGGCCTCGCTGATACTGGCGGATATCTGGCAGTGGACGCCTTTCATTATCCTGCTGGTATCCGCAGGACTGGACGCATTACCAAATGAACCTCTTGAAGCGGCAGAGCTGGATGGTGCACGTAGCTGGCGGCTGCTGGCCTTCATCAAGCTGCCGATGATGAAGCCCATCATTCTTATGGCGCTATTCCTGCGCATGATTGATGCGTTCAAATCTTTCGACCTGATTTATGTGATGACCCGTGGCGGCCCGGCCCTGGCGACGGAAACCACCAACATGTACGCCTACCTTACCGGGTTCCAGGATTTTCGTATCAGCGCAGCGGTGGTGATTGCCATCATTAACACGCTGCTGGTGATCGTGGTGCTGTCATTCGCCAGTAAGAAGGTAATGAAAGATGAGTGATTCACTGAAGTTTATCTGCCGGAGAACCGGCTTCTGGCTGGTGCTGATAGTCATACTGGCGTTTTTCCTGCTGCCGATCTACTGGCTCGTGACAATGTCATTTAAAACGTACTTAGATGCCTTCGCCATGCCACCAAAGCTCTGGTTTACGCCGATACTGGACAACTATCGACAGGTGCTGAGCAATGGCGATTTCATTCGCGCATTCGGTAACAGTCTACTGATTTCGCTGGTCTCAACGTTCCTGTGCCTGGTATTCGGGTCGCTCTTCGCCTACGGTCTAGTGTTCTTTATTGAGCGAAAAGGACAGGCTAAGCAGTTCATCATGAGCCTGCGTTACGCACCGGTCATTATGCTGGTTATCCCGGTGTATTACCTCATTACGAAGCTTGGCATGACGGATAACTATCTGGTGCTGATTCTGGTTTACACCGTAGCTAACGTGCCATTTACCATTCTGATGATCACCACCTTCTTTGAAGATATTCCACCTGAAATTCGTGAAGCGGCGCGCGTTGATGGTGCCAGCGAATGGCGCGTGTTTCGCAGTGTCATGTTGCCGCTGGCAAGAACCGGCCTGGCCGCATCAGGCGTATTGACGCTGTTCTTTATCTGGAATGAATTCCAGATTGTCCTGACGCTCTCTGGCGACTCTACACAGACGCTGCCAGTTGCGATCACCTCATTCCTGACCTTCCAGGGGACAGAGTGGGGGCCGCTGACTGCGGCAGGAACCCTGGTGATGCTGCCGATGCTGGTGCTCGGTCTGCTGGTACAAAAACATCTGGTGCGCGGTTTAACCATGGGCGGCGTCAAGTAGCTCAGAAGAGAGGAGTATTGAATTATGTCAGGTATACGTCTGAGCAATGTGTTTAAGCGCTTTCACGATACGCAGGTTATCAATCAGGTCGATCTTGAAATTAAACACGGCGAGTTTTGCGTGTTTATCGGGCCATCAGGCTGCGGTAAGTCTACGCTGCTGCGCATGATCGCCGGGCTTGAGACCATCTCCTCCGGTGAAATTCGCATCGGCGATGAGGTCGTCAATAAGCTGGCACCCGCCGATCGCGGTGTAGCGATGGTTTTCCAGAGCTACGCGCTTTATCCGCACATGACCATTTACGACAACATGGCGTTTAACCTAAAGCTCTCTAAAACCGAAAAGGCGGAGATTGAATCTCGCGTGCTGAATGCGGCCAAAATTCTGCAGCTTGAGCCGTTACTCCAGCGTCTTCCGAAAGCGCTCTCTGGTGGACAGCGTCAGCGCGTGGCCATCGGGCGCGCGATTGTGCGTAACCCGGAGGTGTTCCTGTTTGACGAACCGTTGTCGAATCTGGACGCGTCGCTGCGTGTAGCAACCCGCGTGGAAATCGCCAGGCTGCACCATAAACTTGGCAATACGATGATTTACGTCACGCACGATCAGGTTGAAGCCATGACGCTGGCCGATAAGATTGTGCTGCTGAACAGTGGCGCGGCCATGCTCAATGAAGGTTCAATTGCGCAGGTGGGTCATCCGCTTGAACTCTATCACCACCCGGTCAATGCGTTTGTCGCCGGCTTTATCGGCTCACCCAAAATGAACTTCCTTCCTGCAGAGTTGATCAATAGCGGCGCGCAAAGCAGCAAAGTCCGGCTGGGTCATGCAGGAGAGGTCATTGATGTTGAGGTCAATACCGCCGTGGCGCAGTCCGGTGAGAAGGTGAAAGTAGGCATTCGTCCTGAGCATCTGCGTCTGTGCAGTAAGTCTGAGGCGCATCTTACAGGGCAAATCCAGCACATTGAGCATCTGGGGGAAGCCGCCTACTTTTACATTGCGGTAGAAGGCTTCGATCCTGTTCTGGTTAAACATGCGGAAGAGCTGGAGCTGAGCCTGGGTGATGACGTTGGGCTGATGATCCCGCCACAGCACGCACATCTGTTTGATGAAAAAGGCGTGGCCTTCCGCCGCACAGCCCTGGCCGTACGGAAACAGTTTGCTGCAGCTTAAGCATCAGATGATATCTGTAAAAACAAAACCGGGCTTTTGCCCGGTTTTGAATCGCCACGGATAATCTAGACACTTTCGAGCCGTTGATAATATTTGTTTTCGTATTCAGTTGGTGGCATCTGATCGCTCGAGCCATGCCGACGCTTACTGTTATAAAACATTTCGATGTAATCA